>JAEUMD010000008.1 GCA_016793635.1 Hyphomicrobiaceae bacterium
ACAACCGCCGGCTTCTCGAGCCCATCGGCAACATCCCGCCCGCCGAGACTGAAGCCGCCTACTATGCAGCCCTGGAGGCACCTGCCAAACTCGCCGCCTGACTCAAACGAAACAGCCTCCGGAAAACCCGGGGCGGTTCAGGCCCTTTCCCCGCTGACCTCGCATGCATTCGTGGAGCGGCGCTATCTGGTCATCCCTGGGCTTCGGTCATCGCGCATTTATGTGGTGGATACCAAGCCGCATCCGACGAAAGCGAGAATTCACCGGATCATCGAAGGCGACGAGGTGCTGCGGCGGACAGGCCTATCGCGAACCCACACAGTTCACTGCGGTCCGGAAGGAATTTACATAGGTACCCTCGGCGGGCGGGGAGAGACTGGAGCAGATACGCCTCCGGGTGTATTCCTCATGGACTGCGAGTCCTTCGACATCGTTGGCCGATGGGAAAAGGATAACGGTCCGCAGCGCATGTACTATGACTTTTGGTGGAATCTCCCTCGCAACTATATGGTTGCAAGTGAATGGGGTCTCCCGCCGCAGTTCGAAAATGGACTCGTGAAAGACGAGCTTTTGAAGAACCGTTACGGCCATCGGCTTCACTTTTGGGACTTGCGTAAAAGGCGCCATATTCAGACTGTCGACCTCGGCTCGAACCATCAGATGGTGCTTGAGGTGCGCCCGGCACACGATCCAAGCAGAGAGTACGGATTTGCCGGTGTCGTCATCGATACGCAGACGCTGGAAGGTTCGGTCTGGACTTGGTGGCGCGAGGCAGGTTCATTTCACGCCAAGAAGACGATACGCATTCCCGCGGAACCTGCACCGAGCGATCGATTGCCAGCGATACTCGACGGGTTCGGTGCCGTTCCACCTTTGCTCGCCGACCTGGCACTCTCCTTGGACGACCAGTTCTTGTACGTTTCGTGCTGGGGGACCGGCGAAGTCCGCCAGTATGACGTGTCCGACCCTTGGCAACCCGTGCTCTTGAGCCAGTTGTGGCTCGGTGGAGTAGCGCGGCGAACGCGGCACCCCAACGGGATGCAATTTCCTGGCGGTCCTCAGATGCTCGAATTGAGTCGTGATGGACGTCGCATCTATTGGACGAATTCGTTCTACTCGACGTGGGACAACCAGTTCTACCCTGGGGGCATAAAGGGGGTCCAGGTCATGGCGAACATCGGCAAGCGCGGTTTGGCGTTCGCGGAGGACTATTGGGTAGCCATGCCAGATGGCTATCGCGCTCATCAAGTCCATCTCGATGGCGGGGATTGCTCGACAGATTCCTTCTGCTACCCATCGACGTAAAAATGGAGGGTGGCGGCTGGACAGTTCTGGGACTCTGGCTGGCGATAGGCCTGAGCGGTATCTACCATGGGGCAAATCCGGCCATGGGTTGGCCGCTTGCTGTGTCGGCCGCACTCATGGATCGCAATTCGTACTCACTGGCAATGGCATTCTTACCGCTCGCAGTCGGTCACTTCCTGGCAGTGACCATTGCCCTGCTGCCGTTCGCCCTCATCGTTACGTTCGTTGAATGGCAGTACCAGTTGCGCGCAATCGCGGCACTCGCCGTGCTTGCCTTCGGCATTTACCGGCTTGTCGATCGGCGTCATTCACGGGCGCTAGCACGCATACCGCCGACACAGCTTGGCCTGTGGTCCTTCGTGGTCGCCCTGGCACATGGCGCGGGACTGATGATCGTCCCGATTTATCTTGGCCTGTGCACATCGGACGGCGTCTCGTCCGGGCATGTCGCGGCACGCCGGTTGGTTGCAGCCGATGTCGGATTTGCCGGCCTTGTTGCCGCGGTCCACACTGTTGCGATGGTATTGACAGGCACGCTCATGGCGTGGCTGGCGTACCGCTACCTTGGCCTGAGGTTCATTGCACGCTCGTGGTTCAATCTGGACGTTGTCTGGGCCTTGAGCCTTGTCGCCGTCGGCACAACATCGCTAGCAATTTTGGTGTTCGGATAGGGTCCGGCCTCGAATGCAGTGAGACCGGACCAAGCGTGCACTCGTCATGCGGAAGATGTTTCTTGCATTCCAGGTTCGATTGGCCGCTCGACTTTCCCGCCAGCCTTCATCCAGTCCTCGAAAGCGCCGAGGTTGTAAACATGCGCATAGCCCATCTCCATGAGTGTCTTGGCACTCAGCGCGGAACGGCCGCCGGACGCGCAATACAGAATGTATGTCTTGTCCATGGAAAACGACTGATCGTGATACTTGCAAGTGGGATCCGCGCGGAACTCCAGCATGCCCCGGGAAACGTGTATGGCACCGGCAATCTTTCCTGTCTTCTCGACCTCCGGAGCGTCCCTCACATCTACCAGGACGGCGCCTGCCCCTGAGACAAGCTGCTCCGCCTTGTTCTTGTCGATGCGCGGCACCACCGCATTGGCGAGTGCGATAAGATCCGACACAGTTTTGCTCATTGGCTCCATCCTCGAAAATTTCGTCACGCCACGCCGCGTTCTCAGTCGTCCGCACCGACATGGGATCGGTACTTTGCCGCAGTCATCAGTGTTGGATGATCCATGGCGCTATCGATCGCGATGTGGACGAGCCAGCCAGCGCCATAACAGTCGCTATTGACGAGCGTCGGATCGCCAACCAGCTCTGCGTTGCAGGCAATCACGGTGCCGTTTGCGGGCGCGATCAGGTCGGAGACGACCTTGGCGGCCTCGATCTCGCCAAACGCGTTTCCAAAGCTGATCCGCTGCCCGACGCCCGGCAATGTGATGCTGACGATGTCGCCCAATTGGTCCTGAGCGAAATGGCTGACCCCAATGGCCGCCGTGCCGGGTTCGGCGAGATTGCAGATCCAGAGATTTTCCTCATGGTAGAGGCGGTCATCGGGATAGCGAGGTGAAGTCATCAAGCCGTTCCTGACTTGTCCGAGTTGAAATTGGAGCAAGCACACCCGTCCGCTCGATGAGTGACGGTGTGTGGGTCCGAGGGGGTGGAGCTGCGGCAATCGAAAGGGAGGCGCTCATCCAAGCTCGCCTCCCGATGGGATCCTGAACCCACGCGCGCCGGCTTACTCCGCCGCCGCGTTCATGCTGAGCGGCGCCCCATTGGCGTTGACTTTGCCTTCGACCTGCATGGGCCGCTGGAGAGTATCGAGAACAGGACAGTGCCGTTCGACGGTCTGCACCAGCTGTCTCAACTGGTCTTGGGATGCCGAGCTCTTGAGCTCGGTCTCATACGAGATCCGCGTATAGCCGGCAGGCACATTCGGATCGAGGCCGAACAGGCCCTTTAGATCGAGGTTTCCTTTGAGATTGCACTTCACCGACTCCAGCGGAATCCCCATCACCGAGGCGTAGGCGCTGTACATGACTTCCTGGCACGTGCCGAGCGCAACGAGGATCAGTTCGACCGGATTCATTCCCGTATCGCCGCCGGCAAGCTCGGGGGGTTCGTCCGTAAACATGGGCGGGAAATCGCGAACTTTTCCCTGGCAGCGCACGTTCTCGACCAGTTCCGTCTCGGCTCGAAAGATCACCTTGGAGGCGTTCGGGTTGGCCTTGAGACCTTCGATCGTCTTCAGCAAGGCCGACTTCACGTCTTCCTGCGACATGGCGTTTCTCTCCTGTAGATTATTTTCTGGTTTGGAGAGGCGATTACGCCATGGGCGGGCAACGCGAACAATTCGGAAGCCCACCATTGCACTATAGGGATTTCCCTAATTGAATACCGTCTGTCCGACATTGCAGTCGGCACTCTTGGCGTTGATCTTGGAAAGAATTTGCACGAGATGCACGATGCTTCGCGCAGACAGCTTGTTCATCATGTTTGCACGGTACACTTCGACGGTCTTGCAGCTTAGCCCGAGCTCGTGGGCGATCAGCTTGTTGGGCTTGCCAGATCCAACAAGCATCGCGATCTCGCGCTCCCGCCGAGTGAGTTGCTCGAAGCGGGATTGGATTTCCTTCTCCTCGCTCCATTCATTCCACGCCAGCCGCGCGGCCTGAAGAGCCTGCTCCGTGCGTTCCAGCAGCATCTGGTCGTCGTAGGGCTTCTGAAGGAAATCCACCGCACCCGCGCGCATGGCACGTACCGCCATAGGCACGTCGCCGTGTCCGGTCACCATGATGATCGGCAAACGCCAACCGCGCCTCCCCACCTCGCGTTGGAGTTCAAGCCCGCTCATGCCCGGCATCCGAACATCGAGAATGAGGCAGCCGGGTTCGCCGGAATAGCGTGCGAGAAACGCGTCGGCCGATGCGAAGCAGATGACATCGTGCCCAACCGATTCCAGCAACCATCGCAACGAGTCCCGCGCGGCCGCGTCATCGTCCACGACCAGGACTGCTCCCCGGCTGTTCATTGCATCACCCTTTGCTCGCAGGAAGGCGGCAATTCGAACGCGAACGACAGGCCGCGCCCGGCTTTGCTTTGCGCCGCCGACAACCGCCCTCCATGTGCTTCGACGATCGACCTGCAGATTGACAATCCCATTCCCATACCGGCTTGCTTCGTTGTCAGGAACGGTGTGAACAGGGTATCCAGTTCATCGGTGCATAATCCAGGTCCGGTATCGTCGATGCAAACTCTCGCCATGCCGTTCCCGGCGGTGCTGGTGACGACTTTGATCTTCCTCCCACTCGCCGGCACGTGCTCCATCGCCTCGAAGCCATTGCGCACGATGTTGAGCACAACCTGCTCCAGCTGCGTGCGCTCTCCAAGAATGGTTGGCAGATCCCGAGCGAAGTCGCACTCGATGGCGACATTCTGGGCTTGCGCCTCGATCTGCGCGATGGAAAGCGCCCGTTCGATGACATCGTTGATCGAAATGCACGCTAGTTCTTCATCGGTCCGTGAGATGAACCCCCTCAAGGAGCGGATGATGTTGGCCGCGCGTTCGGCTTGCGCGCATACGTGCTCCATGGCTCCGACGACTTCCTCGCGGCCTTCGCTGTTCCGCAGCCGCAGCAGAGCGCCTTTCGAGTAATTGGCGATAGCCGTGAGCGGCTGGTTGAGCTCATGCGCGAGCATCGTCGCTAATTGACCGACCGTGTCGAGGCGCGACGCATGGGCGAGTTCCCGGTTTTCCCGGCGCATCTGCTGCTCATAGCGCTTCTGCGCGCTGATGTTCCGCGTTATTGCGAGAATCGCCGTGACGTTGCCGTGCGCATCCGTGAGCGGGGCTGCGTGTGTCTCCATCCACAGCCGCCTGTCCTTGAGTGAAATGATCTCGAATTCGAGCTTCTCCACCGCGCCGGCAAATACTCGTTGGGTCAGTGAACGGTACGCGGCAGCATAGTCAGGCGCTACGAGTTGGTAGACCGAGATGCCGATGACGTCGGATGGAGCCGCGGCCTCCACGAGGCGCAAACCAGCCGGGTTCATCTCGAGAATGGTGCCATCCCGGCCATGAACTTTGACGCACTCCGGCTCGGTTTCGATTATCTGACGCAACCGCTTTTCATTCTGCAACAAGAGCGCTTGAGCGGCTTGGCGTTCGACGACTTCCCGTTCGAGGACCGTCTTGGCGTGACGCAAGTGGGCATTCAACCGCGCAACGTAGATCATTGCGCTTGCGGCAAGAGCGATGGCTGCCGCGCAAAAGACAGACCACAGGCTCAAACTTGCGGGAATTGGAATCAAGAACACATTCCCCCATTTCTTCAGGCTATGGAATTATTTCTCATGCCTATGGGTGGGCGCGCTTTTAGCGTCACGCTAGGGCACGACTGAGCTTTTAGACTACCACGTTCAAGGCGTTTCGTACCGCCAAGACGGGAACATAATATCCATCGCGCCGCAGCGAAGTTTGAGATCATGCGAGAAAAACAAAGAGGGAGCGGGTTTGCGCCCGCTCCCTCAGAACGTGTTGGAATGATAGTTGAGCCTTTATCGGGCCCGGATCGCCAGGGGGAAGGGAACCGGGTCCATTCCAACACTCGAGTGGAGAGTAGTCGAGCTTGGTCACACGCGTCCAAGTCGGTCTACCGCACCTGTTCGGCGCATCAGAACGAGATCAGACCGCCCATCGTAACAACGTGCAGATCGTCGAGGTCGTCGAACACTCCAGCAACGCCAGGGCCTGACATGCTTGGATCATAGTTCTTGTAGTTGAGCCAAAGCGTCATCGCCGCAGCATCAATCTCCTGAACCACGCCAAGGCCCCACTGCCGCAATTCGCTGCCGGTCACGCCGAACCCGGTCAGTGCGGGATGGTACATGTCGTCGCGAACGCCATATTCGCCATAGAGCACGGTGTGTCCAAGCGGCGACCATTTGCGGCGTAGACCGGCCTTGAGATACCAGTTGCTTCCGCTGGGTTGGCCAGCCGTGATCGCAGGGATGGCGTAGACACTGTTGTTGTCCTCGACGCCATAGGCGCCGTAGAGGAAGAGGCCCGACGAGACGTGGTGGATGAACGCGCCTGCCTGGAAGTAGTCGGAGTCGAGGTGGACCGGATGGAATGCCGTCAAACCTGTAACTGTGTCGAAGCCCATGAACTGGGATTCGTCGCTGTGATGGGAATACGCAGCCGTCACCGCAAGCTTGATACCGTTGAACTCACCGGCATAGCGCGCTGCCACATCCCAGAAGTCGTCCTCACCCCAGCTTGCCGACACCGAGAAGCCGCCGAACGTCGGCGAGTCGTAGCGCACTGCATTTGTCGGTATGCCGTCGCAGTCGCCCGCCACCGGCAGCGCTGTCGATCCGCACCACATCAGCGCGCCGGTTGGGAAACCTGTCCCGTTGGGCAGCACGAGTTGCGTACCATTCTGCGAGAGGTTGATGGCCATTCCATCGAGCGGCACCCAGTTCGCCATCACGAGCGAGCCCGAACCATCAACAAGCGCGGCCGCATGTTGCGACGCCTGCGGGATGAGGCCGACACTGACCTGACCCAATCGGCTGCTCTTGAGGAACCAGAACGAATACAGCAAGTCGACCGAGCCGCTCGTCAGACCGCCGTTCGAGTTGACGATGCGCAGGGCGGAGGGACCATCGTCCCCGAAGCGCGAATTGCCCGCGGTGAGCGGATCGGACGAGTTGACCTCGAGCTGTAGGACATATCCCGCCGACCACTCCGGAGAGATCGTGGCGGCACCCGTCAGCTTGAAGTGCGAACTCAGCGTCGAACCGACGCCCGTGACGTACGTATTGCTGGTCGCGCCGTTATCGTACCAC
Source organism: Hyphomicrobiaceae bacterium (assembly GCA_016793635.1). Classification (GTDB taxonomy): domain Bacteria; phylum Pseudomonadota; class Alphaproteobacteria; order Rhizobiales; family Hyphomicrobiaceae; genus JAEUMD01. The sequence goes on from JAEUMD010000008.1 coordinate 7,152, forward strand.
ATCACCTGCTCGGCAACCCATCCGGTGATTGCGAGCGAGACTTTGCGGTTGCCCTTGCGGGCGGTCGTCGCTTCAAGTTCCGCGACGCGTTCTTCAAGATCCGCGCAACAGTCGCCACCCAGGTCTGCGGCAAAGACCGGCGTGACAAACATCGATGCTCCGAGAAGCCCCCCGAGGGCAGCCTTTGAAAGGCGTGACCTTTTCATTTTTTTTCCAATCCTATCGCTTGTGCCACCGAGTCGACCCCTCCGCTCGATCGGCAAGTTCTGTCGGCCGTGTCCAAGAACTCGCAGGTAACATCCTCAAAACCGCTCGGGCACGCGCGGGATGCGAACGGTTTCGGCATTCGAGACACGTGCTTCATTTATGGGCCGATGATTGAAACGGCAGCAACAGGATTTCATCGATTTTGAGGATTCAACATCCGTCGATGTGCCCTGCCCGATACACAAATTGCAGGACCGAATAACTCGTGACATCGCTCACTATGAAAGCGATTTGCATCATGAATGAATGGACCGCTTTCATTTGCGTTGCTGCTGTAATTCCATGCCCCACGCGCGCCGATTCGCACACGCGGCGAATCGCTTGGCGTCGCGCTACAGGTTCACCCTTCTTGTCGGCATATTCGCAACGACGCAGTCGTCCTACGGGCGACTGCGTTGCTCTCCGTCCAACGTCCGCAAGAAGGCAACCAGCTCGGCCTTCTCGTCGACGGACAGATCGAGGCGCGTGAGGATTCCATCGGTCGCATGCCGCGCGGCCGCGCCACTGCTGTAGAAATCCACCACGTCTTCGAGCGTAGCGATCGAACCGTCGTGCATGTACGGCTTCGTGCGGGAAACATTGCGAAGGCTCGGCGTCTTGTAGGCCCAGCGATCGCTCTCTTTAAGTGTTACTTCGAAGCGGCCAACGTCGTTTCTGGGGCTCTCTCCGAAGGCGTCTATCTGACTGTCCGACATGCTGGTCGTCACTCCCGGAGCGAGCGGGATGACGTGAATGCGACCGGAACCCATTGCCGCCCGATACCCGATTCCAGTGTTATGGAAGCGGTGATCGGTGAACAGCGCCGACTCCTGCTCGATCCGGTGGCAGGTACTACAGCCACCTTTGCCCGTGAAGATTTGGAATCCGGCCACCTCTGCCTTGGTCAAGAGGCCCTTCTCTCCGCCGAAATGCCAGCGGTCGAACCGTGAGTTCGCCGAGAGAAGTGTGGCCTCGTAGGCGGCGATCGCATCGCCGACCGAGTGGACCGATATACCTTCGGCCGGATAGACCCGGTTGAATTGCGCGTCGTAGTCGTCGAGCTCGCCGATGCGATCGAGAACGTAGCCCATGGAGGGATTGGCCATTTCGTCTTCCGCGAGGAGAGGCATCCACACCTGAAGATCGATCCGGTTCTCGCGACCATCATGAAAGAGGGAGCGCTGGTAGACGACATTGAGAACCGAGGGTGCATTTCGACGCAGCGTGCGCCCCTCCATGCCGATGGATTTCTTTGACTGCGTAGATGCGAAGGCGTCCTCCTCGAGGTGGCACATTGCGCATGACAGTGTGTTGTTGAAAGACAGCCGGCGATCAAAAAAGAGCTTCCTGCCGAGTTCCACCTTTGCCGGTTGTACCGTCGCGAATCTCGGCGGCATCGGCGGCAATCCGAGCGGCACGGCGAATTCCGTGGCCTTGCGCTCGGGCGAGGCCGTGGCCGCAGGCTCGCGCGGTTCCGCAAAGGAGGTCGCGGTCCACAGGATTGCGATCGCTAAAGCACTAATTCGGATTTTCATAACGCGCGCCTCGCGGCTGCATCGGGACGGTCGCCGGAAGTTCGTTCGCCTCGATCAACAGGGTGCGGATATCGTTCTCGATGACTTCGGGCGTCACGAAAGCTGGCGAGTAAATCTCGCGCACCCACGACGACCTGTCCAAGAGATAGAATTTCACCTGGTGACTGATGGTGGGCGCCGGGTTGTTATTTTCGTCGAGGTCTCGCGCGGCGGCTTGGCCGAATCCGTCCAGGATCGAACCCAGGTACCGGTCCGACCAGGTTGTGAGGAAGTGCCAAGGAGCGATGTGATGCGTGTCGCTGCGCGCGATGGAAAATATTTCCAGACGGTCGGGCGTATCGAGGCGTGGATCGAGACTTATGAGAACCAGCCGCACCTTGTTGTGGAGTTCGGCTTTTTTCCCAACGAGTTCGTGGATTGTTTCGTAGAGAGACCAGGTGGCCGGGCATCCTTCTGGATCCCGGCAAGTCGCATAAAAGAAGCCGAGCAGCGTAATCTTGCCACTGGTGTAGGAAGACAAGCTGTGCGGCCACCACCGGCTTTTCTCGAGCACCCAAGAATCGGGTGCCGGGAAGATGCGCGGCAGCTTGTAGGTTCCAGGACGCGGGAATACAGAAACGTCAGCCGCGCTCCCACTTGCCACCATCGCAGACGGGAGTCCAATCATGATGGCAAGGGCGAGAGCGCGGCTGAGTTTCAAGAGACAGGAGGAAGCCATGTCACCTTGAAAATGCTGAGGGTTGCGTTTCAGTTCTGCAGCGAACGATAAACATCCATCGTCGACCCGATAGCCTTCGAATTCGGACGGGCCGAGAACTTCATATGATGTGCGCGGCCCAGTTTCTCGGCGATGAAGTCAATCTTGAAACGCTCGGTCAGTTCCTTGCCGTCCCAGTCGTAGGACTTCAGGAATTGATCGTTTTCCTCACCCTTCTTGTCCCAGTTCGCCAGAAGCGACGTCGTGAAATAGACCCGCTTGCCGTCCCAACTCTGCGAAACCATGTTGACCTGGTTTCCGATCTTCTTCGAATAGACCTCCTTGGGGGCTTCGACGTTCGAGATGTCGAACAGTCGAGCTGAGCCGTCCATGAAGGTGTTGACCCACAGATGCTTTCCATCAGCGGCGATGGAAATGTCGACAGGCAGGGGAATCTTGGCCGGATCGCCCACCGTCGCGACATCCTTGGCCTGCCATTCGCCCTTGTCATCCTTGCGGACGAGCCAGATCTTGGAGGTCAATGCCGTAGCCGTGAGTGCCCAATCCGCCCCTGGCTTCAGCGACCAGCGAATCTCGAGAGGCGCGCCGGGTACCGACAGGACCTTGATCGGCTTCATCGACTTGACGTCCCAGACGGCCATCGTGTTGCCGAAGTTCTTCATGGCCCCGGCATCTTTGACCAACGTGCCCAAGTCCATCATGTAGTTCGTCCAGCCGGTGAAGCTCGACGTCAGCATGACGTTCTGGTTGGGGTTGACGCCGATATCGTAGCCGTAGCCATCGCCACCCATGCTGGCCGTCGGCATGTCGTAAGTTGACACCAGTTCGCCTTGGTTGGAGTAGACGATCACACCGGTCCTGCCAGTATGGTCTTTAGAATTCGAAAGCGCCTGAACGAGCACGCGACCTGGCATCGCGTAAAACGTGTGCGGACCGACGAATCCGGTTTTTTCCGCGAGATCGGTGATCGTTTTGTGCAGCTTGGGTTTTGCCGGGTCCTGAATGTCGAAGATGAAGATCTTGTTGTCGTCCAGGCGACCCGCCCAAAGAAAGCGTCGATCATCCGTGAAGCCCATATGGTGGGCTTCTCCACGGCCGCCGACAGAAAGCGTGTCGACAACCTTGCCATATGTCGGCGATCCAGGGACGACGTCGATCGTGACCAGCTTGTCCGATTCGTCGCCCACCCCCTTCATGCCGAGAGTCCAGACGTGCAGGTACTCTTCTTGTCCCTTGATCAGGGCTGCCGTAAAGGGCGAGTTGCAGGTCTCGTCGGCATAGGCGGCTTTAAGCCCTCCCCCCACGACAAGCGCGGACAGACACGCACCAAAAATCCATGTTCTCATCGAGATTTCCTCCTCTTAACTTGGCCTTTTGGCGGCTGTAGACCCCGCCCAGTTTGTTTGGCCATGCGCACATGAAGCTAGGCGTGCGGCGTGCGAGGGTGAAATTATATTTTCAAATACTATAGATAAATTTGACCAATGAATTGGCAGCTAGCGAGTGCTTTATGCTACACCAACTGCATTCCTTGGCATTTCACCCCAAAGTCGGTCGCTTTGTCAGGATGCGACGCGATTGCTCCAATGGGCGGACACCATGAACCTGCAGCAGCTAAAATACGTCGTCGCCGTTGCAGAGGAAGGCTCGTTCGTGGCTGCGGCGGCGCGGTGCGCGAACACACAGCCAACGCTCTCCAACGCCATCGCTCAACTCGAGGCGGAACTCGGCCACAAGATCTTCAATCGAACCACGCGATCGGTTCAACTGACTATCTTCGGCGCGACTTTGCTGCCAGCCATCCGCGAGATCCTCTCCGGTGTTGGCCGCATCACGGAACTGGCCGAACGGCATGGGAGAGGTGCAACCGGCACGATCAAGATCGGGTTTTCGCCAGTTGTGGGCGTCGCACAGGCGACCCGCGTACTGCAGCGCTTCACGAGCCAGCATTCCGACGTGTCGATTGTCTATCGTGAGGAAAATCTTGACGATCTGTGCAAGCTACTGCGCAACCAACAACTGGATCTCGTGCTGGCACCTGTCGATCTCAGGTCACCCGACCTGACCGACTGCGTCTATACCCTCATTCAGAGAGATCCGCTGCTGTTCGTTCCCAAGCAGGCTCACGAAAGCACGTGGCTCGATCACAATGAGGTCGAGCTAGCCGCGCTGGCACGCGAGGAGTTTGTGCTCGTGCCGGATGCATGTGGACTGACGCGAGTGACGAAGCGTCATTTCAACGATGAGAATATCACGCTGCAAAGATATCCCGGTGAAGCGAGCAGCTATCGCGTCGTTGGCGAGTGGGCAGCATTGGGGCTTGGAGCAGGTATCCTGCCGGCTTCGAAAGTCGCGGAGGAACTCAAGGGCCGTGTCGCGATCCCGATCGTGAACCACGCGCGGCCGGTCACCATCGACTATTTTGCTTTCGGCAAACCGAACACGATCACTCGGGAACTGTTCGCCGAACTCTGGCAGAGCCTGATCGAAGCGCATCCTGAAAACGAACCGCAGCACCGGCCAACATCCAGCCTCAGCATCAGCAAGAGCGCTTAACAGACGTTGCAACGGGCGCTTTGGTGCCTTTCACCACCCTATCGTTGAGGCGGACGAAGTCAGCCGGCAAGCCGCGGCTCATACGTTGAGGCGTTCATTGGAGCGTGCCGGGCTCGGCGTGTCCGAGGCTCACCCGCGGACTAACGGCGGACAATAAGAGGGCATCGCGCGTCGTGGCAGGTGGCAATTTCTTAGCAAAAAGCCCCGCCGGGTTAGGGCGGGGCTTTCTTACTTGCTTCCCTACGGGCGGCGCGGATAGGCGTCTACCCACTCATACTTGCGGCCCGTCCACTTCCAATGGCCGTCCACCCACTCCGTCTTCAACCGGTAGTCGTGGAACTGATACGCCAGTATACTCGGCGCGAGCATCGCGTTCTGAGGTGTGGGACAGAACGCGTTGCTGGGGGAAGTCGCGTACCTCAACAACGCGTTCTGATGTGTGGGATATAACGCGTTGCTGGGGTAAGTCGCATACCTCAGCATTTTATTCGGCACACACATCGCTGTGCCTTCTCCCTTTCTCAACCCTCAACGACGAAACTTGACGCGATGGCACCTGAGGGGTGAAAGGGTGTCGTCGCGGGGCTGGAAGCGACTCGTTACACACTGTGCCGATTGGTCCTCGGCACACAGAAGTTAACGGAACGGACAGGTGTCCGCAAGAACAGACGTACATGTTTCGTTCTTTTTTTGTGCACAAGGCAACGCGCGAAGTCTTACGGTGGCGAGTGACAATTGGCTGTCACAGGCGCATGCAAAACGTTAAGAATATGGGCTAAGTCAGTGGTGCCGCGTGAGGGACTTGAACCCCCGACCCCCTGATTACAAATCAGGTGCACTACCAACTGTGCTAACGCGGCTTGCCCTGGTTCATACACCAGCCCGCCCGACTGGCAAGGGGGCTCGTCGCGGAGAAGCGCCCACGCCTGCTCCATGTGCGCCCTGGCCGGTCCCGTGAACTGGACGGACGCGACCCGCCGCTTACCTTCGCACCATGGCGTGCTCGTTCACCCGCCCGCTCTGCCCCGCGCGCCGTCCGCTCATGCATGCGCGTCGAGCGACAGCCCTGCCCCCAGAAACATCGCGCGGGCTCTCAATCGCCTTCGTTCGGGATGTTGAGCCCCGTGCCGCAAGCCTTGCAGTGGACGGCATCGGGATCGTGACGCTGGAGGCCGCAGACGGGGCAGCGGAAACGAACCTTCGTCGGCCTGAAAAGGACCTGAGCCAGGCGCAAGAACAGCGTCACGCCGAAGATCATGATGACCACGGAGATCATCCGTCCCGAGCTTCCGGGCAGCGTGATGTCGCCGAACCCCGTCGTCGTCAACGCCGTGACCGTGAAGTAGAGCGCATCCACGTAGTTGGATATGTGCGGGTTCGACCAGTGCTGCGTTTCGTAGACCACCGCAGTCATCACGAATATGAAAATGAGCAGATGGGTCGACGCGATGATGACGTCTTCATGCCGGCGAAAGAGTCGCACATCCTTTCGCAGCCGATCGAGCAAGCGATACGTGTGCAGCAGGCGAAGCGTCCGCAGCACGCGCAGGAAACCGCCCCCCTCGCCAGCGATCGGCGCCAGGAAAGAGCCAATGGCGACGATGTCCGCCCAGGTCGCGGGATGGGCGAGTTCTTTGACGGGAGAGCGCGAAATCAGCATACGCGCAGCGAAGTCGGCCAGCAGCACCGCGCCGACCAAGAGGTCTATGGCCTCGACAACCGGCGTCCGCGGCAGAAAGGACGATACGACGATGAAGACGATCGTGGCGATGTCGAAGAACAGAAGGCCATAAGTGAACAGCCGCGCGCGACGGGAGTTGCCCTCGTAGAGGGCCCTGATGGGCGCGATGATGTCGAGTTGCAGCGTCATGTGACAGGAGTGCCAGAATTCGCGGGCCAACGGAAGAATTCCGCGTCGACGTCACGGTCCGTCCAGCTTGCGCGATGCAGCATAGGCCCTAGCAATGCGCCCACGTCACAGCACGGGGCAGCGACAGTTCCTCGCATCTCCGCTCAACGCGACCTGTGCGACTCCAGCAGCGACCGCAACATCTCGACGAGGCGGGTCGAGGGGCACTCGCGCACGCTATAACATTGCCGCGAAATGCGTGCGCCCTCGAACAGCAGGAACACTTCGTCGGCGACACGCTCCGGGTTCGCGTAACCCGCGCCCCCGAGCATTGCGACGAGTTGGCGGCGCTTGCGGGCCTTGTAGTCCTCGATGATGCGCAGCGCCGGGTGCTCCGTGCCCTGCAGCTCGACCGCGGCGTTCGCCATCGGGCAACCGCGCTCGCCGAAATCCGAGACCACCTGCTCGACGTAGCCGAGCCATGCCTCGACTTGCGCAGCAAAATCACCCGCGTGCGAGCGCATCATGTTTTGCCAGCGACCGTCGCTCTCCTCCGCGACCTGTTGGAGATATGCGACGATCAGTTCGTCCTTCGAACCGAAGTGCCGGTAGAGCGTCATCTTGTTGGTCGATGCTGCCTCTGCGACGGCCTCGACACCGACGCTGCGAATGCCGTGCTTGTAGAAAAGCTCACACGCGGCCGCGAGTATCCGCTGGCGGGGAGGCCCACCGGCATCTGTCTGTGGCGCGTGAGGAACGGCTTTCTTCATGCAAAGTTTTTTGGACAAAGTTGACGGGGGAAGTGACCCCGTCTATGTTCATGTTACTGGTCGGTAACATATCGGGATCTGCCCGCAATGTCACGCCGAACCTCCGTGTCACACCGAACCGACGCCCCCGGCTGAAGTGCAGCTGGTTGCGGCGATTCGGTCCGCGCCGACATTAGAGCATTCGATCGCGATCCTGCGAAGCGCTGCCGGCGTCACACCAAGCCAGTGCCGTGGCCAAAGGGCCATGGTTCCGGCGTGAAATCCAGACTAGCCCCGTTTCGAGCAGATCGCTCCCAGCAATCCCATTGAGGCCGTCGATGACGTTCCAGTCCAAAGTTCGCGCGGCTACGTTGAGTGTATTCGCGCTGCTTCTCGCCGCTTGCGACAAGCCCGGTTCGCAAACGCAGGCCGCGCAGCAGGCACCTCCCCCGCCGCAGGTGACCGTCGCCCAGCCGGTTCGCAAGGTCGTCGCCGAAGAGACGGAGATTGTTGGCCGTTTCGTCGCGATCGATTCCGTCGAGGTACGCGCGCGCGTCTCGGGTTATCTCGATTCGGTCAACTTCCGCGACGGCCAGCTCGTCGAGAAGGGCCAGCTTCTGTTTACGATCGACCGCCGGCCGCTCGAGACCGCGCTCGAGCAGGCGAAGGCGACGTTGGAGCAGGCCAAGGCCAATCTCGCCTTCGCGCTGAGCAACCTCGAGCGCGCCGAGGGGCTGAAGCGCGGTACCGTAATCTCCGAGCAGACCCTCGACGAACGTGTCCAGGCCGAACGCGTCGCGCGGGCCTCCGTCTTGGCGCAAGAAGCGGCAGTGCGTCAGGCCGAGCTCGACTTCCAATATACCCGCCTCACCGCGCCCGTTGCAGGGCGCATTGGTGACCGCCGCGTCTCACCCGGAAATCTCGTCACCGGCGGTAGCGGCGGCTCGACGACGCTGCTCGCCTCGATCCAATCCACCGACCCGATCCGGTTCGAGTTCACCATCGACGAAGGCTCCTACCTCAGTTTCATCCGCCTGCACGGCGAAAAGGCGCTGACCGCGCCGAACGTGCCCGTCCGCCTCAAATTGCTGGACGAGGAGAGCTTTCCGCATCAGGGACGCGTCGACTTCATCGACAATTCATTCAGCCGCACTGCCGGTGTCATCCGCATGCGCGCGGAGTTTCCCAACGCCAGCGGCAAGCTGACGCCCGGCATGTTCGGCCGCGTGCGTCTGGACTTGACACCTCCCGCGGAGGCTCTGCTCGTTCCGGATGAAGCGGTGGGAACTGAGCAGGCCAGCAAGTTCGTGATGGTCGTCGACGAGGCTAAGGTTGCAAAGCCCAAATACGTACAGCTCGGCGCGCTGATCGGTGGCCTGCGCGTCGTCAAGGGCATCGAGGCCAACGACCGTGTCGTCATCAAAGGCCTGATGCGCGTACGTCCCGGAAGCCCCGTCGATCCCAAGGACGGCACCATCACCACCGCCCAGAACCAAGCGACGCCCGCAGCGGGCAACTGATCGCGGGCCAGGCGGTGGACGGGACAGCATCGTCCACTTCGCCGGAAGGCATCGCACAGAGTCATGGCAGAGCGGCCAAGCGGAGCGCCACCCAGCATGCGCATCTCTCATTTTTTCATCGACCGGCCGATCTTCGCCAGCGTCGTCTCGATCGTGTTCATCATCCTCGGCGCCGTCGCCTACGGGCGCCTTCCCGTCGCGCAATATCCCGAGATCGCTCCACCGACGATCAACGTCACCGGCCAGTACCCCGGCGCCAGCGCCGATGTCGTCGCCTCCACCGTGGTCGCGCCGCTCGAGCAGCAGATCAACGGCGTCGAAAACATGATCTACATGACGTCGAACTCGACCGGCGACGGCAGCTTCTCGATCGCAGTCACCTTCGAGCTCGGAACCAATCTTGACGTTGCGCAGGTCCAGGTTCAGAACCGCGTCGCCATAGCCCAGCCGCGCCTTCCGGCGGAGGTGCGCAGCCTCGGCGTCACCGTCGCCAAGGCATCGCCCGACCTCATGATGGTCGTGCACCTCTATTCGCCCGATCAGTCGCGCGACACGCTCTTCATCTCGAACTACGCCAACGTGCAGGTGACCGACGTGCTGAGCCGGATCGACGGTGTCGGCTCGATCACCGTGTTCGGCTCGCGCGACTATGCGATGCGCGTGTGGCTCGACCCGGACCGCCTCCAATCGCTCAATCTCACCGCCAGCGACGTCGTCTCGGCGTTACAGGGCCAGAACCTACAGGTCGCATCCGGCGTCCTCAACCAGCCCCCGGTAGCGCAGCCCGGTGCCTTCCAGCTCTCCGTGCGCACGCTCGGCCGACTGCACAAGCCCGAGGAGTTCGGCGATATCGTCGTGAAACAGGCGGACAACTCGGTCGTGCGCCTCAAGGATGTGGCGCGCGTCGAACTCGCCGCGCAGGATTATGGGCGCAACTCCTACCTCGACCGTGATCCCGCCATCGGCCTCGGCATCTTCCAACGCCCGGGTTCCAACGCCCTCGCTACCGCCGACACGATCAAGGCGCAGATGGACGAGCTGGCGAAGGGCTTTCCTCAGGGCCTCAAGTACACGATCATCTACAATCCCACCGACTTCATCCGGCAGTCCGTCGACGCGGTGATCACGACGATCGGCGAGGCCGTGGTGCTCGTCGTGCTCGTCGTCGTGCTCTTCCTGCAAACGTGGCGCGCCGCCATCATCCCGATCCTGGCCATTCCGATCTCGCTCATCGGCACGTTCTTCTTCATGGCGCTGTTCGGGTTTTCGCTTAACAACCTCTCGCTGTTCGGCCTCGTGCTTGCCATCGGCATCGTCGTCGATGACGCCATCGTCGTCGTCGAGAACGTCGAACGCAACATCGCGCGCGGACTTTCACCACGCGACGCCGCGCGCCTCTCGATGGACGAGGTCGGCTCGGCGCTGATCGCCATCTCTCTGGTGCTCTGCGCGGTGTTCGTGCCAACTGCGTTCATCACCGGCATCTCCGGCCAATTCTACCGGCAGTTCGCACTCACCATCGCCGGCGCTACGATCATCTCGTTGGTCGTGTCGTTGACGCTCTCCCCTGCGCTCTGCGCTATGCTGCTGAAGCCGCACACCACGGATCACAAGCCGAGCCTGCTGATGCGGCCTGTCACCGGCTTCTTCGCCGCCTTCAACTGGATGTTCGACAAGCTCGGCGCGGGATACGGCTGGCTCACCTCACGGCTGGTGCGCATTTCCGGCATCATGCTGGTCGTCTACGCGGCCGTGATCGGCTTCGGTCTCGACGAGTTCCGCAAGACACCGCAAGGCTTCATTCCGCAGCTCGACGCCGGCTATCTCATCATCGCGACACAGCTTCCCGGTGGCGCCGCGCTGGCGCGTACCGACGCCGTCAATCGCGCCGCCGCAGACATCGCACTCTCGGTTCCCGGGGTCGCGCACGCCGTCAACATCGTCGGGTTCTCCGGCGCCACCTTCACCACCGCGCCGAACTCCGGCGCCATCTTCGTCGTGCTCGAGGACTTCGAGAAGCGCGCCCGCGATCCCGGCAAGTCCGCCGACGCCATCCAGATGGCGCTCCAGCAGAAGCTCGGCGGGCTCCAGGATGGCCTGATCGTCGTCGTCAAGCCGCCGCCGGTGCGCGGTATCGGCACCGCCGGTGGTTTCCGCATGATGATCGAGGACCGCCGCGGATTGGGTTCGAACGAGTTGCAGCGCGCCGTGTTCGCCATGATGGGCCGCGCCGCGCAAACGCCCGGCGTGCAGCGCGTATTCTCGTTGTTCGAAACCTCGACGCCGCAGGTCTACCTCGACATCGACCGCACCAAGGCGCAACTGTTGGGCATCCGCGTGCCCGACGTCTTCAGCGCCTTGCAGACGTACCTCGGCTCGACCTACGTCAATGACTTCAACATGCTTGGCCGCACGTTCCGCGTCACCGCGCAAGCCGACGCCGATCATCGTCTGCAGCCCGAGGACGTGCTGAAGATCCGCGTCCGCAACGATGCGGGCGAGACGGTCCCGCTCGGCAGCTTTACGACTGTGAGCAACATCTCGGGCCCCTACCGTGTGCCGCGTTACAATCTCTACCCCGCGGCCGAGCTCGACGGCGCTCCCGCTCCCGGCATTTCCCAAGGCGAAGCGCTCAAGGTCATGGAGAAGCTCGCCGCCGAGGTACTGCCGGATGGCATCACCTATGAGTGGACGACACTGGCGTTCCAGCAGATGCGGGCGGGCAATACGGCCGTGTTCGTGTTCGCGCTGGCCGTCGTGTTCGTATTTCTTGTGCTGGCGGCGCAATACGAGAGCCTCACTCTGCCGCTGTCCGTCATCATGATCGTACCGATGTGCCTCATCGCCGCAATCGTCGGCGTCATCCTACGCGGGCAGGATAACAACATCCTCACACAGGTCGGCTTCATCGTTCTGATCGGCCTTGCGGCAAAGAATGCGATCCTCATCGTCGAGTTCGCAAGCCAGCTCGAGGAGGAGGGGCGCGACCGCTATCAGGCGGCCATCGAGGCCGCACGCCTGCGTCTGCGGCCGATCCTTATGACGTCGCTCGCCTTCATTCTCGGCGTTGTCCCGCTGGTGTGGGCGACGGGCGCGGGCGCGGAGTTGCGTCAGGTCCTCGGCACCACGGTCTTCGCGGGCATGATCGGCGTGACGCTGTTCGGCCTGATTTTCACACCGGCGTTCTATATCGTCAGCCGGCGCCTCGAAGGGAACCGCGGCGCGGCGCGCAGCGAGCCTCTCGCGGCCCCTGGCGAGTAGCGGCAAACGACCCTCGGCGGCGGCGGTCTCGCCGCGAACGGGCCGGCCTTGCGGCAGATCGCTTGAAATTGCATCTGCTCCCGAAGCGTCGTCCGCAAATCCGGGCAAGCCCACGCAAATGAAAAGCCCCGGTCGCGCCAGCGGCCGGGGCTTTGTATTTCATGGTCCTCGTGGAGCGATCAGAACTTGATGCGCGCACCGGTCATGATCACGTCGTACTTGATGTCGTGATCGGATACCGCCGATGTGTTGGCTCCCAACAGGCCTTGCACGTCGGTGATGTCGTTCGCCCAGTAGTGGCGATACGCAAGGTAGACTTCCATGGCGGCGGCATCGATGTGCTGCACGACACCGAAGCCGAGCGTGTTGGCCTTTTCGCTCAGCAGCGGATCGAGCGCCGTCGGCGTGCCGTTGATGTCGACCGTCAGGCCGGTGCCGGTGATGCCCACGTCCCAAATCCGGTAGTACTCGCCGTAGATCGATGTCGGACCGATGGGGAACCACTTCCGCAGCAAGCCGCCCTTCACATAGGCATACTTCTCGCTGAGCAGGAAGTTCGAGTCCCACTCGCGCTTGCCGCCCGCGGCGGTGATGAACAGGCCCGACGGCTCATGCAGCAACGAGAACGAACCGACCAGCTCCTGGTGATCCGGCAGCACGTTATTTCCACCCGTGATGGGGTTGCCGCCACCGGTGCCGAAGGCCTGCAGCAGCGAGTCGCTGTCGATGATCTGGCCATCGTGATAGCCGATACCGGCCTTGATCGAGACGCCGTTGAACGATCCAGCGTAGCGCAGCGCCACATCCCAGTCGTCGTCCTCACCCCAAGCCGCCGAGAAGATGAAGCCACCGATCACCGGCGAGTCGTAGCGGATCAGGTTGCCGCGACCCCCATCGAAGTTGCCGCGCCACAGATCGCCGACGATCGAGAAATTGGCGCCGCCGAAGAACAACAGGCCCGGCATGAACACCGAGAGACCATCATTGGCGCTGCGAAGGAAAAAGCCCTCGTTCCACGTCTCGACGCTCGACAGCGAAATTGCCGAGGTGCGCGACAGGTCCATTTCAGCAATGTTGTCGGTCGCATTCGACTGCTGACCAACCGTCACGCGGCCAAGCCGCTTGCTCTCGATCCACCAGTTGGAGTGGCGCACGTTGATGCGGGCAGAATCGTCGCCTGTGCCGCTGAAATTGAAGCCACCGGCCGGACCAGGCACGAAGCCCTGATCGACGAAGTCGGAGTTGGCGGAACCGACCTCAATCTCGATGAGGTAACCGGCGCGCCATTCGGGCGAAATCGTCGCGGAACCCTCGAAACCGAAATAGGTCGTCGATGTCTTGTTGTTGACGACGTATGCGTTGCGCTCGGTCGCATCGTCCCAGAACATTACGGCCTGATTGACCTGGCCGTAGATCGTCAACGAAACCTTACGGTTGCCCTTGCGCGCCGTGGTCGCCTCAAGTTCCGCAATGCGCTCTTCGAGGTCGGCGCAGCAATCGCCACCGAGGTCCGCAGCGCTGGCCGTGGAAATGCCGCTCAGCAAGGTGGCGGCGGCAAGCGCGGCGATGCAGATATTGGACTTCATCAATTCCCCCTCCGCCCGCAAATCGACGGGCCGTCCCGATCGAACATGAATCGTCTAGTTACCCGGGGTATGTGATTCGCGCGCCCCACTCCAACCCACACTCGGACAATTGCGGAGAGAACCGTTCAGCGGCGGGGAAAATGTCGCCCGGAGGCAACACACGATCGCCTCGAGTTGCAGTCGCAGCGCAAGAGCCGCCGACGCAGATCGATCCTCTCACTTCATGAGCACGAGCGACGCCAGCCCGAGGAAGGCGAAAAATCCAACGACGTCGGTCACCATCGTGACGAAAACCCCGGAGGCCGGCGCCGGGTCCAGCTCCAGGTGGTCGAGAATCAAAGGAATGAGAATGCCGGCGAGTGCGGCCGCGACGAGATTGATGACGATGGCCGCCGCAATGACCGACCCGAGCAGACCCGAGCCGAACCACATCCACGCGATACCCGCCATGATGAGCGAGAGCACCGCGCCGTTGACGATGCCAACGAAGAACTCACGCGTGATGATGCGCGGCGCGTTGGTGCGTCCAAGCTTGCTGGTAGCGAGAGCGCGCACGGTAACAGTCATCGTCTGGGTGCCGGCATTGCCGCCGAGCGAGGCGACAATCGGCATGAGAACGGCAAGCGCCACCATCTCCTCGATGGTCGCGTCGAACTGCTGGATGACGAAAGAGGCAAGGATCGCCGTGCCGAGATTGACGATCAGCCAGGGCACGCGCGACCGCGCCGTCCAGTAGACACTGTCGGCCAGCGTTTCGTCACCGACGCCCGCCAGCGCCTTCATGTCCTCTTCCGCCTCGTCCTGAATGACCTCGACGACGTCGTCGACGGTGACGACGCCGACGAGGCGCTGGTTCTCGTCGACGACGGGCGCCGACATCAGATCGTAGCGGCTGAACTGGCGGGCAACCGTCTCCTGGTCCGCGGTGGCGAGCACGACGTGACGGTCGGGGTCCATTAGAGCTTCGACCCGCACGTCGCGCTTGGAGCGCAACAGGCGGCTCAACTCTACCGCGCCGAGTACGCGGAAGCTCGGATCGACGACGAAGATCTCGGAAAACGCCTCCGGCAGGTCTTCCGTGTCGCGCATGTAGTCGATGACGCGGCCGACCGTCCAATACGGGGCAACGGCAACGAACTCCGACTGCATGATGCGGCCGGCCGTCTCCTCGGGATATTCGAGGTTGCGTTCCAGCGCCGCGCGCTCTGTCGCGTCGAGCTCGGCGAGAATCTCCTGCCGGTCCGGCTCCTCGAGGTTTTCGAGCAGATACGCCGCGTCGTCGGTCTCCAGCACCTTGACGGCCTGGGCGAGGAACGAGTTGGGGAGCGCCTCCGACAACTGGTCGCGAACGGTCGCATCGAGCTCGGAGAAAGCCTCGACGTCGAACCGCGGGCCGAGGGCCTCGATCAGTTCAGGGCGCTGCTCGGCCGGCAGCAGTTCGACAAGATCGGCGAGATCGGGCGCGCGGAGCGATCCGGCAAGCTCACCCACCCGGTGCCTGTCTCCAGCCTCGAGCGCATCCGTGACCGCGCGCACCAGCTCCGCGACCGGCAGCGCATCGCGCTCGGCTGCGGCGTCCTGCTCCATCGGGTTCGTCATGCCGGATTCCTCGAAGGGGCTTGGTGCAAGGGGCGAACAGAGGCTGAGGCGCGGCGAGTGAGCAGCCGATTCAGAGAGCCCCCACGATGCCCGCGGCTTCGCCAGATGTCCGATTCGCGCCACGGCGGCGACGGCACTCTTGCATCAAGATGGCCTCACCACACGAAAATGCGATGCCTGTGGGGAATGCGCCTCTTTCTCGTCCGCGACGCCCTGTCGCCTGCGACGCAGGAACACGAGCCCCCATGTATGGGAATTACGCCTCCTGATCGAGAGCAGGCGGGTGCCAAAATTGTCGCAATACATGGCCACAGTTGTCACGCCGCCTCGCATCAGATAGGCGCTGTGATAGTTTGGCGCCGATCTGAGGACTGGACCGCGCGGTGGCGCAGCGGTCCGGGCAGGCGGATGAGGGAACGATGACGGCGATGAATGGAGCGGGTCGGCTTTCGCGCGGCGGATCGCGCGGCAGGGTAGCCGCGCTGTCGGCGCTGGCCCTCGGCATCGGTGCCCTGACGGCTACCTCCGATGGCGTCTTGACGCGCGCGCTCGCGGCACCGCCGCCGGAGAACACCTGCGCCAACCCTGGCGCGCTCGGTGTCGAGCGCATTGTCGAGATCGACACCAAGGGCGGCCCGCTGCTCGGTAATCTCCAGTACAAGGAAATCGATTTCTTGAAGCCCGGCGAGGTCGTGCTGACGTTCGACGACGGCCCATCTCGCCAGAGCACCAACCGCGTTCTCGACGCGCTCGCCGCACACTGCACACGCGCCACGTTCTTCATGGTCGGCCGGATGGCCGTCGCCGAGCCTGACATGGTGCGCAAGGTCGATTCCCTCGGCCACACCGTCGGCACGCACAGCTGGTCGCACGCCAATCAGGCATCGCTCGGCGCCGACCGCTCCAAGCGCGAGATCGAACTTGGTATTTCCGCCGTCTCGGCGGCGCTCGGCCGGCCCATCGCCCCGTTCTTCCGTTTCCCGTATCTCAGCGATCCCAAGGGCGCCATCCGCTATCTCGAACAGCGCGACCAGGGCATCTTCTCCATCGACGTCGATACCAAGGACTTCCAGACCCGCAGCGCCAGCGTCATGCAGCAGCGCCTGTTCCGTGAGCTGCAGAGCCACGGCAAAGGTATCATTCTGTTCCACGACATCCAGCACTCGACCGCTACCGGCATCGCCAGCGTTCTCGACGAGTTGAAGAAGCGCGGCTTCAAGATCGTCCACATGGTACCGAAGGGCACCGCCACCACGATCGCGGAATTCGACGCCGCCGCGCGCAAGGAGCTCGAGCGCCGCAATGCGCTTGCGACCGCCGCACCGCTCGCGAACCGCTCGATGGTGTGGCCGGTGACGCAAGGCGACGCGCCCCCAACCACTTCGGTCCGCCGTTCACGCCAGCCCGCCGCCAACGCTCCGCCTGCCGCGAGCGCTGGATCGCCTGCGCCCCCGACCGCCACGGTGAAACCGCCACAGCACGATCAGGCCACTGCGACGGATAGTCCACGCCCGAAACCGAGCTGGAAACGTGAGGAATTGCCGTGGCAGGAACAGATGTTCAAGCATCTGCGCTGAGGCTCCACTTCAACCTATTGAAATCGAACTTGGAATTGCGCGTCACTGTGCCTGGTCAGCGGCCGGTCGCGCGGACGCGCGGACATCTACTCCCTGATCGCGGTCTGGTCCCGCCGCCACAGGCATGGCGAATATCGCCGCCGCACTGATCGACACCCTTGCCACCATCGGCGTATTAGCAAGACTGAAACCCTGGCCGGAGAATCCTCCGAGTCGCCAGAGTTCTCGTTCGGAGCCGCTGTCAAATGCGCCGCATCGCCCTCACAGCACTGGCCGCGCTCGCGACGTTCGCGACGGCCGCCGCCAATGAAGCGCAGCCCGCACAGGCCGTCGCCGGCGCTCCCGGCTGCCTCGCCAAGGACGGCGGTCTCGGCACCGAGCGCATCGTCGAGATCGACACCGCTGGCGGCCCGCTCTTCGGCGACATCACGAGGCAGGACAAGGAAGCAACCTTCCTCAAGCCGAAAGAGGTGGTGCTGACCTTCGACGACGGCCCGATGCCGTGGATCACGCGCTCGATCCTCGACACCCTCGACAAGTTCTGCAGCAAGGCGACGTTCTTCTCCGTCGGCCGCATGGCGCTAGCCTACCCCCAGACGTTACGCGACGTGCTGGCGCGGGGTCACACCCTCGGCGGACATACCTGGTCGCACCCGCTGAACCTCAAGCGCCTGAAGCCTGATAAAGCGATCGACGAGATCGAGCGCGGCTTCGCCGCGCTTTCGATCGCCAGCGGAGGACGCACCTCGCCGTTCTTCCGCTTCCCCGGCCTCAGCGACAACGGCGCCATGCTTGCGGCGCTGCAGAAGCGGGGCATCGCCGCATTCAGTGTGGATGTGGTCTCCGACGACAGCTACATCGCCGACCCGGCGCGGCTGGCCCGTGTCACCATCGACCGCGTCGAAGCCCGGCGCGGCGGCATCCTGCTGTTCCATGACATCAAGACAGCGACGGCGAAGGCACTGCCGACGATCCTCGCGGAGCTGAAGAAGCGCGGCTACAAGGTCGTTCATATGCGATCGAAGGAGCTGCTGAAGCCTCTCCCCGAACTCGCCGATGAGTTGCAGCCACTCCTCGTCAAGAACGACCCGCCGCGCGGCCCCGGTGCCGAGCGAGCAGCGATGCTGCCGTTCTATGGAGCGCTCGGACCGGTCGCAGCCAAGAATATGGGTGAGGGCGAGAAGGTCGCGGCGCTGGACATCGAAGTCGAGCAGGTCGCGCCGCAGCCACGCGAGCGCAAGATCGAGCCGTCAAAGGAGGCGGCCAGCAAGCCCAAGCACGTCGCGCGGACGAAACCGCTCGACCTCGGCTATCCGGCAGGCTGGTCGACGAACGTCCAGCGCGCGCGCCTGAACCGCCCGGTCTACGACTGACACCGCCCCAAAATTGAAATGCACGCTGGTGTTTCGCTTCCACGATCAACGTCCCGGCAGCACTGAGCGCACCAGCGCGGGCTTTGCTTTCAGAGTGGCCAAGGCAGAAGCGGTTTCGCTCGACGCCAGCCGCACCTTGTAGATGCCGCCCGGCAACGGCCCCTCGACGATGCGTCCTCCAGCTTCAGCCAGCAGCGCCTCGATGTCAGCCAGCGTGGCCTGGGGCTGGAACGCGACCAGCAGCGCCGGCCCGCTCTCGGAAGCGGCACCGCGGCTCGACGCGGTGCGGAAATTGCCGCCGCCACCAGGCGTCGCCAGCATTACGCCGAGTGTCGCCGCCTGAGCCACGATCACGAGAGCCGCGGCCGCCGCGGCATACCGGACGCCCATCGCCGATGGCGCGTTGAAGAACTCGCGCACCTGGGCCAGCAGCCCGTCCGCCTTTGATCGCAGGGAAGTAGCATCGGCGCCCGCGCTGTCGGCAGCGATGCGCGCCAGCAATCGTTCGACTGAACCTGACCGCGGCGCGCCGAGTGCCTCATTGAGCGCAATCGTCACCCGCTGCTCCTCGCGCGCCACCGTGATGCTGGCACCGAACTCAGGATGCCGTGCCAGATAATCCTCGACGCGGCGGCGGTCAGCCGGCGCGATGCGGCCCGTCACATACCACGGCACCAGGAGCTCGATCTCCTCGCGCTCGCTCAGCGTTGCGTTGTCGGTCATGGCCAACCTCGATCGATGCCGGCTGCGGCGAGCAGCTCGGAGAGCTTCTTGCGGGCGTAGAACAACCGCGTTTTCACGGTGTTCTCCGGAATTCCGACGATGCCCGCGACCTCGCCAACGGACATCTCGTGGTAGTAGACGAGATCGACGATCTCGCGATGCTCGGCCGAGAGGCGCTCGAGGCAGCGCTTGATGGCACTCGCCTTGTCATGCTTCTGCGCCGTTACCTCAGGGTCGTCGTTATCGTCCGCGATCTCTTGCGCCTTCTCCTCGTCCCAGCCGAGCTCGCGCCGCTTGCGCAGCCAGCTCACAGCGCGGTTGCGCGCGATCGACAGTAGCCACGTGGTCGCCTCGGCGCGGCCCTCGAAGCTCCCGGCGTGTCGCCACGCCTCCATAAAGACTTCGTTCGTCAGGTCCTCAGCCACCGAGTCGTCGCGCACGAGGCGCAGAACGAATCGGTAGACGCGAACTTGATGCCGTCCGATCAGTGCGCGGAGCGCCAGCTCGTCGCGCCGCACCATGCGGGCGATCAGGCTCCTGTCGTCGTTGGTCAGGCTCACTCCACTACCTCGCGCCTACCACTTGCCCTATCCGTCGCGCCGAAGCGCCGAACGGTTCAAACGCTCATCTGCTCGAAATGCAGATCTCATATTCGGCGACCGCATCGTGCTGTGACCGGCTTGGACCGCGACACGTGCGACACTACATGTCACGATGGCATCGTCTGGCCGCCGAGGAAACGGGCTTGCCCGCTTCCGACAGGCAGGGTGCGCCACCCGGGGCCGGCACTCCGTAAGCGCACGGACCACACAAGGGGCGTCACAGACGCGCGAACGCTCCGGCCCAACGCTTCTTCACGGGTAGCCGACACGGCATGCCCGCGCTCCATCACCTTCGAGGAGGGCTTTTCTTGCAGATCACGCTCAAGATCAACGGCAAGCCCCACAAAGTGGAGGTCGAGGCCGATACGCCGCTGCTGTGGGTCATTCGCGACCAGCTCGGGCTGACCGGAACCAAATTCGGCTGCGGGATCGCGCAGTGCGGCGCGTGCACGGTCCACATCGACGGGCAAGCGACCCGCTCCTGCGTGACTGCCGCAGCGGATGCCGCGGGCATGGACATCGTCACCATCGAGGGGCTTTCTGGCCAAATCGCCGATGAAGTGCAGAAGGCATGGATCGCCCTCGACGTGCCGCAGTGCGGTTACTGCCAGTCGGGGCAGATCATGTCCGCCGTCGCACTGCTGACCAGCACCCCGAGACCCGGAGACGGCGAGATCGACGCGGCAATGTCCGGCAACATCTGCCGCTGCGCCACATACGTGCGTATCCGCCAAGCCATCAAAGATGCAGCGGCCAAGCTGTAAGGAGCGCGCCCATGGATCGTCGTCCCGCCGCCTCGACCATCGAGCGCCGCACCTTGCTGAAGGGGCTCGGCGCGGCTTCCGCCGGCCTTATCGTCGGCGTCTATATTGCACCCGCGCGCGCCGAGCGTCCGGGGCAGGCACAGTCCGCCCAGAGTGACGTGATGGCTGCTGCCGGCAGTCAAGCGGGCCTGTTCCAGCCGAATGCTTTCGTGCGCATCGCGCCCGACAGTACCGTGACGGTGCTCATCAAGCACATCGAGTTCGGGCAAGGCCCCTATACGGGTCTCGCCACGCTCGTCGCCGAGGAGCTCGACGCCGACTGGAGCCAGATGCGCGCCACCTCCGCGCCGGCCGACGTCGAACTCTACAAGAACCTCGCGTTCGGCATGCAGGGCACGGGCGGCTCCACGGCGATGGCCAACTCCTACGAACAGATGCGCAAGGCGGGCGCCGCAGCACGTGCCCTACTGATCGCCGCTGCGGCCAAATCCTGGTCCGTACCCGCCGGCGAAATATCGATCGAGAAGGGCGTGTTGCGCCACGCCGGCTCGGGCAAATCGGGCACGTTCGGAGACTTCGCCGAGGCTGCGGCGAAGCAGCCTGCACCCGCCGAAGTGATGCTGAAGAAGCCGGAAAACTTCCGCCTGATCGGTACGCAACTGACGCGGCTCGATACGGCCAGCAAGTCGTCCGGCAAGGCCACCTACACCATCGACGTGCGCAAACCCGACATGCTGACGGTGCTGATTAAGCATCCGCCGTTGTTCGGCGCGACGGTAAAATCGTTCGACGATGCCGCCGCGCGCAAGGTGAAGGGCCTCGTCGACGTGAAGGCGATCCCGCAAGGCGTCGCCGTCTATGCCGAGAACTTCTGGGCCGCGAAGACCGCGCGTGACGCGCTTTCGATTACCTGGGACGAGAGCAAGGCGGAGACGCGCTCGACCAAGGAGATCCTCGCGGCGCTCCGCTCTGCGTCGGCCGGTGCGAAGACCGCCGTATCGCGCGGCGCAATGCCCGCTGGCGACGGCATCAAGACAGTAGAAGCCGAGTACGTGTTTCCGTATCTCGCGCACGCGCCGATGGAGCCGCTCGACTGCGTGATCGAGGCCGACGAGAACGCATGCACGCTCTGGTTCGGCTCGCAGATGCAGACGATCGATCAGGCGGCGGTGGCGCAGATCCTCGGCCTCAGGCCCGAGAACGTCTCGATCATCACGCTGCTCGCTGGCGGCAGCTTCGGCCGTCGCGCGACGCCGAGCGCCGACATCGCGTCCGAGGCCGCGCAGGCGGCCAAGGCTTTCGGCAAGAAGCGTCCGCTGAAAATTCTCTGGACGCGCGAGGACGACATCACTGGCGGGCGCTACCGTCCGCTCTACGTGCACAAGATCAAGGGCGCCGTCGACGGTACCGGGAGCATCGTCGGCTGGAGTGAGACGATCGCAGGCCAGTCCATCGTTGCAGGCACACCGATGGCGGCGATGATGAAGGATGGCATCGACCCCACCATGGTCGAGGGCGCGGAGGACCTGCCGTACGCGATTCCGCATCTGAAGGTCGATGTACACACGGTCGATGTCGGCGTGCCGGTGCTGTGGTGGCGCTCGGTCGGTCACTCGGCGACTGGCTTCTCCACCGAGACGTTCATCGACGAGTTGCTGGCGCTCGCGGGTAAGGACCCTGTTCAAGGACGCCTCGATCTACTCGCCGAGCATCCGCGCCACCGCGCCGTGCTGCAGGAAGTCGCGCGCATGGCAGGCTGGGGCGACAAGGTGCCCGAGGGTCGCGCCCGCGGCGTCGCCGTGCACAAGTCGTTCAACACCTACGTCGCGCAGATCGCGGAGATCTCGGTCGGCAGTGAAAATGCGCCGCGCGTACATAAAGTGTGGTGCGCTGTCGATTGCGGCCTCGCCGTCAATCCCGACATCGTGCGCGCGCAGATGGAAGGCGGCATCGGTTTCGGCCTCGGCGCCGCACTCTACAGCGCGATCACGCTCGACAAGGGTCGCGTCCAGCAGACCAATTTCGATGCCTTCCGTGGTCTGCGGATCAACGAGATGCCGCAGATTGAAGTCTCGGTCATCCGTTCTGCCGAGGCGCCGAGCGGTGTCGGCGAGCCGGGTGTCCCGCCGATCGGACCGGCGGTCGCCAATGCCTGGGCGAAGCTCACGGGCAAGCGGGTGCGCCAACTGCCGTTCGTCGGCGACGCGGTTTGAGCCAGGGGCGATCCCAACTGGATCGCCCAAAAAAGCAGAAGGCCCGGAAACCCGGGCCTCGCTGGCATCTAAGAAAGTTTGGTGCGGTCGAGAAGACTCGAACTTCCACGGGTCGCCCCGCTACCACCTCAAGGTAGTGCGTCTACCAATTCCGCCACGACCGCATCGCGTGGGCCCGCAAGGCCCATAAAGCGAACCTCGCCGGTACGAGTGAACACACCGGCGAGGCCGCTCAACTAGCAGAGACGAACCGCCAACGCAAGCGCCCCGCCACCGCTCATCCCCCGCCGTCGGCGAGCGCGGCAATGAGGCCATAGCCCCGCCCCGATGCTCCGCGAAGCTCAGCCAGGAATTGCGCTCTCCTCCGATTCGGCCGATTGTGCCGCTGGCGAGAGCCCACCCGGAGAGCACGCTTGCGAGACGACCATCGCATAACCCATCTGGCCCCGAACCTGGCCGTATCGCGCGGCAACGGTGCACGGCCGCGTGCTTCTCTCCATGCCCTGGCATTCGCTCTCGGCGCTCTTGCTATGGCTGCCATTCCGGCGACAGAAACACAGGCGCAGCAAACGGCCGCCCAGCGCCCCGAGCAACCCCCGTCCGCGTCCCGCGACGGAGCCGCGGCGCTCATCCGCGGCGACACCAAGGAAGCGGTGAGCTTCTACACCTCGGCTCTCGAGGACCCGACTGTGCCGAAAGATCGGCGCGCTTTGATCTACAATGATCGCGCCGTCGCCTATGCGCGTCTTGGCCAGACTCGGCTCGCCTTTGAGGACTTCAACCGCGCCGTGCAGCTCTTCCCGGAGAACGCTGCTGTCTACAACAACCGCGGCAACCTCCTCCTCGCGCTCGGTCACGCCAAGGAGGCGACGAAGGATTTCGACCGCGCGCTCGCGCTCGCTCCAGGTTACGCAGCGGCCTACAACAATCGCGCGGGCGCCTATCTGAGCAGCGGCGAGTTCCAAGCCGCGATCCGCGACTACACGCAGGCGGTGAAGCTGCTGCCGAATGGAGCGGCTCCGCTCAGCGGGCGCGGCACCGCGCTGCTCGAACTCGGCCGCCCGCACGCAGCGATCCGCGATTTCACCCGCGCGGTCTCTTCCGACGAGAGCTTCGCGTCCGGCTATCACCAGCGCGCACAGGCGAAGATGGTTGTCGGCCATTACGACGAGGCGATCGAGGACCTGTCGCGCGCCATCGCGTTCGACCTGAAGAACGCCAGCTTGTATCTGTTGCGTGGACGCGCCTATCTCGCCAATGACAACAGCGAGGCGGCCGTCAAGGATCTCACCCGGGCTGTCGAATTGAAGCCCGGCGACGCCAACGCCCATGCCGAGCTTGGCCTCGCCCATGCCCGCGGCGGAGTGACTGAAGAAGCCCTCGCCGATCTTGCGCGAGCCATAGAAATCGATCCCCGCTCGGCGCGGGCCTTTGCCTACCGCGCTTTCGTTTACAAGGAGGCCGATCAGACCGACGTCGGCACCAAGGACATCGCCACCGCCGTGAAGATCGCGCCGGACGCGCCGGAGGTGCTGTGGGCCAAGGCCGAGATCGCCGACGCCCTCGGACAGCGCGACGAGGCGTTGGCCGACGTGCGCCGCGCCGTGTTCCTCGATCCTGCGATGAAGCCGGCGGCCGATCTGCTCGACCGCCTCGAAGGCGCGGGCGGGCGCCCCGAGGAGGCCGCGATTCCGGGCCTCGAGTTCGGCGTCTGGCGCGTCGTCCTGCGGGGCAAACGCTACTTCGCGGTCAGCCCGGCTTTCCCGAGGCTCAGTGTTCCGCTCGAGCTCGCCGGCGAAGGCGAGCCGCGTCTCATCGGCTTCGAGGAGCGGCCACCACCGCTCAAGCACATCGGCGTGCTGACGTTCTCGGGCGGAAAGATCGCGACACCGACAGGCACCGAGGAAACCGAGTTCGCCGCCGTTCTCGACCTCGGCACCAGCAGCGTGATCGCCATAGAGCCGCATCGTCAGGGCAGCCGCGTCGCCACCTGGACTTGGGCCGACGACCGCGTCAATGTCGCCGCCGTCGACGGCGTCACCGACCAGCTCGTATTGCGCGGCGGCCGCGATCCGGCTGTCGCACGCCGCTCCTCGGACCGTCGCTACACGGCAAGTGGTTACGACGAGCGTTACGGCTACGAGCAGCCGTGGGGTGGCCCGCAGTATGCCCCGCAGCCGCGGCGCGAGGCCCGGCCCGCGCGCCGCAAGCCGAAGACGCTGTTCGAGCTGCTGTTCAACTGATCCTCGGCTGATCCCGCCAGAACGATACCGATCCGGAAGCCCCGCTCGCGCGTTGCAGAGCGTGGCGCGTGGAACCATCGTCGCCATGCGGCGCCCCCTTGGGTGTCTCCCCTCGATAGCGACGTAGCCGGAGGTCCGAGGATGGCGCGCAAAGCTCCCGCCCCAACACCCGCAACCATCGTCTGGTTTCGCAGCGACCTGCGCCTCTCGGACAACGCCGCGCTCACGGCGGCGATCGAGCGGGGCTGCGGCATCGTTCCCGTATTCATCTATGACACCGAGGCAGCCGGCCGCTGGGCACCGGGCGGGGCAAGCCGCTGGTGGCTGCATCACTCCCTCGCCGCACTCGCACGCGACCTCGAACGTCTCGGCAGCCGGCTCGTCCTGCGAAGGGGGACTGCCAGTGACGTGCTCCCGGCCATCGCCCGGGAGACAGGTGCGAGCCTAGCGGTGTGCTCGCGACGCTATGAACCTTGGGCAATCGCGCAGGAGCAATCCGTTCGCGACCGGTTCGCCGCCGATGGCGTCGATTTCAAGCGCTACCCCGGCGGTTTGCTGATGGAGCCCGAACGCATGGCGACGGGCGCGGGCGAGCCGTACAAGGTCTACACGCCGTTCTGGCGTGCCCTCTCCCAACGCCACGTGGCGTCACGTCCGCTCTCACGCCCCTCGCATCTTTCCCAGCCCTCGATATGGCCGCCCTCCGAAGATCTCTCAACCTGGCGGCTGCTGCCGCAGCGGCCCAACTGGGCCCAGGGGTTCGCGCCGGCATGGCAGCCGGGCGAAGCGGGCGCCCTCGACCGGCTGGACCGCTTTCTCGAGAGCGCCGTGTCATCCTACGCGGAGGACCGCAACCGCCCGGACCTCGAGGCGACCTCGCGTCTCTCTCCCCACCTCGCGCACGGAGAAATCTCGCCGCGCCTCGTGTGGTGGCGCGTCGCCGGCCTGCGAGGGAGAGACGGTGCCGCCGCGGGCTCCGACAAGGGTCTCGAGACGTTTCTCAAGGAGCTTGTCTGGCGCGAGTTCTCGGCACATCTGCTGTTTCATTTTCCGAAGCTGCCGGACGAGCCGTTCCGCCCCGAATTCGCGCGTTTTCCCTGGCGGCCCGACGCCCACAACCTCGAAGTCTGGCAGCGCGGCAAGACCGGCTACCCGATCGTCGATGCCGGCATGCGTCAACTCTGGGCCACCGGTTGGATGCACAACCGCGTCCGCATGATCGTCGCGTCGTTCCTGATCAAGGATCTGCTGATCCCCTGGCAGCAGGGAGAGGCCTGGTTCTGGGACACGCTGGTCGACGCCGACCTCGCCAACAACGCAGCGAGCTGGCAGTGGGTAGCCGGCTCCGGTGCCGACGCCGCCCCTTATTTCCGAGTGTTCAATCCCACCACGCAGGGCGAGAAGTTCGATCCGCAGGGCCGCTATGTCCGCGCCTGGGTTGCCGAGCTTACCGATCGCGAAGGCGGCGACGTCCACCAGCCCTTACCGGGAAAGGCCCCGCCCGACATTTTCATTCGCCATCGAGACGGCGCGTATCCCCCACCGATCGTCGACCACGCCCAGGCGCGGGAGTGTGCTCTTGCGGCATTTCAGTCGTTGAAAAAGAGCGGCGCCGATTGAACCGGGGTTGGCCGCGCAGCGTCAGACAGCTACTCATGGGACCATCAGCGCGAAGAATTGTCATAAATTCGAGCAGACAAAATCGCAGCTCATTAAGCAAACCGCATGACTTCAGCCGGTATAGCTGGGTGAGCGCGTTCCCCCAAATTGTTGCGTTGGAGAGAAGTTGATGAAATTGACCGCATTGGCAGGCGCCGCAACGCTTGCGATGGCCGCCGGGCTCGTGAGCGTCCCCGCAATTGCCGCAGAGACGAGCACCACCGGCCAGACAGCCGCACTGGCCGCCGCCTCACCCGCCGTCATCAACGAGACGAAGCCGGTCGACGCTTCGGCACCGGCCGAGATCGTCGCGCCCGCCGCGAAGACCCTGCCGGCCGACACCGCTGCCCCGGGCAAGCCCGCTGCGGCTGGCGATGGAAAAGTCGAGCAGGCAGCCATCCAGAAGGTCGAGGAAAAGCCCGCCCCGCCGCCGGTGACGCTGCGCGCGGATGTGAACCTCTCGACACAACGCCTAACCGTCTATGAGAACGGCGCCGCCATCCATTCCTGGCCGATTTCTTCCGGTCGCGCCGGCTATCCGACGGTGACCGGAAACTTCTCGCCGATCTGGATGTCGAAGATGCACTACTCGCGGAAGTACGATAACGCGCCGATGCCGAACGCGGTGTTCTTCCACGGCGGCTTCGCCATTCACGCAACTTACGCCACCGGCATGCTCGGCCGTCCTGCTTCCCACGGCTGCGTGCGCCTCTCTCCGTCGAACGCGAAGACGTTCTACAATCTTGTCGGCAAGCACGGCAGGGCGCAAACGCGCATCGCGGTGCATGGATCGCCGAAGTATTCCGAGCCGCGTGTCGCGAAGTCGCGCACGCGCACGACGCCGCAGCCGACCTACTCCGCCTTCGACTGGAGCTTCGGCGGCGGCAGCACCTATGACAGCAACCAGAAGCCGGTGCGCCGCTCGCGCGCCAACCGTGCCGCAAGTGCGCAGGGCCAGCAGCAGCCGAAGGTGATCTACCGGAACGGCCAGCCCTACGTTTACGTCGGCCCGCAGGCGGCGAAGAAATACTGGCAGAAGAACAAGTACTCGGGCGGCTACTCGAGCTACTGAGCTCAGCCAATGCGGGCACTGCCGCAACGGGTCGAAGCCAAGGCTTGGCCGGTTGGCGCCCCCCGCGATCCGAGGCAGCAATGACAAAGGGAGGCGTTGTCGCCTCCCTTTTCGTTTGTCCGGTGGACGCGGTGTGGCGCTCAGAACGGGTTCCACGTCGCGTTAGGCGTGAAGCGCAGATAGCCGATGTTGGCGCCGAGGCGGAGGCCGAGCCCGGTGCGGATCGGCGTCATCACGACGGGGCCGCCCTTCAGGACCGTGAGACCGACGCCTCCGACCAGATAGGCCGATCCATCGACACCGCCGAAACGGCGGAACAGGTCTTCCGGCCGCTGCAGGCTGTAAACCAGGAACAGCGTCCGCGATCCTTCCGCGCCGAAATCGTAGCCAACCGATGGACCGTGCCAATATACCGGCCGGCTTTCGCCGGTGCGCATGAAGAGATTGCCCTTGCCATAGCGCAGTCCGGCGAGAAACGCACCGCCACCTTCCTGGCCAAGCACATAGCCCGTCGGACGGCCATAGTTCGAGAAGGCGTACTCGATCACGCTTGCGAGGTTCGTCGAAATGGTGCCGAAGAAGCCGCGTGTCGCCTGCCGGATCTCGTCGATGGTGTACCCGTTGGGATTGTCCATGGCCTCGCGCGGCGGCAACCCTTCGCCCGAACCGGAATAGCCGGGACCAGCCGGGCCCGCCGCGGCCGGCGCCAGCGGGGTCACCGCCGGGGGGCCATTCATGGCGACGGTCGCGGCGCTCTCGGCATGCGCATTGGGCGACGTGCTGGTGGCGGAAGACCACGACCGTGTTGTGGCCGGCTTTTCGGCATCCCGCGGCATCGGCGCAGCGGCTGGCGCTTGGGCGACGGCGGTGGGTTTCGTCACCGTCTGCTTGGCGGGTTCGCGCGCGTTCGCCGTTTCCTTGGGCTTTGCCGTCGTGGCGGTGGCAGCAGTGGGGACGGGAGCGGCAGGAGCAGGTGCCGGCGCTGACTTCGCGTCCCCGGCGAGCGCCGCATCGATCCGCGCCAGGGTGTAGCTCGCCCGCTGGCTGCGCACCTCGAGCAGTTCCGCGCCCGCCTTCTGCAACTCGGCGAGCTTGGCGCAGTCGGGCGCCTGGCCTTCGGGCACTTCGCCAAGCGTATCGATCTTCTCGAGGAGCATACTCGCAGACGTGTCGAGCTCGCTGATGCGCGCGTCGTGCAGGAACTGCACGGCCTTCTCCTCGAGCTCCGCGTCGCTCCAGCCGCGCTTCTTCTGCAGTTCCTTGAGGCGGGCCTGGATCTTCGGGACGGTCGCGCTGTTGAAGGCGCGCAATCCCGCACCGGCCTCATCGACCACGGTGGCGAAATCGTCGCTCGTGCACGTGTCGGCGCTCGCGGGCGTTGATGCCAGCATGATCGATAGCCCCGCGAGGGCGAGCAGGCCCCCGCCGAACACCCGACGCAGGCCGGAAAGCGTACGGGCCAGCCGCAGAGTGGCACCACTCCGCTGCCGGCCCGTGACAGTCTTCCCCGCGTCGGGGCTCAGTAACGTTTGCTCCAAAGCTTCGATGTCGATGGTCATGGCATCTCCGGGTCCGAGGTCAGACTGAGGTCAGACTCCGGCACCCGCACCCGGCCGCGACACGAATGAGGCTCAGGGCGCCGTCTTGACGGTTTTCACAACGCTCGAGGTCGGGCGATTGGCGAGTTGCTCGGGCATGCCCTGCACACTGCCTTTGACCGTCTCGTCGTACTTGGCGACCGTGGTCAGCGCATCCTTGGCGGTCAGATGCACCAGCCGATAGCCCTTCTCCTTCAACGAATCGAGCAGCACCGGCAGCGCCTTCGCCGTGGACGGCTGAATGTCGTGCATCAGAATGATGCCCTTGCCGTGCTTCTCGAGCTTTTTCATCACCGTGTCGACGATTCGCTCGGGGCTCTGAATCTTGAAGTCGAAGCTGTCGATATCCGTCGAGAAGATGGCGATATTGCGCTTGGCAAGATGATCGAGCGTATTCTTCGAGTGCCGCAGGAACGGATGGCGGAAGAACGGTGCTGTCGGCAGACCCGAACCCATCTTCACGGCCGAGAACCCGCGCTCGATTTCTTCCACCGCCTGCTCGTCCTTCGCTTTGGCGAGGTCGATGTGGTTGTAGGTATGACCGCCGACCGTGTGACCGGCACTGATTACCTCACGCAGAACCTCCGGATAGCCGACCGACAGCTTGCCGACGGGGAAGAACGTGGCCTTGGCGCAGTGATCGGCGAGTGCCTTCAGGATGGTGCGGGTGTGGGTCGGCAACGGACCGTCGTCGAACGTCAGCACCACCTCGCCCTTCTCCAGGAAGTCGTAGGCCTTGTAGTGCTCGAAGCCGAAGCCCGGCGCGCCGGTGGTATCGATCTCGACCGTGCGCGCGACGCCGAGGGCCTTGGCGTTGCCCGCGCATGTCGCGGCAGAGGCGTGAGAAGCGGTCAGAAGTCCGGCGACAATTCCGACAACCGCAGCCGCATAACTGTAGCGCATCGAATTTCCTCCCTTGGTCCGCCGGGCGCCATCACCGCTGGAAAATGCGGAAGGCCCCGTCTGGCGCGTTGCATTGTCGCGCTCGATGGCAATGCAGTGTTGTTGCGCGCCGTTCTCGCCGGGTCAATCGCCGACGCACCGAGTTCCCCCGAGGCGTGGCCGCGCTGCACAGGGAATGAGCCGTTCGACGCCGCGCGGAGCCGAGCAGCGTCGCACCCTCGTTGCTCGCCCTACCGCCGCCCACCGGCGCGGCGCAATGCCGTCACGAGGCGGCGTAGCCAAGCGTGACGCATCTCAGGCAGCCGCGCGAGCTCATCGGCGAATCGGCTGCGTTCCTCGCGCGCGAGACCCTGATCGTACAGCGAGACGGCAAGCCGCAACGCCCTGGTGTGCTCGTCGCCATGGTCGGGCGAGCGTGATGCCGGGTCAGCCCAGCGCCAAAGGTTGTGAGAGCGCGTGACCTTCTCGGCGTTGTTGCCGAGGAATCCCCAGAGGTAGCCCGGGATCGAGACGTTCGATATGCGCGGCTTCTTGAGCTCGGCCACCCACGGCTCGTGCTGCCACCAGCGCCACGTATTGGGGCTTGTCTTGCCGGCGATGACGACCCCGGTGAACCCGATGCGCCGCTCGACGACGTTCCAGTCGGCTCCCTCGGTTCTGCACATCAAGCGCAGCAGGCTGACCAGCGTTCCGAACGTGCCACCCGTCGCGACGATGTCGACGAACGTCGTCGGCTCGTCGGCGATGGTCAATTCCGTCGCCGACAAGCCCTCCGACCGCAAATAGGCGGTGAGCGCGGCGATCTTGTCGGGAGACTGCGCGGCAGTCGCCTCGATGTCGCGTACCGCGCTGAACGAAACCTGCAGCAGCTTCAGCGGAAAGCGCGGCTCGACGCCTTCGACGATGCCGCTCAGGTAGTCGAACGAGCTTTCGAGCGAGCGGCCGACGAAGACGATCGTTCCAGGGCCCGAGCGGGCCACGGCAAGCGCGGTCATGCGGCGCAACTCGACGATAAAGCCCGGCCAGGACTCTGCGCGCGGACCTTCGAGCAGCGATCCGAGCTCATTGCGCCGGGCGATGTTCCAGCGGAAGGGGCGGACGATGTCTGGGGTTCCGTGCGGCATTCGCGAATTCTCCTGTCCGCGGGCTGGAACTCACTCCGGATACATGCCGAGGCACTTTGCCATCAGCGGTCGGATAAGGAAGCCCTGAACCTCGAAGACAAAGCGCTTTCATGCGGTGTTGGGGAACGCCCTCGCCCCGCCTGGCCCCAGGATCGCGCTCGAGGCGATGGATCAAGCCAGCCTTGCGGCGGTGGCGAGCGGGAACCGCGCATCTTTCGACAAAGTAAACCGGGTGTTCCCGACGAGACAGCGCCGCCGAGCGCCGACGCCTAGGTTCAACACATCGAGACCACAGTGCCCCACGGACCGGGCGCCCCGCAGTAGAAACTCATCGTCGAGGAGAACGACAATGACCATCGCAACCGCCATCCGCACCGCTTTCGCCGCCACGCTCGCCATCGGCATCGCCGGCTCGTCCATGCTCGTCACGAGCGACGCCGAGGCTCGCCGCGGCGGCCGCGGGGTCTACATCCAGCAGTACGACATGCAGCGTCCCGACCATGGCTTCGAGGGGCACACGAGCTTCGGTTACTACTGCAGCTACAAGCGCCTGCCGAAGCGCGTCTGTTCGCCGACCGCAAACGGCGAGAACTGCAAGATCGTCGGCTGGACCCTCGAGCAGATGTGCTCTTGATCGGCAGGCCCCGATCGGAGCGACCAAGATACGGTGCTGCCGCGAGGCGGCATCGTCGGGGGCAGCCATGCCCCCACCCCAGGCCCTGGATGC
This sequence comes from Hyphomicrobiaceae bacterium, assembly GCA_016793635.1. Classification (GTDB taxonomy): domain Bacteria; phylum Pseudomonadota; class Alphaproteobacteria; order Rhizobiales; family Hyphomicrobiaceae; genus JAEUMD01. The sequence goes on from JAEUMD010000008.1 coordinate 39,349, forward strand.
CTCCCCGACCGGAGGCATCCGGGGTTTCGTGCTGTCAGTGGGGGCCATGCGAACAGGTTCGATCTCGGCAGCGCGCGATCAGCGCGACACACCGAGGCGTTCAAGACCCACGCGTGATTCCGCCAGGGCGGGATTGCGTTCGAGCGCGGCGCGGAAATCGTCGATCGCCCGTTTCTTTTCACCGAGTGCCTCGTTCAGGTGTGCGCGGGTATCCCAGGCATCGGCATTATCGGGCGACGCCTTGATCGCGCGATCGGCGAACGACAAGCCCTCGCGGTACTGCCCACGCTTGAAGTGCACCCAGGCGATGTTGTTCAACGCGTCGCCGAGCGACGGGCGAATGGCAATGGCGCGCAGGCAGTCGTCGAGCGCCGCGTCGAATTCGGCCGCCCGCATGCGCAAAGTGCAGCGGTAACTGAGCGCGAACGCATCTTTTCCATCGAGCGAAATCGCCTTGTCGTAATCGGCGACCGCAGCCTTGATTTCACCCATCCTCTCGCGCACTCGGCCGCGCTGGCGCCATCCGTCTGCGTCGTTGGGAGCGAGCTCGGTGTACTTGCCGAAGTCGCGATTGGCTTCCGCCGCCTTGCCGGTGCGGATATGAACGAGACCGCGGTTGTAGTAGGCGATCGCAAGATTGGAATCGATGCGGAGCGCGGTGTCGAGATCGGCGAGTGCGGCGGCGTCTTCGCCCGCCTCGTAGCGCGACGAGCCGCGGATCGAATAGAGCGACGCATTGCGCGGATCGATGTCTATCGCCCTGTCGAAATCCGCCACCGCCTTGGCCCACTCGCGCATGCTGCGGTGGACCTGACCACGATTGCGATGCGCTGTCAGATGGCGGGGGCTGCTCTCGATAGCCCTGTCGAGATCGGCGAGAGCGGCTTCGGCCTGCCCAGAGCGGAAACTCGCGACGGCGCGCTCGACGAGCGCGTCGGGCTGGCGCGGGTCGACGTCGAGGATCACCGCCGTTTCGCCCTTGGCTTTTTCGTAGTCTCCAGTCGTGTTGTAGAGGGCGGCGCTGCCGAGGCGGGCGTTGCGATGGCGCGGATCGAGCGCGAGGGCCCTGTCGTAGTCGCGTCGCGCGGCGGTGTTGTCGCCCTTGCGCGAGTAGGCGACGGCGCGATTGCTGTGAAGGTCGGCGCTGTCGGGCTGGATGCGCAGGGCTGTATCGAGATCGGCGATCGCACCGGACGCATTGCGCCGGTCGAGTTGCACCAGCGCGCGGTTCATGAGGAACGTCGCGTTGCGTGGCTCGAGGGCGATCGCCTTGGAAAGATCCGCCAGTGCCTGATCGAGCTTCCTCAGCCGACGAAGCGCGACCGCACGATTGTTGTAAGCGAGAGCATGCTCACTCTGGCGCGCGATAACGGCGGAAAAATCGACGACCGCCGCGTCGTATCTCTGCAAATCGCCATTCGCCTCCCCACGCATCATGTAAAGGGCGGCAGCATCGACGCCGCGGTCGATCAATGTCGTGAAATGCCCCACCGCGCGCTCGAACTGACGCGCTTGCTGCGCCTGACGGCCGAGGTCGAACGTGCTCTGCAATTCGGCGGCACCTGCGCGGTCGAGCCGCTCGATCGCGCGCTGGACATCATCCGCTCCCCCGCTGCCCCCCGTGCTGGCGACGTCGTCGCGTGATTTCGGCACCTGTGGCGACGGCACGGACGGTTTGGGCAGGATCGGCTTCAGTGCGGGCGGTGCCTCACTCGTTCGCTTGGCCGTGTTCGGTGCGCGCTCGCGCGGCTCATCCGTCTTCACTACGACCTGATCGGCGCCCGGCAGAAGTTGCGTAAAGCGGTCGAGACCGCGCGCCACAAGATAGAGACCCGCGAGCAGGAGCAGCAATGGCACGAGAATGGCGATCGCGATGATCTTCGGCGTCGCGCGCGCAACCGGTGCCTCGTCGGCGCTTCGCGCCTCACCGAGCACGCGGCCGCCGCGATCTGGCGCTTCCGCGATGCGCGTGCCCGAAAGCTGCTTTCCGCCGAGGGCATCCTCCAGCACGGACCGGCGCCGGGATTTCACCTGTTGCGCGGTGCCGATTGGCGTCGGCGCGTCGGCGCTTGCTGTCGCGGCTGCGTCGTCGGACTTTGATGCATTGGAACTGAACGGCCCGAGGATGACGGTCGGCTCGTCGTCGGAATTCGTCCCGCTCACTTCTGCCCCCAATATGCGCCAGATAAAATCGAAGGACCGATGCGAATGCCGCGCCCGCCGGGCGTGCCGCTACGCCGGACGCTAGGGCAGCCGGAATACCGCTGCCGGATTAGCCGTTGCTCGGAATGAGACTAAGCCATCGTCCGCCGCCATGCCAAACGCCAACACGGCGCGCGCTTAACGCAGCGCAAAAAAAGTCGATCGGGCTGTCAGCGCTCCGCCGCACAGCCCGATCGCGTCTTGATTGGGATTGATGAGGCGGTGCAGCCAGCCGAGGTCAGCGGCGCTCGTGCTCGCGCTGCCAGTACAGAAACGCGATCGTCACGATGGCCGTCAGCAGCATCGTGCCGAGGATATCCGAGCGGCGAATGAAGGCCAGCCAGACGTCGAGGCCCTGCTGCCACCCGCTTTTTGCCGTAAGGACATTGTTGAGCATCAGGATGACGAGCGAGGCCGCAGCCGTCAGCGCGGTCGCGACCAGAACCTGGACGGCCCTCTTCGTCAAACGCGATACCGAAAAGCTGCTGCGGCCGATCGCGAGCATGGTCCGGTCGGACATCTTTGTTCTCCGGGTGTTTCGACTTCACGTTGAGCCAACACGCATGGGAGGCGGCGCCGCTTCCGCTCAGCCACGACGACAAACCGTTGCCGGGTACCGATCCAAGCGGCCCGCGCTCCGATTGCGGCAGAGTAGGCGATTCGCCATGGCCATACGAAGGCAACCACGTGCGCTTCCCGTTGGGCGCGCCGATCCACCGTCCCTTCACCGCGAGGGAGGTGAACCAAAAATGCTGCATATTGTGATTATTTTGCAACGACGGAACAGCAAAGAACGCCGAATCAGAACCGAATAAAGGCACTTTATCAGCGACTTAACTTCAGTCTTAGTCTTCGAGCCCCCGTTGGACACTCGTACCGCCTTCGTTATAATGTCGCGACCGAGTTTGTGGGCGGACGGATCGATTTCATCGCAGCCGAGGGCGCGGCGGCGCATGCTTGCTCCGTGGCGAAGCGATGTCGCAGAGGTTTCGTCTGCCGGACGTCGATGGGCAGTGTGGGGAGCAAGACCGGCATGAGATGCAATCCGTGGCGCTGGCTGTGGGGGATCATTCCGGTCGGAATTCTCGCCTTCGTGACCGTGCAGTGGGAGCACGACCGCATCGAGACCGACCTGCGCCAGCGCGCCGAGACGGCTCTCACCTCCGCTAATCTGCGTTGGGCCGCGACCGCGTTCGATGGCCGCGACGGCCTCGTGACCGGGCAGGCCACGACCGACGACGCGGCAGCGCGCGCAGCAAAGGTCGTCCGTGACGTCTGGGGTGTGCGGATCACCGACGCGCGCACGCATCTACTGCCGCAAGTTTCGCCCTATCAGTGGAGCGCCACGCTCCGCAACAACCGCATCAAGCTGCACGGCTATGTTCCGACAGATGAGATGCGCAGCGCCATCATGGGCGTCGCCAAAGCCACGTTCCCGAAGGTTGAGCTGGACGACAAGCTCGAGCTGGCGCGAGGTGCGCCGGATCAGAACGTCTGGCTCGGCGGCATCGGCTTCGCGATGCGCCAGCTCGCCGGCCTTAAAGCCGGCACGGTCAACTTCCGCGACACAGGCCTTTCGATCGAAGGCGAAGCGATCGGCTTCGGCGAGTACAAGAGCGTCAGGGGCGCACTGCGCAACAACCTGCCGAACGGCGTGACGCTCGTCGCAGACAACGTACAGCCCCCTGTCGCCTCGCCCTATTCCTGGTCGGCCAAGCGCAGCGGCAACCAGCTCGTCGTAGGCGGGCACGTGCCGGACGAAGGAGTGCGCGAGCAGATCTTCGCGCTCGCTAAGCAGTCCTTCCCGAGGCTCGCCATCGTCGATCGGCTGGAGACGGCCCAGGGCGCGCCGCAGGGCTTCGCCGCCATTGCCCGCGCCGCAATCGAGCAGCTCGTGCCGCTCAATTCCGGCGAGGTCAAGCTGAACGACCGCGCCGTCGTCTTCACCGGCGAAGCGCCGGACCAGACCGTCGCGAGCAATGTCACAACAGCCTTCCGCGCCATCGCCAAAGGGTTCGACGTCACCGACACAATTACCTATCCCAAGCCCAAGCCGCCCGTCGCCCAACCGTTCGTCATCCGCGCCGAAGCGGGACCGAACGAGGTTGTGCTGAGCGGCTACGTGCCGAGCGATGAGGCGCGCGCCGCACTTCTCGCTGCCTCCCGCAAGCGGTTCGGTAGCCGCCAGGTGACGGACCGCCTCCAGCTTGCGTCGGGTGAGCCCGCGAACTGGGCACAGTGCCTAGAAGCTGGCATGGCCTCGCTCGCGAAGCTTGAAAGCGGCAGCCTTGCCATCACCGACACCGCCATGGACGTCAGCGGCTCCACCGGCGACGAAGCCCTCGCGGGCAAACTGCCAGGCGAAATCCGCGCCGCCGCCAACCGCGCCTGCGAGACGACAGTCAACATCAAGTTCGACGCACCACCGGAGCCGCAGCTCACTTGGCGCGCCCAGCACGACGGCGCCGGCAACGTGACCCTCGAGGGTGAGGTTCCCAACGCCGAGACGCGCGACGCATTGGTGCAGGCGGCCGGCCGCCTCTTCCCCAAAGGCAATGTCACCGACCGCATGAAGCTCGTCGGCGCCAACTCGCAGAAGTGGCAAGCGGCCGGGTTGCTCGGGCTCAAGCTTCTCGCGTCGCTGCGCAAGGGTGAAGCCGTGATCTCCCGCCAGGAGCTCTCCGTCGGCGGTGAGGCAAAGGACGCGGCCGTTCAGACCGCCGTGCGTGACCAGCTCGCGCACGCGCTCGCAGCTCCCTATAAGGGACGCGATGCCATCGAAGTGCGCTCCGACGCCATGATCTGGTCGGAGAAGGAGGCAAAGCGCAAAGCCGAGGAGCAACTCGCCAAGGAGCGTGCCGACTCCGAGGCTGCCCAGCTGGCCAAGGCCGAGGCTGAGCAGGCGCAGGCCCGCGCCGCCGCCGAGGCGGAAGCCAAACGTAAGGCTGAGGAAGCTCGCGCAAAGGAGCGTGCAGCCGCCGTGGCAGCAGCAGCTGCTGCGGAAGCCGCCGCCGCCAAGGCCGCCGCCGAAAAAGCCAAGGCAGAGAAGCCGCCCGTCAGCGCAGAGCGCAAGAAGGAGGCGGACCTCTGTCAGGTAAAGCTGCGTGAGGTCGCTTCCTCCGGCATCATCAATTTCACCCGCGCCAGCGCCGAACTGGAGCGCGTCAGTCTGCCGACGCTCGCCCGTCTTGCCGACGTGGCCAAGGTCTGCCCCACCGCGAAAATCGAGATCGAAGGGCATACCGACGCCGAGGGCTTGCCGGAGCGCAACCAGGCGCTGTCGCAGCGCCGGGCTCAAGCCGTCGTCGATTACCTCGTCGGCGTCGGCATCGCGGCCGACCGCCTCACCGCCGTCGGCTTCGGCGCCGAGCGTCCGGTCGCCCCCAACGACACGGCCGCCAACCGCGCCAAGAACCGGCGCATCGAATTCACCGTCCGAGCCGAATAACAGCGCATCCGGCCCGCGGCCGGAGAAGGTGTGAATGCCATGGACTATCTGATCGTCAAGCTCTTCTGGTACCTCGTCGCCGCCCTCCTGATCGGCATTGCCATGGGGTGGTTCTCGTGCGGCCGCGGCGCCGAAGACTGAGCATCGCAGGTTCGTCGCCACAGCCCCCAAGTCGAGCCTCGCGGCAGCCGGCCGCCCGTCCCGGCCAACCGGCCCCGGCCACCCGGCAAGGAGTATCCGTAAATGACCTTCCTACTGCTGCAGACATTCCTTCTGATGGCGGCAGCCTATTTCCTCGGCGCCTTCATCGGCTGCATGCTGCGTCGCATCGCCCGGCCGTCACCCGATGTCGGCACCATCCACTCGACAGAGGCGGCGCTCGCCGCGACAGCGGCCGCAGCAGCCGTCGCTCCGGCTTCCGACGCGGCGAAGGAGCCGCGCGTCGAATATGTCCCACCCGCCGGCGGGTCCGACACCCGACGATTCGAGCGTGCCTTGACAAGTGCCGGTTCGGGCGCCGCCGAGATCGAGCGCGTGCATTTGCCGACACCCGCCGCACCGCTACCCGCAGCCGAAAGCTCCGAGCCCTCGACGATCATCGTTCCACCGCGCTCGCCCGAGCCAGCGAAACCTGCGCCCGCGTTCGTCATCAAAGAGCCGGTGCCGGCCAAGCCCGCAGCCCCTGCGGCGGTCGAAGCGCCGAAGCCGGTGACACGCACTACGGAGGCCGACCGCATTTCCGTCGCGGCAGCCTCCGCCGCCGCCGCAGCAGCAGCGGCGATGATCGCCAATTCCCGGACCCCTGGCGCCGAGTCGCCCAAGCCCGCCACCGCACCCGTAGCGCCCAAGCCGGTCGAGGCTCCGAAGCCGATCGCCAGCACTTCCGCCGCTCCAGGCATCGCCGCAGCCGCAGCCGGCGGCGGCAGCTCTGGCGTCGTCGCCGAAGTGCGCCTCGGCACCGTTCCTCCAGCCGACCGACAGGATCTCACACTGCTGCGCGGTATCGATATCGGCACGGCCAAACTGCTCAACGATCGCGGCATCTGGCATTTCCGCGACATCGCCAGATGGAAAGAAGCCGAAGTCGAGGCTTTCAATCGCAGTCTGGGCAGCCCTGGCCGCGTCGAGCGTGAAAACTGGATCGAGCAGGCCGCCGTCCTCGCTGCAGGCGGCTTCACCGACTACGCCCGTCGCCGTCTCAAGGGAGAGAACGCAGCGAGCATCCCGGCGGTACCGCCCGCCCCCGCTGCTGCTGCTCCCGCCCCCGCGCCGGCGCCCGCAGCGGCAAAGCCCCCTGCGCCGGCTCGCCAGGACCTGACGCTGATCCGCGGTATCGACGAGACGACAGCCGCCATGCTCGAAAGCCAGGGCATTCGTGGCTACGCCGACATCGCAAAGTGGAAGGAGGCCGACGTCGCCGCCGCCAACCGCGTCATCGGCAAGGCCGGCCGCGTCGAAAAGGAAGGCTGGATCGAGCAGGCCGCCGTGCTTGCGGCCGGCGCCATGACGGAGTACGCGCGCCGCCGCATGCGCGGCGAGACAATCAGCAACAAGCCGACCGCCACCGCTGTCGCAAGCGCGCCGAAGCCCGCAGCTCCTGCCCCGACACCCGCGCCGGCCCCAGCGCCGGCAGCGGCCAAGCCCGCCACGCCGGCTCGCCAGGATCTGACGCTGATCCGCGGCATCGACGAGGCGACCGCCGCCATGCTCGAAAGCCAGGGCATCCGCGGATATGCCGACATCGCAAAGTGGAAGGAGGCCGACGTCGCCGCCGCCAACCGCGTCATCGGCAAAGCAGGTCGCGTCGAGCAGGAGGGCTGGATCGAGCAGGCCACCGTGCTCGCGGCCGGCGCCATGACGGAGTACGCCCGCCGCCGCATGCGTGGCGAGTCGATCAGCGCCAAGCCGACCGCCACCGCTGTCGCGAGCGCGCCGAAGGCCGCGGCTCCTGCACAAGCACCAGCGCCGCCCCCAGCGCCGGCTCCGGCACCGCAGCGGTCTGCGACGTCCGCGGCCAATGCCGTTGCGGCGGCTGTCGCCGCTGCCGCTGCCAGCGCGAACCGTGGAGCCGGTGCCTCTGATCGCCCGGCCCCAGCCACCAGCGCACCAGCAGCTCCCGCTGTCGCCGCCGACCTGCTGCAACGCATCCGGGGCATCGACTCGGTGACCGAGCGGCTGCTGATCGCGAACGGCATCACGCGGCACGGCCAGATCGCCGCCTGGTCGCCCGACGACGTGGCGCGTGTCGAGGGCCTTCTCGGTGCGCCGGGCCGCATCGGCCGCGAGAATTGGGTCGAACAGGCGCAGATCCTTGCCGGTGGAACAGAGTCTGCCGACGGCGGCGCAACGCGCCCGGCACGGCTCGCCGATGCGATCCGCGAGAACACCTCGCCTCGTGCTCCCCGCCAGGATGTCGGTGCCCTGCGATCGGTACGGTCGGAAGCCCTTCGCCCTGGCCCGGCCGATGCCAAGGTCGGCAGCTCGAAGCCAGCCTCGGCGACGGACGATCTGAAGCGTATTCGTGGCGTCGGCGTGCTCATCGAGAAGAAGCTCAACGCCCTTGGCATCAAACGTTACGAGCAGGTCGCCTCGTGGACCGCGGACGACATCGAAGCGATCAGCCAGTCGCTCGATTTCCGCGGCCGCATCGAGCGCGAAAACTGGATCGAGCAGGCCCGCATTCTCGCTGCGGGCGGGCACACGGAATTTTCGCGGCGTCTCGACCGCAGCGACAGTTGAGAGAACTCACCGCTTTCCAAAGTCCGGCCCGGCGCGATGACATGCGCCGGGCCGTTTTTTTGGCTGCCCTTCCCTGTCGCCCGCCGGACCGGACAGGTTGCGACGTTAGTGGAATGGTAAGGTTAACGAAGCATGATCGGACCCGTCTTTCAGCGGACCGGGTTGCAGCTTCATGGCCAGTATCAAAGGCGTTTCCCTCGACGAGATCATCGCGCGCGGCTCGATCGGCGAAGGCGACGTGCTGCGTCTGCGCAGCGCCTGCTATGGTGCCGGCAGCATCACCGCGGATGAAGCCGAAGACCTCCTTCGACTCGACGCCCATTGCGCCACCCAGGTCCGCTCCTGGCCCGATTTCCTGCTGGAGGTCATCACCGACTACATCGTCGCCCAGGCCGAGCCCGAAGGCTACGTCAACTCCGACAACGCCGACTGGCTGATTGCGCGCCTCGCGCCCAACGGCCGCGTCGAAAGCCGTATCGGCGTCGAGATCCTCGTCAACGTCATCGATCGCGCGCGGTGGAGCCCCGAACGCCTGGTGCGGTTCGCGCTGGCTCAAGTGCGCGATGCCGTCATCACGGGAACGGGACCGCTGCGCGCGGGCAGCAACGGAGCGACAGGCTTCGTCACCGAAGGCGAGGTGGAGCTGCTTCGTCGCATCCTCTATGCCTTCGGCGGCGACGGCAACGTCGCGGTCACACGAGCGGAAGCCGAGGCCCTGTTCGACATCAACGATGCCATCGCCGACGGTGAGCCCAATCCGGCTTGGACCGATCTTTTCGTCAAGGCCATCGCCAACGTCGTGATGGCGGCGTCGTCCTACGCGGTGCCGACGCGCGAAGAGGCGCTCAGGCGCGAAGCTTGGCTCGACGAGGAGAGCGACATGTCTCCGCTCGCGATCCTCAAGGGCGTTCTCGAACTGCCGAGCCTGCTCAACAGCTATCGCCTGCGCACGCGCGAGGAGGCGGCGCTCGACCGCCTCGAGCGCCAGCGCATCGAGCTGGTCGTCAACGAGCAGATCACCGAGGGCGAGGCGCAATGGCTCGCCGAGCGCATCGGCCATGACGGTCGCCTGACGCCGGGTGAGGTCGCACTCATCGCCTATCTCGAGAAGGAATCGCCCGCAATCCATCCCGAGCTCCGCGCCCTCGTCTCGCGCCTCGCGGCGTAACGTAATCTTCGCCGACGGCGCCCGAGACGACGCTCCGCGCACGCGCCTTGAGCCCGCGGCGTTCCCGTGCGTTGCGGCGCAATCGCCGCTGAAGACCGCCATTTCTACGACCCGCACCACAATTGAACGGCTGAACTTTCCAGGTCGGAATGTCTGCTTCGTCCGCGCCGGCCTAACCGGCCATGCGCGCCAACTTTGCCTTGGCCGCCAAGTGCGGCGGGGTTATCGCCAGGCAATCCGCGCCGCCGCGCCACAGCCCCTTGACCCGCGCGCCTGCCTTCGACAAGTGATGGCCCTTGGGGTGCAACCGGACCTGGTTCGAAGCGCGGAGCGTTTTCGTCGACCGATGTCGCCCCCCCCCCCGGGGCGTGCGACCGGTTGAGATGGATTAGCCAGTCACTTCCATCGAAAGCCCGAATCTCACCCCAGACTGCAGTTCGAGAGTGCTGCCGCACCTTGAAGTTTCTCCCGTGCGATCGGATCGAAGTCGATAGCACTCCAACCGCAGCCCATGCCGCAAATTCCGAGAGGGGGTCTTATGTCGGGTGCCATCGTGCCGACCACACGCCGGCAATGGCGGGAGATCATCCTGATCGGCGGACCCGCCGCGTTGCTGGTCGTCGCCGCTTTCTGGCTCGCCTACCAGTTCGTCGAGCCCGCGCCTCCGAGCAAGCTCGTCATCACCACTGGCTCCGAACAGGGCGCTTACTTCGCCTTCGCCCAGCGCTATCGCGAAAAGCTCGCCAGGAACGGCATCGCGCTCGAGGTCTTGCCGTCGAAAGGCTCCGTCGAGAACACCGAGCGGCTCGCCGCCACCTCGAAGACGAACGGAACTCACGTCGATCTCGCGCTGCTGCAGGGCGGCATTGCCAACAGCGACACCCTTCCCGGCATGGTTTCCTACGGCCGCGTCTTTCTCGAACCTCTGTGGGTGTTCCACCGCCTCGAGGGCGACGTCGACCGGCTGTCGCAACTCGCCGGCAAGCGTATTGCCATCGGCGCGGTCGGATCCGGCACCCGCAAGCTGGTTGAAACTTTGCTCGAGGCGAACGGCATCGGCGCTGGCACAGCGACGTTGTTGCCGCTCGGCTCCGCCTCCGCGATCGAAGCACTCGAGCGCGGCGAGGCCGATGCCGCATTCTTCTCGCTGGCGCCGGAAAGCCCTCTCATCCAGAAGCTCATGCGCGACGAGCGTTTCAAGCTGGCGAGCCTAAGGCAGGCCGAAGCCTACACGCGCCGCTTTCCCTTCCTCAGCCGGATCGTTCTGCCCGAAGGCGCCATCGATCTCGTCCGCAACATCCCGGCGCACGACGTCGTCATGGTCGCCGCGCAGGCGGGACTTGTTGGCCGCGCCGATCTCCACCCCGCCCTGGCCTGGCCGCTCGTCGACGCGCTCAAGACCACCCACACCGAGGGTGGCATGTTCCAGCGCATCGGCGAATTCCCGAAGGCTTTCGACCCCGAGTTCGAGATGAGCGAGGACGCGCTGCGCATCTACCAGTCCGGCGCGCCGTTCTTTCAGCGCTTCCTGCCGTTCTGGCTCGCCTCCTTCATCGAGCGCATGATCATCATGGTGGTCCCGATCGCGACCATTCTGCTGCCGCTCGTTAAGCTCGGCCCGATGCTTTACGAATGGCGGATCAAGAGCCGACTGCTCTACTGGTATGCTCAGCTTAAGGAGCTGGAGCGCCAAATGGCTGCTGTACAGCAGTCTGGAGAGGCTATGGCGAGCCGCCCGTTCCGCGCCACGATCGACCGCATCGACGAGGCAGTCAGCACGATTCCGGTGCCACTGCACTATTCCGACAGGCTCTACGAACTGAGGGGCGCCATCGATCTTGTGCGCCAGCGCATCGAAACGCGCGGCTAATTGCGCCTTTGGTTGGTTCAACCGGGCAGTTTACCTCGGGCGAAAGGCCGTCTAGAAGACGGGGCTTGGCCGGATTGTCCGGTGGGCCGAAGCAGGGACGAAGCACGCGACATGTTCAACAAGATCCTGATTGCTAACCGTGGCGAGATCGCATGCCGAGTGATCAAGACGGCGCGCAAGATGGGGATCAAGACCGTCGCCGTCTATTCCGATGCCGACCGCGACGCCCTGCATGTCGAGATGGCGGACGAGGCCGTTCACATCGGTCCTCCCGCAGCGGCCGAGTCGTACCTGGTCATCGACAAGATCGTCGCCGCCTGCAAGGCAACGGGCGCTGAGGCCGTCCACCCCGGATACGGCTTCCTTTCGGAGCGCGAGGCGTTCCCCATCGCGCTACAGAAGGCCGGCATCGTCTTCATCGGCCCGAATCCCAAGGCGATCGCCGCCATGGGCGACAAGATCGAGAGCAAGAAGGCGGCCGCTGCCGCCAAGGTCTCGACCGTTCCGGGCTACCTCGGTGAAATTGCCGACTCGAAGCAGGCCATCAAGATCGCCGACGAGATCGGCTACCCGGTGATGATCAAGGCCTCCGCCGGTGGCGGTGGCAAGGGCATGCGCATCGCCTGGAGCCGCGAGGAGGTGGCCCAGGGCTTCGACTCCTCGCGCTCGGAGGCGAAGTCGAGCTTCGGCGACGACCGCATGTTCATTGAGAAATTCATCGTCAACCCGCGCCACATCGAAATTCAGCTCATCGGCGACAAGCACGGCAACGTCATCTACCTCGGCGAGCGCGAGTGCTCCATTCAGCGCCGCAACCAGAAGGTCATCGAAGAGGCGCCCTCCCCGCTGCTCGACGAGAAGACCCGCAAGGCGATGGGCGAGCAGGCAGTGGCGCTGGCCAAGGCCGTCGGCTACGACAGCGCGGGCACCGTGGAGTTCGTCGCCGGCCAGGACCGCAGCTTCTACTTCCTCGAGATGAACACCCGACTGCAGGTCGAGCATCCGGTGACGGAGCTCATCACCGGCATCGATCTCGTGGAGCAGATGATCCGTGTCGCCGCCGGCGAAAAGCTGCCCTTCAAGCAGTCGGATGTTAAGCTCAACGGCTGGGCCGTCGAGAGCCGCATTTACGCCGAGGACCCCTACCGCAACTTCCTGCCGTCGATCGGCCGGCTCGTGAAGTATCGCCCGCCGCACGAGGGCACCACCGACGGCCTCACCGTCCGCAACGATACCGGCGTGACCGAGGGCGGCGAGATCTCGATGTACTACGACCCGATGATCGCCAAGCTGGTGACGCACGCGCCGACCCGCGAGCAGGCGATCGACATCCAGGCCGAGGCACTCGACGCCTTCTATATCGACGGCATCCGACACAACATCCCATTCCTCACCGCGTTGATGCAGCATCCGCGCTGGCGCAAGGGCGAACTTTCGACCGGTTTCATCGCCGAAGAGTTCCCCGAGGGCTTCAAGCCACGCGCGCCCGAAGGCGAGGATTTCAAGGTGCTCGCCGCCGTCGCGGCCGCCATCGACCACTTGAACAACATCCGCCGGCGCGAGATTACGCACCAGATGGACGGCCGTCCGGTTCAGTTCAGGAACCGCCGCGTCGTCGATCTCGGCAAGCTGCGCCAGAACGTGCACGTCGAGGGCGGTCTCGAAGGCCCGATCAAGGTGACGCTTCTGGACGGTAGCGGAAACGCCATCGACACCCTCGAACTCGCGTCGCGCTGGTGGCCGGGCGATGCGGTCTGGTCGGGCCTCGTCCGCGACGCCGACGTCTCCGTGCAGGTGCGCCCGATCCTCAACGGGCATGACCTCGCCTATCGCGGCATTCATCTGCCGGCCCGCGTCTACACCGAGCGCGAGGCCGAGCTCGCGTCGCTGATGCCGGAAAAAGTCGGCGCGGACATGTCGAAGTACCTGCTCTGCCCTATGCCGGGGCTGATCAAGTCGCTTCTCGTCGGCGAGGGCACAGAGGTGAAGGTGGGCGATCCGCTGGCCATCGTCGAAGCGATGAAGATGGAGAACGTGCTGCGCGCCGAGCGCGACACGGTCGTCAAAAAGGTCAACGCCAAGGTTGGCGACAGCCTCGCGGTCGACGCGGTCATCCTCGAGTTCGCCTGACATCTACGCTAGAGCACCATCCGACCGCACGGTACCGCCATAGCGATGAGCGGTTGGATAAAGATGCTCTAGAATCCTAGTGCTGGAGCGCTTCCATCCGATCAGGGGAACCGCTTGCGGTTCCGTCAGATCGGATAGCGCTCTAGGGCAAGGTGGCGGTGGGGCGAGCGGTGCCCCCGTTCATCTCTGACGCAGCGGTTCGGGGGCGGCGGGACCGAGTGCCCGCCGCGGCCCCAAAAAGACCGGTCAGCGAGAGCTTCGTTCTCCGCGCGGCGCGAATGCCGGACAGCCCCGCTCGCGCCGCCCAAGCGGTGCGAGCCAGCGCCGTAGGCGAGCCCCCAATGTCACACCATAACGTTCGACCGAAACGCTCGATCGTTCGGGGGAGCGGCGCGCTGCATGGGGCGATCGTCAGCCGCACGTCTTCTTGCAGCATGCTTCCTTGAATGGCTTGGGCGAGGGCGGACACTTGTAATTGCCCGGCCAGCCGAGGCAACGCATGTAGCACGCCTTGTGGTCGACGTACTTGCTCGTCGATGGGCGGTTCGTTTCCAAGTGCTCCATCGCCTGCTTTTTTTGGAAGTCTCGGGGTTGCGTTGCGGGTACCGGTCCCGGTTTGTCTCCGGCGTTCGCCCGGACACCGGGATGGAACGCCGCGACGGCCGCGAGCGCGAACAGCGCCGCGGCACGAGAGGCATCGAACCTGTTGAGCATGACTGGACTCAATCTCAATCGAGGGGGGGATCAATCGCGGCACGGGTGCGGAGCAGCGTTTGCGATAGCGTCATCGTCAAGGCGCGGATGCCGGGGCGCGGGGGCGAACCGAAGCGCGAAGGCATCTGGCACGCCCTGCGAGTTCACCCGCCGCACGCCTTCTTGCAGCAGGCGTCGAGACCGGCGGCCCCGCCGGCTGCCGCACCAAACACGACCTTGCAGCCGTATTTGGCCGGCTTCGTCTTGCAAGTCGGGATGCACGTCGAGGTGGTGTTGAGCTGCTTCGACTTGGCGTAGTCCCTGGCCTGTTGCTGCTGGAACGGCTTCGGTCCAGTTCCCTCGATCTTCTGCGCCGCCGCCGCGGCAGAGACACCGGCGAGAAGAGAGACAATCAATGTCAGTGTGGTGGGCGCGGCCGACAACGAAGAAAAGTGCATGACTTCACTCCTTCACGCTGATAACCCGCTGCCTGAACCATCCTCCAGCTTCAAGACCCGCACAACTCAACCTTCGAATCTCTCGACAGGAGACCTCCAATGACCCGCCGCCTCATCTCGTCCGGCTCGCCCTTCGAGGCGACGATGGGCTATTCGCGCGCCGTCGTCGACGGCGAGTGGGTATTCGTCTCCGGCACCACGGGCTTCAACTACGAGACGATGAGCATCTCTGACGACGTGGCCGAACAGGCCGAGCAGTGCTTCCGCAATATCTCGAAGGCGCTGGCCGAGGCTGGGGCGACCCTCAAGGATGTCGTGCGCGTGCGCTACATCTTCCCCCGTGCCGAGGACTTCGAGCCAAGCCTGCCGGTGCTTGGCCGACACTTCGGCGACGTGCGGCCGGCGGCGACACTGATCGTCGCCGGACTGGTCGACGCGCGCATGAAGATTGAGATCGAGGCAACGGCGAAGCTCGTTCGAGCTTGAGCGGAGCCCGCCGCGCGCACTGCGCCCCGCGCAACCTCTGAATGCCCGACACGAAAGTCGAAGCCCCGGGGCGATCCGCTCCGGGGCTTCTTGCTTCCCGCCAACCACGTCCGTCGCGCGAAGTCCGTTCAGACGAACTTCTCGGCATGCGCCCTCAGGCCGGCGAGGATCGGCTCGAACGCCTCCTCGTCGCGCGCCTCTGGATAGACCATGTAGACGGGGTAGACGAACTTGCGCGCCCTGGCCGGGCGGCGAAGTTTTCCTCGCGCCAAGTGGCGCTGCACGAGACGCGCCGGGAAGTAGCCGGATGCGCCGGTCTCGAGAACGTAGTCGAGCGCAAAGGGGCCGATGTCGAGGTTCAAGCCAGGGTTGGCGAGCTTCGGAAAGGCCGCCGCGTGATCGTTGCTGAAGTCAGGCCCCCAATCGACGAACACGTAGTCGCTGGAGCTGCGGCGGCCGCTCGCACGCTGCCCCGACACCATCACGAACTCCTCGTCGAAGAGGTGCTCGATGACGAGACCCGGCGGCTGAACCGGCAGGTACATCACCGCGACATCGAGCGTTCCTTCCACAAGGCGCTGCGTAAGAATGTGCGACAAACCCGCGCTCGCCGACACAGCGATGTCGGCAATGTTCGAGCGAAGCCAGCCGATCCATCTGAGCAGGAAGCCGTCCCAGAGGCTGAGTGGAGCACCGACCGCGAGGTGATCGCGATGCTGATCCGAGAGACCGACCTCGAGCTGGGCGTGCTGCCAAACGCGGACGAGCGCGAGCGCGTGTTTCTGGAATTGCTGTCCAGCCACTGTCAGCACCGCGCCCGTTTTAGAGCGCTCGAACAACGGCCTGCCGAGCTGGCCCTCGAGAACCTTGATGCGCGATGAGACCGTCGATTGCGTCACGTTCATGCGTCGAGCGGCTTCGATGAAGCTGCCTGTCTCAGCGACCATGAGGAACGTTCTGGCGAGTGCAATGTCCATCGCGACGCGACACCAACTCTCGAGCCGATCAACGAGCTTTCATCACATCTATCGAAAGCGTCGATAGAACGTAGCAGAATTTTCCGTTTGTGAGCTTGCGTAATTCTCCCCACAGTCGCAACGGCTCGTAGCATGCCTACCAGTGAGCCCATCACATACGCCGATGAGCGGCCATGTTGATGAGGACGCAAGAGAAGCGAAGGAACGTATCGATGAAGGTCAAGACTGCGAAGAAGCCGGCGGCGAAGAAGAAGGCCGCGAAGAAGGTAGCGACGAAGAAGACCGTCGCGAAGGCCAAGCCGGCTGCGAAGAAGGCTGCTGCCGCGAAGAAGAAGGGCGCCGTGAAGAAGGTTGCCAAGCGCGCCGTCGCGAAGAAGCCGGCCGCGAAAAAGAAAGCCGCGAAGAAGAAGTGAGGCCGGCGATGCGCAAGCCCTCGCGGCCTGCGGCGGCATTGCCGATCACCCTCCTCGTACTCGCCTGCGCCGCTGGTTCGACCCTCGGCACCGCGCAAGGGGCGTCCCTCACGAACCGCGACAAGCGCCAGTACGAACTGGAGATCAGGGCAGGAGGCCCTCCCGAGAGCCGGTTGCTGAAGCCGGGCGAGGCGATCCGGAACTTTTGTCCCAAGGGTTGCAGCATCGGCTGGAGCGGGGGCAACGAGTACCTGATCGAAGGCACGGACGAGGTGTCGATCGAGGACGGCTTCATGTACTACGACAGCCCGGCGGGGGGATCGTCCTCATCCCCGCCCGGCGTTCCCTCCCTTCGTCCAGGCCGCTGACAGGCAGGGGCACATCAACGACGACGAGCAGAGCCTCGCAGCCGCCGGTTGCGGGGCTTTGTCATGCCCCGACGGCATACTCCGCTCGTGTGCTGCCCGGACGCCATGCCGGCCAAGAGGCGATCGGGCGCGGATTTGAACGAAACGAACCCGAACCCCCTCCCGTATAACGCCGAGAACCAGCCCGGCCGCCGCACAGCCACATTACCGGCGATGCTGGCCGGAACGATCTTCAACCCCATGCGCCGACGCACTTGGCGATCAGCGACAGCGAGCAGCGATGACAGCAGCCAGCCCCGCCTCCCTTTCGTCCGAACTCCTCAACGCCGGAAAGTTCCGCGATCCCGATCGCACGCTGAAGGGCGAGGCTCGTGCCCGCGTGCCGTTCGACCGCCTCGAGACGCTTTGGATCAACACCGGCTCGCTCTGCAACATCACCTGCGTCAACTGCTACATCGAGTCGAGCCCGAGCAACGATCGCCTCGCCTACATCACGGCCAAGGAGGTGGAAGCACTTCTGGACGAAGCGAAGGGTCTCGGCACGCGCGAGATCGGCTTCACCGGCGGCGAGCCGTTCCTCAACCGCGAGCTGTCGCGGATGCTGGAGGCGTCGCTCGAGCGCGGCTTCGAAGTGCTGGTTCTGACCAACGCGATGCAGCCGATGCTACGCAGCCGCCCATCTGCCGAACTGCTCGACCTCAACGCCCGTTTCCCCGGCAGGCTGTCGCTCCGCGTCAGTCTCGACCACTACACCGCGGCCCTGCACGAGACCGAGCGCGGCGCGAACACCTGGGACAAGACCATCGAAGGGATCGACTGGCTGAGCCGCAACGGGCTGCGCTTCACCATCGCCGGGCGCACATGCTGGGGCGAGAGCGAAGCCGCCTCGCGTGCCGGATATGCCGCGCTGATCGCAAGCCGTGGCTGGCGCATCGACGCCGCCAATCCCGGCGAGCTCGTTCTGTTTCCCGAGATGGACGGCCGCCGCGACGTGCCGGAGATCACCACCGCGTGCTGGGGCATTCTCCACAAGAGCCCGAACGACATGATGTGTTCGACTGCGCGCATGGTGGTGAAGCGCAGGGGAGCATCCGGGCCGGTCGTGTTGCCTTGCACGCTACTGCCCTACGAGCCCCAATTCGAGATGGGAGCAACGTTGGCGGAAGCCGCTCGTGCCGATGGCGGCATGTTCGAGGACGGTGCCATCAAGCTCTGCCACCCCCATTGCGCCAAGTTCTGCGTCCTCGGCGGCGGCTCCTGCAGCTAGGGTGCGTGCGGTTGAGACGTGAAGTGCTCCGCACCCTCGTCGAAAGCGTGGAGCGGACGCGCCTCTCCTTTGTAGATGGCACTCTCGAGCCTCATCCGACCGCGCGGGCTCACCGGACGCGCGACGTGGGCGACGCAACGATGGCGCCACCAAACTACGTCCCGCGTCCTTATCATGAGCCGCTTACAACCCGTGAGTGAGACGCCGCAGTTCCGAATGGCCGGATAGCCTGGAAGCTGTCTCGCGCGTTTCACGCTTGGCCCGCACCTGACGCCAAGACCGGCGGCAGCCGCCGAAAGGGATCGCTGCAGCAGGCGCGATCGACGCATCGCCGAGGCCACGCAACTTGCTCCGTGGAATGAAAAAAAGAGATTGCGTCACCGTCAGAGGAGGCGCAGAACCAGCGCGCTTGGCACATGCTAACGGTCAGCGCATGCTGTGCCGACGCAGCCGCACGCCACGGACCGTTGCCTGAGGTTACCTCGCGCCGGGGATCGAAATGGTCCCGAACGGAGTTTGAGCGGTGGAACCTCGGCGAGCCGCACGGTCGGCGGCCTTGCGAGATCGCGCAAAGGCGGGAACCACCTTGAAGTACAATCTCATCGGTATCTATCGGCGTGCCATCGGCATGCTGGCACCCGAGAAGCGGCTGGCGTCGGCGCTGGCGCTTTCCTCCGTCGCGCTCGCGATGGTGCAACTTGCCGAGCCGATACTGTTCGGCTGGGTGGTCGATGCCCTGTCGCGCGGCAGCGGCGCCTTCGATCTCATCGGACTGTGGGCGGCCCTCGGCCTCGTCGGCATTCTCGCCGGCGTCGTCGTCGCCATCTACGCGGACCGGTTGGCGCACCGCCGCCGATTGATCGCGATGTCGGATGCCTTCGAGAACGCCATCGCCTTGCCGCTCAGCTACCACGCCGAGCGCGGCTCCGGCGCAGTGGTGAACACCATTCTTCGCGGAACGAACGAATTGTTCTGGGTCTGGCTCGGAGCCTTGCGGGAGCAAGTGACAGCCGTCGTCGGCATTCTGCTGCTGGTACCGACCGCCATCGCACTCGACATGCGCATGACCGCGATCCTGGCCGTGCTCGCCATCGTCTACACGATGCTCAACCTCTACGTGGTGAAGCGCACGAGCGAAGATCAATCGAAGGTCGAAATTTATTCGAGCGACCTCACAGGGCGCGTCGTCGACGTGCTCGGCAACGTCACCGTGGTTCAGAGCTTCACCCGCCTCGCCGCCGAGAGCGAGGCGCTGCGCGCGGTGATGGGCAACCTGCTCAACGCGCAGTATCCGGTGCTGACGTGGTGGGGCGTTCTGACGATCCTGCAACGGGCCGCCGCGACCGTCGCCATGGTGCTGATCTTCGCTGTCGGCGCCACGCTGTCGGCGAGCGGCGAGCTCTCGGTCGGCGAGATCGTCAGCTTCGTCGCCTTCGCCAACCTGCTGATCGGCAAGCTCGACCAGATGTCGAACTTCTTCGTCCGCATCCAGCAGGCGGCGCCGGCTGTCGCCAAGTTCTACGAGCTCATCGACGAGCCCCCCGCGCAGGCCGACAAGCCTGGAGCGCACCCACTGCCCCCACCCAGCGGCAACGTCAGTTATCAGTCCGTCACGTTCCGTTTTCCGGGATCACCGCAGGGCGTCGAGGCGCTCGACTTCGAGGCCCTGCCAGGACAGACGCTCGCGCTGGTCGGACCAACCGGCTCCGGCAAGACCACTACCATGTCGCTGCTTCAACGCCTGCGCGGTCCGCAGGAGGGACGCATCACGATCGACGGCCACGATATCGCCGATGTCACGCAGCTCTCGCTGCGCCAGTCGATCGCCGTCGTGTTCCAGGATGCCGGACTGTTCAACCGCTCGATCCGCGAGAACATCGCGATAGGCCGGCCCGGCGCGACCGATGAAGAGATCGAGCGAGCCGCCAAGCTTGCCGAGGCGCACAGTTTCATCATGCGCAAACCGGAAGGCTACGGCTTCGTGATCGGCGAGCGCGGCGCCGCACTGTCAGGTGGCGAGCGGCAACGCATCGCGCTCGCGCGGGCCGTGTTGAAGGACGCGCCGATCCTCGTTCTCGACGAGGCGACCAGTGCCCTGGACGCGGAAACCGAAGCCAAGATCAAACGTGCACTCGACGCGCTGCGCAAGGGCCGTACCACGTTCATCATCGCCCACCGCCTTTCGACCGTCGCCAACGCCGACCTGATCCTGGTGCTCGACCAGGGACGCATCGTCGAGCGGGGCACGTTCGATCAATTGGTGGCCGCCAATGGCCTGTTCTCGCGGATGGTGGCGGAGGGCGGGTTCACCGCGCCGGCTGCGGCGACGCCGGACCCGATCGGGGAGCTGCAACGCAGCCCCGCGTGAGACGGGCATTCGCGATGAGGGGCGCGGTTGGTCGGCCCCTCTCCTCCGGCCCATGCTTATCACGCAAAAAGCGAACGCCGCGGGCCAGCACGGCACCGCGGCGTTTCAATTCAGTGGCCGACAGCGCCATACGCCGCGCCGGCTCTCCCCGATCAGAGCTTGTGCGCCATGCGCACGCGCTTCGTCTCGAGGTAGCGCTTGTTGTAGAGGCTCGGCTCGGTCTGCACCGCCACCTGCTCGCTGACCTTCACGCCCTCGGCGCGCATCGCCTCGACCTTGGCGGGGTTATTCGAGAGCAGGCGGATTTCGGGCATGCCGAGATCGAACAGGATGTGCGCGGCGAGACCATAGTCGCGGGCGTCGATCGGTGCGCCGATCTCGATGTTGGCATCGACCGTGTCGAGCCCCTGGTCCTGCAGAGCGTAGGCCCGGATTTTGTTGACCAAGCCGATGCCCCGCCCCTCGTGGTAGGGCAGGTAGATCAACACGCCGAGCGGCGTGTTGGTGATACGCTCCATCGCCATCTGGAGCTGCTGGTAGCAGTCGCAGCGAAGCGAATGGAAAATGTCACCCGTGACGCAGCCCGAGTGTACCCTGACCAGTGGCAAGGCGTCCTCCGCGCCCTCCGACCGGTGAATGAGGACCATCGCCTGGCTGAGCGGATCCTGCCCCTGGTACGCTCGAGCGTCCAGGTGGATCTCCTTGCCGCGGAATTCGATGGGAAGGATCGTCTGCGCCGACCAGTCGATCTTCAGATCGACTGCTTTGACCGCGTTGGACTTCATTTATCTCTCCAGACGAAACAGCGCGCGGAATATGCTCGCACGCATGCGGGACGTAAAGCCCCCTCGAGGTGCGACATGACCGGCATATACTTTGAACGTTCGTGTGAGGAACTGGTTCACCGGCAGCTCCGCACGCTTTCGTGGTTTGATCCCTTCCGCCCAGCGTGTTCGGCTTATCGTCTGATTTTCGGGCAAATCGAGGGCGGCGCTATAGATCACCGCCTCGGTGAAGCCCCCCGGCCGCGTATCGTGAAACGGCCGTGTCTCCACAGCCACATCTTATACCACTTTGAATGTGACAGGGTTAATGATCTCAAACGGCATCAGTCTGTCTCATCCAGGTCATGAAACCGCGCCGGGGCGGAAACCGCCAAGCGGTGCCGGCAAAGCCTACGGACCCGGCAATGCCATGATCGCCGGTCTCGGACTGGCGCTGGTGCTGGCGACCGCGCAAGCGGCGCGGGCGGTGGATACCACAGACCTCCCCGGCTTCGTCGTCGCGAGCCTCGTTCACGGAGCGGTCTACGTCCTGGCCGTAGTTGCGATCTTTCGTCTCCGGGGGAGCCGCGCCAGGCTCGCTGCGATCCTTGCCGTCGCTATCATCGTGCGCGGCATCGCGCTCACACCCGACCCGAACCTCTCGACCGACGCCTATCGCTATGTCTGGGACGGCCGGGTGCAGGCAGACGGCAAAAGCCCCTATCTCTACGTGCCGGCCGATCCAAGCCTTGCCCATCTGCGCGACGAGGCGATCTATCCCAACATCAACCAGAAGGAGCGGGCGGTCACCATATACCCGCCGGCCGCCGAGCTGCTGTTCCGGGTTGCGCATTGGCTCGGCGATAGCCTCCAAGCAATCCGCGTCGTCATGCTGGCGCTCGACCTGGTGACGATCCTGGCTCTACTGGCTGCCCTCTCCGCGCTACGTCTCCCGCTCGACCGCATCGTGATCTACGCTTGGCACCCATTACCGATCTGGGAATTTGGCGGACATGGTCATGTCGATGCCGCGTTGACCGCCGCCATCGCGCTCGGCCTGCTCGCCGCGGTGCGAGGGCGCCAGTCGCTTGCCGGGGTCGCCTTCGCCGCCGCCGCTCTGGTCAAATATTTCCCCGTCATCCTGCTCCCCGCACTCTGGCGGCGGCGGGACTGGCGTTTGCCCGCCGCGTTCGTCGTCACGGCGGGGCTCCTCTATCTACCCTACGTGCGCGACGCCGGGCGCAACATCATCGGCTTCCTCGGGCAGCACCTGGACAACGAAGGATACGGAGCGGGGTGGGGCTTTCACCCGATCTGGCTACTTCGCGACCTCGCCATCGCCGACCCATCGCCGACAGTCTACGTCGCCTGCTCTCTGCTCATTCTCGGTGGAATTGCGCTCGTGGCGCTGCTCCGGCGCGGCGCCGGAGAAATCCGTTTCGACCTGATGCTGCTGCTCGGAGCGGCGTTCGTGTTCCTCACCTCGCCGCACTACCCCTGGTACTTCGCGTTCCTGGTGGCGCTCATGCCGTTCGCGCCGCATCCGGCGGCGTTCGCCTTCACGCTGCTTTCTCCGCTCCTCTACCTGCCACGTCCGCCCGGTGGCATCACGTGGACCGAAATCTACCTCGCCGTCTATTGGCTGCCATTCGCGATGCTGTCGCTTGGCGTGCTCGCACGCCTCGTCGGAAGCTCCCGGCAGGCGCAAGCGGATGCGGCGACCGAACGCTGATCGATTTTGATCGATCGAAAGTTGCTCGAGGCGCCTTCGGCCTCAACCGGTTTTGGCGACAGCCCTCAGCTCAGCGATGCGCTGTTCGAGACGCGGATACTCGATCTTCGGGCAGTGGTTCATGACAACCCGGATACCCGCCGCTTCCGCCTCGGCCGCCGCTTCGTCGTTGCGCACGCCGATCTGCATCCAGATCGTCTTGATGCCGAGACGCTCCTTCTCGCGGATCGCCGTCCGTGTCACCTCGAGTGCCGCGGCGGCGTTGCGGAACACATCGACGAAATCGACTGGCGCCGGAACGTCGGTAATACAGCCATAGACCAGGCGCCCGTGGATCTCCTTGCCCTCGAGACCGGGGTTGACCGGATGCACCTCATAACCCTTGGCGAGCAGATACCCCATCACGGTGTAGCTTGGCCGTGCGGCGTTGGCGCTCGCACCGACCAACGCAATCGTTTTCGCGTGAGCGAGGATCTCGGCGATGTAGCCGTCGTCGTAGACGTCGTGGTTCATGTTTCCGCCGTTGCAGGAATGATCGGCCGGCCGTTGCCATCGAGCGGCCAGAACGGATTGTAGGCGATCTCCCAGAGATGCCCGTCGGGATCGGCGAAGTAGCCGGAATAACCACCCCAGAACACCTTGCGCGGCGGCTGTACGATCGTCGCGCCCTTTTCGGCCGCGCACGCGAACGCACGATCCACCGCTGCTTCGCTCTCGAGGTTGATCGCCAAGCTTACGCCGCGAAAGCCCGTGCCCTGATGCGGCACGTTGGCATCCTCGGCGAGCGCGTCGCGCCCGAACAGCGCCAGAATGGTGCCGTTGAGATCGAAGAACGCGACGCCGGGCTCGTCGCCCGAGGCCGCCTTCCAGCCGAGACTCTCATAGAAGGCACGTGACGCCGCCACGTCGGCGTCGCCGAGCGTCACCAGCGATAGGCGCTGCGGTATGGCGAGTTGCGGCATCGGTTCTTGTTGTATGGGATTTGGCGCTTTCATCGACGGGCGTTGGCACGCGGCTGGGGGAGTTGAGAGGCGTGGCGAACGGTGGTTCGGTTCAACAGCCCTTCCACTCCGGCTTCCGCTTCCCGAGGAACGCGCCAATGCCCTCCTCGGCATCGCGGCGGAGCATGTTTTCGACCATGACGTTCGCCGCATACGCATAAGCCCCGGCGAGCGGCTGCTCGATCTGCGCGTAGAACGCCTCCTTGCCGATGGCGACCGTCACTGGCGACTTGGCGGCGATGCGGCGTGCGAGGGTTAGAGCTTCCCCCATGACTTCGACGGCGGGTACGACGCGATTGACGAGACCGTACTCGGCCGCATCCGCCGCGCCGATCATGTCGCCGAGGAGAAGCATCTCCATCGCACGCTTGCGCGGCACGTTGCGGGTGAGTGCCACCATGGGAGTCGAACAGAAGAGCCCGATATTGACGCCCGGCGTGCAGAAGTGCGCCGTGTCCGCGGCGACAGCGAGATCGCACGTCGCGACGAGCTGGCAACCCGCCGCCGTCGCGGTAGCATGGACTGCCGCGATCACCGGCTTCGGACAGCGCACGATCTCGAGCATCAACGCGGCGCAGGCGTCCATCGTCTCCTGGAAGAAGGCCCGTCCAGCATCGCCGTCGGAACGGCGGGCATTGAGCTCCTTGAGATCGTGGCCGGCGCAGAAAGCCGGTCCCTCCGCCGCCAGAACGATCGCGGAAATTCCATTGTCGTCGGCCAGTGCATGGAAGGCGCTCCGCAGCTCGCCAATCATCGCCAGCGAGAGAGCATTGCGCGAAGCTGGCTTGCTCATCGTCACCACGGCCACACGCGGCTCTGGCCGCGTCACCACAACCAGGGGAGATGCCGCACTGCTCTCGCTTCCCCGTTCAGCAACATGCTCGTTCATGACTGCTTCCCCGCGTTGTTCTCGCACCACTACTTGGGGCACAAACGAGCGCCGGACAATGCCTGAAACGAAAACGGCGGCCGCGCGAGGCGACCGCCGTTCAGAAGCGCTTGCCCGTGGGCTCGGCCTCAATCCTTACCGGTTGCCTTTTCGATCGCCTCGCGGTGCTTCTTGACCACGGCGATGTTTTCCTTGTGCTGGATCGGCTTGGCGTTCTTGAGCGCGTCCTCGAGATCGGCGACGATCTCCTTCTTCTCCGCCGCCGGGATCGACTTGTCGCCCTTGACCGCCGCCAGCACCTTCGCGAGCTGATCCTTCGGCTCGTTGAAGTTGCCGGTTTCCGCATCGTAGCCGTCGAGAATGAGGGAGATCGTATACCCCACGTCCTCGAGTTCCTCGTAACTCTGGAAACCATGCTTCTTGGCGACGCCGTCCAGTTCAGCGTCGATGGCGTCGGCCTGCTTGTCGCCCGCACCCTTGAACTTGGCCGCAGCCGCCGCGACGTCCTTCTGCGCGGCGACGTAACCCTTCACGAGCGCGTCCGTCAGCTTGACCTGGACATGATCCTCGCCCTTGTCCTGGGCGACAGCCGGCTGGACGAGTGCAACGGCGACGAGAGCTAGAAGAGCGAGCACCGCTCGTCCCCCACGAGTCAGGAAATACATCATACGAATACGACCTCCTTTTTTCTAAGTTCGCCATTTCAGAAGACTGGCAGAACCGAGAATTGTTCCTCGCCCTATCGAACGACCAACGACAGGCGTCTTATTGCAGAGCGGCCTCGATCGCGGCGCGATGCTTTTTGATAAGTTCGATGTTGGCCGCATGCTTCAGCGGCGGCGTCGTTGTGATGGCTTCGTTCAGCTCCTCGACGAGCTGCTTCTTCTCCTCGGCCGGAATCGTGGTGTCGGCCTGGATGTCGGCCAGTTCCTTCTTCAACGCTTCCTGCGGATCGGTGAACTCTCCGGTCTGCGGATCGAGACCAGCCATGACGATCGACACGTTGGCGGCGACGTCATCCAGCTCCTCGAAGTTCTTGAAACCGTGTTTCTTTGCGATGCCCTCCAGCTCCGCCTCGAGCGCCGGATCGGGCTTTTCACCCGCTTCCTGAAGCTTGCCAGCAATTGCGGCGAGATCCTTCTGCGCGGAGATGAAACCCTTCACCTGAGCTTCGGTGAGCTGTATCTGGTTGACCTCCTGCGCAATGACCGTCTGGCCAACTGCCAGCATGCCGAGCACGAGCGCCGTCGCTATGGCGATCATCCGCCGACCATGAAAACGCATGTGCGTCCCTTCCTGTTCCTGAGAGTTCTCTTAGCTGCGCAAAAGCCGCCCATTCCGTTACGTCGAACATAACGCAACAAGTGCGACTGGAATAAGATGCCCCATCCCCCTGAAGCTGCCACGCCGCTTTCCCTTGCCGACGTGAGCGCGCTCATCGCCGATCATTTTCCTCAAGTCGGGCCCGGCGGCAAGCTGATCTTGATTGAGCATGTCGGCGACCGGGCGGCTCGTCTGCGGCTGCCGCACGCCCTCGAGCACCTGCGGCCGGGCGGCACGGTGTCGGGGCCTTCGATGGTGATGTTGGCCGATGTCGCTATCTACGTAGCGATTCTGGCGACGCTCGGCGAAGGGGCGCTCCAGGCAGTCACCACGTCCCTCAATATCAATTTCCTGAAACGCCCGGCGCCAGGGGAACTCGTCGCCGTCGTCAAACTCATCAAGGTCGGCCGCCGGCTCGCCGTCGGCGAATGCTCCATCTTCGACGCCGATGAGAGCGAGATGCTGGCCCACGCCACGGCGACGTATGCCCTCCCAGCGGACATCAGGTAACATCGCACCACATATCCGGTATTATTTTACCTCAACGCATATCCATCTGTTTTTGTTGTATGTTTTTTGAACCTCAAATCTTCGCTGTTGACACCTGACAGCGCAGCGCCTTATCAACCCGGCTCGATCCGGGGGCGTGCCTCCGGCGCAATCCGCTGCCGCCCGCGGCCGGCCAACCGGCCCGAAACGTGCGCACCCCTCCGCCAGGAGCATTTGATATGAAGACCTTCGTCGCCAAGCCCGCGGAGGTGGACAAGAAGTGGATCGTGATCGACGCCGACGGTCTCGTCGTCGGCCGTCTCGCGGCCCTCATCGCACTCCGCCTCAAGGGCAAGCACCGCCCCATCTACACGCCGCACGTCGACTGCGGTGACAACATCATCGTCGTCAACGCCGAAAAGGTCGTGTTCTCCGGTCAGAAGTACGAGGACAAGACCTACTACTGGCACACCGGCTATCCGGGTGGCGTCAAGTCGCGCACCCCGCGCCAGATCATCGAGGGCAAGTTCCCCGAGCGCGTTCTGGAGAAGGCAGTCGAGCGCATGCTGAAGCGCGGCCCGCTGCAGCGCCAGCTCATGCGCAACCTCAAGGTCTACAAGGGCCCCGACCATCCGCACGCGGCGCAGAGCCCCGTTGCGCTCGACGTCGGCAAGCTGAACCGCAAGAACACGAGGGCCTGAGTATCATGTCGGATAAGACCAGAACGCTCGAGGACCTCGGCGGACTCAAGGGTGAGGCGCCTGCCGCAGCCCCGGTGCACGTACAGAAGCTGGACAAGCACGGCCGCGCCTACGCCACCGGCAAGCGCAAGGACGCGGTCGCACGCGTCTGGATCAAGCCGGGCCGCGGCAAGATCGTCATCAACGAGAAGGACTTCACGGCGTATTTCGCGCGCCCCGTCCTGCAGATGATGCTGATGCAGCCGATCAAGGCGGCCAACCGCGCCGACCAGTACGACATCAACGTGACCGTCGCCGGCGGCGGCCTCTCGGGCCAAGCGGGCGCTGTCCGCCACGGCATCTCGAAGGCGCTGACCTATTACGAGCCGGACCTGCGTCCGGTGCTGAAGCGCGGCGGCTTCCTCACGCGCGACAGCCGTACCGTCGAGCGTAAGAAGTACGGCCGCATGAAAGCTCGCCGTAGCTTCCAGTTCTCGAAGCGCTAAGAGCCACCGGCCTGGCGCCGGCGGAACGCGATGCGACATCGGACAGCCCGCGGGTTCCTCGCGGGCTGTTCTGCGTTTTCCAGGCGTGCATGCTCGCGGAGCGGGAAGTTCCATCCCGGCGCAGTTGAGGCTCCGGCGACGAGAGCGAGGCATTGACACCGCCCCCCGCGCCGCTACATCGACGGGTCGCGTACGGCGGGCTCGCCGGCACGCACCAGCGAGCCCGCCTCGGCGACGAGACGAGAGCTCTCCGGACCATCGTATCGCCAGGCGGAGCAAGGTCATGCCCAGCGCTTTGAAATCGTCCATGCCGACCGTCTTCATCGACGGCGAAGCCGGAACCACCGGCCTCGAAATCCGCGAACGGCTGGCCGGCATGCGGGATATCGCCGTCCGCTCCATCGCCGCCGAGCGGCGCAAGGAGCCGGCCGCCCGCGCCGAGTTGATGCGTGAGGTCGACCTCGTCGTTCTCTGTCTACCCGACGACGCCGCCAAGGAGGCCGTCGCACTCGCCGGCGAACTCGGCGACGACGCACCGCGGATCGTGGACGCCTCGACCGCGCATCGCATCAGCGCAGGATGGACCTACGGTTTTGCCGAGATGAGCGGGGCGCAGGCCAACGAGATCGCGAACGCAAGGCTCGTCACCAACCCCGGCTGCTATCCGACCGGCGCCATCGCGCTGCTGCGTCCGCTGGTCGATACCGGGATACTGCCCGCGGACCATCCCGTCACCATCAACGCCGTCTCGGGTTACTCGGGCGGCGGCAAGAGCATGATCGCATCCTACGAGACGGAGAAGACGGCGCCGGCATTCGAGCTCTATGGCCTCGGCCTCGAGCACAAGCACGTTCCAGAGATCGAGAAATACTCGCACCTCGCGCGGCGGCCGATCTTCGTGCCGAGCGTCGGCAACTTCCGCCAGGGCATGCTCGTCTCCGTGCCGCTTCACCTCGACACGCTGCCGGGTAAGCAGAGCGTTGCCAAGATCGAGGATGCGCTGAGGGGGCATTATGCAGGCGGCGGGCAGGTCAGCGTCGTTGCGGCCGAAACTCTCAAGGGGCGCATTGCGGCCGAAACGCTCGCGGGCAAGGACGAGATGCAGCTCGCCGTTTTCGGCAACGAGAAGCTCGGGCAGGCGGTGCTCGTCGCCCGCCTCGACAACCTCGGTAAAGGTGCTTCCGGGGCCGCCGTTCAGAACATCCGCCTGATGCTGGGTCTCGCCGCCGCGTAGGCGAGACGCGGGTGAAAACGCTCCGTCACTCAGACGATCATGAAAAACCTCAGATCATGATCCACGTCCGAGACGCGGGCGAGAACACCCGGTCGCTCGGACGATCATGAAGAACCTCAGATCATGATTCACGTCCGAGACGCGGGCGAAAACACCCGGTCGCTCGGACGATCATGATCTGCCACTCGCCGGTGAGCGCAGCACGCGATGCAGGTGCCAGACGGCGATGGCGAGCACGATCGCCGCGCCGCCCTGATGCGCGAGGCCGAGGCCGATCGGGATGGCGCCTTGCGCCGCCAGGAGCGTCCAGATTCCGAGTCCCATCTGCAGAAGCGTCGCAACTGCAAGAACGGTGGCGGATTGAACGATACCCTCGTCATCCACGCCGCGCAGTGAGTATGCGTTCCAAACCGCCAAGCCGACGACGACATAAGCGACGAGGCGGTGATCGAACTGCACGGTCGTGACGTTCTCGAAAAAGTTCACGAACCAGGGTTCGAGCGTGAACAGGCCGTTGGGCACGAGCCGGCCATCCATCAGTGGCCACGTGTTGTAGGTCAGGCCCGCCTTCAATCCGGCGACAAGCGCGCCGAGCACCACCTGCGCCATAACGAGCACCACCAGGGTCCAGGCCAACCGGCGGTGGCTCGGCTTCACCGTGACGAGACGGATGGCTGCGGGGCGAGCGCCGATGTCCAGTGCCGTCCACACCAGCAGCCCCAGAATCAGAAACGCCGTCGCCAGATGCAACGCCAGCCGGTAATGGCTGACGTCGACACGCTCGACCAGCCCCGACTTGACCATGTACCAGCCGAAGAAGCCCTGCAGTGCGCCGAGCGCCAGAATGCCGACGAGTTTCGGCGCGAGGCCGCGCGGCAGCTTGCCGAGCGCCGCGAAGACGACGAGTGGAAATGCGAATGCGACGCCGATGAAGCGGCCGAGGAAACGGTGCGACCACTCCCACCAGTAGATGAACTTGAACTCGTCGAGGCTCATGCCCTTGTTGACGAGATGGTACTCGGGAATCTGCTTGTACTTCTCGAACGCTTCGAGCCAGTGCGCCTCGCCGAGCGGCGGTATGGCGCCGAGCAGCGGCTGCCATTCGGTGATCGAAAGGCCGGAATCCGTAAGGCGCGTCGCCCCGCCGACCACGACCATCGCGAACACCAGCAACGCGACGAGGAGAAGCCAAGCGCGAACGGCGCCTTCGCCCGGGTTGCCACTGGCGCTCACCGGTGCGCTTCGCCCTGCGGCACGTCCGCCCGAAACCATCGCCATGTCGGAGCCAATCCTTGTTGAAACCGGTTCTTGTTGAAGCCGGTCGTATCGGGTTAATGGAGCCGATGTATCGCCCAACGGCGCGTCACTCCGGCGCGAGGCGTCTCGCCACCGGCCGTTGATTTGCCCTGAGGTGGCCGCCCGATCAAGTGACAGGTGGGCGCGGCCCCCTCAGACGACGCCCCGGCAGGAGCCCCCGATGAATATCCGCACTCGTAAGCTGTTCGGCACCGTCGCGCTGCTGGTCTTCCTGGGGCTCTACGCGCTTGCGGCGCTGGCTGTCGCCATCGTGCTCCAGGTGAACGAGGCGAGCAAGCTGACGGAACTCGCCTACTACCTTGTCGCTGGACTCGCATGGATCATCCCGGCGGGCGTCGTCATCGCTTGGATGGGCCGGCCGGATCATCCGCAGGGCGACGCCTGAGCCGATTGCCCATCGCCGCTTGACGCTTCCGTAGCGTCAGGCTTCCGCGATATCTGCCGACTCGCGGGTGACCGCATTCCACAAAGCAAACGGCATTCCACTCAGCATCACCTTCAGGTAGCGAAGGTCCTGGAAGTCGCCGTTGAGCGACAGGCGCGGCAACGCCGTGAGCTGATCGGCGTGCGCGGGGTAGAGCAATCCCTTGCGGGTCGTCACCGCGGTCGCGACACCAAGCTCGCGGGCGATGGCGAATTCGCGCGTCCCCGCGCTCGCGACGCAGCCGTAGGGATAGCTGAAATGCCGGCACGGCCGGCCGAGCTCCGCCTCTATCCGCGCGATGCTCTCGCTCATCTCACGGCGCACGTCTTCCTCGTCGAGCTTGGCGAGCGCCAGATGGCTGCGCGTGTGCGCGGCGATCGTGACCAATGGGTCCCGGGCAAGCTCGCGGATCGCGTCCCAATCCATCATCAATTCGGAACACAGCGCACCCGCCGTGAAGCCGTGCGTTTCGGCGAGACGGGCGACGACGGCGCGCGCATCCGGCTCCGGTAGGCGCCGCAGATGCCAGTAGATCTCTTCGAACGCCGCGTCCTTCTCGGCTGGCGTATGGCTCGCATGAGAGTGGCTGGTCCCGGCGATCTCGACGGACACGCGATGGTCGCTCGCCGCGATCACCCGTTCTAGCATCAGCCACCACAGGTCACCCCGGCCATCGGGATAGTCGGTCGGGATGTAGACGGTGAACGGCACGCCGAGGCGCCGGAAGACGGGATAGGCGACCTCCAGATTATCCCGGTAACCATCATCGAACGTGAAGCAGGCAAAGGGCCGGGACGTCGGTTGCGAGAGGCGTGCGGGTACCTCGTCGAGCCTGAGGATGTCGAAGCCGGCTTCGATCACATGCACGATCACCTGCTCGATGAACTCGGGCGTGACCTTGAGAATGCGGTTCGGCTCGAATTCAGCGGGCGGCTCGGAAGACACGCGATGCAGCATGAAGATGACGCCCGCGCCGCGCGTGAACGGCGCGGCCAGCCCATCGGCCCCGGAATAGTACATGGCGGCAAGGGCGGCCCGCAGCAGTCTCGTCGTTCGTCGGCTCAAAACGAGACCTCCCGGCGTCGCATTCCCCTGTTACTTGCTCGCGCGGATCGAAAAGACCCGGCACGCAGCCTGGATGCAAACGCCATGCTCGCGTTGTGACCGGTGTGCAGTCTGGCCGTGATCGATACCCAAATCGTTAACGCCGGAAGACGCTAACCAAGTCTGCTGTTGCCGGTCAGGCCGACGCTGCACCGAGCTGTGGGGCGCCGCCACCTCGGCGCAGGAAACGCTGCGCCGGTTGCGCCTTCGTCTCGGACCGCGAGAGACGCACGAGTTCGATGTCGGTGACCTCGAAGCCGAGGAAAGTGCCCGGCGGATCGGAAAGGGCTTTGGTCTTCTGCTTCGCATCGCCGACGGTGATGCCAGCGTCGAAGCGTCCCTGGATCGCCTCGAACAGAAGCCGCGCCTCCTCGTAGACGCCCACCACGATGATGTGTTCGTACGCCTCGTCGAGTGCATCGAGCAGGAGGTTCAGCCGCTCGGCGTCGACCTGATCGTCGGGCCCGTCGGGATCGAGGCTGCTGCCGGCAACGATCGCGTGCGCCTGCGACCCGGGGAGATTTTGTATGACATCCTCGAAAGATGCATTGCCGAGCATCAGGTCCACCATGCCCGGAGCAGGCGCGAGGCCGAGGCGCTCGGCAAAGCCACTCCCACCTGTGCTCCAGTCGATGACCAGCACCTGCATGCCGTCGCGGCCGAGTTCCTCGGCAAGCTCGATCGCCTCGGTGGAGGGATCGAGCACGTTGGTTTCGCCTGCGACCAGCGTGCGGAAGCCGCCTTTGCCGGATGCGACATCGCGGATGTAGCGGGCGAGCCTGGACACCGTGGCGATTTCGGCGACCTCGCCTTGGACCTTCGCGAGCGGCAACTCCTCGGCGAGAGCGGCAACCGCACTCGCCGCCTTCGACGGCGCGTCTTGCTTCGCCTCCTCGCGCGGCGCAGCAGCGACGACGCGACGGTCGGCGGCCGACGGCAGCTCCACGGCGGGCGCGGCGCGATCGCTGGCGCGGCGCTTGGGATTAGACGCGGCGGTGTAGCCCTGGCGCGCGCCGAGCAGCAGCGCACGTGTGACGGTCCAGGCAATCCCGAGCAGAAGCGTCGCCGCTGCGGCGAGCGCGGCGTAGGAGCCCTTCTTCGGGAAAACCGGCACGCTCGATACGCGCGCCTTGGAGATGATCTGTGCTTCGACCGGAACGACGCGGCTGTCGGCACGTGCCCGGTTGGCCTCGAACTGCGCCTGCAGGCGTTCGAGCTCGGAGCGCTTGGTCTTGGCGACCGTCTCGAGCGCGCGCAGTTCGACTTCGCTGGTCGAAGTGGTGACCACCTGGCTCTTCACCTCGTCGAGGCTCTGCGCCACCGAAGCTTCGCGCAGCGCCGCGACCTTCGCTTCCTTCTCGAGACTGTCGACCAGCTTCATGATCTCGGCGGAGATTTGCCGACGCAACCCGCTGAGGTCCGCCTCGAGCTGGCGCATGCGCGGATGCCCCGGCAGCAGCGTGGCGGAGAGTTCCGAAATCTCGCGCTCGAGACGCACGCGCTGCTGCACAAGGCTCTGGATCAGCGGCGACTTCTGTACGTCGGGAAGGGCATCGGCACTGCCCGTGCGCATCATATCGCGCGCGGAGCGGGCACGCGCCTCGGCCTCGCTGCGGGCGGCCTTCGCCTTGGTCAGCTCCGCCGTCAGCTCGCCAAGCTGCTGCTCGTTGAGCCCGGTACGCTGCGGACCGCCTTTAAAGAGATCCTTGTCGCCCTTGAACCGCTCGACCTCGGCTTCGGCCTGCTGGACCTCGTCACGCAGCCGGACGATTTTCGGTTCGAGCGCCTTCTGCACCTCGTCAGTCTCGACCACCGTCTGCTTGGCCAGCGTCTCGCGATAGGTATCGGCAAGCTTGTTCGCTATGTCGGCGGCGAGGTCAGGATCGGACGAGGTGAAACGGATGCCGATGAAGCGGCTTTCCTTCGGTGTATAGACCTCGAGACGCTTGAAGTAGGAGCCGAGCACGCGATCGCGCTCGCTCTCGCCCGCGCGCGGCCCTCCGACGCCGGCGAGGCGCATGATGCGGTCGGCCATGTCGTGGGGGCCGAGTGCGGAGTTGAACTCGGTGCGGCCCGCCAGATTGAGCTCTCCCGCGATCCCGCTCGCGAGGTCTGGCGACATCAAGGCACGCACGTGCGTGTTGACGGCTTCCTTGTCCATGCGGATGCCCAGCGCCTCGGGCGATCCCATGTCGCCCTTGGGCGACGTAAAGGGGTTCGCGGTCTCTTTGGCGACGATACTGAGCTGAGCCTCGGAGGTGTAGCGCGGTGCCACCATCATCAGCACGGCATAGGTGGCCGCGCCGATCAGGATGCTCGCGAGGACGAGCTTGCGCGCACTGCGCTTCAGCACACCCCAAATCGAGGTGATGTCGATGTCGTCGGCAGAAGCCTGAGTGCTGGCGGGCATGGGCCTGATCCGAAGCATGGATTGATATCTGCATCGGATTAGAACGCCTGCGGGTAAGCAATGTATTAAGTCCGCGCGACATCGTTCCAAAAAAGATCAGCTGCAAAGCCTTTGTTAACCTCGACCCGCTCTAATGGCATGGCCGTTCATTTGCCATCGGGAGTGTCGAAATATGTGTGTCCGCCGCGTTGGGTTCACCCTCGCCGTCGCCACGCTGCTTGCCGGATGCGCCCACGAGAGCAACTTCGTGGCGGACGCGATGCGTGCGGACCCCGTCGCGGCCGACGCGAACGGTTACCCGACGCCGGTTCCCCCGCCAGTTGTAGCGGTCGCGGCCCAGGAGACGTTCGGCGATCCGGGCCCGGCTCCGGGCATGCCGCGCGGGCCCCAGGCCGTTGCCGACACGGATGGCCCTTACCTGCTCGACACCGGCGACCGTCTCCGCGTTTTCGTCTATGGACAGCCAAATCTTTCACGCCTCTACACCGTCGATCACGAGGGGCAGATCACCGTTCCGCTGATTGGTTCGGTCCAGGCCCGCGGGCTCACCACATCGCAGCTGGAGGGCTCGATCCGCGGCCAGCTGGGCGCCGAATTCGTGCGCAACCCGCAGGTTACTGTCGACATCCAGCAGAACCGGCCGTTCTTCATCCTCGGCGAGGTGCGCAACGCCGGACAATACCCCTACGTTTCTGGAATGACCGTCGAGACCGCCGTCGCCATCGCCGGCGGCTATACCGAGCGGGCGAGCGACCGCCGCTTCCGCATCTCGCGCCGAGTCAACGGCTACGTCGAGCAGATCGAGGCACCCTCGGACTACGTGGTGCGGGCTGGCGACACCGTCTACGTCTTCGAAAGGTTCCTCTGACATCGTCAGGAACGAAGCCAGGCGCGTGCGCGCACCGGCACGAGCCCTGTTCGAGTGTCGAGTACCATGAAGATCCTGCACGTCCTGCGCGCGCCCGTTGGCGGCTTGTTCCGTCATGTCGCCGATCTTGCCCGCGCACAAACGGCGCGCGGTCACCAGGTCGCGGTCCTGTGCGACAGCGAGGCATGCGACCGCTTGACCGAGCAGCGCCTCGACGACCTCTCTCCCGCGCTCGGTCTCGGCCTGCACCGTGTGGCCATGGCACGCGATCTCGATTGGCGCGACGTGATGGCGACGCGCGCGACGGTGCGCCTCGCAGCGATCCTCGGCGTCGACGTGTTGCATGGACACGGCGCCAAGGGCGGCGCTTACACCCGTCTCGCGGCGGCGCAGCTCAAGCGCGGCGGACGCCGCGTCGTGGCGCTTTACACGCCGCACGGCGGCAGCCTCCACTTCGCGCCGACGACAATCAAAGGTCGGATATTCATGGCGCTCGAGCGGACACTCGCCCGGAGCACCGACGGGATCGTGTTCGAAAGCGCATATTCGGCGCGCATCTATGGCGAAAACGTCGGTCTCTCGAGGCCGATGAAGACCCGCATCATCCCGAACGGCATCAATGCCGGCGAGCTGGAACCCGTGCAGCCGAATGCGGACGCGGCCGACTTCGTGTTCGTTGGCGAGCTTCGCCATCTCAAGGGCGTTGACCTTCTGCTCGAAGCTCTCGCCGCTATCGAGGCGCCGCGACGGCCGAGCGCGGTCATCGTCGGGGACGGTCCCGACGCCGGCACGTTCAAGGCACTCGCCGCCCGCCTCGGCCTCGCCCGTCACGTCAGCTTTCCCGGCGCGATGCCCGCGCGCCAGGCTTTCGCGCTCGGCCGCTCGCTCGTCATGCCGTCGCGCGCGGAGAGCTTTCCCTATATCGTGCTGGAAGCGGGCGGCGCGGGAGTACCGATGATCGCGACGGCGGTCGGCGGCATCCCGGAAATCGCCGAAGGCAGCAGCCTGAGGCTCGTTCCCCCGGCGGACATCGCTGCGCTCGCCGCCGCCATGACGCGCCACCTCGATGCCCCTGACGACATCCGCCGCGAGGCGCAATCGCTGCGTGAGGTGATCGCCGGGCGCTACTCCGTCGAGCGCATGGCGGAGGCCGTGCTGGCATTCTATCGCGATCTGGCCCCCGAGCACGACTTCGCCTCGGAGCCCGCGCGCACCCTCGTCAGCGCCTGACGCCGGGCATGATGCCGCGCCTCTTCTCGCCGAACGGTTGAGCACTATCGAATGAAGCGAGGATCGCTTCATTCGCGACCTATTGCACCCGAACTAGCCTCGCGCCGCACGCAGGCAACGTGCCTTAACCTTACCCGCAATCCCATGTGCCGGCCGCTCCGCCCCGAGCCCGATGGCATGGTGGATGCTTTCGATCTTGCCAGGACGCTCATTCTGGCACGACGAGTAGCACAATCATGTCCAACAAGACGCTGGTGGCGGAATCACATGGCTCGGGACGGTCGCTGAAAAGCACGTCACCGCATGTCTCAATCGAGCTGCCCGTGCTCGCCGACTTCCGCGCGGATAGCCGTTCCTCGCTCATCTCGCCTGCGGTTCTACGCGGCTCGGTCCGCGCCCTCGACTTCGTGCTGACCATCCTCACAGGCCTCGCCGCGGCCCTCGCCTACGTCGCCGAGCCCGACATCCTCTCACTCACCACCTATCCTACCGCGCTGCTGGCGACGGCCGGCGTCACCGTCGTCGCGTTCGAGCTGTTCGGCCTCTACAAGCTGCAAGCCTACGCTTCCATCCTAAGGCAGCTCCCGCGCATCGCACTCGCCTGGACCATCGCCTTCGCAGCACTCGTCGCCGCGGTGTTCTTCCTGAAGCTCGGCAGCGACTTCTCGCGAGTCTGGCTGGCGCTGTGGTTCGCGACGGGCGGCCTCGCGCTCGTCGCCGGTCGCCTCGCGCTCGCCGGCCTCATGCACCACTGGGCGAAGCAGGGGCGACTCTACCGCCGCGCGGTGATCTACGGTGGCGGCGACGTCTGCGGCCACATGATCCACCATCTCGAGCGGAGCGCGGAGGGCGAGGTGCGCATCTCCGGCATCTTCGACGACCGCGACGGAGAGAGGGCCCCGGCGATGATCGCCGGCTATCCGCGGCTCGGCGGCCTCGCCGATCTCGTCGGGTTCTCGCGCCGCACGCGCATCGATCTCGTCATCGTCGCGCTACCGATGACCGCGGAGCACCGCCTCGTCGAGGTGCTCAAGCACATCTCCGTGCTGCCCGTCGACGTCAAGATGCCGGCGGCCTCGACCAGCCTGCGGTTCAGCCCACGCACCTACTCGCGCATCGGCGACGTGGCCATGATCGATCTGCACGATGCGCCGATCGCCGATTGGGGTCGTGTCTCGAAATGGCTGTTCGACAAGATCATCGGTACGGCAGCGCTGGTCGCACTGGCGCCGGTGATGGCCGCCGTCGCCATTGCCATCAAGCTCGACAGCCGCGGGCCGGTTCTCTTCCGCCAGAAGCGCTACGGCTTCAACAACGAGCTGATCGAGGTGCTCAAGTTCCGCTCGATGTACACCGATCGCTGCGATGCCGCCGCCGCCCGCCTCGTCACGCGCGACGATCCGCGGGTGACGCGCGTCGGCCGCTTCATCCGCCGCACGAGCCTCGACGAGCTGCCGCAGCTCATCAACGTGGTGCTGGGCGATCTCTCGCTCGTCGGGCCGCGTCCGCACGCCTTGCAGGCCAAGGCCGCGAACCAGCTCTACGACGAGGTGGTGGAGGGGTATTTCGCCCGCCACAAGGTTAAGCCCGGCATCACCGGCTGGGCGCAGATCAACGGGTGGCGCGGCGAGACGGATACGCCCGAGAAGATCATGCGGCGCGTCGAGCACGACCTCTACTACATCGAGAACTGGTCCGTGTTCCTTGACCTCTACATCCTGCTCAAGACCCCGTTCGCCCTGGTCAATTCCGAGAACGCCTACTGAAGGCGGCGGCGCAAGCCGCCGCAACGCATTCCAGCAGCACTTCGGGAGGCTGAAGCTTGAACGCCATGGCCCGCAAGTCCGAGTTCTCGTCGGGGCGCCCGGCGCTCCCGCGCGGCCTCGAGACGCCCGGACGCGCGAAGCCTAAAAGTCTGACGCACAAGCTGTCGCTCGCCGCCGTGTGGCTTGCCGTGGCGACCAGCGCCATCGTGTTCACCGAACCCGCACCGACTGACGCACTGATGCTCGGGCTCGTCGTGCTGCTGCCCGTTGTCGGCCTCGTCAGGTTCAATCCGCCGATCATCGCCTTCGCGGCCTTGCTGCTGGTCATCAACGCCTTCGGCTACGTCGCGACGATCGGTGTCGTCGATTATTCCGATGCGACCAAGCACACCGCCGTCTCTCTCTATCTCTCGCTCGCGGCCGTCGTGATCGCCGCCTTCGTCGCGCGACGTCCGGTCGAGGCGACGCGCCTGCTGCTCGGTGCCCAACTCGCCGGAGCGTTGGTCGCGGCGGCCGCCGGCATCGCTGGCTATTTCGATCTCGTGCCCGGAGGCAGCGATCTTCTCACCCGCTTCGGCAGGGCGAGCGGAACCTTCAAGGACCCGAACGTGCTCGGGTCGTTTCTCGTCCCGGCCATCGTCTACGCGCTGCACCTTTGGATCCACCGGCCGCTGCACAAGGGTCTCGGCTATGCCGCCGCCCTCGCGGTGCTGTCGCTGGCGCTACTCCTGACGTTCTCCCGCGGCGCGTGGGGAATCGCGGCAATTGCGGTCGCGATCTACCTATACGTCGCGTTCGTCACGTCCAACCGCAACGGCGATCGGGTGCGCATCATCGGGCTCGGCCTCGCCGGCATCCTCGCGCTCATTCCTTTATTCGCCTTCGCCGTCAGCTCCGACGGCGTCGGTGAGCTTTTCGCCGAGCGCGCCAGCCTCACGCAGAGCTACGACGTCGGTCCGGAGGGCCGCTTCGGCGGCCAGAGGAAAGCGCTCGATCTCATCGCCGAAAACCCATTCGGCATCGGCGCCGGCGAGTTCCCGAAGGGACATCATCCCGAGGACGTGCACAACGTCTACCTCAGCATGTTTCTCAATGCCGGCTGGATCGGCGGCTCCGGCTATCTCGCCCTCGTCGCGGGCGTCCTGGTTCTCGGCTTCGCCCGCAGCTTCCGCGGCAATCCGACCGGGGGGCTGACACTGGTGGCAGTTGCCTCGCTGGCAGCCATCGTCTTCGAAGGCACCATCATCGACACCGACCACTGGCGACACTTCTATCTGCTGCTCGGTGTGGTCGTCGGTCTGCTGGCCAGTCGCCCACCGCGAAACGCGCGCCCCGCACGGATCGTCCGCGACCGGCGTCCCATTCTCCTCCGCCCGGTCGTTCTCCTGGCACCCGCACGGCGCGGCGCGCGCATCCTGCGGCCGGCACCCACGGGCGCGGTGCGACCGTCGGCTGCACGCGTCACCATCGACCTGCGCGCCCTGCAGGGCTATGGAGCCAGCAAACGAAAAGCGAAGTTGATCGGGCCTGTGCGCCCGAAGCGCCCACCCCGGCTGATCGGGGGTGACCAATCACGATGGAAACGTCCCGCGCTTCCCTCGACAGCCTGAGCCGCACGCCAAGCTCCGGTTCGAGAGCCCCTTTTTCGGTCGATCAGGGCCACGAGTGCGGCTCTCTCGAAAAATGCTTTCACTCCAGCCCCGTCGCGACGCCACGTCCGCGAAACGTCTGCTCACTTGAGATTTTCGCAGGCGTGACATCAGACCTTTGGGGCGACGACATTTCGACGCCCCTCGCCAATGTTGACGAAAATCATTCATTCGCGTCCTCTCCGTTCCTAGAGTTCCGGCCCGTGAATGGCACTCTGGCACCCCCGCGCGCGGGCGGCGCCCTTTGCCGTTCCATCACCCGGCAGCATTGGGCCGGGCTCCCCACAACGCCGACGAGCCTCGGAGAACGGTTGATGCGACCCGAAATGCTGAAGAAATACGCGGCTCCGGTTCCGCGCTATACCAGCTACCCGACGGCGCCCCACTTCTCACCGAAGGTCGATGCCGCGACGTATGCCGAGTGGCTGCGGGCGACCTCCGCCGACACACCCCTCTCGCTCTACGCCCACGTTCCGTTCTGCAAGGAGATGTGCTGGTACTGCGGCTGCTCGACCAAGGTGACGCAACGCCACGAGCCGATAGCCCGTTACCTGAACGCGCTGGAGAAAGAGATCGCGACCGTTTCCAGGCACCTGCCGCACGCCAACCGCGTCGGTCACGTCCACTGGGGCGGTGGCAGCCCCAGCATTCTCGAAGCCGATGACATCCTGCGACTTGCAGCGGCGCTCAAGTCCCATTTCAACTTCGCCCCTGACGCGGAATTCGCCGTCGAGATTGACCCGCGCGGGCTGGACGAGGAACGGATCGCCGCGTTCGCCAAGGCCGGCGTCAATCGCGTCAGCATCGGCGTTCAGGACTTCGACGAAGCCGTGCAGGTCGCGATCAACCGCATGCAGTCGTTCGAGCAGACCGAGTTCGTCGTCCGCACGTTCCGCGCGCATGGCGTCCGGTCGATCAACATCGATCTCGTCTACGGCCTGCCGCATCAGACCCGCTCGACGCTCGAGCAGACATTACAGCGCGTCTTGACCCTGGCACCGGATCGCATCGCCCTGTTCGGCTATGCCCATCTGCCGGCCCGCATCACCCATCAGCGGCTGATCGACGAGGCCGCGCTGCCCGACATGACGGAACGGTTCGCGCAGGCCAACCGCGCGACCAACCGCCTGACCCAAGCGGGCTACGTCACCGTTGGTCTCGATCACTTCGCGCTGCCGGACGACACACTCGCCACCGGCAAGGTGCATCGCAATTTCCAGGGTTACACGACCGACAAAGCTGCGGCGTTGATCGGCTTCGGCGCTTCCTCCATCGGCCGCCTGCCTCAGGGCTACGTGCAGAACGCAACGCCGGTCGCCGACTATGAACGGCGCGTCGAGAACGGCGGGCTCGCGACTGTCCGCGGCCATGCCATGAGCACCGACGACAGCGTGCGCGGTCTCGTCATCGAACGGCTGATGTGCGACTTCCGCTTTCCGACCGAGGAATTGCGTGAACGCTTCGGTGCCGACGCCGAATCCGTGATCGAGGAAGCCCACATGCTGGCGTCGAGTGAAAACGACGATCTGGTCGAACCCGAGGGCGAGGGCTTCCGCGTCACCGAAAAGGGCCGCCTGTTCATCCGCTCGATCTGCTCGGTATTCGACAGCTATTTTGGCCAGGGCACGGCGACGCATTCGTCTGGTGTTTGAGCCGCGCTGATTGCGCGGCTCGACCGGCGCGTCGGCGCCGGGCCGCGGTCGCGGCCAGAGCCCGCACGGCGGGCTCGAAAAAGTCTGGTGTTTGAGCCGCGCTGATTGCGCGGTTCGACCGGCGCGTCGGCGCCGGGCCGCGGTCGCGGCCAGAGCCCGCACGGCGGGCTCGAACTCGTCCGGTGTTTGAGCCGCGCTGATTGCGCGGCTCGACCGGCGCGTCGGCACCGTGCCGCGGTCAGAGCAGCACCGTCACTACTCCCGCGCTCACGGTGCGCAAGCAATGCGCACCGTGAACCGATCACTTCACCGTTTTGGCCGACTGGCCGAACAGGATCGAGCGCGAGGCATCGGTGACGACCGGCGCTTGCGAGACCTTCGCCGCTATCGCATAGGCGCGCTTCACCGCCGGACGATCGGCGATCTCGTCGAACCAGCGTGCGAGATGGGGAAAGTCGTCGAGGTTCTGCCCCTGGCGCTCGTGCGGCACGATCCACGGATAGCAGGCCATATCGGCGATCGAGTACTCGCCCGCGACGAATGCGCGATCCGCCAGGCGCTTGTTCAACACGCCATAGAGACGGCCCGTCTCCTTGACGTAGCGCTCGATCGCGTAGGGCAGCTTCTCAGGCGCGTATTGACTGAAATGATGGTTCTGGCCGGCCATCGGACCGAGCCCGCCCATCTGCCAGAACAGCCACTGCATCGTCTCGTGGCGCCCGCGCAGATCGCTCTTGAGAAACTTGCCCGTCTTCTCCGCCAGATAGACGAGGATGGCGCCCGATTCGAACAGTGACAGCGGTGACCCGCCATCGGCTGGCGCATGATCGACGATGGCGGGAATGCGATTGTTCGGTGCGATCGCCAGGAACCCGGGCGCAAACTGCTCGCCTGCGCCGATATTGACCGGCTTCAGGTTGTAGGGAAGGCCGGCTTCCTCGAGATAGATCGTGATCTTGTGACCGTTCGGAGTGGTCCAGTAGTAGAGGTCGAGCATGACAGCGCACCTTGCTCTGTTCGCGGAGGCGGCAACATAACCCTACCGGCGCGACATGGCGACATTCGTCGCAACGAGTAATCCCGAAGCGGCGATGTGAACGGATGGCGCGGATACTCAGGCAGTGACGGCGATCTCTCGCGCATGCCGCGCAACGAGCGCCGGGACTTCGGCGAAATCTTCGAAAGCCGCGGCGTGCTTCAGCTCCGTGAGCGGCGTCTTGCGATACCCGCCCGCGTAAAGCAGCAGTTGCACGCCCGCCGCGTCGGCTGTCGCCACGTCCACCTCGCTGTCGCCGACGTAAACGACCGGTCCCGCCCCCGAGCGCCGCGCAGCCTCGATCAGCGGAGCGGGATGCGGCTTACGCTCGGGCAGCGTGTCACCGCTGACGATCGCCGTGAACAGTTCGCGCCAGCCGTGAGCGTCGAGCAGCACAAGAGTCGGCGCCAGCGGCTTGTTGGTGCACAGCGCGATGCGATGGCCCGCCTCGACCAACGCACGCATCGCGGCACCCACCCCGGGAAACGGGATGTTCGCTTCTCCCGGAGCTTGCGCGTAGAGCTCCTCGAAGCGATGCAGCCGCTCCTTGAATTGCTCCTGGGAATAAACGTTCCGCGCCTTGAGCGCGCGCTCGAGGAAGGTTGGCGCACCGTTGCCGATATAGCTTCGCGCCTCTGCGAGCGTGAGCTGATCGAGGCCGAGCTCGGCCATCTGGATGTTGGCGATATCGCGTATGGCGGCGGCGCTGTCGACGAGCGTGCCGTCGAGATCGAAAACGACGGCAGGCTTCACGCTGCGTCCTTCCATTTGATGGAGCAGCCCATGGACGGGATCTGCTCGGCGGGCCCCTTGCCCGTCTCAGCGACCTGCTTCATGGCGAGAAACAGATCGCGCCGCAAATCGGCGGGCCCGGCTTCCTTGCGCGAAGCATCGAGGCGGCCGCGATACTGCAAGCCGAGGCCCGCGTCGAACCCGAAGAAGTCGGGCGTGCAAACCGCGTCATATGCTTGCGCCACATCCTGCGCCTCGTCGTAGAGATAGGGAAACGTGAAGCCGTGCCGAGCCGCGAACGCCTTCATGTTGTCGAAGGAGTCCTCGGGATAATGCGCCGCGTCGTTGGACGAGATGGCGACCACGTTGACGCCCATCGCCTGCAACTCCTTCGCGTCGCGCACGATGCGGTCGATCACAGCTTTCACGTAAGGGCAATGGTTGCAGATAAACATGACAAGCGTGCCGCGCTCGCCCCTCACATCGGCAAGTTTCCAGTTGCGGCCATCGACTCCTGGCAGGGCAAAGTCCGGTGCCATCCATCCAAAATCACAGATCGGTGTTGCGACAGCCATTCGTGCGGTTCTCCGGGTTGAACGGCTTAGATAGGCGCCGAGCGGGCGGGTGAAAAGACCGCGCGCGACAGCGCTTGGCCCCGGGCGACGCAAGCACCCTCCACGAACGGGCGATCGTCGCCGAACCGGATCGTCATGCCGCCTTGGCGCGCATCGCCGCGATGGCCGCGTCACGGATGGCCTTGATGTTCGTGCCGTAGACCTGCGGATTGGAAACCGAGCCGCCCTTGAATACCGCCGAGCCGGCGACGAGCACATCAGCGCCCGCGGCTGCGACGAGCGGAGCCGTCTCCGGCGTCACGCCACCGTCGATTTCTATGTGAATCGGGCGATCCCCGATCATCTCGCGGAGGCGGCGAACCTTCGGCACCATGGCT
The DNA here is from genome assembly GCA_016793635.1 of Hyphomicrobiaceae bacterium. Classification (GTDB taxonomy): domain Bacteria; phylum Pseudomonadota; class Alphaproteobacteria; order Rhizobiales; family Hyphomicrobiaceae; genus JAEUMD01. The sequence goes on from JAEUMD010000008.1 coordinate 83,694, forward strand.
TGAATGAACGATTGCCCGCCAAAGCCGGGGTTGACCGTCATCACGCAGATGAGGTCGATGCGGTCGAGCACGTATTCGATCGACTCCGCTGGCGTCGCAGGGTTGAGCGCGACACCCGCCTTTGCACCCGCGGCGCGGATCGCCTGTAATGTACGGTCGAGATGCGGTCCCGCCTCGACGTGCGCGGTGATGACATCGGCGCCGGCCTTGGCGAACGCCTCGATGTAGGGATCGACCGGCGCGATCATCAGATGCACGTCCATAACGGTCTTCACGTGCGGACGGATGGCTGCGCAGGTCTGCGGGCCGAACGTGATGTTGGGCACGAAGTGACCATCCATCACATCGACGTGAACCCAGTCGCAACCCTGCGCCTCGATCGCCTCGCACTCCTTGCCGAAGTTGGCGAAGTCGGCCGAGAGGATCGACGGCGCGATCTTGATGCTTCGATCGAACTTGCTCATTGCTCGTCTCCTTGCCTCGAGCCGGGCACGGTCGCTCTGCCGCACCGGTCTGATGATACAGAACTGCCGCCGAACATGCGACCGCAACGTCGGCTACGGGCCGCCGGTCCTTCCCGGACCCATCGGATCGTCCAGCCCCCCGGAGAAGACCCGGCTGGCGCGAATATCGACCTCGGAGATCGTCGACAGCGCCTTGGCGTCGAGCGGCCCGGAGGACGTTTCGAACAGGCGGTTCGCCTGGCGCAGGCGCGCCCGGTCGAGCGCGTTGCGGATCGAGCGCGCATTGGCGAAGTGCGGCTGCGCGCGACGCTTGCGGATGTACTCGGCGAACGCCGTGTTGGCCGCATCGTCGAAGGTGTAATTCTGCGCGCCGAGCATGTTGCGGGCGATCGACAGCAGCTCGCCGTCCTCATAGTCGGGGAACGTGATGTGGTGTGCGATGCGCGACCGGAAGCCCGGGTTCGACGTGAAGAACTTGTCCATCCGGTCGGCATATCCGGCGAGGATCACCACGAGGTCGTCGCGGTTGTTCTCCATCACCTGCAGCAGGATCTCGATCGCCTCCTGGCCATAGTCGCGCTCGTTGTCCGGCCTGTAGAGATAATAAGCCTCGTCGATGAACAGCACGCCGCCCATGGCGCGCTTCAAAACTTCCTTGGTCTTCGGCGCGGTATGGCCGATGTACTGGCCGACGAGATCGTCGCGCGTGACGGACACGAGGTGGCCTTTGCGCACGTAGCCGAGCTTGTGCAGAAGACCGGCCATCTTAAGCGCAACCGTCGTCTTGCCCGTGCCCGGATTGCCGGTGAAGCTCATGTGAAGCGTCGGCGTGTCGTGCGCGAGGCCCATGCTCTTGCGCGCCCGCTCGACGATCAGCAGTGCCGCGATCTCGCGGATACGCTGTTTTACCGGCTTCAGACCGACAAGCTCGCGATCGAGATCAGCGAGGATCTCGGCCACACCGGAGTTCTGGAATTCCTCGGCGAGGTTGACGTGTGTGATCGGCGCGGGGGGAGAGGCAATGCTCGACATTCTAAGTCAGGCTCCAGGCGTCAGTGAACCGTTGGTCTTGTTGTCTTGCCACTCGATGTCGGGAGAGAACGGGCCGCCGGCAAGGCGGCCCGTCCGTTTCGTATTTGGATGATCGCAGGATGCACGGCGGCTCAGCGCGCCATCTTCCACGAGTAGGCCTGCGAGCGAGACTTCACGTCGGTCCGCGTCATCTCCAGCTTCGGCTCGGTCTTCGGCCGATTGACGAGGAACGAGGTGCGTACCGTCTCCCAGCCGCGCGTCGAGTCGAACGCGTTAATGCGGATGTAGGCCTCGGGATTGACCTTCTTGCACTCCGCGATCTCCATCATGATGCCCTTGGCATCCTTGAGATCGAACATCGGATTGCCCCACATGTTCCAATAGGTGTTCCGCGGGTGCGGGTCGTCGGTGTACTCGACACCGATCGCCCAGTTGTTGCGGAGGCAATACTCGAGCTGAGCCGAGATCTCGTCATCGGTCAGGTCGGGCAGGAACGAGAAGCAGCCTTGGGTGATGCGCATGTTTTGGTCTCCTTCTCGCGCGATTACATCGACACGCTCGGCGTCGGCACGAAGTCCGACGTGTCGGTCGAGGTGTAGTTGAATGTGATGTCGCCCCAGACGTCGAGCGCGGCTTCGAGCGGCTTGCACCACTTGGCGGCGCGGCGCAGGATCTCCGGGCCCTCGTTCTTGATGTCGCGGCCCTCGTTGCGCGCGAACACCATGGCTTCCAGCGCGACGCGGTTGGCGGTGGCACCCGCCTGGATGCCCATCGGATGACCGATGGTACCGCCGCCGAACTGCAGGACGACGTCGTCGCCGAACAGATCCAGCAGCTGGTGCATCTGGCCGGCGTGGATGCCACCCGAAGCCACCGGCATGACCTTCAACATGTCGGCCCAATCCTGCTCGAAGAAGATGCCGCGCGGCAGGTCGACCTCGTTCTTCAGCTCGCGGCAGACGTTGTAGAAGCCCTGCACGGTGAGCGGGTCACCCTCGAGCTTGCCGACCGCGGTGCCGGTGTGCAGGTGGTCGACGCCTGCGAGGCGCAGCCACTTGGCGATGACGCGGAACGAGATGCCGTGGTTCTTCTGACGCGTGTAGGTGCCGTGACCCGCGCGGTGCATGTGCAGGATCATGTCGTTCTGGCGGCACCACTCGGAGATCGACTGGATCGCCGTCCAGCCGATGATGAGATCGACCATCACGATCACCGAGCCGAGTTCCTTGGCGAGTTCGGCGCGGCGGTACATCTCCTCCATCGTGCCGGCGGTGATGTTGAGGTAGTGGCCCTTCACCTCGCCGGTCTCGGCCGACGCCTTGTTGACGGCCTCCATGCAGTAGAGGAAACGCTCGCGATAGTGCATGAACGGCTGCGAGTTGATGTTCTCGTCGTCCTTCATGAAGTCCAGGCCGCCCTTCAGGCCCTCGTACACCACGCGGCCGTAGTTCTTGCCCGAAAGGCCGAGCTTCGGCTTGGTCGTGGCGCCGAGCAACGGACGGCCGAACTTGTCCAGTCGCTCGCGCTCGACGACGATCCCGGTCGGCGGACCCTTGTAGGTCTTCACGTAGGCGACCGGCAGGCGCATGTCCTCGAGACGAGCCGCCTTGAGCGGCTTGAACGAGAACACGTTGCCGATGATCGACGCGGTCAAGTTGGCGATCGAACCGGGCTCGAACAGGATGATGTCGTAGGCGACGTAGCAGAAATACTCGCCCGGACGGCCCGGCACCGGATCGACCTTGTAGGCCTTCGCGCGATACTGGTCGGCGGCGGTCAGACGGTCGGTCCAGACGACCGTCCAAGTGGCGGTGGAGGATTCGCCAGCGACGGCGGCGGCGGCCTCGATCGGATCGACGCCTTCCTGCGGCGTGATGCGAAACAGCGCGATGAGATCGGTATCCTTGGGCACGTAGCCGCTGTCCCAATACCCCATCTGCGCGTACTTGAGCACGCCAGCCTTGTAGCGTTGCGCGCCACGGATCTCTGTCTTGTTGCCTTCGCCCATCGAACGCTCCTTTGCGTCTCTCTCTCTGTCTACCGGTTATTGCTTGTATGGTTGCGGCCGCTACCGGCCGGCCTTCAGGCCGCCTTGGCGACGCCGATCTTCGGATCGAGAGCGCCTTTGGCGTAGAGTTTCGCCATCTCGCTCATCGGGATGACCTTGATCTTCGACGCGTTGCCGGCAGTGCCGAACGCCTCGAAACGGTCCTTGCAGACCTTCGCCATCGCATCCATGGCGGGCTTCAGGAACTTGCGCGGATCGAACTCGGACTTTGCCGTGGTCGCGATGCGGCGGAACTCGGCCGTGCCGGCGAGACGCAGGTCGGTGTCGATGTTGACCTTGCGCACGCCCATCTTGATGCCGCGCACGATCTCCTCGACCGGCACGCCGTAGGTTTCCTTCATCTCGCCGCCGAACTTGTTGAACACCTCCTGCCACTCCTCCGGCACGGACGACGATCCGTGCATGACGATGTGCGTGTTCGGCAGCTTCTTGTGGATCGCCTCGATGACGCTCATGGCGAGTACCTCGCCCGTCGGCTTGCGTGTGAACTTGTAGGCACCGTGCGAGGTGCCGATGGCGACGGCGAGTGCGTCCACCTTCGTTTCAGCGACGAAGCGCATCGCCTCGTCGGGGTCCGTCAGCAGCATGGACTTGTCGAGCTTGCCCTCGAAGCCATGGCCATCCTCGGCCTCGCCGTGTCCAGTCTCGAGGCTGCCGAGGCAGCCGAGCTCGCCTTCGACGGACGCGCCAACCATGTGCGCGAGGTCCGCGACCTGCTTGGTGATGGCGACGTTGTAATCATAATCGGCCGGCGTCTTGGCATCTTCCTTCAGCGAGCCGTCCATCATCACCGAGGTGAAGCCGTTCTGGATCGCGGAGAGGCAGGTGGCGACGTTGTTGCCGTGGTCCTGATGGATGCAGATCGGGATCTGCGGATACATCAGCTCGAGCGCTTCCATCATCTTGGAGAGCATGATGTCGTTGGCGTAGGAGCGCGCGCCGCGCGATGCCTGGATGATGACCGGGCTGTCGGTCTTCTTGGCCGCGTCGAGGATCGCCAGGCCCTGCTCCATGTTGTTGATGTTGAACGCCGGCACGCCGTAGCCGAACTCGGCGGCGTGATCGAGAAGCTGGCGCAGTGTGATGCGGGCCATTGGTATTTCCTCCGGTGTGTCGAGGGCGCTTGCGCCCTTCCTCGTGTGGTCCGGGTTGGAGCGACGACGCCCCAACCCGCGGTCGTGTCGTCCTGCTGCCGTCGCGGCGACAGCCGGCGCGGTTTATGCTTGCAGAGCCGCAACGCCCGGCAGCGTCTTTCCCTCGAGCCATTCGAGGAAAGCGCCACCCGCGGTCGAAACGTAGGTGAACTTGCCGGCGACGCCGGCGGCATTGAGGGCCGCTACTGTGTCGCCACCGCCAGCGACAGCGAGCACCTTGCCGGATTGTGCGAGATCGGCGGCCTTCCGCGCGGCGGCGTTGGTCGCCGCATTGAAGGGCTCGAGCTCAAAGGCGCCGAGCGGTCCGTTCCATACGATCGTCTTCGCCGAGGCGAAGCGGTCCGCGATCAGCGCCACCGTCTTCGGACCGGCGTCGAGGATCATCGCGTCCGCCGGGCACTGGTCGGCCGGTACGGTCTCGTTGGCCGCGTGCGCCTTGAACTCGCGCGCCACCACCACATCGACCGGCAGAACGATCTCGCAGCCCTGCTCCTTCGCCGCCGTGATGATCGCCCGCGCCGTGTCTGCGAGATCGTGCTCGCAGAGCGACTTGCCGACGGGCTTGCCGAGCGCGGCGAGGAACGTATTCGCCATGCCGCCGCCGATCACGATCTGATCGACTTTCTTGATGAGGTTGCCGAGCAGGTCGAGCTTGGTTGACACCTTGGCGCCGCCGACGACGGCCACGACCGGCCGCTCGGGTGAGGACAGCGCCTTCTCCAGTGCCGTCAGCTCCGCCTCCATCAGCCGGCCGGCGGCCGATGGCATCAGATGTGCGATGCCCTCGGTCGAGGCGTGAGCGCGGTGCGCGGCGGAGAAGGCGTCGTTGACGAAGATATCGCCAAGCGTGGCCAGTTCTCGGGCATAGTCGGCGTTGTTCTTCTCCTCGCCAGCGTGAAAGCGCACGTTCTCGAGCAGCAGAACCTTGCCGGGTTCGAGTGTACGCGAAGCCGCGGCATCGACGCTCTGGCCGTCGTTGCCAGCGAACAGCACAGGAGCACCGATGGCTGTCTCCAGCGGCTCGCGCAGCATGGCGACAGAAAGCTCGGGCACCACCTTGCCCTTGGGACGCCCCATGTGCGCCATCAGGATCGGCTTGCCACCCTTGGCGAGAATGTCCCGCACTGTCGGAACGATGCTGCGGATGCGCGTGTCATCGGTCACCTTGCCGTCTTGCACCGGCACGTTGATGTCGACGCGCACGAGGACGCGCTTGCCGTTGAGGTCGAGATCGTCGAGCGTTTTGAAGTTGCGCATGTGTCCCTCCTCCGCGCTCAAGCCATGACGCGGCGGGCTGCATCCGCCATCTTCTCGGCAGTGATGCCGAAGTGCTCGTAGAGCTGCGGCGCAGGAGCCGAAGCACCGAACCCGGTCATGCCGATGAAGGCGCCCTTGTCTCCCGTCCACCGCTCCCAGCCGAGGCCGGACGCGGCCTCGATGGCGACACGCGGCGCCGAACCGAGGACGGATGCGCGATACGCCGCATCCTGGCTCGCGAACAGCTCCCAGCACGGCATCGAAACGACGGCCGCCCTGATCCCCTCCTTGGCGAGGATGTCCGCTGCCTTGACAGCGAGCTCGAGCTCGGTGCCTGTGCCGATCAGCGTCACGTCGCGCTTGCCGCCTTCCGCCTCACGCAGCACATACGCGCCCTTCGCGGAAAGGTTCTCTTCGGTGTGCGTGGTCCGCAGCGTGGGCACCGCCTGGCGCGAAAGTGCCAGGACCGACGGCGCATCCTTCGTCTCGAGCGCGATGAGCCAGCACTCGGCCGTCTCGACCGGGTCGGCCGGACGGAACACGAGCGTGTTCGGCGTTGCGCGCAACATGGCGAGATGCTCGACCGGCTGGTGAGTCGGGCCGTCCTCGCCGAGACCGATCGAATCGTGCGTCATGACGTAGACGACGCGCTGCTCCATCAGCGCCGAAAGCCGCATCGCGCCGCGCGCATAGTCGGTGAAGACCATGAAGGTGCCGCCGTAGGGAATGAAGCCCTTGTGCAGGGCAATGCCGTTCATCGCCGCGGCCATGCCGTGCTCGCGCACGCCGTAATGCATGTAGCGGCCCGTGAAGTCCGTGGGCGTCACGGAGCGCTGGCCCTTGGTGACGGTGTAGTTGGAGTGCGTGAGATCGGCCGAGCCACCGAGCGTCAACTCGGTTGCGGCGTTGACCACGCCGAGCACCATCTCCGACGCTTTGCGGGTCGCGACTTTCGGCGCCGTCGTCGACAGCTCCTGCTTATAGGCGTTCATCTTGGCGACGAAGTCGGCCGGAAGATCGGTGGCGACCTGCGCCTCAAACGCGCCGCCCTTCGGCGAAGCCTTGACGCGGGCGGACCATGCGGCGCGAGTGGCAGCACCACGCGACGAGATTTCGCGCCATGCGGAGAGGATGGGCTCCGGCACCACGAACGGCTCATAGCTCCAACCGAGCTTCTCGCGCGCTCCTTTGATTTCCTCAGCACCGAGCGGCTCGCCATGGGCTTTCGCCGTTCCCGCGCGCGTCGGCGCACCGAACCCGATCACCGTGCGGCACGCGATCATCGATGGCTTGTCGGTGACGGCACGCGCCGCCTCGATGGCCTTCTCGATCGCCGCCGGGTCGTGGCCATCGACCTTGGAGACATGCCAGCCGGACGCATCGAAGCGCTTCACCTGGTCGGTCGACGTGGCGAGGCTCGTCGGTCCGTCGATCGAGATCTCGTTGTCGTCCCACAGCACGATGAGCTTGCCGAGCTTGAGATGCCCGGCGAGGTCGATCGCCTCGTGGCTGATGCCTTCCATCAAGCAGCCGTCGCCGGCGATCACGTAGGTGTAGTGATTGACGAGATCATCGCCGAAGCGCGCCGCGAGCAGCTTCTCCGCGATCGCCATGCCGACTGCCGTCGAGATGCCCTGTCCGAGCGGACCGGTCGTCGTCTCGATGCCGAGCGCATGACCGTACTCGGGATGGCCGGCTGTGCGCGCGCCGAGCTGGCGGAACGACTTCAACTGGTCGATCCCCATGTCGTCGTAGCCGAGCAGGTAGTGCACGGCGTATTGCAGCATCGAGCCGTGCCCGGCGGAGAGCACGAAGCGGTCGCGGTCGGCCCAATCCGGACGCGACGGGTCGATGTTCATGAAGCGCTTGAAGAGGACGGCGGCGACGTCCGCCATGCCCATCGGCATGCCCGGATGGCCCGATTTGGCCTTCTCGACGGCATCCATCGCGAGCGCGCGGACCGCGTTCGCCATGTCCCGGTAGTTCACCGCCGAAGAGTCGGCGGATGTCTTGTCGGCGATATTCATCTTTTTATCTCCCTCATCCTTTCAAGACGCGCGCCGTCTGGTCTCGATCAGTCGGTGGATCATCGGCGTCAGGATGAGCTGCATAGCGAGATCGAGCTTGTTGCCCGGAATGACGATCGAGTTGGCGCGCGACATGAAGCTGTTGCTTATCATCGACACGAGGTAAGGGAAATCGATGCCGCGCGGCGTCCTGAAACGGATCACGACCATCGATTCGTCGGGGGTCGGGATCCAGCGGGCAATGAACGGATTGGACGTGTCGACTGTCGGCACGCGCTGGAAATTGATGTCGGTCTCGGCGAACTGCGGGCAGATGTAGTTGATGTAGTCCGGCATACGACGAAGGATGGTGTCGGTGACGGCCTCGGTCGAGTAGCCGCGGGCTGCTCGATCGCGGTGGATCTTCTGTATCCATTCGAGATTGATGACCGGGACGACGCCGATCTTGAGGTCGGCGAATTTGGCGACGTTCACCTTGTCGGTCACGACGGCGCCGTGCAGCCCCTCGTAGAACAGGATGTCGCTGCCCGGGGCCATGTCCTTCCAGGCTGTGAAGGTGCCCGGCGGCGAGCCGAGCGCCTCGGCCTCACGGTCGTCGTGGACGTAATGGCGTGTCTTGCCCTTGCCGGTCTCGCCATAAGTCCGGAAAACCGCCTCCAGCTCCTCGAGCAAGTTCGCCTCGGGGCCGAAATGGGAGAAGTTGTTGTTGCCGCCCTTGGCTGCCTCGGCCATCGCCGCCTTCATGTCGGCGCGGTTGTAGCGATGGAAGGCGTCGCCTTCGATCATGGCGGCGGTAATGCCCTCGCGCCGGAAGATCTGCTCGAAGGTGTGCTTGACGGTCGAGGTACCCGCACCGGAAGACCCGGTGACCGAGATGATCGGATGCTTTGCAGACATTGAATATCTCTCTTGAGAATCAGACCCGGAACAGACCGCGCTCACTGAAGAGCGGCGACTTCTGATCGCGCGTCGAAATTTCGGTGTGGTAGCGCGCGATGCGGGAAACCTTGTCGGCCGATCCGAAAACCAGTGGCACGCGCTGATGCAGGCTGGCCGGCTGGATATCCATGATGCGCGTCACGCCGTCGGTGGCCGCGCCGCCCGCCTGCTCGAATACGAGGGCCATCGGATTGGCCTCGTAGACGAGGCGCAGGCGGCCGTTCTCGTAACCCTTCCGGCTGTCGCGCGGGTAGATGTAGACGCCGCCACGCACCATGATGCGGAACGCTTCCGCCACCATTGACGCCACCCAGCGCATGTTGAAGTCCTGCCCGCGCGGCCCCTCGGAGCCAGCCACCAGATCGTCGATGTAGTCGCGGATGGGTTTTGGCCAGAAGCGGTAGTTCGAGGCATTGATGGCGTATTCACGCTTGGACTGCGGCACGTGGACGTTGGAATTGGTCAGGCGGAACGTCCCGTCGCGTGGATCGAGGGTGAACACGTGCGTTCCCGCCTTCACCGTCAGAACGAGCGCCGTCTGTGGCCCGTAGATAAAAAAACCCGCCGCGAGTTGCTCGCGTCCCGGCTGCATCAGCGCCGACTCGATGCCGCCGGTTCCGGAAACCGGAACGGGGAAGATCGCAAAGATTGTTCCGATCGAGACGTTGGTCTCGATGTTCGACGAGCCGTCCAGGGGATCGATGGCGACGGCCAGCGGTTGCGTGGCATCCAGGATCTCTACTTCGTCCTGCTCCTCGGAGCCGAATACGGCGACGGGGGCGGAAAGCAGGCCGTCACGGAACGCGGTGTTGGCCTCGACGTCGAGCCGCTTCTGTTGATCGCCGCCGCCGGCGTCACCCGATCCGACCACCGCGCCGATTTCTCCGGCAAGCGGGCCGATGGCGATTTCGCGCGCAAGCCGTGCCGCTGCGCTGGCCATCGCCAGCACCGTGGCGGCCACATCGGCGCGCCCGCCAGCTTCGTTCCATTGCCCGAGATAGTCCTCGAGCGTCGTGTGCCCTTCACTCACGGCGTCCTCCCTGGATTTCTTTTTTGGCCACTGGCCCGATCATATCCGGGGCGAGGGCTCCTTGCTCCGCCGGCTGACGCGGCGGTTTTGATTGGCGGGGATACTAGGCACCGCTGGCGGGGCAATCAAAACTGAATTATCTTTGCTGTATGAAAAGAAAAACTGCGTATGCGCCGATGGGCGGCGTCACCCTGAAGCAGCTCCGCGCTCTGGCCGCAGTGGTCGCGGAAGGCAGCAACGCCGCCGCCGCCAACCGCCTCAACGTGACGCCCCCCGCGGTCGCACTCCAATTGAAATTGCTCGAACAAGCCGTTGAAATGCCGCTGTTTGACCGGATCGGCAACGGCATCCGGCCAACGCCCGCCGGGCTCGAGGTTCTGGCCGCTGCCGCCCGCATCGAGGGAGCGCTGACGGACTGCTCTGAGGCCCTGTCGACAATCCGAGGCGGGGAGGGCGGGCGCGTCGCCGTGGGCGTGGTCAGCACCGCCAAGTACTTCTCTCCGCGCGCTTTTGCCGCGTTCACCCGGCAACATCCGTCGATCGAGATCGACCTGTTCGTCGGCAACCGCGCGGAGATCGTCGCGGAGCTGACCAGCTTCCGGCGCGACATGGTGATCATGGGCCGTCCGCCGGACGGGATGTCGGTACTTCGCGCGCCTATCGGGCCGCACCCGCACGTCGTCATCGCCCCGCCCGATCATCGCCTCGCGGGGCGCAAGAGCATCAGGCTCGCCTCTCTCGGCGATCAGAAGTGGCTCGTCCGCGAGAACGGCTCGGGCACACGGCTGCTGATGGAACGAGTGTTCGACGAGGTCGGACTGCGCCCGAAGATCGCGATGGAGATCGACAGCAACGAAACGATCAAGCAGGCGGTGATGGCCGGGCTCGGCATCGCCTTCCTGTCAGCTCATACAGTGGAGCTCGAGCTGAAAGTCGGCCATCTCAAAGTGCTCGACGTGCGCGGGCTGCCGGCGATGCGGGAATGGTTCGCGGTTCGCCATGCCGAAAAGCGCATGCTGCCGGCGGCGGGCGAACTCTGGTCGTACCTCACGACGCGCGGGCGCGAGTTCCTGCCGCAGCTGGAATAAGCGCCGAAACCAACGCGAACCCAGCCCGCCTTGCATCCACCGTCGTTGGGCCAGTGCCACCTCAGGCCGGCGGCGTCGTCGAGACCGGCGGCTCATCGCTCGGCGCTGCGAGTTCGAGGTCGTTCAAAGCGTCGAGCAACGGCGTCAACCCCTCGACGTCCTCGAGAACGAAGACCTCGATATCGTTGCGTGCCCGCTCGCTCCAGCCGGCGTTCTCGAGCATGCGGTCAGCCTTGGAGAACAGCCCGTGATTGCGGATGTCCTTGGCCGACATGATCTTCTCTTGCTCTTCTTGGGAATAGCCGCGCGGATTGTCCTTCATCCACTTCTTGCGCGCCTCGATCAGCGCCGACTTGCTCGACAGGCTTTCCTCCTCGCGCAGCACGTCGAGCTCGTCCTTCTTCCAGATCTGCCAATTCTGCCGGCGGTGCGGCCAGCGGATGAGGCCAAGGTCGTCCAGCACACCGGATAGCTGGTTCATCGCCAGCGCCTTTTCGGCCTCCCCCGGTTTCTGTGGATCGGCGCTATAGAGGTTCGGAATGACGAAGTAACTGTGCATGTAGTGGTGCACGAAGTGCTTGCGGACCCATTCGGTATTCATGCCTGGCGCCCGTGCCGCGGCGGCGCGGATCGCGTCCCTGATCTGCCGTTCCGTCTCTGCGGGAAAGCGCTTGCGCTCGGCCGGGGGCGGGTTGAGCGCCGTCAGCGCGAACAATCCGATATCGATCCCGACTGTGGCGAGCAGGGCAATGAGATCTCGGCCGGTGATCGGCTCGCCACCCGCCGTGCGATTGGGGCTGACCTTCCCGCCCGACATCACGTAATCGACGAGACTGCCGGCGTAGGCCCCCATGTTCGCCCAAAGGTTCTTGATGGCGTTGGCGACGCCGGCCGGCCCTTCGGTGAAGACGGCGGCGCGCAGTTTCAGCTCTGCCGGCTGTGCCGCCTGGTCGGCGGCCTGCGTCAACCTCTGGGCGAGCGTCGGATCGTAGCAGGAGAAGCCGGGCTTACCCGGCGCCACGTTGACCGCTTGTGCCAGCGCTCTCATTTCAGCCGCCGTCGACTGGCCGAGCTCGTTGGAACGCGCGGCGATCGCACGGGCACGGCTTCTGATCTGGGACGAGCGCGCCTCGAACTCGCGCTGGCGCGCCTCGACCGTTTCGCCACCGAGGCTCGCCGCGGCCTGCTGCAGAAGCTCGACGTCGGCCTTGACCGGCTCGAGCCAGGATCTCTGAATACCATCGCGGAGCGAGGTGACGCCGTCGCGGACGCTGCGCCGGGCGTTGTAGAGCGGGCCGCGTCCTGCACCCGAGGCAACGCCACACGAGCCGCCGCTGGTTTCCTCACGCGACATCTGCCCATCGGACCAGACCGCCACGTTGTCGATCTGCGACTTCACCGCATCGAGCCTTGCAGCCACCGCATTGGAGGCGTCGCGCGCGTCCTCCTGCAGGGCGGCCATGCTGGTGCGCGTCGCCTCCTCGCCGGCGATCAGGCTCCACCAGAAACCGTACCCGAACCCGATCGACCACAACGCCAGGAAAATATAGAGCGGGAACATGATGGCGCGATCGCGCCAGGAGCGGCCGATTCCGAAGCTCTCGCGCAGCGCGAGCCACATCAGAAACGAGAGGGCGATGACGACGGTCGCCACCAGAATGTCGTTTGTCACCGAAAGGCCGCCGACCAGCTCGCGGCCATGGCTGGCGCCGGGCGCCTGTGACACACCGATGATGAAGTCGGCCATGCCGTGCCACGTGCCGTAGGTGGAGATCAACAGCAACATCAGCGATGCGACGCCGACGAGTGTGTTCCTGCCGAAGACGTAGTCGACCGCACGGCCCCAGGCCGACTCTTTACCCACCCGCGGATCGGACATCACTCACCCCCAGAACAGACGCAGACACTCGTGGAGGGATAGCCGATATGAGGCCGCTTGTCGCGGGGGGCCAGGGGCACGGCAGCCGCGACGCCCGGAGGCGCCGCGCGAGCGCATGGCGATGTGGCGGGCCGATACAGGCTCCGCTTTCATCTCCCCGGATGGAAGAGCTTCGAAGCCGGCACCATGCCAGCGGCAGGGATGACGGCCCCTCGTCCGTCCTTCTCGACCCAACTCCGCGAGCCCGATACACACGAACCGACGAACGATGCGGGGGCTATTCCGCCGCTTCCTCACGGCCGAACTGGAGATCGGCGAGGCGCGAGTAGAGGCCGCCGGCGCGCGAGAGGTCGCCATGCGTGCCCTCCTCGACGATCCGGCCACGCTCGAGCACGACGATGCGATCCACCTTCTGCACGGTGGCGAGGCGATGGGCGATGACGATGGTAGTGCGGTTCTTCATGACGCTTTCGAGCGCCTTTTGCACCAGCACCTCGTTCTCCGCGTCGAGCGCGCTCGTCGCCTCGTCGAGCAGCAGGATCGGTGCGTCCTTCAGGATGGCGCGGGCAATGGCGAGACGCTGGCGCTGGCCGCCCGAGAGCGTCACGCCACGCTCGCCGAGGCGCGTGTCGTAGCCCTGCGGCAGTGCGCGTATGAAGGCATCCGCCTGCGCGGCGACGGCCGCCGCCTCGATTTCGGCGCGCGTCGCATCCTTGGCACCATAGGCGATGTTGGCGGCGACGGTGTCGGCGAAGAGCGCCACGTCCTGAGGCACCAGCGCGATCCGCGAGCGGAGTTGCTCCAGGCTCGCCTGCCGGACGTCGACGCCGTCGATGAGCACGCGCCCGGTCTGCGGATCGAAGAAGCGCAGTAGCAGGCTGAAGATGGTGGATTTGCCGGAACCCGAGGGCCCGACCAGCGCCACCGTCTGCCCGCGATCGACCTTAAGCCGCAACTGCTCGACCGCCGCGACCTCCGGCCGCGAGGGGTAGGCGAACGATACGTCCTCGAGTGCGATCTCGCCGCGCGGGGGCGTCGGCAACGGCTTCGGAACGGCTGGGGAGCGGATTTCGGGCACCTCGGCAAGGAGCTCGGCAAGGCGCTCAGCAGCCCCCGCCGCTTGGCTCATCTCGCCCCAGACCTCGGAAAGCTCGGCCATGGCGCCAGCCGCGAACAGGGCATAGAGCACGAACTGTCCGAGGCGGCCGCCCGAGATCTCGCCCGAAACGACGGACGAGGCACCGAACCAAAGCACGCCGGTGACGCTGGCGACGACGAGGAAAATGGCGAGCGCCGTGAGACCGGCGCGGGCCTTGAGCCGGCGCCTGGCGCTTTCGAACGCCTGTTCGACAGCGCCACCGAACCGCGAGGAGACGGCCTCCTCGTTGGTGTAGGCCTGCATCGTGCGCACGGCGACGAGGTTTTCCGAAGCGAACGCCGACGCCTGAGCAAGGCTGTCCTGCGCCTCTCGCGACAGCCGCCGCACGACACGGCCATAGGCCACCAGCGGCAGCACGATCGCGGGGATTGCGATCAGCACCATCGCGGAAAGCCTCGGACTGGTCACGAACATCAGCACGAGGGCGCCGATCAGCATGATGGTGTTGCGCAGCGCTTGCGACAGCGCCGTTCCAGCCGCCGCCTTGATCTGCGTTGTGTCGGCGGTGAGGCGGCTCATCACCTCGCCCGAATGCGTTCGCTCGAAGAAAGCCGGACCAAGTGCCGTCAAATGCCTGAATACGTCGGACCTCAGGTCGGCGACGACGCGCTCGCCGAGCCAGTTGACGAAATAGAACCGCGCCGAACTCGCGATCGCCAGGACGAGGCCGATCACGATCAGCATCGAGAAATACGTGTTGATGAGCGCACCGTCGGAGCCGCCGAAGCCGTAGTCGATCATGCGACGGACCGCCATCGGCACGACCAGCATCGCGGCGGCCGAAACGACGAGGGCGACGCCGGCCGCCGCAACCATCAACGGATGGCGCATCAGGTAGGGCTTCAACGCCATCAGCGGCTTCAACGAGCGGCGCCGGCCGGCTGCGGCGTCGGCCGTCTCTTCCGCCGTGGTATCGTGAGCGGCTCGGCTGGGGGGCGCTTCGGACGAGGGACGCGGGCTCAATGCTTTCACTCTCTCTCGATTGTGCCTTGCCAGTACGGCGGGCTGCGCCGCACGCCCACCACGGTCGGGACGCGGGGGCGGCGAACTTGGGCCAGGGCCGCGAATCCGGCCGGATCGACGGCCACGGGCAGGCGAATTCCGGGGGAACATGCCCCACGGCGGATTGCATCTCAAGAACTTCCAGGCATCCCAGGGGATTGGCCGAATGGTCAGTGGGCACGCGCGAAGCCTGTGCGCCGCCACGATTCGGGTGCTTCCTCGGCCGTTGCAACCCCTGCACACTTGCCGAAAGACGATTCGATCAATTACGCAGATGCGATGCCGGCATCAGCGGTCGTGCGGACGGCCTCTCCCGAGGGGCGCGGCGAAGGTCAGGACAGGAGCCCCCATGAACCTCTTGCGCACCCTCGCGATCGTTGGCGCCACGGCGGGCTGCCTCGCCCCCTTGGCGTCCGCCGGCGAACCGGTGGCCAAGGCCGAACCGCCCGCCGCTATCCTGGCTCCCGCCACGCCTGCTGCTGCTGCAGCGGCGCCCGCTCCAACCGCCCCGGCGACGGCCACGGCTGGCCCGGCCAGCGCCGTCACATCCGTCGCGGCACCAGCCGGAACCGCTTCGTCTTCCACCGCATCGCTTGACCCGGCCGCAGCGGCCATCGCCGGCGCACTACGCGCGATAATGGACCGGGCCCCGGCAGGTGGCGACGAGGTCGAGAGCGCAGACCGCGCCGCGCTCGCGACGTTTTACCGGGCCCGCGACGCCGCCCCCCTTTGGGTCACACCCGCCGGCGCGAGCGAGCGCGGGCGGGCTCTCGCCGCGGAAATCGCCAACGCTGCTGCCTACGGCCTCGACCCCAAGGCATTCTCCTTGCCCGCGCTCGACGGCCTGACCGGGCCGGAAAAGCTCGCCACCACCGACTACCAGCTTTCGCTCGCCGCCCTGACCTACGCGCGCCACGCCCGGGGCGGCCGCATTCCGCAGCCCGCCGAGCAGCTCAACTCCAACCTCGACCGCAAGCCCCAGCTCCTCGACCCCGACAATGTGATCGAGCGCCTCGCGACGGCCGGCGACATTACCGCGGCTGTCGCCGGACTGAACCCGCCCCATCCCCAGTTCGAACGGCTGCGTCAGGCTTTCCTCGCCGCCAGCGGCGACGGGAAGGGCGGCGGCAAGCTCAGCACCAAGGCCAAGCAGCTCCGCGCCAACATGGAGATGTGGCGCTGGATGTGGGACGACCTCGGCGAGCTGCACATCTTCAACAACCTGCCGGAGTTCGTGCAGCGCGTCGTGAAGGATGGCAAGGTGGTCCACACCGAGCGCATCGTCGTCGGCCAGCTGGACAAGCAGTCGTCCGTCTTTTCCCGCTCGCTGAAATCCGTGGTGCTCCGCCCGCGCTGGCGCGTGCCGGACAGCATCATGGTGCACGAGCTGTGGCCGAGCCTGCTCAAGGGCGGTGGGCTGATGCGCCAGCACGGCCTCGAGATCACCACCAAGAGCGGTGAGAAGCGAGACTGGCGGACCATCGACTGGTCGAAAGAAGACATCCGCAACTATCACGTCTGGCAGGATCCCGGCCCCAAGAGCGCGGTCGGCTACGTCAAGTTCTCGTTCCCGAGCCAGCACACGATCTTCATGCACGACACGCCCGACAAATGGATGTTCAACGCCAAGCGGCGGACGTTGAGCCACGGCTGCCTGCGCGTGCGAAACCCGATGGACCTCGCCGAGATCATACTCGCGTATGACAAGGGGCTTTCGCGTCCCGCCATCGACAAGCTCGTCAAATCAGGGCCGCTCGACAACGAGATCGACATGGAGAAGCGCATTCCCGTGCACCTCGCCTATTTCACTGCGTGGGTGGACGACGCCGGCAAGGTGGACACGTTCGGCGACATCTACGGCCACGAGAAGCGCGTGACACAGGCGCTCGATGGCGAGTGGAGCAAGATCAACAAGGGGCGCAATCACCTCGCCCCGCCCAAGCCCCGCTTCAATCCGGCGACGGTTGCGAACGGGCCGCCCGGCCGTGCGGCGAAGAAGGAAAAGAGCGCCGGCAGCTTCATCTCGGAAGCGCTCGGTATCAATTTCTGATCGTTCGTCGCAAACGCCTCGGTGCGCGACCTGTTCAAGTAGTAGCTGAGGACGATCCGCCGTGCCGAAGGCCGCGAAGCTGAAGATCGCCTGCCGCGACGACCGGTTGTTTGCGTTCGCGCCCGAGAGCACCGCACTACTCGTCATTGATATGCAGCGCGAGTTCTTCGCCCCGGAGGACGATGGCGCGCCGAGCCCAATGAGCGAGATCGTGCCGCGTGTCGTCACCCTCGCGGCACTTGCTCGGAGAATGGGCGTCCGCGTGATCCATACGCGCGAGGGCTACGCGCCAGACCTCTCCGACGTCACACCCTACCGCGCCTCCCTTGATTACGTCGGCTACGAGGGGGACCTCGGTCGCTCGCTCATCCGCGGCGAGCCGAGCCACGACTTCATCGCCGAAATGAAACCCGAGCCGGGCGAAACGGTCATCGACAAGGCCGGGTTCAGCGCATTTTACGCGAGCCCGCTCGACAACGTCCTGCGCGCGTCGGGCATCGATCACCTGCTGATCGCGGGCGTGACGACGCAATGCTGCGTCCACTCCACCCTGCGGGACGCGGTCGACCGTGGCTATTGGTGTGTGACGGTGGCTGACTGCTGCGCGGCTTCTGAGCCCGAACTCCACGATGCCGCCCTTTCGCTCATCGCCGGCGAGGGGCATCTGTTCGGGTGGATCTGCGACCTAGCCGACATAGAGCGCGCCGCCGCCGCAATAGCGAAAACGGCGACGCGCAAATCCGTTAGCGGCTCGCGGAGCGACGCGCGACCTCCGCCTTCGAAACCTCGCCCGCCGCGAGCAGGGCGTTGACGCAACGGCCGGAGAGCCTCGCCCCGACGCGCGACATACAGCTTCTCACCTCGGGGCTGCCGGGAGCGTGCTTGCTGCAATGGGCGAAGTAGTCGCTCATGCAGGCGCGCTGCACGGCCAACGATACGGCACCGGCCTCGGCGATGCCGAGTGTGCCAAGCACCATGGCGAGAGCAGCGGCCGAAGCGTGGCGCGGCAAGCGTATCGGCATTCCGATGTGACGGGGCATGGCGGTCTCCAACCGAGAAGTTCGCACGTATGTTTCTCAAGCGTAGGGGAAGAGGATTAACGAGACCGTTCCGCGCGCACCTTGACGGTACGAATTCGATGCTGCACGTGCGAACAATCAGACCCGCGTCTCTTCGGCAATTCGCAGTTGCGAGCGGCGACATAAAGACGAGTTGTTATGATGCTAACATCGTGCCTTCGATTCGCCGAGATGGCTTGATCGAGCGATGACTGTTTTTTCTCTCTTGACGTACAGCGAAGCAGACGTGGAGCAGCGATTTGAGCGCGGAGATCTTGAACCTGCGGCGAGCGCGTAAAGAGAAGGCGCGGGCCGAGAAAGAGCGGCAGGCCGCGGAGAACCGCGTTCGCTTCGGTCGTACGAAGACCGAGCGGGTGATACGGACAGCGGAGTCCGAGCGATCGGCGCGCGATCTCGACGCGCATCGCCGCGAGGATGGCGCGGCGACGCGCACGGATTCCGCATCGAACGACGATAACGCCACGTCTTGATATGACGCCCGCTCAACACATCCCTTCGCGTGAGGCCCTGCCTTCGCGTGAGGTCATGATAGCCGGGCTGAACCGCCGACAGCGCGTGTGGGCATGATGCGACGTCCCGCGAAACACTCGTTCTCCATCCGCGGCCACCGCACATCGATCTCGCTCGAGCCCGAGTTCTGGGACGCACTCGCCGAGATCGCGAGGGCACGTGCCATCAGCCTCTCGGCCCTCGTCGCCGAGATCGATAGTGCTCGGACGGGCGATGCCGGCCTCTCGATCGCAGTGCGCCTCTATGTGCTCGGCTATTATCGCGAACAGGCCCGCGCGACGATCACGCCGCCGTTATGATGTCAGCCTGATACGACGGCAGGAAGGATCGGCGACGTGTTGATGTGCGCGTTGACCGAGGCACGCCCGCCGCCCGCTGCTTTACGCCGTGAGCCGGGCCCAGCCCGCGAGACGTTTCACCGCCTCCCTCATGTCGGCTGTCGAGCCAGCATAGGAAAAGCGGATGAAGCGGCGGCCGCGCACCGGATCGAAGTCGATCCCGGGCGTCACGGCGACGGCGATGTCGTCGAGCATTTCACCGGCAAATGCGAGGCTGTCGTCGGTCCAGCGCGAGACGTCGGCATAGAGGTAGAAAGCACCATCCGCCGGCACGATGCGGTCGAAACCGATCTGTGGCAGCGCATCGAGCAGGAGCGCGCGATTTTCGGCATACGACGCCACGTTCCGCTCCAACTCGTCCTTCGCGTCGAACGCCGCCAGCGCAGCCACCTGCGAGATCGCTGGCGGCGCAATGAACAGGTTCTGAGCGAGACGCTCGATCGGCCGCACGAGTCGCTCCGGCACGATCATCCATCCGACCCGCCAGCCGGTCATCGAGAAGTACTTTGAGAAGCTGTTGATGACGACCGCCTCGTCGCTGTAGCGCAACGCCGTCTCGGCGGGACCGGCATAGGTGAGCCCGTGATAGATCTCGTCCGAGATGAACCACACGCCGCGCGCTTCGCATGTGCGGGCGATGGCGGCGAGGCGCTCGGGCTCCAGCATCGTGCCGGTTGGATTCGCCGGGCTCGCGATCAACAGGCCGTCGAGGCCCTCCGGTGACGACGCCAGCGCTCCGACCGCTTCGACGGTCGGCATCCAGCGCGTCTCGGGACCGGTCTCGATGCTGACCGGACGCTGGCCGAGCGCCGACAGAATGTGCCGGTAACAGGGATAGCCGGGCTCCGGCAGACCAACACGGGCTCCGGCGTCGAACAGCGCCAGGAACGCCAGCACGAAGCCGGCTGACGATCCGGTCGTCACAACGACCCGTCCCGGTGCCACCGCGACGCCGTAGGTCTCGTGATAATGGACTGCGATCCGCTCGCGTAGCGCGGCCGTACCGAGCGCCAGCGTATAACCGAGCGGCCCCGCGTCGATCGCCTGCTTCGCCGCCTCCCGTGCGGTGCTGGGCGCGGCCGTCGCCGGCTGGCCGACCTCCATGTGGATCACGCGCGCGCCCGCCGCCTCTCGCGCCGCTGCCCGGCTCATCACATCCATGACGATGAAGCTATCGATGGCGCTGCGATGCGACGCCGCACGCGCAACCGCCGCGCCCTCCTCGACGCCGCCACGCCGGCCGTTGCCGCTGGTGGTCATATCCGCTCCGCGTGTCGTTCGCCCCGGCCCCGCCGCTCCCCGCCTTGCTGCCGCCCCATTGTCGCCAATGGTGGAGTAATGCGGTGTGGTTCGGCGTAATCGTGCCATCGGCTCGTCGGCATTGGCTTATAGTGATCTCCGCGCGCGGCGGCCAGTCCGCCCGCTCGGACAGTCCCGGCCAGCGAAGATGCCCGGGTTCCGGCGGGGAAATTCGATCGTGGTTCCCGCGCGTTGACCGCGACGTGCATCGTTTCTACGGTGGGGCCGCGCTTGGCGGGCACGGCGCGGTTCCTAGAGGACTTTTGGACAGCATGAGGATCAAGGTAACGAACTTGGCTGGCGCTGCATGGGGCGTCGTGCGGCCTGCTGTCGGCCTCGCGGCGGCATTTGTCATGGCTGTCGCGGCGTTCACCGCGACCTGGACGGCGCCAGCGAGCGCGCAGGGCTTGCCGCTGATCCGTGACACCGAGATCGAGAACCTGCTCAACGAATATGCCCGGCCCATCTTCCGCGCCGCGGGCCTTGGTGCCGGCCGCATTTCCATGCGCATTGTCCGCAACGATGCCTTCAACGCCTTCGTCGTCGACGGACGCAACGTCTTCGTACACACGGGCGCGCTGATGCAGTCCGAGACGCCGAACCAGATTATCGGCGTCATTGCCCACGAGACGGGGCACATCGCTGGCGGACACATGGCGGCACTGCGCGCGCGCATCGCCCGCGACCAAACCAAAATCCTGCTGGCACAGGTGCTCGGCGTGCTGCTGATCGGCGGTGCCGCGGCTACCGGCGGCGACACCGGCCGAGACATCGGCGGCGCCGGTCAGGCGGTGATGCAGGGTGGTTCCGAGCTCATCATGCGCTCGCTGCTCGCCGAACGCCGCTCGCAGGAATCCGCCGCCGATCAGGCCGGCCTCAAGTACTTGAACGCCACCGAGCAGTCGGGCCTCGGCATGCTGGAGACGTTCGAGCGTTTCGCTCAGCAGGAGTACATCTCGGACGCGCAGAAAGATGCGTTCGCGCGCAGCCATCCCGTCGCGACGGATCGACTCGCCCGCCTGCGTCAGCTCGTGCAATCGAGCCCCAACTACAGCAAGAAGGACAGCGCCGACCTCGCCCTTCGCCATGACCTGATGCGGGCGAAGCTTTCGGGCTATCTGGAGAACCCGCGCGTCGTCTTCAATCGCTATCCCGAGCGCGACAAGTCGCTGCCTGCGCGCTACGCCCGCGCCGTGGCGCGCTATTTCCAGGGCGGTCCGCAGGGCGTCGAGCGCGCCGTCAACGACGTCGAGGACCTGATCCGTGAACGCCCCGACTACGCATATTTCTGGGAGCTGAAGGGCGACCTACTGATGCGGGCCGGGCGCGCGGCCCAAGCCATCGAGCCGCTGCGCCGCTCGCTGAAGCTCGCCGACAATGCCCCGCTCATTCAGGTCGAGCTGGCGACGGCGCTGCAGAGCATGGGTGACGAGCGATCGATCAAGGAATCGATCGAGCTGCTGCGCAAGGCCGTGATTAATGACGAGAACCCCCGCGCTCACCGACTGCTGGCGACGGCCTACTACAAACAGGACCGCCTGCCACTCGCCGACGCCGAGACGGCGCAAGCCTACTTCCTCGAAGGCAACGTCAAGCAGGCGCAGATCTTTGCCAAGCGGGCGCAGACCAAGTTGAAGCAGGGCTCGCCGGAGTGGTTGCGCAACGACGACATCATCAACTACAAGCCGGAGACTTGAGGCTTGGCTGTCCGTTGCTGGAAAAGAAGCGCGGATGCGGACTTGTGGGACGCGCCCCGCGGGCCATATTCGCTCAGTCCGGGCGGGCATGCGGCACCTGACGTATTTGCGCTGAGCCTGCCTTATCTAGTCCCCTGTTCGCCTCAAACCTAAAGTGTGCAGGCACTGAGCCTGAGCACCAAGATCGCACCAATGCCTATGTGTGAGCCCCCGATGAGAGAGAGCCCGATGAAGTCCATCCGTTCGTCCCGCCGCAACGCGGCAATCGCATCCGCGGCTCTCGCTGCATTCGCCTTCGCGGCGGCTCCCGGCTACCTCAAGGCCCAGGACAAGCCGGCGCAGCCGGCGGCAGCAGCGGCACCTGCGAGCACGTTCTCTGCCGAGCAGAAGTCCGAGATTCAGCGCATTATCAAGGACTACCTGATCGCCAATCCGGAGGTGTTCCTGGAGATCCAGGCTGCTCTCGAAAGCAAGATGGAGCAGGTGCAGGCGGAGAAGCTCAAGTCAGCCCTCGCCGCACACGCAGACCAGCTCTACCGCGATCCCGAGGCGCCCGTCGCTGGCAATCCGAAGGGTGACGTCACCGTCGTCGAGTTCTTCGATTACAACTGCGGCTACTGCAAGCGCGGCTTCTCCGACGTCGCCCAGCTCATCAAGGACGACGCCAAGGTCAAGGTGGTGTTCCGCGAGCTGCCGATCCTTTCCAAGGGCTCGGAAGAGGCCGCCCAGGTAGCGCTCGCCGCCCGCATGCAGGGCAAGTATTGGGAATTCCACTCGGCGATGATCCAGCATAAGGGGCAAGCCGATATGGCGAGTGCCCTGAAGCTCGCAGAGAAGGCCGGGCTCGACATGAACCGCCTCAAGGCGGACGTGAAGTCGGAAGCCGTCACGAGCGAGATTAAGAAGGTGCGCGAGCTGGCCCAGACGCTCGGCATCAACGGCACGCCACACTTCCTGGTCGGCGACCGCTCCATCCCGGGCGCGCCGCAGGACCTGCTCGGCCAGCTCAAGAGCGACATCGCCGAGGTCCGCAAGTCGGGTTGCATCTCCTGCTGAGGAAAGCAGGAGCGGGCGCGGGCGAACGGTAATCGATTGAGGTAGAAGCGCTTCGGCGCTTCCACCCTGATCTGCCGCGCGGTCCCCCTGAAAGGGCGCGAACCTTGAGGCTTTGAGGGTTCGCGAGCGAGGTTCCGCGAAGGTCGATTGCCCTTCAGGGCCGCCGCCGCGGCGATCCTGTTGCGCGTTCCGGGGCGCGTTCCGGGGCGTATTTCCAGAGAGCCGGCCAGGCCGCCAGGCGACGCCCCCGTATCTTCAACAGGCGTGTTGCGGTCGCCCTTCCGCCGCCCTGGGAAAGCTGATACACGGGCGGTTGGTTCTTACTCGGTTGCCTGGAACAGTGCTCAGGCCGGACGCCTTGGCGGACGCGGCAGGACCTCGACGCAAACCCGTCGAGCGGCCTGCCCAGCGCCAGTGCTCGTTCGGCCGCTCCCATCCAGCAACGTTTCTTCCCGCATCGCTCCGGCCGCCCAGCGGCGCTGGTGTCACCTCCGGGCGTGCTCAACGACTGCTTCGATGGCCGCACTCATGCACGCCAAGCCCGTTTACGTCCTGAACGGTCCGAACCTCAATCTGCTCGGCGCGCGCGAGCCCCACGTGTACGGCCACGAGACGCTGGCCGACGTCCGCCGCCGCGCCGAAGCGGCAGCGTCCCGCGTCGGACTGACGCTCGAGTTCCGCCAGTCGAACCACGAGGGCCAGTTGATCGACTGGGTTCACGAGGCGCGTGACAAGGGCGCGGGCCTGATCGTCAACGCCGGCGGCCTCACCCACACCTCGATCGCGCTGCTCGACGCGCTTCAGGCGGCCGAGCTGCCGGTGATCGAAGTCCATCTTTCCAACATTTTCCGCCGCGAGCCCTTCCGCCACCATTCCTATGTTTCACTGGCGGCCAAGGGCGTCATCTGCGGCCTCGGGGCGAAGGGCTACGAGCTCGCCGTCGAGGCCATGGCTGACGTGCTGGCGGCGAGCGCCGCCAAGGGCGGTTCCGCCGCAGCCGGCAAGACAACACCATGACGAAGCGCCGCAAGACCACGGGCGCAGGCAAGAAGGGAACGACCGGGATGACCGCCCAGACCTCTCAATCGAAGACGGAAGCCAAATCGGATGTCCAGCCGGCCGCCAGCAAGGGCAGCCCGGAGAAGGAGATGATCCGCGAGCTCGCCGAGCTTCTGAACGAGACCGGCCTCTCCGAGATCGAGATTGAGAAGAGCGGCTTGCGCGTGCGCGTCGCGCGCCAGCTCGCCATCAGCGCAGTGGCCGCACCACAGGCGATGGCGATGCCGGCGACCGCCGCCGCTGCCGCATCCGCCCCAGCCGCCGCAGCATCGAGCGCTGGCGCCGACCCGGCGAAGCATCCCGGCGCGGTCAAGTCACCGATGGTCGGCACTGCCTACCGCGCGCCCGAGCCGGGCGCCGCAGCGTTCATCGAGATCGGCAAGCGCGTCGCCGTCGGCGATACGCTGCTCATCATCGAGGCGATGAAGACCATGAACCAGATCCCGGCGCCGAAGGCCGGCACCGTCACGGCGATCCTGTTCGAGAACGGCCAGCCGGTCGAGTTCGGGGAGCCGCTGGTGATCGTCGAATAGCGCATTTCTGCGCGCCACTCGCCCGATCGCCTCTAGCGCGCGGGGAGCACACCCGAGAGCGGCTCGAGGGAACACCTCGCCACTCGCCGGTCCCCTCCCCCCTCTCCACTAACGGTGCAAAAATGTTCGACAAAGTCTTGATCGCCAACCGCGGAGAGATCGCACTGCGCATCCAGCGCGCGTGCAAGGAACTTGGTATCTCGACTGTCGCGGTCCATTCCACCGCCGACGCCGATGCCATGCACGTTCGCCTTGCTGACGAGAGCGTGTGCATCGGCCCGCCGCCCGCGAGCGAGAGCTATCTCAACATCCCGCGCCTTCTCGCCGCCTGCGAGATCACCGGCGCCGACGCCGTGCACCCCGGCTACGGCTTCCTTTCCGAGAACGCCCGCTTCGCCGAAATCCTCGAGGAGCACAACATCACCTTCATCGGCCCGACGTCCGAGCACATCCGGATCATGGGCGACAAGATCGAAGCGAAGGAAACGGCCAAGAAGCTCGGCATTCCCGTGGTGCCCGGCTCGGACGGCGCCGTCACCAGCGAGACGCAGGCGATGAAGGTCGCCAAGGAGATGGGCTTTCCCGTGCTCATCAAGGCGACGGCTGGCGGCGGCGGACGCGGCATGAAGGTCGCCCACTCCGCGCAGGACCTTTCGGTCGCACTCAGCACCGCACGTTCCGAGGCGAAGGCCGCGTTCGGCAACGACAGTGTCTATATCGAGAAGTATCTGACGAAGCCGCGCCATATCGAGATCCAGGTGCTCGGTGACGGACAGGGCAACGCAATCCACCTCGGCGAGCGCGACTGCTCGCTCCAGCGCCGCCACCAGAAGGTGTGGGAGGAGGCGCCCTCTCCCGCGCTCAACGCCGCCGCCCGCGCCAAGATCGGCGAGACGGTGGCCTCGGCGATGCGCAAGCTCAAGTATCGCGGCGCCGGTACCGTCGAATTCCTGTTCGAGGACGGCGAGTTCTATTTCATCGAGATGAACACTCGCCTTCAGGTCGAGCATCCCGTGACCGAGGCGATCACCGGCATCGACCTCGTGCTGGAGCAGCTCCGCGTCGCCTCCGGCGCCACGCTGACGCTGCGCCAGGAGGACGTGACGTTTTCGGGCCACGCCATCGAGTGCCGCATCAATGCCGAGAACGCGCGCACGTTCCGCCCGTCGCCCGGCCGCATCACGTACTGGCACCCACCGGGCGGCCTCGGCGTGCGCGTCGATTCCGGCGTCTACCAGGGCTATTCCATCCCGCCCTATTACGACAGCCTCATCGGCAAACTGATCGTGCACGGCAAGAACCGCAACGAATGCCTGATGCGGCTGAAGCGGACGCTCTCCGAGTTCGTCATCGACGGCATCGAGACGACCATCCCGCTGTTCAACGAGCTGATCCGCCAGCCGGACATCGCCAACGGCCTCTATGACATCCACTGGCTCGAAAAATTCCTCGGGAAGCCCTAAATTAGCGCGATCGGTGGTGGCAGGTTCACGCCGCAGCGACACGCCCCCGGCGCTCGCCACCGATGACCGCGCGCCGAAGAACCGAGGAACACCAGGAGGCCGACCCGCCGATGACGTCACGCGACGACATCGTCATCGAGATCACACCGCAGGTTCTGCTCAAGGCCTATAGCTGCGGCATCTTCCCGATGGCCGAAAGCGCCGACGATCACGCGCTCTACTGGATCGAGCCGCAGCATCGCGGCATCCTGCCGCTCGACGGCTATCACGTGCCGCGCCGCCTCGCCCGCACCATGCGCAACAGCGAGTTCACGGTGCGAGTCGATACCGCCTACGACGCGGTGATAGACGGTTGCGCCGCGTCGCGGCCCGGCCGCCGCTCGACATGGATCAACGGACGGATTCGCGCGCTCTACCGCGAGCTGTTCGTGCTCGGCCATTGCCACACCGTCGAGGTCTGGCAGGGCGAACGGCTCGTCGGCGGCCTCTACGGCGTCGCGCTCGGCGGCGCGTTCTTCGGCGAGAGCATGTTCTCCTATGAGCGCGATACCTCGAAGATCGCCCTCGCCCATCTCGTCGCGCGGCTCATCGCAGGCGGCTACACGCTGCTCGACACACAATTCATCACGGAACATCTGCGCCAGTTCGGCGCCGTGGAAGTCGAGCGTGGCGAATTCCAGATTCGCCTCGACGCCGCGCTGAAGGTCAGTGGCGACTTCCTGGCGCTGCCGCGTGACGCCGGCGCGGAGCAAGTTCTCGCGATCCTCGGCACGGGCCCCGCGCAGACGCGCTGATCATATTCCGCTCGCAGAACCGGGCACACGAATTTTCCCCATTGTCTCGACGGAAACAGCGCGCCGTCCGCGAGCTCGGCATTCTTCTCCCATCGGCAATCAAGCCGGAGGCGGCGACTGCAAATCGACCTGCCTCATTCGAACGAGAAGGATCGAGACCCATGACCATGAAGAAAATCGTCATCGCATCACTCGCCGTCACCATCGCTGCTCTCGGCGCAGTCGGTTCGGCGGAAGCAGGCCGGCGCGGCGGCGGCTTCAAGGGAGGCGGATTCAAGGTCGGCTTCAACCATCACAACCACCACTTCCACAACAAGCACTTTTCCGGCCCCCACGTTTTCGTCAGCGGTGGCGGTGGCGGTGGCTGCGGCTACTACTTCGACAAGTGGAAGTTCACGGGCTCGAGCTTCTGGAAGGCGAAGTATTACGGCTGCATCGGATAGCGGAGCCCACGCGGCTCATCGCAAGCAAAGTGCCCTCATGCTCTGGCGTGAGGGCGCTTTTTTCATTTCAATGGAGCGTAGCCGCGCGAACGCCGCGCATTCCTGTTCCCAACGTAACAGCGCGTCGGCGGGTCGGGTGGCATGCTGCCATCATCGAGAGCGGCGGTGAGATGCAAGCCTCGCTCCCGATTTGAGTACCTGACGCAAAGGAGCCGATCGAACGACTGGACCACGCTTCCTTCCCCAAACGTCTTCCCCCACGCCTTTCTTCAATACCGGTGCCGGGTGCCTGTGCCCCCCCGTGCCTAAGGCATCCGCGCCGGGCCTCCTGCATCGCAGGAGGCTTTTTTCTTTGGCGCGTTTGGCCGCCGGCACGTGACGCTCCGCGATCGGCCGACGTTTCAGCCCATAGCCTCCGCGCGGGTGCGACCGCGATTGCGCCGCATATCGAGCAACAGCTGATAGATGGCGAAGGCGATCCAACAGCCGTTGAACAGCGCACCGGCAGCGACCACCCACTGCCCGGGGATGGGCCCGACAGCCGTACGCTGCCAGAGCTGCTCGAGGCCTTCGAGCGGCGTCGGATGGATCGACACTTTACTGTAGTAGGCAACAGTCTGGATGCCGAGGATCCAGACATAGTTTCGTCTTAGACGTCGGCCGATGGCACGGGTCATCCCGACATGGTGACTGGGCGACATGTAGTCTTCGGCAAGCGTGACGTTCCAGCGGTTTTCCATGGGCACACCCTCGCCGCGCAGCATCGGCGCATAGATGTGTTTCTCCATCCAGCGCGCCCGCGCGCGCCAGACGTTGAAGTAACGGTAGCGCCGCGCCTCGAACACCAAGAAGACGATACTCAACAGGCCGACCAGCAGCAGCGGCAACGGCGAGGCGCCCGGGCTCGCGAACGATACCGAGAGCGCGATGCCGAGTGTTGCGACGGCCCAATTCGTCGTGGCGTCGAGCCGGGTTCGCCAGATCGTCGAGCGATAGACCTCGCCGCGGTAGAGATGGGCGATGGCACCGAGCTCCGCGGGCGTGAATTCGGTAGGGCTTGCGGAGCGTTCCGGGTTGGTCTTCTGGTCCATCGGGACCTCGCGCGATGTGCTGCGGTTTCTCACGCTACGGCGAATGCCAGCCCGGTCCGCAACGCACCGGTCAGCCGACCGCCAGTCGCCACAGCTCACCTGCGATGGCGACTGCTCCAACCATCATGAGGCCCGCGGCCACCACCGCGAGACGCGCAGTGAACTCGGAATAGCACATGCGCGCGAGACGCGGCGACCGAAGCTCGTCCTTCAGCCAGAACATGCCGAGGATGAAGCCCAGCAAAGTGGCACCGGAAACCAGATAAGCCATGCAGCGAGATTAGATCGCAACCTGACCTGGGCCAAGGTGGAAGCGCGGTGGATCGTCGCGCCGAGTCTGCGAAATTGGGAGGGGGTAGGCGGTCACTGAAGTAGGCTTCCCCCTAACGAGGCGGCCACCGTCGTTGGCATTGAGCCGGGCGCATGACGTGTGTCGCCGGGGTCCATTCGAATTTTCGGGATCTTGCTGCGACTGGAACGGCGCCGGGCCCATGGCCAAAGTGCCGGCTGTCACCCGCCGCCCCGGGCCGGCAAAAATTTCCGCGCGGGCATCTTGACGGTGGGTCGCCACCTCCCACATTCGTGAATGTGAAGCACATTCACATACTCAAGATGGAGCGTGACGATGTCTGACGTGGTGTCGAGGCTCGACGAATGGGGCAAGCCGGCTTGGATCACCCTCATGGTGCTCGGCTTCATGGTGTTCTGGCCCGTCGGCCTCCTGATCCTCGGCTATCTCATATGGAGCGGACGCATGGCCTGTGGTGGACGGTTTGGAGATCGCAGCGAATGGCAGCAGCGCATGGCTGCACGGTGGGAGCGGAAAATGGACCGCTTCGGCATGCGCGGCGCGGCCTATTCCTCGAGCGGCAATGCCGCGTTCGACGAGTACCGCGACGAGACGCTTAAGCGCCTCGAGGAAGAGCAGCGCGAGTTCAGGACGTTCCTCGAGCGACTGCGGATGGCGAAGGACCGTGCCGAGTTCGACCAGTTCATGACCGAGCGGCGCAACCGGCCGGAGGATGGGCCACAAGGGCACGCTGCGCAGAACGGCAATCCAGCGGGCTGATCGACGAGAAAAAGAGCCCGGGGCGAAAGCTCCGGGCTCGTTGGCATAGCGCGACAGAATTTATCGAAAGTGCGCCGCGACCGGCACTATTCCACCTTGCCGGTGACGACGAACGCGCCGCGCAAATCGCCGGCATTGAACCCCGTCGCCTGGTCGCTTGGATAGAGTTCCTTGATCTTCGCGGCGACGGCCGGTTCGAGCTCGCTGCCGTGGCAGGCGAGGCAGGGCTTGCCCGCGGTCATGATGGGTTTCATATAGAGGAACGACTTCTTACCGCCCTCCTCGACGACCGCCGCGTGCTCGAGTTTGGCCGAATCCGCGCCGCTGGCGATCTGCTTGGCGAACTCCTCGAGCACCTTGCGTTCCGTCTCGCTCGGCGCATTGGCGGGGTTGCGGATCTTGAGCGCGGTACGACCGACGTCGAGACCGGCAGCTGCCGAACGCTCAGCGGCGATCTTCGGCGCTTCGACCTTGCACACGTCGAGCGCGGCGACGGGGCCACCGTCCTTCATCGCGCCGAGCAGCTTCTCCTTGAGACCTTCGCCGAGCCCCTTGATGGCCTCGCGCGCCTTGGTGATCCGGGCCGTTTGCGGGTCCGCTGCCTCCTGGACCTGAGCTGTAGCAAGCAGGGCCGGCAGGGCAATTGCGGCGGTGACGGCGAGAAGTCGGAAAATCGTAACGTGCATTATTCAGAACCTCGTTTCCTGGTTTGCCCGTTCAGAGGAACAGGATAGCAGCGCTTTCGCGGCATTTCGACCGCCGGGTCGTGATATCCGTTTCCCGGGGCCGCAACCGACCGCCCCGTCAATTCCAGTATCCGGAAAAGAATGTCTGTGACTTCCACACGTTTCCAGTCGCCCGAGGCCATGGCACAGCCGATCGCGCGTCAAGCGCCCGCTTGACGGGCTGCATCGCCGCTGGCTTATCAGTCGCCAGCGGGGGGCAGCGGTTGAAACCGACCGCAACCGGGTGGGGAGATCTGGCATAGCCGAGTTGTCCAGAGTGGGCGAGGTGGCGGCCGAAGACGGCCGCCAGCCGGCGGCGCCGATGGCGCGAGACCGTGCGAACTACCTTCCGCACGTCGATGGACTGCGCGCCATCGCCATCCTGCTCGTCGTCGTCTACCACGCCTGGCCATCGGTGCTCAGCGGCGGCTTCGTCGGCGTCGACGTATTCTTCGTGATCTCCGGATTCCTGATCACGCGCTTGATGCTCGCCGAAATGCAGGCGGGCACCTTCTCGATCCTCGCCTTCTTCGCACGTCGCATCCGCCGCCTGCTGCCGGCCGCCGCCGTGATGATCGCGACCGTGCTCGCGGCCGGCTGGCTGATCCTGCTGCCCGAAACCTACCGCGAGCTTGGCCGCAGCATGGTCGCCGCGCTGCTCATGTTCGCCAACGTGCTCTTCTACAGAACCGCCGGCTACTTCTCGGCTCCGGCGGAGGAGAAGCCGCTGCTCCACACCTGGTCGTTGTCGGTCGAGGACCAGTTCTACCTTACTTGGCCGCTACTGCTGTTGCTGCTGGCGCCGCGCGTACCGCGCCCCTGGCTGATCGCAATCACGCTAGCCCTTCTGGCAGCCTCGCTTTCCCACGCCGAGGCAAAACTCGCGGTCAACCCGGATTACGCCTTTTACCTGCTGGCACCGCGGGCGTGGGAGCTGCTTGCCGGATGCGTCACCGCGCTCGCGGCGCAGCGGCTTTCGTTCGCCCGGCTCACCTCCTCGCTGCTCGGAGCGTCGGGTCTCGTGCTGATCCTCGCCAGCGGCTTTGTGCTGAACTCGAGCAAGCCGTTTCCCGGGCTAGCCGCGGCGCCGGCCGTCCTCGGAACGGTGCTGGTGATCGTGGCCGGGCTCGGCAACGACGGAGCGCAGGGCCCCGCCAGAGTGCTCGCCTGGCGGCCCGTCGTCGTCGCCGGCCTATTGTCGTACTCGCTCTACCTCTGGCATTGGCCGGTGATCTCACTCGCGCAATTTGCGGCTAGCCGCCCGCTGACGCCCGGCGAACTCGCGGCGGCGGTCGGTTTGTCGGTTCTGCTGGCCGCGCTCTCCTGGCGCTTCGTCGAGCTGAGATTCCGCGTCCATGGTCCGGTGTCGACGCGCGTCGCCCTAAAAACAATCGCCACTGGCGCCGCTGTCATGGCGGTGCTCGCGACCACCGGCGGCGCGATCAGAGCGTTCGATGGTGTGCCGTCACGCTTCGACGGTGCCGTGCGAAAACTGTTCGACGAGATGGCCAACGGCAATCCACTGCGGCCCTTCTGCGACGGCGACGATTACGCGTTCAAGAACAACGAACGCTGCAACTTCGGCCGCCGCAAGCTTCCGGGCGAGAGCTTCGAGATGGCGGTACTCGGCGATTCCAACGCCGACCATTTCGTGCCGCTGGTCGCCGACTGGGCGCAAGAGAGCCAGCTCGCCGGGCGGCAGGTCACGCGGAGTGCCTGTGCGCCGCTGCTCGGTGCCGCACTGAAGGTCAAGCGCACATGGCGCAAACTCGAGTGCCGCCCCTACCACGAGGCCATCGTCGCTTTCGTCGAATCGAACCCCGGCCTCAAGCTGGTCGTGCTCTCCGGCGTGTGGCCGGACTATGCGAGACATCTCGGCTGGAACGGCCTCAACGCGAAGGGGCTAGTGCGCCCGCAGGGCGTGGACGGCGCGCTCGCCTTCACTGAGGTACTGGCTTCGACGGTCCGCTACTTCCGCGCCCGCGGCATCCGCGTACACCTGATCGGGCAGGTTCCCCACTTCAAGGTGCTGCCCGCCCGCTGCACCACCGCCGCGCTTGCCGCGGGACGGGACGTGGCGCCATGCGGGCGCCACGCGAAGGACGTCCGCGCCGAGCTTGCCGAAACCGAGACGGCCCTTTCGGCCCTCGCCGCATCCGATCCTGGGGTTACGGTAACGCTGCCGACCGCGACTCTGTGTGGCCCGGATTGGTGCTCACCCATGAAGGACGGGGTCTTTCTCTATCGCAACACGAGCCACCTCAACAGTGCCGGCGCCCGCCATCTCGCGCGATACTTCACGTTGCCTCCCACCCGTGAATAGATCGCCCTTCAGCCTTGACGCCCCTCCCCGCGGGTGATCTCACTACGCCGCCCGGGCCGGCCTTCGCCCCGGCCGCGCGGCAGCCGCATCGCCGTTCCGCAATCGCCTTGTTCGTCCCGGAACGCCGGGCATCGCCAGTGACCGCAAAGACCTCCCCAGGACAGACATGACAGAGACCGTTCTCATCATCGATTTCGGCAGCCAGGTGACGCAGCTCATTGCGCGCCGCGTGCGCGAGGCCGGCGTCTATTCCGAGATCGTGCCGTTCAACCGCGCCGAGGATGCGCTGAAGCGCCTGAACCCGCGCGCCGTGATCCTTTCCGGCGGGCCGGCCAGCGTCACCGAGATGGGCACGCCGCGGGCGCCGGACTGGGTGTTCGAGGCGGGGTTGCCTGTTCTCGGCATCTGCTATGGCGAGCAGACCATGGTGGCGCAGCTCGGCGGCGACGTCGAAGGCGGGCATCACCGCGAGTTCGGCCGCGCGGACCTCGAGATCACGAAGCCGACGGCGCTGTTCGAGGGCGTTTGGAAGCCGGGCGAAAAACATCAGGTCTGGATGAGCCACGGCGACCGCGTGACGCGCCTGCCGGAAGGCTTCGAAGTGGTCGCGGTTTCGCGCGGCGCGCCGTTCGCGGCCGTGGCTGACGAAGCCCGCAAACTCTATGCGGTGCAGTTCCATCCGGAGGTCGTGCACACCCCGGACGGCGCACGGTTGATCTCGAATTTCGTGCACCGCATCGCGCGTCTCGCGGGCGACTGGACGATGGCGCATTTCCGCTCGAGCGAGATCGAGAAAATCCGCGCGCAGGTGGGTAAGGGCCGCGTGATCTCGGGACTTTCCGGTGGTGTCGACAGCGCGGTCGCCTCGGTACTGATCCACGAAGCGATCGGCGAGCAGCTCACCTGCATCTTCGTCGACCATGGGCTGTTGCGTCAGAACGAGGCCGAGGAGGTCGTCTCGCTATTCCGCGACGCCTACAATATCCCGCTCGTTCATGTCGATGCGCGTGAGCGTTTCCTCACCGCGCTTTCGGGCGTCAGCGATCCCGAGAGGAAGCGCAAGATTATCGGCGGCCTTTTCATCGACGTGTTCGAGGAGGAAGCGCGCAAAGTCGGCGGCGCCGAGTTCCTGGCTCAAGGCACGCTCTATCCCGACGTCATCGAGAGCGTGTCGTTCACGGGCGGCCCGTCCGTCACCATCAAATCGCACCACAACGTCGGCGGCTTGCCTGAGCGCATGAACCTGAAGCTCATCGAGCCGTTGCGCGAGCTGTTCAAGGACGAGGTGCGCGCGCTCGGCCGCGAGCTTGGCCTGCCGGCGCACTTCATCGGCCGCCATCCGTTTCCAGGACCCGGCCTCGCCATCCGCATGCCGGGCGAAATCACGGGCGAGAAGCTCGACATTCTGCGCAAGGCGGACGCGATCTACCTCGAAGAGATTCGCGCCGCGGGCCTCTACGATACCATCTGGCAGGCATTCGCCGTATTGCTACCCGTGCGAACCGTCGGCGTTATGGGGGATGCGCGCACCTACGATCACGTCTGCGCGCTTCGCGCCGTGACATCGACGGACGGCATGACGGCCGACAGCTTCGCTTTCTCGCACGAGTTCCTGACACGCACCGCGACACGCATCATCAACGAGGTGCGGGGCATCAATCGCGTCGTCTACGACGTGACGTCGAAACCCCCCGGCACCATCGAGTGGGAATGAGCGCGCGGCGCGCTTCGTTAAGGCATGCTCGTTTGCGGCGAAGCACGATGCCGCTCCAACTCTGTTGCGGGTGCTGGCTATAGCCGGACGCATCCGAAGCGTTGGAGTGCTGAGGCCTGGGATCAAGCCGTACCGCCACCGGCCGCGCGCTCGATGCCCGAAAGATAGATGAGAACCGCTGACTCGAGCAGCTCCTCGGGTGTCATGGGGATGGGGCGGCGGGCACCATCCCCACGCGCAAACAGCGCCGCAATGCCGTGCGCCAGCGACCAGATGTGCAACGCCATCATCAGCGCCGGCGGTCGCCCTTTCACCGGCAGCGTGGCGACGACCGCCTCACATGCGGCGCGCAGCACGGCGAACGCCCGCTCACCCGCGTCGCGGACCTCGGGAGCGACGGCGGGTGACAGCCCGGATTCGAACATGGCGGCGAACAGAGCCGGCTCGCGGCGCGCAAAATCGAGATACGCCCGTCCGACCCGATCGAACGACGGGCGCGGAGCAGGGCGCCCCTTGTCCCACGCCGCCTCGAGATCAGCCGCGAACGCCTCGAAGCCGCGGCGGGCGACATCCGCCATCAGTGCATCGCGATCGCGAAAATGCCGGTAGGGGGCTGCGGGGCTGACGCCCGCTGCCCGCGCGGCTTCGGCGAAGGTGAAACCGGCCGGCCCCTTTTCGGCGATGAGCTTCAGTGCGGCACGCACCAGCGCCTCGCGCAGGTTGCCGTGATGATAGCCCTTGCGGCCCTTGCACTCGTCGTCATGCCAGCTCATGGCGCGACCATAGCCGAAGTCCATCTGGATTTGAGCGGCCCATCACACTCGCGACGCTGAACATGGGGCACCACTTGCGCTTTCGCCAGAAGCACAGGCGCCATCCCCTCCCGTGCGAACGCGCCCGGCCGCTCAGCCGCAGCGACCGCACTCGCTCCGCGAAGCGAACGCGCCCTTGCCTACTTGCAGACCCGGTAGGTGCCGTCCCTGCCGTGGCGGGCGAGATCGAGATGGAAATGGTCACGATGATAGGAATCGGCCAGGGGGCCGAGCACGGTCGAGAACGTATCGCAGGCGCCGCGATGCACGGCCCTCAGGAACGCCGACTCGCGCGCGTCACCCCACCAGCCGCCTTTCACCGTTATCTTGCGGCCGTCCGCCAACTGGAATGCGGAGATGTCGATGGCATTGGCCAGACCGTGCTCGGAGAGCTTGGCGCCCCACTTGTGATTGATCGGACGGCAAGAATACGACGCAGCGACCTGAAGGCGCTCGAGCGGAACACCGAAATGGTAGCGGGCCGCCGGCTCCACGACGTCGTGCACCCAGCGATCGACCGCCGGGATCATCGGGCAGCGGAGAACGGCAGCCGGCTGCAAGATCACGTGCCCGCCGCCCGTTCCTGACATCTCGAAAGGGTGTTCGGCCCCGCAGGCGCTCGGTCCGCCGAGCATAGACCGGGTCTGCACGAAGCGGCTTTCGCGAACGACGCCCGAATTCAGGCATTGCCGCTCGTCAATCGCGCGCCAAGGCTCGTTCTTGGCAACGAACGCCTCGCCGTCTCCGCCCCGGCCACAGCCGTAGAGCAGAACGGGCGCGAGAAGGCCCAGGACGAGGAGATACGCACGCGACTGATACATGGGGCATGATTATCGGCCCGGTAATACTAACACCCGGTAAAGACAGGCCGAACTCCTGGCGCCATGGTCGCGGGAAGAACCGGCCGATTGACGGCCGGCTGGCGGCCAGACTGCGGAATTGTTGCGGCGCTCGGCCGGAAAATCGGGCTGTCACGCAAGTGTAATAATGGTTTTATCCACAACAACAGAGGGCGTTCGGACCGATTCTACGGGACTCAAAGGCCATAGGTTGGTACTTTAGCAGTGTTCGGAATGTCGCACTCAACTTCAGATGGCATGCTGAACGTGTAAAGCGTCGCGTTGGTGTCGTGTTCGAGTCGTGTGTGCGTATTGCGGGTTGTATCGCCCGCGGTTCTCGTGAAGTGCGCGTATCCTGTTGAATAAGTTTGCGTTTTTGTCGAGTTGCGAGGCCGTGCGCGTGTGGACAACACGCCGATGAGTGTCTGAGTTCTAGTATCCTGCGTGTTGTAACGTGTCCTTGTATCGCGTAGCCGCGTAACCGTGTACCGCTCCATCTGAAGCACCGCCCCGTGCTGTCCATCGAGCGGAAGTAATAGGCCGACGGCCCTGGTGTTTCGCCCGACCCAATCTGCTGACCGCCCCCGGTCATGTCATTGCAGATGGCTTGCGGCCTGCCAGGGTCGTTCGCGTTTTCGAGGCCGATTGGCAGGTGCCCCCCATTGGCAGGGGTCCCCCAGCGCCCCCCTTCCACCAAGCGTCGTCGCCTGGGTACGTGCACCGTAGGCGCGCACGACCCGCAAGAACCCAGCGAAAACCCAACGACCGCGGCGCATCACCCGCCGCTGCGCCCCTCGACCTCTGCCAGAAACGCCGCAACGCCCTCTTTGAAGACGCGGTCTCCGACCGCCTTCATGTGATCGCGTCCGGGGATGACGAGCGCCTTCGCCCCCGGAATGAGAGCCGCCAGCTCGACGGCCGAACCGCCGACGACATCGGTCTCTCCCACCGCCACCAGCACCGGCGCCGTGATGCGCGCGACGTCCTCGCGTGTCAGGGGATCACGGGAGGCGCGGATGCATGCAGCGAGCGCCCTGAGATCGCTGCCGGTCTGCTCGGCGAAGGCGCGAAACGTCCGCGCTGTGGGATTGGTCACGGCGTCCATCGATGGCGCCTCGAGCGCAGCGGCGATCGGCCCTGTTCCCGCCATGCCCCGGACCATGTTGTAGCCGAGACCGCCGAACACGGCGGATCGCACGCGATCTGGGTGCGCGAGCGCCAGGAATGCTGAAATCCGGGCACCCATGGAATAGCCGACGACGTGCGCGCCCGATATTGCGAGATGGTCGAGAAGGCGGCGCGCGTCCTCCGCCATGACGGGCGCCCTGTAGCGCTCCACGTCGTAGAGCTTCTGGCTCTTGCCATGGCCACGATTGTCGAGGGCAATGACGCGGTAGCCCTTGCCCTTGAGGTAGCCGACCCAGCCCGGCACCACCCAGTTGGTCGACACGTTGGAGGCAAAGCCGTGGATCAGCAGGATGGGGTTGCCTTCACCCTCGTCGATGTAGGCGATCTCGACATCGTCTGACAGAAAGGTCGGCACGCGCGCTCCGCATCAGGCTCGGGGTCTCGCCGCCGTTGACGGCACGGACGATGAGACGAAGTTCGTATCCGCCTCCCCTATCATTTCCGAGGGGGCGCGGCTATGGTCGCCGCCGATCGGAACGCCGGTGCTTTACTCACTATGGCGGGTAGCGGCCCCACGGGCGAGAACGACGCCCGCCGCACCCGCTCTCCGGCCAACCTCGAGAGGCAAGTCCATGGCCGCAAGCGTCGTCCCCCACCTCGCGAACGACAAAGGCGTCGAGAAGATCTTCGTCGGCGTCAAGGAACTCCAATGCATGGGCGCCCGGGCGCCGTTCGATCACCCGCACGTGTTCCTCGACATGGGCGCAGACGAGCAGATCCTCTGCCCCTATTGCTCGACGCTCTACGTCCACGATACGCGCCTGCATTCGGACCAGAGCGATCCAGCCGGCTGCATCGTCAAGCTCGACGACGAAGCGGCATGAGACCGGCCGGGCGCAAGTCCGGCCATTCGTAAACCTAGCCGGGCTGTCCCCGGCCCCGCCCCGAACCGAATGGGGCTGTCATGACGAACGACAGCGAAGAGCGTTCCGCCGTCCCTCCGGCGAACAACCGCGACGTGGGGAACAGGCTGCCGCGCACCGCGCCTGTGCTGGTTCTCGGTGGCGGCATCGGCGGTCTGGCGACAGCGCTGGCTCTCGCCCGGCAGGGCATCGCTTCGCGCGTGCTCGAACGGCGCGCGGAATTCGAGCCGGAAGGGGCCGGCATTCAGCTTGGACCCAACGGTACGCGCATTCTGGCCGAACTCGGCGTCGCCGAGAAGCTGGAACCACTCGCGGGCAAGCCCGACACCCTTCACGCGCGCGACGCCGTCTCCGGTGCCACGCTCGCCCGTATGCCGCTTGGCCGATGGATCGCAGAACGCCACGGTGCGCCATACTGGGTCGCCCACCGCAGCGACCTGCATGGTGCGCTCCTGGCGCGCGTTCGCGCCGAGCCTTTGATCTCGCTCGAACTCGATTTCGAAGCCCGTCGAATCGACGATGCCGGTGGCACCGTCACCGTTCACGACGTGCAAGGCCGAGGCGAATCCGGCACCGCGCTGATCGCGGCGGACGGCATCCGGTCACGAACGCGCGAGGACCAGTTCGACGGCGGCCCGATGCGGTATGCCGGCAAGAGCGCCGCCCGCGCCGTGATTCCCGCGAGCGACATGCCCGCAGAGATTGCGGAGAACGCCACCCAGATCTGGCTCTCACCGCGAGCGCACGTCGTGCACTATCCGGTGCGGGGCGGCCGAGAGGTGGCGATCGTGTTCGTCCGCCGCGACCCGCTGCCGAGCGACGATTGGAGCACCGAGGTATCGCAGGGCTTTGTGACGGATACGGCGCGGACCTTCGCGGAGCCCCTGCGCCGCCTGCTGGACAGGCCGGGCCTCTGGCGCAAATGGGCTCTCTACGAACTTCCGCCGCTGGCCACGTGGGCCAAGGGGCGCATCGCCCTGCTCGGCGACGCGGCGCACCCGACGCTACCTTTTCTCGCCCAGGGTGGCGTGCTTGCCCTGGAAGATGCCGTCGTTGTTGCCGCTTCCCTCGCTGCGCGACCGCAAGACCCGGCGTCGGCGCTCAGCGCCTACTCGGCCGCCCGGCTGGACCGCGCCACCCGCGTGGTTGCGGAAGCGCGCCGCAATGGCCGGATCTATCACCTCGACGGGGTGATGGCGATGGCCCGCAACGCCACCATGAAGCTGACGCCGCCGGCGC
The DNA here is from genome assembly GCA_016793635.1 of Hyphomicrobiaceae bacterium. GTDB lineage: Bacteria > Pseudomonadota > Alphaproteobacteria > Rhizobiales > Hyphomicrobiaceae > JAEUMD01. The sequence goes on from JAEUMD010000008.1 coordinate 122,977, forward strand.
TTCTCATGTCGCGCTACGACTGGGTCTACGGCTGGCGGGCGAGCTGATTTCATCGAACGCGGCAACGACGGCGGAAGGGCCCGGCGACCATCGCGCGGTGAATTTGGGATGCACCCTCGGGTTACGTGGCGTTGCTTCGCGAAGCTCCAACCCGCCCGCCGTAACGCTGCCACATGCCGGAAGCCCCATCGCACTGGTTGGCGCCCCCCCCCCGATCCGCTGCCGCAACCGGTCGAGGAACAGCCGCCGCCGGAACGCCAAGCCGCCAAGCCAATCCCCCCGCCGCAGACATTTTCCTTCCTCCGCATCTGCCATGGCGCCGCCACCGTCCGTTGGCTATAGATTTGCCGGCCTCGACGATGATCGGGGTTCGCCCTGCCGCAATCCGGAGTGACCGCCCGATGTTCGCCGTCGAAGTCCGCGACCGCATCATGATCGCACATTCACTGCCCGACCCATTCTTCGGCCCGGCGCAGAACATGCACGGCGCGACGTTCGTCGTGGACGTCGCCTTCATGCGCGAGACGCTGACGAAGCAGAACGTCGTGGTCGACATCGGCGCGGCGCTCGACGTGCTGCATGCGACGCTGAAACCGCTCGCGTATCAGAACCTCGACGAGATCGCCGAGTTCAAGGGCAAGCTCACCACCACCGAATTCCTCGCCCGGCACATTTTCGAGCGCATCAAGACAGCCGCCCGCTCCGGTGCTCTCGGCGAAGACGGCAAGGGTCTTTCGCGCATCCGCGTGACGCTGAACGAGACCGATTTGGCGCGCGCGTGGTGCGAAGGGCCGGTCAACGACGAGACGGGAGCGCCCGGTGCCTGATTCACTCGCCGAGGTCGTGCTTGCCGTACCCGGCGACATCAGCACGCCGACGGGCGGGTATGCCTATGACAGGCGGCTCATCGCCAACCTGCCGTCATACGGTATAGCGACGCGCCACCTCGAACTTCCGGCTAGCTACCCGAACCCGACCGAAGCGGACCTCTCGGCCTCCGAGCGTCTGCTCCGCGCGACGCCCGCCGAGTCGCGTCTGCTGATCGACGGTCTCGCTTACGGTGCCATGCCGGCAAGCCTGATCGAGCGGATCGACCGGCGCATCATCGCGCTCGTCCATCACCCGCTCGCACTGGAAACGGGGCTCGACGACAAGCGGCGCGCCGAGCTCGTCGCGTCCGAACGCGCCGCCCTTGCTCTCGCCCGCCACGTCATCGTGACGAGCGAGACGACCCGACGCACACTCATCGCCGACTACGACGTGGCCGACGCGCGTATCACCGTCGCCGAGCCCGGCACCGACCCGGCGCCTCGCGCCTCCGGAACCGGCACGCCGATGCAGCTTCTCGCCGTCGGAGCGGTGTCGCGGCGCAAGGGCTACGACGTGTTGATCGAGGCACTCGCTGGCCTCAAGCAGCTGGATTGGCGACTGACGATCGCCGGCGCGACGGACCGCGATGCGGCGACGGTGAAAGCTCTCCGCGCACAAGTGCAGAGCGCAGGACTGCTCGACCGGGTCAACATCGCCGGAACGGTCGTTCCCGCCACGCTCGACCGCTTCTACGAATCCGCCGATCTCTTCATCCTGCCGTCGCGTTACGAGGGCTATGGCATGGTGCTGGCCGAGGCCATGGCGCGCGGCCTCGCCATCATCTGCACAACGGGGGGCGCCGCCGCCGAGACCGTTCCCGACGCCGCCGCCATCAAAGTCCCACCGGAGGACGCACCGGCCCTGGCGCGGGCCATCTCCACCGTGATCGGCGACAACAAACTGCGGAAGAACATGCGCAAGGCATCCTGGGAGACGGGGCGCACGCTGCCGACGTGGAACGAAACCGCACGCCGCGTCGCGGCGGCGATGGTCGGTATCCGCACATGAGCGGCTTCAGCCCGGAATGGCTCGCCCTGCGTGAGCCAGCCGACGTCCGCGCACGCAACGCCGACGTGGCCAACGCACTCGCCGCGCGCATGGCGTTGCGCGAGCATGTGAGCGTCGTCGACCTCGGCTGCGGCACCGGCTCCAACCTGCGAACGACATCGGCACTGCTACCCGCGCGGCAATCCTGGACGCTGGTCGACTACGATGCGAACCTGCTCGACGCGGCGCGCAAGGTTCTCATCGCATGGGCGGATGCGGCTCACGAGCATGGCGACGGATCAATCGATCTGACATCGGGAAGCCGCGCCATTTCCGTCCGCTTCCGCCAGGCGGACCTCGTCGAAGGGCTCGAGACGGTGCTCGAACCTGCACCGGACCTCGTCACCGCCGCCGCGCTGTTCGACCTCGCCTCCCCCGCCTTCATCCAGCGCGCGGCTCGTGTCATCGCCCGGGCGCGGGCCGTCTTCTACACCGTTCTCACCTACAACGGCATCCAGCACTGGCAGCCGCGTCAGCCGAGCGACGGTCAGATGACGGCGGCCTTCAACCGCCACCAGATGTCGGACAAGGGCTTTGGTGCCTCCGCCGGGCCTACCGCGCCGGTGCACCTCGCAGAGCAGTTCGAGCTCGTCGGCTACACGGTCATCGAGGGGCAGAGCCCATGGCTGCTGGCAAGTGGACGAGAGGCGCGACTGATTGCCGAGTTGGTGGAGGGGCAGGCCGCCGCCGTCGCCGAGACGGGTGCCGTCGACGCCAGGACGATCGAGCGTTGGCTCAAAGTCTCGCGCACCGGCGCTGAGGTCGGCCACGTCGATACGCTTGCCGTACCGCCGCCCGAGGGCGAGCTGCGGCTCGATTGAGGCGCTTCCCCACGCCCGGCACATATAGTTCCGAGCGTGGCCAAGCTGCAAACGCCTGCGGCGAAGCGGAGCCGTGTCTACTTCCGCAACAAGCCCGGGATCATGCGGCCGAGCACGTTGTCGCCACGGATCAAGTAGTGATAGAGCGCGGCGCCGATGTGCATGCCCGCGAACGCGACGAGCGCAAGCGCCGCATAGCCGTGATACTCGAGCACGATCTCCGACAGCTTCTGATCCGGAGCCATCAGCCCCGGAAGCTTGAACAGGCCGAAGATGTCGAGCGCGGGATAGAGCGAGACGCCGAGCCAGCCGAGTAGCGGCACCAGCAGCAGCAGAACGTAGATGCCGAGATGATTGACGGCGCTCGCCAGCCGGTGCCACGGCTCCAGCGTCGGCTCGGGCTCCGGCGCGCCGTGCACGAGGCGATAGCCGAGGCGCGCCAGCGCGATCAATAGCAGGATGAGGCCGAGCAGCTTGTGCCCGCTGTAGAGGGAGTTGGTCGTTCCATCCCAGATATTCAGGTCGTTCCCACGGTAGGCCATGTAGTAGCCGATCGGCAACTGCAGCACGAGCAGGCCAACGACGATCCAGTGGAATCGTCGAGCGGCCGGACTGTAAATCTCCGTGGCGGCGCGGGGTTCGACTGCGGCGGGAGACTCGTTTCGCGGCATGCTAGGCAGCTCCTCTCGACGAACGCAGATCGCAATCGAATAGCACATCGCCGTCGCCGAGAACATGCACGTGCGTGGGCGGACGGCGGGCATCGTCGATCCTCGTTACCGGCGCCAGCGTCAGTCCGGTTGTACCGGTTCCGAGCAACAGTGGCGCTACAAGGACGTGGAGACGATCGACGGCATCAGCATCGATGAATGTCGACACGGTCTGCGCGCCGCCCTCGAGCAGGATGCGCCGCCAACCACGCGCGAACAGAGCCGCGACCACGGCCCGCGGCGAGAAAGAACCGCCCGAACGATCGAGCACGATGCGCGTGACGCCTGGCGGTGTGACGGCCTGCGCCGTTGTAACGATGGCGGTCTCGGCTCCGTCCTCGTTGAGCAACTTTGCGGACGCGGGCAGGCGCCCGCGCGGATCGATAACCACCCGTGCCGGGTTGCGGCCGGCGACGCGGCGCACATTGAGCATCGGGTCGTCGGCGAGCGCGGTACCGATGCCCACCACCACCACATCGACGGCCGCGCGGAGACGGTGCAGATGATCGAGGGCCGCGCCTTTGTTGATCCATCGGCTTTCGCCGTTCGGCAGCGCGATGCGCCCGTCGAGCGATTGCCCGAGCTGGGCGACGACGAACGGGTGCGCAGGAGGCGCCTCCGCGACCAGCCGCAGGCTCTCGGCGTAGTCCGGGGCATGCGCGCGCATCTCGATCGGTGCGGAAGAGGTTTCGTCGCTCATGGCGCCACCTTTTGCTCGCGCTACCCACGTCCGGTCAATTCTCGTTTTACCCGCCGACGCTCGTTCGCCTGCCGTTCTAGTGCTATAGACCGCCCGGCGCCCCATCCCCGTAAGCCCGAGCCCCGCGATGATGCCCCTGCGTACGCGCGACATCCTGAACGACGCCGAGGAACCGAACTGGTCCCTGACGCCGGTGCTCTTGCTCGTCGCGCTTGCCTGGGGCTTGCTGGCTTTGCCGTGGCTGTCGGGGCGCTACACCATTCCGTGGGATGCGAAGGCCCACTTCTTGCCCCAGGCCCAGTTCCTGGCGCAGTCCATAGCACGCGGTGAAAGTCCGTTCTGGGCACCGTTCGTGTTCTCCGGCCACCCGCAGGCCGCCGATCCGCAATCGCTGATCTTCTCGCCGCCATTCCTCATGCTCGCCTTGTTCGACGCAGCGCCCGGAAACTGGGCCGCCGATACGACGGTGCTGCTGTCGGTTCTCGCCGGAATGGTCGCCGTCGTACTCTTCTTCCACGACAGGGGGTGGCACTGGGCCGGCGCCGTGCTCGCCGCGCTCGCGTTCGGCTTCGGCGCCTCGATGGCCTGGCGTATCCAGCACACCGGCCAAGTGCTGAGCCTCGTCTACCTGGCGATTGTGATGCTGCTACTCTCTCGCGCGCTGACGCGATCGTCGTGGCGCAACGGTCTGGCGGCGGGTGTCGTCGCCGCGTTCATGGTGCTCGGCCGCGATCAGGTGGCACTGCTCGCCGTTTACCTGCTGTCGGCCTACGTTGTGTGGCACTGGCTCGCCACGGACGGCACGGGCAGTCATACGTGGTTCCGCGTCCGCCGCAGCCTTCCCGCGCTCGTCGCTGGCGGTATGGCCGGTGCCGCGATCATCGCCATTCCGGTGCTGATGACCGCGCTCGTCGCCGAGCAGAGCAACCGCCCCGAGATCGATTTCATCGGCGCCGGGCGCGGCTCGCTGCATCCCGCCCTCCTCGTCACCGCCCTCGCGCCCGACGTGTTCGGGTCGTCGGGCCCCATGGCCGAATACTGGGGGCCACCAAGCTTCACGTGGAAGGGCACGGACCTCTTCATCGCCCAGAACATGGGGCAGCTCTATATCGGCGCCATCCCCGTACTTCTGCTCGTCGGCGGCTTTGCCACCGGCACGCTGTGGCGGCGAGAGATCCGTTTCTTCACGCTCGCCCTCGCCGCCATGCTGATCTATGCGGTCGGCTGGTATACGCCTGTATTCCGCTTTCTCCATGCGCATGTGCCGGGCGTCGGTTTCTTCCGCCGTCCCGCCGACGCGACGTTCCTGATCGGATATCTCGCCGCGCTGCTTGCGGGTTACGTCGCGCACCGCGCCTTCGCCGAACCGCTCTGGCAACCCTCCCGCCGCGCCATGGCTTCGTCCCTCGCCTTCGTGCTTGCCGGCTTCGGCTTCGCCGTCACGCTGGCGATCCACTTCGGCAAACTGGCGCAGGCTGCGAGCCCGCTACTGGTCGCCGGCGCGATCGTGGCCGGGGGCGCGATAGCCCTCGCCGTGGCGCGAAGGATGGAGCCGTTGCGGCCGGCCGCCGCCGCCCTGCTGCTCGCCGGCTACACGGTCGGGGATCTCGCCTGGAGCAATGGGCCTGGCGGCGCGACCGCGCTGCCGACCGATCACTACGAGATACTCGAGCCTCACACTCATAACGAAACCATCGCGACGTTGAAGCGCCTCGTCGCGAGCGGGCAGAGCGACACGCGGCGCGATCGGGTCGAGTTGATCGGACTCGGCTTTCACACGCCGAACGCCAGCCTCACCCACAGCCTTGAGAATACGCTCGGCTACAATCCTGTGCGGCTCGCCCTTTACAGCCGCGCAGTGGGGGCGGGAGATACTGCCGGCGCCCCGGGCGACCGGAAGTTCACGCCCCTGTTTCCTACTTACCGCGCGCCGCTCGCCGACCTGCTCGGGCTTCGTTACATCGCCTCAGGTGTGCCGATCGGCGAGATCGACAGCCGTCTCGGGCACGGCGACCTCAACCTCGTCGCGCGCACCGCCGACGCCTTCATCTACGAGAACCCGCGCGCCCTGCCGCGCGTCGCCTATGCGACACGCGCCGAGACCGCCCGTTTCGACGAGATGCTGGAGACGGGCAAGGGCATGGACCGCGATTTCCGCGAGGTCGTCTTGCTGGAGAAGCTACCCGTCAACGCGACCGGCACACGCCGTGAAGGCAGCGCCCGTATCGTCTCGTACGCCAACACGGAGGTCGTCGTCGTCGCCGAGGGCGAGGACGGGGGATGGGCCGTCCTCAATGACGTATGGCACCCCTGGTGGACCGCCACCATCGATGGTGTCCCGGTCGAGATTCAGCGCGCCAATGTCCTGTTCCGCGCCGTAGCGTTGCCCCCGGGCCGGCATGTCGTGCGGTTCCGATTCCGTCCCGTTGCCGGAGCGCTAGAAGCCTTCGGCCGGCGGCTGGGCGGTGCCCGTTCGTAAACAGGTTGCGCATGCCTCGCGGCATGACATACCGCACGATGCTCGATGGCCGGGCGCGCCTCCGGCACGCGCAAGCTCCCGCCCCGACGATAAAACGCGCCCGCACCGTTTCGGCACGAGCGCGTTCAACATTCAGATGGCAATCGTCCGACTGCGAGGTTTTTTACGCCCTCATCGAAAGCGTGGAGTGCGCCGTCGGCGCATGGATGAGAGTGCCCTGGGCGTCCGCGATTACTTCTTCAGCGCGTCGCGGATTTCCATCAGCAGGGCGTCGGTGGACGACGGCGCCGCCGGTGCCGCAGCCTGCTCCTTCTCGAACCGGCGCTTCAGCTCGTTGAGAGACTTGACCAGCAGGAACACGGCGAAGGCGACGATCAGGAACGAGATGACGTTATTGATGAACAAGCCGATGTTCATGGTTACTGCATCTTTGCCGTTCGCCGCCTGAGCCAGCGTCAGCTTGACGTCGGAGAAATCGACGCCGCCGAGCAGAAGGCCGATCGGCGGCATGATGACGTCCTTGACCAGCGACGAGACAATTGTTCCGAACGCACCGCCGATGATGATACCGACGGCCATGTCGACGACGTTGCCCTTGATCGCGAACTCGCGGAATTCTTGGATGATGCCCATCTGCGGACCCTTCTTGCAGCCATGATGCCGGCCGTTTGGGCGGCCGGGCTTCCCCGGTCGGGATGGGCCGCACGCCTTCGGCGACTCAGTCCGCCCACCCTTGATGCGTGCAAAGGCTATTCGGAAATCCCGTGCGCGACAATCGTTGCAAGTCGCTGAATGCGTTGCTATCGGGAACAGCAGTTTGCTCGACAGCGGGTGAGGACCGTCACAGGCCAAGGCGCATCGCGCAAGCGAACCCAGCCCGATCTGCCCTGCAAAGTTCTGTGTTTTCTCGTCTTGTGCCCGCACCGGTGGCATTTTTCCGCCGCCTCGGGCAAATTGATCCCATCCCCCGGACCCGCCAGGGCCCAGCGCTACACAACCGCCGAAAGCACTCATGATCGATGGCTGGGTGATCGTCGCCGTCGCGCTGCTCTACCTGAGCAGCCTATTCCTGCTGGCCTGGTTCGGCGACCGCCGCGCCCGGCGTTCCAAAGCCGTTGCCGGCAGGCCGATGGTCTACGCATTGTCGCTGGCAGTCTACTGTACGTCTTGGACGTTCTTCGGCAGCGTCGGCCTCGCCGCGACGACCGGCTTTGACTTCATTCCGGTCTATCTCGGCCCGCTCTTGATGTTCATTGTCGGGCAGCCGCTGCTCGTGCGCATTGCGCGCATCGCCAAGAGTCAGAACCTCACCTCTGTCGCCGACTTCATCGCCGCGCGTTACGGCAAGAGCCAATCTGTGGCCGCAGTCATCACGCTCGTCGCCATCGCCGGCACGCTGCCCTACATCGCCCTGCAGTTGAAAGCGATAAGCATCTCCGTCGACACCATCGTCGGCCCATCGGGCATCGGTCCAAATCCGCTTCAGGGCTTCGGCTTCGCCGACACCGCGCTCTACATCACCATTGCCCTCGCGCTCTTCGCCATCCTGTTCGGCACACGCCACATCGATGCGACCGAGAGCCAGGAAGGCTTGATGCTGGCGATCGCCGCGGAGTCGCTGATCAAGCTCACGGCCTTCCTCGCTATAGGGATCGGTGCCATCTACATGCTGCACGGCAGCATAGGGGCGTTCTTAGAACACCTCTCTCGGCATCCGGCCGTGATCGAAAAGTTCACGCAGGGGCTCAACGGCGGCATATGGCTGACGGTGACGATCCTGTCCTTCTTCGCCGTGATCCTGCTGCCGCGGCAGTTCCACGTGACGATCGTCGAGAACACATCAGAGCGCGAGATCAACCGGGCCCGCTGGCTTTTTCCGATCTATCTCGTGTTGATCAACATGTTCGTCGTGCCGATCACGGCCGGCGGCCTGATGACCTTCCAGGGCACCTCGACCGATCCCGACTTCTACGTCCTCGCATTGCCGATCTCGATGAACAATCAAGTACTGACGCTGGTCGCGTTCGTCGGCGGCCTCTCCGCTGCGTCAGCGATGGTGATCGTCGAGTCGGTCGCGCTCGCGATCATGGTCTGCAACGGCCTCGCGGTACCGCTGCTGTTGCGGCGTAACGCTGCGACGGCGGTGCCCGTCGACATGACGCGCATCCTGGTGCTGACACGCCGAATTGCGATCGCCGTTCTGCTGTTGCTCAGCTACCTCGTCTATCACACTCTCGGCCATTCGCGCGGGCTCGCTGCTATTGGCCTGCTCTCCTTCGCTGCCGTCGCACAGCTCGCCCCCGCATTCTTCATCGGCCTCGTCTGGCACAATGGCACCGCGCGGGGTGCCATCGCCGGTATTCTCGCCGGCGTCGTCGTGTGGGCCTACACCCTCGTGCTGCCGTGGATCGTCTCCGCCGGCTGGGTCGGCCCGGCGATCCTCGACGAAGGCCCACTCGGCATCAGCCTACTGCGTCCCCAGGCACTGTTCTTCCTCCAGTTCGAGCCCCTGACGCACGGCGTGCTCTGGAGCCTCGCCGTCAACGTTCTCACCTATCTCACGGTATCGCTGCTACGCCCGCCCGAGCGCATCGAGCTGCTCCAGGCCCAGCAGTTCGCGCCGGACGAACCGCTGCACCAGCAACCGATCCCCGCCTACCGCCTGTGGCGCTCCAACGTGTCGCTCGGCGACCTCGAGAGCTGCGTCGGACGCTATCTGGGCTCCGACCGCGCCGGGCGCTCATTCCAGGAATTTCTGGCACGGCGCTCGACGCGGCCGACACGTGAGCAGGAGGCCGACATCCCGGCGATCCGGTTCGCCGAGAACCTGCTGTCGAGCGCTATCGGTTCGGCGTCGGCACGCCTCGTGCTGTCGTTGCTGCTGAAACGCGGCACGGTCTCCCGGCAGTCGGCGATGAAGCTGCTCGACGATGCCTCCGAGGCTCTGCAATACAATCGCGACCTGCTGCAATCCGCGCTCGACCAAGTCCGGCATGGCCTCTCCGTCTTCGACAAGGAAATGCGGCTGATCTGCTGGAACCGCCAGTTCCGCGAGCTGCTCGACCTGCCACCCGAGATCGGCCGTGTCGGCACGTCGCTCGACGACATCCTGCGCATGTGCGCGATGCGCGGGGACTTCGGTCCGGGAGATATCGACAAGCTGGTCGAGGCGCGCCTGTTCAAGCTGGCAGTGCGCAAGGAAACCTTCCAGGAGCGCATTCTCGGAGGCCGCCGACAGATCGAGATCCGCACGAGCTCGATGCCACAGGGTGGTATCGTCACCACGTTCTCCGATATCACCGACCGCGTCGCCGCCGCCAATGCGCTGGCGCGCGCCAACGAGACACTGGAGCGGCGCGTGCGCGAGCGAACCGCCGAGTTGCTCGAGGTCAATGCCGCACTCGCCGTCGCGAAGTCGAAGGCGGACCAGGCGAACCTCGACAAGACGCGCTTTCTCGCGGCCGCCAGCCACGACATTCTGCAACCGCTCAACGCCGCGCGCCTCTACGCGACGAGCCTGTGCGAACGCCCGCTTGCCGAGCAGGATCACCGCCTCGCCAACAACGTCGACGCGGCACTGTCCGCCGTGGAGGAGATCTTCGCCGCGTTGATCGAGATTTCGCGGATGGACGCGGGCCGCCTCGAACCCGAGCTGGTTGACATGCCCCTCAACGAGATCATCGGCCAGCTCAAGGTCGAGTTCGAGCCGACGGCGCGCGAGAAGGGGCTCGAGCTTCGTACCGCAACGACGAGCCTATGGGTCCGGTCCGACCGCCGCATGCTGCGGCGCGTGCTGCAAAACCTCATCTCCAACGCGATCAAGTACACGCGCACGGGCACGGTGCTCATCGGCGCGCGGCCCAAGGGCGACCACGTCGTGATCTCGGTTTACGATACCGGCCCTGGCATTCCCGACGACAAGCGCACGGTGATCTTCAAAGAATTCCAGCGGCTCGAGGGGCCGGGCAGCAACGTGCGCGGTTTGGGCCTCGGCCTTTCCATTGTCGAGCGCATCTGCCGCATTCTCGACCACCCGATCGAACTCAAGTCGCTGCCGCTGAAGGGTTCTAGTTTCTCGGTGCGCGTGCCGGGGGCGGAACCGCGCGTACAGGCGCAGGCCGCACCGCAGTTGCAAGCCGCGCCAGGTAGCCTTGCCGGCTGCTCGGTGCTCTGCATCGACAACGAGCCGGCCGTGTTGTCGGGGATGGAAACGCTGCTGCTCGGGTGGGGATGCACGGTCCGCACCGCCCCGAGCGCCGCCGATGCGCTGGCGCAGCTCGGCCCCGGACGTATCCGGCCAGACATCATCCTCGCCGACTACCACCTCGACAGCGGTACCGGCGTCGACGCGATTCTGCGCATTCAGCGCGAGCTCGGAGAAACCATTCCAGCGGTCTTGATTACCGCCGACCACAGCCTCGAGGTGCAGCGCGAGGTGCGCGCCTACGACATTCCGATGCTGCGAAAGCCGCTCAAGGCCGGAGCGTTGCGCGCGATCCTCTCCAAAATCGCGATTGCCCGCCAGGCGGCAGCGGAATAGGCAGCTGGCCGCCAGCGGCATGCCCAGCCAGGGGGACGACCGGCACGCGAGTGGAGAGCGACTCCCCTCAGAAAATCGCACTCTCCAATATCAGCTCAGGGCACGATGAAGGCTTTCGACGAAAGCGCTTCACACTGCACGTCTCGACCGGTCGCACTCTGACGGAGGCCCAACCTCAGTTGGCGATCTTCATCCAGGCGCCATTGTCGATGCGGTTGACCGCAATCACCGCCTGGGTGCGGCTATCGACACCGAGCTTCTGCAGAATCGCCGAAACGTGCGCCTTGATGGTCGCCTCCGACACGCCGAGCTTGTAGGCGATCTGCTTGTTCAGTAGCCCCTCGCCCAGCATCATGAGGACGCGCACCTGCTGCGGCGTCAGCGAGGACAGACGGACGAGCAAGTCGTTCGTAGTCTCGTCACCCGGCACCGCGGCGGAGAGATCGACGTCCGGCGGCGTCCAGACGTTGCCGTCGAGAACAGCGCGCACCGCCTGGCGGATGCGCTCGACCGGCTCCGACTTCGGCACGAAGCCCGATGCGCCGCATTCCATGCAACGGCGGATAGTGGTCGGGTCGTCGTTGGCCGATACGATGACGACCGGCACCTCGGGATACTGCCCCCGCAGGAACACAAGCCCGGAAATGCCCTGAACACCCGGCATGGTCAGATCCAGCAGGATCAGGTCCACTTCGAGGCCACTGGCGAGTTTGGCGGTCAACTCGTCGAGAGAGCCCGCTTCGACGATCTCCGCCGCCTCGAACGAGGCCGACAACGCCTGTTTGAGAGCGCCGCGGAACAGCGGGTGATCGTCGACGATGACGATACGATAAGAGAGCATATTTCCTCCTGCGGGCGCAGGCCACAGCGGTCTGTGCCGCCGGGATGCTGAGCGTCATTCCCGTCTGATTTCGCGGTCCGGGGGGACTCACGTTGCGACCGGGCGTCGCAGTTCTGACATAGATGCCAATTTAATCAATAGGTCTAATAAAGACGCACTCCAAGCAACCTTGCCAGATAACGTCAACGCGGCCTTCGCGCAGTCCCTCACGTCGACGAAGGCCCACCCGAGCCTAATTCTTGTGCTGGCATGCCGTGCACCAGTATTGCTCAGCGTCGGTGCCGGCTGGCGATGCCGTCTGGGCACTTTTGAGGGCAAGGGCATCTCGCGGTATTCGTGCCGCGCTAACTGCGGAAGAGGAGACGCGGGCGGCGCCCTGTCGCTTTTCAGCTTCTCGCGCACGGGCGATCCGCTTACCACTCTCACAGCAACGTTCCGAGGGAGCACGGTCATGATGGAGCGCAAGGAGCGCAAGCCCTACTGGCGCAACACCAAGTGGCAGATGATCGCCAGCCTTGTTCCGTTCCTGGTCGCAATCACCGTGTTGCCGCTCTACAGCGAGCCGTTGAACGCCGAGCGGTTTCTCGGCTTTCCCATCGGCTTCCTGCTGACCGCACACGGCATCTTCGTGATCGCGCTCGCCACCGTCGCGAGCTTCGTCAACCGCCAGGATGCGATCGACCACTGGCACGGCGCCCACGAGGACCAGTGACGTGACACAGTAGCGGGACATTCACCCGCGCCCGCCGCGCCGCCCGCTGGCGCACGATGCCGCCACCTCCCACCTGCCGAGTTGCCTATGACCTTCACGCCACGTTCCCGCCTGGTCAATCCGAGGCTCGGCACCTACTTCGGCATCTTCGCGGCGCTGCTGGTGTCGGTGTTCATCCTGGCCATCATCTTCGAGTACCTGGGAGTTGCCGACCTGCGCCTGCGGTGGCTCATGCTCGCCGCCCCTCTGCTTCTCTATCTCGTCATCGGCGCCGCCTCCTACACGCAGAGCTCGACCGATTACTTTGCGGCGGGCCGTCGCGTGCCGGCGATCTACACCGGCATATCGCTCGCCGTATCCGCCCTCGGCGCCACCGGGTTTGCCGCCGTGACGGGCGTATTCTTCGTCAGCGGCTACGACGGGCTTGCGATCACCATCGGCGGACTAGCCGGTTTCGTCGTCATGGGCATCCTGCTGGCGCCGTTCCTGCGCAAGTTCGGCGCCTACACCGTGCCGACCTATCTCGGCCGCCGCTTCGCGAGCAATTGGTTGCGTATCGCAGCCGCCGTGTTTCTGGCCGTGCCGATGCTGCTGATCGTCGCCGCCGAGCTTGGACTGGGAGCTTACGTCGCGGGCTGGCTGGTCGGATGGCGCCCCGCCACGATCCTGCCCTTGCTCGCGGGTGTGGTTCTCACGAGCCTCGTGCTCGGCGGCATGCGCTCGCTCTCCTGGTCGAGCGCAGCACAGGCCATCACCGCCGTGCTGGCGATCCTGCTGATGGCGGCGCTCGTCGCGCTGATCGTCACGAAAATCCCGGTACCGCAGTTGAGCTCGGGGCCGGTCGTGCGATCACTGCTGCGACAGGAAGCTTCACTCGCCTTGCCGCAAACGGCGGCGACCCAGCTCGCTTTCAATCTGCCGGGCGAAGGGTTCGTCACGGTCTCCAAGCGGTTTGCGGCGACATTCGTCGACATCGGCCCGGCAGCGTTCGTCATCACGCTGTGGACGGTGATGGCGGGCCTCGCGTCCGCGCCCTGGCTGCTGCCGCGCGTCTCCGCCACGCCAAGCGTCTACGACGCCCGCAAGTCGCTCGGCTGGGCGACGTTCTTCTTCGGCGTACTGGTGCTGACGATGATCTCGGTCGCCGCCTTCCTGCGCGAGCCGCTGGTCGACATGGCTCTCAACGGTTCCGGCACAGAGTGGCTGACGCGGTTGCGCGAGGCAGGGCTCGCCGAGCTCAAATCAAACGCGACGCGAGTCTCGGTCAGCAACGTGGCGTTTGCGCGCGACGGCGTGCTGATGGCGCTGCCACTCGCCACCGGGTTGCCGCTCGCGGTCGCCTACTTTACCGCGGCTGCAATCCTCGCCGCGGCGCTGGCGAGCGCCGGAGCCACCGTCACGGCGCTCGCGAACCTGATGGCCGAGGACCTCGTGAACGGTCTAGCGCAGGAGCCACCGACCGATGCCCCCCGTCTTCTGATCGCCCGTGCGATGCTGGCCGGGGCAACGATCGCCGGCACCACGGTAGCCGTGCTGACGCCGACCGATCCACTGAAGCTCATGCTCTGGGCGCTCGCGATCACAGCCTCGACCGCGTTCCCCGTCCTCGTGCTATCGATCTGGTGGAAGCGCATCAACGGACCGGGAGCCGCCGCAGGCATGGCCGCCGGCTTTGCCGTCGCGGTGCTGGCGATCGTCGCTGGCGAGGCTCGGCTGGTGTCTGTTGCGGGGTCGGTGCTCGCCGCGCTCGGCTTGCCGCTCGGCACCATCGCCGCAATGGCGGTGTCGGTGCTGACCGCGCCGCCTTCGCGCCATGTGCTGGAACTCGCGCGTGACATCCGTGTGCCGGGTGGCGAGATTCTTTACGATCGAGAGATGCACCGCCTCCGGCTGAAGCAGCGCCGCGCGCCGAAGTGATGGTCGTTCGGGCTCGGGCTCAGCGCGTGCTGCCGATGAAGTGCAGCGCCACCTCTCGTGTGTGGGGCGCGGAGCGGTGCTCGGCGACATAGATCGCCTGCCAGACGCCGAGCCGCATCACTCCGCCAAGCACGGGGATCGACAGCGAGACGCCGGTCAGGACGGTACGGATATGGGCCGGCATGTCGTCCGGCCCCTCACTGTCGTGGCGATAGGCCACCCGCTCCGGCGCGAACCCAGCGAGCGCATCGGAAAGATCACGCAGCACGTCGGGGTCCGCGTTCTCCTGGATCAGGAGCGACGCCGATGTGTGCCGGATGAAGCACGTCAGCAGACCCTCACCGGCCGCAATCGAACCGAGCCAGCGGCCGACGTCGCCTGTAATGTCGGCAAAGCCCTTGCCGCGAGTCGCCACGCGCAGGGTGCCGGACGCCTGCGCAATGGCTTGCTGGGCCGCCTCTCGCGGGTTCCCCGCGGGCGCGCTTTCGTCCCGAACCGTCATCGCCGGTCTCCCATCACCGCGCGCGAATCACCGCGCGCGAACCGCCGCTTCTCGTGGTGTCATGTGCCACGGGGACTTTCCGGTTTCGGCTCGCCATCCGGACCCGGCGCAGGTGACGGGGTCCGGTAGGGACCATCCGGGCCACCTTTGGTATCGGGATCGTCGAGCTTTTTCAGCCGCTCGCGGAACTTGCGCAGCATGCCCTCGACATAGTCAAACGCCTTATCGACGTCCTTCTCCGTCGGCAGGGGAAGCTTCTCCGGCGCAGGCCGACCGGGCCCTGCCTCTCCCGTGCCCGGCTTGCCGTTGAGCCCCATCACGTCCTCGAGCCGGCGGTTCTCATCCTTGAGCGAGCGGTTCTCTTCCTCGAGCTTGGCGACCCGGTCTTGCAGCGTCTTCTGGTCGTCCGGCAGCGCCCGGCAGGCCCATTCACCGTCCTTCTTCGCGCAGAGCGAGACCGCGCCGGTGGTGGTATCGAGCCGCACGAGGCCGTCGGGCGACGGCGTCATGGTGAAGCGCGAAGCAGCGTCCTCAGCGCATGCGGCCCCGGCCGGGGCTGCGGCGGCCAGCACCAGGGCGGCGAAGCGCGTGAAGCGAATAGCGCCTGTAGCGGGCATGTGATCCTCCAGACCTGATGTCGCCGGGCGCGATTCCGCGCCGGCTCGCAGTTCCATTTTCGCAAAATTACCCGCCCGGACATAGCGCCGGGCGGCCGGCAGTGTTGTGCGGACGCGAGGGCGAATCACCCCGCCGCGCCGGCACGCCATCTGCCCGTCTGCGTGCGACGGAACGATGGCGGTTCGCCGATCCAGGCTCACCGCGGCCCGTAAATCGGGGGCGAGCGCTCGCAACCGTCCGGAACCGGACAAGACTTAACCGAACTTTTACCGGCCGCTGCCAGCTTCGCGAATGGTGGTTCTGAGCTCGTTTCTCGTCTGAACCGACGATGGTCCTGATACGGCGACGCGGCGGGGGTTGAGCCGCTTTCTCCATCCACGGAGCGCCGAGACCGGGAACTCGATTCGCGTGGCGATGGGGAACAGCATGTCGAACACTTCTGGTAGCGCACTCACCGGTGGCGCCATGTCGTACGATGGCGATCGAACGGCATCGGACGGCGGCTGCAAGGCACCCGACCTGGTGGGGCTGCTCGAGCGCATCACCAGCCAGATCTCCGACTCCGAGCGTCGTCAGTCCGAAGCGCTGGCCGGCATGCTCGCCCGCCTCGACGCGCTCGGCTCCGAGGCCCGTTCCTATAAATCCCGCGTACCGGACGCCTTCCTGCCAGCCTTCGAGCGCATCGAGGATGGCGTGGCGATGCTGGCGGAGCGCATCGCCACTGCTCGTGACGAGATGCCGGCTCTGGACAGCGATCCGCAAGCCGCAGCCGAACCGGTCACGCCCGCGTTGAGGCCAAGCGTTGCCACCGAGCCGGTGGCCTCCGCTGACATGGATTCCGAAGCCGTCCTCGCCAACGACGAGAACGCCTGGGATCGGGACGCCGCTGACGCTCTCGCGCGCCATTACGAGACGGGTATCGCGGGCTTGATGAGCACGGGCGCCTCGACCAGCACGGCGCGCGCCGCCCATCCGGCTCGCAGCGAAGCCATCCCCACTCCTGCCAACGACGTCGAGCGCGCCTGGCTCGAGGAGCGTTTCGCCGACATCGCGCGGCGCGTCGAGGAGAGCCTCGCCAACGTCGCTCCCGATACGACGCTCAACCTGTTCGGCGACCGCTTCGACCGCCTCGAGCAGCGCTTCGGCAACGCCCTCGACGGAATGGCGACGCGCACCGACGTCGAGAGCCTCGGACTGCTCGAAGCGCACATCGCCGAGCTCACCCAGCAGTTCGACGAGGCCCGCGGCCAGCTCTCCCGCCTCGACGGCATCGAGCAGACCCTCGCCGCCGTCGTCGATCGCCTGACCGATCCGCGCTTCGACGAGGTGCTCGACCGCAACGGCCATGCCGACACCGATCTCGAGCCCCTGATCTCGAGCGCCGTCGAGCAGATCGCCAGCCGCCTCAAGGTCGATGGCGGCGCGCAGGCAGCCGACATCGCATCCCTCGCGGAAGCCGCCGCCGAGCGCGTCGCATCTCGTTTCGCCAGCACCAACGCGGGTGCAGCCGATATGGGCGGCACGGGCGAGATGCTCGCCGTTCGCCAGCTCCTCGAGAGCTTCATCAGCGAGCGCCGCGAGGGTGACGAGCAGACCGCGGCGATGCTCGACACGATGCAGCAGGCGATGATCCGCGTCCTCGACCGGGTCGACGCCATCGAGATGTCGCAGACCCGGGCCATGCCGCCGGCGGAGTTCGCCCGTGATCCGGTCCGGTTCAGCGCCGATGCGCCGACCGCGCCCGCCTTGAAGCCGATCGATTTGGGCGGCTCTTTCACCGCCGACACCCGCGCTATGCCCTACGAACCGCGCAAGTCCGCACCCGTCGCGAGCATGGATGAGGATGGCGAGCGCCCTTTCGCGGTGGCGATGCGCGGCGGCGAGCCGAAGGCGGCTCCCAGCACCGCAGCCCCGCAACCCGTCTCCGCGTCGAATAAGCCTGCGGCTCCCGGTTCCGGCGAATCGATCGAGCGCATGCGCCACGATTTCATCGCCGACGCCCGTCGCGCCATGCAGAAGGCGAGCGCCGCTGCGAACGCCGCCGAAGATGCAGACGATGTGGCGGCACCACGCAAGCCCGCCGTCGCCGCCGAACCCGAGGTGACCGTGGCGCAGCAGCGGCCGCGCCCGAAGGTGGTGCCGGCCGAGCCGGCGGCGAAGAGCCGCCTGAACCTCACCCGCATGCCGTCGCGCAAGGTGCTGGTCAGCGCGCTCGTGTTGCTGGTGGCGATCCCCGGTATTCTGATGTTGGCGCAGAAGCGCGCGGCCCGAAACGCCGAGCAGCCGAGCGCGGCCAAGGTCGAGCGCACGCTCGAAAAGAGCGGACTTGCCGCCGAACAGCCGATCGACGCCAAGCCCGTCGCGCAGCCGACCGCGGACGTCGGGGCACCCCGGACCGCCGATCCTGGTGCGGGCAGCCCGTCCAACGGCGCAGACACTCCCGTCAAGGAGCCCGAGACGTTCGAGCGCGACAACCAGAACGCGCCGGCAAACGATCGCTCCGGCCGTGACCGGCGCTCCGACCTGGACGATGCGACGACGCGCACCACCGCAACCGCCAGCGTCGAGCGCACCGCGCTGGCCGACGTCCCGATGGATGGCGATCTCGACCGCCCGCCGATGGGCATTCATGTCGCGATCCCGGCCCGCGCGCCGACGCTGGAGCAGCTCGATCGTCTGCAGCACCGCCAGTCGATGGCCGAGCTGTCGGGCCGGCTCGGCGCCGCTCAGCGGCCTGCCCCCACGCTCGCCTCGCTGATCCCCGAAGCGAACACGGCCGACGGCGTGCGCGAGCTCGCCGCGACCGGCTCGGCCGGCGGCGACCGGATCTCCGAACTCTCGCGCAAGCCGCTCGAGCTGCCGATCGCCGCGGTCGGCCCGCTCTCTCTGCGCATGGCCGCCGCCACCGGCGACCCCTCCGCGGAGTTCGAGGTCGGCGCCCGCTTCGCCGAGGCCAATGGCGTACCGCAGAATTTCCCAGAAGCGGTCCGCTGGTATCAGCGCTCCGCGACGCAAGGCTTCGTGCAGTCGCAATACCGCCTTGCAACGCTGTTCGAGCGCGGCCTCGGCGTGAAACCGGACCTCGCCCGCGCCAAGATCTGGTACCAGCGCGCCGCCGAGGGCGGCAACATCAAGGCCATGCACAACCTCGCCGTGCTCAGCGCCGGGCGCACCGCCAAGACTCCGGATTACGCCACCGCCGCGACGTGGTTCACCTCTGCCGCCGAGCGCGGCCTCGCCGACAGCCAGTTCAACCTCGCAGTGCTTTACGAGGGCGGGCTCGGCGTCGAGAAGGATGCGCGCACGGCCTACAAGTGGTACGCGATCGCCGCCCGTTCCGGCGACCAGGAGGCAACGCGCCGCCGCGACGAGATGGAGCGCACCCTTAACGCTACCGACCTCGGTGCCGCGCGGGCCCTGGTAGCGAACTGGCGCAGCACGCCTTCCGACCGCGTTGCCAACGATCCGCGCGTCGCAGGTGAGGAGTGGAAGACCCGCGCCAGCACCAGCGACACCTGAGCCGCGCGAGAGCAGCGACATCGTCGGGCGGCGCGACGGAATCCGTTGCGCCGCCCGCTCTGTTTTCGGGCTACCGACCAGAAACGCCGGTACCGATCGCCGCAGGGGCTGAACCGTTCACGGTTTGGAGGCAGGTCGGGCGTAGGCTTCGTGAGGCCGGGGGCGTTGCGGGTTACATCGTTGCCGCCGACGGCCACGGCACGACACGATTAACCGAGCCATGATGGATCTGCCGCCGGCGGGACGCGTCATGGTGCACCGCAAACAAACACGAGGACACGCGGCTCTTGCGCGTCGTGGAACAATGACAGCTTCGCTTCCAACTAAAACGCGAAGACACACTTTTCCGCTCGCGTGCAGATGGTCGCATTGACCATTGCTACGAGCCACGACAAAGGTAGCAGCGCGTTCCTGGAAGTCTCGCTTCGCGAGGGTTTTGCTCCATCGGACCGCGTTCGAACCTGTGCGCTATTCCCGGCCCGACCAGAGTTTCCGAGCCGCCCTGCGGCCAGCTCCCGGCGAGCCAGCCGATTGGCTTCGAGCCTATCCGAGATCACTTCGCGCCACGGCGCAGGTATCGAGGAGTCCGGGCTCGCGGTCGCAGACGACGGTCATGTGTTCGACCGAGCTTGCGGCGCCTCCGCCGCAGGACGGTTTGCCGCATTTCCACGATAGCACGAGAGACCAGCCGCCGCGCGCGCCTGCCGAGTGAGCGATCCGATGAGCTTCTATCTGCCAATCGCCGAAATGTCGGCCAGCATCTTCATCTTCCTCGGGATGGGTGCGGCCGTCGGATTTTTATCTGGAATGTTCGGCGTCGGTGGCGGCTTCCTGATGACGCCACTGTTGATCTTCTCGGGCGTGCCGGCTGCGGTTGCCGTCGGTACCGAGGCGGCACAGATCGTCGCCTCCTCCGTCTCGGGCGCCATTGCCCAGTACCGACGAAACAACGTCGACATCAAGATGGGTGTCGTTCTGCTGACGGGCGGTGTGGTCGGTTCGGCCATTGGCGTGCAGGTGGTGAAGATCCTTCGCCAGATTGGCCAGTTCGAGCTGTTCGTCTCGCTGACATATGTCACCTTCCTCGGCATCATCGGCACTCTGATGCTGATCGAATCACTCAACACCATCCGCAAGACGCAGGCGGGACAGAAAGTCTCTGCGCGGCGCCCGGGCCAGCACAGCTGGATTCATGGCCTCCCCTTCAAGATGCGCTTCCACCGCTCGAAGCTCTACATCAGCGCGATCCCGCCGCTGCTGATCGGCGCCTTCGTCGGCTTCCTCGGTGCCATCATGGGTGTCGGCGGCGGCTTCGTCATGGTTCCGGCCATGATCTACCTGCTGCGCGTGCCGACCAACGTGGTCGTCGGCACCTCGCTGTTCCAGATCGTGTTCGTCACCGCGGCGACGACGATCATGCACGCCACGCAGAACTTCACCGTCGATATCGTGCTGGCGATGCTGCTGATGATCGGCGGCGTCATCGGTGCGCAGTTCGGCGCCGTCGCTGGCGAGAAGCTCAAGGGCGAACAGCTGCGGGCGCTGCTCGCGGGCCTCGTCCTGCTCGTCTGCCTCAGGATCGCCTACGGCCTCATCACGACGCCGAGCGACCTCTTCTCGATCAGCGGCATGATGGGAGGCCACTGATGCAGATTCGTTCAAGCAAGCCGCTTGCCCGCCAAGGTCTCGCCGCCGCGATTGCGCTGCTCGCCGTCGCGTTGGCGCCGTCTGCCTTTGCGCAGGGTGGCGGGCAATGGCCGCAGCAGTCGCCGCAGGCGTACCCTCCTCAACAGCAGTTGCAGGCGCCGACGCAGCCCCAGTACCCGCAAGGTTACGGTCAGCCGCAGTATCAGGGATACGGCCAGCAGCAGCCCAACCAGCAGCTCTATCCGCCGTTGCAACCGCAGCAAGCCTATCCGTCGCAGTCACCGCAGCAGGTGGCCCCGGCCGCGCCGTTGCCATCGACGGCCGGCGGAGCACAGGTGCCCGCGTACCCTTCTGCCCAGCAGCCTCTGCAGCCGACTCCGGCACAGCAGCTGCCGGTGCATGCGGCTCCGGCCCAGCAGCCCGCGCCGACGCAAGCCGCTCCCTCACTTGCCGCTCCGGCTCGCGCCACTCCGGGCCAAGCCGCTAAGCCCACCGGTGCCCTGCAACAGACCGCACAAGTCGGCGAATTGCCGAAAGAGCGCGTCGAGGCCGACGTCTCGACCCGATCGGTCGCGATCACGTCGAGCTTCACCGGCACCGAAATCGTCGTTTTCGGTTCTGTCGAGAACAGCCGGCAGGAAACCGCGGAGTCCGGTCTCTACGATATCGCCATCACAATCGAGGGAACCGCGACACCGGTGGTGACGCGCAAGAAGGAGAACGTCGGCGGCCTCTGGATCAATACCAAGGCACAGACATTCCAGGGCGTACCGAGCTACTACGCCATCGTTTCGACGCGCCCTGTCTCCGAGGTCGCCGAGGCGGCCGTGCTCAACGCGAACCAGATCGGTTTCGAGCACATCTCGATGAAGCCCATTCCGGGCGCAAAGGCACCGCCGGCGAGCGAGCTCGACAGCTTCAAGGAGGCTGTGATCCGCCGTAAGCAGGCCGACAAGCTCTACCAGAAGAGCGACTATGGCGTGGCCTTCATCGGCCGCAGCCTGTTCCGCTCGGCCGTCAATCTGCCGGCCAACGTTCCCGTCGGCCCGCTTGTCGCCCACGTCTACCTGTTCAAGGATGGCAAGCTGCTAAGCAAGTACTCGTCGAAGGTTTCTCTCCAGCGCGAGGGCATCGAGCGCTACATGCACGACTTCGCTTTCGATTATCCGTTGTTCTACGGCATCTTCGCCGTGTTCATCGCGGTCGCTGCGGGTCTCATCGCCTCGTCGCTGTTCAAGAAGGGCTCGCACTGAATCCGCGAGCCCGCGACCGCAAGTGCTCTTTCGGTTGGGATGGAAGCATACAGTGCTTCCATCCGGTCCGGTCGCCACCTGCCCCCTACCTCTTCGCCGCCACTTTTGGGCGGACGAGGCGCCGGCCGAGCGGATAGGCGCGCACCTTCGGCACCTTGCCCTCGCGGATCGCGCGCTGCATTCCCGTCCAGTAGTCGACCGTCATCAGCTCCGGATGGGTATCGAGAAACGCGCGGCGCAGCTCGCGGTCGTCGATGCGCAGCCCGACCATCATTTCCTCGGGCAGGAAGATCGTACCCTCTTCGAAGAACCAGTCCGGAATATCCTCCTCGCCATCGACCCGGTCAGTGTTGGTGCGAACCTTAACCTCGGTCAGAGGCTCCACCGCGTCATAATCGAAGAGATAGACTTTGCGGATCGGGCTGACGCCGTAGTTGCGCCCGTCGAGATCCTTGTTGAACACGTTGGCTGCAGCGTTGTTCTTGATGCACGTGCCGAGATTCTGCACCGCGACCCGGGCATCCTCCGGCGACGCGGATGCCAGAAACACCGGCATCGGGATCATCTTCGGTTGCACGATCAAGTGGCGGAAGATGAGCTGATCGCCTTGGCGTGCGACGCAGCCGGGCGCGGCGGCGACGAGTTCGTCGACGAGGTCCGCCGCGAACATCCCGGCATCAAGCGTGATGTTGTAATAGATGATGTTGTCGAGCATCGATCCGGCGCGATCCATGTAGTGGACGAGCCGGTATTTCTCGATCACTGCTTCGACCCCGGGGAAGGTACCCCACTTGTAGTCCGCTGTCGGCTGGTCGCGGATCACCTTCATCACGTAGCGCGACGACGGCATCGAAAATCCGATCGCCACCGTGCCGCGAAAGCCGACCGCCGTATCGAGGCGCTCGCCCGTGCGCCGGTGCTCGCGTTCGATCTCGTTGATGACCGCGACCTTGCCGATGTGGTTGAAGCCGATCGTCGAGTAGTGCAGGCCAAGCGGCCGTTTCGGCATCAGGCTGAACAGGAACTGGGCGAGTTCGTGGAAGTTCGGATTGGTGACGTGCAGATTGGCCAGCGTCGAGGAGAAGACGTACTGGAGATCGTCGCTTTCCGTCAGCACGGCATCGACAAAAACGCCGTCGGCCTCGTTGAGCAGCGCGATGGCGAGCGGGTGGATGCCGTGGCCCGGCACGGCGAGGCGGCCGACGAGATAGCAGCCGCGGTTGCGATAGAACCCGGCGTTGACCATCACCAGTTTCAGCTCGCTGCCTTCGGTGGCGCCCCGCGCAAGCGCGGCGAGCGTGATCCGCTCGGCGACGAGCGCGGCATCCTCTTCCTGGTCGCGCCATCGCGCCGTGAGCCCAGGAACCGCCAGCATCTCGCGCACGGTCTCGGCCGTCACCGGGACGGTCGCCGCGATGGTGACGAGGGTCGGCACGTCGAGGATGCCGCGACGCACCATGCCCTTGGGCGGGGAATACTGCACCGGCTTCCACAAGTCGGAGTAGAGCTTGCGGCGAACGGAGTTGATGAAGGCGAAGGCGAGGTCGGCCTCGTAGCGCGAGGCGATCAGCTCGTCGTAGTAGCGCTCGATCTCGCTCCAGAACGTTTCGTCTTCGCGTAACTCGGGGGCACCGGCTTCGAGCACGGGAAGTGCCCTATCGATGGAGATGGTGTAGATCGACAGGCGGTCGCGCGACAGGCGGAAGGTCGAAGGCCAGTCGCGCCGCTCGAAGGCGAGCTTGGCATCGAAGGGAATGCGGCGAGACCGCGAATAATAATCGTTGAAGACGGCAAGGATGATCTTGGCGATCAGCCGAGCCCGCTCCTCTCTCCCGCGCACCGCGTAAAGCTCGGACAAAGCAGCGTTGTTGATGACTTCCGTCGAGAGTGCCCGGCGCGGTAGCGGATACTCGAGTGACATGCGGCGGGTGCTCCGTCTCGTCGTCCCGATCCTGTCGCCCGCGCTCAGCCGCGGCAATATCGCAAAACCGCCGCCGCCCCCCTTGACGTGGCACGGCGCCACGGGCTTCAAACTGGTATACCAACCAATAAAGGCGTGCAGGGAGAAAAAACGTCCATGAAAGTCTGCATTTACGGCGCCGGCGCGATTGGCGCGCACATTGCGGTCCTGATGAAACTCGCGGGCGTCGACGTCTCGGTGGTGGCACGCGGCGCCAACCTCGAGGCGATCAAGTCCAACGGCCTGAAGCTCATCATCGGCGGTGAGGAGAAAGTGGCGCGGCTGCCCGCGGTCAAGGAACCTTCCGACCTCGGCCCACAGGACTTCGTCATCGTCGCGCTCAAATCGCATCAGGCGTGGGACGCGGCCGACCATATGAAGCCGCTGCTCGGACCTGACACCGCCGTGGTCACCGCGCAGAACGGAATTCCGTGGTGGTACTTTTACGGCTTCGAGGGCCAGTACGCCAACATGCAGCTCGAGAGCGTCGATCCGAAGGGACGCCAGTGGAAGGCAATCGGGCCGGAGCGCGCCATCGGCTGCACCGTCTATCCGGCTGCCGAACTGATCGCGCCGGGCGTCATCAAGCACACCTACGGCGACCGCTACGGTCTCGGCGAACCGACCCGCCAGGAAACGCCGCGCATCAAGGCGCTGGCGGCGGCCTTCGAAGCGGCGGGCTTGAAGCCCAAGATCTATCCTGAGATCCGCAATGACATCTGGCTGAAGCTGTGGGGCAACCTGTGCTTCAATCCGATTTCAGCGCTGACCCACGCGACGCTCGACGTCGTCGCCACAGATCCCGGCACGCGCATGGTCGCCAAGCGCATGATGGAGGAAGCGGAGATCATCGCACGCCGCATCGGTGCGCATTTCCGCGTCGATATCGAGCGGCGCATCAACGGCGCGGCGTCGGTCGGCGCGCACCGCACCAGCATGCTGCAGGATCTGGACAAGAAGCGGCCACTCGAGCTCGACGCATTGCTCTCCGTGGTGCAGGAGATCGGCCGACTGGTCGACGTTCCGACGCCCGCGATCGACATCGTTCTGGCGTTGACCAAGCAGATGGGCCGCGTTGCCGGCGTCTATCCGGTGTTCCCGGATTGGGCGACGGAGGAAGAGCCGGCGCACAAGTCGTTCGGCTGATCACGGGCGCGATGGCAAGGCTGGCGGGCGCTGCGCGCCAGCCGCCATCGCGGCCATTCTCAGGTCTTGCACTCAGGCGCTTACCATCGGCGGCGAAGGCGCGCGCGATACCGTGCGCCGCTGCGCCCGTTGCGCCTCGTGGCGAGTGACGGCGACGCCGGCCGCCAAAATCACCAGTTATCCGAGCCATGTCGCCGCGTCGATCGCTTCGCCGGACGCGAGGTCGCCGAGAGCGACGGCGAACGGCAGGCGCGAGAACTTGGACGTCATCACGAGTGAGGCTTCCGCCGCAGCGTAGCCTCTGACAAGGGTCATATGCCCGAGATCGGCGGCAAGGCCCAGCGCCGCCATTACGAACTCAGCTCACGGCCGTGCAGCGGCGGTGGCCAGACTTGACCGAAAGCTACGGCTCTGCTGGAAGCGTTTCGGTATTGCGATAGAACTGTGCAACCATGCCGGATACCGCCGACACGCGCGGTGCCGCCCAGTCCCGGGTGCTAGAGCACTTTGAGGGATCGCGAGCGCGATTCCGCAAAAGTCGTGACTGGCATTCTGAACCATCAGGTTGGGATGCGATTCACGCTTTCGATGAAAGCGCCTACCGCTTCCCTCTTAGCCGATCGAACCCTAGAGGCTACGCCGGAGCGCCAAGCTTGACCATGGCCGATCGCCATCACGCCCAACACGCCACGGCGCATACGACAACGGCGCAGCGGACCGGCCGCCTTGCCCGGCTCCGACGGCGGACCTACGAGATCATCGAGGCCGGCCGTGGCGACGATCGCGCCAGCAAGGCGTTCGATTTCTTCATCATCGTCCTGATCCTGCTCAACATCGCCGCCTTCGTCGCCGAGACGGTTCCGTCGCTCCACCGCGAGTACGCCGCCTATTTCCACCTCTTCGAAGTATTCTCGGTCGCGATCTTCACGCTCGAATACGTGGCGCGACTGTGGGTCGCGGTCGAGATGCCGTTCCTGTCCCGGCTGCCGGCCTGGCGGGCCCGCCTGCAGATGGCCCGGCGTCCGGCGATCGTCATTGATCTGCTCGCCATCCTGCCATTCTATCTCGGCCACGTGATGGGGCTCGACCTGCGCGTACTGCGCATTCTACGTCTCCTGCGCTTCTTCAAGCTCTCGCGTTACTCGCCCGCCCTGCACACACTGGTCCGCGTCATCGCCAAAGAGCGCCGGGCGCTGACCGGCGCACTGCTGCTCCTCGTCGCCGCCGTGCTGTTCGCGGCGAGCGGCATTCACTATCTCGAGCATGAGGTGCAGCCCGACAAGTTCGGTTCGGTGCCGGCCGCCGCATGGTGGGCGGTCGCAACGCTCACCACCGTCGGCTACGGTGACGTGACGCCGATAACGCCGCTCGGCCGGCTGTTCGGCGGCATCGTGATGGTGGCAGGGCTTTGCGTCCTGGCGCTACCGGTCGCCATCATCTCGACCGGCTTTGCTCAGGAGGTCGGTCGGCGCGACTTCGTGGTCAACTGGTCGCTGATGTCGCGCATTCCGCTGCTGGCGGACCTCGACGCGCGGCATGTGGCGGCCATCATGCCGATGCTCCACGCCCATAACCTTCCGCCCAACATGGAAATCATGGCCGAAGGCAGTCCGGGAGACGCGATCTATTTCCTCGCCTCGGGCCGCGTGAAGCGCCTCGCCGAGGGAGGTGCATCTGAACTCACGACCGGTGCCGCGTTCGGCGTCACCGCCCTGTTGCGGAACGACCGGCACCGGGCGAGCTTCCATACGGCGTCCAAGGTCCGCGTGTTGAAGCTGCATCGCGCGGATTTCCATCAGCTCGAGGTCACCCACCCCGAGATCGCGGCTCACCTGCGGCGAATAGCCGAGGAAAGCAACGACGTCGACGTGTAGCGCTTGACCGGGCCTCCGGTACGGGCAATGTCGCCACCGGGAACGGCTCGGGCGCGCGTGGTGCCTTGCCCCCCAAGCAGTTGACCATTCCGGAGACGACGTTGGCCGGCGCGATCCTCAATATGCTGCGACTTGCAAAGGCGGGACTGGTGCTCGCCCAGCATGGCGTTCGCTTCGTTCCACCCGGCATGAAGGTTCCGCCAGCCCTCATTGCACTGCGCGCGGCCACCGCGCCGATCCGCTGGCTCTCCGCCCCCTTCCGCATCGGCCAGCCAAAGTCGCAGCGCGTCGCAGGCGCCATCGCTGCGCTCGGCCCCTCCTACATCAAGCTCGGCCAGTTCCTCGCCACGCGCGCCGACGTGATCGGACCCGACCTCGCGCGCGAGCTATCCTCGCTGCAGGACCGGCTGCCGCCCTTCTCCATGGCCGAGGCCCGAGCGGCGGTCGAGGCATCGCTCGGCGGCAAGCTCGAAGACCACTTCGTCGAGTTCGGACCGCCCGTGGCCGCCGCGTCGATCGCGCAAGTGCACAAGGCCGTCGTCAAGACGAGGGACGGCACGACGAGAACGGTTGCCGTCAAGATTCTGCGGCCCAGCGTCGAGAAGCGCTTCAAGCGCGATCTCGACAGCTACTATTTTGCCGCGCGCCTGGTCGAGCGCCTGCACGCGCCGTCGCGTCGCCTGAAGCCCGTCGCCATCGTCGATACGTTGAAGCGGACGACCGAGCTTGAGATGGATTTGCGCCTCGAAGCCGCGGCGATCTCCGAGATGGCGGACAACACCCGTGACGATCCGGCGTTCCGCGTGCCCGAGGTCGATTGGACGCGGACGGCGAAGCGCGTTCTGACGCTCGAATGGATCGACGGCACGCCCATCGCCAATCACGCCGCGCTCGACGAAAGGCGCTTCGACAAACGCGCGCTCGGCCTCACCGTTATCCGATCGTTCCTGCGGCACGCGATGAAGGACGGGTTCTTCCACGCCGACATGCACCAGGGCAACCTGTTCGTCGACGAGCAGGGCCGCGTCGTCGCCGTCGACTTCGGCATCATGGGCCGGCTTGGTCCGCGCGAGCGCCGCTTCCTCGCGGAAATCCTGCACGGCCTCATCACGCGCGACTACAAGCGCGCGGCGTGGGTCCACTTCTGGGCCGGCTATGTTCCCCCGCACCATCCCGTCGACGTGTTCGCGCAAGCGCTGCGCGCCATCGGCGAACCGATCCACGGCCGGGTGGCGAGCGAGATCTCCATGGCCGACCTGCTCGGGCAACTGTTCGAATACACCGAGGTGTTCGACATGCAGACGCGCCCGGAACTCATCATGCTTCAGAAGAGCATGGTGATCGTCGAGGGTGTCGCACGGTCGCTCGATCCCGCCCTCAACATGTGGACGGCCGCCGAACCTATCGCGAAGGAGTGGATGCAGGCGAACCTCGGCGTCCTTGGCCGAATCAAGGAAGCCGGCGAGGGCGCGACGACGATCGGGCACCTGATCGGAGAACTGCCAGGGCTGTTGAGCGAGGCGCAGGCCGCGTTCGCGCCGGTCACCGAGATGGCACAGAATGGGGTCAGGCTTTCGCCCGAGTCGATCACGGCGCTCGGCGCCACGCGGCAACGCGGCCGAGTGTGGGGTTCGCTCGCTCTCTGGCTCGCGGCGCTCAGCCTCGCCGCCCTCGCCGCCCGCCAGCTCGGCTTGATCTAGAGCGCCATACGCACGTCGAGTTCAGGTGCGGCGCATCGGGGCACGCGCCCGATGCGGCGTCTTGTGCCAGTGATACGGGTCGATCAGCAGCTCGCGCAGCGCGCGGTAGGCGGCGAGCGAGATCGCCAGCCAGTAGATGGGCAACAGCGCGAGATGGGGAATGAGCATGGCGCGCCTTCGCTGGCCGACCGCGAGCGCGCCGAGCAGCATGGTCGAGATATAGCTGGCGATGAGAGTCGCCACCGCCAGCCACCAGGCACCAGCCTCGATGGTTCCGACGGAAGCCGCCATCAGACGCCCCGATCCGACGTCGTAGACGAGTAGCGCGAAGAACCACGGATGCACGAGCGGCGAAAGAATCGCGCTCACCATATAGAGCTGGAAGCCTGTGAAGCGCCACAAGCCGAGCTCGGACATGAGGCGCCGCGGTGCGCGCATGTGCACGAGATACGTCACCATCCAGCCTTTGAGCCATCGCGTTCGCTGCCGCAGCCAGACGCGGAACGTGGCTGGTGCCTCCTCCCAGGTCGTCGAAACGAACACCCCCGTGCGCACGCCGAAGCGCGACAGACGGATGCCGAGATCGGCGTCTTCCGTTACATTGCACGGGTCCCAGGCCAGCACCGCCTCGAGAGCGACACGGCGGAAGTGCGGCATTGCGTAGCAAATGCAGGAACTCACCCGCTGGCCTGATCCTACATGATTTGCGACTCTCGGGGCCATGACAAAGCCCTTCCGACCGGCCCGCACCGAGACTTACGAACACACGATCTCAGGCTTGCTGACCAAGCGCCGGGAGATGATCTCCGAGGCCGAGGGTCTTCGCGACCGGCTGGCCGCGATCAAGAACGACATGGCGGCGCTAGACCGAACGCTGGCCTCTTTTGGCTTCACGGGCGATCTGGAAGGCATGATGCCGCGACAGAGACGGCACGTCATCTTCGGGAGGGGAGAGTTGTTGCGGGCGATCCTCGACGAACTGCGGGATGCCGAGCGCCCACTACGCAGTCGGGAGATCGCCCAAGCCATCATCGCCGTGCAAGGCAACGACGTGCGGGATCAGCGTTTGATCGCAGATTTGACGAAACGGGTAGGCAAGGCGCTGAGGCCGTTGCGCGCGGACGGTCAGGTGAAGTCGGTGACGGATCAGAGCGGCGTCGTGGCGTGGCGGTTGTCCAGCTGAGGCTCTACGACTTCTCAAGATCGGAAAGAACGACGAGTAAGCCGTCTACGCTGCCCGTCTCAGCGTATAGCTGTGCTTGGATCACGAGCTTCAACTTCTTCGCCAGCAAGGCAAGTTGCCGGTGCTGGTTCTCGGTGCGCTTGCGCGATGTTTCCACCTCGATAGCCTCAGCCTCCGCCATGATCCGGCGGACTTCGGCCAGTGACTTCTCGTTCCCTATACCAACCCTCTTCATGTATTCCTTGACGCTGCGGATGCCTTCTGCGGCTACCTCGCGAGCCTCGTCGCGAACCGTTCTGTTCTCATCGGGGTCAACGATCGCGTCGAGCACATGTCCGAGCGTCATGTTGAGCTTGGTAACGAGCCCCTGACGGGTGGGGGTGTCGAGGGCAAGTGGCAGTTGCCCGCCACGCGCCTTGGCCAGTTCACGCTCCCAAGCCTCCCGCCGCGCATCCACGAATGTCCGAACGATTAGCTTGGTCGCTTCAATAGCCTTTGCCGATTTCAGCAAGGTGGCCACCATGACGATGCCGTACTCGGTGAACGCGACGGGAGGGTATGTCACCTTTGACCATTCGGCTAAGGTCACATTTTGTGACCTTAGCTCGTTGAACTCATCCCACGTCAGGCGAAACACGAACTCGTCACCAAAGTTCTCTGCGTTTCTCTTAACCTGCTGGTTGAGCTTCCGAACTTCGACGTCAAAGAGTTCAGCCACGTCGCGGTCCAGAAGAACATTGATGCCGCGAACAACTACGATCCGCCACGACGTGGCTGTTGTGGCGCGAGCGATTTGTGTGCGTTCTGACATGAAGGCTAAGATCACCGATTGTGATCTTAGGCGAAAGGCCGCTGCAGTACATTTCCACATCCGTGCTCATCGCAGCGACGGGATTGCCTTGGTCGCCCTGTAGGCCGAGATCATCCCCGCCGTGATGTCGGTAGGGTAGCACAGCGGCTTGTAGCCACCGCCGCGCGAGTAGGCGCTGTTGCCGCCGCATCGGCGACCGTTGCGCATGGTATCCTCGGGACAGGCGCACGGCTTGCCCATCGCCTTGTAGGCCGCAATCGATGCCCCAATGATGAGCGCCGCAATCGCCGCGTCGGTCAGGACTTCCTTGGCGGTCGAGCCTAGCTGCTCCTGTGGCGGCGGCAGTTTGACCGGCCGCGCGTCCTGCGCCCGCACTGGCGCGGCCAGCACGGCGGCGAAGGCGACGACAATCGCGATACGCTGAAACATGGCACTCGTCCCTTGCCGGAGAATGTGCCGCAAACGTTATCCGGGCGGCAAGAGGCGATCGCGGGCGAGTAGCTTGAGTTGGTCAAGGATCAGGTTCCTAGCGACTTCGCCTCGGCTGCTCCCGTAGATGCCTTTTCCGATCAACTCGTCGATCAGCAGCCATGCCTGTTCCGGCAGCGCAATCGACTGCTGAGGCTTCGTCTCGCCGCTCTTTGTCCGGGGCACAGCACCATCCGACAATGCACTTACATTGTTCTTGCATTGCACGAATGGCGCGAATCGAATATCCAGAGTCAAGCTGAATCCGCCAGACCGCTGGCTGTGGATTGGCATTCACAGGCTGTGAGTAGGGGGGCGCCCCACTAGCACCTAGAATCAGTGCAGCCTTGGGGCTAGAAAGAAAAAGGGCCCGCCATGAAGGCGAGCCCTAAGTTGAGACCGGGGTCGGAATCGAACCGACATGCCCATCCGTGCCAGGAAAGTGCATAACCATTCTGCCACCCGGTCATGCGAGGGCCAGTCCGCAAGGGCTGGCCTTCTACTTTTCAGACTAGGACGATTCGACTGGTTCGAACCGTGGCAGCTTTTGGCCTTCCACAGACCTGTCCACGGGATTCTTCATCGCTGCCAGTAGCCTTTCCACTGCCGCGACACCGGATGCCCCATGGCGAGGCCGATAATCCGCTTCGTCATCGCGCCGTTGTCGAGCGCGCGGTGATCCTCGAGCCACGCCGCGTGCTCGGCGTAGGCTGCGAGGTACTTAGGCGAGACGTGGTGGTGCTGGCCATCGATCATCCGGCGCAGCCGCGAGAAGTACGACTCGGCTTGGTTGGTGCAGGCCCCGTTGAGGCTATAGGCCACCGAGTGGTTGATCCGGAGCGTCGGAAACATGGCGTGCAGCGTATCCCAGTGCGCCGCTTCGTCGGCATGAACCGTCGATCCCTTCGCCACGATCTTGGCGACGGTTTCCACGCCGTCGGCCTCGGTTTCGTGGACGGTCGGGAGCGTGCGGCCCTTGCGCTGGCGCGCGACCACAACGGCGCGGCGCTTGCCGGTCTGGTGCTCTGACAGGCGGCGGTCCTTGCGGTCCTCCTTCTTGTTCTCCGGGCGGATGTGGCCGCCGAAGAACGCGCCATCGACCTCGACGATGCCCGACAGGATCGCGTCCTTGGTCTCGGCCGCCATCGCCTCGCGCAGCTTGTGGGCCAGGAGCCACGCCGTTTTGTGCTGCACGTCCAAGTCGCGCGAGAGCTGCATCGCTGACAGACCCTTGGCCGAGTTCGAGATCAGCGCGAACGCCGCCAGCATGTCGGTGAACGCCAGCTTGCGCGAAGCGAAGATCGTCCCCGACGTGACCGAGAACTGCTTGCGGCACGCCTTGCACTCGAAGCGGCGGCGCGTCTTGATCTCGTAGACTTCGACGCTGCCGCACTTCGGGCAAACCGGATCGCCGTCTGTCGCCGGCCAGCGCAGTTTCTTGAACAGGCTGTAGGCCCCATCTTCGCCCATGGCGTAGCAGTCCTTGAGGGACAGCGTGCGGGCCGATGCTTTGAGCTTGATGTTGGTTGACATGGCACTATCCTCGTTACTTACGTAACGAATATAGTACGACATGGCACTATGGACAAGGGCAAAAGTATCGCGTATGTTACTTTTTACGTCATGGGAGATACGTCATGCCCGAAAAGACCGACTGGGAAGCCAAGGTGGCCAACCTTCTCAAAGCCGAATTAAAGCGCAAGGGCGTCACCTACGCCCAGCTCGTCGAGAAGCTTGCGGAGATGGGAGTTGACGAGAAGGAGGTCAACGTCAGAAACAAGCTGGCACGAGGGAAGTTCTCAGCGAGTTTTATGATCCAATGTCTCGAGGCGGTCGGTACGTCGCAGTTGCGCTTGGACTACTAACTGTTTTCAGCAGCGCCTCATTGGCACAGGCCCCAGAAGACCAGAGGGTTGCCGAACCTGCCCCAGCCGAAGAACGTCAGAACGAGCGGCAGACTTACGACACCAAGCGATACACCGAAAGCGCGCCACTTCCAGTTCGAGTGATAGAGGGCAACGAGGACGCCGAGCGCACAAAGCGCCGCGAACAGAAATCCGACGAGCATGAGGCGGCCGATCTCCAGGCCCAACGCGACGCCGCTCGGGCGGCTGAGCGGGCGGCTAAAGCTGGGGAAGGACAGGAAATCGCATCTTGGTGGACGGTTTGGATAGCGGCCATCGGCACGGTTATCGCCCTCTTCGGAACACTCGCCATTATTTACTCCCTCAAGCTGACCCGCGATGCGCTGATTGAAGCGAAGAGATCCAGCGACGCCGCTAACGAAGCCAATAAGATCGCGCGAGAAGCCCACGCTAATGAGTTCCGACCGAGGCTCAAAATAACGATGACCCCCGTCGCCGATTCTGTTGCCTACAAGCCCAATGGCGATATGACGCTCAAAATTCGAGTTACCGCCAGGAATGTCGGAGCCAGTGGCGCCTTCAACGTGGCTATGCCATGGCTTTGTGGCGCACCTCACGCAAACAATATGGGTGAACGCATCTCCCAAGCCCGAGCCGCCGCCGAACAATGGCTTGACCTTGGGTCCGCTCCTATCTTTCCTGGAGAAGATACAATCCGGGACTTCTCTGTAGACATTTTGAAAGACTATCTGGACAGCACTTGGCTGCCCAGTACGCCCGACAATTTCATCCGAGTCTATTTCGTCTATACCAGCGTTTGGTACAGGGACGAGGCCGAACCACCTCAGACCTTTGAGAGTAGCCCATGCGGGTTCCTGCACTTCACAGGGGCCATGGGCCCATTCCCTCGGAATAAAGCAGAGTTCGTGGATCTCCGCGCTGAGCCCGCAATTCAGGCGTTCTCGCCACTCTCCAAATACACCTGATTGCGGAGTAATCAGCAGCAGAAATGCGGGAACTACAGAAAAACCACTTATTAAAGACACGTCAGCACCTCGAACCACTTCCTGCGTTTGCTACGCAATGCCGCGGAAGTGGTTCGACGTGCCGCCGAGTGGAATCGGGATCGCGTGACGCTCGAGTGCCGGGAGCATGCAGTCGAACAGCGATGTGTACTCGATCGAGAACTGGCGCGAGACCGGTATTATGGCGCAAACGCCATTGGCCAAGGCCACATCGTGACATGAAATCACTCACCATGATCATGGACACGCGACACAGAAACACAGGCTGCCGAGATACTGGCATGCACGCCGCTACCGCTCTAGTCTGTCTTCTGGACTGCAGAGGGTGGGCAAGTGGCTGGCGGTGGACTTTCGGAACTCGACAAGCAGAAGATTCTCGACTGGCTAAACAGGAAGTGGGCCGGGTCGAAAGCATGCACAATTTGCGGGACCAATCGGTGGACCCTCTCCGACCATATCGTGGCCCCGATGACAAGCGGACCAGACGGAGACATATCCATCGGCGGCGTGACGTATCCGCAGGCTATGGTCATTTGCAACAATTGTGGCAATACCCACTACTTCAACGTTGCAATGATGGGTATTTGGAGAAAGGAACCAAAGCCATCGGAGGACAAATCCGATGGCTGACATTGAGGGGCCGGAACAACTTCCGTTTGTGGGCCAAGCGGCTCAAGACGGCGAGATCGGTCTCCTTCGGCCACCACACATGACGTTGACCGTACCGATGGAAGACGTCAGGCACACCGTAACAGACGACCAGCTCGACGTTCTTTGCCGTGGAGGCAAGGACGGATCACGCGATATATTTTTGCTCCTAGCGGGGGCTGGTGTTGGGCTAGTTCAGAACCTCCTTGCAGTCGGGAACTCTATGATCAAGGGTTCATCTTACTCAGCTTCCGACATCATTCTCGCCCTGCTGTGCGTTGCCTGCTTTTCAGGTGCTGCGGCCAAGTATACCGAGCAAAGGCAGCGTGGCGGCGATATTGATAAACTTCGCCAGCGGATCGTCGACGGGAAGAAGGTCAACGTCAGATAGGACTCAATCATCGATCCTAACTGCTCTTGCTCCGATCGCTTCCAAACACAACACCATGAATCCCGCGGAGAAACCACCGCGGGCTATTTTGTTGGAGAGGTTCTTGCCGCTCTCCTTGACGCCCTTCTCCGCCAGCAGATCGGCCAGCTTGTCGTAGCCGATGTTGCGGCGGGCCAGCTCGGCGCGCAAAAGCCCCTTGGCCTTCTCCTGATAGGCCAGCGTGATGTCGTCCATGAGCGACTCCATAGCGAATATTCCTCGGAAATGAGGAAATACCACTTGATTTGGTGGTGGTCAATCGCTATATCTGAGGAATGATCCTCACTTATGGTGATCGCCATGGCCCAACACTTCCTTCTTTCCCGTCAAGCCAAGACCCTGACCGTCGGGACCGTGCTCCGCATGTCGGATGCCGAGGCCGAAGGCTTGTTCAAGCGCATCCGCTGGGCCGACAACAACGGCGAGCCAGTGTGCCCGCACTGCGCTTCGACGAACGCCTACGACTGCCGACGTCCGAACGGTGCTCCGCGCTACCGCTGCAAGGACTGCAACAAGGACTTCTCGATCACGTCGGGAACCCTGTTCGCCTCGCACAAGATGCCGCTGCGCTCCTACCTTGCGGCGATCGCCTTGTTCATCAACGAGGTGAAGGGCAAGAGCATGCTGGCGCTGAGCCGCGACCTCGGCCTCTCCTACAAGACCGCCTTCGTGCTCTGCCACAAAATGCGCGAGGCGATCTCCGAGGAAATGAAGGGCCGCCAGATCGGCGACGATCGCCCCGAGGCGGAAATCGATGCTGCCTACTTCGGCGGCCACGTTCGCCCGAAGAACCTTGCCGAAGAGCGCATCGACCGCCGCCTGAAGCAGAACCAGAGCGGCAAGCGCAAGGCCGTCGTCGTGATCCGCGAGAAGGGCGGCGAGACGCTGCCTGGCGTGTTCAAGTCGGAGAGCGCCGCGCTGGCGTGGATCAAGCGCCGCGTCGAGAAGGGCACCGTCCTTCACGCCGACGAGTCGCCGGCCTGGAACACCCTGCATGCCCGCTTCGAGATGAAGCGGATCGACCATCAGGTCGCCTATTCGCTCGACGGCGCGTGCACGAATTGGGCGGAGAGCTATTTCAGCCGGCTCCGCCGCGGCGAGATGGGCCACCATCACCACATCGCCGGCCCGTACCTGCTCCGCTACGCCCAGGAAGCCGCATGGCGCGAGGACAACCGCCGCACGGCGAACGGCGAGCAGGTGCAGCGCGTCGTCGATCTGGCGCTCGGGAAGCGCTCGTCCCCGGATTTCGTCGGGTACTGGCAGAGGCACGTCGCCAAGTAAACTGGATCACCGTGTAAGATGCTGTGGCCAACCCGATTCGCGGCGTGACCCTGTTTACGGCACGGGGCAACGCGGTGTTGAACCCGGAGTGGCGGCTTCCTCCGCCCCCTGCATTATGGAGGATACCATGGCAGGAAAGAGGGGCCGGGACGCTGGCAATGGCCAGTTCATCCCGGTCAAGAAGGCGATCGCACTTGGCAACAAGGCGGTCGTCGAGACTGTGAAGAAGCCGAAGGGCAAGTGATCCTAGCAGAGAGCTTGCACTAAGGCGGAGGGGGTCGGTTCCCCTGATGGGGCCGGCCCCTTTTTCGTTGACGATTCGCACGATGACACGGTGTAGAGTGCCAATCAAGGTGATTGTTAGATGCTTGTTAGAGTCTCGAATGGCCCGCCCGAAATCGACCGCCACCAAGTTTTCAATCACACTCCCGCAGGGCGCCGATGCGCTGCTCGGTCAATTGGCAAAGCGCAAGGTGTATGGGGAAACGAAGTCGGAAGTGGCGCGGCACCTGCTGATTGCCGCCCTCGATGCCTTGGTAGCCAGCAAGCGATTGGATGAGCCATCAGATTAGACCAACACCCACACAGTTTCCTTGAGTTTCCCCGACCTCCTGACCTTCCCGCTCTTCTCGAGATAGGCGAGCGTGCTCCTGACGCGGCCAGCAACCGCCGGTCTAGCGGTTTCATCGTGCCCGCCGGCGGCAAGAGCATTGGAAACGATGTCTTGGAGTTTGGAACCGGTCTCAGGCCCGCGGCGCAAGGCGTCGAACACCAAGCGGCTCAACTCGCCTTGCCGGAACAGCCTGATCCGCTGCGGCGGTCTCTTGTTCGGTATGGCCTCTGGATCAGTATCTGGATCGAGCAGCTTCAGCGTCGCATCGACATGGACAAGGCTGGACTTGAGAAACTGTAGTTTCCTCTCCACCTGAATGATCTCGGAGGCGATAGAGGCCCGCTTGTGACGGAGTGCGGAGACGGCATAGCGGGAGCCGCGGCAACGAGCGTTTTCCATCCACCAAATCTAGGTGGGGAGCGGATTCACTTCTAATGGCGTTTGCGCCATAATACCGCGCGAGACCCAGCTCTCGTCGTGGTTCATGACGTTGAGGCGTGCTTGCAGGCAGCCGGTCCCGGCCGGCGCCTCGGCAAAGGCGGCGAGCGCGCGGCGGAGCTGATCGCGTTCGGGTACGTCCTCCGCGTCGTAGATCACGACGAACTCGCCGGGCGTACGCGAGAGCGCGTAATTGAGAGCGCGGGGCTTGGTGCGAGGCTTGCCGTCCGGCACGACGATCATCTGCATGTGCCGCGGCAGAAGGATCGACGAGATCGCGGCCTGCGTCGCGATATCCCGCTCCTCGACGACGAGGCGGATGGAGAGCCGGTGCGGGGGGTAATCGAGCGCGGAAAGCGCCTCGACGAGCCCCGGCACCACGGCCGCCTCTTCGTAGAGCGCAACGAACACTGCGTAGGTTGGCAACTGTCCATCGGGCACGCGCGGCGGCGGTGGTTGCAACGGACGCGAGGCGGGGCCTGGCGCAAGGGACTGGCGCACCGCGATCAGGCGCAGCACAACAACAGTCAGAAACACCGCGCTCGAAAGCACGCTCATTACCGTCGTCGCATAGGTAGGAAACAACGCGATGCTGGCAGCGACGGACATGAGCAGGAGCAGCGCGATGGCCTTCTGCCGCGGCCAAATGGGGGCGGCCGCCGAGAGATCGGGGCGCAGGCGAAATAAAAGATTGCCGATATGGCCATCGCTCGCATCCGGCGGAACGGTGCTAGTGCCCGCCCGTCGGCGCGGACCGATATCGGCACCGCCGCCCTGACCAACCCGCTTCAGGGGCTGCGGCGACAGGTCGGCACGGTCGTGCCCCGCCGCTCGGGGGCCTCCGCTGCGAGCTCCGTCGGGCGAAGGCTTCCGCTTGCCGCCGGACCTCCCGGTGAACAGCCCCTCCGCCACCCCGCCCCCACAAGACACAAAAAATAATCTATTGCGACGGCCGGAAGTCCGGCTGATCGCCGACTTGCAATGAGACGAGAATATCAGCGTTCGACCTTTGTGAAAGGTCCAACATTCGAATGATGCCGGAGATGACGCGGCCCGCGCTTCGGAGTAGCTAATTCGTATCGGAATCGCGCTCCGCCCGGTGCGGCGCATGAACGCTTGGCGACAACCTGCGTACGCGCCAGGGAAATCCCAAGCCGATCTGTCCGGCACCCGGGCGGCAGCCGGGGAGCGAGCACAGCGCGGTTGCGTTCGTCCGGTAGAAGCGCCGCGCCCCGGCCAATAGGACAGGCGAGCGCGGCGGACGAGCACGGGCAAGCAGACGGGACAGGCGAGCATGACGGCAGTCAGCATGGCGAAAACGAGGGCGATGGATCGCAGCGAGAGATGCCGGCGGGCCGCGTGGCCGCGCACACTAGCGCTCGGTCTCGCAGCGGCGGTGATCGCCGCGGTCTTTGCCTGCGGACCATTCCCGATTCTTGCCGCCGGAGACGCGACCGCTCAGGCCGCGCGCAAGGGGGCTGAACCAGCGGTGGCTGCTGACGAGGAAGCAGACGGACAGCCGCTGCGCGTCGTGATCCGCTTCCTGACCGAGAGCGACTACCCGCCGTTCAACTTCTTCGACGAAGATGGCCAGCTCACCGGCCTCAACATCGATCTCGCGCGCGCCATTTGCGTCGACGCCGGCGTTGCGTGCGATATCAAGGAACGGCCGTGGGACGAGTTGCTGCTCGCACTGAAGCGCGGCGAAGCTGACGCCGTAATCGCTGGCCACATGGTGACGGCAAAGGCGCTGAAAAGCGTCGATTTCTCGACGCCCTACTTGCACACGCCGGGCCGCTTCGCCGTGCGCCGCGACACCGAAAAGCGTGAGATCACGCCAGGCGAGCTCGAGGGTCAGCGCATCGCCGTCATCCGTGGCAGCGCGCACGAAGCGTACCTCAAGGCATTCTTCCGCGGCAGCCGGATCGAAGTGCACCCCTCCTCCGACAGCGCACGCGAAGCTCTCGCATCGGGCAAGATCGATTACGTGTTCGACGACGGTATCAGCTTGTCGTTCTGGCTCAACGGCACGTTGTCACGCGAATGCTGCGAGTTTCGCGGCGGCCCGTTTCTCGAGTCGCGCTACTTCGGCGACGGCATCGCGGTCGCTCTTCCGAAGGGAGACGCCAAGCTCAAGGAGGTGGTCGACAAGGCGCTGTCACGGCTGCGCGAGAGCGGCCGCCTCGACGAACTCGTGGGCCGCCACTTCCCTCACCGCATCTATTAGTCCCGGCACTTGAGTCGGCGGCACTCCACCGCCAAGCCACTTCCGCGACTGACGTGGGGCAACATCCAACATCCCCAGGTGGCGGAGCGGGATCGCGCCGCTCGTATCACATCGCCAGCCGCGCCATTACATCCCGGTTGACGACGTGCGCCGGATCGATGCGCCCCTCCAGCACCGAGATGATGCAGGCCGCCATCTCGAGCCCGACGCGGCGCATCGATTCCGCCGTGACGCCGGCAATGTGCGGCGACAGAACGACGTTCGGAAGTGCCAGCAACTCGCTCGTCGAGGGCAGTGGTTCGACATCGAAGACATCGATGCCGGCGCCGGCAACGTGGCCGCTGGCGAGTGCCGCGGCGAGCGCGGCTTCGTCGACGATGCCGCCACGCGCGCAGTTGACGAGCAAGGCACCCCGCTTCATGGCCCCGAGTTCGCGCGCGCTGATCAACGGTGGTGCGCCCGCCATGCGCGGCACGTGCAGCGACACCACATCTCCGACCGCGAGGACTTCATCGAGGCTCTCGCAGCGGCGCGCCTCGACCGCAACGAGCATCTGGGGATCGGCACTCCGGCTCCAGACGGCGATGCGCATGTCGAAAGCGCGTGCGCGCCGCGCCAGCTCCTGTCCGCTGCGGCCGAACCCGATCAAAGACAGCGTTCGCCCGGCGAGTTCGAACGGCTGAGCCAGTCCGGACTTCTGCCAGGCCCCGCTGCGCACGGCGCTATCCCATCCGGTGAGGTTCTTTGCGAGTGCCAGCATCAACATCATCGCATGCTCGGCTACCGAGACCTTGTTCGCGTCCGGTGTATTGGTGACGACGATGCCGTGCGCCGTGCAGTACCCGTGATCGACGTTGTCGGTGCCGACGCCGTGCTTGGCGACCACCTTGAGCCCCGGAGCCCGCGCCAGCACATCGCCGCCGAGCCTGTGAACGCGAACGCCAATGGCGTCGGCCTCCGCCAGCGCCGCCTCGAATCCGGGGCGATCGATCTCGTCGCCGCACACCACGTGGTAGCCCGGCATCGCGCGGAGCAACTGAACCGCGTCGGTATGCACCCGTTCTGTCAGAAGTATGTTCGGAATGGTCCCCCCGCGGCGTTGGTGGTGGCACGGCCGGCTCGCCCGGTAAAACAGCATTCGTCACAAGACCCTTTTCCGGTCAAGAAGTTGACGAAATGGAGGGCCAACCTGAGCTGTGTACGAGGGTGGCACGGGGCCGGCGTTCTCCGGAACGTCGGCCCGCTCTCGCCCTCATTGGATCCGGGTCGCATGGTGCCACGGAGCCGCGCGGATGAAACATGCACCCGATCCAGGTATCCCGTCTGCGCCGGGCGGCGGCATCGCGCAGGGCCGAGAGGCCGCTACCGGTGCCCCGGGGCGCTGTTTGAGGCCCAGTTTCGCGCGCCATAGCCGGCCGTCCCCGTCGCTGCCCTGCTTCGACAACGCGGTTCAGGGGCGAAGAGCGCGGGGAATTGGTTTCCCGCGGGGGCTCGCAGGCACGCCCATGAGGGGTGCCGGTGAGGGTGGCCCGGCACGGAGGGGAAGGGCCGCGGCTCCCTGCCCTGTTCTAGCCCCCGGGTGCGGGTCTTACCTCATTAGGGAGTTCACCGCCGGTCCAAGGGACTGATGCACGGCTCGGCTGGAGTTCGATCCGAGATGCGAGAAGCGGCGCGGCGATCGCATGTTGATCGCCGCATCTGTCGCGTCCTCACCCGCGTAACAACTCTCCACTGTTTCCCGATCGAACCAAGCCGTCCCGCCGCGCCGGGCGCTTGATTGGCCGGGATATGCAAAGCTAGAAGCGATACGGCGAGTGGGCGCCGAAGAAGGAACCAGAGACATGCGCAAATTGCGGACCGCCCGTGGACGGGCGTTGACCGTGGCACTGACGGTGGCACTCCCGGCCGCGCTCAGCGGCGCGGCAGAGGCTGCTGACGCCCAAGGGCGGATCGAGCTGGCGCAGACATTCCGGCCGCCGCCGAGCAATGCTACCGAAGACGAGGCTCCCAATGACCGCAAGCGCCGTCGGGACGGCGGCGGGCAGCAGCCGGGCCAGGGCGCTGCCCAGCAAGGGCAGCAGACCCAGCCGCAGGAACCGCGCGGTCACAGGGGGCGGAATGCGCCGCCAGCAGCAGTACAGGACAAGGCGACTCCGCCTCCCGCCGCGCGGATTCCCCAACCCCTCAACACTCAGCGCGAAGCACCTCCCCCGAACAACCCAGCCACTGAAAACCGGGAGGGTCGGGGTCACAACGCCAGGCGGAACTTTGGTCCGAACGACGACGGCCCCGGCGGTCGTAACTTCGGCGACGTTCGCAAGCGCGATCGCGATGAACTTCCGCCGAACACGATTAAGCGCGACGACGGCCCAGGCGGTCGCAACATCGGCGACGTCCGCAAGCGCGATCGCGATGACCTTCCGCCGAACACGACCAAGCGCGACGACGGCCCAGGCGGCCGCAACATCGGCGACGTCCGCAAGCGCGATCGCGATGACCTTCCGCCGAGCACGTTCAAACGCGACGCCGGCACCGGGCCCTCTGGTGCCGCTCCTGCTCTCGGTGAACCGCCGCGCGCGCCGGGCGCCGACTCCGCGCGCACGCGCGACATTCGCATCACGCCTGGCGTTCCCCCGCGCGAGCGAGCCGGCGGTGACGGGGGCCGACCGCGCGATGCGGCCGATTTCCATTCCCGCAACGTCCGCGTGAACGAGGAAGTGCGCAACTTCCGCCGCGAGCGCCGTCGCGAGGTCTTCAACGAAGGCCCCCGCAACATCGATGCCTTGCGCGCGAAGCGTCGCGAGATCCGTGGCGACGGCGGCCGCCTGACGATCGAGGAGCCGGACCGCCGCACCATTATTCGCGGCGGCGCCGGCAAGCCGGTGATCGTGCGCGACGAGACGCGTCGCTTCCGCCGCTTCGACCGCGACGCCAAGATCGTGCAGCGATCGGGAGGTCGCAACGTCATCTCGCTGCGCCGGCCCAACGGCAGCGTGATCTTCAACGAGACGGGACCTGATGGCCGCCTCATCCGGCGCTATCGCCGGGGTCCGGACGGTCGCGAGATCGTGCTGATCGACAACCGCCGCACGTGGCGTCGCTGGCAGCGCAATGTCGCCATCGGCGCAGCGGTCGGTGTCGGGCTCGGCCTCGCCGTCGCCATCGCGCCGCCGATCTACCGTGAACCGCGCGAGCACTACATCCTCGATTACGACGATGCCTCTTACGACGACATCTACGACACGCTGACGGCCCCGCCGATCGACGACATCCGCGGCCGCTATACGCTCGACGAGATCGTCACAACCTATAATCTTCGCGAGCGCATGCGCCGTATCGACCTCGACTCGATCACTTTCGAAACGGGCTCTTGGGAAATCGGCGAGGAGCAGTTCGACAAGCTCGAGCGGATAGCCTCGGTCATCAAACGCATCGTCGAGGAGAACCAGGACGAAGTCGTGCTGGTCGAGGGTCACACCGATGCCGTCGGCGACGAAAACGACAACCTAACGCTCTCCGACCGGCGAGCCGAGGAGGTCGCGAACATCCTGAGCGAGGAGTTCAACATCCCGCCGGAAAATCTCACGACACAAGGCTACGGTGAGGAGTTCTTGAAGGTCGATACGGACGGCCCCTCGCGTGCCAACCGCCGCGTTACCGTCCGCCGCATCACGCCGCTGCTGGACCGCAGCGCGCGTTACGACGACCGCGACTGATCGCCTTGCGCGATCGAACGAGCATCGAACGAGCGGGGGCGCGTCCATCAGGACGCGCCCCTTTCGTTTGTCGCAACTCCCGTGCCCACAGGTTGCGTTGAGCGCTGTCGCACTTTCAGTGAATGACGCTCGCGATCCAGCAAAGTGGCGTCACCCGTGCTGGACGCGCGTGTCTTGCTCAATTCCCCCATCGCACCCCTGGGGGACTGCAGAAAGCGAAGCAGCCCTGATGCGGGGGGCATCAGGACTGCTCCGGGCCAGAGCCACGCAACCGGGCAAGGGAGCCCGGGTGCGGCACTGTGGGATCAGTT
Source organism: Hyphomicrobiaceae bacterium (assembly GCA_016793635.1). GTDB lineage: Bacteria > Pseudomonadota > Alphaproteobacteria > Rhizobiales > Hyphomicrobiaceae > JAEUMD01. The sequence continues at coordinate 166,852 of JAEUMD010000008.1, forward strand.
GGCGAAGAAGAACATCGGCGGCCACGACGGCTTGATGACGCGCGCCTGCGACGAACGCTGCCGCGGTGCCGGCGCACCGAGGGCCATCGGCGGCTGGCCGGCAAGGCCTTCGGCACCGGCGAGGCGCGCGCGGCGCGACGAACTGGTCGACGCCAGGTAGCTGCCGTTGCGCGAGGCCCGCTCGACCTCCTCTACACGCTGCTTCTGCAGGCGGGCCGGATCGTTTGCGGCGATCAGCTTGAGCGACTTGCCGCCAATCGCATCACCGATGCGACGATCGTGCCCGTACACGTCCTTGTACTCGGTGAAACGGCCCTTCTCGTCGGCGACGAGTGTGAAGTAAACGTTGTGCACCTGGATCGGCTTTTCGAGATCGACGTGCCGGTTCTGCTCGGCACGCGGCGCGAGCATGTCCTTGACGAGCGCCGGATCCCACTTCTGCACGTCGCCGAAGATCACCTCGGCGAACCGGCGCGGATTACGCAAGCGGATGCAGCCGTGGCTGAAGGTACGCTCGCTGCTGGCGAACAGCCCCTTCGACGTCGTGTCGTGCATGTAGACCGAGTGGTTGTTCGGGAACATGAACTTGAGCTCACCCAGCGGATTGCCGTCGCCGGGGCCCTGTACGATGCTCAAATAGCGGATGTCGACCTTGGACCAGTTGATGCGCGAGGCATCCACCGTCTTTCCGTCCTTGACGATGCGCATGCCACGGCGCTCGAGCAGGCCGGTATCGCCACCACGCAGGCGGGGCAGCAGGTCGGTCACTTTCATCGAGTTCGGAACGCCCCACTGGGGCTTGAACACGACATGCTCCATCTTGTCGGAGAACACGGGCGTCTGGCTGTCCGGCTGACCGATGATGATCCGCTCGGTGTGGATCATCTCACCGTTGCGGAACAGGCGGGTCTGAAACTCCGGCAGATTGTTCCAGACGTAAACCTGACCGAGGTCGCGCGGCATCCAGCGCCAGCGCATCATGTTCGCCTCGATCTTGCGCACGTCGGGAAGACGCGGCTTCGTCAGCGGGGCGTTGAGCACCCGGCGAAGGTTGTCGTCGATCTGCCGGCGCGCCCGCTTGCCCTTGTCGCGCATGAATTCCTCGACGGCATCCGCCAGCGTGTCGTCGAAGTAGGTGACCGCGACGCCGACTGCCGGCACGTCGAGACGCGCACGCACCAGCGCCACGTCGGGATGATCGGCGCCGACGCGGAGACGCGGGCCATATGCGATCGGCTGCGGCAGCGGCTCTTCCTCGCGCGCGGCGCGGCGGCCCGTCGCCTCGAGGTAGGCGAGACGCAGCTTCTCGAACTGTGGGTGTGAAGGATGCAAGGCGCGGATTGCCGTCGAAGGATCGTTGGAATGGGCCACGCGGTCGAGCAGCGCCGCAGCGTCGGGCGGCGACGGCTTGTGGTCGAGCCAGAGGCTGATGTCGTGGGGATTGAAACGTCCGCCGAAAGCCTCGTTGGCATAGTCGAGCAGAGCGAGCGTCAGCTTGACCTCGCCCGCCGCGAGTTGCTCGGTCGAGCCGGGGGCAATTTCCGGAAGCTCGAACCGGCGCGCGTCGATCGCGTATTCGTCGGCACGCAGTATCTCGGCCACCACCTGGCGTGCCTTCGGCAGGAAGTCGCGGTCACCGACCCAGAACGGCCCTGCGAACTCGCTGCCGTAGAGACCGCCGAGCTGGTCGACGAGATCGTCTCTGCGGTCATCCGAAGCGAGGCTCTTGAGGCGCACGATTTCTTGCAGAATCGCCGCCCGAAGCGGGTCGATGGCGATCGGTTCGAGCATGGGCACGACGGTTGCGCCGTCGACCAGCGCCGCCGTCTCGCTAGTTGCGCGCGGCCGGTCCGGAACCGGCGGCACGAACGTGGCGCGGGCGTTCGGCAGATGATCCGTCCACACCCTCGGCGTCGGCGGCGTATTCGCCAGCGCCACTCCAGATGTCAGGGAACCGATGAAAGAACCAAGAATCGCAACTGCTACGCCACGCTTAGACATCACCACCACGCTTGAGGATTTTTTGCCGCTGAGGCGCGACGAGGCGCCAACCACATCATTAATGCCCTGCTTTCTTGAAGCACACATCTCCCTTTATCGTCAAAAGTTTAATATCGTCCAAGTCATATTCCGGTTGCATCGGCGGGTTGACAATCTCCCCCGCTCCCGCCCTGCTCGTTCCGAGGTCATCACCTGCCCGCGAGGGGGCGATATGATCCGACGTGGGATTATCGATCCGTCCTTACGGCCAGCGCACCTTTTTCCGCCAACCGGACGGCGGTTCGCACAACGTTCCCGACGATCAACAGCGCACCTGCGGGCGTCAGACGGCGCACCTCGGGTTGGGCTGACGGGGACAGCCGACAGACGTGAAGCAGTAAAGACCACGTGCGCCCAGCGCGCTATGCAAAACGAAACATAACGATTGCTGCCGCGCACGGATCGACGACCGAAAATCATCAGTCACTCCGAACGCAAATACAGGGCTTCGATGCGCGAATGCACCATAGTACACTTGACGGTATGTCGCACTCGGCGCGAAGTCGAGACAGCTCGAAATCATGAGCAAAAGACAAGGGAGGAACCATGCTCAAGGCTCTGGTCATAGACGCGGGCAAGTGCACCGGCTGCAAACAATGCGAGATGGCGTGCTCCTACGTGAAGGAGGGCGAGTTCAACGTCGCCAAGTCGCGCATCCGCGTTTTCGATTTCCATACCGAGGCGCGCTTCGTACCCTACACGTGCACCCAATGCGCCGAGGCTTGGTGCCAGCAGGCGTGTCCGGTCAACGCCATCACGACCAACGCCGATGGCATCAAGATTGTTCACGAGAACCTCTGCGTCGGCTGCAAGGTGTGCACCATCGCCTGCCCGTTCGGAACGGTGAACTACAACGCCTCGACCGGCAAGGTCATCAAGTGCGACCTCTGCCTCGGCAGCCCGGCTTGCGCCGACGCCTGCCCCACGGGCGCGATCACCTTCCGCGACTCCGAGCAGGCCGGCTTCGACAAGATGCGCGTGTGGGCCACCCAGGCCGCGCACGGCACCACCACGCAGGGCCCGAACACGCCCGCCGCGAAGGGCTGATGCAGCGCGGAGCGCCGGGCGCTTTCACGCGCTCGACCACTCCGCCTCTCCGCGCATTTCGCAACCTCGACGAATTCAGAAAAGCCAAAGCGAATTCGGGCAGCTGACCGGCAAGGCAGTTGACCCGCTCTACAACGGGAGAAACCGATGGGTTGGACCGGCAAGATCCTCCGGGTGAACCTCACAGAGGGCACCATCAAGACCGAGCCTCTCAGGATGGACTGGGCGCGGCTCTATCTCGGCCAGCGCGGCCTCGCCACCAAATACCTCGTCGAAGAAATCAACCCGAAGGTCGATCCGCTCGGCCCGGACAACAAGATGATCTTCGCCACGGGCCCGTTGACGGGCACCGCCGCCTCGACCGGCGGCCGCTACTCGGTCATCACCAAAGGCGCACTGACCAACGCCATCGCCTGCTCGAACTCGGGCGGCTACTTCGGCGCCGAGCTGAAGTTCGCCGGCTGGGACATGATCATCGTCGAGGGCAAGTCGCCGAAGCCGGTCTACCTCACCGTGATCGACGACAAGTGCGAGATCCACGACGCCGGCCAGATCTGGGGCAAGAGCGTCTGGGACAGCGACGAGTGGATCAAGAAGCGCCACCAGGACCCGATGATGCACATCTCGATCATCGGCGTCGCCGGTGAGAACCAGGTGCTCTACTCCTGCATCGTCAACGACCTCCACCGCGCCGCCGGACGTTCCGGCGTCGGCGCCGTGATGGGCTCTAAGAACCTGAAGGCGATCGCGGTGCGCGGCACCAACGGCGTCAAGGTCAAGGACGGCATGCGCTTCCTCAAGGCGACGCGCGAGGCCAAGAAGGTGCTGCAGGAGAATGCGGTGACCGGCGCCGGCCTGCCGACCTACGGCACGCAGGTGCTGATGAACGTCATCAACGAGGCCGGCGCCATGCCGACCCGCAACCACCGGCAGGTGCAGTTCGAGGGCGCTCACGACATCTCGGCTGAGGCCATGGCGACGCCGCGCAAGAGCGACGGCCAGAAGAACCTGCTCACCAATCAGGCCTGCTTCGGCTGCACCATCGCCTGCGGACGCATCTCGAAGATCGACGAGAAGCACTTCTCGATCCAGAACAAGCCGCAGTACTGGCACGCCTCCGGCGGCCTCGAATATGAAGCCGCGTGGGCGCTCGGCTCCAACACGGGCGTCAACGATCTCGAGGCGCTCACCATGGTGAACTTCGTCTGCAACGAGCAGGGCCTCGACCCGATCTCGTTCGGCGCCACCGTCTCGGCCGCCATGGAGCTCTACGACCTCGGCCTCATCACCAAGGAGACGACGGGCGGCATCGACCTCAAGTTCGGTTCGGCGGAAGCTCTCGTGAAGTGCGCGGAACTGACCGGCAAAGCCGAGGGCTTCGGCAAGGAGCTCGGCCTCGGCTCACTCAGGCTGTGCACCAAGTACGGCCGTCCGGATCTCTCGATGTCGGTCAAGGGCCAGGAGTTCCCGGCCTACGACTCGCGCGGCATCCAGGGCATGGGCCTCACCTATGCCACCTCGAACCGCGGCGCGTGCCACCTACGCTCGTACACCGTTTCGTCCGAGATCCTCGGCATCCCCGAGAAGACCGATCCGCTGGCGACCGACGGCAAGCCCGCGCTGGTGAAGGCCTTCCAGGACGCGACCGCGGCGGTCGACTCCTCCGGCCTCTGCGTGTTCACGACCTTCGCGTGGACACTGAACGACATCGCGCCGCAGGTCGACGCGGCGTGCGAGGGTGACTGGTCGCCCGAGTACCTGATGGAGCTCGGCGAGCGCATCTGGAACATGGAGCGCGTGTTCAACAACCGCGCCGGCTTCACCGCGAAGGACGACAACCTGCCGCCACGCCTCGTCAGCGAACCGGCCGAGGCAGGCCCGGCGAAGGGCCTCGTCAACGGTCTCGCCAAGATGCTGCCCGAATACTACCAGCTTCGCGGCTGGACGGCGGACGGCGTGCCGACCAACGAGACGCTGTCGCGCCTCGCGCTCTGACGTGCAATCTCCCTTCCTCCGGCCCACCGGAGGAAGGGAGAGCGACTTGCGTGAATTAGAGATCGGCCGGTGGACGCACTCACTCTGTTCGGACTGATGGCGGTCTCGGCGATGCTGGTCTTCTACGCGCTCGAGGATCGCCATCCTCATTTCGTGCTCGCCTTCGCCGGCGCGTGCCTGCTCGGCTCGATCTACGGCTTCCTGCAAGGCGCTTGGCCGTTCGGCGTGGTCGAGGCAATCTGGTCGGGTGTCGCGGTCAAGCGCTGGCTCGAGCGCGTGCGGGCCTGACGAACAATCCCTCCGGGAGAGAAGCGATGAACTACGTAGTGCTAGGTGCCGGCCCCGCAGGCGTCACGGCGGCAGAGACGCTGCGCAGCGTCGATAAGAACGCGTCCATCACGCTGATTGGCGGAGACGGAAACGAGCCGCCCTATTCGCGCATGGCCATCCCCTACTTCATCTATGGCAAGATCGGCGAGGACGGCACGCATCTCCGGCAGGAAAATGGTCACTACGACAAACTCGGCATTCGCTTCCTCAACGCGCGCGCCGGCGGCGTCGATACCAAGGCGAAACGCCTCCACCTGAGCGGCGCCGACACGCTCCCCTACGACAAGCTGCTGATCGCAACCGGCGCTTCCCCCATCATCCCGCGCATGGCCGGCGCGAACCTCGACGGCGTCGAGACGTGCTGGACGCTCGACGACTCGCGGGAAATCCTCAAGCACGCCGACCGCGGCGCGCCCGTGGTGCTGGTCGGCGCCGGCTTCATCGGCTCGATCATCCTCGAAGCGCTGTACCTGCGCGGCTGCAAGATCACGGTCGTCGAACTCGCCCCGCGCATGGTCGCGCGCATGATGGATGAGACCGCCGGCGGCATGCTCGGCCGCTGGTGCCGGAAGAAGGGTGTCGACGTCCGCGTCAATACCAAGGTGAACGGCATCCGCCAGGGCAGCGATGCGCCCGGCGCCAAGCTGACGGTGGACCTCTCCGACGGCGCCGCAATTCCCGCTTCGCTCGTCGTTCTCGCCGTCGGCGTCCGCTCCAACATCGGCTTCCTTGTCGGTTCGGGCATCGCCACGAACGTCGGCATCAAGGTCGACCAGTTCCTGCGCACCAGCGCACCCGATGTCTACGCAGCTGGTGACTGCTGCGAGGGCCTCGACCTCTCGACCGGCAAACCCGACATGCTCGCCATTCAACCTGTCGCGGTCGAGCACGGGCGCATCGCCGCGCTCAACATGGCGGGACGTCCGACACCGCACCTCGGCTCGCTCAACATGAACGTGCTCGACACGATGGGGCTTATTTCGTCGTCGTTCGGTCTCTGGCAGGGCGCACCACTCGGCCGCACGGCGAAGCTGATCGACGAGGACAAATTCAAGTACCTCAAGCTGGAGTTCGAAGGCGACCGGCTGGTCGGCGCGCAGTGCGTCGGCCTCACCGATCACGTCGGCATGCTGCGCGGCTTGATCCAGACCGGGCTGAAGCTCGGCATCTGGCGCGACAGGCTGCTCGAGGCGCCGGAGCGCCTGCGCGAAGCCTACATCGCGGTTGCCCAGGGCAAGCCGGGTTTCGGGCCAGCGCAACCGCACGTCAACACGCCGGTGCCGAAGGTGGCGTGAACCGTGGTACGCGCGCCCGACCGACTATGGCCGGGCGCGCCCGCCCCCTCGATACGGACCGCATCGTGAGCGACCCTTCCACCATCACCGTGACCTTGAAGCTCTATGCTTCGCTTGGCGCCTTCCTGCCCGCAGGACACGCGCGCAACGAGGCCACCGTCTCCGTCCGCGACGGCACCACCATAGATGCGCTCCTCGACGGGCATAACGTGCCGCGCGAGTCGCGCCACCTCGTGCTGCTCAACGGCCATTTCCAGCCCCCAGCCGTGCGCGGCAGCGTCAAACTGAAGGCAGGCGACGCGCTCGCCGTGTGGCCGCCCGTGGCTGGCGGATAAGGCGATCGAACCGCCATCGCTCGTTGCAAGTTCACGCTCGCGAACGCTCAAACTCGCCAATCGACCTCCAGCCGGGAGCCTCGGTTGAGGCCATGTGGTCGTTGCCAGCGCGAACGGCTCTCATTTCGACAATGCCGGCCAGATGGGCCCTGCGCGGGACTGACCGCCCATGACTGCCTCGTTTTGCGATCACCGGACCCACCGCTCCAAACCGATCGATAACGATTGATTTTCGCGGCCTTGGCCACTGCCGCCGGCCACCACGGATTGCGGCAGCCGCAGCGCTGTGGCAACCTCCGAAAAAATGGTGGCGCGCCGTCCGTGAAATTGGTCGCGCAACTCACAAAGAAGCAAAATGAGCGAAGCGCGGGGCAGCCCGTCGCGCCGCACGGGAGGACGACCCATTGACTGCGGTACCGGCTGTCGCATCGTGCGGCATCTGTACGGCGGCGAGCTCTCTGCCGGGCACGGCAGCGGCCATCGCCGAGATCGTCAGCGCACTCGGGCGCGGACCGTTTCAACACGTCATCGTGTTCTATTCACCGGCCCACCATGTGAAGCTGGTGGCGGAGCTCATGCGCCGCGCCTATCCGGGCACCGAGATCAGCGGCTGCTCGACCTCGGGTGAGATCACACCGGTCGGCATGATGCAAGGCGGCATCGTCGCGATCGCGTTTCCCTACCGAGGATTCCGCGTTCTCGCGGAAGCGATCTACTCGGTCGAAAAGACCGGCGTCGAAAGCGCGACCGATCTCGCCCGGCGCCTGAAGGCGAAGTTCGGCTCCGGCTCGTTACGCGAGCGCGTTTTCGCGTTGATGCTGGTCGACGGCCTATCGAACGCGGAGGAAGCTCTGATCGCAGCCGTGCACTGGGCGATGGACGACGTGCAACTCATCGGCGGATCGGCGGGCGACGACCTCGCATTCCGCGAAACGTCGCTGATCCACAAGGGGCAGGCGATGCAGCGCGCGGCTCTGCTCATCATGGTCGAGAGCGAGTTCCCCTTCCAGGTCTTCAAGTCGCAAAACTTCGAACCGACCGGCGCCAAGCTGGTCGTCACCGCCGCAGATACCGAGCAACGCATCGTCTACGAGCTCAACGCCGAGCCGGCGGCGCAGGAGTATGCGGCGGCAATCGGCCTTCTGCCGGACGACCTCGGCCCCTTCAGCTTCGCATCGTATCCACTCGTCGTCCGCGTCGGTGGCGACTACTACTGCCGATCGATCCGCAACATGAATCCCGATGGCAGTCTTTCGTTCTTCTGCGCCATCGACGAGGGTCTCGTCTTCACCGTTGCCAACCCGCAGGAGATGACTCTCGCCACGATACGCACATTGCAAGGCCTCGACAGCAAGCTCGGCGGTGTCGACATGGTGATCGGGTTCGATTGCATTTTGCGTCGGCTCGACGCGGAGAACCGCCAGATCCGCAATCAGCTCGCCGACATCTACCGCCGTTTCCACGTCGTCGGATTTCACACCTACGGCGAGCAGTTCAACGCCATGCACTTGAACCAGACCCTCACTGGCATCGCGTTCGGAGGTGCAGCCGCGCGGTCGGCTGCGTGAGGAGGGTCCCATGCGTAGCGCCCAGGCGGCCGGTCCAGAAACAGAAAACGAAGCGCTGCGTCGCCGCATCGCCAAGCTCGAAAAGATCAACCTGGCATTGATGAACCGCGTCGAGCGCTCGCTCGATCACCAGGCCAATGCCTACTCGATCTTCCAGACCGCCATTGCCCTCGAAGGACAGGTTCGTGTCAGAACCGAGGAGCTCAAGTCGGCGCTCGACCACCTCGAGTGCCTCAACACCGAGCTCACCCAGGCACGCGACGATACCGAGCGCGCGAGCAAGGTGAAGACGCGCTTCTTCACCGCTGTCAGCCATGATGTGCTCCAGCCACTCCACGCCGCGCGCCTGTCACTCTCTGCGCTGATCGACGGCATCGCGACCGACGAGCACCGCCAACTCGCCGAGCAGGTCGATCATGCGCTCTCCTCGATCGAGGAGCTGCTGCGCACCATGCTCGACATATCCAAGCTCGAGGCCGGCGTCATCCGCCCGGCTCTACAGCCGGTCGCACTAAAGCCTCTGTTCCACGCACTGACGCTCGACCTCAAGCCTCTGGTCGATGCCAAGGGCCTCACGCTCGGTTGCCGCTCGCGCGACCTCGCCATCGTCTCTGATCCACTGATGCTGAGACGCATCCTGCAGAACCTTCTCGCCAACGCTCTGCACTACACACGCCGAGGGGGCATCCGGATCGCCGCGCGTCAGCGAGGAGATCAGGTCAGGATCGAGGTCTGGGATACGGGTCCGGGCATCCAGGAATCGGAGCGCGAGCGCATCTTCGAGGAGTTCCAGCGCGGCTCGTCCTCGACCTCCGCCAATCGCGGCGGATTCGGCCTCGGCCTTTCGATCGTATCGCGCATGGCGCAGACGCTCGCCCACCCGCTGGACCTCTGTTCGCGCGTCGGATCCGGCACACGCTTCACCATCACCGGCCCTCGAGCCGCCCTTCCTGAGCAGCCGCACCCGGTCGCGGCCGAACGGCCACCACTGGCCGACGCCATCGGCCTGGGCGCCACGCGCGTGCTCGTCGTAGAAAACGATCCGCATGTGCTGAGCGCGATGCAGGCGCTTCTCGCGAAGTGGTCGTGCGACGTGCGCGTTGCGAGCGATCTCAAGGAGGTGGACGCTCTCCTCGCTGGAAACACCTTCCGTCCCTCGATCGTGCTCGCAGACTACCATCTCGACCAGGGCCAGCTCGGCACGGCGGCGATTGCGCGCGTCAGAAGGGCGTGCGGTGGGGCCGTTCCAGCGATCGTTATCACGGCGGATCACTCGCAGGAGATCGCCGCGCATGCCGCGCAACAAGGCTGCGAGATCCTTTGCAAGCCGGTACGGCCCGCCCAATTGCGCGCACTGATGTTTCATCTACTCGGATAGGACCGAGACACTCAGTCCGCCGGCTCCGACAAAAAAGGGGCGCGAACAATGCGCCCCCTTCTGACGGTTCATGCTCTTCCGCCGCGATCAGTCTAGGCCGACGGTCTGGATGACGGCCGGGCCCATGATGACGATGAAAAGCACCGGCAGGAAGAAGATGATCATCGGCACGGTGAGTTTCGGCGGAAGTGCTGCAGCCTTCTTCTCGGCTTCCGACATACGCATGTCGCGGTTTTCTTTCGCCATGACGCGCAGTGCCGTGCCAACCGGCGTACCGTAGCGTTCGGCCTGGATCAGCGCCGTCGCGACTGCCTTGACGCCCGGGATGCCCGTTCGCTTGCCGAGGTTCTCGAATGCGATTCGGCGATCCTGAAGATAGGACAGCTCGGCCGTGGTGAGCGAAAGCTCTTCCGCCAGCTCGATCGAGGTACCGGCCGCCTCCTTCGCGACCTTCGCGAAGGCCGCTTCGACCGACATGCCCGACTGCACGCAGATGAGCAGCATGTCGAGCGAGTCGGGGAACGCCTGCCTGATCGAAAGCTGACGCTTCTGGATACGGTTCTCGAGGAAAACGTTCGGCAGGTAGTAGCCGAAGATGCCGATGCCGACCGCAATGAGCGCCTTCACCGCCGGCGGGTAGGTGAGCTTGGCCACCACGAACAGATAGAAGAGTGCCGTGAGGAAGACGATCGGCGGCAGCGCAACGCGGAAGAACATGTACGCGACCAGATGAGCCTGACCGCGGAGACCGGCCATCTTCAACTTGTTGCGCGCTTCTTCGTTATCGAATCGGGCGCGCAGGTCGAGCGCGTCGACCACCTTCTGCATGAAGCCCTTCGGCGCCTGACGCAGCTTGCCCTTGCCGTCCTTGATGGACATCTCGGAAAGACGGGCCGCCCGCATCTTGTCGCGCTCGACAGCCATCACCTTCATGCGCTGGCTCATGCGATCGCGGTTGAGCAGCGGGAGCGTGATCGTGAGCACAGTCGCGAACGCCGAGACCGAGGCGAAGAACGTCACCAGGAATTCGGGACGGACGATATACTGAATGATATCCATCATCGGATTGGCCTCGGCTCCATTCGCGTCGCGGAAAGCCCGCGCTCACCGGATTGTGGTTCGGATCAGAACTTGAAGTTGATCATCTTCCTCATGACCATGATGCCGCAGAACATCCAGAATGCCGAAACGAGCAGCATGAATTGTCCCGTGGACTTGGTCCAGAGCAGCGAGATGTAGCCGGGAGACGTGAGGTAGACGAGAACGCCGACCGTGGGCGGGAGAGCGGCGAGAACGCCGGCGGACGCCTTGGCCTCGGCCGAAAGCGCCTTCACCTTCATCTGCAGCTTCACGCGGTCGCGAAGTACGCCTGAAAGGTTTCCGAGCGCTTCGGAGAGGTTGCCGCCGGCCTGCTGCTGGATGGCGATGACGACGGCGAAGAACTTCACCTCCGGCAGCGGCATGCGGTCCATCAGGCGATCTAGGCATTCGGCCAGCGGCACACCGACACGCTGCTGCTCGACAACTTCGCGGATCTCGCTTGCGATTGGCTCGGGGCTTTCGCGCGCAATAATGCCAAGACACTCGTTGAGCGGCAGACCGGATTTGACGCCGCGAACGATGACGTCGATGGCGTTGGCGAATTCCTTGAGAAACTTGGTCTGCCGCGACTTCGTTGCTTGTGTCAGGTACCAGCGCGGCACGCCGAACGCGCCGACGAAGCCCGCGATGGGGGCTGCAATCGGCGCGGTGGGGAACACGAGAAACGACAGCGCCGCCGCGATCACACCCGAGATCGCGCTGGCGATGTAGAAGTGCTTCGGCGTCGCGTCGATACCGGCGCGCTGAAGCCGAATGCGCAGCGACAGCTTCTCGTTCGCCTTCTGCTTGTTCTCGATATCCTTCAGCGTATCGGCCACCGCCTTGCGCCGCGTGGCTGCCACGTCGTTAGCGGCACGCACTGCGATCTTCTTGGCGCGGTTCTCGGTGACGTTCGAGATTCGCTTCTCGGTCTTTTTCGCTCCCGAGAGGTACGGCTCGATCAGCGCGAAGACGATTGCTGCGAGCGCGACGGCGACGAGCAGGACCGTCGCCACCTTGACCAGATCGACCTCACCCATTGCTCTCTCCCATCGGCGAGCCGTCCTCGTCCATGACTTCGGAGTTCGCCAGCGCTTCCGCCAAACGCGCCTCCTCCTTGTAGTAGACGGCGCGGTCCCAGAAGCGCGGCCGCGCGATGCCGGTCGAACGATGGCGACCCTTCAGCTTGCCGTTCGCGTCCTCGCCGGTGATCTCGTAGACGATGAGGTTCTGTAGCGTGACCACTTCGCCTTCCATGCCCACCACCTCGGTGACGTGCGTCACCTTTCTCGAGCCGTCGCGCAGACGCGACGCCTGAATGATGATGTCGATCGAGCCCGTGATCATCTCGCGGATGGTCTTAACGGGCAGCGAGAATCCGCCCATCATGATCATCGACTCGAGACGGCTGATGGCTTCACGTGGACTGTTGGAGTGGAGCGTGCCCATCGAACCGTCGTGGCCCGTGTTCATCGCCTGCAGCAGGTCGAACGCCTCGGGTCCGCGGACCTCGCCCACGATGATCCGCTCGGGACGCATACGAAGGCAGTTTTTCACGAGATCACGCATGGTGATCTCGCCTTCGCCTTCCAGGTTCGGCGGTCGTGTTTCCAGGCGAACCACGTGCGGCTGCTGAAGCTGAAGCTCGGCGGAGTCTTCGCAGGTGATGATGCGCTCGTCGTGGTCGATCGAGCCGGTCATGCAGTTCAGCAGCGTCGTTTTACCCGAGCCGGTACCGCCGGAGATCAGAACGTTGCAGCGGACGCGGCCGATGATCTCGAGAATCGTCTTCGTCTGCGGCGTGATCGAGCCGAACTTGACGAGCTGATCGAGGCGCAGGCGGTCCTTCTTGAACTTACGGATGGTGAGCGCCGGCCCGTCGATCGCGAGCGGGGGAGCGATGACGTTGACACGGCTGCCGTCGGGAAGGCGCGCGTCGCATATCGGGCTCGATTCGTCGACGCGGCGGCCGACCTGGCTGACGATGCGCTGGCAGATGTTCATCAGCTGCGCGTTGTCGGAGAACCGCACGTTGGTCCGCTGCACCTTGCCGCTGACTTCGATGTAGGTCGTCGCTGCGCCGTTCACCATGATGTCGGCGATGTCGTCGCGGGCGAGCAGTGGCTCCAGCGGTCCGTAGCCGAGTACGTCGTTGCAGATGTCCTCGAGCAGTTCTTCCTGCTCGGCGATCGACATGACGACGTTCTTGACCTGGATGATCTCGCTGACGATGTCGCGAATTTCCTCGCGCGCCGCGTCGGCGTCGAGTTTGGCGAGCTGTGTCAGGTCGATCGTGTCGATCAGCGCGTTGAAGACCGTCGTCTTGACGTCGTAGTACTCTTCGGAGTGACGGCGCTGCTGCTCCTTCGCTTCCGGTGCCGGAGCACTCTGCGGCGGTGGTGTGGGGGCCGACGTGGCCGCCTTCGCCTTCGCCTCCGGAGCACTCTGCGGCTGCGATGGCGCCGCGGGACGCATGCCGGTGCTCGCCGGAGCCGGCTGCTGCGGCAGCCGGCGTGGGGTCGACGAAGGATCGGATGAACGCCTGCCGAACATCGGGCCTGCTCCTTAACGCTTCAGCTTCAGCTTTTCGAGGAACGGCGCGAGCGCCGACTTCTTCTCCACACGCAGCTCGCGTCGATTGGCGAGCGCCATGGCGATGTCACGGAAGCCTGACGCCGCCTTTGCCTTGGCATTGAGTTCCTCGATCATCTGGCCGTTGTTGGCCGCTTGACCGAAGGTTTCACTGTCGAAATCAATCACGGCAAGCGCCTTGAGGCCGATCGCCTGCTCGAACTCCTTGACGGAGATCTCGGGACGCTTCGGCATGCCGAGCGTGTTGATGACGAGCTGCGGCGGCTTGTCGTTCTTGCGCGACTGTTTCAGCAGATCGATCACGTTCTTGGCGTTGCGCAGGTTCGCGAGATCCGGCGATGCCGTGATGACGATCTCGTCGGACTGCAGCAGGATGCGCTTCGTCCAAGACGTCCACGAATGCGGAAGATCGACGACGACGTAGGGGACGTTCTGGCGCGCGACGTCGAGGACCATATCGCAGGCATCGGCAGAGAGATCGTAATCGCGATCGAGAACCACGGGCGCCGCGAAGATCGACAGCCGCTCAGAGCATTTGGTCAGAAGTCGATCGAGCAGCACCTCGTCCAGACGCTCGGGGCTCGCCAGAGCTTCGGCGATGCCCTGGACAGGGTCCTGGTTGAAATCGAGACCGGTGGTGCCGAAGGCAAGGTCGAGATCAGCGATGATGACGTTGCTCGACAGCACCTCCGACAGCGTCCAGGCGACGTTGTGGCAGATGGTCGACGAGCCGACGCCGCCCTTCGCTCCGACGAAGGTGTAAACATGGCCGACCGGGTCGGATTCGGGGTCGTTGTACAGGTTGGAGATACCCTCCATGACCTGCATCGGATTGACCGGCGCGATGAGGTACTCGCTGACGCCGCGCTTCAACAGCTCGCGGTAGAGCACGACATCGTTGGTCTGACCAATCACGATCACTTTGGTACCCGCGTCGCAGCTTTCAGCGAGCTGGTCGAGCTCGCCGATCAACTGCTGACGCGGCAGGCGCGACTCGACGATGATCAGGTTCGGCGTGGGGCTCTCCTGGTAATGCACCACCGCTGCCGGCAGCCCGCCCATATGGATCGACAGGTGAGCTTTCGTCAGCCGGCGGTCCTCCGCCGCGACCTGGATCGCCTGCGCGACATCGGGCGTCTCGCAGAAGCACTGGATCGAGATGCGCGGTATTGGCCGCGCGCGCTCCTCTCCGCCAACATCGGCAGCGGTCGCGTCATCGTAGTCTTCATACTCGGCGAGTTCACGGCCAGCCATTACGTCGTCTCCTCGATTCGAAACTGGATCCCGGCAAACAAGAGGTTTAGTTGCCCTGCGTCTGGATCCGCTCGTCCTCTGTCTTCTTGGCGGTGGTCACGTCGCCCTTGATGTACTTCTCGTAGACCTGGTCGCGACGCTCCGCTGAACGACCCGTCATGGTGCGCGGTCCGAGAAGGTCTGCCGGATTGGCAACCTGCATGGCGAAGTTGCGCTGCGTCGCGCAACCGAGGTTGGCGTAGGGCACATTGCTCGGATCGCGCGCAATGTTCGTCGGCCAAGCGCCGCACTCGGGCGCTTCGGCGACATATCGCAGATACGACACGCGCACCGGTGCTGGTCCGTGCGCGTCGGCCGGATAGGTCTCGACAGAAATGGCCGATTCGCCGAAACCTTCGTTGGCGAGGATCGCGCGGATCTCATGCACGGCATTCATCGCTGCAACTTCATTGCTGCCACCGCTCGGCGCGGCGACGACGAGCCGGCTATTCCCGGCATCGGCAGCGCGGTAGCGCGCTGCGAAATCGAGAACGTCCGCGCGCTGGCGAGGCGATAGACCTGAGCTTCCGCGCGGCACGTTCACGTTCAACGTCGAAGGACGCTGGGAGACGAGGATCGGATGGCGCTGCGAGGGATCGACCAGCGACCAGCCGGCGACCTTCGGGCCCTCGTCCATATGTTTGCACGCGGTTGCCATCAATGCGATGGCGGCGACGGCCGTGATCTTGACTGCGGCCGCGGCGAGCGACTTCGCTGCACGGGGGCCCTGATTGCACAGACTCTGCATGGACTGGACGTTCATGTTCTTTCTCCACCACATGCGGCTAGTCGACGATGAAACCGTAGTCGCCCTTGAGATCGCCGGCCGGAGCGACGCTGCCGCGGCCATAGATCACGTTGAGCTGACCGAGCAGGTTCGCCCTGAGATCGGAGGTCGGGGCGAGGCCGTCGAGCGGACGGGCCAGCTCGCTCTTCGCCTGCGGCTTCACGAGGTAAGGCGTTACGATGACGACGAGCTCCGTCTCCTGCTTGATGAAGTCACGGCTGCGGAACAGCGTGCCGAGCACTGGCAGATCCTTAAGGCCGGGCATGCCGTCGATGTTCTGGCGCGTGTCGTCGGAGAGGAGGCCGGCCATCGCCAGAGACCCGCCGGACGGCAACTCGACCGTCGATTTCGCCTGGCGCTTTTTCAACGCGGGTATGGAGATGCCGGAGAGCGTGACAGCGCCGTCATTCGACAATTCGCTGACCTCGGTCTCAATCTTGAGGCTGATGCGGCCCTCCGAGAGCACGGTCGGGGTGAAGGCGACACCGACGCCGAACTCCTTGTAGGTGACCGAGAGCTTGCCGAGCGAATCGACCACCGGCACCGGATACTCACCACCGGCGAGGAACTTCGCGGTTTCACCAGAGATGGCGGTCAGGTTGGGCTCGGCGAGCGTGCGGACCAGACCGTTGCGCTCGAGCGCGCGGATCGCATGACTGATCGACACGTTCTTGGAGCCCCAGGCGCCGGAAGAACCGCTATTGCCGTAGGCATCGCTGCCCGGACCCTTGTTGTAGTTGCAGAGCGCACCAGCCGTGCCGCAAGCCTGGTTATCGTCCTTTTTCAGGTTGATGCCCGGGATCGGCAGCGTACCGAGACCGGCCGCAGCGGTGAGCGGCAGGGCGTTCTCGGTGAGCAGTGTCGTCGAGAAATTGCCGGAGTTGATGGCGGCACCGAGGTTGATACCGAACTGCTTCATCACCGAACGCTGAACCTCGGCAACGACCACGCGAAGCATCACCTGCTCCTCGGCCTCGACCTGCAAGAGATTGATGACCGTCGAGTCGTAGCCCTTGCCCTTGAGGTCCGCCTTCGACTTCACCGTAGTGCCCTCGGCCGATGTAATCGCTTCGGAGGTGAACTCGGCGGCGAGGAACTGGCGTGCAATGCTCGCGGCACGCACCGAGTCCGCAGGAATGCGAACCGAACCAGTCAGGATCGCCGCCTGGTTGAGCATCTCGACCTTGATCTGTGCCCCAGGGATGATCCGGTTGAGGAGATCCTCGAGACCGGCGGTCTCGCGCTCGACGTACAGCTCGAAGGTCGCGAGCTGCTCACCATCCGAGCCGAAGAAGAAGGCGTTTGCTTCGCCGATCTGTCGCGCGAGCAGGAACACGCGGTTCGAGCTCAGCACGACAGCGTCGATGGTCTTGGGATTTGAAACCATCACATCGCGCACGTCCTGCGGGAACTCGATCATCACGGACTTGCCGAGACCGATCCGTACATTCTTGCGGATGGGCAGCGGCCCACCGCTGGGCAGGCGCAGCAGCGACTGGTGGGCGTTGACCGTGCCGCGATCGCTAGGATCGGCGGCTTCGACCCCGGTCACGTGGCCAGCGATCATGAGCAGCGCCGCCATCGTGGCAATCGCGGCGCGGAGCACGCCCCCGAATGCATGGTTCGTCTTGGTGTACATGGATCTCTCGCCTTCCGACGACTACGGTTGGACTACTCAGTTCACGCCGTACGCACGCGAACGGGTGCCGTAACGCAGGATACGGATGGCATTTCCACGTTCTTCATTGATGTTGACGCCGTTAGCCGGCCCGGTGCTTTCGCCGAGGTCAGCGACCGACCGCAGCGCAAGTGTGATGTCGCCCATCTGGTTGGCGAGCGCGAGGAGCTCTGCCTGACGCGGCGTCAGCTCGAGCGTCGCCGTCGATGCGTTGCCGTCGGGCGACTTCTTGCCTTCCTTCGTCTCGATCTGCTGGCCGATCGCGAGAACACGGACGTTGCTGAAGAGGGTGTCGCTCACGTGCTGCTCGGCGCCGCCCTTGCTGCGCATGCGGCGCGTGAGGATGACATCGACATGATCGTTCGGAAGAATGAGACGGCCAACGGCCGTGTCCTCTTTGATCTTGGTGGAGATGGCCCGCATGCCGGCCGGCAATATCGCCGACAGGACGCCGCCGGCGCCGGCCTTGATGAGCTTGTGCGAGGTGATCGGCTCGCCGGCAAGGAACGGCGCACGGGCAATGCGCCCGGCGAGATCGCGCTGCGAGGCGGCACCGCCGGTGCGCGTGATGAAGCTCGAGGTCACGGCCTCCTTCGGCCACGCCTGCCACCGGAAGTGACCGTCGTTGACGATCTCACCGAGCGGAATGTCGACTCGCGCGACAAGCACCTCCGTGGTGTTGATCGTCTTCTCCACCACCTTGGTCGGGGCTGGTTTGTTCACCAGCCCCTTCATCATCACGAAGGCGGCAAGACCGAAAACGCCAGCAATGGAGATGCCGATCAGCTGAGCTTTTTTCATCGCACGAGCGGTCCTTATGAATGTGAGGCCGACCTCACCGTTCCGCTCAATCTGATGGAGAATCGTCAATACGAGGTTAAGCCGTGTCCCAAAGTGGACGAGTTGCATGGCCCTGCCGTGCCGGCTGTACAGCTCCGCCGGGACGATTCCGCGATCGCAGTGCGACCGCTCAGCGAGACCTCAGGCGGCGCCAAGTCATGCACCGGCACAATTCGCGCCGACATTCATGAATGGCGAGAAGATCTGTACTCGAGCACCGACGTGCAGGTGTCTGCGCGATTCGCCACGAGGCTCTAGTAAGCGAGCCCATGGAACAGGTCGGTGCGCGGATAGAGCCACATCGCCGCCGCAGCGATAGCGATGCCATAGGGAATGCCGGTTTCCTCGGCCTGCAACCGGAGCATCCAGCGCGGAGCTTTGAAGCTCCCCTCGGGGAAGTAGCTGCGCAGGAGCACGAAGACGAGGGCGAGTACGCCGCCGATCATCGCCACCATGAAGATGTATGAAAAGAGGTGGGTGAAGCCGAGCCACAGTGACGACGCGGCGAGGAGCTTGACGTCGCCACCGCCGATAAGGCCCGCTGCGAACAACCCGAAACCGACCGACAGAACCAGTACGCCCGCTGCGAGATGCATCCCGAAGGCGCCTAGACTCAATCCGGCAAGCGGCGTCGCCAGCAGAAATCCGCCGACGAGCAGGAGCGAGATGCGATTCGGGATCGTCATCGTCAACATATCCATCGCGGCGGCGAACGCCATCGCGGCGGGGAAGACGAGAAGCAGCGAGTAGTCGAACATGGCGCCCATCCCGGCAGTTATCGATCTAGATGCTGGCGAGCGTATCGACGATGATCTGGAAAATCCGCACCAGCTCGGGGCCGAGGAGCTGGAGCGTCGTAATGATCGATAGAGCGATCAGCGCCGTGATCAAGCCGTACTCGATGGCCGTTGCACCATCCTCGGACTTCCAGAACTTTCGCGCGAGCTGCTTCACGACGAACCCCAATCACTCACTCATTGCCTGGCCGACCGACGCGCGGGGCCTCTTCCGATACGTTCATTGCTAGCGGGACTTCCTATCGAGATCGTGAAGATCATCGAGTTGCCGCCGAGTTGCGAAAAAAGTGTTTCTGGATTGGCTAACCGGCACTTAAGCGAACCGCAGAAAGGCCGGTTCGTCTTCGCCGGCGTCCCGGGTGGCACCACTAGAAACGCAAGACGGCGGGACGCTTTCGCGTCCCGCCGCCTCGTGATCTGAACCGGTCAGATTACTTCTGGGCGCTGTTCAGCGCGGTCAGGATGTCGTTGTAGACGCGATCGAGGTCGGCGCCGATGAGCGTAAGGGTCGTGATGATGACGACCGAGAGGAGGGCGGCGATCAGGCCGTACTCGATAGCGGTGGCGCCAGACTCGTCCTTGACGAAGCGAGCGAACATCTTCTGCATGACTAACTCTCCCATGAAGCAACTAGCTACTGCTGACCAGTCCATCGCCGGGTCATTCCGGCTGTCTGAACTGAAGTCAGACTACCCCCGCCCTCTTAAGAATAAGTGAAAGCACAAGTTTTTTTCGCGTAACGGTCTGGCAATTCTGGTAAATACCATCATAATACGCGTGCACATCAAGAATACACGCAGAAATACTCGTGACCATTCGTGTATTAACTTGAGGAACACATCGCTTCGCTGCGACGCACCCACGACGTTCTGCGTTAATCAGTTACTTCTTCGGAGAATTTCGCGGTTCTGGGCCGCGTCACGGAAGAGCGAGTACTGGGGGCGAGCACAAGTCTAGATGGTCTCGACGGCGAGGAGTGCCATCTCCACGACAGGTGGAGACTGTCGCGATGCTGCTCACCCGCCACCTCAACCGAACTCCGCGGTAGATTGAGGCCAATGTCGCCCGCGCCTACGTACCCGGCCGAAAATGCGCTTGGCGACGCACTGTCCAGAATCGAACGGGCGTTTGCGGTCCATTTACCTTTTCCTGGCCAAATGCAGCACATGACTCATGCCTGGAGGAGCCGCGAATGCTGCCCCACTCGAACAATGACCAGAGAACCTCTGGAATGCTGCAAGCGGCCCTGCTCGCCGGAATCACGCTCATGGCGACTCTGGCGCTCGGCTCCCAGCAGGCGCGCGCTGGCGATCTCATCGTGCGCTACGACCAATCGCAGATCCTGCGTCTGCCACGCCCAGTGAGCGAGCTCATCATCGGCAATCCGTCGATCGCCGACATCTCTATCCAGGGCGCCGACCTTCTCGTCATCACGGGCAAGACCTTCGGCGTGACCAACGTCATCGCCCTCGATGCCGAGCGCAACGTGATCCAGGACCAGCGCGTGATCGTGCAGCGCGACGAGCAGCGCATGGTCAACCTGCACAAAGGCGCGGTACGTCAGTCCTTCACCTGTACGCCCACGTGTCAGCCGACCATCACCATCGGCGACGACCCATCCTACTTCGACCTGATCACGAAGCACTCCGCGCAGAAGACGAAGTTCTCCGACAGCGGCGATTCGGGCGGCGGTAGCGGTGGCCAGTGAGGACAGCGCAGGCGCTTCGCGCACGCGACGCTCCTCCTCCGCAGTCCAAGACTATCAATATGAATCCCAGGAACCTGGTCGGGGGCGAATTGATCGCCCCTGAACGCGTTGCTGCGATGAACGGTGGCTAGTCTCCTTCACTCCTCGTTAGTTTTAACGGAGCGGAAACCAACTCACGAAGTGATTTCATCAAGAAGTCCTTTCTTTACGGCCTCCCGAATAGCCTCGGCCATCGTTCTCAATGCAAACCGAGGCTCAGTGTTCCCATGATCCATCGAGGCGATAGCGCCCCGCCGACGGCGAAACGAGCCGCTCCTCCCGCGCTCCGCATGTCGAAACGGTTCATCCGCAGCACACACGGCTCGACGGCCATCGAGTTCGCCATCGTGCTCGGCCCGTTCCTTCTGTTCGTGTTCGGCGTCTTCGCCATCGGCCTCCATTACCTCGCGACCAACTCGCTCGAGCGTGCCGTGTTCACGGCCAGCCGCGCCGTGCGTACCGGCATCGCGCAGAAGTCGAACATGACGGCCGATGAATTCAAGCAGATGGTCTGCACCGAAGCGGCGCCGCACATCGATTGCACCAAGCTTCAGGTTCATGTGCAGAACGCAGACAGCTGGGATGAGATCGATCCCATCAACTGCGTCAACAACGGCCAGCTGGCCAGCAGTGGCAGCGGAAGCGACACCATCGGCGACAAGGCCGGCGGCGCCAGCAAGATCGTGATGGTCACCGCCTGCTACGATTGGGATGCGGCCAAGAGCATCCCCTATTTCATGAAGGACAAGGACGGCAACAACCGCGGGACCGCTCTCGCCAGTGGCGGAATGCTCATGCAGGCAGCCGTCGTGTTCCGCACCGAGCCCTACGAGTGAACCGCCACCGCACCCCGCCATCCGCGCCCGTTCAGACTTCACGCCAATCGAGTGAGTGCCACATGTCCAACTTTGCTCAGCTCATGACCTCGGCGTCGCGCCGGCTCCATCGTCTCTGGCGCGACCGGCGCGGTGTCGCCGCCGTCGAGTTCGGATACATCGCGCCGATCCTGCTGCTGCTGCTGATGGGCACTTTCGAGGTCTCGCGCGCGATCAGCATCGATCGCCGGATCAACACGGTCAGCGCGAATGCGAGCGAGATCATCGCCCGCGAGGAAAAGATCACCAATGCGGACCTCGCGAAGATCGTCGAGGCGATGAAACACATCATGACGCCGTACGCCGACGACTCCCTGGTGGTTCGCATCATCGGCGTGCGCGCCAGCTCCACGGACGCCAACGACACACGCGTCGAGTGGTCCTACCAATACGCCAACGGTAGTGCGAGCACACCGCTCACCAAATGCTCGACCTACGCGCTGGACGCTGGCCTCGTCGGCAAGAACGGCAGCGTCATCGTCGCGGAGGTCGGCTACAACTACGAGCCCGTGTTCGGCGATTTCATCTATCGCGGCCTGGATTTCACCTCCGTCGACAGCTCCTCGGGCGACGACGCGGGCGTCAACCGCAACTGGAGCAGCCGCGCCGTGCATGCACCGCGCAAGAGCTGCGTCGACTACAACAACACCAACTGCGTCCTCAATTGCGCGGGCTAAAGTGGGCCGGAGAACCTCGACCCACAAGGCATCATCCGGCTAGGCCCACGCACACCGACTGTCCGATCGAATGGCGCACGAAGTGCGGCCGACCTCGCCCCCGACATACCCACAATGTGCAAAAGGCCATTTCCTCGAAATGGCCTTTTCGCGTTGAAACTGCGTCGCCAAAATGTCGCTCAGACTCCAGGCGTGGAACAGAGATCCACGACATTGCGGATCTCCCGCCGCTTGCGTGCCATCGCTATAATTCTATGTTGGGCGAGTTGAGCATTCGGATTGGGAAAAGCCATGGGTCGCCGGTCTGTCCATACGCCGGAAGAGTTGCGTGAGCATATTCTGCAAGCCGCGACGGAGTTGATTACGTCGGGTGGGCTCGCCGAATTGTCGGCCCGCGAAGTGGCCCGGCGCATCGGCTATTCGGCAGGAACGATCTATAACGTTTTCGACAATCTCGACGATCTGATCCTGACCATCGAAGGGCGTATGCTCGACGATCTCGACCGCAGGCTGGATCAACTGCCGAAATCTACGAACTCGCGCCAGAACCTGTTGAATCTGGCGGAGGCGTATCTGTCGTTCACCCATGCCAATCCGAAATTGTGGAACCTGCTGTTCGAGCACCACCTACCGCCCGGCGCCGATGTTCCAGCGTCGTATCGCGCCAAACTCGACGGCCTTCTGGCGCGGATCGAAGCGGCGCTGACACCACTCCTGCAGTCACGAGATCCCGTCGAGCTCAAGCGCGCGGCGCGCGTGCTGTGGGCCGGCGTTCACGGCATCACCTCGCTCTCGACCGCCGACAAGCTGTCGAACGTCAGCACGGAGAGCGCTTGGCCGCTTGTGAAGGATCTGGTCGAGACCTACCTCGACGGCCTCGCCGCGCAAGTTTCGCGGTGACCGACCACCCGACGACGTCCCGGTGCCACGGGAGTGCCTCGCCCCGTTCTCAAGACTTATTGCTGCGGCGATGACGGCTGCGGTGACGGCTGTGCCTCGTCCGGACGCGCCTGGGCTTCCGGCGCCGCAGTGGCGGCGGGTTGTGCAGGCAGCGAACCTGTCGTTATGGCGCTCTGGTCTTGAGAAGCAGAGCGCGCGAGATACGGCGCGGGAATGACACCGAACCACTTGTCGCGCGGCAGCAGCCGCTGATTGAGGCCCGCCCACAGAGAGCGCTGTGAGATGCCCTCGACGAAGGTGCCAGTCGAAGGCGTGATCATCACCGCACCGACGACCGCCGCCGCCATAGCCACCGAAGCCGCCGGATAACGCCCGTCGAACAGCTTCAGCGCGGTTCCGAACGACTGCTTCACGCGCGTATTCGCGACATCGACGGAATAGATTTCGTCGAGGATGAGATGCTGGAGATAGCCGAGAAACAGGAACCCGGCGCCGAGCCACGCGACGCCCTCGTGCCGGCCGAGAACGTAGTAGAGCCCTGACGCCGTGAGCGCGGCCATGAAGGCGCCTGCGAGCAGCGAATGCCAGATCCCGCGATGCACCGACAGGCGGTGGAAAAGAGCGTGCAGTCCATACCGAACGACGACGAGGGTGCCGAGCCAGATCATCATCAACTCGACCACCGAATACTTTTCCGCGAACGCGAATAGCACCACGAACGATGAGAAGATGCCGAGCCCCGACCAGATCATCTTCCCTGGACGGGAGTCCTTGAGGTCGATGTCTGGGAGTATCGAGCCGAGCACGCCCGCCAGCGTCACCGTGACGAGATTCTCCGGTGCCACCACGTCGGCCGCCATCGTCAACGTCGCCAGAACGCCCGACTGCACCGTCCCGAATGCGATATGCGTCGTAAAATTGGCCATCGGACAAGGCTCCCCGCTCGGCGCATTCCCCTGCCCGGCCCTGCTGATGTAAGAACATCGTGCAGCGGGACCCGGCGCGCGTTATCTCATCCCCACACCGCATCAGATTCTCGGCGGCGGCGGGAGCCGCCCGCTCCCGTTGCATGTGGAAAACAACGCGCGATGAAACACGCCACACACCCGTCGCCACAGCCTTCGACACGGGAACCCGCGGAGCGTCCGCGCAAGGTGGTCGGCCTCGCCGCCGCCAGCATTGCCGTGGCGCTGATCGTCATGGGCATCAAGTATCTCGCCTATCTCGTCACCGGCAGCGTGGCGCTGTACTCCGACGCGCTCGAGAGCATCGTCAACCTGCTGGCGGCGGTGGCGGCCCTGATCGCCATTCACCTCGCTTCCCGCCCGCCCGACCGCAACCACCCGTTCGGCCATTACAAAGCCGAGTATTTTTCCGCCGTTCTCGAAGGAACCCTCATCATCGTCGCTGCGCTGCTGATCATGCGCGAGGCGGCCGAGGCGCTGGCACACCCGCGCACCATCACGGAGCCTGTGCTGGGTCTCGCCATCAACGGCGCCGCGAGCGCGCTCAATGCCGGCTGGGCCTACCTGCTCATCAGCCGAGGGCGGGCCTGGCGCTCGCCGGCGCTCGAGGCCGACGGCCACCACATCCTGACTGACGTCGTCACGTCCGTCGGCGTCTTCGGCGGACTGGTTCTGGCGACGCTGACCGGTTGGCACATCCTCGACCCGATCCTCGCCAGCCTCGTCGCCGTCAACATTCTATGGACGGGCCTGCGTCTCGCCCGCACCTCGATGAGCGGCTTGCTGGACGAGCGAGCATCTCCGGAGATCGAACGTCGCATCAAGGAGACCATCGCCGCGAACGGCGAAGGGGCGCTGCAGGCCCACGACATCCGCACCCGCCAAGCTGGACGTATGACTTTCATCGAGTTCCATCTCGTCGTGCCGGGGGACATGACGGTGACCACCGCGCACGTAATTTGCGACAGGTTGGAGGATGCGATCGAGGCGGAGATCACCGACGCCGACGTCGTGATCCACGTCGAGCCCGATAACAAGGCGAAATCTCAGGCCGTCATCCTCGACGGCAGCGCGTCGGGGGGAACAAGCTGAAGGGAGCGTCGACCGACGTGGTCGGGGCCGTCGACTGTCGCTGCGCCCGACGACGTCGAGCCTGTTGGCCCCGGTCGCGACAGGTCAGGACACCTATCGCTCCGCCCACAGGTCGTACTCGTCGGCATGCACGACGCGTGCACGCACGATGTCACCCGGCGCGCAATCGCTGTCGCCGTTGAGGAACACGCTACCGTCGATCTCCGGCGCATCCCACACCGAGCGCCCCATCGCGCCTTCCTCGTCGACTTCGTCGACGATCACGTCGATCTCGCGGCCGACGCGCGTCGCCAACACCTCGCGGCTCACTTCCTGCTGCGCGGCCATGAAGCGGTGCCAGCGTTCTTCCTTCACCTCTTCGGGTACGGCGCCCGGCAGGTCGTTCGCCTTCGCACCCGCGACCGGCTCATACTTGAAACAGCCGACGCGGTTCAGCCGCGCCTCGCGCACGAAGTCGAGAAGGATCTCGAAATCCGCGTCGGTCTCACCCGGGAAGCCGACGATGAACGTCGAGCGGATGGCGAGGTCGGGGCAGCTATCGCGCCAGCGACCGATGCGCGCGAGCACCTTGTCCTGGTTGCCAGGACGGCGCATCGCCTTCAGTACGGCGGGCGACGCATGCTGGAAAGGTATGTCAAGATAAGGCAGCACGGCGCCGTCACCCATCAAGGGAATGACGTCGTCAACGTGGGGATAGGGATAGACGTAGTGCAGCCGCACCCATGCGCCGAGACTGCCGAGGGCTCGCGTGAGATCGAGGAAGCGGGCCTTCAACGGAGCCCCCTTCCACGGGCTCTCGGCGTATTTGAGATCTAGGCCGTAGGCGCTGGTGTCCTGGCTGATGACAAGCAGCTCCTTGACGCCCGCTGCGACGAGGCGTTCCGCCTCCCGCATTACATCACCTGCCGGCCGGCTGACGAGATCGCCGCGCAACGAGGGGATGATGCAGAAAGAGCAGCGATTGTTGCAGCCCTCGGAGATCTTCAGATAGGCGTAGTGCCGCGGCGTCAGGTGCAGGCCCTCCGGCGGCACCAGATCCATGAACGGATCATGCAGGGGCGGCACGGCGCCGTGCACCGCCTCGACGACCTGCTCGTACTGGTGAGGCCCGGTGACGGCGAGCACTCCAGGATGCGCCTCGAAGATGCGCTCCTTCTCGACGCCGAAACAGCCCGTGACGATGACGCGCCCGTTCTCCGCCATGGCCTCGCCGATGGCGTCCAGGCTTTCCTGCTTGGCGCTGTCGAGAAAACCGCAGGTGTTGACGACGACGACGTCCGCACCCTTGTATTCGGCGCTGAGCGCATAACCTTCCGCGCGTAGGCGCGTGATGATGCGCTCGCTGTCGACCAGCGCCTTGGGGCAGCCGAGCGAGACGAAGCCGACCTTGGGAGGGGCAGGCGGTGCGACCCGGACGATACGGCTCTTCGGCGCGGACCCGGTAGATTTGGATTTCGAAGGCTTTTTCATGCGGGGAGCTTCTAGAGCATCATCGCCCCGGACGGAACTGCTGATGCGGAGGAGGCCGCGACAAAGGTGCCAGGGAGGGTCCGTCGGCCCCGCGCGGATGCCACGTCGCGCGAGGGCAGGCAACGCTCTATTTCAACGGGGCCTAGGCCCCGCCGGCCTCGGCACAGGCCAGCGCCATATTTCAGCGCGCGACCAGCAGCCCGCCGTCGATCAGACGCCGGTGGAACGCCATGATGTCGGCCTGATTCTCACACTGGTAGTAGCGCCCACTGCACCGCTCCAATAGGCGTAGGCGCTCGCGCCCGGCCGGCGACAGCGGCAACCCGGCCGACTTGAGCATGACGGTACCGAGATACGGCACGTCGAGCACGTCCACGTCCGGCAAGGGCGGCACGGTGACATTGATCCCTTCGACCGCATAGTAAGTGAGGAAGCCGCGCGATTCCGGTGCCAGGATCACGTCCTGCGCGGCCGTCGCCTCGCCGAAGCCGAGCAAGGGCCGCGTGACGATCGGCTGATGGTCGCCATATTGGACGATGACGAAGCGTTCGGACGGGAAGCGCCGCTTCAGCTCGGCGCGGAACCAATCGAGGTCGAGCCGCACCAGCGACAAGCGGCGCAGGTACTCATGCATCTCGGGATTGGTGCCGGGGCCGCCGCCGGGCACGTCCATCTCGGGGCTGTGCGTGTATTTGTAGGGGAGGTGGGCGACGGACGTGATGATGTAGCTGAACAACGGCGCCTTGGATGTCGACACCTGCTGCGCGATGCGATCGAGCGCATTGGCATAATAGAAGCGGTCGCGCTCGTTGTACTTTTTCGCCTTCTGCGCGTGGAAATCGTAGATCTCGTCGATGCCGATCGAGTTGTAGAACTTGCCGCTCGAAACGAACTGTTTCGGCACCGGATAGAACAGCGCGTTGTCATAGCCGCAGCGCGACAACGTCTGCGTAACGGAGTCCCGGACCTTGCCCTGCATCATCGACTGCACGAACGTGCGCATACCGCCGAACGAATACGTCGAGACACCAGCAAGCACGGAGAACTCAGTCAGCCAGGATGCGCCACCGTAGGTTTCGACACGCAGCTTGCGCAGCGTACCGTCACCCGAACGGAACATGGGATCGAGCTTCTCGTCGTAGCCGATGGCCGGGAACAGGCTCGGCGGAAAAACGCTTTCCTGGTGGATCAGGATGATGTGGGGCGGTCGCTCGCGCATCGGGCAGTTCTGCGGCTCGGCGAAGGGTCTGAGGCCCGGCTCGCGCGCGCTCGCTTCGATGATCTGACCGCGCCACAGCGTCGAAAGTGTCTCTGCCCACGACGAATAGAACGACGAGACGTAGAGATTGTCCCAATAGAACAGCGTATGCGGGCGCTCGCCGCGCAACTGGTTCGCGCCGCCCGACAGCACCAGTGCCAGCACCAGGCCGATCGCCGCCGAAGTGCGCGTGCTGCGCGTGGGGTCAGAACGGTAGAGATAGACGGCGAGCAGACCGATCGCGACGAACGTCGTCGCGAGCGCGATCAGCTCCTTGCGGAAATCGATCCATAGATACCAGAGCGTATCCGGCGACATCATGTAGAACACGACATCGTAGGCATGCAGCACCATGCCGATGTAATTCCACTTCACGTCGGCGGCGATGATGACCAGCGAGACGAGCGCCGCCACCATCGCGGTCGAGAACAGAACGCGGCGCGACGCGAGCACGAGAAGGCTGACGAGCGTACCGGTGATGCCGATCGTGAACGCGACGTTGGTCGGCCAGCCCTCGTTGCGAATGAAATACACGAGCATCGACATGGCCAATGCCGCTGTCGCCATCCACGAGCGGCGCAGCGTCCAGCGGCCAGTGCCGGTTGAGACATCTTGAGGGAGGGTCGTGGCCTGCTGCTGGGCGGTCTCGAGAGACATGTTTTCTGGAGAGCCTATCATTCTGTTCCGGCCGCCTGCCGGACTGTCGCAGATCTGAAACATAACTGACATGGAGCGTCAAATCTAAGGCGCTCGCTCGGTTTTTGTCGCTTCGCAAGCGCGAAGACGAATTGCCGTCGTGCTGCGATGCAATGTGACTGGTGGACCGAATGACGAGGAGGCGCTATCTCGCTCGACGGGCCGCCAGACGCACCTCGTGAGCGAAGGGCAAACGGTGTGTAGCCGTTCGAGCGGCTGATCGAATAAAGGCGGCAAGCGCGTGAACCGTTCCCGACTAGACCGACTGCTGGTGGCGCGCGGTCTGGTTCAATCGCGCGCCCGCGCGGCTGACCTGATCGAGCGCGGCGCCGTCATGGTTAATGGCGACGTGGCGCGGAAGGCCGGAACCATGGTCAGCGAGGACGCGGCGCTCGCCGTCGACGCTGCAGCCAACGCCTACGTCGCCCGCAGCGGGGCGAAACTTGCCGCAGGGCTCGATCATTTCGGCTTCTCCGCCGGTGGCCGCGTCGCTCTCGACATCGGCGCTTCGACGGGCGGGTTCACGCAGGTCCTGCTCGAACGCGGCGCGCGGCGCGTCTATGCCGTCGAGATCGGCCATGGCCAGATGCACCCGATCGTCGCCGCCGATCCTCGCGTCATTTCGCTGGAAGGCGTCGATGCCCGCACATTATCGGCGGAGCTCGTGGCGGAGCCCGTCGATGCCGTCGTCGCCGACGTGAGCTTCATCGGCCTCGCCCAGGCGCTACCCGCGCCGCTCGCGCTCGCCCGGCCCAGCGCCTGGCTGCTCGCCCTCGTCAAACCTCAGTTCGAGGCGGGCCGGGCCGCCATCGGTAAGCGCGGAGTCGTCAAGGACGAGATTGCCCGTACCGCCGCAGTCGAGGAGGTCGCGGCGTGGCTGGGACGGCAGGGCTGGCGCGTCGTCGGCTCCATCGTCTCGCCCTTGCCTGGCAAGGAAGGCAATATCGAGCACATCATCGGAGCGGTTCTGGAATGACGATCGAAAGCGACAACCCGGCGAGTGGCCTGGAGGGCAGGGTGACGATGCGGCTCGAGATCGCCCGCCTCGGCAGCCAGGGCGACGGCGTCGCCGAGCGGCCGGACGGCGGAGCTATCTTCGTGCCCTTCACGCTACCGGGAGAGCGCGTGCAGGCCGCCATCTCGGGCGAGCGCGGAGAACTCGCCGCCATCGAGCAGCCGAGCCTTGATCGCGTTGCCCCGCTGTGCCGCCACTTCACCCGATGCGGCGGCTGCGCCATGCAGCATGTCGCCGCCGCCCCGTACGCGGCGTGGAAACGCCAACTCGTCGTCGAAGCCTTCAACCAGCGCGGGATCGCAGCCGACGTTGATCCGCTCGTGTCGGTCGGAATATCGACACGGAGGCGTGCGGCACTTTCGGCGCGTGCAACGAAGAATGGCATCGTGCTCGGATTTCACGAGAGCCGCGGCACCACCGTCGTCGATCTCGCGGAATGCCCGGTGCTGACGCCGCGCCTCGCGGCGACACTGCCGGCGTTGCGCGGATTGCTCTCGTCGCTCCCCCGTTTCGAGGGCGAGGCGCGCGTGCGCGTGCTCGAAGCGGACAACGGCTTCTCCGTCGCCATTGACGACGCGCTCGCCGGCCGCAAGGCCGATGCAGACCTCGTCTCCCGTCTCGCTATGGACGCGCGCACGATCACCGGCCTCATACGCCTCGCGATCGATGGCGACGTCATCTATCAGAGCGCGGCACCGACCATCGCCATGGGCCGCGCCAACGTCACGCCGCCGCCGGAGGTGTTCCTCCAGGCAGCCAAAGCCGCAGAGGTCGCATTAGCCCGGATCGTCGTCGAGGCCTTGCCGAAAAAGATTTCGCGCATCGTCGATCTCTTCGCTGGCGTCGGCGCTTTCACCTTCCACCTCGCCGAGCGAGCGCGCGTGTTGGCGCTCGACAGCGACGCGAGCGCGCTCGAAGCCCTCGCCCGCGCCGCGCGCAACGCACAGGGCTTGAAACCGATCGACGTGCGCCATCGCGACCTATTCCGCGAGCCGTTCTCGCGCAAGGAACTCGAAGGTTTCGAAGCGGCGGTGATCGATCCGCCGCGCGCGGGCGCGAAAGCGCAGTCCGAGATGCTGGCGAAATCGAAAGTGCCACTGGTCGTCGCGATTTCCTGCAATCCCGCGACGCTCGCCCGCGACGCACGCATTCTAATCGACGGCGGCTACCGGCTCGGTCGCGTCACGCCCGTCGACCAGTTCGTCTACTCCGATCACGTCGAGGTGGTCGCCGTGTTCAAGCGCGAAAAATAGACGCTTGCTTCAGCTTGCGAGGAGCTCTTCCACGAATGCCGGAACGACGCTCGTCGCCGGACCGTGGATAGCCTCGGCGAAGTGCGATGCTCCGTCCGACGGCTCGAGGTTGAGTTCGACCGTGTGTGCTCCCGCGCTCCCCGCGATCTCGACGAATCCCGCCGCGGGGTAGACGTTGCCGCTGGTGCCGATCGAGATGAAGAGATCGGCCTCGCCGATTGCATCGACGATGCGCTCCATGTGATAGGGCATCTCACCGAACCAGACGACGTCCGGCCGCATGCCACCGGTGTGCCCGCACGCCGGGCAAGGCGTCTCGGTCGATAAGTCCTCACGGCAGGAGTGGCGCGCCTCGCAATAGGCGCACATCGCCTTCAACAACTCACCATGCATATGGATCAAGTTTCGCGAGCCGGCGGCCTCGTGCAGATTGTCGATATTCTGCGTGACAACGAGAACGGAACCTGAAAACTCGCGCTCGAGCCGCGCGATCGCCCGATGCGCCTCGTTGGGCTGCACGCCGAGCAGGTCGCGGCGGCGCATGTTGTAGAACTCGTGCACGAGCGAAGGGTTCTTCACGAAGCCCTGTGGCGTCGCCACCTCCCGATAGTCGTAACGTGCCCAGATGCCACCCTTGTCGCGAAAGGTGGCGAGGCCCGATTCTGCGGAGAGACCGGCACCGGTGAGAATGACGATGTTGGAATAGGACGGCACGAGTACGTCTCCGGTTGCACATCCGCGAACGGGGTGCTCCCGTATACTCCTGCGACGGCGCGGCAGCTATCGAGCAGTTTCCGCGAGCGATGGCAGGGGGCCACGTTCGTCGCCGCAATATCGCATGTTCGGACGGCACCGCGCCGGGTTGCCAAGGAGCGGTCGCTGCCCCACCTTCTCCAAGGTACGCAAAACACGCTGTCGAGAGAAGCGATGGACAGGATCGGCCGTGCGACGCAATTCGCTGGAAACTACCTGAGGTTCGGCTGGTATTCGGGTATAGGCTGGCTCGCCGCGCGCGAGGGGCGACGCATCGCCCCGCCCGCGAGGGTAACGCGCCAGCGGCCTGTGCCGAGCGAGCAGGAGATGCTTGCCGACCTCGCCCACCTTTTCCGGAAGGATGCCGCGTTGGTGGGTGATGGGCTGGCCGCCGCCAGTGCCAGCGATCCCGCGGGCGGCCTGTCAGACCATTTCCAGCGCCTCGGCGCCATGATGCGCGACGTGCCGGACGCCGTTCGCCGCCGCCAAGACCGCGACGCCGGCACGGTCGCGCCGCTCGCCGAACAGGAAGGCGTGCCCGATTACTTCGCGCAGGATTTTCATTTCCAGAAGGGTGGCTATCTCGCAGACGATTCCGCGCGCCTCTACGACGTACAGGTGGAGACGCTGTTCTACGGCTCCGCCGCCGCCATGCGCCGCGCAGCGCTTCGCCCCATCGGCGAGCACCTCGCCCGGCGCGACCAGCGGGGCGTGCATCTGCTCGACGTCGCGTGCGGGACTGGACGGCTGTTGCGCGAGATCCGGCTGGTCTACCCGGCAATGAGCCTCACCGGCCTAGATCTCTCGCCCGCCTACCTCGCCGAAGCGCGGCGGCACATGGGTAACCTGCGACCGGCCACGCTCGTCAGGGCCAATGCCGAGGCGATGCCGCTAGCGGACGCGAGCCAGAACATCGTGACTACCTCGTTCCTGTTCCACGAGCTACCGGCCGACGTGCGCCGAAGGGTTGCCGCGGAAATGGCGCGAGTCCTGAAACCAGGCGGCACGCTGGTGTTTATCGACAGCCTTCAGATTGGCGACCGTCCGGGTTGGGACGGCCTGCTCGAAGGCTTCCCCCAACGTTTCCACGAGCCCTATTACCGCCACTACACGATCGACGACCTCGATGCCGTGTTCAACGGTGTTGGGCTTCAAGCCGTGGGCTGGTCGCCCGCGTTCCTCTCGAAGGTGATGGTGCGCCGAAAGGGCTGATGCGCAGATCGTTACGCGGCATTGCCCGCCCATTCACGGTGGCGCGCAGGAAACCGTGCACCAACGTCACGACGTCCTAAGCCCGGTCGGCCCCGACCATCCGTTCGCGCCCGAGCGCCTTGAACACGGTGTCGACGATACCAGCCGCGCCGAGCCCTGCCGCCTCGTACATGGCTTCCGGCTTGCCGTGCTCGACGAACACGTCGGGCAGCACCATCGGGCGCACCTTGATCCCGCGATCGAGCAATCCCGACGTCGCGAGATAATGCAGCACATAGCTGCCGAAGCCGCCGACCGATCCTTCCTCGATGGTCACCAGAACTTCGTGTCCGCGCGCGAGGCGCGCGATGAGATCAGTGTCGAGCGGCTTAGCGAAACGCGCGTCCGCGACCGTCGTCGAGAGGCCGAACGCGGCAAGTTGCTCAGCCGCCTTCAGGGCGTCTTTCAGTCGCGTGCCGAGCGACAGGATCGCGACCGTGGAGCCTTCGCGCAGAATGCGGCCCTTGCCGATCTCGAGCGGACGCCCCTCCGCCGGCATCTCGACGCCGACGCCTTCGCCGCGGGGATAGCGGAACGCACTCGGACGGTCGTCGATGAGGGCCGCCGTTGCCACCATGTGCTTCAGTTCCGCCTCATCGGCCGCGGCCATCACGACCATGTCGGGAAGGCAGCCGAGATAGGCGATGTCGAACGAGCCCGCGTGCGTTGCGCCGTCCGCACCGACGAAGCCCGCGCGGTCGATGGCGAAACGCACCGGAAGCTTCTGGATCGCGACGTCGTGCACCACCTGATCGTAGGCGCGCTGGAGGAACGTCGAATAGAGCGCGCAGAACGGCCTCAGCCCCTCGGTCGCGAGGCCGGCGGCGAACGTGACGGCGTGCTGCTCGGCGATACCGACGTCGAACGTGCGTTCGGGGAACGCCTCGCCGAACAGGTCGAGCCCCGTGCCCGACGGCATTGCCGCCGTGATTGCGACGATACGGCGGTCCTTGCGCGCCTGCTCGATGAGGCTTTCCGCGAACACGCTCGTATAGCTCGGCGCGTTCGACTTCACCTTCACCTGCGCGCCGGTGACGACGTTGAAGCGGTTGACGCCATGATACTTGTCGTCCGCTTCCTCGGCCGGACCGTAGCCCTTGCCCTTGCGCGTTACGACGTGGACGAGGATCGGTCCCTGATTGGCCTCGCGCACGTTCTTGAGAACGGGGAGAAGCTGGCTGAAGTCGTGCCCGTCGATCGGTCCGATATAGTAGAAGCCGAGCTCCTCGAACCAAGCACCGCCCTGCCACAGATGCCGCGTGTATTCCTCGACGCGCGCGGCACGGCGCTCCCAATGTTTGGGTAGCATCTTGGCGAGCTGCTTGGCGATGTCGCGGACGTAGAGATAGGTGCCGCTCGACGTGATGCGCGCGAAGTAGGCCGATAGCGCGCCGGTCGGCGGAGCGATCGACATGTCGTTGTCGTTGAGGACCACGATCAAGCGCTCGTCGCGGGCGCCGGCGTTGTTCATCGCCTCGTAGGCCATGCCCGCCGACATCGCGCCATCGCCGATTACGGCGATGACATTGTTGGTACCGCCCTTCAGATCGCGCGCCACCGCCATGCCGAGGCCGGCGGAGATCGACGTCGACGAATGGCCGGCGCCGAACGGGTCGTATTCGCTTTCCGCACGTGTGGTGAACCCTGTGAGACCGCCCGGCTGGCGAAGTGTGCGGATTCGATCCCGCCGTCCGGTGATGATCTTGTGCGGATAGGCCTGATGGCCGACATCCCAGATCAACCTGTCATCCGGCGTATTGAAGACCCAGTGCAGCGCCACCGTGAGCTCGACGACGCCGAGGCCGGCGCCCAGGTGTCCACCCGTCACGGAGACGGCATCGATCATCTCCGCACGCAGCTCGTCGGCGACCTGACGAAGCTGGCTCTCGTCCAGCTTACGGAGGTCGGCGGGCGTGTGAACCTGATCGAGGAGCGGCGTCTTGCTGGAACTCATCACGGCTTCCGTAATTCGGTGCGCTTGATTGCCCTTATGTCATACTGGGGTGCTATCGCAAGGGTGCAGAGCATCCCCGGCAGGAAGTCTGAGGCCAGCACGAGTGTCGTCGCGGTGCTGGAGCAATTCATCCCTCGATCCATCTTTACGCAATGACCTTGGCTATGACTGGTCGCATTGCAATACCGTGGATCTCATCGTCTGAGGATTTTCAACCGATCGAGGGGCCATCTCGGAGTGCCGTTCACGGGCGTCACGCTCATGACGAAGCCCCGTCTTTCACCCGGTTGAATGGAGAATCCGCCGCGCGCCGACCGGCCTGCCATCACGTCGCACCATGCACCGCTCCGGATACCCGCTGATCTGCGACAGATTTACCGGCATGCACGCTTTGCCGCACGCCACCCGTTTCCCGGCATTCTGCTCGCCGGCATGCCGACACCAATTCGCTAGTGCGCTCGCGCTTCAATGCCGCATGAAACCAAATGATGGCGATTGAGCGACCGCTGAACCGGGGGAGGGGGGCACCCGGAGCCGACTACTGCGGATCGAGCGGCTCGGTACCGCGCGGCGTGCCGTCGGCATTGAATGTGAGCTTTTCCACCTTCGCCTCGGCCTGTTTCAACAGCCGGTCACAGTGCTCCTTCAGGGCCTCGCCGCGTTCGTAGATGACGATGCTCTCCTCGAGCTCGACATCACCGCGCTCGAGCCTGCCGACGATGGCCTCGAGCTCCTTCAACGCCCGCTCGAACGTCATGTCGCGAACGTCGGCGTGGCGCGCATGGGCCTTGCTGGTTGTGTTCATGGCTCGATTTGCCCTTGCTCGATCAGAAGCGCGACTTCGCCAGGCCGGTCTTTCGGTTGCCCCGCTTCGGCGCGCCGCATGCTCACTGCGCGGTCTTTTCGCGAAGGCGCCGTGCTGGCCACGCATCCTGCTGATGCACTGTTGCGCCCGCTTCAGTCCGCCGCGCTCATCA
The DNA here is from genome assembly GCA_016793635.1 of Hyphomicrobiaceae bacterium. Lineage (GTDB taxonomy): Bacteria > Pseudomonadota > Alphaproteobacteria > Rhizobiales > Hyphomicrobiaceae > JAEUMD01. The sequence continues at coordinate 202,790 of JAEUMD010000008.1, forward strand.
GCGTCTTCACGTGCACGCCGACAGAACGGGCGAGCGCCGTCAGGTCATAGCCGCCTTCGAGCATAGAGACCACCCGTCCGTCACAGTGCTTGTCTGCGACTTCGATCAGTTTGTCCGTCACCCACAGGAAATCGCTCTCGACCAGTTCGAGGCTCGCCAACGGATCGTCACGATGGGCGTCGAAACCGGCCGAGATGAGGACGATGTCGGGACCGAAGTTCCTGAGCGCTGGCAGAATGCGGCTCTCGAATGCCTCCCGGAAAGCCTCTCCACCGTCGCCCGAGCGCAGCGGCGCGTTCCACAGATTGCCGACGCCCGTCTCCGAAAGCGCGCCCGTGCCGGGATAGAGCGGCATCTGATGGGTGGACGCAAAGAACAGATTGGGATCGGTCTCGAAGATGTCCTGCGTGCCGTTGCCGTGATGGACGTCGAAATCGACGACGGCGATACGCTCGGCACCGTGCTTGGCGCGGGCGTAGAGACCGGCGATCGCAATGTTGGAGAACAGGCAAAAGCCCATGGCCCGCGTCGCCTCGGCGTGGTGTCCGCACGGGCGGACTTGGCAGAAGGCGTTGCGGGTGCCGCTCGCTTTGTCCATCACGCGATCGACTGCTTCGAGTCCGGCGCCGACCGCACGCAGCGCTGCCTCCCACGAGCCCGGCGACATCACGGTATCGGGATCGAGATGCACCGCGTCGCCGTCATCCGTCGGCCGCGCCCGCTTGATGGCGTCGAGATAGCTCTTCGGGTGCGCGAGCAGGATCTGCTCCTCGACGTCGGCGCGCAGCGGCGCCTCCTCGCGTTTCAGCCCGTTGAACAGCTCGTGCTGGAGCACACGATCGATAGCCCGCATGCGGTCGGGACGCTCGGGATGGCCGTAGCCGGTGTCGTGCTTGAGGAAGCAGGGATGCGTGAGGTGGAGGGTCGGCATGGGGCTGGCGTTTCCTCGCGGTGGAGACGTAGGGATCGAATGCGCAACGATCCTGATGGTCGTGTACTCCACGACATCAGGTCGGTTCGGACGTCATGTCGGCCCAAACGCCTCGGATGAGCGCTACGAGCCGTGCGTCCCGGCCGGCGTTACCCGGCTCTTGCCCCATGTTAGCGGAGCGGACAGGAACTGTCACAAATGCCGGTCGTGGAGTTGGTTAGCCCATTCGCATGAGGCGCCGGGAGGCAACTCTCACGTCTGGAGCATCGAAAGCTGGGCGATCTTAACGCCCGGCGGTGGGCGGCTGTCGGCCGGCACGAAGAAGTCGGGCGCGAGGGGCATCGAAGGGTCGAGCCGGTAACGCTCGAAATCGGTCACTCCGCCAACGGTGTGAAGGAACGTGTCGTCGATCAGGAACTCGCCGGTGAACGAGCGCGAGGGCTGGCTGAAGATCAGGTGCGCCGCATCCGCCAGGATCTCGGGCGAGCGGCTCATGCGCATCAGGCGGTCGCCGCCGAGGATGTTCCTAATTGCGGCAGTGGCGATGGTCGAGCGCGGCCAAAGCGCGTTGACGGCGATGCCTTTGGGACGCAGCTCCTCGGCGAGGCCCAGCACCGCTAGGCTCATGCCGTATTTGGCGATGGAATAGGCGACATGCCCGGCGAACCATTGCGGCTTCATGTCGAGCGGCGGCGAGAGCATCAGCACGTGCGGATTGTCCGACTTCTCGAGATAGGGCAAGCAGGCTTGCGTCGTCACCAGCGTGCCGCGCGTGTTGACCTGGAACATCAGGTCGAAGCGCTTGGGATCGGTTCTCTCGATCGGTGTCAGCGCAATCGCCGAGGCGTTGTTGACGCAGATGTCGATGCCGCCGAACGTTTGCGCGGTCTGCCGCACAGCGGCTGCCACCTGCGTCTCGTCGCGGATGTCGCAATGGATCGCCAGTGCCTTGCCGCCCGCCTTCTCGATCTCGGCGGCGGCCGTGTGAATGGTGCCTTCGAGCTTGGGGTGCGGCTCTGCCGTCTTCGCGACGATCGCCACATTGGCGCCGTCGCGCGCTGCTCTGAGGCCGATGGCGAGCCCGATGCCACGGCTCGCACCGGTGATGAAAAGCGTCTTGCCCTTGAGCCCGGCCATTGCATTCCCCCAAAGTCGTTTCGCATCGTTTGTGGTTGGCCGCCGATCCTACAGGGCGTCGCGATAAACGCCAGCACGCCGTGCCAGCGTGCAGTGACGGACGAGGATGGGCCGGACAGCCGTGCGTCATCCCCCCGCTGGCCGCAACTTGCGGGCGATCCAGCGGACCGCCCTCACCGGCGCCGTCAGCACCATCCAGAGCTGCTCCAGCGTGCCGATCAGCATGGCCCAGAGCCCAGCGGGAATACCGACCAGCGGCAGGAACACCAGCACGAACGCCAGACCGCGGACCGCCCGAGCCGCATAAAACCCGAGCGCGCCCGCGTACTCCGCGCGATCCTCGGCCGGCCACAGCCGCGCCCACCAGCGCCGCGTGTAGCCAAGCCCGATCAGCCCCATCACGATCCCGGCGAGGTAGAGCCATTGCACGGTTGAAGGGACGCCTGGAATGAACCGCATGGCGAGTTCGTCGCGGCGCTCCTTGTCGGCGGCATCGACCTTGACCGCCTCGATGACAACGTTGCCGAGCGCGTTGGAGACGAGCGACTCCGCCCAGTTGCCGAGGCCATCGGTTGTCGGTCCCGGAGCCGAAACCGGTACGATTTCGAGCCGTGCGCGACCACTGGCAGCAGTAGAGGCTTCGATCTCGAGTCCACCTCGCCCCTTGCCCAGCGCTTCGAGGAAGTCGCCGAGGTTGTCACGCCCGAGCGCGTCGCCGAGCCCTTTCACTTCGACCGACTGCCAAAGCCAGTTGCGCGCCCCCGGCTGCACGGCCTTCGCCGATTGCAGCACCACCACGTCGACGTCGGCGGCGCGCGCCGCGCCGAGCAGCTCCTCGAGGCTCAACGCTTTTTCGCCGCCCGGTGCCTTGAAATGCAGCAGCTCGCCTTCGACCCGGCCCGTTACCACGACGGTCTGCCCCTTGATCGAGGAAAGCGCGGCCGGAAGCTTCCACGGATCGATCTGATCCACCATCGCCGCCTTGGTGGCAGGTTCGATACGCGGAACGGAGGACAGTGTGTGGCGCGCCCCCGGCTCCAGCGAGACGACTCGCACACCGGTCCGCTTGATCGGGCGTGAAAGCTGCCAGAGCGCTTCATTGAACGTGCGCTCTTCGCCGATCCGCAACCTCACGTTCGGCCGCACCTCGGCGGCGAACCGGTGAGGCGTGTCGGCGAACCGTACCAATGGGAACGCGCGACCGTCTGCCAGCATGTGCAGCTTGGCGCCCTCCGGAAGCGTTTTGACGAGATCAGGCCGTTGGAAGACAGTCTCCTGGCTGAGGTAGAGATCCAACTTGGCACCGGGAGCGCTATCTGGCAGCAGCGTCGCCGCCATGCGCTCCATCTCTGCCGTATTGGCCGCGGTGAAATGTTCGCCGCTGCGATTGGTGAAGCGCCAGTGCCCTTCCTGCGTCGCGTGCGCGGCGAGCGAAGCGGTGCCCGGTGCCTCCGCTGGAAGCGATTTCATGTGTCGTGCGAAGGCGCCCGCGACTTCGTCTCCCGGCAACCCGTGGCGCAGCGCGCTGCCGCCCACGCCGCCGGCGTCGTCCGCGAGACGGCCGATCTTCGATAGCCATCCGGCATGCGCCTGCGGCGGCGCGCATTGTACGAGCAGCGCGAATGAGAACAGAGCAGCGGCAACGCGCGTGGCGCGAATGCGAAACATGGGTTTCACTCCGAGCCCGCTCCCCGCAGGCCTCAGCCTGGTGTGGTGATCGCGGATTCCGCATCCATGTTCGGCCCGCCTCCGAGCGGACGTCGCGATCTGAACCACCCAAGCAATTCTATGATTCTGGTGTCCGTTTAGATTCAGAATTTCGCCCTTACGCTCCCGGCCCGTCGGTGGCTAACTCCAGAACCGAGGTACTTACAGTGCCAACGCACTTCGATGAAATCACGCTCGCGATCGATCAAAGCCGTCAAGCGCACTCCGCGCTATGAGGCGCGAGAGAGGACCAGGCACTCGATGACAGAGCGGAGCGCCACACTTCTCAACTCAACGGACCGCATCCTAAGCGTCACCAGCTAGTTTCGAAAAGTCCGGCGGACGCTTCTCGACGAACGCCTGAAATGCCTCCCGCGCCTCCGGTGAGCGCAATGCCTTAACAAAGATCGCGGCCTCATCCTCGATGCGCCGGGAAACCTCGCGAATGTCGCCGCGCATTAGCCGCCGCGCTGCTGCGAGCGCGCCTGGCGGCTTCGCCGCGAGTGCCGCCGCCGCCTTGAGCAGCGTCACCTCGAGATCGTCGGCCCCGACGACGGCATTGACGAGACCTGCTTCGCGCATCCGCTCTGCCGGAAACGTCGAGCCGAGAACCAGCATCTCGAACGCGCGCCCGTAGCCGAGACGACGCGGCATCAACAGGCTCGACGCCGCCTCCGGCACCAGACCGAGATCGACGAACGGAGTCTGGAAACGCGCATTGGCGGTCGCGTAGACGAGGTCGCAGTGGAACAGCAACGTCGTGCCGACGCCGACCGCCAAACCCTCGACGCCAGCCAGCATGGGTTTCTCGACCTGCGGCAGCAGCGTGACGAACCGCAGCACGTTGCGCAGCGTCGTGCCATCGTCGCTTGCAGCAGCCAGGAACTCGCCGATGTCGTTGCCAGCGGTGAACTCGCCGCCGGACCCGATGAAGGCATGCGCGGCAACCTTCGGGTCTCGCTCGCCTTCGGCGATGGCATCGGCGAGGGTGCCGTACATGGCGCCCGTCAGCGCGTTCTTCTTGAGCGGACGGTTGAAGCGCAGCAACTGCGCGGCACCGACCCGCCTCACCTCGATATCGCTCATGCTCACCTTCTCACGCGCCGAGCTTGTCAGCAGTCGTTTCGAGAACGACGTCGCCGCCGCCTGTCACAGTTTCGGCAAGGCCCGCCGCCGCCGTCAGAATGTTTTCGGCGAAGAAGCGCGCCAGGGTCGCTGCCTTCGCTCCATCGCCGTCGCGCGCGGCCGCCACAGCCGCTCGGCCGAGATAGACGCCACCCGCCGCTATGCCGAAGAGACGCAGATAGGGCGTCGCACTCGCCATCGCAGCCTCGGGATTGGATTGCAGCTTGCCGCCGATCCACATGGTCGCCTTGCCGAGTGCGCCGACCGCCGCCTGCAGCTTCGCCGCCATGGTGCCGAACTCCGGACGATTCGATCCGGCGATCTCTGCGACGCCCTGACCGAGCTCCTCGATATAGGCTTTTACCACAGCGCCACCCGCCAGCGGCAGCTTGCGCCCGACGAGGTCCATGGCCTGGATGCCGTTGGTGCCCTCGTAGATCGGCAGGATTCGCGCGTCGCGGAGATGCTGTGCGGCGCCCGTCTCCTCGATGAAGCCCATGCCGCCGTGGATCTGCACGCCGATCGAGGCGACCTCGACGGCAATGTCGGTGGAGAAGCTCTTGGCGACGGGTGTCAGCAACGCCGCGCGCATTTCGGCCATCTGTTTGGCGGCTGGATCGGTCGCCGCGTGTGCTGCATCGATCTCGCCCGCGGTCGCGTAGCAGAGCATGCGCGCGGCATGGGTCAGCGCCTTCATCGTCAGCAGAGAACGGCGGATGTCGGCATGCTCTATGATCGGCACCATCACGCCCGGCTGTCCGCCGAGCGCGGAACCCTGGCGGCGCTCCCGGGCGTAGGCTTCGGCCCTCTGCGTCGCGCGCTCGGCGACCGCGACGCCCTGTACACCCACCGCCAGTCGCGCCTGGTTCATCATGATGAACATGGTATTGAGGCCGCGGTTCTCGGTCCCGACCAGCCAGCCGATCGCGCCGTCCTGCTCGCCATATTTCATCACGCACGTCGGGCTGCCGTGGATGCCGAGCTTGTGCTCGAGACCGGCGCAGACGACATCGTTGCGTGCCCCGCGCGAGCCATCCGCGTTGACGAGATATTTCGGCACGAGAAAAAGCGAGATTCCGCGGGTGCCCTGGGGCGCGTCCGGCAATCGCGCCAGGACGAGATGAACGATATTGTCGCTCATCTCGTGCTCGCCGTAGCTGATGAAGATCTTGGTGCCGAAGATGCGGTAGGTACCGTCGCCCTGGGGCACGGCCTTCGATCGCAGCTCTCCGAGGTCCGAACCCGCGTGCGGTTCGGTGAGATTCATTGTACCCGTCCACTCGCCAGAGACCATGCGCGGCAGGTAGGTCGACTTCAGCTCGTCGGAACCTGAGATCATAAGTGCGTGGATCGCACCCTGCGTCAGCAGCGGGCCGACGCCGAACGCCATGTTGGACGAATTCCAGACCTCGCCGACCGCCATCTGTGCGATCTCGGGGAGCCCTTGTCCGCCGTATTCGGGCGGGCACGGCAGCGCGCTCCACCCGGCTTCGGTGAATGCCTTGTACGCCTCATTCCAGCCGGGCGGGGTGACGACCTTGCCATCCACGAGCCGGCAGCCGTGCTTGTCGCCCTCGCGGTTGATCGGCTCCAGCACTTCCGCGCCGAACTTGCCGGCCTCCTCGATTACGGCACGCAGCGTCGCTGCGTCGAGATCGCCGTAAATACCGGCCGCCATGCGCGCATCGAGATTCGCCGCCGTCTTGAGAGCAGCGAAAATGTCGTCTACTGGAACCTGATAGGTCATGCCCTGCCTGCTCCCTCGCCCGTTGGTTTCTTGCCGCCGTTCCAGTCGGTCCGCACGCCGGGGACGCGGCTGGTGGCAGATTTGGTTGAACGCACGTTAGGCCGAACAAGCGCGCGGCGAAAGCAGCTTGGTTGACCAAATCGTCAAGCTGCGCCGCACACGGGCTTGCGCTGCACCGCATCGAAAATTCGTCCGAGAGCACCCCACCGACCATGCTCGTGACACGACCGACTGGACGCACCATCGAGGAGGCTGGCGCATCGATCCGCGCCGGACAGCTCGTCGCGTTTCCGACAGAGACCGTTTACGGGCTCGGCGCCGATTCGACGAACGCGCGTGCCGTTGCGGAAATCTTCGCCGCCAAGGGCCGGCCGGCGTTCAACCCGCTGATCGTGCATGTGGCGAGCCTCGAGCAGGCGGCGACACTCGCCGAGCTGACCACGACCGCTCAGTCACTCGGTGCCGCGTTTTGGCCAGGACCGCTGACCCTTGTCGCGCGGCGGCGCGCAGGCAGCCCCATCGCCGATCTCGTCACCGCGGGCCTCGACACCGTTGCCCTGCGCGTGCCCGCCCACACCATTGCGCTGGCCCTACTGCGTGCCGCGGGCGTCCCGATCGCAGCACCGTCCGCGAACCGTTCGGGACACGTGAGCCCAACCCGCGCCGAGCACGTTGCGGCCGACCTCGGCGATCGCGTGTCGATGATCCTCGACGGTGGGGCGTGCGAGCACGGCCTCGAATCCACTGTGCTTGACGTGACGGGTGATGGCGGCGGCGTGCGACTGTTGCGGCTCGGCGCGGTGACGGCGGAAGCTATCGAGGCCCTGATCGGCGCTAAGCTCGTTCGCGCGACGGGCGTCGGGCACTCGGCGAGCGGGGACGGCCTCCCCGTCTCACCGGGGCAGCTACTCAATCACTATGCGCCGCGCGCGCGCGTCCGTCTGAACGTCGAAAGCCCCGTTCCGGGTGAGGCCCTGCTGGCGTTCGGCTCCCCGGTGCCCGCACATGACGGAGCGATGCTGAACCTCAGCCCTGCGGCCGATTTGGTCGAGGCTGCCGCCAACCTCTATTCGGGACTACGGGCGCTCGACGACACGGGTGCGACGTCCATCGCCGTCATGCCCATTCCGCATATCGGGCTCGGCGAAGCCATCAATGATCGTCTGGCGCGCGCGGCTGTGGGTCGGCTACCCGAGCGTTCATAGCAAGCAACGAGCGTGCGGCCCGCGCCGTAAGCAGCCCGGCCCGGCCGCCGCACTTTGCGTCTCGCGACCTTGCTCAGCGGCAAACGGCATACCAGCAGTTGCGCATGCACAGCGGCAACGCGCGGGCGCACGTCTCGTCGGCGCAGGGACCGCCGTAATCGCGGAAGCAGTTCTCCCGGCACGAACGGCAGGCTGCGACCGAAACCGGCTCAACCAGGCTCGGCGGCAAATAGGGGCGTTGCAGCGGAAACGACATCGCCGCCTGGGTCTGAGCGGCCGGAGCCGGCGCAGCATTAGGCGGTGCGCCGGGGCCGGGGACCGCTCCGGCCGGCATCGCAGCGCCCTGGGCCGCCACGGTCGCCGGAGGCAAAGCCGGAGGTGGGTTGGCCGGAGAGGCGGGCACCTGCTCCGCCGTGGCGACCGGGGCCGCGGGCTGCGCGGTCCCCTGGGCAGAGCCCGGCGCCGCTACCAAAAGCACCGCCACCATGGCGGCGGCAAGCCGCAGGGCAATGCCTCCAAAGACCGATCCTCGCCCGCTTGCGGGCATCGACAACGACATGGCATTCCTCCCGAAAGGATTTTTCGATCCGGGAGCGCGCGCGGGCGCAACGCCCGTGCACCTCGCCAGATCGAAACCGTTGCGCGGGTAGCCGTGCCGTGCATGGTCCCGCGTTCTACGCGCCAGGATGCCACCGATGGCGCGATTTGAAAGTGAATTCGCCCGATTGGCGTGAACGTGCGCGGGCGCCGGATGCGGGCCAATCCCCGTCATCGCACCGCAGCAAATCCGGGCCCCGCCAGGAGAACCATATCGTGAGCCGCCCGACCGACATCGCTGCGCTTTCCCCACCCTCTCCCGAGACGATCACCCGTCTCGTCGAGGTCGTCGGACCGTCGCACGCCATCACCGATCCGGTGGATCAGGTCTCGTACCTGCGCGAGTGGCGCGACCGTTACGTCGGCAAGACACCGCTAGTTTTGCGCCCCGGCTCGACCGAGGAAGTCGCGCGCATTCTCGCCATCTGCCACGAGGCCCGCGTCGGCGTCGTACCCCAGGCAGGCAACACCGGGCTCGTCGGCGGCCAAATCCCGTTCGAGGACGGGCGCGACGTGGTGCTATCGGTCGGCCGTCTCAACCGAATTCGCCACGTCGATGCGTCGGGCCAGTCGCTGATCGTCGAAGCCGGCGTCACACTCGCCAACGTGCAGAAGGCGGCGGAGGACGCGGGCCGGTTGTTTCCGCTGAGCCTCGCCGCCGAGGGCAGCGCGCAGATCGGCGGCAACCTCGCAACCAATGCGGGCGGCGTCGGCGTGCTCGCCTACGGCAACGCACGCAGCCTCGTGCTTGGCCTCGAGGTGGTGCTGGCGGATGGCCGCATCTGGCAATCGCTGAAGACGCTGAAGAAGGACAACACGGGCTACGACCTGCGCGATCTCTTCATCGGCTCGGAAGGGACGCTCGGGGTGATAACGGCTGCGGCGCTGAAGCTCTACGCACGCCCGGCCGAGAAGGCGACGGCGTTCGCCGCGCTCGACGATCTCGACGCGGTGCTCGAACTCTTCAAGCGCGCCGAGCAGACCGCGGGCGCGCATCTGACAGCGTTCGAGTTCATCTGCCGCACGGGTGTCGAGATCGGCATCCGGCACGTTCCCGGCGTGCGCTCTCCCTTCGCCGAAATACCGCCGTGGTCCGTTCTGATCGAGATTTCGTCGGGCGAGGCGGACGGCCGTGCGGCCACGCTCATCGAAACCGTTCTCGGCGACGCCATCGAGGCCGGCATCGTCGTGGATGCGGCGATTGCGCAGTCGCTCCAGCAGGCGCGCGACTTCTGGCGATTGCGCGAGGAGATGTCCGACGCGCAGAAGCACGAGGGCGGCTCGATCAAGCACGACGTCTCTGTCGGCATTTCCAAGATGCCCGAGTTCATCCGCCGCGCTGATGCGCTGGTCGAGAAGCTCTGCCCGGGAGCGCGCCCCGTACCGTTCGGCCACTTCGGCGACGGCAACGTGCATTACAACGTCAGCCAGCCGATCGGCATGGACAAAGCAGCCTATCTCGCCCGCTGGGACGAGATCGCGGAGGCCGTGCACGAACTCGTCGTCGAGATGGAAGGCTCGATCTCCGCCGAGCACGGCGTCGGCCGAATGAAGCGCGGCGAGCTCGTTCGCTTCAAGAGCGCCGTCGAGATCGACATGCTGCGCGCCATCAAACGCGCTTTCGACCCCGTCGGCATCCTCAATCCCGGCAAGCTGGTGTGAGGCGGCCTTTACGCGCCCGGCCCACCCGCGTCGGCGGTGTTCCGGCGAGCATCCCGGACGCAATCCACGACTGCAGGTATTGCGCAACGCGCAGTGGAGCATTGGCTGGATCGTCGTAGGTCGCCGCCATCTCGCAGAGAACGCCGAACGTCACGCCTTTTGCCATCTCGTCCCAGATCATCGCCTCCTCGGCGGAGACGACCCTGAACCGCGGCGTCACGCCGTCGCGCCAGACCAACACCCGTTGCTTTTCGGCGAGCGCGCACGCCGCCGGCGGCTCCTGCTCGTCGCGCAGTGCGATCCAGATCTCCGCCGTGTTGTAAGCAAAGTCGAGGCGCCACGCCGACGAGCGGGGGCGCAGCACGAGGCCGGGCCACTTGCCGTGCGGAATGGCGGCGATGTCGCCCATGGTCAAGGCCGGCTCGTCGCGGCAATCGAAGACATGGGCGAGCGCCCGTCCGAGCGCCGCCAGTTCGGCGAGCTCTCCGTGCTGGCGGTAAGGCTCAGTCACGCCCAGGAACTCCGCCATGCGGCCGGAGTACCAACGTGCGTTCGGCGACGACGACGGTGTACGCCCGATGTAGAGGCGCGCCAGATCGTCGAACGCATCGTCGCCCAGGTAGAGCGCGAGTTGCGCGTGATCGTTGCGCAAGATCTCCGCGAGCCGTGCCACATAGGCGTGACGGTAGACGCCGAGCAGCGTATCCCGCCCGGTTCGCGAGCTGTCGCGGATGTGCGACAGGATCGCATCGTCACCGGAGAGGATCGCGGCCTGGAATGCCTGCTGGATCTCGGCGAGCGACAGATGATCATTCGCCATGACGATGATTTTGCGCGCGTTCGCGCCGCACCTAGCCACGGCCAGGCCCGGCATGCAACACGGCTGGATCAGGACCTCCGCGCTGCGTCTCGAGCAGTTCCCGTGCCATGTTGCGGGCGATTGCCAGCTCGGACACCATCTCGGCGTAGGGCGGAATATCGTCGTCGCGCTCGATGATGGTGGACACATGGCCGAAGCGCTCGACGGCCGCCTGGTAGAGCTGCCACACTGGCTCGGGAACGAGCGCGTCGTGCGTATCGATGATGTGCGTGACATTGTGCTCGTGACCCGCGAGATGGAACTGCACGACGCGATCGCGCGGAATGCTTGCGATGTAGTCCAGCGCGTCGAACTCGTGGTTGAACGCACAGACGAAGACATTGTTGATGTCGAGCACCAACCAGCAGCCGGTGCGCTTCGACATCTCCGCCAGGAACTCCCACTCCGGCATGTCCGACTGCGCAAAGCGCACGTAGGAAGATACGTTCTCGATGGCGATCGGGCGGCCGAGATAGCTCTGCACCTGATCGATCCGTTGGACGACGTGATCGAGCGCCTCCCGCGCGTAGGGAATTGGAAGGAGATCGTGTAGATTGACGCCGTGCACGCCCGTCCAGCAGAGATGGTCGGAAACGAATTCAGGCTCGAAACGATGCGCGAGTTCCTTGAGAGCAGCGAGATAGGCCACGTCGAGCGGCGCTGTGGACGCGATCGAAAGCGAAACGCCGTGCATCACGATCGGATAGCGCTCTCGAATGCGCCGCAGCATCTCCAACGGCTGCCCGCCCGGTACCATATAGTTCTCGGAAATCGCCTCGAACCAGTCGACCTGCGGTTCCGCGCCGAGAATGTCGGCGTAATGCTGGGGTCTCAGCCCCAATCCGAAACCGAGATAACGCGGCCGTTCAGAGCCTTTGGCGGCGTGGCGTCCCGCGTTGCTGGTCTTGCCGGATCTAGAGGTCTTCGACATGGGGCTTACCGCGCGTGAGTGCCGATGTGCGGCGGGCGGCGCGGAGCGCGTGCACCCGCCGCCCACCTGTAATTGGAACTGGGATTGAAGCTGCGTCGCGCGGTTAGATCTTCTTCTCGAGAATTTCCTCGAACTTCGCGTCCTTGATCTTCTCGCACTCGGCCTTGGTCATCGACAGGAAACCCTTACCCTTGCAGGCATTGTGCCCCTTGCACGAGTTGCTTGCCGACTTGCAGGCGCCGTGGCCTTTGCAGGCGTTCGCGCCGACGCAGTGGCCCTGCGCTTCAACACCAGCGGCGGACACCTGCGATGCAACGACGCCAGAAAGGAGAAGCGTGGCGGCAGTGGCGGCCAGCGCCGCGCCGGAACGAGCGGAAATCTTCATGGGCATATCCTCGAATTTCGAATTGTGCCGGAGAGCCGTTCACGGTGCCTGGCCCTCCGTCGATCGCGGCACCTGCCCGGAAATTCGGGTCCGCCGGATCGTTCGTTACGAGGATACGAGTTCACGATGAAATGCGCGGGCGGACCGAGATCGTTTGAAACGAAACGTCGCGCCAAGCCGTATGAGGCTGCTAGCCCTCTCGGCTTTCATTGCCGCCGTTGCGCGTGATGCGCTTGATTTCCATGATACCGCGGTTCAACTCGGCGCCGAGAATGACGATCACAGCCGTCACCTGGAAGAAGATGAGTGCCACCATGACCTGTGTGAGGCCGGCGTAGAAACGCGAGTAGTCCGAGAACGCGAGGTAGTTCGAATATAGGCCAGCGGCCGCGAGCCATAGGATCGTCGTCAACAGTATGCCGGGCCACACGTCGGCGAACCGGCGATGCCCGGCCGTGATCCAAAGATGCAACACGGTGAGCTGCACGATCATGACAGCAGCACCGACGAGGTAGCGCACCGACGCTGTGAGCCAGGAGGAATCGAGGATCTGCTTGACGAGCGACGGCTCAAACCGAGCGGCGAGGCCCGGGCCGACGACCACGAGCCATGTCAGAAGCAGCATCGATACGGCCGAGACGAACACGAACAACATCGAGAGCGCCAGCATGATGAAATAGGAGCGCGTCTCGCGCTGGCGGTAGGCGCCATTCAATGCCGCGCGCAAAGTTTCGACGGCGCTCGTCGCGAAGAACAGCGCGATACCGCCGCCGACCGTCAAGAGGTCGATGCGCGACCGCCCCATCAGCGCATCGACCTGCGGGGCCAGCGAGCGCGCGACATCGGGGGGAAGGATCTGGAACAGGCCCTCGATCGCCTGCGCCGCGAGTTCGCGGCCACCGAAAAGACCGGCGACGGCGCCGAGGAAGATGCAGAACGGAAACAGCGAAACCACCGCCGCATAGGCGACCGCGCCCGCCATGGCGAATCCGGAGTGCTCGTACAGCCGGTAGACGGCCTCGATCAGGGCTTTGTATCGCTTCATGTTTCCCGTTCGCGGTTGACGTTGGCGACCCGGCAGGCCGGAACCCTTCTATTCAAACCGGCGCACTCCTGGGAAGGGGGACGCGGCGATAAAGCATGACAGGTGCGCCCGGTCAGCACCTTCCGTTTCCCGCGATGGCGGCGTAAGCAGCGGCCGACGGGGGCCGATCCTGCCGCACCGCCGCGCCGAACCTCCCTATCTCTCATCCGCAACACATGCGAGAGACCACCTCGCCAGAGAGCTTCCCGACTGATGCTGCTGCGCCTCGCCCCCATGCTATTCGTGCTGCTCTGGTCGACGGGCTTCATCGGCTCCAAGGTGATCGGCGAGCACGCCGAGCCATTCACCGCGCTGTCGATTCGTTTCGGCCTCGTGCTTCTCGTTCTGGCACCCATCGCGTATTTCGTGCCGAGCCCTTCGCGCCTGGCGGCCCGTGATGCCGGCATCGCGGGCGCCTTGATCCACGCGCTCTATATCGGTGGCGTCATGTGGGCGCTGCGCGACGGCATGCCGACCGGAATCGTCGCCATGGTCGTCTGCCTGCAACCGGTCCTGACGGCACTACTTGCGGGTCCGCTGCTCGGCGAAACTGTGTCGCTGCGCCACTGGGGTGGTCTTACCTTGGGGCTCGCGGGCGTGGCGCTCGTGGTCGGGCCGAAGATGGCGGCCACCGTTCCGCACGGCACGACGGACATGAGCCCGTGGGCGGTTCCGGCGGCGGCTTTGGGACTTTCCGCGATCACGCTCGGCACGCTCTGGCAAAAGGCGCGCGGACAGTCGGGCGATCTGCGCGCATTGGCGTTCTGGCAATACGTGGGCGCGTTGGCACTGTCACTAGCGATGGCGCTCACCTTCGAGACCATGCATGTCGCTTGGACGACAGAGTTCGTGCTCGGCATGGCATGGCTGGTGCTGGTGCTGTCGATCGGCGCCATCGGGTTGCTTCTGATGCTGATCCGGGCAAGCGCGGTCTCGCGCGTGACGAGCCTCTTCTACCTCGTGCCAGCCGTCACTGCCCTGATGGCGTGGGCCATGTTCGGCGAGCGGCTAGGGGCGGTGCAGCTTTTCGGCATCGCGCTCGTCATGATCGCGGTGCTGCTGATCGGCTCCTTGCGGCGGACTTGAGCAAAATCGCAACTGCGGTGGCGACGCGCATCTGACCCAACGGCTGTGGCCCAGGCGCTTTATTCGGGCCGCACGCCGGTCTAGGTTAGGAGGCGTCGAGGCGAACGCGCCCAGCGCTTCGTCGACGCCGTTTCATCGCACCCGGATTCCACCTCGCGCGTGCGGCGGACGATCGCTCTGGATCGTGTGGTCCAGCCCCTGTCGATAGCCTCCCAGTTTCGGCGCCATGACCATCGATCTCGCCGTCCACATCGCCCGTCTCTCCGATGAGCGCGCCAAGCTCGAGACGTTTCTTGGCCGGCATTCCGGCTGGAGCGCTTGGCGCGCCGCCGCGGCCGAGGGTGCGACCGAAGCACCGCACGCCGCACGCCGCAGAGCCGAGGCGGAAGCAGACCTCGCCGGCAACCCTGTGTTTTCCGCCTGGCAAGCGCTCTCGGCCGCGATCGAAACGCTCGACACTATCCAGGCGCAAGGCACCGGGTCGCCCCACCGAGAAATCATGCATGGGATGGAGTTGACCGCGTCGCATGTCGCGCGACCGGACGACGGCGGCGGCTTACTTGAGCCTGACGGGTTGAGTACCACTTCGGAGATTTCGCAAGCGCGGGGCGATCATACGCCGCCCGCAGCGCTGGCCCCGGCTCTCCCGAGCTCGGTTGCCTCGCTGCCCTCTTCGCTGCACGACGCCGGATATTCCTCGCACTCGCCACCTCGCGCCCTTCAGGCCGCCATCATCCACGCCCGCCCTCCGGACGCAGGCCGCTCGGCGGATGCGATGTGGGCGCCACACCGCCCGCCCGATGACCTCACGCGTATCCGCCGCATTGACCGCAGAACGGCGGAGGCACTGACAGCGCGCGGCATACGTTTTTTCGATCAGATTGCCGCGTTCAGCCATGCCGACGTGCGCACGCTGGCCGCCGCCCTCAACCTCGGCCGGCGCATCAGCCAGGAAAACTGGATCGAGCAAGCCGCCGTTCTCGGGAGCCGTGCCGCCAGCGAGCGCGCGCGCAAGCTCGCCGAGGCGCGCACCAGCCCGCTGCGGGGCGTACCCTCCTCCGGCGCCGAGCCAAACCTGCCGAAAGGTGGCGAGACTGCGCCGTCACTCCCGGCACGAGATACCTCACCCCATCGAGATTCGGACGGGTTTGCGGGCGAACTTGGCAGTGCGGCTCCACTACCGTTGAACGCGCCTACCGATACCGTTGCGACCGTTGACTCGGCCCCGCCCGCAGAGCCCCCGATCGAGCCGGTACCGGCCGCGATTGCCCTCGCACTCGTCATCCGCGAGGCCGCGGGACGGATTGCCAGCAACGCAACTGTGACCGGGGCGATGGCGCCCGAACCCATTCCCGATGTTCCAGTGATGGTGTCGCCACCGTCGGCGTCCAAGGTGCCAGGCGAACCGGCACCGACGATCGCGCAGGAAGACGTCGCCGACATCACGAGCGAACACGCGGGTTCAAAGCCAGAACCCGTCCCAACCTCCATGTCGGAACCAACTCCTGTCGTTATCGATGCGGCCGCGGAGGCGTCGCCCGAGCCGATCATTGCTCATGAGGGGGCATCAGAGGCCGCAACGGAGCCGGTAGCATCGCCCCCCCACGAGCAAGATTCTTCTGTGGCGTCGGCACATCTCAACACTCCATTGGCCCCTGCGACCGAGCCTGTCTCGGCTGATGATGGCTCCGCACGCGTCACTACAAGCGCAGCGGCCAGCCCCGCCGGTGGTACGTCACCCGAACCTCCGCCCTCCGCCGATGACCTGGAGATGATCGCCGGCATCGACACGGCGACGGCCAGCGTCCTCGCCGGGCTCGGCATCACCCGCTTCAGCGAGATTGCCTCCTGGGGACCCGGGGATGTTCAACGGGTGGCCACGGCACTTGGAGGTGACCACCACATCGGCCGCGTCAACTGGATCGAGCAGGCCGCCGTCCTCGCGCGCGGGCTCGAAACGGCCTACGCCCGGCGGCGCCACATCGGAGACCACCGAAGCCTCGTTCCTCCACCCATGTCCGCACCGGCGCCCGACGCCGCGTTCGCGAACTGGCTCGCCTGCCAGACCAGCACCCTTCCCTTGGCGCCGAGCGATGCCCGCCCGCCCGACGTCGAAGGCGGTGCAGAGGAAACGGCGGCTCAACCGGTGGAGGTAGCCCGAGCGCCCGTACCCGGCCCGGCCGAACACCCGACCGTCACCTCTGTTGACAGTCATGCGCCCGTCGCTCCCAGCGCGTCCGTTGCCGACAACCTGGGCGAGAGCGCGCAACTTGACGATGCCTCGGCCGGTCAGGCCGAGCCCGAAACGGACTCGGGTCCGCCCAAAGAGGAGACTGGTCCCGACGATGCCGGGCATCAGCCCGCGCCGCTTGCCGCTACCACGGCCGAGAACGTCCCCTCGGCCGTCCCCGACCTGCAGGCCGAGCGGGGGCACCGCCCCCAGCCCGTCCAGCCGCCGCCTCTTCCCCAGTCGCACGCAGCAGACGTGCCGGGTTCCATCACTGCCCGCATCAAGGCGCTCGAGCGCGACCTCGCGGCACTCGAGATCCGCCCGCTCAGCCCGGCGCAACCTCGGCGCGTGGTACTTCCCCGGCCGACAGAGGCCGCCGCCCCGGCGACACCGCCGGTTGCCCCGCCCCTCCCGGACGAACGATGGCAGCACGACGCACTACGCCGCGTGCTCGACCCGGCGGATGACGATTTCCTTGGAACCGGCCCGGATACCATCTCCATGCCGGAGGCGGATGTCACGATCATCCGGCAGGCCGCGCGGGAAATCGGTCTCGAGCCGCTCCCTAAGAGCGTCGCTCTCCGGAGCGTGGAGGAAAGTGCCAGCGACGACTTCGACGCGGACGCATATGCCGCCTACCACGGTCGCATCGAGGAAGCCTCAGTCGAGATCGTGCGCCCGGCCGAGGCCGTGCGGCCACCGCCCGCTGCCGAGCCCCCGGCGACGGATGGCGCGGGCCCCGACGCAGGCCGTGCCGAGCCCCGGCCCGGCGAGACGGTCAGCCGGTTCCTCAAGGCGCTGAAGGGGAGCTGAATCCCGCCCGAAGGCGATGAGTGGGCCTCCCGCTTGCGCGACCACGCCGGCACAGATCAGGCCAGCGCCGGCCGGCTGGCCACCCCGGCTCGTCCCACTTCGGTCGCGTTGCCGATTGCGTGCAGCGCAGCGGTGACTATTGTGCGAAGCAATTCAGGGCCGCGCACTGCGGTTCTCCTACCCGACACACCCACCCAGATTCGGAGTCCGACGATGACACTTGCGCAGATGAAGCCCGGCGTTGACGTGATGGCAGAGAGTGCCGGACGGCTGATCGAGCGTGTCAACGATGTCGTCGCCGCCGCGGAAAAGGTTCTGGGCGCCGCCAAGGCCGGCGTTCGCGTCAAGGTTCAGGAAGCTGGCGGCATCGATGCCGCCCAGCACGTGACGCACGGCCTCGCATGGCTCGCGACAACCGTCGAGGGCATCCGCCAGATGCAGCACTGGGCGGCGAAGCTGCAAGACGAAGGCCGCTTCGGCGAGATGGAGAAACTGCTGCTCGCCGCCGCCGCCGCCGAATACGCCGCGCAGATCGCGGGCGGCATCCCGATGAGCCAGGTGGAGATCATCCGCCCCGAGGCGATGGGCGTGTCGCGCGCCGATATCCGCCGCTATGAGGACGCCGTCGCCGAGATGGTCGAGGCGGGCAGCTCCGACGCGGTAAAGGCGCGCCTTGCCGAGCTGATCAGGGACATGCAGGGAGCCACCACCTTCGGCGACAGCGGCCTCGACGAAACGCACGCCGAGATTCACGAGCAGATGCGCAAGTTCTCGGAAGCCGAGGTCGTGCCGCATGCGCACGAGTGGCATCTCAAGAACGACTACATCCCGATGGAGATCATCCAGAAGGTGGCCGAGCTCGGCGTGTTCGGCCTGACGCTGCCGGAGGAGTACGGCGGTCTCGCGCTCGGCAAGGAGAGCATGTGCATCGTCTCCGAGGAGCTGTCGCGCGGCTATATCGGCGTCGGCTCGCTCGGCACCCGCTCCGAGATCGCCGGTGAGCTGATCCTCAACAACGGCACCGAGGAGCAGAAGGCGAAGTACCTGCCGAAGATCGCCTCGGGCGAGATCCTTCCGACCGCCGTCTTCACCGAGCCGAACACGGGCTCCGACCTCGCCAGCCTCAAGACACGCGCCGTCAAGGATGGCGACGTCTACAAGGTCACCGGCCAAAAGACCTGGATCACGCATCCCGTCCGCGCCGACGTGATGACACTGCTGGTGCGCACCAACCCGAGCGAGAAGGGCTACAAGGGTCTGTCGATGCTGCTCGCCGAGAAGCCGCGCGGCGACGACGCCAACCCCTTCCCGGCCGATGGCATGACCGGCGGCGAGATCCACGTGCTCGGCTATCGCGGCATGAAGGAGTACGACATCTCCTTCGACGGCTTCACCGTGCCGGCGGGCAACCTTCTCGGCGGCGAGGAAGGCCAGGGCTTCAAGCAGCTCATGAACACTTTCGAGGCGGCGCGCATCCAGACGGCCGCCCGCGCCGTCGGCGTCGCCCAGTGCGCGATGGATCTGGCGCTCAAGTACGCGCTCGAGCGTTCGCAGTTCGGCAAGCCGATCTACTCGTTCCCGCGCGTCGCCAACAAGATCGTGATGATGGCGGTCGAGACCATGATCGCACGCCAGCTGACCTACTTCGCCGCACGCGAGAAGGACGAGGGCCGGCGCTGCGACCTGGAGGCCGGCATGGCGAAGCTCTTGGGCGCGCGCATCGCCTGGGCCAATGCCGACAATGCATTGCAGATCCACGGCGGCAACGGCTTCGCGCTCGAATACCCGGTTTCCCGCGTTCTCTGTGACGCCCGCATCCTCAACATCTTCGAGGGCGCTGCCGAGATCCAGGCGCAGGTCATTGCACGGCGCCTGCTCGAAGGCGCGAACTGAGCGGGCTCAGTCCGCCGGTGCGAGTAGAACAAACGAACGGGCGGCCCCCAAGCGAGCCGCCCGTAGCTCTTTGCAGACGAAAAACTGTCGTTGCCGATTTCGTCTGGTGCTCGACGGCAAGCCACCCTGTTCAAAGCCTTTCGACGTAACGCTTGAAGTTGTCGAGAATCGCCTGCCAACCGTTCCTCTGCATTTCGATTGAGTTCTGTGACTCCGCATCGAACACCGTCGTGACAACAGTGGCACTGCCCTGTTGTTCGAAAGTGGTGCGTGCTCTGCGCCCATCGGTCATCACGAACGCAATGACCTTGTTGGGTACGACCTCTGAATACTCCGCCTCGAAATCGAAACCGAAGCTGCCGTCCTTCGCTTCCATTCGCGCCTTATGCTTGCCGCCGACCCGAAGGTCTACCTCGGCACTTGGACAGCACCAATCGTCCGACGCGAAGTTCCAGCTCTTGATGCCGGCTGGCGTCGTAAAGGCGTTCCATACCTTTGCGACAGGTGCTGAGACATTCGCAGAGATTGTTATCGGTTGCGTGCTCACGGTCTCAGTCCTTCCAGTCGTCGTTCTCGCCATGGTGAAATTGTACAAGAAAGCGCACGGGCTACAACGCAGTGCTGCGTCCACCCCGATGCCCCCACATGGCCCTCGGCTGACCTAGGTTGCGTTCGGATCGGTGTCGGCATTCGGAGACCAAGCAGAAACTTTGGCGTTGCCATGGCCGCTGCTGGAGTAACGAGCCGACATTGCATGCGACGACCGCAAATGTCGTTCGTGACCCAGGGCGGCTGTGAGCGCGCAGGGCAGTGCGGATGCAATCGCGTCTCATCTGAGGGGGCTAAGCATACGTCGCGAACCCTCACGGATCAGGGAACGTGCCTTCGGGCAGGTTTGCGCCTTTGATCCACTCAATGCTTTTGGGAAACTGCCCCTCGGTTTCCATGAACTCCTTGACCGCCTTCCAGGCCTCGGCAAAGGGGATGAAGAGACCAATCGGCAGCGGGGTATCGTGGAGTGAGCGAACCCATGTTTTGAGCTTGCTCATGTCGCCTTTGGAAAACCAGTCCTGTCGCGGCGCCCCCCCAACCAATGAGTATTGCATTAGAACGCCGAGTTCAGGGTTGCCATACATCGAAAGCTTGATGTCCTTGCGTCCCTTTAGCCGGTGAAGATGTTCAGTTCCGTCAATGCCTTCGATGCGCAAACTGCCACTGTCATTGCCGCCAGTGTAGAACCATTCTTTGCCTTTGGGCGCCAGGAAGTACGGCTCCAATTCATTGATATCGGGCCAACCTGGACCAAAGAAGTTGTCGAAGTAGATATCCTTCCTCATGGCCGGCCTCTCGTGATCCAGACACCATCACGCATGATCCAAACCGCTCCACTTCCATCAATTATTCGGACCGTGGGATTCCCGCTGAGGAGTCCAACCAGAGGCAGAACCTCGTCACAGCTGTCGCACAACCGCCTATCCACACGCATCTCGATCGTCCGCCCACCAAGATATCTGCCACCTTCCCCCGCTCGCAACAAGGCATTGGCCTCGGCATGGAACAGCGCATCGTTGGGCATGTACCCTAGGTTATCGGTTGCCATTACCTTGGGATACCGCTCGACAAGCAGTCCGCGCATGGCACGAGCTGCCGCTTCGTCGCTCGTAGTGTACCCCGGTGCATTGGAGTTTACGCCGATCACGGGCTTGCCATCCACTAACGCGAACGCAACCGTGCCATTGCTGCTGCGGCCACCGGCAGTATCAGGCATGCCGGTTATGACGCGATAGGCGCTGATTATGTCGCTCGATGATGGCGGTGCCAGACTGCTTCCATGGCGTGGCGGCGGAGCTTCGAGCGGCGGTCCCTGGTTGTCGCCAAACCGCGCGGCAGTCAACTCGGCCAACCGTTGTTCCGCCTCGCGGGCTTCCGCCTCACGCGCCCTGATCTCGCCTTCGGCCGTTTCGGTCAAACTCCGTCGCGGGTGCCACGTCGGATCAATCTCACGAACGCGTTGCGCTGCATTCCGCGCCCAGGCTGTCGCATTTGCCAGGCGCATGGTCTGGGCAGGCGTCGCGGGCACCGTTCGTCGGCCAATTCGGACGGCCACGAATGAGCGGCCCCGCGCACCAATCTGATGGACGAGTCCGCCCGTCGAGCCACCACCCGACGTCTATTGTCCCCCGTCTGGATTGCCTGCGGGGACGCGCAGCTGACCAGGATTGAAGCCTGCCTTGATCGCGACTTGGACAAAGGCCTTGAATGCCACCACCATCCGCAGCCAGGCTGCTTCCGATTCCAACGCAAGTGGCAATGCGCATGCCCTATTGGTTGATAAAAGGGAACCGCGCATCGGCACACCACTCGCTGGCAAACCTGCGAGTGATGATCAATGCTTTGTGATGCGCGGGGATTAGTTTTGGCGAGGTCAGGTGTCGAATGGCAACCAGACGGACGTGCTCACTAACTCGTCACGACCGCTCCTGGCCCTTACCCTCCGTTCGGTCCATGTCCGAAGGTGAGAATGCTAAGACCTCAGGCGAAGCCGGGCGGCTCGCGACCGGGCCTGATGCGGCCGCAACTGCGAGCCCCGAATAAGCGGCGGGTTGTCGCTCGGCCGCCTTTGTTTTGATCGCCGGCAGCGCTACTCGATGCATTGCCTCGAACGGCGAACCCGAACGGCGAACCCGAAGGAATGCCCGATGGAAACAACCGAGCCGATCACGCGCGGTCGCTGCCTCTGCGGCGCGGTGGAATGGCAGTTCCGCGGCACGATACCGGATGCCACGATCTGCAACTGCACGGCGTGCCGTCGCTATGGCGTGCTGTGGGCCTATGATTTCGACGGCGAACGCATCCGCGTCACGGCGGCCGAAGGACAGATCGTCCGCTACGCTCGCGGATCGGCACTGACATTCAACTTCTGCCGAAGCTGCGGCAACATCGTGAGTTGGCGCGGCAGCACGGCCGAAGACGACGGCCGCTTCCGCATCGCTGTCAATTTGCGCCTCGCGGAGCCGGAAGCGGTGGCGGCGATTCCGCTGAGGCGCTTCGACGGCCTGCATACCTTCGAGGATCTCCCGGTCGACGGACGCACCGTCGCCGACATCTGGTTCTGAGATCGCGGGACCTCGAGACCGCGAGAAGCATGACGCTTCCGAATGAAAACGCGGAAGGCATGGCCTCCCGCGTTTGACGTTCGTCACACGACTTGCCGAGAACCGTAAGAGCTCAGGCGGCCTTGGCGCGGTTGCGGGAGAGCCAGCCATCGACCAGCGACACCGTTTCGTCGATCGCCGCAAGACGCCGGCCCTTCTGCGCGGCAACGGCCTGCACCAGCTTGTCGACGCGCTCGATGTTCTGGGCGCCGGCCGCCAGTGCCCTCGCCGCCGAAGACGGGCTCAATAGCGATTGCGCGGCGGCGGCGTACTTTTCGAACGGCACCATGTCAGCAGGCGCCGCGCCGAGCGAGACGCACAACTCCGCCACCCACTCGTAGACGGCCCGCGTCGCCGCGATGTCGGAATGCACCGCGTCCTTGATGGCGCGCATGCCATCGGCCTGAATGCAGCGATAATTGCCGGCGAGCAGCATCGCCCACTTTGCCATCGGCACGAAGATCGAGGCATGCACCTTGAGCTTCACCGGCAGCTCGACGGCTTCGCCCGCCGCCGTATAGCGCGCCTCGGCAATGTCGTGCTCCAGACGCGTGAGGATCGCGGTATCGGCATCGCTCGCGAACCGCGCCGCCTTGAAGTTGGTCGGCAGGCGCACCTGTAGCACATTGACCGGCTCGTTCGGCGGGCGGAACGCCTGCGGGTCGGGACTGCACAATGTGAACTTTTCCGGATCGAAGCCCGCCCACACGCTCGGATCGGTGAAGCAACCCTGGAGCGCCGCCGTATCGAGGCCAGGGATGCGCTTGAGATAGGGCAGCGGCGGCATGTTCATGATCGACATCACGGGAACCCGCGCGCGTGCGACGGCGGCGAGAAGCTCGCGCACACCCGGTGCGCCATACTGCGGCTCCTGCATGGCGAGCGCGACGAGATCGAAACGGGAGGGAACGATGCCTGCCGGCCCGGATGCTTGCAGCGTGCCGGCCAGCGTCTTCGAGTTCACCTCGAGCAGGTTTTGCCGTCCCTTCACCGGCATGCGGACGATGGCACCCTCGCTATTGATGAGCTCGGCCTCGGCCGGCAGGCACACCAGCGTGACGTGATGCCCGGCGAGCGCCAGCTTCGTCCCCAGCAGCGAGCCATACGAGGCTCCGAGAACGAGAATTCTCAAAGGCGTGGTCATCTCCGGGTCTCCTTCGGAAAATCGCCGACATGGCGAATGGAATTTTCTTCGCAACGGCAAATTGATCCGAAAGCACTACAACGGACGTCGAAATTCGGTATCGGTGCTTATTGACGCACGCGCCGGCAGCAAGCCCTTGTAGACACAGGAAAAACTGGGATATGGCATGCCACGGAGCGCCCCCCAGCATGACCCGAAGCTCCACACACGGCGACGCGGCCAGAAATGGCGGGAGGGAGGGGCGGCCGCCGGAAACCATCTGAGCCGATGCGGGCGTCTGGCGGCTCGCGCGCCAATCCCTCTACGGATAGACTGGTCGCGGCAGGATAGATTCCGAGGGTGGCCTCATGGCGTCCGAGAGCGGCGATACTGGAAAGAACACGCGTCAGCTCGTCATCACCTTTTTCCCCATGGTGATCGCCGTACTTTCACTCGTTACGTCGATCTACAACGGCTACCTGAACAACAAATTCGTCGTCATGATTCAGGGGGGACTGTCGCGCAGCGAATATGCCCGGACATGCCGCGACACCATCGACGCCTATTTCCAGGTCAAGTACCGCGCCGGAGTCGTTGCGCGCGCCGCCGCGTCCGGCGAGACAGCCGCGGGATCGCGCGACATGATCGAAGCCGGCAACGCGGTGGCCAAGTTCGGCGCGCTTGCCACCTACCTCGCCAACCTGCGCAACGAGGATGTCCGCGCCCAATACACCGAGCTCTACTGGAAGCTGGAAAAGTTCGTCGCTTTCGCGCCGACACCCGCCCGGCAAGAGGAACGCGACAGGTTGATCGCTGAGGCAGACGAAGTGTTCTACGTCCTCAACAACGATTGCGTCGCATCCGCCAAGAGCCACCACTGAGGCACGTTCCGGATGGCAGACACGTTCTAGATTGCCCCTCGTCGGTCGCGCTCGTTTGCACCTTCGGTCGCTCAGGTTTGTACTTTCGGTCGCCGGAGCACTGTCCTTGAGATCGATCAAGGAGGCATAGACCGACCTCGATCAGCCTTTTCCGCGTCGCACACCCACATCGCGACGAGAGAAGGAATGACGATCATGAGAGCACATGGAATGACCGCGGCCGTGCTGGCCGCCATCGTGCTGGCGCCCGCGCTCGGGGCGACGGCCGCCCGCGCGGAGTTGAGCGAGGCAGGTAAGATCGCCGTCGCCAAGGCCGGCCAGATCATGTTCGAGCACCGCTGCCGCAGCTGCCACGCCGACGATCCGGCGAAGCAGAGCTATGGCCCGAGCCTCATCGGCGTTGCCGGGCGCAAGGCGGGCGGCGTCGAGGGCTTCGCATACTCCGACGCACTCAAGAGCTCGGGAATTGTATGGACCGATTCCGCGCTCAAGGCGTGGATGGCAGACAACAAGAGCATCATGCCGGGAACGCGCATGCGCCATGTCGGCGTCACCGATCCCGACGAGCAGGATTTCATCCTGTCCTATCTCAAGACGCTGAAATGACGGCTCCCTGACCTCTCCATCGAGAGGCCGGATCCCTTGATGGTGCGTAAGAGCGGGCCTGGTGGCAGCAATGTCACCGGGCCTTTTCTCGTGCTCGCGGACGAGTGGAACGTTCCAGTGTGTTCGACGCTTCAGACAATCGCGCGTGACCACCTGACGGACGCGCGATAACATCGTCCCCTTCCAGATGGGTAGCGGTTCACCGCTTGCGATGCCCGGGGAGAGGATGACGCCGGTGCGGCTTCTCCACCACGGGGCAAACCATCCGCAGCATACAACGAGAGCGAGCAGCCGATGAGCACCGACGTGCGACTTCTTTTCATTTCCGGTTCCGCACGCAAGAGTTCTTACAACAAGAAGCTCGCGCGTCTTGGCGTCGCGATCGCAGAGGCGAATGGCATCCCCGCGACATTCCTCGACCTCGGCGACTACCCGATGCCCATTTACGACGGCGACCTGGAGGCCGAAGTCGGTCCGCCCGATCAGGCCCGCAAGCTCAAGCACGTAATGGGGCTGCACACCGGCATTTTTTTCGCATCCCCCGAATACAACAGCTCGATATCGCCCCTGTTGAAGAATGCCATCGACTGGGTGAGCCGGGTTCGCGAAGACGACGAGGAACCGCTCGAGGTCTTCCGTACCCGCGTGTTCGCGATCGGCGCGGCATCACCGGGGGCTCTCGGCGGGTTGCGCGGACTGAATGCGGTGCGTCAGGTCTTGGAACTCGGCGTCGGCGCGCTTGTGCTGCCGGAGCAATTCGCAGTCGCACGGGCGGGTGACGCCTTCGACGAGCATGGCCACCTCAAGGACAAGGACATGCAGGGCAAGTACAAGGCCCAGATTCAGAAGCTCGCTCGCGCCGCGCACGTCCTACACGGATAGTGTGGATGGCTTCATTCGCGTGGCCGCTCTGGCTTTGGCCCGGAGACCGGCGCGGAGCACCGCAGCGATTGGCAAAACGTTGCGAGACTGCGTAGTGTGACCGCTCCGCACCCGCCGAGTCGGTCCGCCCCGTGGCCATCCGGCAAGCACCGTCCATTCAAAACGTCGAACCGAGCAGGGTGAGAGTTGGCCCAGATGAACGAGATCGCGCTCAAGGACCGGTTGATCGTCGCCCTCGATATGCCGACAGTGGAGGAGGCGGCGCGGCTCGTCGCGCTGCTGGACCAGGGTGTACACTTCTACAAGGTCGGCCTCGAGCTGCTGTTCGCCGGCGGGCTCGATTTCGCCGAGCACCTCAAGTCGCACGGCAAACGAGTCTTCCTCGACATGAAGCTGCTCGACATCGGCAACACGGTCGAGCGGGCCGTCGCCAACGCTGCCGATTTCGGCGTCGACTTCCTGACCGTTCATGGCCACGATCTCAAGACTCTGCGCGCAGCGGTCGCCGGGCGCAGCTCGAGCCCGATGAAGCTGCTCGCCGTCACGGTACTTACCAACCTGTCTGCCCACGATCTCGAGCAGCAGGGCAATCGCATGACCCCGGCGGAGCTTGTGCTGCACCGCGCGCGCATGGCGCACGAGGCCGGGTTCGACGGCGTCATCGCCTCCGGCCAGGAAGCCCGGCGCATCCGCGATGCGGTCGGACCGAAATTCCTGATCGTCACTCCCGGTATCCGCCTCGAAGGCAGCGCCATGGACGACCAGGAGCGTGTGATGACGCCAGGCCACGCGATTTCCGCCGGTGCCGACCACATCGTCGTCGGACGGCCGATCACGCAGTCGGACGATCCCAAAGCCGCGGCGTTGAGCTTCATGCACCACATCCGCGACGCGCTCGCCTGACGGCGCAGCGACTTCCCAACAAGCAAATCAATCGAGAGGGAACTCCCCATGCCGAAGGGTTACGTCATCGCGCACGCCACCGTCACCGACCCCGAGAAGTGGGGCCAATACGTCGCCAAATCGAAGATCGCACTCGACAAGTACGGCGGCGTGCCGATCGTGCGCGGCGGCAAATGCGAGATCATCGAGGGCAACGGTACGCAGCGTAATGTCGTGCTCGAGTTCCCGAGCTATGAAGCCGCCCTCGGCTATGCCCGCTCCGAAGAATACGCGGCAGCCAAGGCGCTGCGCCAGGGCGCGGGCCATATCGACATCACCGTCGTCGAAGGGGTTTGAACGGACAGCGCGCCCGCACGGCCAAGTCCCGCCCGTCCCGACATCGTGCGCGGACGGGCGGTTGACCAGTCGTCGAGCGATAATGCTCTAGACAATGCTCGAAGGCGATCGCATCCAAGTTGCGCTCTCGATCGAAGCGCGGGGCGCTTCCATCTCAACCGATCGCACTTTGAAACCTGGGATCAGGGTGCGATTCACGCTCTCGATCGAAACGCGGGGCGCTTCCATCTCAACCGATCGCACCCTAGCCGAGCTGGCCGCCGTCGTAACCGCAGGCGATACGGGCGAGCGCAAGGCGCATCGTCGCTTCGTCGAGCGACCGCGTTAGCGCGCGGGCTTCCGCCCCTTCCGCAGCGAGCCCGCGCCCATGTGCCAACAGCGCGCCGAGCAGATCCCGGTCCAGCATCGGCAGGCTTGCCCAGAACCCGCGTGAAAGCGCCCGCGCCAGTTCGTGATCGGGATGGGCGGCGTTCTCCGGCGCCTTGCCGATTTCGTACATGTGGGTGACGGCACCCCAATCCGCGCGCTCGGCGGGCAGGCGCGCAAACACCTCGCCGCATTCCTCGGCGACGTAGAAACGATTCAACGTGTCGTCGAGACGGAACCGGTATCCGGCGTCGATCAACATCGGCTCCCAGCCGGCGTGCGCGGGCGCGTTGGTAGCCGGATCGATCGCCTCGACCACGATCACCTTCGGCCGATAGCGACGCCAGTCGTTACCGGCGATCACCTCCCCCTCGGCACCCTCGACGTCGATCTTGAGGAAATCGATGCGCTCGACGCCATACTTCTCGCAGAGCGCAGCGAGCGTCGTCAAAGGTCTCGTCACCCGCTGGTAGTCGTCGCCGTGCACCTTCGAGCCTTCGGCGTTCGCCTCGACCATCGTCGAGAGACCATGCAGGCGCGGAAACATGAAAAGCTCGGACGTGCCGACGGTGCGGCCGACAAGCCCCTCGAATACGGTGTCGCGCGGCCGCACGTGCGGATAGAGACCCGCGAGGCTTGGTTGCGGCTCGACGATGATGCCGCGCCAGCCGCGCTCGTAGAACCAGAGGGAGACGTTGTCCGCGACGGGATGCCCGCCGCCGACATCGATGTAGAAGCCCGGGCCTTCGTCGGCGAGCGCGAGCCAGAGATGATAGTCCTCGAGATTCTGTGTGTACGAGAGTGGCTTCGCCGCGGAGGTCATGGTCGCCCTATCGGTGAAACTGCCGCGCCGGCCGGCGGCGTGCGAGAGATGTGCGCCGGGTCGGCGTAATTCTCAAGCGGAGAAGCGCGGCGCAAATGGTGCCCGCGCCGACCGCCGCCCCCCCCCGCAAGGGTTGGACGTTCCGGCTGGCCCGCTCAGCTATGCAGGCCCGGCGCCTCGTGTCCGGTCCGCTCGACATACTCGGTGTAACCTCCGCCATACTGATGCAGGCCCTCGGGTGTCAGCTCCAGGACGCGGTTCGACAGCGCTGCGAGGAACCGGCGATCGTGCGAGACGAACAGCATCGCGCCCTCATATTGCGACAGCGCCGTGATGAGCATCTCCTTGGTCATCAGGTCGAGGTGGTTGGTCGGCTCGTCGAGCACGAGGAAGTTCGGCGGGTCGAACAGCATCTGCGCCATGACGAGGCGCGCCTTCTCGCCACCTGAGAGCACACGGCATTTCTTTTCGACGTCGTCGCCGGAGAAACCGAAGCAACCGGCGAGCGTTCTGAGCGCGCCCTGCCCGGCCTGCGGAAACTCGTGCTCGAGCGATTGGAACACCGTCTGCTCGCCATCGAGCAGATCCATCGCGTGCTGCGCGAAGTAGCCCATCTTGACGCTCGCGCCGATCTGCACCGTTCCCTCGTCGGGCTTCGTCGCGCCCGCGACCAGCTTCAGCAGCGTCGACTTGCCGGCACCGTTGACGCCCATGACGCACCAGCGCTCGCGGCGGCGCACTTGGAACGTCAGGTCCTCGTAGATCGCCCGCGTGCCGTAACCTTTGGAAACGCCCTTGAGGGTCGCGACGTCCTCGCCCGAACGCGGCGCCGGCGGGAAGTCGAAGATCACCGTTTGACGCCGCCGCGGCGGCTCGACGCGCTCGATCTTCTCGAGCGTCTTCACGCGGCTCTGCACCTGCGCGGCATGGGATGCCCGCGCCTTGAACCGCTCGATGAACCGCATTTCCTTGGCGAGCATCGCCTGCTGGCGCTCGAATTGGGCTTGCTGCTGCTTGTCGGCGAGCGCGCGCTGCTGCACGTAGAATTCGTAACCGCCCGAGTAGCTGGTGAGCGCGCCGCCATCGATCTCGATGATCTTGGTGACGACGCGGTCCATGAACTCCCGGTCGTGCGAGGTCATCAGCAGGGCGCCTTCATAGCCCTTGAGGAACTGCTCGAGCCAGATCAGGCTTTCGAGGTCGAGATGGTTCGATGGCTCGTCGAGCAGCATCACGTCCGGTCGCATCAGCAGAATGCGCGCGAGTGCGACACGCATTTTCCAGCCGCCGGAAAGCGCGCCGACGTCGCCGTCCATCATCTCCTGGCTGAAGCTCAATCCGGCGAGAACCTCACGCGCGCGCCCCTCGAGCGCATAACCGCCGAGTTCCTCGAAGCGCGCCTGGACCTCTCCGTAGCGTTCGATGATCTCTTCCATCTCGTCGGCCCGATCGGGATCGGCCATGGCCGCCTCGAGGTCCGCGAGTTCCGCGGCGACGGCGCTGACCGGCCCGGCGCCGTCCATCACCTCCGCGACCGCGCTGCGCCCGCTCATCTCGCCGACGTCCTGGCTGAAATAGCCGATGGTGATGCCGCGATCGACCGAGACCTGGCCCTCATCGGTCTCGTCCTCGCCCTTGATGAGGCGGAACAGCGTGGTCTTGCCGGCACCGTTTGGCCCGACGAGGCCGACCTTTTCGCCCCGGTTGAGCACGGCGGACGCCTCGATGAAGAGGATCTGATGGCCGTTCTGTTTGCTGATGCCGTCTAGTCGTATCATGTGTGCGTCAACCCCGTGGCGAGTAGCCCCGGCTCATAGTCCATGTGCCGCTTGATCGGAAGCCTCCCGCGAGGGGCGGAGAGAGGGATAGGCCGGCACCGCCGTTGCACGAGCCCTTTCCACCCCGGCGCAACTCTGCTTACGGTTGCCACGCCCCGCTAACTTGGAAGTCCGCCCCCAATGCCCCACAGGCCCGAAGCAGAGCCCGGCAGGCCGCCCTGGCAGGCCCGCATCCTGACGCTGTTCCCGGAGATGTTTCCCGGTCCGCTCGGCCTGTCGCTCGTCGGCCAAGCCCTCACCGGGGGGCTCTGGCGGCTCGATACCCACCAGATCCGCGATTTCGGCATCGGCCGCCACCGGGCCGTGGACGACACACCCGCGGGCGGCGGCGCCGGCATGGTGATGCGCGCCGATGTACTGGCACAGGCCATCGATCAGGCCCGCGCCGAAGCTTCCTCCATCGCCTCGCCGGGCGCCTCGCCGGGCGCCGCGACGCTCCCCGCGCTCTACATGACGCCGCGCGGGCAACCGCTGACCCAGGCGCTCGCACGCGAACTGGCCGCTGGCCCCGGCGTCATTATCCTGGCCGGGCGCTTCGAGGGCATCGACGAGCGTGTTATCGAGGGGCGCGCGCTGATGGAGGTCTCGATCGGCGACTACGTGCTCTCCGGCGGCGAGCTGGCGGCCATGGTCCTGCTCGATGCCTGCGTGCGGCTGCTTCCCGGCGTCCTCGGCTCGCACGAGAGCCTCACGCACGAGAGTTTCGAGGCCGGGTTGCTCGAGCATCCTCAGTACACCCGCCCGCGCGACTGGGAAGGGCGCGCGATCCCCGAGGTACTGCTCTCCGGCGACCATGCGAAAATCGCCGCCTGGCGCGAGTCCATGTCGGTGCAGGTGACGCGCGACCGCAGGCCCGATCTACTGCGCCGCAACATCTCGGGCGGCGGAGGGAAGTAACAACCACAGCGGGCATTAGACCCGCCTCGGGCAACCACGCAACATACGAAAATGCGCATGTTTTCATTTCCGCTCGCGAATTGACCGCCGCCCTAAACTTGGGCAAAAACACGCCGACGACAAATCTCTGCCGCAACTTCAGGCTTTGGCAGTGCTCCACCGTGCGATAGTGTGCGGCGGCATTTTTGCACTGCACCTATGCTGCGCCGGTATGGCGGGGCGACGAGGAATGCGCCTGTGATGGACTGGGATAAGCTCCGGATATTTCATGCTGCGGCCGAGGCCGGCAGCTTCACCCATGCGGGTGAGGCATTGCACATGAGCCAGTCGGCGGTGAGCCGGCAGGTTTCCGCGCTCGAGAAGGATCTCGAGATCGTGCTGTTCCACCGCCACGCGCGCGGCCTAGTGCTGACCGAGCAGGGCGAAATGCTCTACCGCACGGTCGCGGAAGTGATGATCAAGCTGCACACCGTCGAGACCCTGCTCGCCGATACGACGACGAAACCCTCGGGCGATCTCAGGATTTCCGCCCCGATCGGCCTCGGCACCGTTTGGCTGACGCAGCGGCTCAAGGAGTTCATGGAGCTCTATCCGGAAATCCGTATAGAGCTGATCTTGTCTGACGATCAGATCGACCTGTCGATGCGCGCCGCCGACGTCGCGATCTGGACGCGCGAGCCGGAGCAGGGCGATTTGATCCGCCGTCCGCTGTTCTCGATGAAGGTGCGGGCGTATGCGTCGACGCAGTATGTTCGCAGGTTCGGAGCGCCGGAAAGTCTCTCCGCCCTCGACCGTCACCGCGTCGTCTCCTACGCAGGGCAGCCGGCCCAGCATCTGGCCGCTCTCACCTGGATCGAGACGGCGGGCCGCAACGGTCAGCCGCCACGGGTGCCGGTTCTGCGCGCAAACTCGGTGGTCGCTCTGAAGTACGCTGTGCGCACCGGCATCGGCATCGGCATGATCCCCGACTATATGGTCGAGGAGGAAACCGACCTCGTCACGGTTCTGACTGAGATCGATCCGCCGACGCTGCCGTTCCTCTTCGTCTATCCCGAGGAGCTCAAGACCTCGAAGAAGGTGCAGGTTCTGCGCGACTTCCTGGTCTCGAAGTCGCGCCACCAGAAGGTGTGAGCGGCGATTGACACCGTCGCCGGCGCCCGATCATTCGAAATTCGCGCCTCACGTGAGCGGCGAGGCGGAACGAGCGGGCCGGGGCCTATTCCGCTGCACCCGCCGCCGCGACCACGGGCTCGATGTAGAGTTCGTTGCCGCGCCACTCGATGACATAGCTCTCGGGCTGCATCAGCATTTCGATGAGTTGGCTCAGCATGGCAGGTCTCCCGTTGATCTGGTCGCCAGCGGCGACGTGCGTTTCGACTACGGGATGATGATTAGCGTTAACCGGGTGTTGAGCGCTGTTCCTCGGGTGACTCTCACCACTTGCGCGAGCCCCTTGCGTTGCGAACCTCATGCGCCGCCGATCAGGATGCCCGCTCCGAGAACCAGAGCGCCACCGAGCACGACCTGGAACGTCGCGCGCAGAAACGGCGTCTCCATGTACTTGTTCTGTATCCACACGATGGCCCAGAGCTCGAGGAACACGACGGCGAGCGCGACGAACGTCGCCGTCCAGAATTGCGGGATGAGATAGGGCAGCGCGTGGCCGAGGCCGCCGAGCGCGGTCATCACGCCGGACGCGATGCCGCGCTTCCATGGAGCGCCACGCCCGGAGAGCTTGCCGTCGTCGTGCACCGCTTCCGTGAAGCCCATCGAGATGCCGGCGCCGACCGACGCCGAGAGGCCAACCAGAAACGTGGTCCAGGTGTTCTGCGTCGCGAACGCGGTGGCGAAGATCGGCGCCAGCGTCGACACCGAGCCGTCCATCAGCCCAGCGAGCCCCGGCTGCACCCACGTCAGCAGGAACTGGCGGTGCGCCGCGGCGTCCTCCTCACCCCGTGCATCCCCTTCCAGATGCCGCTCGACGGAGCGCTCGAACGTCGCCTCGTGTCCGGCCTCGGCGGCGGCGAGATCTCCGAGCAGCTTGCGCGTGTCGGCGTCCGTCGCGCGGGCGGTGGCGGCGAGATAGAACTCCCGCGCGCGCCGCTCCATGTCTTCCGCCTCCCGGCGAATGCGCTCGATGCCGAGGTTTTCGATCAGCCACACGGGCGAGCGGGTGTAGTAGCCCGCCACATGCTCACGGCGGAGGGGCAGGATCGTCTCGCCGAACCGCTTCTTGTAGAGCTCGATCAGCGCCCGCCGATGTTGCCCCTCGATTGCCGCCATATCCTCGAAAACCTTGGCGCTCGCGGGGTAATCTTTCGCCAGTCGGGCCGCGTAGGCGAGGTAGATCTGGCCGTCCTCCTCCTCCGAGGAGATGGCGAGTGCCAGGACCTCCCGCTCGGAGAGGTCGTCGAACCGGCGCTTGGAACTGAAACCGGGAATGGAGAGGCGATGGAGCATGCGCGGCATTCCTGACTGAGAATTTCAATAATTTAGAAACATTCTAAACTATTTCCCGCTCCGGCCATTGAGAAATCGCAGCCGCGGTTCAGGCATAACCGGCAGGCCAGCCAGCTCTCAGTCGTCATCGTCGAAAAAGCCGGAGACCCGGAGCCCCTCGATCCGCGTCTCGCCGCCATCCTTGACGACCCTTCGCGGCCGCGCGCCGGCCTCTTCTTCCAGCGCCGCGGCCAGCTCTGTCGAGTGCGTAACGATCCAGATGCCGGCGCGTTCGGCGGCCTTGGCGATCAGGCGCGCAAGCGGCGGCAGAAGCAAGGGATGCAGGCTCGCCTCGGGTTCGTTGAGCGCGACGAGCGGAGGGATGCGATAGGCCATCAGGGCGCCGAGCAGGCAGAGATATTTCAGTGTGCCGTCAGACAACTCGTGGGCAGCGAACGCGCGCGGCATTTCAGGAAAGCGCAGTGTGAAGCTGCAATGGCTGCCCGTGTCGCCCGCCCATAGTTGGGCGCCAGGAAAGGCATCGTCGATCGCCGCCGCGATTTCCGCTGTATCCTGGCGGATGACGAACAGCGTCGCCAGCACCGCCGCCAGATCGTGCCCGTCTGCCGAGAGTGTCGGCGTGGTGATGGCGTGGCAGGGCTGGCGGATGGGCGATGCCGCGTCGGTGCGGAAATCGTGATAGAGCCGCCAGCCGAGCATATCGCGCCGCACCGCGTCGAGCTCTGGATAGCGGGCACTGTCGCGGAACGTGTCGAGCGCAGTCTCCGAAGGCAGCACGGCATCGGGTATCGTCTCGCGTGCCCCCTTCTCGTTGCGGATGGTGACGAGCGGCCCCTTGCGCTCCATCATCACCACGTCACGCCGGCCCTGCCTCAGGATGAGCCGTTCTTCCTTGACGCGAGGCTCATTCAAGAACGCGGCTTCCATCGGCGTACGCACGCCGTGGTCCAACTCGTAGACCGGTAGCCCAACTTCGACGCCGTAACAGAGCTCGTCAAACTCGGCTTTGAGGATTATGCGCGCCGGCTCGCCTCTGCGGCGCTGGCCCGCCCACAGTACCGATTCGATGCCGCCTTCGTCCGCGATGGAGCGCGTGATGGTCCCGTCGGCAGCGGCGCGCAGCAGGCCGAGCGCCTTGTAGAGGTTGGTCTTGCCGACGCCGTTGCCGCCGACGAACACGCTCAACCGCCTCACCGGCAGAGTGAGTTTCCTGACCGAACGGTAGCCCTGAATAGAAATCGAGGTCAGTGTCACGGGTGGTTTCCGAGATTCTCAGACGTGCGACGATATTGCCTGCTGGCCGTAGCCCAGGCAACAAGCCCAACGCGGCGTGGTTGCCGGGTGACAAACATCTGCTGACCTCCGGCGCCGCAACGGCTTATTTGCGAAGTCTCGGTGACAGCGCTATCTAGGCGGCAAACTCTGACACGGGACCGAAAGCACGATGGCCGAGAAATCCCCCAGCACCCTCTACGACAAGATCTTCAACGACCACGTGGTCGAGCGCTCGCCGGACGGCACCTGCCTGCTCTACATCGATCGCCATCTCGTCCACGAGGTGACGAGCCCGCAGGCGTTCGAGGGACTGCGCATGTCGGGCCGCAAGGTGCATGCGCCGGAAAAGACGCTGGCCGTCGTCGACCATAACGTGCCGACCACCGACCGCAGCCAAGGCATCGCCGACGAGGACAGCCGCATCCAGGTGGAAACGCTGGCGCAGAACGCCCGTGATTTCGGCGTCGAATACTACAACGAGCTCGACAAGCGTCAGGGCATCGTCCACGTCGTCGGCCCCGAGCAGGGCTTCACGCTGCCCGGCACCACCATCGTCTGCGGCGACAGCCACACCTCCACACACGGCGCGTTCGGTGCGCTGGCGCACGGCATCGGCACCTCCGAGGTGGAGCACGTGCTCGCCACCCAGACGCTGATCCAGAAGAAGGCGAAGAACATGCTCGTCCAGGTGGACGGGCTGCCGCCGAAGGGTGTCGGCGCCAAGGACATCATCCTCGCCATCATCGGCGAGATCGGCACCGCCGGCGGCACCGGCTCGGTCATCGAGTACGCGGGAGAAGCCATCCGCTCGCTCTCCATGGAAGGCCGCATGACGGTCTGCAACATGTCGATCGAGGGCGGCGCCCGCGCCGGCATGATCGCGCCCGACGAGAAGACCTATGCCTTCATCAAGGACCGGCCCAAGTCGCCGAAGGGCACTGCCTGGGACATGGCGATGAAGTACTGGGAGACGCTGCGCACCGACGAGGGCGCGCACTTCGACCGCATCGTCAAGCTCGATGCCGCCTCGCTGCCGCCGATCGTCACCTGGGGCACGAGCCCGGAAGACGTCGTCTCGATCACCGGCGCCGTTCCCGATCCGACCAAGGTCGAGAACGATGACAAGCGCGCCTCCATGCAACGCGCCCTCGACTACATGGGCCTGACGCCCGGAACGAAGATCACCGACATCCCACTCGACGTGGTCTGGATCGGCTCGTGCACCAACGGCCGCATCGAGGATCTGCGCGCGGTGGCCAAGGTGGTCGAGGGCAAGAAGATCTCGGGCCGGCTCGCCTACGCCATGATCGTTCCGGGCTCCGGCCTCGTCAAAGAGCAGGCGGAGGCCGAAGGGCTCGACAAGATCTTCAGGGCCGCCGGTTTCGAGTGGCGCGAGCCCGGTTGCTCCATGTGCCTCGGCATGAACCCGGACCAGTTGAAACCCGGCCAGCGTTGTGCCTCGACCTCGAACCGCAACTTCGAGGGCCGCCAGGGCTACAAGGGCCGCACGCACCTCCTGTCGCCGGTGATGGCAGCCGCCGCAGCGCTGGAAGGCCATTTCGTGGATGTGCGCGGCTGGGACAACGGCAACGCCTGAGTGCGCGGGTGCCGTCGCACCTTGCAAGGTCAATTCGATGGGGCGGGCCTGTTGGCTCGCCCTTTTCGTTGGCGCCTGCCTGGGACCCGGCGTGAAGCATCACCTCACCCGATTGCAGTCTCGGGCAGGGCTCCAAGGTTTCACACGCAACGCACAAATCAACGCACCAGCTTAACCACATTTCTACTGCGAAACAGCTCTTTACCTTGCTCGGCTCGACTTTGAATTGACGCTGATGATCCGCCGTGAGACGCATTTTGCTCAGCTTCACCGTAAAGGATCCCCCGTCATGCGTATCGCCCTTGCGGCAGCCCTCGCCGCGGCCTTCTCCCTCGCCTCCGTGCCGGTCGCCTCGACCACCGCCGAGGCCTGCCACCGCTGCAAGCCGGCCTCCAAGACCATCGTCAAGACGAACTACCGCGTGCGCACCGTGCAGCAGGTTCGCAACGTGACCCGTTACCGCGACGTGACCCAGGTCCGCCACGTGAGGCAGGTTCGCAACGTGGTTCGCGACAACTACGTCAACGTCGTCCACCGCACCGTTGACGTCACCCGCGTGCAGCCCGTGACCCATGTGAACATCGTCACGCGCGTGCGCCCGGTTACCAAGCTGCACGTCGAGACCCGCGTGCATCACCGCACCGTCTACCAGCACAGCCGCGAGACCGTCGGCCAGACCGTCTACGTCGGCGGGCGCACCGTCCACTCCCATCGCACCGTCATGCTGCCGGCGAACCTGTTGACCCGCGGCTCGGTCGTCCACGTCCGCGGCGGTTCGCGCCACATCGACTGCAACTGCCGCTGAACGCCACAATCCAGTGCGAGAGCGCCATCCGTACGGAGCCTGGCAGGCGTTTCCACTGATCGAATGTAGGCGCGCGAAGCAAACCGCTCTTGAGAGTAACGCCGCCCGTCGTGGAGCACCGGTCCAAACCGGCCGCTTCTAGCCGGGCGGCCTTCTTTATCTGGCGGTCGATACCGCGACCTTCTCCACGCGCATCATGGCGCGGATCAGTCGTTCGACCTGGGCGACATCCTGAACACCGACGATCTGTTCACTGTTCGTGACGGTATCGCCGTCGCTGTCCTTCGCATATCCGGTGACGATGGTGAGCGTGCCGGCGCCACGATCACCGCCGCGTCGTTGAAGTGAAACGAACGTGGCGGGATCGAAGCTCACCACCTCACGGCTATGGCCGTAAAATATGCGCATCAGCCTTTTGTCCGTAAGGACGAACACGGTCTGGCGGGACTTCCACCAGACCCAGAATGGCGCGCCGAGCAGGCCGAAACCGATAACAAGAAACGCCCCCGAGAAAAGCAGCGCCAGGATCATCAGCGCGATTTCCCAGGACTGGATAATGCGGCCCGTCGGCGGGCTGGTGACGGCGACGATGCAGCCCGCGACAAGAACGCCGAAGATCCCACCGGTCAACGCGGTCCACGGAACGCCCATCAACCAGATCGGTAGGGTTCTAAGGAACGAACCCGAGGGGCTCGGCCGGCCCGCCCAGCGAACGATCTCACCCCTTGTCTCGGCCGTCACAGCCTCAACTGCCGCTCGCGGCAGTTCGCGCATCCAATTCATGCGGCGAACGTATGCGATGCGTCCGATTTTTTTTGTGAAACCGCCCCAAAAAGCAGGGCCGCGAATTCAAATCGGTAAACGAAACGTTTCCATGGCATCATTCGAAGTGGCATTCTGAACACAACTCAGAATTCACGTGTTCAGAATAATGCTCGTCCGTGCTCAAGATGCGCATTTCGGCACACTCGGCAACGGAATGGTAAGCACTGGCGGCGCAATCTCCACGACATGAGCCCAACGAGGGCAGCAATGACGGGAGCAGATAATGCTGCATCATATCGAGTTTTGCCTGGATGAGATTGACTGCGAGATAGACTCTCACCTGGGCTCCGCCATCAGCGAAGCCGACGCCGCGACGTTGAAGAGCAAGATTGCCGAGTTCCGCGCGATCCTCGCGAGCTGCCCGTTCGTCGCGATGGCCGATGATGCAGCCGTGGCGGTCGCGAGCTCCCATGCGATCGTCGACTTGGTCGCCGAGGCTGCCGAGGTGCCCGCAACCACCGAGATCGCAGAGACGACGGACGCTCCCGCCGAAATCGTCGAGCTGATCGCCGAGGCTGCCGAACTTCCCGCAACCGCCGAGATCGCAGAGACGACGGACGCTCCCGCCGAGATCGTCGAGCTGATCGCCGAG
This sequence comes from Hyphomicrobiaceae bacterium, assembly GCA_016793635.1. Lineage (GTDB taxonomy): Bacteria > Pseudomonadota > Alphaproteobacteria > Rhizobiales > Hyphomicrobiaceae > JAEUMD01. Next base: position 241,546 of record JAEUMD010000008.1, read on the forward strand.
GCTGCCGCGATTGCGGCCGACAACCTGCTGCTGATCCGCGGCATGGACGACGAAACGGCCACACTTCTCAACGGCAAAGGAATGACGTTCGCGGCCATGACGGGCTGGCGCGCCGCTGACATCGCCGAGCTGGCGCTCGATGCCCGCCGGGTCGCGTCGGAAGGTTGGATCGAGCAGGCCGCGGTTCTCGCGACCGGTCGCCTCACTCACTTCGCCGCCCGCGTCGAGCGTGGCGAGTTGGCCTGCGTCGTTGCCAAGATGGACGAGATCGCGCTGCCGGCCCTCGCATCAATTTCGGTAACGACTGCAGATATCGAGACGGTGGCGGCCGAAGAAGCGATCACCGAAGCGATCACCGAGGAGACGACCGCGCCGACACTGATCGTGTCGTCGAGCTACCTGCCACCAGTGTTCGACGGGATGCCCGCCGCGAAGACCGAGGTTACCGAAGCCGCGAGCAAGGTCGAGAGCAAGGTCGAGGCTGAGACGGCGAAAGACGAGACCACCGCCACGAACCCGGAGGCGAAGATCGAGATCGACGCAAAGTCCAACGTGATCGAGCTGGCGCCGCGGACCAGCGACCGCAAGTGGCTGCGCCGCGCCTCTCTCGCCGCATCCCTGCTGCTGCTCATGTCGGTCGGCGTTATCGGGATGCAGCACAAGCTGCCCTCGATGAACATGATCCAGCAGATCGTCAGCGTCGACTGATTTTCTCCCCCCCCCCGGGAAGTCGTGAAGGGCGGCCGGTTTCAACCCGGCCGCCCGTCGCATTTTGGTGGCTCAGCGGCATCCCGCAGCCGCGCGCCGCCCCGTGCATGCGACGACCGCGCCCAGTGTCGAACCATCAACCCCGGCGGCTCAATCGACGATGCTCTTGGCGTAGAGATCACTGCGGCGGTCGCGGAAGAAGCCCCAGTCGGCGCGATAGGCGGCAATCGCGTCGAGATCGAAGGTGTGAACCAGAACGCCCTCGTCCTCCGCGCCGAAGCTCTCGACCAGATCGCCGCGGTGATCGCTGATGAACGAGTGACCGTAAAACCGCTGCCGCTGGCCGGCGTTGTCCTCGATGCCGATGCGGTTGGCCGCGACGACCGGCACCGCGTTGGAGACTGCGTGGCCCTGCATCGCCCTCTGCCACTGCAAATGCGTGTCGAGCGCGGTGTCATAAGGCTCCGAACCGATCGCGGTCGGGTAGAACAGTAGCTCGGCGCCCGCCAGCATCATCGCCCGCGCCGCCTCCGGGAACCACTGGTCCCAGCAGATGCCGACGCCAATGGTCGCGTAGCGGGTGCGCCATGCCTTGAAACCCGTGTCCCCGGGGCGGAAGTAGTACTTCTCCTGGTATCCTGGGCCATCGGGAATGTGGCTCTTGCGATAGATGCCGAGCACCTCGCCGTCGGCGTCTACGATGGCGATGGAGTTGTAGTAGCGCGGCCCATCCTTCTCGAAGATCGATACGGGTATGACGACCTTGAGCTTCTTCGCCAGCTTGCGCATCGCGGTGACGCAGGGATGCTCGCTCGCGGGATAGGCCGTCTCGAACCAGCGCGGATTCTGCTCCGTGCAGAAGTAGATACCCTGGAACAGCTCTGACGGCAGGATCACTTGAGCGCCCCGCTTTGCCGCCTCGCGCACCAGGGCTTCCGTCTTCTCGATGTTGGCTTCCATGTCCAGGCCATACGAGGTCTGGATCGCTGCAACCGTGACCTTGCGGGGCGGCATCAGGCGGGCTCCTGCTGAGTGATGCAGTGGAACGATCCGCCACCCGCGTCGCCCGCTCCGAGCAGGCCGCGCGACGGCACGCCGACGACCTTGCGGTCAGCGAACACCGCTTGCAGGGCGGCGATCGCCGCGCTTTCGCTCGCTGTACCGTAGACCGGCACGACGACGACGCCATTGGCGATGATGAAGTTCATATGGGACGCTGGCGAGATCTCGCCCAGCGCGTTGCGGTAGCGCCCGACGCCCGGGATGCGGATCACCTCGATCCGGCGGCCCTCGGCATCGGTCGATGCGGCGAGCGTCGTGGCGATGGCCTCGAGCGTCGCAGCGTTGGGATCGTCGTCGCCCGCCGCAACTTGGCACACGACGCGGCCAGGGGCGACGAAGCGGGCGATATTGTCGATATGGCCGTCGGTGTGATCGTTGGCGAGGCCCTCGTCGATCCAGATCACCTTACGGGCGCCCAGCGCCTCGGCGAGCGCGGCTTCTGCTTGCTCCTTCGACCAGCCGTTGCGGTTGGGGTTGAGCAACGTCTGGCGGGTGGTCAACACGGTTCCCTGCCCATCATGCTCGACCGCGCCGCCCTCCAGCACGAAATCGTAGCCGCGCCGCGGCGTGCCGGCGAGGCGGGCCATCTCGTCGCCGATCGTCGAGTCGTCGGGCAAGTCGAACTTGCCACCCCAACTGTTGGTGCGGAAACGCAGCGCCACCGGCCCGCCAGGCGTGCGCGCGAAAATCGGGCCCGTGTCACGCATCCAGATGTCGCCGTAGGCGGCCCGGACCAGTTCGGCAACGCCGCCGAGCGCGGCACCCGCTGTTGCTTCCGCCTCCGCGCCGTTGACGAGCACGCGCACCCGGTTGCCGGCGGCGGCGAGAACGCGCACCAGGGCAGCGACGTCGGCGCGGGGGCTTGCAAGATCGCCATTCCACTGTTCGGCATCGGCCGGCCAGGCGGTCCAGATGGCCTTCTGCGGCTCCCACTCGGCCGGAACAATGATGGCGGACTGCTTCGTCACGTTGAACCTTTCGCGGGGCCAGTTGAATCTCGGACGCGGCGCCTGTCCACGCAGGCTGGCCACGCGGGTCTCATTGCAAGTTAGCGCCGATTTGTGAAGTCTGGTGATCCCGGCAGGGCTCGAACCTGCGACCCTCGGTTTAGGAAACCGATGCTCTATCCAGCTGAGCTACGGGACCGTTCCCCGTCTCCGGCCCCGATCCGGGCCGCCCGGGCACAACGGTGGTTATGCGGGCCGGGGATGGCCAGCGTCAAGCCCGCGCGGAATCGTTCATGGGCCGCCCGGCGCCGCCTCGGCAGGGCGATCGGCCGCTTAAGAACCGCGCAAATTGCAATGCTGCCTGACAACTCACCGTTGACGATTTCGTGAAATACTAGCAACGATAAAAACCAGTACCGCGAAGTGCGGAAAAAAAGTTTTGAACCTTTCGGCCAGTCGCCGCGTCTCACGATTTGAGCCGTGGATCTGCCGCTTCTGGTGGTCCGGTTCGCTCGGCCGGACGTTCAATTTCCGGGCCCGGCACTTGGGTAGCCGCCGAAGGCAGTCAAGTCATGTCAGAGTTTTCGATCCCGACCACCAGTGAGTTCTCGCTCCACGAGGCGTTTTCCGCCGAAGCGCGTTGCCGCCCGGCTGAAGCCTTCTCAGTTGTCGGCAACATTATTGCTCCTGCCACCTCGGTCAAAACCGCCGCCCGCACTCGCCGTCGCGGCGAGGAGCATCGCTTCAAATTGGTCTTCTGCCCCGAGATGCCGTGCGGGACGCATTACAAGCTGATCCGCCGCTGCGCCGACGGGATCGAGACGACGCTCTATGAAGGGCTGCTCGATGCCGAGGCGCCCTCGCTGAACCTCGCCAAGGTTCGCTATCGCGGCGCGCGGCTCGGCGCCAGCGAGGTGTTGCTCGTTCCACCGGACCCAAGCACCAGACTGGTGTCGCTCGAACCGTGATTGTACCGCGCCATTGGAGACGCGGGCTCTGGTCGAGGCTGTTGCACTCCCGAGCTGGATTTGAGCCTTGAATACGCCACCGGACGCGTGCACCAGTGAGATCATGGCCGTCGCCCGATCCCGCGTAAACGTGTTCTTCGCCGCCGTTGTCTTGGCGAGCCTTGCCGTGCACGAACCGCGCGCGGTATCGGCGGCGCCACGTTCACTCGCCGAGCTCGCCGGCATCCCCCCCCTCCCCTATCCGCACCCCCACCGCGCCAGTCCCTCGCGCAAAGCGGTCACGGCCCGAGCGAGCGAAGCGTTGATGCGGGAACGCCAGGAGGCGGCGCGCGCCGCTTCTCTCGCCGAGACCGCTGCCGTTCCAGCGCCGGGAACACAGGTTCTGTTACCTGAGCCGCCTCGCACAGATCCTTCGCCGCCCCAGCCTGCTCAGGAACGTTCAACACAGGGCCCACCGACACGAACCGAGGCGACACGGGCCGAACCGCCACGAGGCGCCCCGCCGCCGCCAACTCCGCCCGCGGCCGCTCCATCTGCGTCCTCCCCCGGAACTTCTTCATCCCCCACCACTGCAACGTCGCCTCCCCCCGCCGCGAAGGAAGTGCGGGACGACACCACCGAGGACCCGGCAGGCGCGAAAACCTGGTCGGAGGCGGAGGTCGCCGACGCGGCGCGCGAATGCGACCAGCTCCTCCAGTCGATCGGCGCGAAGGTGGAGTCGCTGCCGCCGCTGCGTCAGGGGAGTTGCGGAACACCAGCGCCGCTCAGGGTTTCGCGCATCGGCAGCGGGGATGGCATCGCGCTCGATCCGCCCGCAGTGCTCAACTGCCCGATGGTGGCGAGGCTCTACCAATGGATCGAGACGGTCGCGCAGCCGGCGGCACGCGAAGCCTTGGGCGCGCGGATCGTCAAACTCGTCAACGCATCGGCCTACGTCTGCCGCAACCGCTATAATGACCCGGCCGCAAAGATCTCGGAGCACGCCTTCGCCAACGCGATCGACGTATCCGCCTTCGAGCTTTCCGACAGCCGCCGCATCGACGTGAAGACCTACTGGGGCAAGGACGTAGCCGCAGCGATCGCGGCGGAAGCCGCGGCGAAGGCAGCCGCAGAGGCGGCGGCAAGGGCCGCAGCGGAGGCGCAGGCAAAGGCGGCAGCAACCGAGGCCGGCAAGACGGGCCCGTCACCGTCACAATTGCCGAAAGGCACGCCGCCCCTGCCGGTGCCGACGACGCGGGCAACGGCCGAGCTCAAGCCGCGCGCACTGACCGCCGGCCTCACGGAAAGCGAAAAGACACCGGTGAAACGTGAGCGCCGTTCAGTGAAATCTGGCGAGGCTAACCGCCCCTCGCCGCGCAAAGCCTCGTCGCCGGTCGAGTTCGGCTTTCTGCACAGGCTGCACTCGTCGGCATGCGGCATATTTTCGACGGTGCTCGGGCCCGAGGCCAACACGGCACATCACGACCACTTCCATCTCGACCTGAAACAGCGGCGCCACGCCGCCATTTGCGAGTAGCATTCGGCCGTGTTTCCACGCCGCGGGACCGCGCCGATGCTCCCCCCCCTTCCGCCCAATCTTTTCCGAACTTGCCAAGTTGCATCTAGATCACGGCGCAGTTCCGGGTCTTGCGGATGCGCCCGTCTGCATGCGAAGGGTTAACGAAAAGGGTTGACGTAACGGGCATTCACAGCTCCGGAGGGACTTCATGTTTGTAAAATCGTTGGCGGCGGCCATCCTGGCCGCGGCTCTTATCGTCGCGGGAGGTCCGCCCGCGGCCCACGCGCAGAAGAGTGGCCTCGTGCGCATGGCGGAAAAGGACGCTCCGCTGAAAGCAGGCGAGATCGTCGTCGATACGTCGAAGGTCCGCGGCTCGTTCAGCGAGCTGCGCCTTTATAACCTCGGCGCCCCGCTTCTCATCAGCAACGTCCGCGTCGTCTATTCCGACGGCTCCGTGCACAATGAGAAGCGCACGATCGATCTGCGCAAGGGCGAGCGTACCAAGCCGATCGACCCCAAGCGCGAAGGTAAATTCGTCGATCAGGTCGTCATCACCTACAAGCCCGGCGAGGGCGCGTCGGGAGCCGGCGTCATCCAGGTTTACGGCGAGCAGAACGCGAAGGAAGCTCGCGCCGAGCGCCCCGCGAAGTCGGCAGCGCCGAAGGTGGCAGCGCCCGCCAATCCGCGCGCTCCAGCCGCCGCCGAACCGGTGACGAAGCGCGCCGTTTCGACGTCGAAGTCGCCGCAGGGACGTTGCGCTGGTGAAGGCAACGTTTTGCTGACGCGGGCCAACGTCGGCTTCGGCACCGATCGCGACCGGCTGGCGGTTCCCAACAATCTCGGCAAGTTCGACGCCATCCGCCTTTGCATCTCCGACAACGACATCGACCTGATCGACGTGAAGGTCGCGTTCGCCGGTGGCCAGGTCGTGGAACTGCCTTACGCAGGCCCGATCAAGGCCGGTTACCGCACCGAGAAGATGGGCCTCAAGGGCGACCACTTCATCGATGGCATCGACATCACCTACAAGCGCAAGGAAAACGCCAACGGCACCGCGGCTGTCGAGATCTGGGGCGAGCTTTCCGAGAAGTGGATCGACCAGGAGTCGGAGCTGTTCAATGACGGCTGGGTCCGTCTGACATCGGGCAACGTGGTCGGCTTCGTCGGCTTCGAGACCGATCGCTCGCCGGTGCGCGCCCACAAGCGCGGATTCCGCCAGGTGCGCGTGGTGGTCAAGGATCGCGACATCACGCTCGACTATCTCGACCTGATCTTCGCCGACGGCTCGTCGCAGAAGATCTCGGGCGAGCGCAAGCGCGTCGAGCCGAACGTCGGGTTCGGCCCGGTCAACGTCCAGGGCGGGCCGAAGGTCATCAAGGAGGTCGAGGCACGCTATCGTTCTCGCTTCTTCGATCGAACCGCGAAGGGCAACGACCGCGCCACGGTGGAGATCTGGGGCAAGCGCTAACGGCGCACCATCGGTCACACCGCACACGCGAATGGGTTCGAACGGGGGCGGCCAGCGATGGCCGCCCCTTGTCGTTGGAGCTGGCACCGTGGTCGACACGACGCGGCAGCGTGGCTTGGAAACAAAGCTGCTCTGACATTTGGATGACTTGAGACCAACACCGCCTGACGCAAGTGCGGTTGTGGTGTGGACAAACGATCGCCCTTCGGAGGAAACTCGTCCCGGGGGATCTGCAACGCGAATTTCCGCACAGGCGCCGACGACCGCCGGGTAATCCCGGGTCGGCCGCGTCTCTCGCACCACCCCCGCGTCGATGCATGCCGCGCGGCATGCGGGCAGAAAACGCCCATCGAGAAAACGCTCATCGAGACGGGGGGCTTTAGCCCATGTCGGCCATCTACATCGAGCAGGTTCCGATCCAGGCCTACCACCTCGGCTGGTTCGGCTTCGATCACATCCAGCTCGTCTACGTGCCGGACAGTGAGACCTCCGTTACCGTTCCGCAGGAGGAGTGGTACGTCCTCGAAGGCACCGTGATCGATACTCCGGACGGCAAAATTCTCGGCACGCTCGGCGACAGCGGAACAATGTCGCTCTACATCGCCAACGGCGGGCTGCGTGGCGCGGCGCTGGAAGCGGCCATCGGTACGCCCGAGAGCCGCGGAAGCCGTCTCGTCGCGGCAGTGAATGCCGACGAGATCTGGGACGCGATGGTCGATCACGCACGCGACATCGCGGATACGCAATATCGCTATGTCGCTTACGGCTTGCCTTCCTCGCCCATCTCGACGCTCAACTCGACGAGCTTCATCACGTCAGTGATGTACGCCGCGGGTTTGGATATCCGCGATAACTTTCCCTATCGGATCGGCAGCTCGCCAGGCTACACGACGCTGCTCGGCGGGTACGAGAACGAGACGCTGGTGATTACCGACCAGTTCAATGCCGTTTACGGCGGGTGGGGCGACGATTCGCTCTACGGCGCCGACAATAACGAAGTCGACAGACTCTACGGCGGCGGCGGCAACGACCTATTCTACTGGTCCCACGGCATCGACTACGTGCACGGTGGCGATCCCTCGCTGCCTTATGACGAGGATGGCACCGACGCGCTGTCTTTCGCGGGTGCCGGTATCGTTCACATCGAATACGTCGCGCACAACGTTCCGCACTACACGCCGCAGTTCATCGCCACCCACGATCACGGCATCGCCTGGATGTTCTCGATCGAATACGTGAGGTGGGACGATCATTCCGACACTTTCATCCTCGGCCCCAATGTCGAGATCATCGAGACGACCGAGATCATCACCTTCGGCAATCAGAACGACGGCCGGGGCGACGAGCTCTCGATGGATGGCGCCGGTTCGGGCCTCACCATCAACGCCGCAAGCGCGACAGCTCACTTCATCAGCGCGGATTCGAACACGAGCGGCGCCGGCTACTGGGTCGAATCCGTCGAGTGGCTCATCGGTTCGGAGCACGGCGACAGGTTCTATGCGGGCGAGACGCTGCGCGGCATCGAAGGCGGCGAGGGGGGCGACCTCATCGACGCGCAACTGGTCGCCGCGAACACCGGACTCAGCCCGCGCGGATTCGACATCGAGATCGATGGTGGCGGCGGCGGCGACATCATCATCAGCGGCGGCGGCCGTACGCTCGCCAACGGCGGCGACGGAGCCGACGAATTCATTCTCTCGACCTTGACCACGCCAGGCCAGCCGACCATCGAATTCGTCATAGAAGGCGCCGACTCGAGCGACCGCCTCTTCCTTCCCTACAACCTCGTCAATGGCTCAGGTCTCGGCCTCGAGGGTTCGGCGCTGATGCCTGTCCTCGGCGCCATCGGCACCTATGAGGAAATGCACGACTACGGCTACGAGCTGATGTTTCAGCATCGCACGTTGAGCCAGATCCACCACGACCACAACGAGCCCTCGGGCGTCATCGAGTTCCTCGGCTATATCGGCTTCTATCTCGAGGGCAACGACCTCGTCATCGTCGTCATGAGCGGCGAGCCTTGGACCGCGACGTTCCCGAGCGACGACGCCGGCGGCACATACACCCACACCTTCATCGCCAGCGATCCCGACACGACCACCTACATCCGCATCGTCGACTTCCAGATCGGCGATCTCGGACTGATGTTCATCGATCCCGGCATCTCGACGCCCGATGGCGAGGGCTACCCGATCTATCCCAACTGGGATTCGGCGGTGAGCCAGCTCAACCAGCCCTTCCTTGCTCCACTTGACGAGCGCCCGGCGCCGCCGCCGGATCCGACCTTGCCCGAATCTGCGCCGCCTCCCGCGTCGAGCATCGTCGGCAGCGCAGGCGACGATCAGATTTCCTTCAGCCGGGCGTCGAACGTGCAGGCCGGCGAAGGCGACGACACGATCATTGCGGAAGGCACAAGCAACGACTCGATCGATGGCGGACCGGGTAGTGACCACATGGACGCTGCCGGGGGCAACGACGACTATTTCGTCGATAACATCGGCGATACCGTCGTCGAGGCGGCGGGCGCCGGGCACGATACGATCCATTCCTCGATCGATCTCGCGCTGCCCGATAACGTCGAGGACCTCTATCTGACCGGCGCGGCCCGCAACGGCACCGGTAACGAGCTCACCAACCGCCTTGCCGGTAACCTGCATGCAAATGTGCTCGTCGGCGGCGCGGGCAATGACACGCTGCTCGGCGATGACGGCGACGACGTTCTGATCGGCGGGGATGGCAGCGATGGCTACATTTATTTCGCCGGCGACGGACGCGACCGGATCACGGACGACGGCGCGGGGGAAGGCGACGCCGACACGCTCTACCTGTTCGGCGGCATCGCACCCGCGGACATCTCGGCATACCGCCTCGGCTCGGCACCGGGGGACTTAGCCCTGGCGATCAATGGCGGCGGCGTCCTCACCATCACCGGCTATTTCGACGACCCGACCAGCGGCATCGAGCGTGTTCGCTTCGACGATGGAACCATTTGGGATCGCGCCGCGCTCGATGCTCTCGCAAACGCGGCACCGGTGCTCGCCAACGCCGCGCCCGAGGCCATCGACGATCCGATGTTCTACTACGGCGGCACAGACTACACCGTGCCCGCCGACATGCTCCTCGACAACGACACGGACGCCGATGGCGATGCATTGTCGATCGTCGCCGTTTCCGGTCTCAGCGTCGGCAGCGCCAGCGTCGACAGCAACGGCAATATCGCGCTGGCTCTCCCCGCCGGCTACGATGGGGTCGTGAGCTTCACCTACACGATCGCCGACGCGCAAGGCGGCACGGCCTCGGCCCACGCCAACATCACGATCGTGCCGAACGTCGCACCGGTCGCAACCCTGGTCGTTCCAGATCAATCCGCGACGGCAGGCGACGTCTGGAGCCTCGCGCTGCCATCGTCGCTTTTCACCGATGCAGATGGCGATTTGATCTCGTTAAGCGCCAGCCTTGCCGATGGTTCACCGCTGCCGTCGTGGCTGCAATTCGACTGGCGCACTGACACGTTCACAGGAACCCCGCCCACCGGCGAGAGCACCAGCCTATCGATCAGACTCACCGGGAGCGACGGCTTCCTGTCTACGACGCTGACGTTCTCGTTAAACATCACCGGTTCCGAGCCCGGCATCGTCATCGCCAACACCAGTGCCGACGAAGTTCTGCCGGGCGGCTCGGGCGACGACACGTTCGTGCTCCAGGAGAGCAACACCGGCTTCGACAGCTACGACGGCGGAGGGGGAACCGATACGATCCTCGGCAACGAATGGAACAACCTGATTGGCGTGGCCGCGCTCGCCAACGTCGAGATCATCGACGGCGGCGCGGGCACCGACACGCTGCGGCTTACCGCAGGAGGTGATGCGCTCGACCTCTCCGGCGTCTCGCTCACAAGCATCGAGCTGATCGACGCGGGTGCTGGCAACGATACGATCACCGGATCGGCGGGCAACGATGTCATTCGCGGCAACGCGGGCGACGACACGCTGCTCGGCGGCGACGGCAACGACACCTTCACAATCACGGGCAGCAGCGAAGGCACCGACATCATCGATGGCGGCAGCGGAACCGACACCATCCTCGGAAGTGCCTATAACGACGTGATCTCCGTCGCGGGGCTCGCCAACGTCGAAGTCATCGACGGCGGCGCGGGCAACGACACGCTGCGGCTTACCGCGGGCAACGACACGCTCGATCTCTCCGGCGTAGCGCTCACGAGCATCGAGCTGATCGACGCGGGTGCTGGCAACGATACGATCACCGGATCGGCAGGGAATGACAACATTCGCGGCAACGCAGGCGATGATGTTCTTTTCGGCGGCGGCGGCAACGACACTTTCACCATCACCGGCGGCGCCGAAGGTACCGACATCATCGACGGCGGCACCGGAACCGACACCATCCTCGGAAGTGCCTATAACGACGTGATCTCCGTCGCAGGGCTCACCAACGTCGAAGTCATCGACGGCGGCGCCGGAACCGACACGCTTCGCCTTACCGCAGGGAATGACGCGCTGGACCTTTCGGCCATTGCGCTCACGGGCATCGAGCTGATCGACGCGGGCGCAGGCAACGATACGATCACCGGATCGGCGGGCAACGATGTCATTCGCGGCAACGCGGGCGACGACACGCTACTCGGCGACGACGGCAACGACACCTTCACAATCACGGGCAGCGGCGAGGGCACCGACATCATCGATGGCGGCAGCGGAACCGACACCATTCTCGGAAGTGCCTATAACGACGTGATCTCCGTCGCAGGTCTCGCCAACGTCGAGATCATCGACGGCGGCGCAGGCAGCGACACGCTACGGCTCACATCGGGTGACGAAACGCTCGACCTCTCCGACGTCACGCTCACGAGCATCGAGCTGATCGACGCGGGCTCCGGAAACGATACGATCATCGCCAGCGCGGGCAACGATATCATGAAAGGCGGAAGCGGTCGCGACACATTCGTTTTCTGGGCCGGCTCCAGCCACGATGTCGTCACCGATTTTGCGGCAGGTGTAGGAGGAGACTGGATCGACGTGTCCTATGCCGGCTTCGCGAACTTCCAGGATCTGCTGAACGCCACCTCGCAGGGGGCCTCGGGCATCGTGATCGCAATCGGGGCAGACGATAGCATCACGCTCACCGGGATACCGCTCGCGGCACTCCAGCCGGAGAGCTTCATTCTCGCGTGATGCGGACGGTGCGCTTGGCGGCGGGACGTACCGGTTTGAGAAGGAGCGGACACGTGACGCGGTGGCCCGGCGGCGGAGTGCGTGGCGCGCTGCTTGGGCTCGCGAGCCTTTGCAGCATCGTCGCGACGTCGTACGCGAGCGAAGCAGGCGGCGGCGCGCCGCCGATCGGCAGCATGCAGTCCGATCACGTCAACAGCGCGTGCGAGGCTCCGGTCGCGCCCCGCTCACGCATCGTGGCAACCGCGATCGACGGCGAGACGTTGCGACTGGAAGACGGGGACGAGGTGCGCCTCGTCGGCGCTCTCGCGCCCCGATCCCCCACGCCCGATGCTGAAACGGCGTGGCCAATCGATAAGGCGGCGCGCGACAGCCTCGCCGCGCTGACAAGTGGGCGTGCCGTCAAACTCGCGTATCCAGGACATCAACGCGACCGCTACGGCCGCCACCTCGCGCAGGTGTTCGTCACGCCGGAGGGAGGCGGCGCCGCGATCTGGGTGCAGCGGGCCATGATCGAAGCCGGGCATGCTCGCGCCTACGGCATCCCGGGCAACTTCGCTTGTGTCGAAGGGCTTGTCGCCGCGGAGGGAATTGCACGTGAAGCGAAGACTGGGCTGTGGGCGATCGAGGCCTTCCGACCGCGCGAGGCGCGCCGGGCCGGGGAGCTCGTGGCGCTACGTTCGACGTTTCAACTCGTCGAAGGAAACGTCGTGCGTGCGCGGCGCTCGGGCGCCAGTATCTACCTCGACTACGGACGCAACTGGCGCAGCGATTTCTCGGTGGCCGTTCTCCCGCCCACGGCGAGGGAGAATCCAGCATGGGCCGCAAGCCTCCTCGGCCTGGAGGGCCGGCGCACACGGGTGCGTGGATGGATCACACTTCGCAATGGCCCGATGATCGAGATTGAGCATCCGAGCCAACTCGAGCTTCTGGATTGATGGCGCCTCATCGCGGGCGCCCCCAGGTGCAGACTGCCCTCGACCGGCAACGACCAGTGTGAAGGTGTTCGTCCGCAGTAATGAGCCAAACCTAATCCGCAAATACGAAGGGACCCGACGCCGGACGGCGGCGGGTCCCTGGATCAACGTTTCAGCCCACTCTCGGCTTCAGCCAGTCAGGCAGCCTCGGCCTCGGCGTCCTCGGCCGTCGCGCGGCGGCCCTTGGCGCTCTTCGCCAGCACATCGGTGATGCGCTGAACGGCACCGCGATCGTCGAGCTTCTCGACGGCCGCGATCTCGCGCGCCATCCGGTCGAGGGCGTCCTCGTAGAGCTGGCGCTCAGAGTAGGACTGCTCCGGCTGCGCCTCGGAGCGGTAGAGATCGCGCACCACCTCGGCGATCGAAACAAGGTCGCCCGAGTTGATCTTCGCGACGTACTCCTGAGCGCGGCGGCTCCACATCGTGCGCTTCACCCGGGCGCGGCCCTTCAGCGTCTCCATCGCCTTGCTGACGATGTTTTCCTCGGCGAGCTTGCGCATGCCGACGCTCTCGAGCTTGCCGGTCGGAACGCGCAGCGTCAGCTTCTCCTTCTCGAAGGTGATGACGAAGAGCTCGAGCGACATGCCCGCGATCTCCTGCTCCTCGATGCCGACGATCCGCCCGACGCCGTGCGCCGGGTAGACGATGTGCTCGTTCATCTTGAAGCCGTGGCGCTGGCCGACGGGCTTCTTATCGACCTTCTCCGCCGACTTGGCGGGCGCGGCGGGCTTGGCCTCGGCCTTCTCCGGAGCGCGCGGGGCGCCGACCGGCGCAGTGATACGCTCCTTGGCCGGCGTGGTGACGGAGGCGGGAACGGCGCGCTGCGGCTGGCTCTTACCGGCGCTAGCGGCGGCGGCGGGCACAACGGCCTTGCGCGGCGCATCGGCCTTCACCTCGTGCTTAGCCGGCGCATGCTGCGCGGCGGCACGGGGAGCGACTTTCGGCGCGGGCGCGGGCGCGGCGGCAACCTTCGCCTTCGGAGCAGCCGGCTTCACGTCGGCCTTCGCCGCAGGGGCGGGCTTCGCCACGGGACGCGCCGGCTTGACCGGCTTGGCGGCTGCAACGGGCTTCTTCGCGGAAACGGACGGCTTCGACGCGCTGGCCTTCGCGGGCTTGGCCGCTTTCTTCGGAGCAGCCGGCTTGGTCACTTTCGCTGCCGGCTTCTTCACTGCCTTCGCGGCGGTGCTGGCCGGCTTGACCTTGGACTGCGACTTCTTCTTCTGAGCCATCAGCGTCGTCTCACTCTCTCGTACCATGCCCCGTTGCCGGCCTACCCGGCACCGATGGCGCGTGACGCGCGATTTCGGGATCGCGTGACACGTAGAAACCCGCTCGAAGGCATCTCTGCCACCGAACCGGCTGTCATGCTGCTACGCCAAGCTATTGCAAAAGCAACGCCTGCGGTCGAAAAGCATCTGTCTATGGTGTTCCAACTGTCACCTTCGGTGCACCAAGCCCCGACTGTTGACGGCGGCGACCGAAACTGGTTGTATGGGCCTGCGGCACGAAAGCCACGCACAATCCCCCGTGTATGTCAGATGCGCCACAACGTTGGAGACTGTAACACAATATTCACGCAAAATGAAGTGGTGACGCGGCGCACTATGTACAAGCGCCTAATTTCTTGCGCGCCACGGCGATAGTTTCCGCATTGCAGCACAGGCCGTACCGGCCGCGCCGAGCACGATTTCCCTACGATTCCCCAAGAATAGCCCCTCAGTTTCAAGACACCGCAGACACTCCACCCGTTCCCAAGCGGCATGTTGTGCGAGGGCGGACGGACGACTGCGTCACGGGGGAGTGCCCTTCAGAAACGAAAAAGCGCCCGCTCGAAAGCGGGCGCCGAGTGAACGAACCCGACCGGAGGTCAGACGGGTCCTGGCGTGATGACGTGGCTCAGTTGGCCTTCGGAGCGGCCGGAGCAGGCGGGGGAACCGGGGCGCCGGGAGCAACCGGAGCGCCAGGAACAGCCGCCTGGCCATACGGATAGCCATAGGGGGCATAGCCATACGGGGCGTAGCCGTAGGGGCCGTAGTAGTAGGGGTTGTTGTAGCCGTAGCCGTTATAGCCGTTGTAGCCATTGCCGTAGCCGTTGCCGCGGCCGGCGAGGTTACCGCCGAAGTTCATCGAGAAGTTGCCCGAGCCCGAACCATCGCCCCAGCCGTTGCCCCAACCGTTGTTGTTCCAGCCGTTGTTCCACGGACCGCCCCAGCCCGGGCCATCGCCCCAGCCCCATGCGCTGGCGGTGCCGGCGGCGCCGATGGCGAGAACCGCTGCGAGAGCGGCAGTCTTGATCACGTTCTTCATATCGCGCTCCTAAATCTCTTTACTTTCGAGAAGGCTTTCCTGCCCAATCCGCATCGACGCTGTCGTGAAGCCCGATGCCGATGCCTTCTACTTCGCAAGCGGCATGCCAATATTCGAATTCATTGATATGAAAGAGAATTCGAGGGGATAGCCCGGTCCGCTCCGATGCAGCATCGCAACACCCGATAAGAAAACTCGTTATTTTTCGTTTTTATTACATGGGGTTGCCGAGTTGCGCTGATCTGCAACCTCTGCAACAGGTGCAAC
The DNA here is from genome assembly GCA_016793635.1 of Hyphomicrobiaceae bacterium. Lineage (GTDB taxonomy): Bacteria > Pseudomonadota > Alphaproteobacteria > Rhizobiales > Hyphomicrobiaceae > JAEUMD01. The sequence continues at coordinate 256,937 of JAEUMD010000008.1, forward strand.
GCTACAGGCCCGCAAGCGCATAACCGCCGAGTGCGACAATCGCGCGCGCTACCATTGATCGGCATCAACGTCGGTCGTTCGGGCGGCCGAACATCGTTAACAATCTTATGTGGGACGTCTGAAAACGGAGGAGCCCGGCGATGAGCCGGGCTCCGTTCACTTTCTCAACAGTCCGCCAACGGCGCTATGCCGTGCTGGCGCCAGGCGGATTCCCGCGTTTTCAGTGCGACAACAGTACCGGTAGTTTGTGATGTTGCAGGATGTGGCGCGTCACGCCGCCGAACAGTTGCGAGCCGAACTTGGCGCGGCCATAGGCGCCCATCACCAGAACGTCGGGCTGGAGCGCCTCGCACTGGTCGAGGATGGCCTCACCTACCCCGCGGGACGGATCGAGAGTTACGAATTGGGACTTGATGCCGTGGCGGGCGAGATGAGCATTGAGGTCCAAGCTCGGTAGGGCACCGAGATCACTACCGTGTTTCTCTGTCTTGCCGGTCAGAATGTAGATCTTCTTCTTGGTTTCGAGGATCTGCATGGCGTCGGTGAGGGCGCGCGCCGCGTTGCGGCTCCCATCCCACGCGATGGCAGCCTCCTCCTTGAAGGGACGCACCTTATAGTCCTTCGGCACGATGATGATCGGCTTGCCGGCCCGCTGCAGCAGCTCGTGCGGGTCAACCGTGCGGTGTTCCGTCGAGAAGGCGGTGATGAACTGGCCGATCAGAAGAATATCGAAAAAGCGCACCGAGCGTGCAAGCGTCAGGTCGGGCTGCCCCTCCTCGACGATCCAGTGAGCCTGGCCCTTGTAGTCGAGCGCGGCGAGCTGGGCGCGGAACTTCGCCTCGATGTCGCGGGCGGCGTCCAAGCGGGCGGCGACCATACTCTCGCGCACGTTGTCCGGAATCCATTTGCGCAGATGGCTCTCGAACGGCTCCGGTTTGGAAACGGAGAGCGCCGTCACCGCCGCATCGTATTTGCGGCTCATCTGCACCGCGAACTCGAGCGCGCGCTGCGAGGCCTCGTTGCCGTCATAGGCCACCAGCAGGTCTTTGATTGCCATCGTTTCTTTCCTCCAGTTGGGCAGCTCTGAGCGGTGCCCTTCACGTGCCAGGGTGCGATCGGTCGAGGTGTGGAAGCGCGCGCCGCTTCCATCGAAGGCATGGAACGCACCGCAATCTCATGGTCCAGGAAGGCTATCGGCGACCTCGTGAAATCGCCAGCGCGACTCCATCTCCGTCGATAGCATTCCAAGCCCGCATTTGGCCCGCACTGTGGGCCGGACGTCCCCGAACCGCCAACAAGCTCGCCGTCCATACCAATCTGCTTTGGAGGCTCGTCCGGCAGCGCGCCTTGCTCCCAGGCAAGTCCAGCAGATACGGCGGCCCGACTGCGTGATGAGGAACGTTGGATTGCGGTGCGGCCCCAATTTGGCATTTAGTATACCAGCTCTGCTGGTTCGCGCCACGACTGGTTGGTGGCGCTGATGACATACCGGACGTGCGGCAGGCGTTAGATGCATGTGGGGAACTGCGGGCAACGCGGGTGGACGATCAGCGGCCGTTCCCGGCTGGCGGAGTGTCGCGCGACCCGAGGCATGGGACTTCGCCGTATTTTACCTGTCGTATAGCCCCGCACGACACGAGAAAGGGCCGCTGTCCTCGGTGGACAGCGGCCCTTGTCGCGAAACGAGTGCCGGAACGCGCCCGGTGATTCAGACCAGCGCCGTACGGCTGCCGCCTTCCACCCCGGCGCCGTACATGGACAGCATCGGCTCGTCGAGCAGGATCACCTCGTCATAGCGGCCATAGCCGTTGAAGGAACCGGCGATGGCGCGGCCGTAAGCACCGATGTTGCCGATCTCGATATAGTCGCCCTCGCGGATCGAGGCCGGCAGCATGAACGGCCCTTTCATCTGGTCGATCGAATCGCAAGTCGGGCCCCACAGCTCGAACGGTGCAAGCGGCTCGCTCGCCGGAACCTGACGGCTCACCATCCGCGTCGGAAAGACGAAACCGAGATGGGCAGCGTCGAACAGCGTGCCGTAAGCGCCGTCGTTGATGTAGAGGTCGTTGCCGCGGCGGGCATCGACGCGCACGATGAGGCTCTCCGACTCCGCCACGAGAGCGCGGCCCGGCTCGCACATCACGCGGACGTTGTCGCGCACCGGCAGCTTCTCGATACCGGCGGCAATGGTCTCGAAGAACGACGAAAGTGGCGCGGGCTGGCTGTCGGCGTAGCAGGACGGATAGCCGCCTCCGACGTCGATGCGGTCCACCACAACGCCGGCCTTGACGATCAGCTTGTGCACTTCCCCGAGCGCCAGGGCGTAAGCCTCTGGTGACTGGGTCTGCGAGCCGACGTGGAAGGTGATGCCGAGTTCAGCCGCGACCTGCCGCGTCTTGACCAGCAGGCGAGCCGCGGCCGCACCCTGGATGCCGAACTTGCGCTCCAGCGGGATCCGGCTGTTCTTCGCCGGCACCGCGATGCGCACGTAAAGGCGCAGGTCGTTCGCCGGGCCCGACCGGCCGGTGGTCTCCTCGACGATCTTGCGGAGTTCGTCCTCGCTGTCGAGAGAGTAGGAGCGGATGCCGAGATCGTAGGCGCGACGGATGGCACTGCGCGACTTCACCGGATGCATGAAATGCAGTTCGACGCCGGGGATTGTTGCGGCGTCCTCCAGTTCGGGCAGCGAGGCGACATCGAAATGACGGATGCCCGCGCCGTAAAGCGCGCCGATGAGGAACACCGAGCTGTTCGCCTTGTAGGCATAGGCGACGTCGCCCGGGAAATTGTCGAGGAAGTAGCGCGCGGCGCGGCCCGCCGCATGGGGACGCAAGCCCAGCACCGGACGGTCCGGGCGGCGCGCGGCGATCAGAGCTTCAGCAGAAGGGAGCTTTTCCATCTCATGGGACCTCCACCAGTCGAGTTGGACCAGATGGCGCTGCTAACCAGCAGAGACCGCCGACGCGAATGAGATGGGCACATATGGGGCAAAGCGCCCCCCCTGTAAAGTAGTCGGAACTGTCATAATTCGAATTGTTCGCGGCACCGGTTTCCGCCCGCGAAAACAGCGGGCAAGCGCGCCGTCGCGAGGCGATGCGCGCACCTCGGGAACGGCTTCAGCCACCGATGACGAGGCGGATCGCGGCACGCACCTGTTCGGGCGCGCCATCGGGCGCCGGCCTTGGCGCCACTTGCGCGGAACCGCGACGCGACCGGCGGAAACGAGCATCGGGATCGGCACCATTGTCGAGCGGCACACGCGGCTGGCGCGCGGCTGACTGCGCGGCTCCGACGAACTCCTCCCAAGGGCCAAGTGGGGTGAAGTTCTGCTTGGTGAAATCAGGGCGCATACCCGCCGGCACGGGCTCCCCCACCTCGCAGATGGCAACGAAGGTCTCCTCGCCCGGCACCCGGACGCGGAAGCGGTAGCTCGCATCCTTGGCGGGAACAGAGATCTCCTGTCCCGGCCTCAGCAGGTTGTCGCGGTCGAACTCGTTTGGGAAAAGCACGGTCGCCTCGCCCCGGCGATCGATGTTGACGATCGTGAGATGGCAGGGTGCGCTGGCGCGCGCTTTGAGTTGGACAGCCTCGCCCGTGACGTAGCTCTTCTCGGTCGCCCACAGCGCGAGTTCGAGGCCGCCCGCACCGGCATCGTCCGGGAGACGCACCTCGCCGGAGTCCGAAACATCGCCCGGCGGGGAAACCGCGGCTGCGAGCCGCTCCAGCTCGGTCCGCGAAATACGGCTTTGGCGCAGCCGCAAGCCCAGCGCGCGCAAATTGTCGGGCAGAGCATCGAGACGGAGAGAAAGTTTCCCCGGCTCGATCCCCAATTCGGCGGCGGCGCCACGTAGATCGACGTCACTCCACCAGCGCACGGCGAGCGCCTCGACCGCATCGCGCCCATCGAGCCGGGGCGTAGCATTCGAGGCGGAGCCGAAGGGGGAGGCGCTGAGCGCACGCCGGTCCTCGCCGACCCGCTTTTGTGCTTCACCGGGTGTGAACAAAGTCGGCTTGGCGATGTCGTGCTCGATGTCGCTGCCGCCGTACGAAGCGCCTTCGACGTGGGCGGCAAGCTCGTCCTGGAACAGCAGTGCACCTTGGGCGTGGCAAGCCATGCAGCGCGGCCCGCCGGGGCTCACCGCAGGCGCCGCGTCCTCGTGGGCCGCGGGAGTGGCACCAGCGCTTTCGGCAGAATTGAGAGCGCCCCGCCGTGGGCTGGCGGTGGGGCGGATGCGGCCTTCGGAATCAAAAGCGGCGAAGCCGGGCAACCCGTTCGGCAACGTAAAGATGATACTCGAACCTGTGCTCGTTTCCGGCTGATCGGCGTCGGCAGCGGCTTCTCCCCCCGTGCCGGTGCCGGCGCCCGCGTCTGCGCCGGCGACCTGTGATCGGCCGCCCGTCTCGGCGGTCGCGACCGTCCACGGCTGTAGCGGGTGATCGAGAAGATCGAGCGGCGCTGTATCCGGCGGGAAGTCGTAGCCGATCCAAAGGCTGCCGTGACGTCCGGCATAATGTTCGATGACGCGCGGAGCGCCCGTTTCAGCGCTATGGCTGACGGCCGCCCGGCGCATGTCCCGGCTCTCCCGCTTGTCGTCGAGCGAAACGTGGAGCAGGGCACCAAGTTCGTCGATGGTCCCCGGCAGTCCGAGCAGTCGCGCGTAGACGTCGGGATCGCGTGCCGTGACGGCGAGCCAGTCGGCGGGAACCACGTAATGGCGCGTCGCAGGTGCACGGTCCTCCTCGCCGGGCGCATCTCCTTTTCGCGCCGTGCCGACCAATGACTGGAGACGCGCCGTAGCAGGCAACCGGGCGACGAGCATCTCCCAGTGCTCTCGGGTCCAGCCGAGTTCAGAAAGACGAAAGGCGAGCAGCACCAGATCGTCGCCGACGGTCTCCACCGTCGCGGTGCTCTTCGACCACGAAAGGCTGTTGAGCAGCCGTGCGACGCCATCTCGAGCGGCAGCAAGCTCCGCCTCGTTCGCGCAGCGGTTGGCGAGATTGGCGAGCGAGACGAACCGCACGTCGGCCGCGGCGTCGGTGCCTACCTTGTCGAGCCAGCGGCCAACGTCGGCCATCACCTTGTCGGCGCCGATCCATTCTCTGCCGCAGCTGGCGCCGCGGGGTAGCGACTGAATCCATTTGCGGACCGCCATCAGCTCGGCGGCGCTCGGACCTTCGGGGCGAGCGGCAGCGACCTGCGGATCGGCCGTCTGGCTGGAGGCGGCGGGAACCGCTTCGGAATGCTCACCGCCATTGCGGGGCGATACATGGTGAGAAGTAGAACCATTAACCGCCGTGGCCTGTGAGGAATGGGCATCGGCGGCGGAGAGCGTGGAGTGGCGCAACTCAGGCGGCATCTGCCGCGCCGCCATGACTTGAAAGAGCAGGGAGGCGTCAGGCTCTCCGGGTTTGACGAATTCCGGCATGCGCGCGAGTGCGTCGAGTGAAAGAATGTTGGCGATATCTCCAGACGCCAGCGTTTCGGGTGCCAGCCGCCCGGCATCGTGGCATCGCGCGCAGTGGCGCTCGAACACCGCATACGCTGCAGCGGCGACCGGTTCATTTGGGATATTTTCCGCATGAGGCGCGACACCCGCACGCGGCGAACTATCGGATGGTCGCACGACCTCTGCCGGCGCGCCCGGTGCCGCCTGCTGCATCACAGGTGGCTGGGCGGCTGCGCCCGCAGGCTGCGACGTTGAAGCACCAGCGCCCGCCTCGGTCGCGACGCGCTGGCGCGCCTCGCGGGCTTCGGCAGCGCCGCTGTCGGTAATGAGCGTCATGGCGAGGAGGGCCGGAGCGAGGAGGGCCGGAGCGAGGAGGGCCGGAAAGATTGTCGCAATGGCGACGGCCGCGACCCGAGCGAATGCGCGAGCAGCCGCCGGCAATCCGCACCACCATCGGATCGAAGACGATTGGAAACGCGACACCCGAACCTTCCTTACGCAGACGCTGGCGCCGGGGGACCACATTGCTGCGAACGGAGCGCAAGCGGCCTGCCGGCGTCGGTCGGCGCGGTGTTCCACCGCCTCCCGTACCTCGGGAAACCATACGAAAACCCAGGGGGTCAGCCAATGGTTACCGGGCCACACCGATCCCGCTTCGGCAAACTCGGTTAGCGTACGCGGCAAGTGTGTCGGGCCGGGCAAGCGCCAATGACATCCATCACTGAACTCCCGATGGAAGTGTGCCAGACTTTAATGACATTGGCGCAGCACGCGCCGACAGACCGAAGGAGTATCTTCGATGAAACCGCTCACTATCGGCCTCCCCGCCCTTGCTCTCGCGATGCTGGCAACCGCGGCGAACGCGCAGCCGGGACAAGGCCCGGTCGCCACCGCATGCCAGGATGAGATGGCTAAGCTCTGCGCGGGCAAGCAGCATGCGAACCGCGAGATGCGTAATTGCCTCGAGGCCAACAAGGCGAAAGTCTCCGCGGCGTGCAAGGCCGCCCTCGACAGCACCGGCCCTGGCAAAGGCATGGGGCAAGGTATGGGCGGAATGGGTGGCATGGGTGGCATGGGGCCCGGGAAGTCCCAGTAACGGGGGTGTTGCCGGCGCAAGCGTAGAATTCGGTTTCCGGCAACGGCGTTTCGTTCGCCGTTGCCGTCCGTGCCTTGTCCACCGGCCAACGCCGACGACGAAGTTTGCATCGTACAGCGCGCTATCGGGTATTTTTCGCCCGACGGCAGTCGTCTGGTCACGTATCGATGAACGCCATCCGCGAGCGTACTCCGGTCACGAGCCCGAGGCTACGCTGCGGAGCGCGTCCTTGGTCGAAGCGTTGAAGACGCCGTTCGCCTGACCACGGTAGAGCCCCTTGGCGGCAAGTTGCCTCTGGATCTCCCGCCGTGTGGCGTAGCTCCAGACCGACGAGCGCTGCAAGGCGTCACGCCCCGCTTCGTCGTGACCAGCGGCAAGCGCCGCCAGCAGATTTGCGGCTGCGCGTTCAGGGTTGCGGGCGACACCACGCCCTTCGTCATAGAGGAAAGCGAGTTCGCGCCGCGCGCCGGCGTGGCCACGTTCCGCCGCCAGCTCGAGCAGGCGGACGGCCTCGGCGACGTCGGCGCGCGCGCCATCGCCGCGCACGTTCATCAAGGCGAGGTTGAACATCGCCCGCGCCTCGCCAAGTCTTACTGCCGCGCCGTACCAGTGCCTCGCGAGCCGGGCATCGTGAGGCACACCCTTGCCGGTATCGTAGAGGAAGCCGATACTGGTCATCGCCGGAGCTTCGCCCGCTTCCGCCGCCAGTTTGTAGAGTCGTAGAGCCTCGGCGAGATCTCGCGGGCCAGCCTCGCCAAACTCGCGCATCGTGCCGAGCGCGGCCATCGCCGAAGCGTTGCCGAGGTCGGCGGCGAGAGCGAACAGGCGGGCCGCCTCGGCGGTGTCGCGGGCTATACCAAGCCCTTTGTCATGGAGACGGCCCAGTCTGTACATCGCCTGTGGCAGACCGCGATCCGCCGCCTTGCGGTAGAGGATTGCCGCCTCGGCGAACTGGGTGGGGTTCTTCGCGCCGCTCTCGATCCTCAAGCCTGCCTCGTAGCTGTCGAGCTGATCGTTGCGCGTGGCAATGCTTGCATTCGCGCCCGTAACCGTCATCGACCAGGGCGATTGCGTCGCGCCGAGCCGCTCAATCCGCAGCAACGCCAGCTCGCGGAACATGCCACCCGGATAGCGCTCGATATGGCGGCGCAACGCCTCCGCATCAGCTGTATCCTTGATGCGCGTCCATTCGGCGAGCTCGGCGAGGTTGACCTCGTCGAACCCTTCGTCACGCATCATGCGCGCCTCGGGCTCCGCCACCTTCGGGCGGAAATAGAACTCTCCCGTGAGTGATGAATGCTCCCAAGGGATCTGCTTCTTGTCCGTCGCCTCGAGCACGATCCGGCGCGTCCGCCTGAACGTTTCTTCGAGGGGAATGCCGAACTCGACGATGCTCTGAGAAAGCGCGCCGCTGTAGGGAGAGTTGGCGCCGTTGCCGTCGAGTGCGACCTGACCGGGGCCGGTGGCGAACGCGATCAAGGTTCCGGCCGGTGCCTTGACCGGCGCTAGACCGCGCGTAAGCGAACGGGCGCCGGTGGAATAGGGATTGTCGCGGCAAGCATCAAGGATGGCGATGTTGAGGCGGCTTTCGGCGCGCTCCATCGTCTTCAGCAGTTCCCCGAGACTGAGTGCGAGCAGCGGGATCTCGCTCGAGTCGGTGATGTCGGCGCCGACGGGGATCAGGTAGTTCTCGCCATCGACCTGCACGCCGTGCCCCGCGTAATAGAACAGGCCGACGCTGTCGGAGCCGCGCAGCCTGCGCCCGAAGGCGAGAACCGCCTCGCGCATCGTCGCGAGGTCGGCGTCGGTCAATGTGGTCACGGAAAAGCCGACGGCGGCGAGGCTCGCCGACATGGCCTTCGCGTCGTTGCGCGGGTTGGCGAGTGGCGAGCGCTGGTAGGCTGAGTTGCCAATGACGAGCGCGAACCGTGTTTCCGCCATGGCTGGTGCTGCGGCAGCGAGCAATGCCAATGCGACGGCCAGAACCCGTAAGACGAAATCGAGCGGCGCAGTTGTATATCCCGCCAAGCACCTGAGAGCGTTCTGCTCACTCCGTCGGGTACCCCGAACCGCCACTAGCTCCCGCTTACCGCCCGCCACGCCGCCAATTCCATCCGTCGCTCAGGCACTCCACTTGAGCGCCCCTCGCATTCGACTTCAGCCGCAACGTTAACGATCGATTGCGGCAAGGTTGGCACGGAAGCCGACATTTCCGACCCGTGCAGCGGCCGGCTGCCGCACGGCGATGAAGGACCCGCGGCAACCAATTTCCCGGAAACGCCTGGGCCGCGCCCGCGCGCGATGCCACAGTTAAGGTTGCGTCACCCGCAGATCCGCCGCACGACGGCTGGCCCGCGGGTGCGCGATGCTGTGAACCCGTGTGTGAGGCGCGACCAGGAGCCGATGCGAACCGGAGGGCAAATTCTCGTCGATCACCTGGCCCTCAACGGCATCGGGCGGATCTTCATGGTTCCAGGCGAGAGCTTCCTGCCGGCCCTCGACGCGCTGCACGACACGCCATCGATCGACGTCGTCGTGTGCCGGCACGAGGGCGGTGCCGCCATGATGGCTGAAGCGACCAGCCGGCTGGCGCTTGCCGGAGTCGGCGGCGACGGGACCAATGGAGTGATCGGCGCGGCTTTCGTCACACGCGGTCCCGGCCTCGCCAACGCCATGAGCGGGCTGCACGTCGCCATGCAGGCGGGAACGCCGCTGCTACTGCTCGTCGGCCTGCCACCAAGCGGACACGAGGGACGCGGCGCGTTCCAGGAATTGCCACCCGAGCCTTTCGCCGGGCACGCCGTCAAATGGGCTGCGACGGTCCGTGACGCGGCGCGGATCCCCGAGTTCGTCAACCGCGCCATCGTCACGGCCCGTTCCGGAACTGCTGGGCCGGTGATCCTCGGATTGCCGGAGGACGTTCTCGCGGCGGCTGCCGAGGTCGCGAACGCGCCGCCGACACGCATCGCCTCAGCCGGTCCATCGTGGTCGGACCTCGCGCAGATCGCAGCGGCCTTAGAACGCGCCGAATGGCCGATCGTTATCGCCGGTGGCCCCGGATGGACACCCGCCACGCGGGCAGAGCTCGCCCGCTTCGCCGAGCGCTTCGATCTGCCGGTGGTTGCGAGTTTCCGCAGCCAGGACGTCATCGACAACCGCTCGCCACAGTATGTCGGCCATGCCGGGATCGGTATGTGCCCGAAGCTGACGGCCGCCATCGCTCGCGCTGATCTCTTGATCGCCATCGGCACCCGGCTCGACGAGGTGACGGCGGGCCGCTACGAGCTGTTGACGCCGCCGACGCCGCGCCAGCGCGCACTGGTCCACGTGCACCCGGACCCGGCGGCACTTGGCGTCAACCTGCAGGCGACCGTGCCCGTGGTGTCGAGCATCGCGGCGTTCGCGGCAAGCCTCGACGACATCACGCCATCGGTACGGCGGGGAGCTCTACACTCGTGGTCGACGTTGAGGCGCGATCTGCGCGCGGCTTTCGAGAGCTGGCAGAGCTTTTCAGCGATGCCGGCTTCCTCGACTCAAATTGCAACGTCGCCTAGCACCGTGCGCTTCGAGAGCGTCGTGCGGCACCTCTCCGACGTGCTGCCCCCGGATGCCGTCATCTGCAACGGAGCTGGCAACTACGCCGCGTTCGTGCACCGCGCCTTTACCTATAAGGACGCCGGAACACAGCTCGCCCCGGTTTCGGGATCGATGGGCTACGGGCTGCCCGCCGCCATCGCCGCCAAGCTCGCCGCACCCGAGCGCGACGTGATCTGCTTCGCCGGAGACGGCTGCTTCCAGATGACGTCGCCGGAACTCGCGACGGCCGTGCAATACGGACTGGGCATCGTCGTGGTGATCGCGAACAATGGCTTGCTCGGCACGATCCGCGCGGAGCAGGAGCGGCGCTACCCGGGCCGGCGCATCGCGACGAGTCTCGTCAACCCCGACTTCGCCGCGCTGGCGCGCAGCCATGGCGCATTCGGCGAGCGCATTACTCGCGACAATGAGATTGCTGGCGCGATAGCGCGGGCCCGTGCCGCGCGGCGCCCGGCCATTCTCGACATCGCGGTGGACCCCGACGCCATCGCCCCTGGCGTCTCGCTCTCTGGCCTTACTTCAGCGGCGCTGAGCGACGCCGATTGAAGCGCGCGACCGCCGAGTTAACAGATCGTAAAATTAATGCTTTGGCCATTAGTCAAGAAAAGGCATCGAACTCGACCGCCTCGGGCAACTGCGTTACAAAACACCTAACGCGACACTGCAACGATTGATGACGAACTGAGACGATGGAAGCTCAAGTGGCAGCGATCGAGACAGGCAAGGGTTGGAGTTGGAGCAAGTTCGCGACGTTCGTTTGCTTCGCTCTCGCCGCCGGCCTCCTCCTCGCCACACTGATCTCCGCCAAGCGCACTTCCACCGCCAACGCCTCGACCACCAATTCCTCGCAACTCGCAATGGCTTTTCCCGCCCGCTGACCCCTGACTGAAGACGACCTGCTGCCAAGACTGACCCGAACTGCTGCCCTAAACTGCTGCACTGCCATGATGAGCCTCTTCCCGCCCGGGAAGGGGCTCATTGACCTTTCGGGGCGGCCAATCCCCAGGACGCATTCGGAGGTGACGGCGAGGGCGCGAAGCCCGTTCAGACGAGCCGCATCAGAAGAATCCAGCCCGTCACGACGAGTGGCGAGAGCAGGGTCGACAACAACACCGAGCCCGATACGAAACGCGGCTGACGACCATACTCGGCACAGAACAACGCCAGCAGCACGCCGACCGGCGTCGCCGCGGCGACCACATAAAGCTCCGTCAGATCCTCGGGCATGGCGAGCAGGATCGCGAGTCCCCAGGTGAGTGCCGGCGCCAGCAGCAGCTTCAGGATGAGCACGAGGCTCATCGGCAGCGGCGCGAGCTCGCCCTTACCGGTGTCTGCGAGCTGCGCGCCGAGCGCAAGCAGCGCGAGTGGCGGAAACGTCGAGCCGATCAGCTCCAGCGGCAACCCGACGAGCGGCGGCAGACGCCACTCCAGCGCGCGGAGCACGAGACCGACGATCACGGCCGGAACCACAGGCGTTTCGAACGCCACCTTGAGCCGCCCGAGCACGCCACGCTCGCCGGTTGCCGGCGCCAGCATCCACGCACCGACCGACACGATGAGCATGGTCATCATCGACGTGATGACCGACTGGTGCAGGATGAATGGCGGCGGGAAGGCGAGCTTGACGAGCGGAATGCCGTAATTGCCAACGTTGGCGTAGACCGTCGCCATCGCGAACACCGGCGCGTACTCCGGCGGCAGACGAAATAACTTGGCCACGAGCCAGCCGAGCAGCATCAGCGCGGCGAACTGGAGCGCGGTGAAGTAAACCGTCGGCCAGATCTCCGAGATCGGCTGTGTCGCGGACGACAGGAAATGCACCAGGAACGCCGGCATGATGACGTAGACGAGGAGCCGGTTGAGACTCGGCACATCGAGCTGCAGCCGCTTCTGCGAGAAGTAGCCGACCGCGACCAGCGCGATGATCGGCAGGGTCACGCTGAGCAGAATATCGGCGAAGAGTTGCATCGGGGACCGCGCGTAGGTGGCGGCTTTCCGCCTCGTTCTTGGTGACCAAGCCGATGCCACAGGCGCAGGCGGAGTGCCAGCGCTAATCGCGCAACCGCCTCCTGACCGCCGCGCGCATCTGACGAGACTCCCGATTCTGGGGGCCGCTGAAGCGATGAGCCGCCGCAAGAATGGGACGCACGTTCCGGAGCCGAAGAACCAGCGTCAACGCGAGACGCTGGCGCCTTTGACCGTCACCGTATAGCCCGCCCGCTCGAGGCCATCGACGACCCGTTCGAGATGCTCGCGGTCCCGCGTCTCGATGACGACGTGCAGCTCGGCGCCCTTGGCCGGAAGCACGGTGAACACGCGCTGGTGATAGACCTCGACGATGTTGGCGCCATTCTCGCCGATGACGGTCGAGACACGCGCGAGCTGGCCGGGACGATCGGGAATGTCGATCGAGAGCTGCGACAGTCGTCCGTCACGGGCGAGGCCGCGCGTCAGCACGCTGGCGAGGAGTCGCGTATCGATGTTGCCGCCGCACAGGATCAGTCCTACGCGCTGGCCGGAAAAGCGCTGCGGATCGGCGAGAACCGCAGCGAGACCAGCGGCACCCGCGCCTTCCACCACCGTCTTTTCGATCGTGAGCAGCATCGACAACGCCCGCTCCATTTCGCTTTCCGCGACGAGCACGATGTCGTCGACCAGCTCGCGCACGATCTCGGTTGTGATGCGGCCGGGTGACTTGACGGCGATGCCCTCGGCGAGGCTGTCGCCGCGCATCGGCAGATGCGTTCCCTTGATGGCATTATACATCGACGGATAGAGCGCGGCCTGCACGCCGATCACGCGGATCGACGGCTTCAGAGCCTTCGCCGCCGTGGCGATGCCGGAGATGAGGCCGCCGCCGCCGATCGGCACGACGATGGTATCGAGATCGGGCACCTCGTCGAGCATCTCGAGGCCGATCGTACCCTGTCCCGCGATGACGAGCGCATCGTCGTAGGGATGCACGAACGTCAACCCCTGAATCTCGGCAAGCTTCCAGGCGTGGGCCGAAGCCTCTTCCAGGCTCGGCCCTTCGAGCACGACGTGCGCGCCGAAACGGCGTGTGTTCTCGACCTTTACCGTCGGCGTCGCCTCCGGCATGACAATGGTCGCCGGTATTCCAAGCCGGCTCGCATGGTAAGCGACGCCCTGGGCATGGTTTCCGGCCGAAACGGTGATGACGCCGCGCTCGCACTCCTCGCCGCTCAGCGCGGCCAGACGTGTGAGGGCACCGCGCTCCTTGAACGAGCCGGTGAACTGGAGGTTCTCGAATTTGAGCCAGATGTCGCAGCCGGCAATCGAGGAGAGAGTACGGCTCCGGTCGAAATCGGTGAGTGTGATGGACCCGTGCAGGGTTTCGCGGGCCCGCATGATCTCTGCGATCGTCACGCGGTCGCGCGCAGGCTGGCCGTCGCCTGTTGCCGGTGTCGTTTCAGCGCGCATCTGCATGTCGGCGTGCTCCCTGGCGTAGTGGGCGGTAACCCGTTGCACATTCACGACCGCGTGACGCGATCCCGACGCCGGCACTCGGTCGCCGCCGGCTCGCAACATCAGGTGTCGGTCAAGTACACGAACATGGAACCTCTGCCGAGCGGGCAAATGGACGCCGCGCCCCATGCATTTTCTGGCCCGGCTCCGGCAATCGCAACGCCTCGGGACTATCGCGCTTGCTCTGCAAGCGGATCGCCGCTTTTTTAATTACTGCGGCGGGCCCATACTTTATGAACCGGTTGGACGTGAACCAGCGGGACGGAACGAACCGTTCCCGGAAAGGGTGAGGAGCAGGACAATGGCGAAGATCGCGTGGATCGGCCTCGGCGTGATGGGCTATCCGATGGCGGGACATCTGCTGAAGCGCGGCGGCCATGATCTCGTCGTCTATAACCGCACCTTCGCCAAGGCCGAAAAGTGGGTATCCGACTACGCCGCGGGCCGCGCCGCCCGCACTCCGGCGGAGGCCGCGGCGGGCGCGGACATCGTATTCTCCTGCGTCGGCAACGACGACGACCTGCGCGCGGTGACGATCGGCAAGGACGGCGCCTTCGAGGCGATGGCCAGCGGCGCGATCTTCGTCGACAACACCACCGCTTCGGCGAACGTCGCTCGTGAGCTCCACGCGGCGGCGACGGCGCGCGGCTTCGGCTTCCTCGACGCGCCGGTGTCTGGCGGACAGGCCGGCGCCGAAAACGGCCAGCTCACTGTCATGGTCGGCGGCGAGCAGAGCGTCTTCGATCGCGCCAAGCCGGTGATCGCTCATTACGCCAAGATGGTGAACCTGATCGGCCCGCCCGGCGCTGGACAGCTCACCAAGATGGTCAACCAGATCTGCATCGCCAGTCTCGTACAGGGACTCGCCGAAGCCCTGCACATGGCCGAGAAAGCTGGTCTCGATATTCCGGCCGTGATGGACACGATCTCCAAGGGCGCGGCCCAGTCGTGGCAGATGGAGAACCGCTGGAAGACGATGACGGCCGGCAAGTTCGATTTCGGATTCGCCGTCGATTGGATGCGCAAAGATCTTTCGATCTGCCTCGATGAAGCCCGCCGCAACGGTGCGAGCCTTCCGGTGACCGCGCTCGTCGATCAATTCTACGCCGAGGTCCAGCGCATGGGCGGCGCGCGTTGGGACACGTCGAGCCTAATCGCGCGCCTCAATGCGGCTGAGACGAAGAAGTCGTGAGCAACGTATCAATGACTGAGCAAGCCACGCCCGCGACACCGGCCGCCCTTTCGCCGCTCGAGTTGATCGAGGGGATGGCGCTGCGCAACCCCGTCTACCGGCATCTCGGTATCGAGGTTGAGGAGGCACGTCCTGGCTATACGCGCTTCGCGATGACAGTGCGGCACGAGCTGACCAACACCTTCGGCGTCGGCCACGGCGGCATCGTCTTCACATTCGCCGACATGGCGTTCGGCTTCACCTGCAATGCCATGGGCGAGCGGGCGATGACAGCGAGCGCGGCGATCGACTATCTCGCACCGGCTCCGGTCGGCGCGCGGCTAATCGCGGAGGCGCGCGAGGTCGCGCGCCAGGGCCGCAACGCCTTCTACGACGTCGAGATCCGCGTTGAAGGCGGCGAGGTCATCGCGATGGTGCGCGGGCGCATGCGCCTGCTCGGCGGACCAACGCTCGCCTGAGCGCCCCTCTCGCCGCGATCACGGCGAGAGGGTTTATGCACGTACAGGGTAACTGGACGGCACGGGTGGTCGTCAGTTCAGCTTGAACGGCATCTCGCGGCCGGCGAACACGGCGTCGACGTTGTCCAGCGCCTCGAATCCCATCTGGTTGCGAGCCTCGATTGCCGCCGAGCCGAGATGCGGCAGCAGGAACGTGTTTGGCAGATCGTAGTAACCCTCGTTGATCTTGGGCTCGCCGGCGAACACGTCGAGGCCGGCATACGAGAGACGGCCCGACTTCAACGCCGCGATCATGTCCTCGTCGTTGACGAGGTCGCCGCGGGCCGTGTTCACCACGACGGCACCTTTCGGCATCTTCTCGATCACAGACTTGTTGAAGAAATAGCGCGTCTCCGGCGTCGAGGGCGCGTTGATGGAGAAGAACTGCGAGACGGAGAGCAGGCTGTCGAGCGTCGGATGGAAGATCGCGCCCTTCTCGTCCTCGGGCTTCGCGCGCACGATGTCGTGGTAGTGGATCTCCATGTCGAATCCGCGGGCACGCTGAGCGAGCGCACGGCCGATCTTGCCGAAGCCGTAGATGCCGAGCTTCTTGCCATCGAGGCGCTGGCCGACGAGTTGCAGCGGCGCCCAGCCCGGCCACGCTCGGTTGCGGATCATCGCCTCGCCCTCGCCCGCGCGCCGCGCGGCGCCGAGCAGCAGCAGCATGGCGATTTCAGCGGTGGCGACAGTCACGCCATGCGGCGCGTTGCCGACTTTGATCCCGCGCGCTGTCGCGGCCGGGATGTCGATGTGGTCGAAGCCGATCGAGAACGTGGAGAGGATCTTGATGTGCTCGGGAATGCGCTCGATCACCGCCTTCGGCATCTTGTCGGTGATCGTGATCATGAGTGCATCGACGCCCGCCGCCTTCTCGATGATCTCATCAGCCGACATCTGGTGATCGTCCTCGTTCTGGACGACCTCGTAGTCCCGGCGTGCACGAGCCTCGGCGTCCGTCGGCAGTCGACGGGTGATCAGCAGGCGTTTCTTCATTGTTGTAGTTCCTCCCCGGGAAGCGTTTGCGACTTTCGTCGAGGAACGCTTTGTGCCGCAACCCCGTCGCGCTGACAAGAAAAACTGCCGCCGCCCGCCTGCCGTGCCGGCCCCGACGTTGCGCGGAACGGAACTGCGCGAAAGGGATCATTAACCGTGATGCGGATAGGCTCGGCCGATTAGGACCGCGCCTCGCGCCGCCGTCGCCTCGCCGCTCCCTCCCGCCCGGAAACACCCATGTTGCTGAGATCGGTCGTCGTCGTTCTCGTCATTCTCGCCGCGACGAAGGTATGGACGCAGGACCGCATCTACCGTTCCGCAACCGAGGAAGCGCTGATCCACGCTTACCGCGTGAAAGCTGTCGAAGGCTGCCAACGGGCGACGCGCGCGGAAACGCCGCTGGCGCCGACCGAGCAAGCGCGCGCGACCCTCGTCCACGCCTGGACAAGGCCCGAGCGACTAACCCTCGTGATCGGAAATCCGGAGGTAAAGGTGAGCATCTGGGAGGTCGATCATGCCGCGTGGGGCATGCGTTACCGATATCCCTATCTCGTGCTCGACGCCGGCTCGCCCGCGCCCTTCGCACGTTGCAGCTACGACGTGATCCTCGATCGCGCCAGCGTCACATCTCTTTGACAACGCCCCAATTCCGACGCGAAAGCCGCGTGGCACCATTCCAATACACTCTGAAACGGCCAATCAGCGAATGGGCGATGTAATTTGGCGCAATTGCAGGTCGCGCCGATAGGTGAAATTCGATCGCGCTATTTAAACTCTAATTTAGCCTGTTCCCCTCTATCCTGAAGCGTGCCGGAATTCCGCCCCTGCTCGCGGTCAACTTCCACGCACACGCCTTCCTGTCACGCCGCGTAACCCGGTGTCCGATGTATATGCGTTTCACAGCTCCGAAACGGGCCAAAGGCATCGCGGCTCTGATCGCCGCGGCGCTCGCCGTCGGCGCTTGCACGAGCGCCCCTCCGCTTCCTCCGCCGAGCTTCGCAACCGGCGGTGAAGCCCTCGAGCGCACCTACCGGCTCGGCATCGGCGACAAGCTCAAGATCACAGTGTTTGGCGAGGAGAGCCTCTCGGGTCAGTACGAGGTGAATGCGCTCGGCCAGATATCGCTGCCTCTCGTCGGCGAAATCGGGGCGCGCGGCATGGCGATCTCCGCCTTCCGCGATGCGGTGGCGAAGCGGCTCGCCGAGGGCTACCTCAAGAACCCGCGCGTCACTGTCGAGGTGTTGAACTATCGGCCGATCTACGTGCATGGCGAGGTGAAGAGCGGCGGCGAGTTTCCCTATAAGAACGGCCTGAAGCTGCGTGACGCAGTTGCCGTAGCTGGCGGCTACACCTATCGCGCAGACGAGAGCTACGTTCTCATCGTGCGCGAAGGCTCCGGCGAAGCGCGCGTTCCCCTTGCGAGCGACATCGTCGTGCTCCCGGGCGACAACATCCGCGTCCCGGAACGCTTCTTCTGATGAGCCCTGCCGTGGCATCAGCTGGGAGGCGACTGCCATTCTCTCATGCGCCGCATTCCCATCTCGCAGGTCTGCGCGTCACGATCGCCGTTACTGCTTCTCTGACGTTCGCGATTCATGCCCACGCGCTCGACCTCGGCGACGGCGGCATCATTACCGAAACGATCGCCACCCGCGATCGTCTGCGCGACTACGACGACGCGAAAACATATGGCGCACAGAGCGTGACCGAGCGAGTCCGCGCTCACGTGCAGCCTGAAGGCGTGCGGGCTGGCAACTACACGATCTTCCCATCCCTGAGCGAGACGGTCACGTTCGACGACAACATCTTCCGCTCGGATCGCTACAAACAGTCCGATATCCGCTTCGAGACAGCGCCGTCAGTGCAATTCAAATCGGCCCTGCCACGGCACATATTCGACATGTCGCTCGACGGCAAGATCGTCAATCATCTCGAGCACACCGACCAGGACTACGCCAACATTCGCGGCAAGCTCGACAGCGCCCTGCACTTCGACCATGCACACACGCTATCGCTGAGCGTTCTCTCCATGATCGATCATCAGGAGCCTGGCGAATTCATCACCGACAAGACGACGATCGAGCCGGTGCAGGTCGCCAACCACCGGGTTGCCGCCGGCATCACGCGCGACGTCGGACGCCTCTACGGCACGCTGATGGCGAGTGCCGAGAGGTGGGACTTCTCCGACGCGCGCGGTCTCGGTGGCGGCAAGGTCGATCAGGACTACCGCGACACGGACGAGTTCGCAGCTTCGCTCCGTGTCGGCTATCGCTTCTCGCCGGGTTTCGAGTTGATCGCCCGCGCGCGCGCGCTCGTCGACGACAACCGCGGCGACGGCACCTTTGACCGCGATGCGAAAGGTTACGAAGCGCTCGCCGGCCTGTCCTTCGAAACCGGGCCGTTGCTGCGCTGGCAGATCCTCGGCGGCTACGGCATCCGCGACTACAAATCCGACGCGCTCGACGACATCGCGACCGGCATCATGGAAGGCCGGGTGCAGTGGTTGCCGACAGAGTTCCTAACGCTCACCGGCAAGGTCAGCCGACATATCGCCGCGGCCGACACCTACGACGACGATGGCCGCGTGGAAACACGCATTTCCGGCCAGGTGGAATACGAAATCCGTAACGACATGGTTCTGAAATTCGGGCTCGCCTACAGCACGGCAGAATTCTCTGGAGTGGCGCGCGAGGATGTCAATTTAACCGGCCGTTTAGGGCTCGAATACTATCTCAATAAAAACTGGATGTTCACCATGAGCTACGAACATGCGGTGAGGGATTCGACGGACCCGGCCTACGACATGACCCGTAATGTCGTTTCGGTCGGTGCAAAACTCAGGTTCTAGTTCTAAACAATTCGAAAAAAGTCTGAAAAAATGACGAGGCAAGGTTCGATGGATGAGAATGACGCGGGGGGCATGCTGAGCCCCGACCGCATCTTCTCGGCATTGCGCCGCCGTCTGATTATCGTCATTGCCCTGCCGCTCCTGGCCCTGATCGCCGCCACCGTCTACGTGAGATCTCTGCCAAACCGCTACGACGCGTTCGCGGTAGTGCAGATCGACCCGCGCAAAAAGTCGATCTCGAACATGGACCTCGTGATCTCCGAGCTGAAAGCCGATGGCGCCACCATCGAGAGCGAAGCCGAGATCATCAATTCGCGCGCCATCACACTCAAGGTCATCGACCTGCTTGGCCTGCGCAACGACCCTGAATTCCAACCCCAGCCGACTCTCCCCGAGCAGCTGTTCGCGATGGCTGCAGGAGCCCCTGCCGCCGAGCCCGCGCCAGAACCGGCACCGACCTCGGGCAGCGTCAACAGCGATCCGATCAAGGGTTACATCGGCCCAGATCGTCTCGGCGAGACGCGGCCCGGACGCGATCTCGTCGCGATTGCCTTCACGGAGCGTCTCAGCGTGCTGCGCGTGCGATCGACGCTGTTGATCGAGATCCGCTTCTCATCCGCCGACCCGGTCAAGGCCGCGAAAATCGCCAATACCGTCGCCGAGGTCTATCTCGCCGAGCAACTCACCACGAAGCAGGAAGTATCCGCGCACGCCTCCAAGCTGCTCGAGCAGAAACTCGAGGGCATGAAGGCGCAATTGAGCGAGCGCGAGAGGCGCGTTGCCGCCTACAAGGCCCGCAACAACATCTTCGAGAGCGAGGGGCAGATTCTCGGCGAGAAGCATCTCGCCCGGCTGATGGAGCAAACCGTCAACGCCCGCAACGCCACGGCCCAGGCGCGGGCGAAGTACGAGCTCGCCGAACGCCTCGCGAACGGCAGCGGCAATGCGGCCGGCATCGCCGACGTGTTGCAGAGCCACACCGTGACCGTACTCAAAGACCAGCTTGCCAAGGCAACCGGACGCGAAGCCGAGCTGGCGACGCGCTACGGCGACAAGCATCCCGAGATGCTGAAGGTGCGGGCCGAGGTGAACGAGGCACGGTCGCAGCTCGCGACCGAGATCGGCCGTCTCGTTGCCAACGTCAAGAACGAGCTGACCGTCGCTGAGGAGCGCGAACGCGAGCTCGTGCAGGCACTCGACGCGCTCAAGTCGGAGGACACGGCTTCGAAGGAAGCCAGCGTCGAGCTCAACGATCTCGTGCGCGACGCAGAGACGTCACGCGCGCTCTACGAGGCGCTGTTATCGCGCTACAAGCAGACGGTCGAGACCCAGGGTCTGCAACTGCCCGATGCCCGCATCGTCGAGCAGGCCGACGCGCCGCTGGCGCCCGCCGCGCCAAAACGCAAGCAGATCGTACTCATCGCTACAGCCGGCGGCGGCGTGTTCGGCATCCTGATCGCGCTGATGTTCGAATTTCTCACCTTCGGTATCGGACGCCCTGAAGACGTCGAGCGCGTGTTCGAACTTGCGCACCTCGCCTCGCTGCCGGCCTCCGCCGCAACGGACGCGGAAGGCACGGACCAGATGCGCGCCGCGCGCCTGATGATCGCGGAGCCCTCGAGCTCGTTTGCCGAGGCGATCCGCGCACTCCGCCGCGAGGTGGATGTTCGCCGCACGGATGATAGTCCCCGCACCATCCTCGTCACGTCGAGCCTACCCAACGACGGTGGCAGCATCGTCGCATCCAATCTCGCGCACCACTATGCGATGACGGGTGCCCGCGTACTGCTGATCGACGGCGACATTCGCCGCGCCAATCTCACGCGCAAGCTGGCGGTCGGCCGACGCCTCGGCCTCGGCGAGATCCTCACACGTTCGGCGACGATCGACGACGCCATGCTCTACGAGGCATCGACGGGATTGCATTTTCTGCCGGCGAGTGGACCGGCCCCCTCCAAAGTATCGCCGGCCGAGCTGCTCGCCTCGTTGGACATGGCCAAGCTCGCCGCCACGCTCAGAAACGAGTTCGACGTTCTCGTCGTCGATGCACCGCCGTTGCTGCCCGTACTCGACGGCCGCATCCTTGCGGATCAGGCCGACCAGATCGTCTTTGTCATGGCCTGGCGGCGAACACCGAAGCAACTCGCACGCAAGGCGCTTGCGACGCTCGGCTTCAATCAGCGCAAGCTTGTTGGCATCGTCGTGAACCACGTCGACGACGCGATTATCGCAGATGCGATCGGCCTTCCTCGCACCACCGTTTCGATGCGCCCCGGGCTGGGTGGCGTTCACCTGGAGCGGGCGGCATGAACGCGAAAACCATCAGCATCCCGCAGCCATGCGGGCGATCGTTCGAGCCCCACAGCGGACTCTGCGCTTCCCTGGCGACGGTGCCACGGACAGATTTTTCGAGGTGAGACGCTCCCATGTCCTGCAGCGATAGCGTCCAGATTGCCAAGGAAGTGGCCGACGCCGGGAAGCCCGCCGGGAACGCCTCGATACGCCCACGTCTTTCTCGCGTTGTCGCGCTCGACATCGTGGCGCTGCTCGACGTGCTCGCCATCGGCACAGGCGCTTTCGTTCCCGCGGCGATCTATGCGAGCTTCGGCGAGGTCATCGTCGGTTGGATTCCTTTGACGCAGGCCGCGCTCTTCTCGGGCTTCGTCGCCCATCTCATGCTGCGCAACGCCGGCTACTACGACACGAGCAAGATCCACGATCTACCGCAAGCGCCGATGCGCATGCTGTTGCTAGCGATGGTTTCCATCGGTTCCGTGATCGGACTTGGTCTCCCGATCGAACGGATGCAATGGCACGTCCTCGTCTGGTACGCGCTGTGGCTCTCGTTCAGCTTCACCATACTTCTCGCGACGCGAGGCATCGCCCACGCGACGCTCGCACGCTTCACGGCTGCCGGCCGCTTCGAGAGGCGCGTCGCAGTGTTCGGCGCTGGCGCCATTGCCCGGCGTGTGCGCAATGAGCTTGCAGATCCTCGCACTGGCATCCATTTCGCCGGTGTCTACGACGACCGCGCCGGCACGGACCGCATCGACGCTGCGGAACTGGAGGTTCGCGGACGCCTCTCCGACCTGCTCGCTGCGGCCGACGCCCAAGCCATCGACGACATCGTTATCGCGCTACCGCAGGGAGCCGACGGTCGCATCTCCAGCATCGTTCGCTACCTCGAGAAGGCGCCGTGCAATGTCCACATCGTCACGCACATCGCGTCCGACATCGTAGCGTGCGACCGGGCGCACCGCGTCTCCAACATCGGCTGTGTCGGCCTGATCGACGTGAAAGATAAGGCGCTCTCGGACTGGGCCCCGATCGTGAAGCGTGCGGAAGACATCGTCGTGGCGGGCGTGCTGCTCGTCGTGGCACTGCCCATCCTCGCTCTGGCGATCGCCGCCATCAAGCTCGAGAGCGACGGACCGGCGTTCTACCGGCAGCGCCGGCGCGGGCTCAATCGCCGCGTTTTCGACGTACTCAAGCTGCGCACGCTCAAGGTCTCGGAAGCCGACGGTGAGGTGCGTCAGGTGACGCCCGACGATGATCGCGTCACACGCGTCGGCCGCATCCTCCGCCGGACGAGTATCGACGAGTTGCCCCAGCTCTGGAATGTGCTCAAGGGCGATATGTCGATCGTCGGTCCGCGACCGCACGCGCTGGTCCATGACGAGCAGTTCTCGACGATGCTCGAGGAGTACGCCAATCGTCACCAGGTCAAGCCGGGCATCACCGGGCTCGCGCAGGTCAACGGCTTTCGCGGCGAGACGCGCACAATCGAGCAGATCAAGGGACGCGTCGAGCAGGACATCGCCTACGTCCGCTCGTGGTCGCTGGGGCTGGACCTTTCCATCATCGCGCGCACGTTCTCCATCGTATTCTCGGGCAAGAACGCGAATTGACGACAACGCACCGCCGGCGAGCGGCCTGATTAGGGAGGCGCCGATATGACGAAAGCATCGCGCCTGGCGCCGCTACCGATCATCCTCATCATCCTGAGCTTCCTCTGCCCGACGGAGCTGTCGCTCGACATCAGCGGCCTACGCCTTCCACCACACCGCGTCGCGCTGCTCGCCCTTCTGCCGGTAGCGTTCTTCAAAATCGCGCTCGGCCGCGACCAGCGCCTGCGCTCGTTCGACTTCGTGTTCCTGGCCTATGGCGTCTGGACGCTCGCGGTCTACTCGCTTCACATGGGCAGCGCCGGATTCATTTACGGCGGCTCGCTGGCGCTCGAGGCGCTCGGCGGATATTTCGTCGCGCGGGCCTTCGTCCGCTCGGCGGAGGAACTGCGCGCAACCATGCGCGCGTTCGTGGCCGCCGTCGTTATCGCTGCACTGATTGCTTTGCCTGAGACGTTGCTCGGCAAGATCTACACGCACGAGTTCCTGCGCCAGATCACGGGCTATCATCACCCGATCAGCGTCGAGTCGCGTCTCGGGCTCACGCGCGCCTACGGTACCTTCGATCATCCGATCCACTACGGCACCTTCTGCGCTGCGCTCCTGGCGCTCTTCTGGTTCGCGGAAGGGCGCGCGCGCAGCCGCTATCTCAACGCCGGTGCGATGGGTTTTGCGACGTTCCTCGGCCTCTCGTCCGCGCCGATGCTCTGCCTCGGGCTACAGGGCGGCATGCTTCTATGGGAGCGCCTGACGCGCGCCATCCGCTCGCGCCTGGCTTTGTCGCTAGGTGCGCTCGCGCTGGTTTACGCCGCACTGGCGGTGGTCTCGACGCGCGGCCCCGTCGCGCTCATCGCAACTGGATTGACGCTCGATCCCTGGACCGGATTTTACCGCCTGCAGATCTGGGACTCCGGCCTCAAGAACGTCTGGTCGAGCCCCATCGTCGGCATCGGTCTCGCCGAGTGGTCGCGGCCATGGTGGATGATCTCCGATACCATCGATGCGTTCTGGCTGGTCATCACCATGCGCCAGGGCATCCCGGCGTTTCTGCTGCTGGCCACAGCGATCGCCTTGCTCATGCGCGCGGTGCTGCAGCGGCGTCATCGTCACGTGGACAGCGCCGCCACACGCATCGCAATCGGCTGGTGCATGACGGTGATCGCGCTGTCTCTCGTCGGCGCCACGGTGCACTACTGGAACGTGCTGCACGCCTTCTTCTTCTTCGTGCTCGGTCTTTCGGGCTGGATCGCCGATCCGTCACGCAAGGCGGCGGCAAGCTTCGCGATCCGCCAAGGGCACGATGCAAGGGGAGTAAGCGGATCGCGCGGAACTGGCCGCACGGCCGCCATTCTCGGCCAGCCCTATCCGGCAGCGGCGTCCGTTGCACTTCACGGACGTCCTTATTCGGCCTCGATGACCATGCGCGCATCTTCGGCGGGATGAACGACGGATGGGCGAGCGGTTGGTCGCATGCCGCGATGCACGCCTTCGATGCAACCGCCGAGTGCTTCCCGCATCAACCGATTGCACCTTAGAGCCGGCGGCGCGATTTGAACGCGGCGGCCAGCGTGCCCTCGTCGAGGTAGTCGAGTTCGCCTCCGATCGGCACACCTTGCGCGAGTCGCGAGACGGCTACACCGCACGCCGCGAGTTGCTCGGCGACGTAGTGGGCGGTTGACTGTCCTTCGACGGTGGCATTGAGGGCGAGCAGCACCTCCTTCACGTCCGGCGCGGCGGCACGTTCGATCAGACGCGCGATGTTGAGGCGGTCCGGACCAATACCATCGAGCGGCGACAGATGCCCACCGAGAACGTGGTAACTGGCGTTGACGACGCCGGCCCGCTCCAATGCCCACAGATCGCCAACCTCCTCGACGACGACGATCATCGAGCGATCGCGCCGCGGGTCCTGGCAGAGACTGCAGGGCGACAGCGTATCGACGTTGCCGCAGTCCGGGCAGACGACGATCTTGCGAACCGCCTCGCCAAGCGCATCGGCAAGCGGCATCAACAGCTCGGTCCGGCGCTTGATGAGCGCCAGCGCCGCCTTGCGCGCCGAGCGAGGACCGAGGCCCGGCAGCCGCGCCAGCAACTGAACCATGCGCTCGATCTCAGGCCCGGCGATTTTCTTCGACATGTGAGTGCTCGTTTTTCTCGCGGTACGGCGCACGGGCGCGGAGCCGCGGTCGCGGCCTGCGCCGCTTCACGACGATGGCCTCATGCTACGGCCACCACCCGCCGGGCACGACATCGCGACGGGGTTCGGAATGGCGGGGCCGGCATGGTCTACGTCGCTCACCGCCCATGCCTCATGTCTCGAACCGGCCTTTACCCGCCTGCCTGCCACTTCGAAATCGCTTCCACGGGCCGCACCAGCATCAGGACGTTGAGGGTGAGGTTATCGCGGATCGCCCACAGCATGAACGCTTCGAAGCCGAGTGCGAGCAAAACGCTCCCCGCCACCGGAAGCACACGAGCGAGTAGGAATCCGGACACCATCGCCACGTTGTCCATCACCGAGTTGACGATGCTGTCACCGAAGTAGTCGAGCGAGATGGTCGCGGTGCGATAGCGGTTGATGATCATGTCGGTATTCTCGATCACCTCCCAGCCTGCCTCGATGGCGACAGCGGCGGCGAGGCGCGCCGGCCACGAGGCGCGTGGCAAAAGCAATGTCAGAACGGCGTAGAAGATGAGCCCGTGCAGAACGTGGCTGAACGTGTACCAGTCGGTCAGGTGCTGCGAGTTCTCCGAGCTCTGCACCACCCCGTGCCAGAGCTTGACGGTGCCGCACTTGCAGATGGCGAGACGCCCCATCAAGTGCAGAACCAGCGCCTGGAGGGCGATCAGGCCCGCGGCGAGCGCCAGGAAGGGACGCGGACCGGTCGTCCACCCTGATCCGGCGGCGCCGGTCGTCGGCGCCGCAGGAGCAACGGCAAGCGCCATATCAGCGGCGGCCCCCGGTTCGAGCGCACCGCTACCTTGCTTTCTGCGTTGGCCGGGCCTGCGGCGGCCGCCACCGTACTTGCGCATGAAATTCCCCCAAGGGAAGAAGCGACGCGGCGGGCTTGATCTCAGAACAGCTTCATACCCGGCGGCAGCGGCAGACCGCCCGTCACGGACTGCATCCGCTCCTGAACCGCCGCTTCCACCTTGCCCTTGGCGTCCTGCATGGCGGCGACGATGAGATCCTCGACGATCTCAACCTCCTCGGGCTTCAACAGGCCCGGGTCGATGCGCACGCGCTTCAGATCACCCTTGCCCGTGAGCGTGACCGCGACGAGCCCGCCCCCCGAGCTGCCGGCGATCTCGAGCGCCTCGAGTTCCTCCTGCACCTTCTGCATGCGCGCCTGCATGTCGCGCACCTGCTTCATCATGCCCATCAGGTCTTTCATCGGGGTCTCTCTCATTCAATGTCCGGCGAAGTCGTTGACCGGGTTACAGCGCAGGCCCGATTTGCGCAACCGCCCGCAATGTTCCCCACAGCCAAGGTGAGTCCCCGGACCACTCAACCGGCGGCGCTCTCGTCGGTCTTGCCGGGTTGAGTCCGGGCGACGCTGCGGACGTCCTCGATACGTGCGTCCGGGAATGCATCGAGCACGGCCTTCACCGCCGGATGCGACTTGAGCGCTTCGATCTCGGCGGCCACGCGCTGGCGCCTCGTCTCGCCGAACGGCTGCTCTCCCATCGCCTTCGACAACACGACGACCCAGCGCCGACCGGTCCACGAATTGAGCTTCTCGCGCAGCTCGTTCGGCACCTCGGGCGGCGCTGCAGGCAGCAGGAACAGGTCGATCGCGCCCGAATCGTAATCGAAGCGGACCAAGCTAACGTGCTCCTCGACATGGAATTTGAGCCGCGCCTCGCGATGCTCGCCGAGCAGCGCGATCACCTCTTCGAAACTCCTGGGATCGGCGTACCCGCTTGCGACTCCGCCCGCGTATGTGGCCTCGTCACCGGCGTAGAACTCCGTCTCGTCGTAGATGGGCGGGACCTCGTCGAAGCGATCGCCCGCGTCGTCGTCTCCATCACTGTCGTCGCCCGCCGCAACGGAAGCGGGGGCGCGCGATGCAGCCTCGCGCCGGCCGCCCGTTGCACCACCACCGGCAGGTGCCGCGAGCGTGGCCCGCGCGCCTTCCTCCGCGTTGCGGGCCGGCGGCGCGGGACGTCGCGGATTGCCCTCGAGCCCGCCGCCCAGCGCCTTGATGATCTCGTCCGGGCTCGGCAGGTCCGACGTATAACAAATGCGGATCAGCACCATCTCCGCCGCAGCCGAGGGGTTGGGCGCACGGCCCACCTCGTCCAGCCCCTTGAGCAGCATCTGCCAGGCGCGCGAGAGCAGCGCCATCGACAGGCTCTCGGCGATGCGCGCGGCGCGCCTGCGCTCCTCGGCCGAAAGCCCCTCCGACGCCGCCTCGGCGCCGATCGCCTTGATGCGCGTCGAGATATGCACGGCTTCGGCGAGATCTCCCATCAGTTGGAGGGGATCGGCGCCGTCGCGCAGGAGACCCGAAAACGCCGAGAGCGCCGGACCTGCTTTGCCCGAGAACAACGCTTCGAGCAGGTCGAACACGCGGCCGCGATCGGCGAGGCCGAGCATGGCGCGGACGGACGGCTCCGTCACCGTGCCCTGGCCCATCGCGATCGCCTGATCGAGGATCGAGAGCCCATCGCGCACCGATCCGCCGGCGGCGCGCGCGATGAGCGCCAGTGCCTCGGGTTCAGCCTCGGCGGATTCCTTGGCGACGATGCGCGCGAAGTGCGCGACCAGCTCGGGAACGTCGACGCGGCGCAGGTCGAACCGCTGGCAGCGCGACAGCACGGTGACGGGAACCTTGCGGATCTCGGTGGTCGCGAAGATGAACTTCACGTGTTCCGGCGGCTCCTCGAGCGTCTTCAGGAGCGCGTTGAACGCCCCCTTCGACAGCATGTGGACCTCGTCGATGATGAACACCTTGTAGCGCGCCGACATCGGCTTGTAGCGCGCGCTTTCGATGATCTCCCGGATGTTGTCGACGCCGGTATTCGACGCCGCGTCCATCTCGATCACGTCGGGGTGCCGGCTCTCCATGATCTCGGCGCAGTGCACGCCGAGCGCCGGCATGTCGGTGGTCGGCCCGCCCGGCTCATAGTTCAAGGCGCGCGCCAGGATTCGCGCCGTCGTCGTCTTGCCGACGCCGCGCACGCCGGTCAGCATGTAGCCCTGCGCGATGCGCCCCGACGCGAACGCATTCTCGAGCGTCGTCACCATTGCCTGTTGGCCGATGAGATCGGGGAAGGCAGCGGGGCGGTATTTGCGCGCCAAGACGATGTAGGGCTTGGGCGGGGCCATCTCGGCGTCGCTGAACATGCTGTCGGTCATGGCGCCGGACTATAGCGGCGGGGAGGGGATGCGAGAAGCCCGAAGGCCGCGGGTGGCGCGGACGCGGGGAGCACGCGCGATGCGGAGACGGCCGTGCCAAGAACCTGCGCCCTGGGTTGCCCTGCCACAGCGAGCTTCGACCAGCCGCCCAAGACACGAAGAGTCCTCAGTACCGATGCTGTCGCCACAAGATGTACCGCCAGCCAGAAACTGGCCTGCCTGGAACAGTTCGAGGACTCAATAAGCTAGATCCGAACGCGGCAAAGCAGCATGGCCATGGGGTCCAATCAGCGATCTCCGAAAATTTCCTTCTCGGACCGCTTGAGTTCTTCCTCACTGCGGCGTCGCTCGCGCTCGGAATACTCGAGGGTCTCTCGTATACGGCGCTCATGTTCCTCGGCGGCCCTTCGGCTCCGCATCTGCGTGCCCGTCTCTCTCAGACCGAATATGGGACCGAAGATGAAGAGAAAAACCGCAATGGCGAGCAGATAGGCGAGAATGGTCCGCATCTATCCGACTACTCCCTGATCCGATTGCGCATCATTTGGCTTACGTCGTCAGAGACGGCCGTCAATGAGCATATGCCGTACCGGTCGTCGGTCTACCCCGCCCCCCATTCCACGCTCCCGCCAATCATATTCTCCCGCCAATTTTTTCAATCGATGTGACAATTGTCGAGGTTTCGATTCCCAGACGGCCCCCAGTCGGCATGGATGCCCCCTCGACAAAACCGTTGCTGAAAGTCGTGCCTGCTGATCCCACATCGACCGCAGCCACGATCAATTCGGTGAATTCTGTGTATCCGGCGGCAGCCATCGGGCTCGACCCGCCGTGTGCGCTGTCATCACGAAGGGACGAACGCGCTTAGCGCGCTCCACTGCCGCCCGAAGGCGAAAATATCCAAGAATGAAATACAGAGGCTGGCGGACGACCCGCGTCCTGATCGTTAGGGCTGCTTCGTTCCCGACCTGACCCGGTTGGCGAGGGATGCGTCCGCCGCCAGCCCAACCGCTATATGACGGCTCGGCCCCGCTGATGCAAGCCGCAACTCGCCGGCAAGTCGCCGGACGTGGCTGGCCCGTGCCGCCGCCGCGACAAACGAGATGCTTGCGGGCAGCCTCTCAACCTGTAAGTTCGCCCCATGCATCGGTTCAGGAAGCGGAACGGCCGGAAGCTGCCGGCGGGCCTCGCGCTCGCGGCGATGCTGGTGCACGTGTTCTTCCTGTCGCTGCATGTCGCCGCGACGGCGGCCCATGCGCTCGGCGACGGAATCGAGCGAGGCCCCGGCGTCTTCTCGATCTGCGGCCCGGCACGGACGCTCGGCGCGGCGATGGTTCCGGCGCTTTCGTCGGACGATGGCCCGCAAGGCGTCGGCTCGGCACTCACCGGGCTCGCCTGCCCGTTTTGCACCAGTGCCGCCAGCTCGCCCACCGTGCTGCCGCCTGCGTGCGTTGCCACCATGGCGGAGATCGCACCGCAAGCTTCTGCGGTCGCTCCGCTGGCTGAGCCCCGGATTAGGCCGCAACACGAATTCGCCGCCAACCGCAGCCGCGCGCCACCGGCCGCCGCCTGAAACCGGCCAGAGGTCAGCGCAACTACAAGTGCCGCTGACCAAGCGGGTACGTCTCGCAAATCCGTGTGCCGCCGCCGAAAGCATCGGCACGCACCTTCCACCTGCATCGTCATCGCCAGCCGCGCCTCCCGAGCGCGCCTCGCCGCCAGCCCGGCGCGCGGCGGCCGCGACGCGGTTCGAACCCTTCTTTCGCATGAGGATATCACCATGAAATCCACGATCGCGACTTTGGCCCTCGGCATCGCCGTGCTGGCCACCCCGGCCCTCGCCGCCGACGCGACCCTCGGCACGATCACCATCAAGCAGCCCTGGACGCGCGCGACGCCGCCCGGCGCCAAGGTCGCCGGTGGATTCATGACCATCACCAACACGGGCAAGGAAGCCGACCGGCTGATCGGCGGCACGGCGACCATCGCCGGTCACCTCGAGGTGCACGAAATGTCGATGGACGGCGGCATGATGAAGATGCGCGAACTCTCGGGCGGGCTCGAGATCAAGCCTGGCCAGTCGGTGGTGCTGAAGCCCGGCAGCTACCACGTCATGTTCATGGATCTGAAGTCGTCGCCGGCTGCCGGTGCGCCTGTGAAGGGAACGCTGAAGTTCGAGAAGGCGGGCAGTGTCGACATTTCCTATGATGTGGCGCCGTTGGGTGCGAAGTCTCTCGACGACAAGGACGCCGGGGCAAGCGGGAGCAAGGGCACGAACCATGGCCACCACTGATTTTCTTCGCCGGGTGAGGTTTGCGGCTTGGGCCGCTGTCGCCATCACGGCGCTGGCGGCCGGCGCGGCACTGCTCGGCGAGGCGCAACGGGCGAACATCTTGGGTTCCGCCGGCGCGCCGCCCGCCACGGCCCGCGTCGGCGCACCGTTCGAGCTAACCGGCACAGACGGCAAGCGCTTCAACAGCGCCGCGCTCGCCGGCAAGCCGTTTGCGATCTTCTTCGGCTTCACGCATTGTCCGGACATCTGCCCGACGACATTGCTCGAGATGACCAATCACCTGAAGGCGCTCGGCGAGCGGGCGAGCCAGCTCAACGTGCTGTTCGTCTCGATCGATCCCGAGCGCGATACGGCCGATCACCTCAAGCTCTACCTGTCGGCTTTCGACCCGCGCATCATTGGATTGACCGGTACGAAAGAGGAGATCGCGTCGATCGCCAAGTCCTTCCG
Source organism: Hyphomicrobiaceae bacterium (assembly GCA_016793635.1). Taxonomy (GTDB): domain Bacteria; phylum Pseudomonadota; class Alphaproteobacteria; order Rhizobiales; family Hyphomicrobiaceae; genus JAEUMD01. Next base: position 288,103 of record JAEUMD010000008.1, read on the forward strand.
TGCGGTCTACGAGCGCGTGCCGAACAAGGATGGCAGCGACTACACGATGAACCACACCGCGTCGGTCTATCTGATGGACAAGGCCGGGCGGCTGGTCTCGACGCTCTCGTTCGAGGAACCGGAGGAGACGCGGCAGAGGAAGATCGACAACCTGCTGACGCGCGGATAGGGCGTAGTCGCGCTCCCAATGGAAGCGCGCCCCGCGCTTCCATCCCAACAGATCACACCCTAGAGGGCTATCCGATCAGACGGAATAGTGAGCGGTTCTCCTGATCGGACCAAAGCGCTCTAGCACTGCGTTTCTAGAGCAGCTTTATCTGACCGTTCATCGCTGTCGCGGGGCCGTGAGGTCGGTTGATACTCTAGTGTTCCGTCTGCGACACTTGGTTCCCAGTGCAGCATGCGATCGACCAAGTGTCGGAGACGAAAAGAACACTAGCAACTCGATGATTCTAGTGTTGCTTTTGTCACTAACGCTTGGCAGACCACCATTCCGCAACCGGGAACCCAGCGTTAGTGACGCAACACTAGACGCAGCGCCCGCCATCGACCTCGATGGCGACGCCGGTGATGAACTCCGACGCGGGCTCGGCGAGGAATACCGCCGCGTTGGCGATGTCCTCGGGACGCGACATGCGCCCGAGCGGGATCGTCGACACAAATCGCGCGCGGTTCTCCGGCGTGTCCGGCACGCCCATGAACATTTCGAGCATGCCCGTCTCGCCGATCACCGGGTTGATGGCGTTGACGCGGATCCTCTTCGGTGCAAGCTCCGCCGCCATCGATTTGGTCAACGTGATCGCCGCGCCCTTGGACCCGTTGTACCAGGTGAGGCCGGGGCGCGGACGCAGGCCGGCCGTGGACGCCGTGTTGATGATGACGCCGCCGCCGCGTTTCTCCATCTCTGGCACGGCCGCGAGCGTGGTGAGGTAGATCGACTTCACGTTGACGGCATAGATCCGGTCGAATTCTTCTTCAGTGACGGTCAGCAGCGACTGATTGCGATGCGTCCAGCCGGCATTGTTCACGAGGATGTCGAGCCCGCCGAGGACGTCCGCGGCGATGCCGACCATCGCCTCGACATCCTCGCGCCGCGTCACGTCGGCCTTGACCGCAAGTGCAGCGTCGCCGAGCTCGCGCACGGTTGCGAGCGCCTTGTCGCCGTCGATGTCGGCGACCACGACCCGCGCTCCCTCCCGCACGTAGGCTTGCGCGATGCCCCGGCCGAAACCCGAAGCGGCGCCGGTGACGATCGCGACCTTTCCCGCGAGACGCATGCCATCACCCCTTCTGACCGGCCATCCGCGCCGGCATCAGGCCGGCGACGCGGCGGCTGGCCTCGGCACGATAAGGGCTCGCGGGATAGGTACCGAGCAGGCGCACCTCGCTCGAGAAGAACGAAAGCTCCTCGAGCGCAAGCTGAACCGACCGGTCCGCCGGGTGCCCCTCGATGTCGGCGAAGAACATCGTTGCGTTGAATGTTCCTTCGGTCTGGTAGCTCTCGAGCTTGGTCATGTTGACGCCGTTGGTGGCAAAGCCGCCGAGCGCTTTGTAAAGCGCCGCGGGAACGTTGCGGACGCGGAACAGGAACGTCGTGATGACGTCGCCGGTGCCGGGCTCCGCATCGTCCGGTTCAGCGTCGAGAATGACGAACCGCGTCGTATTGTGCTTCTCGTCCTCGACGTCGTTCTTCAGGATCTGCAAGCCGTAGATCTCGGCCGCCAGCGACGACGCGATTGCCGCCAGCGACAGGTCGCCCGCCTCGCTCACCATGCGCGCCGAGCCCGCTGTGTCGGCTTCCGGTATGGGCTTCAGGCCGAGTTTGCGCAGCGTGTTGCGGCACTGGCCGAGCGCTTGTGTGTGGCTCATGACGCGCTTGACGGTATCGAGGCTCGCACCCTTCAGGGCCATCAGCTGGTGGCGCACGCGCAGGAAGTGCTCGCCGACGATGTAGAGCTCGGCACCTGGCAGCAGGTGGTGGATGTCGGCGACGCGGCCGGCGACCGAGTTCTCGATCGGGATCATGGCATGGCGCACATCGCCCGACTTCACCGCGGCAAGCGCATCCTCGAACGTCGGGCAGGCCAGCGTCTCGAGGTCGGGGAACGCCTCGCGGCAGGCGAGGTGAGAGTTGGCGCCGGGCTCGCCTTGATAAGCGACGACGGCCGGTGGCGTGGGCGACTTGCTCGGCATGGTGTACGGACTTTCTGGAGAGATTCCGCGCGATGGGCGGAGGCGGGGAGAGATGTCTGGAGACCGCACACCATCCGCATGGCCACGTCCGCCAGCGCTGAGCACTGCGAACAACAGCAGGGCGGATAGGCCAAGTGACGCCTGCGAGGCGGGCGCGTCAAACCGCGGCCTCAGCCCGTCCTCAGCCCTGCGGTGCCAGCAAGGTGCGCGCCCGCTCCAGATCGTCAGGAGTATCGACACCGAGCGGAACAGTGTCAACGACGGTCACGTCGATGCGCATCCCGTCCTCGAGGGCGCGCAGCTGCTCCAGCTTCTCGCGAACTTCGAGTAGCGACGGCTTCAGCGACACGAAGCGCTCGAGCGCCGAACGGCGATAGGCGTAAATGCCGATGTGGTGGAACAGCGGACCCTCGCCATAGGGAGCGGTTGCGCGCGTGAAATAGAGGGCGCGCATGTGCCCTGCGGGCTCGATCGGAGTGCCGACCACCTTCACTACGTTGGGATTGTCGCGTTCGGCGGCATCGCGGATCTCGGCGGCCAGCGTGGCGATGTGGGGACCTTTGCCACGCAGTGGCTCGACGCAGGCGGCGACGAGGCGCGGTTCAAGCGTCGGCAGGTCGCCCTGGAGATTGACGACGAACTCTGCGTTGCCTTCGGGATCGACTTTGTTGACCGCCTCAAACACCCGGTCCGATCCGGACGTGTGATCGGAGCGGGTCATAACCGCCTCGCCGCCGGCCCGGCGCACGGCATCGTGGATTTCGTCGGCGTCGGTGGCCACGACCACCCGGCCGATCTCAGCCGCCATGGCCCGCCGCCAGACGTGGACGATCATCGGGGCGCCGTGTATATCCGCCATCGGCTTGCCCGGCAGGCGCGTTGCCTGCATGCGTGCCGGGATCACTGTGAGAACCTGGTGCATGTCGCGTCAACCACCTCCGCGCCGCCGGCAGGGGCGCCTGCCGTGCGGTGACAATTCGTCTCGCTGGGTGTCTCTATGACGAACCGAAGTCTGGTTGCAAGCCGGCCGGGAATTCCTATAGTCGGCCCCGGAATTAGCGCCACCCCCGTGCGGCGCATGCAAACCGTAGAACCCCTGAGAACTTGGCGATGATGGATTCATTCGAGCTGACGAAGATCGCCGCCGCCGTGCTTGCGGCGCTCCTGATCCTCGTCGGCGTCAAAACGGCGATCGATCTCAACCTGTCCGGTCATGGCGGCGGTCATGAAACCCATGCCGGCTACACGCTGCCGTTGCCGACCGGGCATGCGGGCGGCGCGGCGGCGGCAGGCGCGGCCGCGGCACCCGCGTTCGACGCAGCCAAGGTGGCGGCGGCGGCGGCGACGGCCGATGCCAAGGCTGGCCAGGACGTGTTCAAGAAGTGCTCGAGCTGCCACACGATCGAATCGGGCGGCGCCAACAAGACCGGACCGAATCTCCACGCCGTCGTCGGACGCGCCAAGGCCGCGGCCGCGGGCTTTGGCTACTCGGACGACCTGAAGGGCAAGGGCGGCAACTGGTCGGCGGCCGATCTGGCGACGTTCCTGCACGATCCGAAGGGCTACGCGAAGGGCACCAAGATGGCGTTTGCTGGCGTGAAGGACGCGGGCGATCTGGCCAATCTGATCGCTTATCTCAGCGCGCAGAAGTAGACTTAACCGACCGCGCGACATCCTCGAGTTGCGCCCGCGACCTTCGAAATCCAAGGCCCTGCCGGGCACGCCGGCAGGGCCTTCGCGCGTCTACTTACGGGCCTTGCGGCGCTGCCCGAGACCGCCCTTTCTTGCGAAAACTTAACTTCAGCTCGCCGCAAACCTCGGTTACCCCCGTAGTGCGTATAACAACGGGCGGCAGGTCCGTGCCCGGCGCATGCGGACGATACCGGCCGGTTTGGGCCGCTCCGACATCGCTTGGCGAGCAAGATTGAGGTGATCCGGCAATGGCTTCAGCACGCATGTCTCCCGGGTTCGCCCGTACCGGTTGGGCGCTGGTCCTCGGCGGTTTTCTCGCCGCAACGGTGATCGGCCTTGCGGGACCAGAGGAGGCAAACGCGCAGGCCAAACGGGCTCACGCCTTGTCGCTCGTCGGCGAACCCAAACTCGGTCCCGACTTCAAGCAGTTCGATTGGGTGAACCCGGATGCGCCGAAGGGCGGCCGCATCCGCCAGTGGTCCATGGGCGGTTTCGATTCGCTCAATTCGTTCTCGGTTCGCGGCGAAGCGGCAGCCGGCCTCGGCCTGCTCTATGATTCGCTGATGATGAATTCGCCCGACGAGCCTTCGACCGAATACGGGCTGATCGCCGCCTGGGTATCGCACCCCGACGACTTTTCTTCCGCCACGTTCGGACTGCGGCCGGATGCGCGCTGGCACGACGGCAAGCCGATCACCGCCGACGACGTGATCTTCAGCCTCGAGGCGCTGAAGAAGGCGCACCCGCGCTACGCCTTCTACTACAAGAACGTCGTCAAAGCCGAGAAGACGGGCGAGAACGAGGTGACCTTTTCCTTCGATATGAAGGGCAACCGCGAACTTCCCGTCATCGTCGGCCAGCTCTCGATTCTGCCGAAACACTATTGGACCGCCAACGGCGCAGACGGACAGCCGCGCGACATCACGCGCTCGTCACTCGAGGTGCCGCTCGGGTCGGGCGCCTACAAAGTCAAGTCGATCGATCCGGGCCGCGGCATCATCTACGAGCGGGTCAAGGACTACTGGGCAAAGGATCTCCCGGTCTCGCGCGGGCAATGGAACTTCGACGAGATCTCCTACACCTACTTCCGCGACGTGACGCCGGCCTTCGAAGCCTTCAAATCAGGCCAGATCGACATCTGGCAGGAGTCGAGCGCCAACCGTTGGGCGACGCAGTACGCCTTCGATGCCGCGAAGAACGGGCTGGTCAAGAAGGAGGCCCTGAAGAACGGGCGCGTCGCGGGCATGCAATCGTTCGCGATCAACACACGGCGTGCACAGTTCAAGGACGCCCGCGTGCGCCACGCCTTCGATCTCGCTTTCGACTTCGACATGCTCAACAAGAGCTTCTTTTACGACCAGTACATCCGCTCCGGCAGCTTCTTCGCCAACTCCGAACTCGCGTCCCGCGGCCTGCCCGAGGGGCGTGAGCGCGAGATCCTCGAGACGGTCAAGGATCAGATCCCTGCCGAGGTCTTCACCACGGAGTTCAAGAACCCCGCTGGCGGCGCAGAGCATCGCAACAACCTGCGCGACGCCGTGCGGCTGATGCAGGAAGCCGGCTGGAAGCTGCAAAGCGGCAAGCTCGTCAACGCCGGTGGCGAGACGCTCAAAGCCGAGTTCCTGCTGGTGCAGCCGGACTTCGAGCGCATCGTGCTGCCGTACATCGAGAACCTGAAGAAGATCGGCGTCGATGCTAGCGTGCGTGTGGTCGACAGCTCGCAATACAAGCGGCGCATCGACGAGTTCGACTACGACATCATCGTCGACAGCTTCGGGCAATCGCACTCCCCGGGTAACGAGCAACGCGACTACTGGGGATCGGACGCCGCGAAGCGGCCCGGCAGCCAGAACTCGGTCGGTATCGAGAGCCCGGCCATCGACAAGCTGATCGACCGGATCATCGCCGCGACGGACCGCGAAGATCTCGTCGCCGCGACGCGCGCGCTCGACCGCGTTCTGCTGTGGAGTCACTACGTCGTGCCGCAGTGGTATTACCCCTTCGACCGCGTCGCCTCGTGGAACATCTTCGGCCGGCCGGAAAAGTTGCCGTCACAGTCGCCTGCCTCGGTTTTGCAGACATGGTGGATCGATCCGGCCAAGGAGCAGGCGGTCAAAACGGCACTGGGGCGCTGAAGCATGGTGCCATTTCTACCCCGACACCCCCGCGCGGCCCTCGCTCTCGCCTTCGCCGCTGCCTTTGCTCTCGGCCCGGCCCACGCTGGCGAGCCGCGGCACGGCCTCTCGGCGTTCGGCGAACTGAAGTATGCCGCAGGCTTCAAGCAATTCGAGTACGTCAACCCCGCCGCCCCGAAGGGTGGCCAGTTGTCGATGATCGGCTCGGGGGGGCGCATCACGTTCGACAGCTTCAACGACTTCATTCTCAAGGGCGACGCGGCGCAGGGCCTCGAATTCCTCTACGACAGCCTCATGGTACGCGCAGGTGACGAGCCGGATGCCGTCTACGGTCTCGTCGCCCTATCGGCAGAGCTCGCGGATGACGGCCGCTCTGTAACTTTTCATATGCGGCCCGAGGCCCGCTTTGCAGACGGCAGCGCGCTCACCGCCGACGATGTCGTCTTCTCGTTCGAGACGCTGAAAGCCAAGGGACATCCCAACTACGGCATGTCGTTGCGCGATGTCGAACGCGCGGAGACCATCGACCCGCACACGGTGCGCTACACGTTCAAGGGCGATCTGCTGCGCGACCTGCCGTTGACCGTCGCAACGCTCCCGATCATCTCGAAGTCATACTACGCGACGCGCAACTTCGAGGAGACGACGCTGGAGCCGCCGGTCGGCTCGGGCCCTTACCGTATCGGTCAGTTCAAGGCAGGCACGTTCGTCCGTTACGACCGGCGCGACGACTATTGGGCAAAGGATCTTCCGGTCAACAAGGGCCGCTTCAACTTCGACCAGCTCAAGTACGAGTACTATCGCGACCGCACGGCCGAGCTGACGAGTCTCAAGGCCGGCAACTTCGATTTCCGCGAGGAGTTCACCTCGATCGACTGGGCGACGGCCTACGACATTGCCTCCGTGCGCGAGGGACGCCTTGTTCGCGAGACGCTGCCCGACGAGACACCGTCCGGCGCACAGGGCTATTTCATCAACATGCGACGCGAGAAGTTCAAAGACATCCGCGTGCGCGAGGCGTTGGGCCTCGCCTTCGATTACGAGTGGACGAACCGCAACCTGTTCTTCGGCCTCTACACGCGCACGGCAAGCTATTTCGAGAATTCGCCCCTCAAGGCATCGGGACCGCCGCCCGCCGACGAACTCGCCTTGCTCGAGCCGTATCGCAGCCAGCTCCCGCCAGCCGTGTTTGGCGAGCCGGTGTCGCCGCCCGTCAGCGATGGCTCGGGAAGCGACCGCAAGTTGCTGCGCCGCGCTGCGCAACTGCTCGACGAGGCCGGATGGAAACAGGCGGGGGCCGTTCGCGCCAACGGCAAGGGCGAGCCTCTGACGCTCGAGATCCTCATTTTCTCCGAGAGCTTCGAGCGGATCATCGCGCCGTATCTGAAGAACCTTAAGGCGATCGGTGTGGATGCCTCGTTGCGCCGCGTGGACCCGGCGCAATATGAGCGGCGCGTGAAGTCGTTCGATTTCGACATGGTCACCCAACGCTACTCGATGCGGCTGACGCCCGGCGTGGAACTCAAATCGTTTTGGGGCTCCGAGGCCGCGCGCACCGATGGCGCCTTCAATCTCGCGGGCATCGCCGATCCGGTCGTCGACGCCTTGATCGATCGCGTCATGGGCGCCAAAACGCGCACCGAGCTCGATACCGCGGCGCGAGCTGCAGATCGCGTCCTCCGCGCCGGCCACTACTGGGTGCCGCACTGGTATAAGGCGGCACACAATCTCGCCTACTGGAACAAGTTTTCACGGCCCGCCGTGAAGCCCAAGTATTCTCGCGGCGTGATCGATACATGGTGGTACGATCCCGCCAAGGCGAAGCAGCTCGTGATGCCGTGAGACGGGCCATCGCGCCGACCATCCGCCGATGCCGGGCGACCGGCCGCACAGCAATGGACACGTGAACCGATGGGCGCCTATCTCCTCAAACGCCTGCTGCTCATTCTCCCGACGATGATCGGGATCATGGCGATAAGCTTCGTCATCGTGCAGTTCGCTCCGGGCGGCCCCGTCGAGAAGGTCATCGCAGAGCTGACGGGCACGGGCGTCAACGCCACCGAACGCATCTCGGGCGGAGGCGGTGACGGGTTCTCCGGTCAGTCCAGTCAGAACCAGCCGGGACAAGGTGCCGCCGATCCGGCAAGCTCGAAATATCGCGGCGCGCAGGGCCTCGACCCGGAGTTCATCAAGAGCCTCGAGAAGCAGTTCGGCTTCGACAAGCCGGCACACGAGCGCTTTTTCCTGATGATGAAGAACTACCTGACGTTCGACTTCGGCAAGAGCTACTTCCGCGACGTCTCGGTGCTCGAGCTCATCAAGGAGAAGCTGCCGGTTTCGATTTCTCTCGGCCTGTGGATGACGCTCATCACCTACCTGATCTCGATCCCGCTCGGCATCCGAAAGGCGGTCAAGGATGGTGAGCCGTTCGATACCTGGACCAGCGGCGTTCTGGTGCTCGGATATGCGGTTCCGGGCTTCCTGGTCGCCATCCTGCTGCTGGTCGTGTTCGCGGGCTCGGCGTTCTTCCAGTGGTTCCCGTCGCGCGGCCTCACGTCCGACAACTGGGACCAGCTCTCGATGTTCGGCAAGATCGTGGACTATTTCTGGCACCTGACGCTGCCGCTGATCGCGCTCGGACTCGGTGCGTTTACGACGATGGCCTTCCTCACCAAGAACTCGTTCCTCGACGAGATCCGCAAGCAGTATGTCGTCACCGCGCGCGCCAAGGGCCTTTCCGAACGGCAAGTTCTCTATGGCCACGTGTTCCGCAACGCCATGTTGCTGATCATCGCCGGATTCCCCGCCCAGTTCATCTCGGCGTTCTTCTCCGGCAGCCTTCTGATCGAGACGATCTTCTCGCTCGACGGTCTCGGGCTGCTGAGCTTTGAATCCATTATCAACCGCGACTACCCGGTCGTCTTCGCCAGCCTTTACATCTTCGCCCTGCTCGGACTCGTGGTGAACATCGTCACGGACTTCATCTACACACTCGTCGATCCGCGCATCGATTTCGAGAGCCGGGAGGTCTGAGGCATGGACGCTGAGACCACGCGCGACGCTGAAGATACTTTGGCGACCAACCGGCCACTACCGCCGGCAGGGCGCCCGTCGCGTCTGCGCATTTCGCCCGTGAACCAAAGACGCTGGGAGAACTTCAAGGCCAATCGCCGGGGCTTCTGGAGCTTCTGGATCTTCCTCGCGCTGTTCCTCGTCTCGCTGTTCGCGGATTTCATCGCAAACGACAAGCCGATCCTCGTCCGCTACAAGGGCGAATTCCTGTCGCCGGTCCTGGTCGATTATCCCGAATCGAAGTTCGGCGGTTTTCTCGCCATCACCGACTACAAGGACCCGGTGATCCTCGACGAGATCAAATCGAACGGCTGGATGATCTGGCCGCCGATCCGCTACTCGTACGACACCATCAACAAGGACTATCCACGCCGCAAAGGTACCGACGGACTTTGCCTCGGCTACCCGGCGCCACCACCCTGGGCATCGAACGCGCCGCTGTGCGATGCGCCGGCCGAACAGCTCGCGCGCTACAAGGCGCTCGGGAATACCAACTGGCTCGGCCTCGACAACCAGGGCCGCGACGTCGTCGCCCGCATCATCTACGGGTTCCGCATCTCCGTTCTGTTCGGCCTGCTGCTGACGATCTTCTCCTCCATCGTCGGCGTCGCGGCGGGCGCTGTGCAGGGCTACTTCGGCGGACGAACCGACCTCTACATGCAGCGGTTCCTCGAGATCTGGTCGGCGATCCCGTCGCTTTACGTGCTGCTCATCATCTCGTCGGTGCTGGTACCGGGCTTCTGGACGCTACTCGCCGTGCTGCTGCTGTTCTCGTGGACCGCGCTCGTCGGTGTCGTCCGCGCCGAGTTCCTCCGCGCGCGCAATTTCGAGTACGTCAAGGCCGCGCGCGCGCTCGGCCTCACCGACTCCAAGATCATGCGCAAGCACCTGCTGCCGAACGCGATGGTGGCGACACTCACGTTCCTGCCTTTCCTTTTGTCGGGTTCCATATCTGCGCTGACGGCTCTCGACTTCCTCGGGCTCGGATTGCCGCCCGGCTCTCCTTCGCTCGGCGAGCTGCTGCTGCAGGGCAAGAAGCATCTCGAGGCGCCCTGGCTCGGTCTCACGGGCTTCTTCACCGTCGCCATCATGTTGTCGCTGCTGATCTTCGTCGGCGAAGCCGTGCGCGATGCGCTCGACCCGCGCAAAACATATCGATAGGGGCTGCGATGACGCGCGTGACGGAAACGCTGATCCAGGCCCGTAACCTCTCGGTCGCGTTCGGGCGCGGCGAACGCCGCACGCTCGCGGTCGATCGCGTCTCGTTCCGCATCGGCCGCGGCGAGACAGTGGCACTCGTCGGCGAGTCGGGCTCAGGCAAGACCGTCTCGGCCCTCTCTATCCTGCGGCTGCTGCCCTATCCTGCGGCGTCGCACCCCTCGGGTGAAATCTACTTCGACGGCATGAACCTGCTGCGCGTGCCGGAAGGTGAGATGCGCAAGGTACGCGGCGACCGCATCTCGATCATCTTCCAAGAGCCTATGACTTCGCTCAACCCGCTCCAGACCATCGACCAGCAGGTCGGCGAGGTGTTGAAGCTGCATCGCGGCCTCGACGATGAAACCGTGCGCCGCCGCGTGCTCGAGCTGCTGGCCAAGGTTGGCATCCGCGATCCCGAAAAGCGCCTCGGTGCCTTCCCACACGAGCTTTCAGGCGGACAGCGCCAGCGCGTCATGATCGCCATGGCACTCGCCAACGAGCCCGACCTTCTAATCGCCGACGAGCCGACCACCGCACTCGACGTCACGATTCAGGCGCAGATTCTCGAACTGCTGAAGGAGCTGCAGCGCGAGATGGGCATGGCGATGCTGCTCATCACCCACGATCTCGGCATCGTGCGCAAGATGGCCGAGCGCGTCTACGTGATGAAGTCTGGGCGCATCGTCGAGGACGGGCCGATGGAGACCGTCTTCACCAATCCGCAGCATCCCTACACGCGCCACCTGGTCAACGCCGAGCCGAAGGGTACGCCGCCGAAAGCCGACAACACACGCCCCGCGGTGCTCGAGACCAGCGACCTCAAGGTCTGGTTTCCAATTCGGAAAGGGCTCTTGAAGCGCACCGTGGATCACATCAAGGCGGTTGACGGCGTCTCGCTGACACTCCGCGCCGGACAGACGCTCGGCGTGGTCGGCGAGTCGGGCTCGGGCAAGACTACCCTCGGGCTCGCGCTGCTGCGGCTGCTCTCGTCCAATGGCCCCATCACCTACAACGGCACACGCATCGATCAGCTCAATGCACGCGAGATGCGACCGCTGCGCAAGGAGATGCAGGTCGTCTTCCAGGACCCCTATGGCTCACTGTCGCCGCGCCTCTCGGTCGGCCAGATCATCGAGGAAGGGCTCGTGATCCAGCGCCCGGAGCTCGACTACGACGATCGCCGCCAACGTGTCGGCGATGCGCTCGAAGAGGTCGGCCTCGACCGTGACGCGCAGGACCGCTACCCGCACGAGTTCTCCGGTGGCCAGCGCCAGCGCATCGCAATCGCGCGCGCCATGGTGCTGGAGCCGCGCTTCGTGATGCTCGACGAGCCGACGAGCGCACTCGACATGAGCGTCCAGGCCCAGATCGTCGATCTGCTGCGCGATCTCCAGCGGCGGCGCAATCTCGCCTACCTGTTCATCAGCCACGATCTCAAGGTGGTTAAGGCGCTCTGCAACCACGTGCTGGTGATGCGCAACGGGGTCGTCGTAGAGGAAGGGCCCGCCGAGGACATCTTCGCTTCGCCGCGCGAGGAGTATACGCGGGCGCTGCTTGCCGCGGCTCTCAATCTCGAGGTGCGCCACGCGAGCGTGCTGGCATCCTGACTTTGCGCACGGCGGAACCGTCACTGTGCCGGGTCGGCACTCGAGACCGCGCGGCGGCGCTCAGGCATCGAGTTCGCTGTCGAGCCCCCGCGGGTGAGCAATTCTCACGTCGCACTTGGTGCACCGCTCGGGCAACACCAGCAACGATTGCGTGGCGAGGCGTGCGTTGCACCGCGGACAGCGGATGCGGAATTGAATAGCGAGCGCCACCAGCATAAAGCCGAGTGCCGCCAGCATCGCCACAAGCCCGGCTTCCGTACCGCGACCGATGAAGTGCGTGACGCCGAGTGCGGCAGCGAGCAGCGTCACCGCCAGGGCATAGATGCGCAACGCCCGCCGCTCGGCGTTCCAAAGTGCGGCGACCTCCGCCGCCGAGAGAGCCTTCGCGGGGCCGCCATTGTTCACGCCGCCAGCATCCGCCATCGAAATCACTCCCGGTTGTCGACTCGCGGCCCATTATGCCCCGCGGACGCTTGCACCGCGTTGCGCGAAATCACCCGGGGTGCAATCAGCGACCAGTCACGCCGTCGCCCGGCCGGCGAGACGCCGCACCGCGAGTATGGGCCCGGTCGTCTTGCTGATACGCGCCACCGCCTCGGGCAGTGTTTCGATCGCGACCGCCATGTGATGCGCGTTGGCGTGCAGCAGCATCAGCCCGTCGGCCATCATACCGACATGGCCCTGCCAGAAGACGAGGTCGCCGCGCTCCAATCCCTCGAGCTCTGGCCCGATCTCGATCTCGTCGCCGAGCTCGGCGCGCTGCATATCGCTGTCGCGCGGCGCCACCAGCCCGGCCGCCTCGAGGGAGACCTGCACAAGACCCGAGCAGTCGATGCCAACGCGCGTGCGACCGCCCCACAAGTACGGCGTGCCGATGAGCCGCTCGGCGATGTCGACGAAATCGCGCGCATGGCGATCAGCCTCGACGACGTGACGCGCGGGCACGAAACCACCGGACTCGAGCCGGTGGAATTGCTCCCCAGTCTCGGCGATGCACAGCTCGGCCCCGATCGAGAGATGCATCATCGGGGGCGATTTGATGTCTGGACGGGGATGCACGAACGTGCCGATGGCGCGTACCTTGTGCGTGGTCGCACGCACCTCTCGCGAAACCGCATCCGCCGAGAGATAGCCGACGTAGCGGTCACGCTCGAGTTGGACCCAGGCCCACCCCTCGACGACATCGAACACGCGCACCCGCTCGCCGAACAGCACCTCGGTGTCGAACGGCTCCACGGGTGAAGGGTTGCGCCGTAGGGGCACGGACGCACGGATAATCTGACCGGGCGAACCATCAGCGAAGCGCGCCGCGGTGACGACGCCAACGAGCGCGGAATCGGCAAGATCACGGCGATAAGCATTGCGCCGCGGATCTGGGAGAGCCGTTGGCGGCGTCATATCGCCGGCTCCGTGTCGGCGAGTTCGGCCGCCAACACGTCGAATACGGCGCGCGCGGTTTGCGGTTCGCCCCCCTTCGGCCCGAGCGGACGCTGTGACGTCCGCCAGCCGTAAAGATCGATGTGCGCAAAACGGCGGGCGTTGGCGACGAAGCGCTTGAGAAAGAGCGCTGCTGTTATCGCGCCGGAGAACGGACCGTCCGATACGTTGCCCATGTCGGCGACCTCGCTATCGAGATTGCGCATGTAGCCGGGCCACAGCGGCAGCCGCCACACAGGGTCGCCATTGGCGAGGCCCGCTGAAGCGATGGCGGTGGCGAGCGCATCGTCATCGGTGAACAGTGCCGGCAGGTCGGGACCGAGTGCCACGCGCGCCGCGCCTGTGAGCGTGGCGAAGCAGAGCAACGTGTCGGGCTTCTCCTCGTCGGCCAGTGCGAGCGCATCGGCAAGAACGAGGCGCCCCTCCGCGTCCGTGTTGCCGACCTCGACCGTCAAACCCGCGCGGCTCCGCAGGATGTCGCTCGGGCGGAATGCGTCACCGCTGATCGAATTCTCCGCGGCCGGGATGAGGATTCGCAGGCGCACGTCGAGGCCGAGCGACATGATCATGTGGCCAAGCGCCAGCACGGTCGCGGCGCCCCCCATGTCCTTCTTCATCAGCAGCATGTTACTCGACGGCTTGATGTCGAGACCACCCGTGTCGAAGCATATGCCCTTGCCGACCAGCGTGACGCGCGGCGCGAGCGCGTTGCCGCCTGGCTTGCTCCACTTCAGATCGATCAGCCGCGGCGCACGGACACTGGCGCGGCCGACGGCATGGATCATCGGGAAATTCTGCTTCAGGAGATCGTCGCCGACGATCGAGGTCACGGTGGCGCCGTGCATCGCGGCGAGATCACGAGCGGCAGATTCGAGCTCAGCGGGCCCGAGATCGGACGCGGGCGTGTTGATGAGGTCGCGGCCGAGCCATACCGCTTCCACTGTGGTCTTGATGCGCTGGCGATCGACACTCTTTGGCAACGCGAGGCGCGCGCGGGGCGGCGCGTTGCCCGTCGTTTTGTAGCGCCGGTAGCGATAGCCCCCGAGCCCCCATGCGACGGCGGCGAGACTGGCTTCCTTCCCGTCGACGGCGGCGAGGCGGTAGGTTCCGGCCGGCGCGCCCTGGGCTAGCTGACCGAGCAGGAGGGCGGACGAGCCGCACGGATCGCCAGCCCTGCCGTTGCCGATGCCGAGGGCGATGCCGCCCATGGCGCCGCCTGATGAAGGCAACGAGACGATCTTGCGCGCGGCCCCGTCGCGCAGCCCGTTGAGTTCGAACCAAGCGCGGTCGGCGGCGGTCAACGTATCGCCCTTGGCCGCCGCCGACGTGTCACCGACGAGATGTATCGGCACCGCGCCCGCGTCATCCGCGGCCGCATAGACCTCCTCGACCGCCTCACGCACGGCCGCAGTCTGGTTCTGCATTCCCGGTAGCTCCTCTGCCGCGGCGCTGCGCCGCCGCACCCTGATTAGCACCCCGTAACGACCATTTCACGCCCCGCCTCGGCTTACCCGGATGTTTAACCGTCTGTTGACGGGTGTCCCGGAAACTGACGGGAGAAAACGCGATTCGCCTGCTTCGTGCGGGCCGCGAAAGGGAGTCGAAAATGACGCTTGCCGCCGCCGCTGGCACCGACAACAAGAATGCGCGCCGGGCCCGAACCGCAGCGCTCGCTGCCGTTCTCTGCTCCCTGGCGCTCGGCGGCTGCGCCGGACAGGCTTCCGACCTCCTGCCGCAGCTCCTGGCCGCCAAGCCGCCACGCGGCACGCCCGCAGCAACGCCTGAATCTCCAGAGGCAACCCCAGCCGTCGCTCAGTCCGAGCTCGAGAAGGCAACGAACTACTGGGGCCAGAAGTTCGCTGCCAAACCGAACGATCTCACCACCGCGCTGAACTACGCGCGCAATCTGAAGGCGATGGGACAGAAACGGCAGGCCCTGCCCGTGCTGCAACAGGCCGCCGTCTACCACGGCGAGAGCAAGGAGCTTGCGAGCGAATATGGCCGCCTCGCCCTCGAGCTCGATCAGGTCAGCACGGCCAAGCCGCTGCTGGCGATGGCGGACGATCCCTCCAAGCCCGATTGGCGCGTCATCTCCGCCCGCGGCACCGTCCTCGCCAAGGAAGGCAACTACAAGGACGCCATCCCGTTCTACGAGCGTGCGCTGGCGCTGTCGAACAACAGCCCGTCGGTGCAGAACAATCTCGCGATGGCCTACGCCCTCAACGGCGAGGCGGAGCGCAGCGAGGAACTGCTGCGCCAGGCGGCGAACCGCGGCGGGCCGGCGAAGGTGCGCCAGAACCTGGCGCTCGTGCTCGGCTTGCAGGGCAAATACGATGAAGCGACGCGCGTCGGCACGCGCGACCAGGGTGTGGCGACTGCGAACGAGGATACCGCCCTCGTTCGCCAGATGGTCCGCCTCGAGCCGAAGGCGATGCCAGCGAACCCGGCAACCGCCCCCGCGCTTGCCGGCACGACACAGTTCGCGGCGAAGCAGGAGCCGGCGCGCGACCTTGCCCTCAAGCCGACGTCGCAACCCGAAAAGGTCGCGAGTGGCTCGTGGCAGGCGCAAGTGGCGGTCGCAAGCGGTGGAACGCAAACGGCAGCGCCGGCACGCTGAGCAGCCGAGCCGCCGCGGCCCGACCGGGCGACAACACACGACTCGTCATGACTTTCGCGATGCGGCTTTGCCGAGGCGGAGCCGCGTTCCCGCCAGCGCGAGCGAGGCTCTCCCGCCCCGGCTCAGGACTTTCCGCCCTCGCGCTGCGTCGCAGACATGACCGCCTCGAAGTCGATCTTCGCCACCTCGATGACGGCCTGTGTGCGCGAAGCGACGTTGAGCTTCCGCAAGATCTCTGAAACGTGCGCTTTGACGGTCGTCTCACCGACGTCGAGTTCGTAGGCGATCTGCTTGTTCAGCATGCCCTGGCGCAGCATCATCAGCACGCGCAACTGCTGTGGCGTGAGTGACGTCAATCGTTGCGGTAGATCGGAAGCGC
Organism: Hyphomicrobiaceae bacterium; assembly: GCA_016793635.1. Classification (GTDB taxonomy): domain Bacteria; phylum Pseudomonadota; class Alphaproteobacteria; order Rhizobiales; family Hyphomicrobiaceae; genus JAEUMD01. The sequence continues at coordinate 304,435 of JAEUMD010000008.1, forward strand.
CGCGCGCCTGCGCTGCCGCACCGCTAGCATAGCTCGCCGGCAGATAGACGGAGCCGGCCATTACATCCTTGATGGCCTGTGCCAGTTCCCCCTTGCGCACCGACTTCGCGATGAAGCCTGCGGCACCGTATGTCAGCGCCTCGTGTACGATGCGCGCATCTTCGAGGGCCGAGCAGATCACGACCGGCAGCTTCGGAAAATGGGTGCGCAGCTCGAGTAGCCCCTCGAAACCGACCGTGCCCGGCATCGACAGGTCGAGCAGGATCAGATCGAACGGCGGATTGTCCGCGATCGCCTTTTTGGCATGGGCGATGGAACTCGCCTCGACCACGCTGGCATCTGGAAATGCAGTCGCGATGGAAAGGCGCAGCGCCTCGAGGAAAAGCGGATGATCGTCGACGACGAGAAAGTTAGCCGGCATCGGCATCGCCTCCCAAGCGAACACTCCGGCATGGTTGAGCATGCTCGTGCTTTTCGGCCAATGTTTCAAATATCGCCTGGTGTTGCAAGGCTGGCGAAGGTCGCCTTCGTAGCTGCACCCCCGACGGAAAAGGGGCGAGCGGTTGCCCGCTCGCCCCGCAGTCGAATCAGGCGTTGACCCTGACGCGCAAGATTACTTCTGCGCGAGCTGCTTCGGCAGCTTGAAGGTCCACACCATGCCGCCCTGGTTCAGGTGAGCGACGGTCTTCGCGACCTCGCCACCCCACAGCGGAACGGCGCCGCCCCAGCCCGATACGACCGAGACGTACTGCTCGCCGTCCTGGTCCCAGGTGATCGGAGAGCCGACGATGCCCGAGCCGGTGTTGAAGGCCCAGAGCTGCTTGCCCGTAGCCGCGTCCATTGCCTTGAGGTCACCCTCGGGCGTGCCGAAGAACACGAGGCCACCAGCGGTCGTCATCACGCCACCCCAGAGCGGCGCGGTGTTCTTGTACTCCCACTTGGTCTCACCCGTGGCCGGATCGATGGCCTTCAGCGAGCCGATGTGGTCGTCGAACACGGGCTTGATGTTGAAGCCGGCGCCGAGGTAGGCCGCACCCTTCTTGTAGGTGATCGGCTCGTTCCAGATGTCCATGCCCCACTCGTTGGAGGGGATGTAGAACAGCTTGGTGTCCGGCGAGTAGGCGATCGGCATCCAGTTCTTGCCGCCGAGGAAGCTCGGCACCGCGAATACGGACGTACCCTTCTTGCCGTCGGCGCCCTTCGTCGGATCGCCAGGACGGTTCTCCGGGATGTAGATCGGGCGGCCGTTCTTATCGATGCCCTTCGCCCAAGAGATCTTGTTCACGAACGGATAGGCGTTGATGAACTTACCGTTCTCACGATTGAGGATATAGAAGAAGCCGTTGCGGTCGGCGGTAGCAGCGGCCTTGGTGCCGTTGAGGTCGAACGAGACGACCTCGTTGACACCGTCGAAGTCCCAACCGTCGTTCGGCGTCGTCTGGAAGCCCCACTTGATCTCACCCGTCTCCGGATCGATGGCGAGACGCGAGCACGACCACTTGTTGTCGCCCGGACGCATGTGGCTGTTCCACGGAGCCGGGTTGCCGGTGCCCATGAAGATCAGCTTGGTATCGGGATCGTAGGTGCCGCCAAGCCAGGTGGCGCCGCCACCCGTCTGCCAAAGATCGCCCGGCCACGACTCGTTCTTCTTGCCGGTCATGGTCGACTCTTTGCCGTTCAGCATGCCCATGTGACCTTCGATGGTCGGGCGCGACCAGACGACCTCACCGTCATCGACCTTGCGGGCCTCGATGCGGCCAACGATGCCGAACTCGCCGCCCGACACGCCGTTGATGATGAGCGGGCCGTGCGCCTTGGACGGCACGATGAGCGGAGCGGCGGTGTAGGAGAAGCCGTCCTTGAACTCGTCGATCTTCTTCGACCAGACGACCTTGCCGGTCTTGGCGTCGAGCGCGACCAGCTTCGCATCCAGCGTGCCGAAGATGAACTTGTCGTTGATGAGAGCGCCACCACGGTTGATGACGTCGCAGCAGGGCAGAATGCCTTCCGGCAGACGTGCGTCGTACTGCCAGAGCTCCTTACCAGTCTTGGTGTCGATGGCCCAGGCGCGGCTGTAGGAGCCGGTGATGTACATCACGCCGTCCTTGACGAGCGGCTGTGTCTCCTGGCCGCGCATCTTCTCGCCGCCGAGCGACATGGCCCAGGCCGGAACAAGGTTGGCGACGTTGGAAGCGTTGATGGTCTTCAGGGGGCTGAAGCGCTGCCCCTGCGGTCCGAGGCCGTTGCTGACCACGTCCGCCGTGGTCTTCGCGTCGTTGACGACATCGTCGATCGAGACATCGGCAAACGCCGGCTCGGAGATCGTCACCGTCAACGCGAGTGCGCTGGCGGTGGCTAGCCATTTCCAGGTCTTCATTGGGCATCCCCTTGAGTATGATTTCTGGCCGCTTCCCTTTGTTGGGAATGTCTTGGGCCCTGCCGGCCTGCAGGAAGTCGAGCCATGTGCGACGTTAACGCACGGCGGGCATGCGTCTTATTGCCAAATAGTACAAACTCTGCCGAGGGCACTTCGCGAAAGGCGTGCTGCGCCGCGGTAAGTAGCGGCTTTAATATTCGAATCATCGATTTGAATATCGGGAAATCCGATAATTGAATAGGCCAGGAGTTACCTCATCCGGCCTTGTCGACACGGGGCCATTCACCCGCTTCGAGCTTGGGGTAGAAGTGCATCACGGAGCGCTCGAACTCATAGCGCGCCAGCGCGACTTTCTCGGTCCACGCCGGCAACGGTTCCGCCATCGCCTCGTTCGACGAAAGCCCGCGATCAAATGCGGTTCGGATCGTCTCCTCGACCAGCGAAAGCCAGTCGCGCGTCTGCGCGATGCCGCGCGCGCCCTCCTCGACTGGACCATGCCCCGGAACGAGCCGCGCGTGAGCAATCGCCGACAGCGTGTCCAGACTCGACCTCCAGCGGGCGAGATCGGCGTGCGGAGTTGTCGGTGCGCGGTCGAGGAAGGTCAGATCGCCCGTGACGAGAATTCCCGAAGTCTCCTCGATCAACGCGAGGTCGGATGGCGTATGCCCGCCAAGCCCCATGAGACGGAAGCGACGCTCACCGATGGTCTCGACCCCATCACTGCATTCTGTGCCAGGCCGCATGACCTCCGTTCCGCGCATCCAGTCGCCGGCCGCGTGATACATGGCCGACGCGAAGGACTCACCAAGCTCCGCCAATCCGTCGATGACGCCGCGCGGAGCCGACAGGACATTCGCCGCGAATGCCTGGTTGCCGAATACGTGATCGGGATGAAAGTGGGTGAGATAAGCCCTTACCACGGGCTTACCCGTGAGCTGGCGGACCAACGCTTCGAGCGCCAACCCATAGCGCTTCGAAGGTCCGGTATCGACGATGACGGCTCCGTCGCGCGTGTCGAAAATGGTGATATTGGCGATAGCGCCGCCATTCGATCTCTCGATCGCCTCCTGTGCGCCACGGATGACCCAGATGCCGGGCGCGATCGGCTCGGGGCGCAGCTCGTAGACGAGCGGCGCGGCATTCGCATCGAACACCGCGAGAAGCGCGGGCAACGTAGCAATGCCGGCGAAGGCAGCGATTGCCTGCCTGCGCGACACGTCCACCTTGTCATCGCCACTCGTCATTCGCTTCGCTCCAAGTCCACGCTGGCGGAAACGTCGGCAGCCATCGCCTTTTCCAGAAGGCGCTAACCGCCATCGCGCGAGCTCGCGCCGCTCTGCTTCCAGCCTGCCGGTATGACGGACTGATAGACCGTGCCGTTGTTGTCGCGACCGATGATCGTCAATCCCGGATCCTTCGCCGGTAGACGCAACACCATGGTGATGGTCGGATCTTCGCTCACGGGCTCACGCAGCTCGACCTCGGCCAGCGACTGCCCATCGGCCGCACGCATATCGAGGCGCTCGATGAAGAATGCCGGCGTGTTGTCACGCGCCAACCCCGTATCCATCGGGTGGCGCAGTCGGAACCGCACGCGCGCCGCGCCGTCGATGTCGCGCCACATGCGCCCCTGAGCGTGCCCCACGGTGTCCGACCAGTCGGCGTCCTTGCGGGCGAGGGCGGGAGCTGAGCAGCCGCCGCCCGCCGCGTCGAGATACACGCCGCCGACGTGCCACGTTCCATCGTCGAGCAAGGCTGCGGCGCGCACCGGTGTGGCCTGCTCGACCTTCATCAGAAGTGCGATGAACGGCGATGCCTTCTTCGGCACGACGGTGGCGACATGCTGGATCGGGTTGAGATCGGCGAAGATCACGAGCTTCTGCACGCCACCGAGTGCGCGCGCGTCCGCCGTGATCGGGACTTGCGCCTGATTTTCTACAATGCGCGGTACGATGACCTTGATGCGGTCGTCGAACACGACGGGGGCCGCACCGAAGAATTGCTCTTTCATGTCGGCCCAAACGACCGAGTGCAGCGGGTCTTCGAGCGCGACTGCAGTGGCAAACGGCGCGGTGGCGGCGACAATCGCTGCAATTACCGACTTCAAACGCCTCTTCATCCCGGCCAGCCTCGAATGCGAGTGAACCATCCGCTCATTTACGAGGCCAGAGCGCGATGGCACCGTGATGCGTGCGCTGATCCGCTCCATCTTAGTCGCCCAGCGCACTCCAACCCATGCACTCAGCGTGCGACCCATGCGATCGCCAACGGTGCGGCACGAATTACGGTTCAAGCGGTCGCTCGCTGGCCACATGCTCATCCCCGTTCCTGATGGAGTTTCCGCACCGCGCGCTCACGGCACCGGCGGCGGCACGTGCGTCAGCCCATGCCGCTCGAAGATCTTCGCCACCTCGCCGCGATCGACCAGAGCATTGAGCGCATTGCCGACGGCATAGCCCGTGTCGCGACTATTCTCCTTCACCGCCATGCCGACCGTCCAGGCCATGCGCAATTCGGTATCGAACGCCGGCTCGACCAGCTTGAAACCGTCGCTCCCTTTCAACGCCGCCTCGATCTGCGCACGCCGGCCGAGCAGCCCCATGTTCTCACGACTGCGGAACGCGGCCACGGCGGTCTCGAATTTCAGATAGGGATTGATGTTCGCCTTGTACACGCCGTCGTCAGCGAACATGGCGTAATAGTGTGCGACGGTCGCGAATTGGACTGCGAGCTTCGCGGCACGGAACGGCTGCAGCATGCTCCGCGGCTCGGTAGGCACAGCCGCGTCGGTCTGGACCGCCAGCACGATTTTTTCATGATAGTAGGCGTTAGAGATGGCGACGAGCGGATTGCGTGCGATGAACGCCCGCTCCATCGGCACGTGCATCATGACATCGCCGACGAGCCCGCCGGTGCGCGGACCTTGCCAGATGTTGGAGCGCAGGTCGTCGTCGACTTCCTCGCCAGCGTAACGCGCGATAAGGTTGGCCTTGACGCCGAGTTCGCCGGCCAGCGCGCGTGCAAGATCCGCATCGACACCTTGCACCACGCCGCTCGCGTCGGTCCACGAGAAGGGCGCGTTGTCGTCATAGACCACGACGCGCAACTCACCGCTCGCTCTCACCTCGTCCAGCGGTCGCGCACTCGCGTCTCCGCTGACCGCCAAGATGAGGGCAACCAGACACGAAACGGCGAAAGCGAGACCTCCCGAAGGAAGTCTCGCCTGCCAAGGCCACGTGCCGGGGGACCAGCAGTAACGCTTGTTTGGCACGGGGCCCCTGCTCAGCCGTCGTGCTTCGACTCGATGAATGCGCGGATCGCCCACATGGCCTCCTGGCTCAGCACGCCCTCGAAGCCCGGCATCTTGGTGACACCGTTGATCGTGGCGCCGCGGCGAATGCGCTCCATGAACCACTCGTCGCCAACCTCACCCTTTTCCAAGTAGCGCAGATCCGGCGCCAAGCCACCCGAGATCACGTCGAGGCCATGGCAGCGCGCGCAGTTCTGGTTGTATCCCGACGACCCGATCTTGATCGCCGTCTCGTTGCCGACGTAGGGGTTCTTCGAGCGCCACTGCTCGCCGAGCTGCTCGAGTCCGGTGGTGTCGACAGGCTGCGGCGCGACATCGCCATGCGCGCCGACGCTGGCCACGCCGACGCAGAGCGCCAAGCCAGCCACGACGGCCGGTGCGATCACACGGTTCAAAATCATCGAAGGCTCTCCGCGTTCCTCTCGGGGGGGTGTTGTTAATTGCTTTGTTGCTTCGAGAGTAGACAGAGCAAATAACGCCCGGAATTGCCAAATAGTGCAACCGGCGAGCAAATTGCCTTCCGGCGCCCATCCGAGTTGTTGATCCACCGGGGTGAACGACCATGTTTTGTACGATAGTACACTTCATGACCGGTGACGGCACGGCATAGCATCCTCGGCAGACGATCCCGGCCGAACGGGCCTCTCCAGCGCGTTCGAGGACAAGCATCGGGACCAGGGAGGACCTCGCCGGCCGGCGCGATTGCGTCGCCGCACTCCGAGCGACGTCAGACGACAGGCACCGCGGAACCGCTCTCCGGCCATTCGACCGGCCCCGCGAGCGCGCGTCGTTCGCGCCAGCTCGATGACAGGTATCAACAGACGTGATGACCGCTTCCGCCTCGCGGCTTTCCTCCTTTTTCCCGAAAAGATTGGCTGCCGGGACTTACGCCCTCGCGGCGCCCATTCTCGCCGTCTCTGCCTTCCTCTCGGTCCGCATCGCGCTCGCCGCCATCGCCGGCTCGGCCTCGGCGCTGGCGCACGAGGTCTATGTATCGAACGAGAAAGACAACTCGATCTCCGTGATCGATTCCCGCTCGCTCGAGGTGGTACGCACGTTCAAGGTCGGGCAACGCCCGCGCGGCATCACCTTCTCGCGCGACTACAAGACATTCTACGTCTGCGCCAGCGATAGCGACGCCGTGCAGGTGTTCGATGCGGAGACGGACAAGCATCTCTACGATCTCCCCTCGGGCGACGATCCCGAGCAGTTCGCAGTGTCGCCGGACAACGCCCGCCTCTACATCGCCAACGAGGACAACGCGGTCACCACCGTCATCGACCTCGCCCAGCGCAAGGTCATCCGTCAGGTCGATGTCGGCATCGAGCCCGAGGGCATCGCCGTGTCGCCCGACAACAAAATCGCCATAGCGACGTCCGAGACGACGAACATGGCACATTTCATCAATACCGAAAGCTTCGAGGTCTACGACAACGTTCTGGTCGATGCCCGCCCGCGGCACGCCGAGTTCACGCAAGACGGTAAGCTGCTCTGGGTCTCCTCCGAAATCGGCGGTAGCGTTTCGGTGATCGACGTCGCCACGCGCAAAGTTGTCAAGACGATCACCTTCACCATTCCGGGCGTGCGCTCCGACATGGTCCAGCCGGTCGGGATGAAGCTCGCCAAGAACGACACGCTGGCTTTCGTCGCGCTTGGCCCCGCCAACCGCGTCGCCGTCGTCGATGCGCGCACCTACGAGGTTTTGAAGTATATTCTCGTCGGGCAGCGCGTCTGGCACATGGCGATGACACCGGAAGAGGATCTGCTGTTCACCACCAATGGCGTAACCAACGACGTAACCGTGATCGATGTGGCGCGGCTTGCGGCGGTGAAGTCGATTTCCGTCGGGCGCTATCCATGGGGCGCGGCCATCAAGCCGAAGACATGATCGTCAGAGCGAACGTCCTTGCTGCCTTCCTGCCAGCGCCACTCCGGCTGGCATCGCTGTTGTTCGCGTCATTCTTGCTCGCGTCATTCCTTCTCACGTCAACGCCGTCGCGCGGGGAGCCAGATTCGGCCTTCGATCCCGAAACCGGCTACCGCATCGCGCGCTATCAGGCCGCCGTACCGGAGAAACCGCCGGCCGGCGAGCGTGTATGGATCGACGACATCGACCGCCTCGTCCGCGACGCGCATGCAGTGCTACTCGACGTGTCGCCGATCCATGGCGCCGGGTACGACAAGGCGAGCGGTGCATGGCGGATCAGCAAGCCGCACGAGACATTGCCTGGCGCGACTTGGTTGCCAGAAGTCGGACGCGGCGACATCAATCCCGCGGTCGCGCGCTTTTTCGCGCGTGAGCTCGCGCGACTCACCGGTGGCGACAAGACGCGCGCCATCGTCATCTTCTGCAACGCGGACTGCTGGATGTCCTGGAACGCCGTGAAGCGTGCCGCGAGTTTCGGCTATAGCGGCCTCAAGTGGTTCCCCGAGGGCACGGACGGGTGGCGCGACTTCGACCGCGCACTGGTTGCAGCCGTGCCTGTGCCGCTCGACATTGCACGAGACACCGCACCTGAGTAGATGCGCGCCGGATTGGCGCTTGCTCTCAAAATGCGCTGATGCCGGTTATCGCGCGGCCAAGGATGAGCGCGTGAATGTCGTGAGTGCCCTCGTAGGTATTCACCGCCTCGAGGTTCACCATGTGACGCATCACGTCGTACTCGTCCGAGATGCCGTTGCCGCCAAGCATGTCACGCGCGGCACGCGCGATCTCCAGCGCCTTGCCGCACGAGTTGCGTTTGACGATGGACGTCACCTCGGGTGCGGCGGCGCCCGTGTCCTTCATCCGCCCAAGACGCAGGCAGGCGCCATAGCCGAGCGCGATCTCCGTCAACATGTCGGCGAGCTTCTTCTGCACGAGCTGGTTGGCGGCGATCGGCCGGCCGAACTGCGTTCTGTCGATCACATACTGGCGCGCCTTGCGGAAGCAATCCTCGGCGGCGCCCAGCGCTCCCCAGGAGATACCGTAACGTGCCGAGTTGAGGCAGGTGAATGGCCCCTTGAGCCCGGCGGCATTCGGCAGCATGGCGTCGTCACCGACCCGGACGTCGTCGAGCACGATCTCGCCCGTCACGGATGCCCTGAGACCGACCTTCCCATGGATGGCGGGCGTCGTGAGGCCATCCGCGCCCCTCTCCACGATGAAGCCGCGAATGACGCCGTCCTCGGTCTTCGCCCATACCACCATCACGTCGGCGATCGGTGCATTCGAAATCCAAGTCTTGGCGCCGGAGAGACGCCACCCGCCGTCGCACTTGCGGGCGCGCGTCGCCATCGAGCCCGGATCGGAACCGTGATCCGGCTCGGTCAGGCCGAAGCAGCCGATCATGCGGCCAGCGGCTAGCTCGGGCAGATAGCGCTGCCGCTGCTCCTCCGAGCCGAATGCATAGATCGGCAGCATCACTAGCGAGGACTGCACGCTCATCATCGACCGGTAGCCCGAGTCGATGCGCTCGATCTCGCGGGCAACGAGCCCGTAACAGACATAGTTGAGACCGGCGCCACCGTAGCGCTCGGGCAGCGTCACGCCGAGCAGGCCGAGTTCGCCCATCTCGCGGAAAATCGACGGATCGGTCACTTCTGACCGGAACGCTTCGCGCACACGCGGGTAGAGCTTGTCCTCGGCATAGCGCCGGGCGGTCTCCGCCACCATGCGCTCCTGCTCGTCGAGCTCGCCAGCGAGAAGGAGCGGATCCTCCCAATCGAAAACCGGCTTGTCGACAACCGCGCTTGTCATTGCTGCATCCAACTATCTGCCCGCTCAGGAGACTTTGATAGCACGCCCGCCCCGAGTGTCATGTGTGCTCGGTCAAGTGCCGCGCGGCTTGGCGCGCGCGGTCGGCGCGGCGGAAGCCGGATCGTCCGGCCAGGGGTGGCGAGGATAGCGGCCGCGCATCTGCGATTTGACGTCGGCCCACGAGCCCTTCCAGAAGCCGGGCAGGTCACGCGTCACCTGGATCGGCCGGTGGGCGGGCGACAACAGTTCGAGCGTCAATGGCAGCCGCCCTCCGGCAATCGCCGGATGTTCCTTGAGGCCGAACAGCTCCTGCACGCGGATGGCGAGGCGCGGCGCCCCCGCGCCATCGTAGTCTATGGCATGGCGGTTGCCCGTCGGGGCCTCGAAATGGGTCGGCGCCGCCGCTTCGAGCCGGCGCTTCAGATCATACGGGATCAGCGCCTCTAGCGCATTGCCGAGATCGCCAGCGTTGATCTCGGCCGCCTTGGTCTTGCCGACGAGGAACGGAGCGAGCCAAATCGCGGGCGAGAGTGCCAGGGCAGCATCGGAGAGATCGGGCCAGGCGCCACCCTCCGCCGCGCGCAGAAATGCGATACGGTCCCTGAGCTGAGCCTGCGCCCTGCTCCATGGCAAGGTGCCGACACCCGCCCGTGCAGCGCCCTCGGCGAGCGCGCAGGCGACGTCGCTCCCCGCCTCCACAGCACGGGGTTCCGCTGCGAGCGTGATGGCGCCGAGCCGCCGCAAGCGACGCGCGCGAACCGCACCTGCCTGCTCGTCGTAGGCTATCTCGTCGAGCGTTCGGATGCGCCCGCCGGCAATGGCCGCGATTTCCTCCTCGCTCGCCCGGGCCGCCAGCAGAATTCGCGCCTCCGCCGCCTTGCCCTGCATTTCGGCGACGACGAGGAAGGGAGCGCGGGCCAGCGCATCGACGGCCTCGACCGACGCCGCCCTGCCGTTGGCCAGAAGAAACTGTCCCGGCGCGCCGCGGGCCTTGGCGATGCGGTCCGGGTAAGCGGCGGCGAGCAGCTCGGCAAGTCCCGCCGCCGGCCGATCTGCACCACTGGCGTCAGGGAGGGTCTGCGCGCGCGTCGGCATCGCCTGTCGCGCCCAGCCCTCGGCCATGCGCCGCATATCACTTCCCCGGCGCGAGCGGTCCCGCCGGAAGGCGTCGAGCCTGTGTGCGAGGTCGCGGTCGTTTCCGCCGAGGCCACGCTCGACAAGCAAAGCCGCGATCTCCGCAGCGAGGCGCACGGCGTCTCGACCGCCGATCCGCTCGGCCGCAAGCAGCATACGGGCGATGCGCGGCGGCAGAGGTAGCTGGCGCAGGCGCCGGCCCTGCTCGGTGATGCGCCCGCCGGAATCGATCGCGCCCAGCGCTGCGAGCTCGTCACGTGCGGCGGAGAGCGCTGCTTTTGGCGGCGCATCGAGGAACGCGAGTGTCGCCGGATCGGTCGCGCCCCATTCGGCGCAATCGAGCACGAGACCGGTGAGGTCCGCGGCGCGGATCTCGGGATCGGCGAACGCGGGCAGGCTCTGCGTCTGCGGCTCGTCCCACAGGCGGTAGCAGACGCCCGGCTCGGTGCGCCCGGCGCGTCCCCGCCGCTGGTCCACGGATGCGCGTGACGCTTTAACCGTCTCGAGGCGCGACATGCCGATACCGGGCTCGTACCGCGGCACACGGGCAAGTCCGGCGTCGACGACGACGCGAACACCCTCGATCGTAAGTGAGGTTTCCGCGATCGACGTCGCGAGCACCACCTTGCGCGTGCCGGCAGGAGCCGGTTCGATCGCCGCATCCTGCGCCGCTGCATCCATCGCGCCGTAGAGTGGAGCGAGGAGCACATCTCCCCCAAGCGAACGCTCCTCGAGTCGCTCGACGACGCGGCGGATCTCGCCCTGGCCGGGGAGGAACGCGAGCAGCGAACCCTTCTCCGCGCGCAATGCGCGTTCGATGGCATCCGCCACTTGATCCTCGAGCCGCCGCGCCGGGTCACGCCCTAGATAACGCGTCTCGACCGGATAAGCGCGCCCTTCGCTTTCGATCAACGGCGCGCCGCCGAGAAGCGTCGCGACGCGCACCGCCTCGAGCGTCGCCGACATCACCAGGATGCGCAGGTCCGGCCGCAGGGCATCCTGCGCGTCGCGCGCCAGGGCGAGCCCAAGGTCGGCGTCCAGCGAACGCTCGTGGAACTCGTCGAACAGCACGGCACCGACGCCCTTCAGCTCGGGATCATCGAGAATCATGCGTGTAAATACGCCTTCCGTCACCACCTCGACGCGCGTCGCGGGGCCTACCTTCGAGGCGAGCCGGGCACGAATACCGATCCGCCCGCCAACGGCTTCGCCAAGCGTCGTCGCCATGCGCTCGGCGGCATTGCGAGCAGCGAGGCGGCGAGGCTCCAGCACGAGGATCTTGCCGCCTTGCCGCCACGGTGCATCGAGTAGCGCAAGCGGAACGCGCGTCGTTTTGCCGGCTCCGGGCGGCGCAACGAGCACCGCCGATGTCGACTGCTCGAGCGCCCGCTGGAGATCGGGAAGCACGCTGTCGATCGGCAACGGCGCGTCGGGCCGCATGTCGCGGAACTCCTCATCTGTCATTCAAACGTATACGAACTTGGTTCCACCCGGAGCTTCGCCTATGATCGCCGCCGCGCGGGCGCAGGTATCACCTCCGCGCTTTGCGCTTGTCGAACGAGGCAGCATGAGCAGCCACCCCCCATCCTCAACACCGCCGAACCGGACAGCAACCGCCCCGGCGCTTAGAGCCCTTTCGCCCGAGGCCGCGCAAGAGGCGATGGCGCGTTCCAAGCTGCTCTCCGCGTCACTCGGCGGCGTCGTCGCCGTGCTGATACAGTCTCCCGACTACAAGTTCCACACGCTTGCCGATCTCGAATGGCTGGTAGGCCCATCGCTGGCGTTGCAGCAGTTCGCCCTGCTCGAGGGGCGCACGCCGGATGGCGCCAACCTCTACCCCGTCGCCACGGTGCTCTGGGCGCTGGTTTCGGCCGAGGTGGATGCGCGCCTCATGCGCGAGCTGGACCGCCCGATCCGTCTGGCACCGGGCGAATGGCGTTCGGGCTCAATCCCCTGGATCGTCATAGCGACCGGCGAGCGCAAGGCTCTTCCAGCCCTGCTCGAGAAGCTCGCCGCCACGAAGTTCAAGGATGCGCCGCCGAAACTCCGCGTTGTCGGCGCGGACGGTCGGGTGAGCGTCGGGCGCCTGCAAAGCAAGATCCCGTAACACGGTGACAACCGGACGGAGGACTACCGCCGCGCGTGGCGGATTGGCGCCACAGGCCAACAAATCAATGCTCACAATCTCCACAACCGCTGGTCGCGCGCGTTAAGTTGCCGCTGTCCTTGCGGATATGCCTTCCAAGAACTTTACCGGCGCCATCTCCGGGGCCACCAGGACCTGGCAATATTTTGCTTCGGGGTAGCGCACATGATGACGCCCGCCGGCCACAACCGACGTGCCGCCGCAGGCCGCAGCGGGGATGGCAACTCCGTCTCACGGGCGCTGCGCCGCCGCCTCGGCGTTCTGACGATCGCCGGGCTGATCTCGGGTCTCATCAACCTCTTGGCGCTGACCGGCTCGTTCTACATGCTCCAGGTCTACGACCGCGTGCTGCCATCGCATTCTGTGCAGACGCTTGTCGGCCTGAGTATTCTGCTGGTGCTGCTCTACATCGCTTACGGTCTGCTCGACTTCTTTCGGGCGCGGATCATGAGCCGCGTCGGAATCGGTTTCGACCGCGAGATCGCGGGGACCGCCTTCTCGGTCGTGCAATTCCTTCCGCTCCGAACCCGCGGCAGCGGAGACGGCCTGCAACCGGTCCGCGACCTCGACGCCATTCGCAGCTTCCTTTCGGGGCAGGGCCCGACCGCCCTGTTCGACCTGCCGTGGATCCCCGTATACCTCGGCGTCGTCTACCTCCTGCATCCCCTGCTCGGGCTCTTCGCACTCGTCGGCGCCGTCGTTCTCATTGCGCTGACGCTGCTCGCCGACCTGCGGAGCAAGGCGCCGATGCGGCAGGCCGCGGAAAGTGCAGCCATGCGCGCCGCGCTCGCCGAGGCTGCCGTACGCAACACCGAGGCCGCCCGCGCGCTCGGCATGTCGGCCCCCATCAGCGAGCGATGGCAGGCACTCAATGCGCGCTTTGTCGCCCAGCATACGGCGGCGGCCGACGCAGCGACTGCACTCGGCTCGGTCAGCAAGGTGATGCGACTTCTACTGCAATCGGGCATGCTCGGCCTCGGCGCCTACTTCGCCCTGCTCGGAGAGGTCACCGCCGGCACCATCATCGCCGCCTCGATCACCATGTCGCGCGCGCTCGCGCCCGTCGAAATCGCGATTGCCCATTGGCGCGGTCTGGTGCTGGCCCGCCAGAGCTACCGCCGTCTCGCCGACATCGCCGCGAACATGGCGCTCGACACCGCTAGCCAGCTGTCTCTACCCGTGCCATTGCACGCGCTCTCAGTCACAAGTCTCTTTGTCACGCCGCCGGGCGCGCGCGGGCCCGCACTTCGCAATGTCGCGTTCGAACTCAAGGCCGGCGACGGTCTCGGCGTCGTCGGCCCGACCGCATCGGGCAAGTCGACGCTGGCACGGGCGCTCGTCGGCATCTGGCCGCCCTCGCATCCCGATTCCTCGGTGCGGCTCGACGGTGCGACACTCGACCAATGGCCTCCAGCGATCCTTGGCCGGCACATCGGCTACCTGCCGCAGGATGTGGAACTGATCGACGGCACAATCGCCGAGAACATTGCCCGCTTCGATCCGTCCGCCACCGACGCCGAGATCGTCGCTGCCGCCATGTCCGCGCATTGCCACGACCTGATCGTCCGCCTGCCCGAGGGCTACCAGACGCGCGTCGGTGGCAGCGGCGGGCAGCCGGTTTCGGGCGGTCAGCGCCAACGAATTGCGCTCGCCCGTGCGCTGTTCCGCGATCCATTCCTGGTCGTCCTCGACGAACCGAACTCCAACCTTGATCACGATGGTGAAACGGCGCTGGTGCAGGCTATCGCCGGCGTTCGGCGCCGCGGCGGCATCGCCGTCGTCGTGGCCCACAAGGCGCGAGCACTGGCGGCTGTCGACCGAGTGCTGGCACTGGCGGGCGGCGATCAACGTCTGATCGGCCCACGCGACGACGTGCTGCGCTCGCTGCTCCAACCACCGCCCGCCACAACGCAGCATGCGACATCCGGCGGTGAAACCCAGGCTCGCGTGGTGCGCGGCACTGTTCAGCGAACGAAGACCGGCCCGCCCGAGCCCACGGCCGCGACGGTTGGCACAGCAAAGAGCGCACTTGCAGCGCACGATCTGCCGGGGCGCGTCGTCATTCCGCACGCCGAACCGAAGGCCGGCACATGACGGAACGGTTGCCCCACCCCACAGCCGCCAACAACAGTTCTCCGCTCGCCGGAGCAGGGACGACGCCCTACGTTGCCGGCGCGGGGCTCGTGACGGTGCTGCTCATCTGCGGCATAGGGCTGTGGAGCGCCGCGACCGACATTGCCGGCGCGGTCATCGCGCCCGGACTCGTCGTCGTCGATGGCCACGTCAAGAAGGTGCAGCATCCGACTGGCGGTATCGTCGCCGCCATCATGGTCGAAAACGGCGACAGGGTGCAGGCCGGAACTCCCCTCGTGCGCCTCGACGAGACCGTCACTCGCGCAAACCTTCAAGTCATCGCCAAGCAGATGGACGAGTTGTCGATACGCGGCGCTCGGCTTGCCGCCGAGCGCGATGACGCCTCCGCCCTCACGCTCTCGGCGGCGCTCGCCGAGCGTCTGAGCGATCGGGTCGTCGCAGCCGCCGTTGCCGGCGAGCAGAGCCTGTTCTCATCGCGGCGCCGCTCGAACGAAGCCGTCGAAAGCCAATTGCGCGAGCGGATCGAGCAATTCGACCAGGAAGCGGCCGCACTCGATTCCCAGCGTGCCGCGAAGGCACTCGAAATCGATCTGATCGACGAGCAGATCGTGAGCCTCGCCGGCCTCGAGGAGCAGAAGCTCGTTACCGCGACGAAGATGATAGCACTGCGGCGGGAGGCGGCACGCCTCAAGGGCGAGCAGGCGACGCTTCTCTCCTCCGCGGCGCAAACCCGGGGAAAGATCGCCGAGATCGAGCTTACGATCCTCCAGCGCCAGCAGGAGTTCCGCACCGAGGTCGTCAAGGAGCTGCGCGAAACAGAGGCGCGGTTGACCGAATTGTCCGAGCGGCGCATCGCCGCGGAGGATCTGCTCGCGCGCGTGCTGATCCGCGCGCCCGTGGCGGGCACTGTTCACCAGCTCGCCGCAAACACAGTCGGTGGTGTCATCTCGGCCAGCGATCCGATCATGCTGATCGTGCCGGAGAGCCAGCCGCTCGTCGTCGAAGCACAAGTGTCGCCCCGGGACCGCGATCAGGTCGCCGGCGGCGCACCCGCCTACATCCGCTTTGCCAGTTTCAACCAGCGCACGACGCCGGAGATCGCCGGTACGGTCGACCGGATCGCTGCCGACCTCACCACCGACGCACGCACCGGCATGAGCTACTTCGGCGTCCGCGTCGTCATTCCGGAGACCGAACTCGGCAAGCTCGGCGGCCCGCTCGTGCCGGGCATTCCGGCCGACGTTCAGATCACGACCGGCTATCGCTCTGCACTTTCCTACCTGGTCAAACCCCTCCAGGATCAGATCGCACGGGCGTTCCGTGAGCGGTGAGCGGCCCGCTGCAAACCTGGGCACCGGGGCGCAAACACTTGAATTTTTACCATATTCATCCAACCACCCTTCGCCACCCGCGTTTCCATGCGGCCGGATGATGCTCTAGACGGCGTCGCGGCGAAGCCTTATGGCTGCACGCTGCACGCTGCCCACGGCCCTTGCCACCGGGCGGGTGCATCCCGTGCAACAGGACCTGTCCAGCCCCATGTCTGCCGAGCGCATTTCGGTCGTCGTGCCGATGTTCAACGAGGGCAAGGGAGCGTCCCGTTTTCTGGCCGCCCTGCTACCCGTGCTGGAGGAAACCGGCCTCGACTACGAGGTGATCGCGATCGACGATGGCTCGATCGACGACACGCTCGAGGCTTTGAGGGCCGCGCACGAGCACAACCCGCGCGTCAAGGCGGTGGCACTCTCCCGCAATTTCGGCAAGGAGATCGCAGTCGCCGCGGGCCTGCGCCATGCGGGCGGCGATGCCGTCGTCGTCATGGATGGTGATTTGCAGCACCCTCCCGCGCTCATCGCTGAGTTCGTCGCGCTTTGGCGACAGGGCTATGACGTCGTCTACGGACAGCGGACCGACCGCGATACCGATTCCGCACTCCGCCGCTTCCTGGCGCTTCGCTACTACCGCATGTTCCGCGCCCTCTCCGGCACTGAACTGCATTCCGAAGCAGGTGACTTCCGCTTGCTCAGCCGCCGCGCCGTCGATGCGCTGAACCGGCTGGGCGAGCGCGCGCGGTTCAACAAGGGCCTGTTCGCCTGGATCGGCTACAAGACGATCGGCGTGCCGTTCAAACCTGCCGAGCGCCTCGACCAGAGCGCCTCACGCTGGCGGCTGCGCCGCCTGTGGCACTTCGCACTCGACGGCATCGTCTCATTCACTACCGCGCCGCTGCGGATCTGGTCGTATCTCGGCGTCGCCATTTCACTTGTGGCACTCGTGTTCGGTGCGTCGATCATCATCAAGACGATCCTGTTCGGCGATGCGGTCGCCGGCTTTCCGACGCTGATCGTCTCGATCCTGTTCCTCGGCGGCGTACAGCTCATCTCGCTCGGTGTCATCGGCGAGTATCTCGGCCGCGTGTACGAAGAAGTGAAGGCGCGACCGCTCTATTTGCTGGCCGACACCATCGGCATCGATCCCGTGGAAGCGGGAACACGAGCGGGAACGGACATCGCGCGGCGCGCGGAGCCGCCGCGATGACGGAGCGGCCGCGCAGCGTTTCCGGTCGCATCGGAAACGTGGTACTCGTGGCCGACGACTTCGCCATATCGGGCGGCGTCTCGGCCGGCATCGAGAGCCTCGCGCGCCAGCGCCGCATCTCGGCCGCGAGCGCCATCGTCACACTGCCACGCTGGCGCCACGACGCCCCCCGTCTCGCCGCGTTGCGCGCCGAGATCGCCATCGGACTGCACATCAATTTCACGCTGCTCCAGCCGCTCGGCGCCATGCCGAACCTTGCGCCGCGCGGCCTGCTCCCCGCCATCGGAGCGCTCACACTCAAAGCCGTCGCCGGGCGAATCGACGTCGAGGAAATCGCAGCGGAGACCTCGCGCCAGCTCGCCGCCTTCGAGAGCGCAACGGGCTTCCCGCCCGACGTGATCGACGGTCACCAGCACGTGCATGCCCTGCCGAAGATCCGCGACGGCGTGATGATGGCGCTCACCGCACGCTATCGCTCGGATACGCCACGGCCGCTGCTGCGAGTTCCGGCGGACCGTGCACGGGCGCTCGCTGCCCGTCGCCAATCGTTCGGCAAGGCTGCTGTCCTTTCACTGCTCGCGGCAGGCGCTTCCGGCTTGTTTCGCGGCGCCGGCTTCCCGGTCAACGACAGCTTTGCCGGCGTCACCTCGTTCGCAGCCGACGCAGCAACCGTCGCCCGTGATATCGACGCCGCGCGCGTGGCACCGCGCGGGCTGCACATCGCCATGTGCCATCCCGGGCTGCCGACGGCCGAGCTTGCCGAGATCGATGCCATCACCGATCGTCGTGCGGTAGAGCTCGCTGTTCTCGGGGCGGATAACGCACTGACGGCTCAGCTCTGGCATCCTGCACGCCCGGCCGACGGCGCCGTGATCGACTGGAAGCGTGAACGTGAGGCCTTGCCATGACGCACGGCGGCAAACGCGAACGCGATACGGCCGGGCAACGCAGCCTCGCATCCCATGGAGCTGGATTCGTCACATCGGGGCTGATCGCATTCGCCGTCGATGCGGGCGTGCTGTTCCTGCTGACGCATTACGCGGGCCTCGACCCGTTCAGCGCGCGCGTGTTCGCGATACTCACAGCGATGGTCGCCGCGTGGCTGTTGCATCGCCGGTTGACGTTCGCGGTGAAGACATCGCCGAGCATCGCTGAATTTGTGCGTTTCGCCGTCGTCGCGGCGGGTGCCGCGCTCGTCAACTATGCGGTCTACGCAGCGATACTTCTGTTGTGGGCACGGATGCCGCCGCTCGCCGCCCTCGTCGCGGCAACTGCGGTATCGATGTGTGTCAGCTATGTCGGCATGCGGCTCGGCGTATTCCGCCACCGTGCCTGATCGTGCCAAGCCCGCCGACGGGCTCGCGCCGTTCAGCTCGACTGCGCCTGCGACTGCGTTTGCGACTTCCCCATCTGCACCTGCCGCCCGTCTTCGGATGACTGCGACTGCTGTTGGCCGGCCTGCTGCTTCATCACCTCGACGGCAACCTCGAGCTCCTCCTTGCCGCCACCGCGACGCGCGCCGCGAACCGGCGTCGCCGATGCCGCGTCGAGACCGGCCGCAACCCGCACATAGGTATCCGTCGGGCAAAGGCGGTTTGCCGGATCGAACCCTACCCAGCCTAGCCCTTCTACAAACGCTTCGACCCAAGCGTGCCCGGCCTCTGCTTCTCCAACCAGATACCCCGAAACATAACGGGCCGGCCGGCCGAGAGAACGCACCGCTGCAATCATGATGTGTGCGTGATCCTGGCAGACACCCTTGCCGTCCGCCAACGCTTCGGTCGCCGAAGTGTGAGCGTTCGTGACACCGGGAACATAATCGACCGCATCGCGAGTCGCATGCATGATGGCGTGCAGTCTCGCGATATAGTCCTTGCCCTCGCTGGCGTTGGCGATCTTGCGGATCGCCTCGCTCGCCTCGGTCTGGGGCGTCATGCGCAGGTAGACGGTAGCAGGAGCGACCTCGACGATGCCGCTGACGATGCCCGCCATATCGGCCGTCTCAACCACGCCCTTCACGTCGATGACCACTTCGGAATGAGGCTTCGTCACCGTGATCTGGTGCACCGTGTTGCCATAGCAATCCCGGAAAGTGGCGGCACGCTCGATGCCTGGCGCGTCGATGGTCCACTCGAGCACGCGCTGGCCGGGAAAGCTCTGCGGTGTCACTCTCAGACTCTGCACCGAGTAACGAGTCTCGGCGTCGTAGACGTAGCGAGTACGATGATGCACGGCGATCAGCATGTCGGCGTCCAGACCTGGTCTCAATCGGTGAAATTGTAGGCGAGCGCGATCTCGCTGCCGAGTCGATTGTGCCGGCCGAGGAAGTCGATCAGGAACTCGTGCAGGCCAGATTGGAAGATGGCGCTGACGTTGGCGTCGGCCAGCCGAGTACGACTATCGTGCGCCATGTCGTGACACTCGTGCCGCAGCCCGTAGTCACGCTCCAGCGCACCGAGCGCGTTGGCGATCTCATCGTAGCAATAGCGCAGCGAGCGCGGCATCTCGTTGTTGAGGATCATGTACTCGGCGATCCGCCAGGGCTTGTAGCTTTCCTTGTACACCCACTTGTAACTGCGGTGCGCGGAGACCGAGCGCAGGATCGCCGACCATTGGTAGTTGTCGATACCGCCGCCGACGATCTCGTTCTGCGGAAGCAGCAGGTAGTACTTCACGTCGAGAATACGGGCTGTGTTATCGGCGCGCTCCAGGAACGTGCCGAGCTGGCTGAAATAGAACCCGTCGCGGCGCAGCACGGTATTGAGCAACGTGCCGCGGAACAGCGCCGAGCGCTGCTTGATCCAGGTGAGGAGATCGGGAAGCTCGCTCATCTTCACACCAGCCGTGTTCAGGCGGCTGAAGTCGAGGTAGGTCTGATTGAGGCTCTCCCACATGTCGCTGGTGATGGCGGTGCGCTGTGCGCGGCCGTTCTGGCGCGCCGTCGCGAGACACGAGCGCACGCTCGACGGATTCTCGGGATCGACCAGCAGGTAATGGATCACCGAGCGCGCATCGAGACCACCATACTTCTTGAAATAGCCTTCGGCGCATCCCGCGCTTTTCAGCGTCGAGCCCCACTCCTGGTTGCGGTTGGTTCCGCGCGGGATGAGACCGATGCGATAGGCGACATCGACGAGCCGGGCCATGTTTTCGGCGCGCTCGATGTAGCGCGAAAGCCAATAGAGATCGTGTGCTGTACGGCCAAGCATGTGTGGCGACTTTCTTCAGATTATCTGTCGCGGTGTTCCGCCTGTTCGGGCAACACCTTGGACGCGCGTCCTGGCAGACGCTGGCGGGGGCAGGCTCGTGAATGGTGCGGCACGGCCTACTCCTCGAGCACCCAGGTATCCTTCGTGCCACCGCCCTGGCTGGAGTTGACGACCAGCGAACCCTCCTTCAACGCAACGCGCGTGAGACCGCCGGGCGTTAGCCGGATCTTGTCGCCGACGAGCACGAAGGGGCGGAGATCGACATGCCGGCCGTGGATGCCCTTGTCGCAAATGGTGGGGCAAGTGGAGAGCGCGAGAGTCGGCTGGGCAATGTAATTGTCCGGACGCGCCTTGACCTTGGCGCGGAACGCATCGACCTGCTCCTTCGTCGACGCAGGGCCGACCAGCATGCCATAGCCACCAGACCCGTGAACCTCCTTCACCACCAGTTCGGCCATATGCTCGAGGACGTAGGCGAGTTCGTCGGCCTTCCGGCAGTTGTACGTCGGCACGTTCTTCAGGATGGGCGGGCGCCCCATGTAGAACTCGATGATCTCCGGGATGTAGCTGTAGATCGCTTTATCGTCGGCGATACCTGCACCCGGCGCATTGACGATGGTCACACGGCCCGAGCGGTAGACGTCGAAGATCCCCGGCACGCCGAGCATCGAATCCGGCCGGAAGACGAGGGGATCGAGATACTCGTCGTCGATGCGCCGGTAGAGCACGTCAATCTGCTTCAGACCGCGCGTCGTCTTCATGTGCAGCGCGCCGTCGGAAACGATGAGATCCTGTCCTTCGACGAGTTCTATGCCCATCTCGTCGGCAAGGAAGGAATGCTCGAAATAGGCGCTGTTGTAGATGCCGGGCGTGAGCAGCGCGATGGTCGGCTCTTGATTGAGGTTGGGCGGCGCGACTGAACGAAGCGTCTGCAGTAGGCTGTCCGTGTAATCCTCGACCGGCGCCACGTTGTTGCGCTCGAACAGTTCCGGAAAGGTGTGCATCATCGTCTCGCGGTTCTCCAGCATGTAGGAGACGCCAGATGGTGTGCGCGTGTTGTCCTCAAGAACGTAGAAGTCGTCCTCACCAGTGCGTACGAGGTCGACACCGATGATATGGGAATAGATGCCGCGCGCGGGATCTACCCCGACCATCTCCGGCACGAAAGCCGAGTTCTGCACGATCAGCTCCGCGGGAATCCGGCCTGCCCGCAGGATCTCCTGGCGATGATAGATGTCGTGCATGAAGGCATTGAGCGCGCGCACGCGCTGCTCGATGCCGGCGGAGAGGCGCCGCCATTCCGCAGCCGCGACCACACGCGGGATGATGTCGAAGGGAATGAGACGCTCGGCAGCGTCCTTATCGCCATAGACGTTGAAGGTGATACCGACACGGCGAAAGATCGTTTCGGCTTCGAGTACCTTCTGCTTGAGATCCTCGAGCCGTTGCGAGGAAAGCCAGTCGCCGACAGCGGAATACGGGTCGCGCAACTCGTCACCGTAGCCGCGCATCTCGTCGAACGGCGTGGCAGACTTCGCCGCCGCGGGCACGCTGAGGGGAACGACGTTCGACGCAGACGAAGTCTGTGAGGCCGATTGTGAGGAGACGTTCTGTGAAGCCACTTGGAGCCCTCGCTCGATCACTCTTCCGCAGTCCGACGCGCAACGTTCTTGTCTGTCATGCAGGGTTCACGCCGCTGCAAGCTCTTTGAATCTAACGAAGCAATTGGCGCGAAGATACCCCAGAGAACTGCCCAGGAAGGCAGCTTATGCATAAAAGTTAGGCGACCAGGCCGTTGCCAAAGCTTTGTGCAACAAGGTTCTGATGATATTGCAGCCAGTTGCGTGCTGCGACCGCGTCTGCGGAGAGCATTTCGACCGACAAGCGCGCTCCTCATACTTTTTATCGACACCACCCCGATTGCGTGGCATTTTGTATGCCAGCGCTCGAGGCTGGCGTGCCCAGTCGGGTGCAGCGGGGGTTCGCGTTCATCCCGGACCTACTTCTCACGCGAACGCAGCCTTCGGATGAACCCGGCACGCCGCACGACGTCGAACAGCGCCGCCAAGAAGAGCCGGTCGATCGATCCCGCAACCATCGGGCCTCTCGACGAACAACGGCCATCCGCCTGAACAGCGGCGCGCAACGCGCTCATGACGGACATCGCGAGGCGCGATGCTCACGTCGGAGCAAGCACTCGGGAGGTGCCCATGGATCTCTACGAGCATCAGGCCAAGCGCCTGCTTTCCGCATATGGCATTCCGATACCCATCGGCGAGGTCGCGACAAGCGTCGACGGTGCGGGCCAGTCCGCGCGGAGGCTCGGATGCAACGGCTTCGTCGTCAAAGCGCAAATACTCGCCGGCGACCGCAAGCAGGCTGGCGGCATTCGCTTTGCCTCCAATCCCACCGAGGTCGAAAACGCTGCGCGTGCGCTTCTCGGCACGAAACTCGTCACGCGGCAGACCGGCTCGCGCGCCGCGCGCGTCGATGCGGTGCAAGTCGAGGAGCAGATCCGTACCCTCGACCTCCTCTACCTCGCCATCACTATCGATCCGCAGACGGGGACCGTCGTCATGCTGGCAAGCCGTGCTGGTGGTGATGACATCGAAGTGCGCGCCAGCACGGACCGCGACGTCGTGCACAGGATCGCGCTGTCTCTGGATGGCCCCCGCCTCGTCGGAGACTTCGACAGCGCCGCCAAGCAGATCGCGAGCGAACCTCGCATCGCAGCGGGCCTCGTAACCGTGATGCGCAATCTTGCGGCGGCATTCATCGGAAGCGACGCCACACTCGCCGAAATCAACCCGCTCTGCATCTCCGAAGAGGGGCGGCTCTATGCCCTCGACGCCAAGGTGACGATCGACGACAACGCGCTCTTCCGGCGGCCCGAGCTGGCCCGGCTCAAGGCGGAGCGAACCGGCGCGGACCCAGACGAGCTCGAAGCGCAACGTCACCAGATCAACTACCTGAAGCTCGACGGCAGCATCGGCTGCGTCGTCAACGGCGCCGGCCTAGCGTTGACCACGCTCGACCTTCTCGAAAGCGCTGGCGGCTCGGCCGCGAACTTCATGGACATCCGAACGACCGCCACCAGCCTCGACATCGCCCACGGATTCGGGCTCATACTTGCCAACCCTGCCGTACGTGCGATCTATGTCAACGTTCACGGCGGCGGCATGCAACGGTGCGATACGATCGCCGAAGGGCTCGGCATCGCCTTGCGCAAGGTGAGCCGCCGCGTGCCGATCGTCATGCGTCTCGCTGGAAACAATGCGGCGTTCGCGCAGACCGTATTGCGCAACAACGGCGTTGCGTACACTGCTGCTGACGACATGTCCGATGGCGCGCGCCTTGCGGTCGCTGCAGTCAGGAAGGAGGCTGCGTAATGGCCATTCTCATCACTCCCGACACCAAGGTCATGTGCCAAGGCCTCACCGGCCGTGCGGCGACCTTCCATTGCGGTCGCATGCTGTCCTACGGCACGAAGCTCGTCGCCGGCGTCGTGCCGGGCAAAGGCGGGCGTACGCATCTCGATCTGCCGATCTTCGAGAGTGTCGGCGATGCGAAAGCCGCGACCGGCGCCACCGCCACCCTTGTCTTCGTACCGCCAGACCGTGCCGCAGCCGCCATCATCGAGGCAATCGAAGCAGAGCTCGATCTTGCCGTCTGCGTGACCGAGCGCGTTCCCGTGCTCGACATGGTTCGCGTCCGCCAGGCGCTCGCGGGTTCGCGGACACGGCTGGTCGGGCCGAACAGCCAGGGCGTGCTCGCTCCCGGCATCGGCCAGCTCGGCGTGATGTCCACCGTCGACGCCCGCCGTGGCGGCATCGGCATCGCCTCACGCTCGGCCTCGCTGACGAGTGAGGTGGTTCTCCAGACGACGACGGCGGGCCTCGGCCAATCGACCACTGTCGGCGTCGGCGGAGACCCCGTGCACGGGTTGAGCCTCGCCGATACGGTCGAGATGTTCCTCGCCGACAACGAGACCGAAGGCATCATTGTCGTCGGTGAAATCGGCGGCTCGGAGGAAGAAGCGGTCGCGGCGCTTGTCGGGGCCCGCAAGCCGAGAAAGCCGATCGTGGCGCTGGTCGCCGGACGACATGCCCCGCCGGAGCGGCGCATGGGGCACGCGGGCGCGCTGGCAACCGGCGGCGCCGGCAGTGCCGCCTCGAAGATCTCGGCGCTCGAACGCGCGGGCGTTCAGGTCGTCCGCGATGCGAGCCAGGTGGGCACGACGATGCGTGAAGCGCTGCGCTCTAGTGCGCTAGCAGGCTCCTGACGGGCGACCGATTGCGATGGAAGCGCCACGCCGCTTCCATCCCGATCCAATACCTAACGAGCCAGATCGCCCGCCGACGAGCGACAACACACCTACCGACACGCGTCGAACCTTATGTCCGCTCCTGTCCGCGTGACTAAAGAATACTTGGAGATGAGGCGAGTAGACTGGCCCGTCTTCTTCGCATGCTCCCGTGGGGGGGGGTAGGCGCGCCCGCCGATTATGGTCGCTTCGGCGTCCACACCGCGCGTCTCATCAGCCACCGCTCACTCGGATTGCATGAGGGCCGCACGAGTTACGCGACCCACAACAAAAAAACTGCGCGGGCGAGCCTATCGCCCCGCTCAGACGTCTCAGTGATTTGGGAAACTCGACAAGTATTACAAAGCGATAAGGCTGCGGGGCGCACCCACGCGAGCCGAGAGGTGCATCAGCGGCGGCCAGCCCGCCACACGCAGCACATCCATAGCTGCAAACCAGCGAGCGCCGGAATCCAGAACTGTGCATCCATGGCAAATGCCGGGATCAGCAGAATTGCCGTGACACCTGCGCCCAGCAGGCACGCATTGCCTGCAATCGTCAAAACCGTTCCCTTCACGCATCCCCCCAAGTGGATTGCGACCTCCCGGCGCGCGCACTTTTGGCACATTGTTCTTCGGTGCATGCGTCACGCTACCGTCATTGACTCCACAAAATCCGATTCGAGTCGACCCGTCGCAGGTCGTAATAATTAAAAAAGCCGCCCTCGACAGCAATCCTGTTGCGTCAATTCATCAATATTGACGTAGGGCAGCCCATGAACTTCGCAAAAGCGAGCTAGTATTGCAATGCACAACAACTTATTTCCAACCTCACAAGTCGGCTTTTAAGCCCTTCGAACACACGGCTCGACCTGCTGAAAGCTGCTTAGGCTGCCCCGGAGCACCCGCATAATTCAGTCTCGCCCATCGGGAAACCTTACACGCCCTGACGAGAGACCGCCGCCCGCACTACACTCCGGGTGCGAGGCGCCGCTGCCCGCACAACGCCAAAGGCCGCGCCCTGCCGGACACGGCCTCTTTCGCCAACTCAGGGCGCGAGACGCCCTAACGGCTCGCCACTTACTTGGCGGCTTCGGTGAGCCGCGCCTGCGCCTTCCCGGCAATTTCCGATGCCTGCTCGAGAATCGGCCGCAGGAAGGGCTTCAAATCGATGCTGCTCAGCGTACTGCCGACATGATCGATGCGGGACGTGAAATCGTGATCGCGCAACTCCTGGCGCACCGCGCGCCGGATCGATCGAGCCTGGCGCTCGATTCCCCGCTGCATCCTGGACGCTGCAGACTCCGGCCGCGACGCCCGGTTGCGGAGGAGCAGGACTGCCGCCGCACCGATCGCAACCGCACCCGCGACTGCGAGCGTGGGGTTCTCTTGCATCGTCTTGCGTGCGGCTGCCGTCGCGCTTTCGCCCGCGCGCTGCGCTTGCTCGAACAAACGCAATGCCTGTTCAGCGAAGTCGTCCTCAACGCGTTCCGAGCGTTCGTGCGGCGACTGGTTCGGCGTCGGGTTGGCGGCTTCCTCGCTCTGTGGTTCTGATACGGCACTCTTAGGATAGTCCTGCATTTCTTTCGCTCCTCTCGATCGGTTCACGATTTTCTTGGATGGACGTGGAGTTCACGATCCGGAAACGTTGATAAAAACGTAGAGGACCGCGGCGGCGAGCGTCGCGAGGAGCAAAGAGTGCTCGAGGATGCGAGCGTTCATGCTGCTGGTCGATCCCTGCCGCGCCTCGGTCGGCGTCAGCAGCTCACTCTCACTCGACGTCGCCGGTTGCGACTGATGCGGAACATCTGCGGAAACCCGGCCATGAACGCGCTGCAACGTTGCGCGGGCAGTTTCGATGCCGTCGAGTAGTTGCACCGCCCTCTGCCGTGCGCCGACGTCGGCGTCCCGGCTTGTCGCCATCAGCTTGCGGCGCACGGACCTGTCCCAATTCGCAAGCGCGCGAAGCTTGTCATCCAGCGTCAAGTCACGATCGAGAGTGATCGCGGCCGGCGTCTCGAAAACAACCTCGGGATACACCACAGGATTTGCCGTTTGTGTGGTGTGCGAAGCCACCAGTACCGTGCTGCTATCGGAATCGTAGCTGCGCTCATCAATTCCAGGCGTTGCCATGTTTCGACTCCTCGCAATCCGACCGGTCCTTGGCACAACTGTCCGCGACCGCCGCTTAACGGCCTCATGGTCGGCTTCGCGAGCCGCCGCGGACCGGGCAAGCATTCACTGCGGTTGTGGTGACTGAAACGCTCGGATGGGCGGACGGTTCCCCGCGGCCAATCCCGCAGTCTTTGCGCACTCGGCATCCGGCGATATCGGAGGAAACAACACCTTTTTCGCTCACCGCACCCAGCGCGAGGCAATCGGCGAAGTTGCGTTGCAGATCGTCGTCTTCATCTGAGTTGGGGCATGCCGCGAAGAGGATCGGGACGAAGACCTCATGCACCCGAGCCACAGTTGCGAGCCGGAACTTTGCGCCGACCGCATCACAGAGAGTGCTCGTCACCTCATCAAGAGACGAGGCGGCTCAAGTTCTCCATGTCGAACTCGAAGTGGTTCGGCTTGGTCTCCAGGATCACGCCCTGGCGCTTCATCTCAGCCATCGTCCTGCTCGACGTCTCCGTCGTCAGCCCAAGCACGGCTCCGAGATCCTCGCGGCTGAAGAGCTGGCACCGCCCCGGCTCGTCCCGCTCGGCGAGCCATAGCAGAAGCCGCCCCACGCGATCGCGCGCCGGCCCCGTGGAGAACTCCGCAATCCAGCGGTCCGCATCGCTCAAAGCACGATGCCAGCGGGCCATCAGCTCGTGATAGAGACTGGAGTTGCGCTGCGAAAGTCGGCGCACGGCATCGGCCGGAAGGCGGCAGAGCTCCGTCGGTTGCAGCGCGGTGGCGTTGTGTTCGTAATCGCCGCCGAGCAACGCCTCGAGACCCATCACGTCGGTACGCCGCAGCAGTCGCACGATCCGCTGACTGCCGTCCGGCAGGAAGCGCGTTAACTTCACGAGACCTGAGCGGATCGTGAACAAGGTCTCCGCCTTGTCGCCGGCCGCGTAGATTTCCGCACCCGGCGCATAGACGAGCTGGTCGATCGGCCGGTGCAATTCATCGAAATCCTTCTCGTCCAGCCGGGCAAAGAGAACAGAGCTGCGAATACTGCAGTTGCGGCAGTCGGCGACACCGGTCCAAGCTTCAGAGAGTGCAATTCGCTTCATACCGATTCAAGCCTTCGCTGCGCGATGTGAACGGGCGGACGGTGATGGTCCGGCCGGTCCAATTGATTTTTATTCGTCGAATTGGCTGACGTCGATCTGAGATTTCACGTGCGGCCCACGCTCGTTGCAGATGCAGAGCGCGCCGAAAGACCGAGACGAAAGCGCCGGGCAGACGTTGACCAAGAGGCATCGCCTTCCTACGATCCGTCTCCCCAGCAGCAAGGAGTGGCCCGCGGCGAGCCGGCCGACAACGTCGTGACCGAGCTGACCATCGTCGCATCCCTCATCCTGCTCAACGGGATGTTCGCTCTTTCCGAACTCGCCGTGGTTTCCGCTCGCCGCACGCGCCTCAAGGCGATGGCCGCAGCTGGACGCAAGGGTGCCAACAGCGCACTCGCTCTCGCCTCGGACCCCGGCCGTTTTCTTTCCGCTGTGCAGATCGGAATTACCCTGATCGGCATCGTTAACGGCGCCTATTCGGGAGAAGCGTTCGGCACGACTGCTGCCGACGCCCTCTCGGCGCTCGGGGTGTCCGAGAGGCTCGCCGGGCCACTCGGCTATGGCGTCGTCATCGCGCTCATCACTTATCTCTCTGTCATCGTCGGCGAGCTGGTGCCAAAGAACCTCGCGCTCCGCAACGCTGAAGGCATCGCCTGCGCGGTCGCCCCGGCGATGACGCTCTTTTCGCGCATCGCCGCACCTGCCGTCTGGCTACTCGATGCCTCGACAAGACTCGTCTTTCGCATGCTTGGCCAGACTACCGAAAGCGAGGCGCGCATCACCGACGAGGAAATTCGAACTTTGATTTCGGAGGCAGAGTCGGCCGGCGTGATCGAAAAGGGCGAGCGCAAGATGATCGCCGGCGTCATGCGGCTCGCGGACCGCGCTGTCGTCGGCCTCATGACGCCCCGTTCCGAAGTCGACTGGATCGATGTCACCGCGCCGGATCAGGACATCAAGGCTCGGCTCATCTCCACTACACACTCGCGGCTTCCGGTCGGAGAGGGTTCGCGAGATGCGCTCATCGGCGTCGTGCAGACCCGCGAGTTGCTCGCGGGCATGCTGTCTGGTCGCCCCTTCGACGTGCGTTCCGCCATTCGCCATGCGCCGATCATTCCCGAGACGACGGAAGCGCTCGACGTGCTGGCAATCCTGCGCGAGGCCGCCGTCCCGATGGCCCTCATTCACGACGAATATGGGCACTTCGAAGGACTGGTGACACCCGCAGACATTCTCGAGGCCATCGCCGGCGTGTTCAAATCGGACACCGAGGGCTTGGACCCGCAGGCGGTGGAGCGCGACGACGGGTCTTGGCTTCTCTCCGGCGCGATGCAGGCGGACGAGTTACGCGATCTGCTGGGCGTCGCATTACCTGAACCGCGCACTTATGAGACCGTCGCGGGCTTCATCCTCTCGCAGATGCAGCACTTGCCGAAAACGGGTGAGCACATCGAGAGCAACGGTTGGCGCTTCGAGGTGGTCGACCTCGACGGTCGCAGGATCGACAAGGTACTTGCGAGCCGCATCAAACCCGTGCGCCGCCCGCTCTGACGGTCGGTGAACCGACGCGGGGCGGCTTGGTGCAACGGAAGGGTCTCTCTCAACACTTTCTGTTGCAATCGATCGAGTTGCACTTGAGTTGTGCCGCACGGCCCGGACGAGAGCGCGCAGTGCATCACTTCTCGACCGGTAAAACCCTGGTTAGGCGATCGCGAAGTTCGCATCCACATGCGGCCTGCATCCGAGCGGACTTCGCTATCTGAAACGCACTAACAACTCCATGACTATACTGTCGCTTCCGATTCAGAAGTTCGCCGTTACGCAAGCGGCCAGGTGGTGGCGAACTTGTGAATCGAGACACTCGTGTTCCGTCTCCGACACTTGGTTCCCAGTGCGGCATGCGATCGACCAAGTGTCGGAGACGACAAGAACACTAGCTACGCGATGATACTAGTGTTGCTTTTGTCACTAACGCTTGGCAGGCCACCGTTCAGCAACCGGGAACCAAGCGTTAGTGACGCAACGCTAGCCGAACTTGAACAGCACGCCGAAACCGCCGCGTGGGTAGTTCCACTCGATGTCACCGGTCGCCTCCGCCATCACACGGCAGGTACCGCATTCCATGCAGCCGTCCGGCGTGATCTCGACCTGCCCTGAATCGTTCAGAGCATAGCAGCCCGCGGGGCAGACCTTGGTGAGGGCCAGCAACGCGGCCGAGGGGACCTCGTGCGGCATCACCTTGATGTGCGGGCGCCCCGTGTCGACGAGGTAGCGGTTCTGATAGAGCTTGTCCTCGACCCGGACAGCCTGCTCGGCGATTGCCATCGTTGCACTCCTCTTCCCTGTCGATTGAACCAACACGTGAACAGTTATGCGGCGCCCTCATGATCGGCGGCCGCGTTCGTGCGATCAGCGCCAGCCGCGCGCCATCGAGAAGGCGTCGCTGACGAGCCCGGTGAAGCGCCGCGCCGAGAAGAACGACTTCACGATGGCGTTCTCCTTGGCCTTCTTTTCGACGCCATCGACGCGGAACCACGTCTGCATCGCGCTCGATAGCAGTTGCGGATAAGTCGTGAACAGGTGCTTGTTCTCGAGCGCGTGCGGAAGGTTCTTGTACTTCTTCAGATCCTTCATCACGAACGACTCGTCGAGCTTCTTCTTGTAGATCGCGAGATTCTCGGCGGTCATGGGATCGCGCCGCGTCTTGATCTGCGCGATCGTCTCGGCTGCGATGCGTCCCGTCGTCATGGCGAGGTTGGAGCCCTCGCGATGCACCGCGTTGACGAACTGCCCGGCATCGCCGACCACCAGCCACCCGTCGCCGAACAGTTTGGGGATTGCGCGATAGCCGCCTTCGGGAATCATGTGCGCGGCATACTCCTTCACCTCGGACCCCGACAGCAGCGGCACTGCGGACGGATGCGCCTTGAACCGCTCAAGCAGGCCATAAGGCGTTTCTCCCGTCTCCGCGAAATCGGAAATCAAACAACCGATACCGACGGCGAGCGACTCCTTGTTGGTATAGATGAAGGCCGTCCCCGTCATTCCCTTCGTGATCGTGCCGGCGGCCTCGATGACGACACCTTCGTCGCCTTTGAGGTTGAAACGCGCCTCGATGGTTTCCTGCGGCAGAAAGTGCATTTCCTTGACAGCGAGCGCAACGGTCTTCGGCGCGGGCACCTCCCGCAATCCGGCACGCGCGCCGAGCAGGCCGTTGACGCCTTCGGCAAGCACCACGACATCCGCCTTGATGAAACCTCCGACGCGATCGGTCCTGACGCCGATGACGCGGCCCGTGTCATCCTGGACGAGCTCGGTCACCGTCGTCTCGCAGATGACGAGCGCACCAGCCGCCTGCACGCGTTTGGAGAACCACTTGTCGAATTGCGCCCGGATAATCGTGTAACGGTTTGGCTTCTCCTCGTTGAAGTCGTCCGAGCGGTACTGCATCGCTGTCGTCGAGCGATCGTCCATCATCCAGAGGCGCTGTTCGATGATGTGGCGCTCGAGCGGAGCATCCTCGCGGAAATCAGGGATCAGCTGCTCCAGGGCATCCGAGTAAAGGATCGCACCCTGCACGTTCTTCGACCCCGGGTATTCCCCGCGCTCGAGTTGCAGAACCTTCAGGCCGCGTTGAGCCAGTGTCAGAGCGCAGGCGTTGCCGGCTGGTCCGGCACCAACGACGATGGCGTCGAAACGTTCCTCGATCATGGTAAGCCCCTTCAGCTAGCCAACCGGTTGACACTGAGACGCGCGCGGAAAGCGCGAGTGAGTGTCGGCAGGATGCGTGTCGCGTCGCCGACGACACCCACGTGCGCGAAGTCGAAAATCGGTGCATTCTTGTCGGTGTTGATCGCGAGGATCAGATCGGCGCCCTCGACGCCGACGCGATGCTGTATCGCACCCGAGATGCCCGCCGCGATGTAGAGCTTCGGACGGATCGTCTTGCCCGTTTGCCCGATCTGGCGATCGACAGGCACCCACCCCTTCTGCACGACGGGCCGCGAACAGCCGTATTCACCGCCGAGGACTTCGGCGAGCGCCTTGACGAGCTGGAAATTCTCCGCCGATTGCAGTCCGATACCGCCGGCGACGACGATATCCGCATATGCAAGATTGGACTTCGAGCTCTCGCGGTCCGGCAGGAAAGAAAGCACCTTCGTGACGATGTCGCTTTCGACGAGATTGGGAACGACCTCGACGACACGGCCGATGCGTCCTTCACGCCGCTCCGGCATCGCCATCACCCGAGGGCGCACCGTCGCCATCTGTGGACGGTAGTTCAACGTGTAAATCGTGCACAACAGCGAGCCGCCGAAGGTCGGGCGCGTCGCCGCGAGCGAGCCATCAGCATCGACGGCGAGTTCGGTCGAATCAGCCGTCAGTCCCGTGAGCAGCGTCGTTGCCACCGAGCCCGCGAGATCGCGGCCGAGCGTCGTCGCGCCGAGCAGGAGAATCTCCGGCTTGTAAGTTTTTACAAGATCGGTGAAGACGCGCGTGAACGGATCGTTGCGATATTCGGCAAGCGCTTCATGCTGCGCGACGTACGCCACATCGGCGCCAAACGCGAAGCATTCGGCCGCGGCCATTTTCGACGCCTCGCCCGGCGCGCCGATGATGACACCGGCAAGCTCAACACCGAGCTTATCGGCGAGCTTGCGCCCCTCACCCATCAGTTCCCAGGACACGGGATGAACCTGGCCGCGTTCGAGCTCGACGAACACCCACACGTGCTTGTAGGCCTTGAACTCCTCGGAGAGTTCCTTCTTCATGCCCGCGCGCCCGCCCTGCGGTGCCGGAGTCTTCGCCGTTGTCTCGTTGCTCATGACCTCAAACTCCCTGGCGCGTGCTTCAGTAACCGGCAGCCATCTTCTCGAGCGCGGATTCGAGACTCGGCGATCTGGCGAAGATCTCCGCCATCAGCGCCTCGCCCATTTCCTCGTTGGACTTGCCTGTGAGATCGACGATCTGCGCGCGCTCGGAGCGGGGTGTCGGAGCGAACACGCGCTTAACCACCGTCGGCGACCCCTTGAGGCCGCACTTGGTGAGATCCTTGATGCCCGCCTCGGCTGCACTCCACTTGACGACCGTGGCGCGCGCAGCCCTCAGCGCGTCATGCATCGTTCCGCGGCGTATGGTGTTGGTGCCTTCGAGCATGGTGACCAGGCATGGAAGGCTCGTCTTCAGCGTCTGGACACCGCCTTCGGCGCGCCGCTCTACGGTGACCGACCGCTCGGCGAAATCGATGCCGGATATGCGCGCGACGTAGGTCAGCTGATTGAGTTCGAGCCGGCGCGCGACGCCTGGCCCAACCTGCGCTGTGTCGCCGTCGATCGTCTGCTTGCCGGTAAACACGATGTCCGGTGCGCTCCACGTCTCCGAGATCTTCTGGATGGCGGAAGCGAGCGCGAACGACGTTGCCAGGGTATCGGAGCCGGCGAAGAACCGATCCGTCAGCAGCACAGCGCGATCAGCACCGAACGTGAGAGCCTTGCGCAGACTGTCCTCGGCCATGGGTGGGCCCATGGTTAGCACCGTCACCTCGCCGCCATGCTGATCGCGAAGCTGCAACGCCTGCTCCAGTGCGAACAGGTCGTAGGGATTGATGATCGTCGGCACACCCTGCCGCATGATCGTGTTGGTGACGGGATGAACGCGGATCTGCGCGGAATCCGGAACCTGCTTGAGGCAGACGACAATGTGCATCGGGAGATCTCCGCTTGCTGCTCGCGAATAGACATCGCAAGCCCTATGCCACTGCGCAGCAAGTCGGAATAACCATTGAAACCCCGATACTTACGGCTTTACCCGCGTTCCAGCGCACGTCCCGACACACGTCATATCCGCGCCGTGTCAGAAACCAGACATGTTGGACGCGGTCCGCACGAACGACTACGCCACCAGTCGAACTCGACCGGTGGCGTTGTGGTAGTGCTCGTACTGAACTCGCGCTTCGCGTCACTCGAGCTCGTCGAGCGCGACGAAACCGCCGGCGGTCGGCGCGACCGCATTCTTCAGCACTTTGAACACGCGCTGATCGAGCGGCCCCGATTGCATGAAGTCTTCATACGCGCGCTCGAGATATGACCGGCAACGCGCGATGACGACGCGGTCAGGAAGGCCATCGAGCTCCTCCTCGCCGATGTACTCGCCCATGCGCTTCAGGATGTGCAGGCGAACGACGGATAGCTTCGCGGGATCGAACGGTACTCCAAGTCCGACGAAGAACTCCTCGGCCGAGGCGCACGCCTTGAGCTTGGCGAGCACGTTCTTCTCGCTGGCCAGGGGAATGACTGGAGGAATCGAGCAGCCGTCGTGTTCAGACATGGTCGCACCTCAGCTTGCGGCGGCCGGCATTGTGCCGGCGGTACCGAATTTCACCAACCTCAGCAGCAGCGGCAGGCGTTGTGCCGGCACGCAGCGCTTGGTCTCCGCCGCCTCGGCGCGAACGCTCGAGAGCAAAGCGGCTTCCTCGCCCGGCTCCACCGCAATACCGAGCTCACCGAGCGCGTTGCGGATGGCGCTCGTTCCGGAGTGCTTGCCGAGAACGATGCAGTGCTGGCGGCCGACAAGCTGCGGATCGAACGCCTGATAGGCATCGCGACTCTTGAGCAGACCGTCGACGTGAATACCGGACTCGTGCATGAACGCCGCGGCACCGACGATCGCCTTGCTCTCGGGAATCGATCGTCCAGAAGCTGCCGCGACGATGCTTGCGACCTGGGGGAGCGCGGACTGCACCAGTCCCGTCCTGAAGCCGTAGATGCGTTCTGCGGCAACCGCGATCTCTTCGAGCGGCGCATTACCGGCACGCTCGCCGAGCCCGACGACGGTCACGCTAGCATGCGTCGCGCCGGCGCGCAGGGCTGCGAGCGTATTCGCCGTCGCGAGGCCGAGGTCGTCGTGCGCGTGGATCTCGAGCTCGATACCGCTGCGGGCCACCAACCGCTCGACCAGCGCGAACGTCGAGAAGGGATCGAGCACACCAAGCGTATCGGCAATTCTGAAACGGCGCGCTCCGACGCTTTCCGCCGTCTCGATGACGCGGCAGAGGAACTCGGGGTCGGCGCGCGAGGAATCCTCACCACCGACCGCGACCTCAAGCCCCATGTCGCGGGCATAAGGCACGACGCGGCGGATCGCCTCAAGCGCCCACTCGCGGCCCACGCCGAGCTTGGCCTTGAGTTGAATGTCGGACACGGGCACCGACAGGTTGATCATACCGACGCCCGACCTCGCCGCGGCATCGACATCGCCCTCGCGCATGCGACCCCATGCGATCGGCCTCGCAGCGAGGCCGGCATCGACGATCGCGCGAATGGACTCGATCTCCTGCTCGCCCATCGCCGGCGTGCCCGCTTCGAGCTCGCCCACGCCTGCATCCGCAAGCGCGCGGGCGATCGCCAGCTTTTCCTCGACGGTGAAGGAAACGCCAGGCGCCTGCTCTCCATCGCGCAGGGTGGTGTCGTTGAGATGGATGCGTGACCCGACGACGGACATCGGCCCCTCCTGCTCAGGCATAGGTCGGCTGGAACGTCGCCGGCTTAGCACCGCCTTCGGTCCAGAAGGGAGAGAGGTCGCGCAGCCGCTCGATGATGCCCGGCATCACGTCCAGCACCTGATCGACGTCCTCCGCCGAGTTGTCACGGCTGAACGAGAAGCGAATGGCACCGTGCGCCGCCGTGTAAGGCACACCCATGGCACGCAGCACGTGCGACGGTTCGAGCGAGCCGGACGTGCAGGCCGAACCCGACGACGCGGCGATGCCGGCCCGGTTGAGCAACAGCAGAATGGCCTCGCCTTCGATGAACTCGAACGCGATGTTCGAAGTATTCGGCAAGCGGTTGGCGGAATCACCCGTTACGAACGACTTGCCGATGCGCTGGAGAAGCCCCTTCTCGAGCCGGTCGCGAAGCCCGCTGATGTAGGCCATGTCCGTCGCGAGATCCGCGTGCGCTATTGCGGCGGCAACGCCGAGGCCGACGATGCCCGGCGTATTCTCCGTCCCCGCGCGTCGGCCGCGTTCCTGGTGCCCGCCCTTGAGTAGCGACTTGAAACGAACGCCGCGACGGACATAGAGCGCACCAATACCCTTTGGACCGTGCAGCTTGTGTCCCGACAGCGAGAGCATGTCGATTTCCGTCGTCTTCAGATCGATCGGAACCTTGCCGACCGCTTGCACGGCATCGGTATGGAACAGCGCGCCGGCTTCCTTGGCGAGCTCGGCCAACTCGGCGACGGGATTGATCGTGCCGGTTTCATTGTTCGCCCACATGATGGAAACAAGCGCCGTCTTTTCCGACAGGGCTTTGCGGTACGCTTCGATATCGAGCCGCCCCTGACTGTCGACACCGATCACGTGCACTCTGGTGCCGCGCGATTTCTCGAGATGCTCGCACATCGAGAGGATCGCTGGATGCTCGACCGCGCTGGTGATGATCTCATCGCGGCCAGGGCTCACCTCGAGCGCCGAGAGCAACGCGGCGTTATCGCTTTCCGTGCCGCCGGACGTGAAGACGACCTCGTGATCGTGCTCCGCGCCAAGTAGCTGCTGTAGCTTGCCTCGCGCATCGCGAACCGCGCCGCCGACTTTCGCGCCGAACGCGTGCATCGAAGACGGATTTCCGAACTGCTCGTTGAAGTACGGCAGCATCGCCGAGACGACACGGGCATCCACCTTGGTGGTCGCATTGTTGTCGAGGTAGACAGGGCGGACGGACATGCGGGCCTCCTTCCTACAGGACTGCGTTACAGTGCAACGCCTTGGGCGCGCAGGGACACGAAACGGCTAGTGGGCGCCGGACTGCACCGGCACGACGCGCAAGGGCAGGCCGCTTCGCTCCATCAGGCGCTGCTGCACGCCATTGACCGTCATCGAAGCGAGTTGGCAATTGATGCAGGCGCCCTTCAGCTTGAGCAGCACCTTGTCGCCATCGACGTCGATCAACTCACAGTCCCCGCCATCGCGTTGCAGCGTCGGACGCACCTCGGCGATGACTTCCTCGACAATTCGGATCTTCTGTAGCGTCGTCAGCTTGGGCTTCGGCGCTGCCGCACGGACCTCTTCGTTGAAGATCTCGAGAGGCACGAAGTCGTCGGAAATCTCGACGGTCGCCTTCGCGCCCGCCCGTCCGGTCTGCGGCTTGCGGATGATGCCACTCGTATCCGAAATGCCTCCAGCGACGAACGCAGCCGCTGCATCGAGCGCGCCCTCCGCCACCATCTCCGCGTTGACGCGGGCCAACACCGCCTCGATCCCATCCGCGCAGGTGGCGCAGCTTCCGCCCGCCTTGGTGTAGAACGTGACCATCTCGAGTGTCGTCAGCTTGTTGACGCGAATGGCCGTTTCGAGCATGCCCTCGTCGACGCCGAAGCACTTGCAAATCAGCGCACCTTCCTCGTGATCGTCGCTCCACGTCTCACCGCGGAAGTTCGCCACTGCCGCCTGTAACGCTTCATAGCCCATCACCGAGCAGTGCATCTTCTCCGGCGGCAAGCCCCCGAGGAAATCGGCGATGTCGGCGTTGGTCAGCTTCAGGGCCTCGTCGATCGTCTTGCCGATGACGAGTTCCGTGAGTGCCGACGACGACGCGATCGCCGATCCGCAGCCGAACGTCTGGAACGTTGCCGCCTCGATGCGCTCCGTCGCCGGATCCACCTTCAGCATCAGCTTCAGTGCGTCACCACAGGCAATCGCGCCCACCTCACCAACCGCGTTGGCATCGGCCAGCACGCCGGCGTTCTTCGGATCGAAGAAGTATTCCTTCACCTTCTCGGAATAATCCCACATGGCCGCACTCCCCTCAGCAGAATGATTTGCCGCAACTGCACTTCGACGAGGCGTTGGGATTGTCGAACGAGAAGCCCGCCTTTCCGAGCTCCTCGACGAAATCGACGGTGACACCCGAGAGCATCTCGGCCGATCTGGGATCGAGGAAGATCTGCACGCCACTGCTTTCGACGACGGCGTCATCGGAACGCGGCTGGAGGTCGAGGCCGATCTTGTAGCGAAAGCCGGAACAGCCGCCATTTTCCACCATGATGCGGAAACCCGCGCCGGCCTTGCCGGATTTCTCTATGGCCTTCTTGACGGCGCCTGCAGCATTCGGAGTGAGCGCGATCATTCGGTATCCTCCACTTGGTGAGAAAGCTGTTGGAGGTACATCAGCAAGTCGTGTGCCACGCCGAAAATGCTTGAAAACATGGCCTGTTTCGGTCCGGCAGTTGTCGCGCTCCTGACAACGGTCGGCTTCACGACATTACTTCGTGCGCCGCTTGCGCTGCTCCTTCACACAGCGCGCCAGCGCCGAATCCATGGTGGCCGCGTGCGCGCGAAACCAGGCCGGCAGATATTCGCAGACGAACGCCTTCGCCATCTCCGGCATGCCCCTGTCAGCCATTGCCGCGTAGCGCGAGAGGTCGCCGAGGACGCGCGCGTGCTCTTCCTCGTGCTCGCGCGCGGCCGGGAAATCACATGTACTCATCAACTTGCT
Organism: Hyphomicrobiaceae bacterium; assembly: GCA_016793635.1. Classification (GTDB taxonomy): domain Bacteria; phylum Pseudomonadota; class Alphaproteobacteria; order Rhizobiales; family Hyphomicrobiaceae; genus JAEUMD01. The sequence goes on from JAEUMD010000008.1 coordinate 343,004, forward strand.
CTCGAGCGCAAAGTGCGCGCGAGTGTGCTCGACGAGAGATCGTAGGAGATGCCGCAGGTCATCGGCGTCGCGTGTCGCGCCGATGGCATTGACCAGGGCGATGAACTCGGCGTGCGTTTCGTCCATCTCGCTGACGCCGGAGTGTTCGCGCTTGGTCCACTGAAGTACGTCCATAGAGATCACCGCGCCACCATTCCGCTCGACTGACGGCAAGCGACGGCGCCTGCTCGCGCGCAGCGACGATGCATGCCTGATTTCAATTTACGGGCGTCTCAACCTACTCAATGACACCGATCAGTCCGGCGGCGTCTTGGCGCGGGCCATCAGCGCATCGACGGACCCGGGCTCGAAGCAGCGCTCGACATCGGGGCACGTGCAGCACGTGGGCGACGTGCAGTGCGCCATCCCCTCGGCCTCGCACAACTGGCGGAAGAAGAAGCGCTTCCAGCGCATGTTGTCGACGTTGAGGGCCGCGAGGTCGGGAAAGAATTGGCGCATCGTGCTGGTCAGCATTGGCCGATCGGGCAGTCCGAGATCTTCCCAAAGGTGGCCGCCCTCGATGGAGCGCCGGGCGATGATGTGCGCGAGAACCCGCGACGTCTCATTGTCGGGCGTAGTGTAAGCCATCAAGAGATCGCGCACCCAGGCCTGCTCCTCGCTCACATCCTGCTGAACGTAGTCGTCGGGAACAAGCACCGGATGCCCCGGAACGTACAACATCAGGAGAACCCCGAGCGAGGTTCCACCAACACCGATGCGCCGCGCGAGTGTGCCACCACGCAGATCGCGCTCCCCGAGCCCCTTTTCCAGAACTGAGCACAGCACCGTGCGCTCCAGGACCGTCGTCATCATCGGAAGCCCGACGTGTGCAACGGGCGGTGGATTTCCTGTATCGCGATCAGTGTTTTCGAGCACGGTGCGGTTCTCCTTCAAGCCTCGAGAGCTTCCGCCGGTGTGTGGGTTTGGCAGTTCTTCGGACAGACGCGCGCGCATGCACCACAGCCGATGCAGGAGCCGGCATTATCGAGAACCATGATCTTCCGGTTGAGATCGCCGTCGAAGTCGTCGTCGTCGTCCTCTGTCACCTTGCCGAGGTTCTTCCCATCCTCGTCCAAGCCATACAGGTGCATGACGTCGCGCGAGCACACCTTGTAGCAACGGCCGCAGCCGATGCAGGTCTCACCATTGATGGCGGTCAGGTAGACCGGAGTCCAAGGTGTGCCGTCCCGAGTTGCATTTGCCATGGTTCCCTCCCGGATCAAGAGCTCGCGGCATGCGGCTTCGGCAGATCAGCGCTCTCGAGCGCTTTCAGCTCGGCTCGCGCCGCTTCGAGCGCGGCATAGGCGTCATAGGTCGCCTTTGCAGTCCCCATGATCCCCTGCCAATTGATCGGCAGATCCTCCGCCAGATCGTGAAGGTTCATCTTCGCGGTGGTGGCGCGCGCCGAAAGCTTCTTCAATTCGGCTTTGATGGTTTCGATATCGGACATGCTCATCACTCCCTGCTCAGGCACGGGCTACGTCGGGATACGCCGTGATCGCCTCGACACCCGCGGCGACGAGCTTCCCACCTTCGGACGCAAGCTTGTCGATACTGTCGAAGCCGAATCGGTGGACATCGCGCAGATGCCGCGACAGAACGACGAGCCGCCCCGTCGTAAGGAGCACGCGGCCGAAACCTTCGTGGTGCATCTTCATCATCGGGCTCGCGACAAGCCCCGTCTCCCGCTCGATCGAAAGAGATACCGCGTTGTAGAAGAGCTCGAGTCGCGCAAGCACATCGGGATCTGGATCGGCCATCAGCGGTAGTGCCTTGCGCTGCTCCTTCGTCACGATGAACGGCTTCAGGAGTTCCACATCACTCGTTCCCTCCCACACGCCATAGGCATCCTGGGCACGCACCAGGCGCACCAGCGTCGCGACGAACGGCGACGCGATACCTCCAGGGGCTGAGTCCAGCGTCTCGATTTCAGCAACGACGGTCATGGCATTTCCTCCTCGGCGAACGACGGCTTCGCGATTAATCCGGCTTGCCCTAGTACTTTGCGCAGCCAGGGGGGCGGGACGCCCTTCAACATCGTCTGGACACGACCGATCACTTCGTCGATCGGCTGCACGTCGGCGACCTTGATCGGGTGCATTCCGGCCCTTACGACCTTTGCCGCTGCCGGACCGCCGATCGCTCGCACGAACAGCAGATGTACGCCCTTCAATGCATCGACCTTCGGCGTGATGCGGTCGTCGCCATCCTCTTTGTGCTTACCTCCCTCGTCGGAAACATCGTCGAACCCGACGGCCTCGATGAACGAGGAGGCATCGGCTGTGACATCGAACACAGCGAACTTGCGCGCGGAGCCGAAGTGCGCATCGAGGCGCTTCATATCCTGCGTCGCGATGGCAATGCGGATGGCCGGCCCCGTTGCAGAGGCGACGGATTGATCGTCAATGAGTTGAAGGCGACGGACGTTCATCGCTCACCTCCCGTGATCGCTTGAGGAATGGATCGAGACTTTCCGGAGTCGGCTGTTGCAGCGCGCCCTGCCACAAGTTCGCGACCTCGAAGATGAGATCGCGAACTCCCTCGTAGAGGATCGTGCGCCGGTACTGACTTCCGATGCGGTCGAAGATCGGGAAGCCGACACGCAAGTGCGGTACGCCGAGTCGCTCGGCTGCTTGCCGCCCGTGACTGTGTGTCACCACCAGATCGCAGCCGTTCGCACCGGCTTCGTCTTCGAGATCGCGCAGGTCCCCCACAGTGACCCGCTCGGAGATTACGCGATCGAGAACCGACGAATGCGCCGATGTCGTCACCGCCGCACTTACTTCTGCACCGAGACCGGCGAAGAACGCTGAAAGTCCGAAGAGCAAGTCGGGTTCCGCCCCGATCGCGACCTTCTTGCCGGCGAAATGGAAGTGCCCGTCGAGCATCGCATCGGTGAGTTGGTTACGACGGCGGCGGATCTGTGCCGGAACCGGCTGGCGTGAAAGCTCCGAAAGGAGGGCGATGAAGCGATCGATGCTCTTTAGCCCCGTGAGCTGATCGAACACCATGAACGGCACGTCGCAGCGCTCTTGGATGAGCTGCGCCGGGCGGCGCATGTGCTCGCCGATGGCGATGGTGAATGCCGAGCGTCCGGCATTTCGAATACACGCGACGGGCGTTCCGCCGTACGTCGTTGGAAGCCACTTTTCCGGAATGGTGCCGTCGAGTGAGCCCGAGATGTCGGGCAGGATGATCGGATCGAGGCCGAACGCTGCGCAGGTATCGCGCAGCAACTCGACATCTGCGACGGTGAGATGCGATCCGGGCAGTATGTTCACCTGTCGCGCCATGCGTTCTCCCGGCGCCACAAGGCTTTCCACCAAGGCCGACACCGCCTTGGTCCATCCCTCCTCGATGGCACCGTCGAAGTCCGGAGTCGATACGAGAACGATCTCTGTTCCTGCCAGCTCCGCGGCGCGCCGCAACTTGATGGACGCCAGATCACCGGCAAAATCCTCGCCGCGGGTCTCGACGAGTGCCGTCGTGCAAACACCGATAAGCTTGGGCTGCGTCCGCTGCTTCAAATTCAGGATCGCTTCCTCGAGGTGATCCGCGCCGCCGAGAATCGTCGAGACCTCATCCATCGCCGTAGTCTGCAGCGGAATGGTCTCCTTGAAATGGCGCACGAACAGCACGAGGGCGAATGAGGTGCACCCCTGACTCCCGTGGAATAACGGAACCGATCCTTCGATGCCGAGGAACGCAAAGGCGGCGCCCAGGGGTTGTGAAGACTTCAGCGGATTGACTGCCGCGGCCTTGCCGGAGAGAACGATTTTCGCCATGTCCGCCTCCCTCAACATTCGCCCATGTCGTCCGCGCCCATCGCCGCAAACTTGCGTCGTGTATGCGCGACAAACGACACGTCGGGCTCCATGTCGTGATTGGGCGTGATAGCCTGCTGGAACGCTGGACCGACGCAGTAGCCAGCGGCGTCCCACGGCGCCGGCTCCCGCACCGTGGCCCATACCGGATTGGAGATCGCGCGATCGATCTGGCGTACCAGCTCAACCATGCCGTCATATCCGGCATACGGGTGATGGCGCTCCTGGTTGATATCGAGCCACGGCGTCTTGGCCTTCAGGGCGATGAACTGCGTGCGACCGCCCGACAACATGATGTCGGCCTCGCCATCGGCCAACATTCTGTAAAGATCGCGCGGCGCCATCGACTCGAACATGTGCGGATCATCCTTCATCAGCTCCCGGATCCGCTCCTTGTCCTCATCCGTCGACTTCTTGATCGATGTGCCGACAATCTCCATCCCGACCTCCATCAGCGCGGAAACGACGGACCACGACTTGACGCCACCCGTATTGAGGAGAACGCGCTTACCGGCCAGCCGCTCGCGATAGGGGGCTAGCGCCGCCCATGCGCGCCTTTCCTCATCCGAGATCAGTGCCTCACATCGAGTGACGAGATCACCAGGAGCACCGCGTTCGACGAGCAGGCGCGCGGTCTGGCGCAACGCCTCCGACGTGTCGGAAATGCCGTAGAATGAACCCTCGAAGAACGGAATGCCCCAGCGCTCATCCATTTTCCGCGCGAGATTGATGAGCGCGGTCGAGCAGACCATCATATTGACGCGCGCCGTATGCGCGGCCGCAACGTCGGCATAGCGTGCGTCGCCTGGCACACTTGCTCGAATGCGGATGCCGAGCCTCTCGAACAGCGGCTTCACCATCCAAAACTCGCCGGATAGATTGAACTCGCCGAGCACATTGATATCGGTCGGCCCTGCGTCCTCCGGTTCGCGCGTTCCGATGACGTGGTCGATCAGCGCTTCTCCGGCAAGCTTGTTGCCGAGGTTCTTCGAACCGACGAATCCTGGAGCATTGACGGGAACGACCGGGAGGCCGAGCGTCTCGGCAGCGTGTCGGCATACGGCTTCGATATCGTCGCCGATGAGGGCGGTGACACACGTCGAGTAGACGAAGATTGCGGGCGGCGCGTAGCGCTCGGCGATCTCGCGGATCGCCTTCAGGAGCTTCTTTTCGCCGCGCCCCATCACGATATCGAGTTCGGACAGATCCGTCGTGAAGCTCGTGCGCCACAGGTCTGGCCCGGAAGAAGCAGCGCCACGATTGTCCCACGAGTTGCCTTCGCACGCGAGCGGCGCATGGATGAGATGCGCGACATCGGTGATAGGTTGCAGCGCAATCTTTGCGCCATCGAACGCGCAGCCACCAGCGGCGGCGCCCGGCGTCAGAGGCTTGGAGCAACCCTTCTTGCGTTCCTTCTCGCCCTTGGCCTGGTTCTTGTCACAGGCGGGCTCCTCGAAGACGTGAGCGATCTTGTCCTTCAACATGGCCCGCCTCCCGCATCATGAAGGTTGGCTCTCCCCGCCCGAGCAGGGAGAGCCTATGCGTCATCGAGTGAGATCGAACGAGTAATCGGATACGCCCGGCTCGTTCGTGTCGATGTCCATTGTGTCCATGATCTTGTCGAGCAGGGTCACCAGCACGCGCAGCGCGCCCTGATAGCCCATCGTCGGGAAGCGATGGTGATGGTGGCGATCGAACACCGGGAAGGTCAGACGGATGAGCGGGATCTTGAGATCGCGCTCGAGATACTTGCCGTACGAGTTGCCGATGATGTAATCGGTCGGCTCCGTCGCCAACAGCGACCTCAGGTGCCACAGGTCCTTGCCGGCCCACACCTGGCAGCCCTTGCCGAACGGCGAGGAAGCGAGCAGCACCTTCATCTGCGCCTCCCACTCCTTGGTACCGTTCGTCGCGAGGCAGTGCGTCGGCTCGCCACCGGTTTCCATGACGAAACGCGCCATGGCATAGACGAAGTCGGGATCGCCGTAGATCGCATACTTCTGGCCGTGCAACCACGACTGGCTGTCCGCCATGGCGTCGATCAGGCGGCCCCGCTCGAGACGCAGCGCCTCCGGGATCTCCTTCCCGGTCAACTCCGAGATCTTCATCAGCAGCTCGTCCGTGGCCTTCACGCCCATCGGATAGTGGAACGACGCGGTCTGCTGGCCGAACGAAGCGATGTATTCCATCGTCTTCGGCGTGCAGTAGTTCTGAAGCGAAAGCGTCGCCTTGGCGTCAAGCCCACCCTTGACCTCATCCAGAGTGGTGCCGCCGTCGTACATGCGGTACTCGCCGTCCGATGGCGTATCGAAGTTGTCGGCGGCGTCGGAGATGAAGGTGTACTCGACACCCATCAGGTCGAGAATGCGCTTCAGCTCGCGGTTGTTGCCGACGCAATAGCCGTCGAAGCCTGGAATGATATTGAGCTTCGTACCGGGCGTAGCGGTCTTGCCCTTCCAGAAGTGCTCAACGATGCCCTTGATCATGTTGTCGTAGCCGTTCACGTGGCTACCGACGAACGCGGGCGTGTGCGCGAACGGGACGTCGAAGTCCTGCGGCACCGAGCCCTTGCCCTTGGCCTGCTCGATGAACGAGTGCAAGTCGTCACCGATGACTTCCGCCATGCAGGTCGTCGACACCGCGATCATCGCGGGATCGTAGAGCGCCTTCGTATTGGCGAGGCCGTCGACCATGTTGTTGAGGCCGCCGAAAACCGCTGCGTCCTCGGTCATGGAGGACGACACGGCGGAGCACGGCTCCTTGAAGTGGCGCGACAGGTGCGAGCGGTAGTAGGCGACGCAGCCCTGCGAGCCATGCACGAAACTCATGGTGCGCTCGAAGCCAGCTGCGGCGAAGACGGCGCCGAGCGGCTGGCACGCCTTGGCCGGATTCACGCACAGCGCTTCACGTGCCAGGTTCTTCTCGCGGTACTCCCAGGTCTTCGTCCAGTCGGCCACCTGCTCGACCTTTGCGTCCGGGTGGCCACCCTCGTACTTTTCCTTCTTGTTCTTCAACATCTCGACGTATTCGGGCTGACGGAACAGCGGCCGGTGGTCGAGCACCTTCTCAGCTGATTGCGGCATGACAATTCTCCATCGTTGACCGTCCGCCATACGGGACGCGTCTTGTGGAAGTGACAGCAATGGGTTCATTCAAGACATGGTGCCGGCCGGTGTCCGGCACCATGCGGTTCAGGCGGCCTTCTTCCAGGGAGCGTCGAACATCTCCCAAACGGGATTGTTGATCGCGAGGTCCATGTCGCGCGCGAAGATCGCGAAGCCGTCGTAGCCGTGGTAGGGTCCCGAGTAGTCCCACGAGTGCATTTGACGGAACGGAATGCCCATCTTCTGCACCGGGTACTTCTCCTTGATGCCAGATCCGACGAGATCCGGACGCTTCTTCTCGATGAACTTTTCGAGCTCGTAACCGGTCACATCGTCGTAAATGAGCGTGCCGCCCTTCACGTAATGACCGGTGCGCTGATAGTCGTCACCGTGGCCGAACTCATAGCCCGTGCCCGTGATGATCATACCCAGATCCTCGTAGGCATTGACCACGTGACGCGGGCGAAGGCCGCCGACGTACAGCATGACAGTCTTGCCTTCGAGGCGCGGCCGGTACTTCGCGACAATCGCATCGACCAGGGGCTGGTACTTGGCGATGACGCGCTCGGCGCCCTCCTTGATCTTGTCGTCGAAGTGTGCGGCGATCTTGCGCAAGGACAGGGCGATCTGCGACGGGCCGAAGAAGTTGTACTCCTCCCACGGCATGCCGTACTTCTCTTCCATGTGACGGCAGATGTAGTTCATCGACCGATAGCAGTGGATGAGGTTCAGCTTGGCCTTCGGCGCGCGCTCGATTTCGGCAAGGGTCGCATCGCCGGACCAGTTGCCGACTACGTTGAGCCCCATCTCCTCGAGCAGGATGCGCGATGACCAGGCGTCACCGCCGATGTTGTAGTCGCCGATCACGTTGACGTCGTAGGGGCCGGCCTCGTAGCCAGTTTCGCGCTTGTCGAAAACCCAGTCACGGATCGCGTCGTTGGCGATGTGATGGCCGAGCGACTGAGAGACACCACGGAAGCCCTCGCACCGCACAGGCACGATGGTCTTGCCGGTCTCCTTGTTCTTCTTGCGCGACACCGCTTCGATGTCGTCGCCGATCAGGCCGATCGGACATTCCGACTGAATGGTGATGCCATTCGCCAGAGGGAACAGATCGTTGATCTCGTCGATGATCTTCTCGAGCTTCTTGTCACCGCCGAAGACGATGTCCTTTTCCTGGAAGTCGGATGTGAACTGCATCGTCACGAAGCTGTCGACACCGGTCTTGCCGATGTAATAGTTGCGCCGCTGCGACCACGAGTATTGCCCGCAGCCGACCGGGCCATGGCTGATGTGCACCATGTCCTTGACCGGTCCCCACACGACACCCTTGGAGCCGGCATATGCGCATCCCCGAACGGTCATGACGCCGGGAATCGATTTGATGTTCGACTTCACGTCGCATTCACTCAGGGCGTTTCCGCTCTCGTCGGTTCCCTTGTCGGTGGCGACGTCGAGGTGCTTCTTGCGGCGCTTGGCGGCCTTGTCGGGATAAGCCGAAAGCACTTCCTCGATCAGCTTCTCATTGAATTCCGGTGTATTTGTATAGTCGTCCATGTCCATGCTCCTCGATGGCAATGGTCAAAGGGTTGCGCCGACGACCGAGTTCAAAGCTGCGGATCGGCGCGGGTTCCTTCGATCAACGGCCGGCGGCTGCGGCCTTGGCTGCCTCTTTGGCTTGAAGCTCGGCGAGCGCCTGCTCGTCGGTCTTCATGATGCCGAAGTCGAGCAACATGTCCTCGAGCTCTTCCATCGTGATCGGCGTCGGAATGGTGCCCTTGCCGGAGTTCGCATGGATCTTTTCGGCAAGCTTGCGATACTCCTGCGCCTGCTGGCTGTCGGGCGCGTACTGGATCACCGTCTGCTTGCGCAATTCGGCGTGCTGCACGATGTTGTCGCGCGGCACGAAGTGGATCAGCTTGGAGTTGAGACGCGCGGCCAGGGCTTCGGCGAGATCGAGTTCCCGGTCGGTCTGGCGCTCGTTGCAGATCAGACCGCCGAGGCGCACGCCGCCGGAGTGAGCGTATTTCAGAATGCCCTTGGCGATGTTGTTGGCCGCATAGAGCGCCATCATCTCGCCGGACATGACGATGTAGATTTCCTGGGCCTTGTTTTCGCGGATCGGCATGGCGAAACCGCCGCAGACGACGTCGCCGAGAACGTCATAGGAGACGTAGTCGACATCGTCGTAGGCGCCGTTCTCTTCGAGGAAGTTGATCGAGGTGATGACGCCGCGGCCGGCGCAGCCGACGCCCGGCTCAGGACCGCCGGACTCGACGCACTTGATGCCCTTGTAGCCGATCTTCAGAACCTGCTCGAGCTCGAGGTCCTCGACCGATCCCTCTTCGGCCGCGAGGTGCAGAACCGTATCCTGCGCCTTGGCGTTCAGGATGAGGCGGGTCGAATCCGCCTTCGGGTCGCAGCCGACGATCAGGATCTTCTGACCGAGGTCGACGAGTGCCGCGAGCGTGTTTTGCGATGTGGTGGACTTGCCAATACCACCCTTGCCGTAGAATGCGATCTGGCGCAGAGAGCCCATTTGCCTACCCTTTCGATTGCGCTTGTGCCTGTCGTAATCCGTCGGCGACGGTCCGACGGACCTGCCGTGAAAAGGGTATTCGCAACCGTCGTGCCAACTCTGGTCCACACGTGTTTTTCGTTGATTCCACGCTATTTTCTTGCGTTCCACCGGGGCGCGGAGAGCTTGGGCGCGATGTGGGGAATTCGACATTTGCCGACAGGCACGTGCCAACGCCAACAGAGCGCACGCACCTGCAAACGAAAACGGCGCGACCTCCCGAAGGAGTCACGCCGTTTTCGAGAACGAAGTCGCAATCAAGCTGAAGTCAATGCCGCAATGGCCTCGGGCAAGGCGCAAACAAGCGGCTCGATGCCCAGCTCTGCGAAGAAGCGTTCCTCCATGCGCGTCGGTTCGAAATCCATGACCGCGTAGCTGGCGCCACCGGACCGCTTCATGATCTGGCGGGCGTACGTGCGCAGCATCTGATCGTCGAATCGACAACCGACGAACAGGAAGCCGCGCCCCGCGCGCCGTTCCTTCACCACGTCGGGTATTGGCGACTGGATGTCGATCTCGGTAAGCACTTCGACATAGTCGCTGTCTGCGACGAGGAAATTGCTTGCTGGCGAGACCGATCCGTGCGGCTTGTAGATGATCGTGCCGACGTCGGCGGCTTCGTCCGGAGTGATCTCGCGCCCGTCTGCCGCATAACACTTGGTCCAGACATCGCGTGTCTCGAGTGCGCGCGTGACGCCTTGCACCTCGGCGAAATCACTACGGCCAGCGCTCGCGAACGCGCGTGACAATGCCGCATCATACCAGGTGTCGACGATCAGCGGGATGCATTGTCCGGCGAGCCAGGCGTGGAGGGGGCCTGGATCGACAGGAACCTTGAAGATGTCAGCGAGAAACGCCACGAGCGTCTTACGGTGACGCCGCTGCTCGATGAACTGCGCCGTTCCCCACATATTGCCGCGCAGCTTTGCTCCGACCGGCGCTCGCTCGTGCAGCGCCATCGCCAGAGCGATTGGCGTTGTCGGCACCGATGGAGCGGGGCCGCTCTCCAGTACTCCCGGCCCGAGATAGGGAATGATACGTCCGTTGCCGATTTCCACCGCGATCTGCCGCAGTCGCCTTTGAGCTTCGGCCGGCGGGTCGAGCGTATCGGCCAATCGCAAGGCTCCCGTCATGTCGAATTCCTTTCATTCAAGCCCGTCGGAACGGCGCGTGTCGATGGATCACGCCGCATCTGCAAGCTTGCGTGCTTCCACCGTGATCGGCAGGCGCGTATCCGCCGCCATTTCAGGCAACTCGAGCTTCCAACCGTTCTTCAGAAGCACCCAGCCGCCCCAGAGGGTCGCCTTCTCGGCCTCAACGACGGCCTCTTCGAGATCCTTCTTCGGCACGTAGACCGAATAGCCGGCGGCCACCTTTCGGATCATGACCTTCACAATGAAACTCCTTTGTGGTCTGCAGTCTCTCCGCTCGCCGGGCCGAGATAGCGTGTCAGCTCCTTGCCGCGCATGCCGACGATCGTTCCCCGGTCGATCCATTCGACCGCGTAGATGAAGAACGCCTGCAGAAATGTGCCGATGTCGCGCACATAGCCGACCTCGCCTTTCTTCACGACGATCTCACCAATCTCCCGCCCCCGAACCGTCCCATCGTTGCGTATGTTCTTCAGCGACACGACCTTCTCGCCAGGCCGAAAGAGCGGCGGCTTGAAGATCTCGACGTCCTGCTCACGCCCCAGCCCCATCGGTACCTCCATCACTTGAGACGATGCGCGCACGCGCCAAGTTACGGACCTCCAAATCCCGGTCGTGGACGAGGTAAGCGAGCAGCGCCTCCGGGCACCGCTCGGCAACGACGAAGCGCACACGCAGATCCTCGTCGTGGACGAGGATCTCGAGCTGATGCGGCTCTAGCCGCCGCGCCACCTCGAGGCGCACGAGCGGGTCGTCGTCGAACATCATCGGCACCAGGACGTCGGCGGGAGCCCGCTGTGCGACGATTCTCCGGACATCGCTGACCGGGTCGTTGCGCGCGACGACGAGAAGATCCGGCGAGGCCCGTCGCGCGGCGACGCAGCGAACCGCATAATCGCCATCGCTGAGAAGATCGACGAGATCCTTCCCCTCGGCGCGATAGGCGACGGCAAGCCGCACCTTGCGGTCTCCGTCACGCTTCAGCGCGCCGAGTCGGTTGACCGGCAGACGGTACGCAACCATCGCCCGGACATCGGGTTCCGGATCGTCCACGAGTTGTGGCATCAGAAAGACGCTCGCATGCTTGGCGGCCAGCACGCGCAGCTCCGCGTAGGAGTGTGACAGATAGCGGTTCGCCAGCGCCGGATTGTTGGCTAGGAATCTGTCGATCCGCTTCGAACGGCGGTCGCGCACGCAGATCCGCCCGAGATCGCAACGCCCCTCCGCGCGCATGGCCTCGTGCGGGCAGTCCTTGCACGAAACCGGACGCCCCAGCCAGTCGATCGCATCGCTGTCTTCCGCCGCGGAGATCTCCGACATCACGCTCTCCCGCTCAGCCTGGAGCACTCTGCAATGCGATGGAGACGCGCACGGTCCCCCGATCGCAAGCAAGCGCTCCAGACACAGATTTCCGGGGCATCCCATTTCGCTCGCTCATCAGCGAGGCCGACATGTGCGGTCGAGCGATGCCCTGGCGCGGCCCATCAGACCTTGACGCACGTCTTCGGCACCGGACAGACCTCGGCGCACTGCGGCTTGTCGAAGTGGCCGACGCACTCCACGCATTTCGCCGCATCGATGATGTAGGTATCGCCCTTCATCTTGATGGCCGCCGTTGGACACTCGAACTCGCAAGCGCCGCAGACCGTGCACTGCGAAGCGATGATCTTGTAGGCCATGGTGAATGCTCCTTTGCCTTGGGTGACAGGGGGTGCGGCTCAGGCGGAGAGCGCCTGGACCGGAACGGCATGCTCGCTCGCGTAGTAGCTGGCGATCGCAGCCTCGATGTAGTCGAAGGCGTACGCGTCGGTGACCGCGATGCCGGCCTTTGCCAGATCCTTCCGCGGACAGTCGCCGACTTTCGAGCAAAGCACCGCGTCGACGCCCTCGAGGGTTCGGATGACGCTGTCGAGCGTGGCATCCTCGCCGAAGCCACCGAGGCAATAGGTGTCTTCGACCTTGCGGTGGCCTATGAATTTCACGCCGTCGCGTCCGGCCTCGTAGACCTGGAATTCGCGCGCGTGTCCGAAGTGCTCGTTGATGCGGCCGCCACCCTTCGTCGCGATCGCCACGAGAATCGCCCGATCGGCGTTCTCCTTGAGCTCCGCAGCAGCGCGCGTCTTGGCGGCGACGTGGTCGCCGCGCTCGCTAGCGACCAGCTCGCGGTAGGCTTCACGCTTGGCTGGATCGTAATGAACCGCATTGGGAAGCTGGTCGAGCGTGAACTCCTGTCCGCGATCCTCACCGAGCAGACCGACCGCATCGGCACGGCATTGCCGGCAATGCCGCATCAGATTGGCGCCACCCGCGCATGCATCCTGCAGGGCCTTGAGCTCGGCATGTGTCGGTCCGCGCTGGCCGGTAAGGCCGTAATGCGTTCCATGCGCCGGATCGGATATCAACGGCATGATGTTGTGCAAAAACGCGCCGCGCTTCTTCACCTCCGCGTTGACGACCTTGAGATGCTCGTCGTTGACGCCGGGGATCATAACCGAGTTGATCTTTGTGAGAATTCCACGACTGGTGAGCATTTCGAGGCCCTGCATCTGTCTCTCGTGCAGGATCTGCGAGGCTTCGAGGCCGGTGTAGCGGCGATTGCGGAAGTAGATCCATGGATAGATCTTCGTGCCGATCTCGGGATCGACCATGTTGATGGTGATCGTCACATGGTCGACGTTCATCGCGGCGAGTTCATCGACGTGGTCCGGCAGCGCGAGGCCGTTGGTCGAGATGCACAGCTTGATATCGGTGATCTCGCGCGAGACGGCCTCGAATGTCGCCTTCGTCTTTTTCCAGTCGTAGCAGGCATCACCCGGTCCTGCGATTCCGAGAACGGAGAGCTGCGGCACCTCGTTCGCTACCGTCACAACCTTGCGCAGCGCCTGATCCGGAGTGAGCTTCTCAGAGACGACGCCGGGGCGGCTCTCGTTCGCGCAGTCGTATTTGCGATTGCAGTAGTTACACTGGATGTTGCAGGCAGGCGCCACGGCCACGTGCATGCGTGCGAAGTAGTGGTGCGCTTCCTCCGAGTAGCACGGGTGATCCTTGATCTTCGCCCACACCTCTGGCGGCATGTCCCCCGGCCCCGCACTCGATCCACACGACGACGACGAGCAACCGCTCGAGGGGATCTCGGAACGCAGGGTGGCTTGACTGGCGTCGTTGAAGAGGTCGTCGAAGGCTACGAGCTGACCGGACATCGTGCACTCCCGTTGGTTCGATCCGCCGCTTGGACCCGATCGGTCCGCGCGCTCACGAGAGGCATTGCAACGCTGGTGCCAATAAAAGAACGCTTGATTTTTCGAGTGTTTTTCAGCTCGCGAGGACGACAGTTGCCGACAAGGCGATTGTCGCAAAGCCAACAGGGCACCGCGTTCGGCGTGCCACCGAAGCAAAACGCCCCGCAGAGCGGGGCGTTGAGAAGGTTCTAACTCGCGTTATCGATCAGAACCGCTTCATCGCAACGTTGTGGCGCTTGAGGGCATAGCCGATCTGACGCGGTGTGAGGTTCAACAGCCGCGCGGCCTTGGCCTGCACCCACCCACACCGCTCCATGGCGTCGACGAGTTTCTCCCGCGAGACGAGAAGTCCGGTTGGTGCGCACGCATCAGGAGAGAAGCAAGGTCCCTCGCCGGGAACTTCCGCGCCGCATGTGCAAGGCTTCTCGCACGTCTCGTCAGTCGAGCATTCGACTTCCGAGTGCGGCGGATCGATACGCTTGGGTTGAACGGTCGGCAGCGAGATACCGGGCGGACTTGTCGAGCGCGCTTCCCGGCTGCGTGATTTCCACAGCGTCGCCGATAAGCATTCGCCATGGCCGCAACCGAAGTCGTCCGCCTCGACAGTCGCCCCCTTGGCCATCGTTGCCGTGCGATAGATACAGTTCTGTAGCTCCCGCACGTTGCCTGGGAAGTAGCAGGACTTCAGAACCGAGATCGCGCCATCGGTGAGACGCAGGTCGCGGTCGTTCTCGCGATTGAACTGGTTGAGGAACGACCGTGCCAGCGCCGGAATATCGCTCTTGCGATCGCGCAGTGCCGGCAACATCAGAGGGATGACCGAGATTCGATAGTAGAGGTCAGCCCGGAACGTTCCGCGTGTGACCGCATCCTCGAGATCGCGGTTCGTGGCAGCGACGACGCGAACGTTCACCTTCTGCGTGCGTGTCGAGCCGACGCGATCGAACTCTCCTTCCTGGAGCACGCGCAGCAATTTGGCCTGGAATGCGGGTGAAATTTCGCCGATCTCGTCGAGAAAGATCGTGCCACCGTCAGCGAGCTCGAAGCGTCCCTTACGGGCGCTGACGGCTCCGGTGAACGCGCCTTTCTCGTGGCCGAACAGCTCGGATTCCAGCACGGACTCCGGCAGCGCCGCACAATTCACCTTGACGAACGGGGCCTTGGCGCGCGGAGACAACTCGTGGATGGCGCGGGCGAACAACTCCTTACCCGTACCCGACTCGCCGCGCAGCAGAACCGTGGCATTGGACTTTGCCACCACACCGATTTTCTCGATCAGGCTGCGGATCGGCTTGCTGTCGCCGATGATCCCGGCGATGGACGTTTGCACCCGCGCCGGTTGCCGGCCGTCGAGCTGCTTCTCCAGGAGTCGCGATCGTTCCATCAGGCGTTCGCGATCACGCGCGATGACTCGATGCAGATGCACCGTCTGCCCGATCAGGTTGGCGACCATGGAGAGGAACCGCACGTCGTGATCGAACGCCGAAGCGTTGCCCACGTCACGCGGGCGGTCGATCGACAGCGTGCCGATGACACGCCCCTCGATCTTGATAGGAACGCAGATGAAGCCACACGGCTCTTGTGAGCCGGCAAGGGCCGACCCTGCGAAGTGCGGGCTGTTGGCGGCGTTATCGACGATCAGTGGCATACCGGTTGCGATGACCTGATCGAGCGCCGACCGCGGGTGGTCGATGACGCCCCGCGCCTCGAGTTCCTCCGACCAGCAGGCCCCGACGTAGCAGCCACGCACGTCGTCGCTATCCAGCAGCATGATGGTACCGTGCCTGAGATCGAGGAAGCTCGACAGCAGGTTCATCACATTGGAGAGCGTCGATTCCAGGCGCGCGGGCCGCGCCAGGATCTTCGAAATCTCGTAGATCCCGCTGAGCGAGACCTCCGCCAGCTCTCGTGGTGCGGGCCGCATCGGCGGCGTTATTTCCAAGGGTGCATTGTCCGAAAAGTCTGACCGTAAGCTCATAGCGCCACCTCTCTCGCGGTGACTGGATCCAGGGCAGAGCCAAGGCGACGAGGCCGCTCTGCTGCACTGCAATAAGCTAGACTCGAAAACTCGTGTTTGTCGCGCTCAACTTTGATGCAAATCGCCCTAATTCAACGGGCAGAATGCCTCTATCGATTGCAATTTCGGCGATAGTAATTTGCCTATCATATTAGCACGACAGCGTTGTCTACACATCGAGCCTTGTCGGATTAGCGACACCATCTTCGTTTTGCGACAACTCACTTTTTCCTTTTGACTCAACAGCTTGAATGACGGCACGCCGCTTGCAATTCAACCACCGACCGTTTTCGTCAGCCCTCCGCGTAAGACCGGAGCGGTTCGAATGCGGCAAATGGATTTTGGCGAAAGGATCTAATTCCGATGGCACTAGTCACGTTTTCGTCTCCGCTCCTGAAAAAGGACGTGACCGTCTACGCCATTGCCGGCGACCGCGGCACCATTCTGTCGATCGCGGAGAAGAACGGCATTCCGTTGCCGTTCGAATGCCGCGACGGCAACTGCGGGTCATGCCTCATCGAGGTCGAGCACCTCTCCGGCAAGGTGATGGGCGAAATGCTCACCGACAAGGAGAAGGGCCTTCTCAAGTCTCTGGGCAAGCTCTCCGCGGCCGACATCGAGCGCGCCGAGGTCAGCGACATCTCTCCGTCATACAGGCTGGCTTGCCAGTACATCGTCCGCGACGAAGAGATCCGCGTGAAGTTCAGCGGCGCTCCCGGCGGCGCCTGAACCGAGCGCTTCGTGATCGAGAGGAGGCGCGCCATGGACGCACCCGAAGACCTGATGCAATCGGTCGAACTGTTCCTCAGCTACGCGATCAAGCTGGAGGAGGAGGCAACACTGCGCTTCGGCCAACTCGCCGACGCGATGAACGCCGCAGGCAATCGCGAGGTCGGAGCGCTGTTTCGAAAGCTATCCGACTTCTCCCGCCTGCACCTCGCCGACGCGCGGGCGCGCGCAGGCTTCCGCGACGTTCCGGTGATGTTGCCGGTCGAATACCAGTGGCCGGAACTCGAAAGCCCCGAAACAGCGGCCATATGGGCGACCGATCCGCTGATCGCCTATGACGAGGCCATGGAGATCGCCCTCGAGAGCGAGAAGCGCGGCTACGCCTTCTACAAGAAGGTTCTCGACGATGCGACCGATCCCGAGATCCGAGCCCTTGCAAAGGAGTTCGTCGAGGAGGAGGCCGAGCACGTCATGTGGCTCGAGCAGTGGATCGCCGATTCGGCGAAGCGCCCCGCACCACGTGCGACGGCCTAGGACCTGGCGGGCTGGCGGGCCTGCCCGCCGGCAGGAGCACGTCTACTTCCAGAACGAACACGACGACAACAAACATCAGGAGATGATCTCATGCTCGGCATCGGCGACAAGCTCCCGGCCTTCAGCATCACCGGAGTGAAACCCGGCTTCAACAACCACGAGGAAAAAGGCGAGAGCGCTTTTGAAGCGCTGACCGAAGCGAGCTTCCCGGGCAAGTGGAAGATCATATTTTTCTATCCCAAGGACTTCACGTTCGTCTGCCCGACAGAGATCGCCGAGTTCGCCCGGCTCGCCGACGATTTCGCTGACCGCGATGCCGTTGTCCTCGGCGGCTCGACGGACAACGAGTTCGTCAAGCTTGCGTGGCGACGCGCGCACAAGGATCTCGACAAACTGCCGATCTGGCAGTTCGCCGATTCCAACGGTTCGCTCGTCGATGGCCTTGGTATCCGCGCGCCCGAAGGCGTCGCGTATCGCATTACGTTCGTGGTCGATCCGAGCAACGTCATACAGCACGTCTACGGCACGAACCTGAACGTAGGACGGGCGCCAGCCGACACGTTACGCGTTCTCGACGCCTTGCAAACCGACGAGCTCTGCCCGTGCAACCGCGAGGTCGGCGGCTCGACCCTCAAGGCCGCGTAACTCAGGGATCGACGCGATGACGATCGAACAACTGAAGGGCGCGATTCCCGAGTTCGCCAAGGACGTACGCCTCAACCTCTCCGCACTCACCCGCGAGGACAAGCTCGACGAGCAGCAACGCTTCGGCCTGCTTCTCGCCGCCGCGCTCGCGACGCGCAACCCGCGCGTTGCTGCGACGATGGAAAGCGAAGCGGCAACGCATCTTTCCACCGCGGCACGGGATGCCGCGCGCTCGGCGGCCAGCATCATGGCCATGAACAACGTCTATTACCGCTTCCTCCACCTCAGCTCGAACAAGGATTACGCCACGCTGCCCGCGCGCCTGCGTATGAACGTGATGGCCAACCCCGGCGTGCCGAAAGTCGACTTCGAGCTCTGGTCGCTCGCCGTATCGGCCATCAACGGTTGCGGATCGTGCATCGATTCACACGAGAAGGTTCTGCGCGAAGCCGATGTCTCGATCGACGTGATCCAGACTGCGATCCGCATGGCCGCCATCGTCCAGTCCGTCGCCATCGCGCTCGAGGCTGCCGACGCAGCGGCGCTCTGGCAACCCGATGCCGCAGCATAAGCCCGCAATGGAAGGAGAACGTCATGAAGCTGTCGCGTCCCCTGCAATACCTTGCGCTACTCGCTCTCGCTGCGTCGCAGCTCGCGCTGTCGTCGCCAAGTCGCGCCGAGAGCAGAACCGTCACCGTCTTCGCCGCGGCGAGTTTGAAGAACGCCCTCGACGAGGTCGCAGCCCGCTTCCTCGGCGCCACGGGAAATCGCGTCGTCATCTCATATGCGGCGTCGTCCACTCTGGCGAAGCAGATTCTGGCCGGGGCTCCAGCCGACGTCTTCATCTCCGCGGATCAGGCCTGGATGGAGCACCTGGGGAAGAACAGCGCCATCGTGCCGTCGTCGCGAAAGCCGCTACTCTCCAACGCCCTCGTTGTCATTGCCCCGCAAGGCTCGACCGCCCAAATCACTCTGTCGGAAGGCTTCGATCTGAAGCCGCTGCTCGGTGACGGACGTCTGGCGGTCGCTGAAACGACCTCCGTGCCTGCCGGCAAGTATGCCAAGGCGGCGCTCGAACACTTCGGTGCCTGGAAATTGCTCGAACCGCAACTTGCCCAGGCACCGGACGTGCGAGCCGCGCTCGCACTCGTGGCACGCGGCGAGGCTCCGCTCGGCATCGTCTACGCGTCGGATGCGGCCGCTGAGCCTGCGGTACGCGTCGTGGCCACGTTCCCCGCCGCCTCCCATCCCGAGATCGTCTACCCGATCGCGCTGACCCGGGAGGCAACCGGTGCCGAGTCGGCACAGTTCGTGGCGTTCGCCGCCGGCATAGACGCGGCAGGCATCTTCGCGCGGCATGGCTTTACCAGCCTCACGTGCGACACGGACTGCCGCAAGACCAACTGATCTTCGCTGCCCATGCATTCTTCACTGCCCATGGAGGTCCGCCATGCTGACGCTTGAGGAGATGGAAGCGCTGCGACTGAGCCTCGGGGTGGCATTCGTCGCGACTCTCGTCAGCATTCCCTTGGCCATCGCGACCGCCTTCGCCTTGTCGCGAGGGCGGTTCGCGGGCCGCGCCCTGCTCGATAGCGCGGTCCACCTCCCCCTAGTCCTGCCACCTGTCGTCACGGGCTATCTGTTACTGATGACGTTCGGCCGCCGTGGCCCCGTCGGGCAACTCCTCGAGAGCCACTTCGGCATCGTTCTCTCGTTCCGCTGGACCGGCGCCGTTCTCGCCGCCGCCATCATGGGCTTCCCGCTCCTGGTCCGTTCCGTGCGCCTGTCGCTCGAGGCGGTGGACCGGCGCTACGAGCAGGCGGCCGGATCGCTCGGTGCCAATCCCACGTGGGTTTTCCTCACGGTGACCCTTCCGCTGACGCTGCCCGGCGTGCTCGCCGGAGCCATTCTCGCCTTTGCCAAAGCGCTCGGCGAATTCGGCGCCACGATCACATTCGTTTCCGCGATTCCCGGTGAGACGAAGACCATACCGGCCGCGATCTACGGGTACGTGCAAACGCCTGGAGCAGACGGCAACGCCATGCGGCTCGCGGCTCTTTCTGCGCTGGTCTCGATCGCCGCACTCGCCGCGTCCGAGACGATGACGCGGCGCTATGCGCAGCAGGAAAACTAGGCCATGCGTATCGACGTACGCTTGCAACACGGCTTTACCCCGTCATCACATTCCAGGGCGGATCGCCACCCGTTCGTTGTCGACGTCGAGTTCGGAATCGATGCTCGCGCCCTCGCCCTTGTCGGTCCCTCTGGCTCGGGCAAGACGACGGTACTGAATGCCATCGCTGGAATTTTCCGCCCCGCGCATGGCCGCATCCTGCTGGACGGCACCACGCTGCTCGACACCATACGCAAGATCGACGTGCGTCAGTCGCGCCGCCGTATCGGCTACGTCTTCCAGGACGGGCGTCTCTTCCCCCATCTAACGGTGCGGAGAAATCTGCTGTACGGACACTGGTTCTCGCCGAGCCGCGAAAAAGGCCTTTCGCTCGACGATATCGTCGCCCTGCTCGGCATCGGGCATCTCATGGAGCGGCGTCCGTCCGCTCTTTCGGGCGGCGAGAAGCAGCGCGTGGCGATCGGCCGGGCTCTTCTCGCCAAGCCGAGGCTGCTGATGCTGGACGAGCCACTTGCCGCCCTCGACCTCGAGCGGCGCGCTGCTATCCTGCCGCTGATCGAGCAGCTGCGCGACGATCTCGCGATGCCCATCATCCTCGTCAGCCATGATCTGACCGAGGTGGCGCGCATCGCGACACACATCGTCGACATCCGAGAGGGCCGGGTCTCGCAGGTCCGTGAGAATCCTTCCGCGCGCACCCATCGCGAGGCCACCGGATGCGCGGAGATCGTGCCGTTCGCGCCCTCTCTGCCGGCGGCGGCGCACGAGACACAGTCGTTCCAGCCCCGCCGGCGATAGATTGAACGGCGACTTCGGCGAAGAAACCGCGCAAAGAACTGAAGGCCGCGTGCGCAAGCCATCGGTTGTGCCGCGCCACAACCGCGGTTTACTCGACTTCCGTCTATTCCCCACCTCCTGCAACGTTTGAGAAACAATCGGTGAAGATCGGGCAACGGTTCGCTGCCAAGACCGGACGATCACCGGCTTGCGGAAGTCTGGTTCGCAAGCTGGCGTCGACCGGGGCAATTGGAGCGCAGCCTGTCCCCCGAGACACTGGCGCCTGATCCCCGAGCTGAAGCGAGACCCTTCGCGCTCGCATAGGGAGGTGCCATGTCACAAGAAATGTACCGGAAAATTCGTAGCAACCCGAAGTTCGCCGTCCTAGCCAGCGACCGGTCGCGGTTCGCGTGGGGTCTGACGGCAATCGTGCTCGCGGCCTATTACGCATTCATGATGGTCGTCGCCTTTGCGCCCGACCTGCTGCGCTCGCCACTTTGGCCAGGAGCCACCCTTAGCGTCGGCGTACCCTTCGGCGCCGCCATCATCGTCGGATCGTGGCTCCTCACCGGGCTCTATGTCCGGCGCGCCAACCGAACCTACGAGACGCTCAACGAAGAGATTATCAAGGAGGCGCGCTGATGTGGACTAATCTTGCGCGCGGCGCACTTGTGCTCCTTGCCACGCTCGCCACAACGCCAGCCTTCTGCGCACCTGCAGCCACAGGCCCCGTCGAGCAGCAGCCCCTCAACATCATCGCTATCGCGATGTTCGTCGTGTTCGTCGCCGCCACACTCGGCATCACCTACTGGGCGGCACGGCGGACCCGCTCCGCGGCAGACTTCTACGCCGCCGGTGGCGCCATATCCGGCACGCAGAACGGCTTCGCCATCGCTGGCGATTACATGTCGGCCGCGACGCTCCTTGGCTTGTCGAGCCTCGTCTTCTCGAAAGGATTCGATGGCTTCATCTACACCATCGGGTTCTTCGTCGGCTGGCCCATCATCACGTTCCTGATGGCCGAGCGGCTTCGCAATCTCGGCAAATACACGTTCGCCGACATCGCGGCCTATCGGCTCGAGAAAACGCCGATGCGAACGTTCGCCGCGATCGGCTCCCTCACCGTCGTCTGCTTCTATCTCATCGTGCAGATGGTCGGCGCCGGCCAATTGATCCAATTGCTGTTCGGCCTGCCCTATAATTATGCCGTCGTTCTGGTCGGGCTCCTCATGATGGTCTACGTCATGTTCGGCGGGATGATCGCCACCACCTGGGTGCAGATCATCAAGGCATGCCTGATGCTCGGGGGCGGCACCATCCTGCTGCTCCTTGCCCTGGCGCAATTCGGCTTCAGTCTCGAGACCATGGCGCAGAAAGCCGTCGCCGTGCACAAGGACGGCATCAAGATCATGGGGCCGGGCACCATGCTTTCCGACCCGGTCACTGCCGTATCGCTTTCGCTCGGAATCGTGTTCGGTAGCGCCGGCCTCCCGCACATCATGATGCGCTTCTTCACGGTTCCCAATGCACGTGAAGCACGCAAGTCCGTGTTCGTCGCCACCGGCCTGATCGGCTACTTCTTCCTCGTCGTCTGTGTGCTCGGCCTCGCGGCGATCTCGATCGTTGCAGCCGATCCGCAGTACTGGGTCGACGGGAAAATCGGAGAGAAGATCGTCGGCGGCGGCAACATGCCGGTCATGCATCTCGCCAAGGCGCTTGGCGGAGATGTTCTGCTCGGCTTCCTCTCTGCGGTCGCGTTCGCCACCATCCTCGCAGTCGTCGCGGGCCTCGCGCTGGCTGGCGCCTCCGCGATCGCGCACGATCTCTATGTCGGAGTCATCGCGCAGGGCTCAGCCAACGAGAAGACGGAGATGACGGTATCGCGCGTCGCGACCGTCGGCATGGGCATTGCCGCCATCGTGCTCGGCATCGCGTTCAAAGATCAGAACGTCGCCTTTCTGGTGGCACTCGCCTTCGGGGTCGCGGCGTCGGTCAACTTCCCCGTTCTCATCCTCTCCATGTACTGGAAGGGACTGACGACCAGTGGCGCGCTCGCCGGCGGACTGACGGGGCTCGTCGCGGCGGTGACGCTCGTCGTCCTCTCGCCTGCGGTTTGGGTCAAGATCCTCGGCAACGCCACCGCGATCTTCCCTTACGATCATCCGGCGCTGTTCTCGATGACCCTGGCTTTCCTGGTCACCGTGATCGCCTCCAAGCTGGATGTCAGCGCACGGTCCAAGTCAGAGCACGAGGCATTCGCCGATCAGTACGTCCGTGCGCAGACCGGCGTAGGCGCGGCCGATGCCGCCGCGCACTGACGACATTCGAAACGAACGGAGCCGCTACCGCTTCTGCGACGGCGGCTCCGTCACCACGCACGGAACTTCGGCCCGTGCCGCCTCGACAAGAGAAAACTTGCACCGACGATGAGGTGGCATTCTACACTATGCTGGATGTTCCCGGGGGCGATCTCTACGCATGATCCAGTCGCGGCTCTTGCTGAAAGTCCTGTCAGCGATGATCGCCGTTCTCGCGGCGCTCGCCGCGGCGATCTACTTCGTCGCCGTTCCCTTGGTGGAACGCAACGCCTTCAACGTCGAACTCGACGCGAGCCGCACCATTCTCGACAACGTCTTCGAGATGGCGAGCCGCATGTCGGGCAACCTCGACGACCGGCGCGAGGCGACGATCGACTCCTTCAAGGGGCAGCTTCGTACCGTCGTTGCCCTCGCCGCGGGCTACACCGAGCATGTCTTTGCACGCCGCGATCGGGGCGAGCTGAGCGACACCGATGCCCGCCGAGTCGCGTTCGAGGGGTTGCGCGCCTTCAAATACGGTGCCGACGGCTACATCTGGGTTCTCGACTACGATGCCCGCATCGTCTCGCACCCCGATGCCACGTTCCATGGCCGGGACGCGTCGCGCATTATCGACGCCGACGGGTCGTCGATCCTCCCGACCATCGTCGAGATCGCGCGCAAGCAGGGCGAGGGGTTCCATACCTATTCCTGGAGCAAGCTCGGATCATCCAATCCTTCACGCAAGCTCTCGTACTTCAAGAACCTGCCCGATCACGGCCTCGTCATCGGCAGCGGCGCCTACCTCGACGAAATCGACCGCGCCGTCGATCGTCGCAAGGCCGAAGCCATCGATCAGTTGCGCATCGCACTTCGTGGCATTCACATCGCACGTACCGGCTATGCGTACATCTTCGACGCGGATGCCAACATGATCATCCACCCCAATCCCAACATCGAGGGCGCGGAATTCTCGACGCGGCCCAACCCCGCCACGGGCCGCCCCATCGTCGAGGAGCTGAAGTCCGTCGCCGATACGGGGCGCCCGCACACCTACCTGTGGGACAAGCCATCCGACCCTGGCAACTATGGCTACGAGAAGCTGTCGTGGGTTCGCCACTTCAAGGACTACAACTGGTACATCGCCTCCTCCGTCTATGTGGACGAGCTGCGTGCCAGCTCGCGGCTCCTCGCCGACCGCATTCTGGCCGTCGCGGCTGGTATAATCACGCTGACCGGGCTGATCGGCTACTTTCTCGCCCGCCGTCTCGTCACACCGCTCCAGCAACTCGCCCTCACTGCGAGCCGCGTTCGCGCGGGCGACCTCGACGCGCAAAGCGGCATTACTCGTCGCGACGAGATCGGCATGCTCGCCGATGCCTTCGACAGCATGATCTCACGACTGCGCGATAGCGTCGCGACGCTCGGCCAGCGTGTCAGCGAACGCACACGAGAGCTCGAGAGCGCGAACCTGAGATTGCAGCATGCCGCCGACCTGCAGCAACGCTCGCAGGCCGATCTCTCCGAAGCGGAGGCACGCCAGCGCCTCATCCTCGACGCCATCCCCGCCGCCATTGCCTATCTCGACGCCGACGAGCGCGTACGGTTCGCCAATCGTGGCTGGCGAGATCTGATCGAGAGCCCCACTGCCGGAGCCGCTGGTGCGCGCCTCGTGGACGTTGTCGGGCGGCGCGCCTACGCCGTGATCACGCCCGAGATCCAGCGAACCCGAAATGGCGAAACGGCGACGTTCGACTATGCGTTCACCCGGCGTTCTGGCCGCCCGATCGTCACCAAGAACGTTCTCATACCGCGCACCAGCGCAGATGGCCGGACGATCGGTCTTTTCGTCCTCTCGCGCGACGTCACGGAAGAGAAGGAGACCGAGCGCAAGCTCGGCGAAGCGCAGCGCCTCAACGCCGTTGGCCAGCTCGCCGGCGGGCTCGCCCACGACTTCAACAACCTGCTCTCCGTCATTATCGGCAATCTCGCCTCTGCGCAGGAGAAGTATGGCGCCGTGGATGGTCTCGCCACATATCTCGAGCCCGCGCAACGGGCGAGCCGGCGGGGTGCGGATATCACCAGCCGCCTGCTCGCGTTTGCCCGCCAGCATCCCTTGCGCAGCGAGCCGATCGACGTCGTCAATCTCGTGCGCGAGGCCGTCGTGCTCGTACGCAGGACGTTCCCGCCGGGCGTCAGGATCGACCTGCAGGCGGAGCCGCACTCCGTATGGGCGATGACCGATCCGAGCCAGCTCGAGCACGCCCTTCTCAACATGGCGCTCAACGCGCGCGATGCCATGCCTGACGGCGGCCACCTGTCGTTCGAGATAGCGACGACCGAGGTCGCCCCAGGCACCGTCTTCGATGAAGTTGTCGCTCCAGGTGCTTATGTATCCATTGTCGTGACAGACACGGGGACCGGCTTCGAGCCGACTGCCCTCGCCCGGGCATTCGAGCCGTTCTTCACCACCAAGTCGCTCGGATCGGGCCTCGGCCTTTCAATGGTCTACGGCTTCGTCAAGCAATCGAAGGGTTACATTCGCATCGACACATCGTCCGCCGGAACCGCGATTACTCTACTACTACCGCGGACCGACGGCATCGACGACGCCACCGATGCCGCGGCCTCTCCAGCCGCGGCCGCCGACGGCGCGTGGCACGACCTGCTGGCGGTGGTCGTCGAGGACGACGACGAGGTGCGGCGCGTGTTGCGCGAGCAGCTCAACTCGCTCGGTTTCTCGATCCTGGAGGCAAGCAGTGGTGACGAAGCCGTTCGCCTGATCGAGCAGATCGACAACGTCAGCCTGATCGTGTCCGACATCGTCATGCCGGGCGTCGGCGGCTTCGACGTGGCTCGCCGCGCCCGTTCGCTCAGGCAAGGCATTCCAATTGTCTTGCTAACGGGCTTCTCTGTCGAAAGCCTTCCCGAGGAGCTTTCAAGCGTGCCGATCCTGATGAAGCCGTGGCAACGGAGCGAACTGCGCGCCGCCATCGCCCGCCTCATTCCGCCCAGCGAACAGACAAGCGTCGAACGGACCGACACACCATGAGGAAGCGAATCTACGTGATCGACGACGAACCCGACATCCGCGCTCTCGTGCGCGGGGCCCTGGAGGAGTTCGGCTTCGAGGTCCACACCTTCGCATCCGGCCGCGAGGCGCGGCAGTCGATCAGCCGCTCGCCGCCGGACCTGTGTATCGTCGACATCGGGCTGCCGGACATGAACGGTCTGCATCTCGTGCGTGAACTCTGGGAGGATGTCCGGTTCGGTCTCATCGTTCTGACCGGGCGTGGCGGCATCTCCGATCGCGTGCTCGGGCTCGAGTTCGGCGCTGACGACTACATCGTCAAACCATTCGAGCCGCGCGAACTGGTCGCGCGCGTGTCGAGCGTCATACGCCGTCGCGAGCAGCTTCTCGCAGCGTCCAGCGATCTCGGCCAGAAGCGCGCCCAATTCGGTGGCTGGACATTCGACATCGGCAATCTGACACTGAGCCACGCGGACGGACGCCAGGACAATCTCACGGCAGCGGAGGCCAACCTGCTGCTCAGCTTTGTCAAAGCGCCGAACCGCGTCCTGTCGCGCGATCAGCTACAGGACGGCGACCTTCGCGACGAACCGAACTACGAGCGCAGCATCGACGTGCGCATCTCACGCCTGCGCAAGAAAATCGAGGCGGACGCCCGCAGCCCGCAACTCATCAAGACGGTCTACGGGGCGGGCTACCTGCTGGCTGCGGATGTGCAATGGGAGCGGGCGCGCTGATCGGCAGGAGCGGAGCATCATGGCGCGGTGTTGCGTGCTGGCTGCGCGGATGCGTGCACCGAAAGTCGCACGACTCTTGGCGAAGAGCCGCAACAATCCATTCACAGTTGCGAGAACTTTGCGCAAGAGTGGCCGTCTAGTATGCGCTGCAAGACGACGGGCACGGATTCCGCGAGCAGACGGTGCGGGCCCCAAGGACGGCTCAAGGGAGGAACAACATGGTCGAACCGACGAACGCCAACCCTTACGCCCACGACCTCGACCGCAACCCCGCCAATTATGTCCCGCTCACTCCGCTCACCTACCTGGAGCGCTCGGCCGCCATCTGGCCCGACCGAACCGCCATCATTCATGGTAACATCCGTCGGTCCTGGAGCGAAACAGCGGCGCGCTGCCGCCGTCTCGCCTCCGCGCTGGAGAAGCGCGGCTTCGGCAAGGGCGATACCATCGCGTTCATCGCCGCCAATACGCCAGAGTTGTTCGAAGCGCACTTCGCAATTCCGCTGATGGGCGGCGTACTCAACGCCATCAACACGCGCCTCGATGCCGAGGCCATCACGTTCATTCTGAGCCATGGCGAAAGCCGCATTGTGTTCGTCGATCGCGAGTTCTCCAGCGTCACCAAGTCTGCCATCGCTGCGCTCGGCCGCCCGATTACCGTCATCGACATCGACGACCCGCAGTATCATGGCGGCGAGCTGATCGGCGAAACGACCTACGAGGCGCTGCTCGCGACGGGCGTCCCCGACCACCCCTGGCGCATGCCGCAGGACGAGTGGGAGCCGATTGCGCTCAACTACACCTCCGGCACGACCGGAAATCCGAAAGGTGTCGTCTATCACCACCGTGGCGCTTATCTCAACGCCGTGTCGAACGCGCTGTCGTGGAAACTCGGCGACACCACCGTGTACCTGTGGACACTGCCGATGTTCCACTGCAACGGCTGGTGCTTCCCCTGGACCATGGCTGTTACGGCTGGCACCAGCGTTTGCCTGCGCGCCGTTCGCGTCGATGCGATTCTCGGAGCCATCCGCGATGAGAGGGTGACGAATTTCTGCGGCGCCCCGATCGTTCTCAACATGATCAACAACGCACCAGCGGATCTGCGCCAAGGCATCTCGCACCGAGTCAACGTGATGGTCGCAGGTGCCGCGCCGCCGGCCGCCGTGATCGCTGGGATGGAGCGCATGGGCTGGGAGGTAACGCATGTCTACGGCCTCACCGAATGCTACGGCCCGACCATGCTCAATGTCTGGCACGACAAGTGGAGCGGCCTCGACATCGACGCCAAGGCCTCGATAAAGGCCCGCCAGGGCGTGCGCGGTCCGATGCTCGAGGCCGTGATGGTCGCCGATCCGGAAGACATGCAGCCGGTGCCGAAGGACGGCACGACGATCGGTGAGATCTTCATGCGCGGTAACAACCTCATGGCCGGCTACCTCAAGAACCCGAAGGCGACCGCGGAAGCGTTCCACGGAGGTTGGTTCCACACCGGCGACCTCGCCGTCTGGCATGCTGACGGCTATTGCGAGATCAAGGACCGCTCTAAGGACATCATCATTTCCGGTGGTGAGAACATTTCATCGATCGAGGTCGAGGAGGTTCTTTACAAGCATCCCGACGTTCTGGAGGCTGCCGTCGTCGCGCGGCCGGATGCCAAGTGGGGCGAGACCCCGTGTGCGTTCGTCACGCTCAAGGATGGCGCGCAGGCCAGCGATGCCGAGATCATAGCCTACTGCAAGCAGCACATGGCCGGCTTCAAGACGCCGAAAACAGTGGTCTTCGGTCCACTGCCGAAGACATCGACCGGCAAGACGCAGAAGTTCATTCTTCGCGAGCGAGCGCGCAACCTCTGAGCGCGATCAGGATAGCAGAATACCGGCAAAGCAACTCGTCAGTCGTGCGCAGAAGGCGCTTCTCACGCGCCCCCAGCATCGCGGCGGGGCAGCCCACGTGCGCGCATCGAAAAGGCTCAGGGCACCATGAAAATTCTGGTCAGCGTCAAACGGGTCGTCGACTACAACGTCAAGATTCGCGTCAAGGCCGATGGCACCGGCATCGAGCTCGCCAATGCCAAGATGTCGATGAATCCGTTCGACGAGATCGCCGTCGAGGAGGCCGTGCGCCTCAAGGAGAAACATGCCGGAACCGAAGTCGTGGTCGTATCCGTCGGTCCCTCCAAGGCGCAAGACGTCATCCGCACCGCTCTCGCCATCGGCGCTGATCGCGGAATTCTCGTCGAGACGCCGGAAGGCGCGACGGTCGAGCCGCTCGCCGTCGCCAAGATCCTGAAAGCAATCGTCGCGCAGGAGAAGCCCGACCTCGTCATCCTTGGCAAACAGGCGATCGATGACGACTGCAACCAGACCGGCCAAATGCTTGCGGCGTTGCTGGGATGGGGTCAGGGAACATTCGCCTCGAAGCTCGGCCTCGGAGATGGCTCCATATCCGTCACGCGCGAGATCGACGGCGGGCTCGAAACCATCCGCCTGAAGTTACCCGCGATCGTCACCACCGATCTTCGCCTCAACGAGCCGCGCTACCCGGCGCTTCCGAACATCATGAAGGCGAAAAAGAAGCCGCTCGAGATCAAGGCACCCGTGGAACTCGGCGTCGAGGTTGCTCCGCGATTGCAGATCCTCGGAACATACGAGCCGAAGAAGCGCGAAGCCGGTATCAAGGTCGAGAACGTCGGTGCACTGGTCGCCAAGCTGAAGACCGAAGCGGGAGTGATCTAAGATGGCCATTCTCGTACTCGCCGAGCACGACAACACGAACCTCAACGCCGCGACCGCGAAGGCCGTCACCGCAGCGACGGCCATGGGTAGCGAAGTCCACGTCCTCGTCGCAGGCCAAAGCGCGCGGCCGGTTGCCGCTCAGGCGGCTCGCATCGAAGGCGTCGCCCGTGTTCTGCTGGCCGATAGCGCCCACCTGGGGCACGCACCGGCAGAGGACGTCGCCACGCTGCTCCACGGTTTGATGTCCGGATACGACGCTCTGCTCGCGCCGGCCACCGCGTCGGGCAAGAACATCCTGCCGCGCGTCGCAGCCCTGCTCGACGTCATGCAAGTCTCAGATATTACCGCGGTCAAATCGGCCGATACCTTCGAACGCCCGATCTACGCCGGGAATGCCATCCAAACCGTGAAGGCACCTGAAGCGAAGAAAGTCGTCACCGTGCGGACCGCGGCGTTCTCCGCGGCGGGCGACGGCGGCCAGGCGACGATCGAGACGATCTCCGCACCCGCCCCCTCGGGACTTTCCGCATTCGAGAACGCTACTCTTACCAAGTCGGACCGGCCTGATCTCACTTCCGCACGCATCATCATCTCCGGCGGCCGCGGCCTTCAATCCGGTGAAAATTTCCGCACCTTGATCGAACCCGTCGCCGACAAGCTCGGTGCGGCCATCGGCGCATCGCGCGCCGCCGTCGATGCCGGTTTTGTTCCCAACGACATGCAGGTCGGCCAAACCGGCAAAGTGGTCGCCCCTGAACTCTATATTGCCGTCGGCATCTCTGGTGCCATCCAGCATCTCGCTGGCATGAAGGACTCGAAGGTCATCGTCGCCATCAACAAGGACGAAGAGGCGCCGATCTTCCAGGTCGCCGACTATGGCCTCGTCGCCGATCTCTTCCAGGTCCTCCCAGAACTTGCAGCGGAACTCGACAAGAGCTGAGCTGGACAAATTCCAGCAAGCCCGACGCACGACACCGCTCTCCAAACGCAGATGCCTCCGTTGAGACAACGCCAACCCGGATAGCTCCCATGACCTACGCCGTTCCCCTCCGCGACATCAGGCTCACGCTCGACAGCGTCGGTCTCGCCGGCATCACGGCACTGCCGGGATTCGAGGAAACCGAGCCTGATCTCGTCGAGAGCATTTTGGGCGAAGCTGCGAAAGTCGCCGAAAATACGCTCGCTCCGCTGAACCGCGTCGGCGACACCAACGGCGCTCGCATGGCCGATGGAAAGGTCGTCGTTTCCCCCGGCTGGACTGAAGCCTGGCAAAGCCTCGTCGAGGGGGGCTGGAACGGTGTCTCCGCATCGGCCGAGAGCGGCGGCATGGGTTTGCCCGAGTTGCTCGGCTTTGCAATCTCGGAAATGTGGCAGTCGGCCAACATGGCGTTCGCGCTCTGCCCGATGCTCACGCAAGGAGCCGTCAACGCCGTGCGCGTCTATGGCAGCGAGAGCCTGCGCACGCGCTACCTTCCCCGCATGGTGTCGGGAGAGTGGACCGGCACGATGAACCTGACGGAGCCCCAGGCGGGCTCCGACCTTGCCGCGGTCCGTACGCGCGCCGTCCCCGAAGGCAATCACTATCGCATCAGCGGGCAGAAGATTTTCATCACCTATGGCGACCACGAGATGACGGACAACATCGTCCATCTCGTTCTTGCCCGCATACCCGATGCGCCCCCCGGCGTGAAGGGCCTCTCGCTGTTCTTAGTGCCGAAGCGGCTGCTCGAGGCGGATGGAAGTCCGGGAGCCATGAACGACGTCGCGTGCGCTTCTCTCGAGCATAAGCTCGGCATTCACGGCAGCCCCACCGCCGTCCTCGTTTTCGGCGAGCAGGGCGGTGCGTGGGGCGAGCTGGTCGGCGAGCCCAATCGCGGTCTCGAATACATGTTCGCGATGATGAATCACGCGCGCCTCAACGTCGGCCTGCAAGGTCTGGCGATTGGTGAACGCGCCTATCAGCAGGCCGTCGCCTATGCGCGCGAACGGGTGCAGGGAAAGCCCATCGGCCATACCGGCGACGCCAAAGCCGGCATCATCGGCCACCCCGAAGTGCGCCGCACGCTTGCCAGCATGAAGGCGCGGATCGAGGCGATGCGCGGGCTACTTTACGAGGTGGCCGCCGCGCACGACATCGCTCACGTCCATCCGGATGAAGCCGTTCGCTCCGCCGCACAACGCAAGGTCGATCTGCTGACGCCCATAGCCAAGGGATGGTGCACGGAGACCGGCAACGCCATCGCTTCGGAGGGCCTTCAGGTTCATGGCGGCATGGGCTACGTGGAAGAGACAGGCGCTGCGCAGCATTTCCGCGACGCGCGCATCACGACGATCTACGAAGGCACGACCGCGATACAGGCCAACGATCTCGTCGGCCGCAAACTCATTCGCGACAACGGCCGAGCGATGATGGAGTACCTCGACACGGTTGCCGCGGCAGGAACCGAGCTGGCAGCCGACGAACTGCTTTCCGGCATCGGCCAGGGACTGGTCGTTGCAGCGCGCCAGGTCCGGGAAGCTGTCGCATGGATCCTCGATGCCGCCAAGCGCGATGCGAGGCTACCGTACGTCGCCGCGGTGCCCCTGCTCAATCTCATGGGACTTCTCGCGGGCGCTCACGCCATCGCGCGGACGGCACGCGCCGCGCGCGCCTTCGTTCCCGCGAATGACGAGGACGGATACTACGCCGCACGCATCGCTCTGGCGCGGCTCTACGTCGAGCACATTCTGCCCCAGGCCGCTGGCCACTGGGCCGCGATCCGTTTCGGCAGCGAAGCGGTGCTCGACGTACCCGAAGCGCACCTCTGAAACGGGAGCTCTCGCCGATGAACGCCGCCGCGCCGCTTGAGCTGCCCCCGCGCGAGGGCATGGAGTTCGATGTGGTGATCGTCGGCGCGGGTCCGGCCGGGCTTGCCGCCGCCATCCGCCTCAAGCAGCTTGCACAGGAAGCCGGTAGCGAGATCTCCGTCGTCGTGCTCGAGAAGGGCTCGGAAGTTGGCGCCCACATTCTGTCTGGCGCGGTCATCGACCCCGCGGGCCTCGATGCGCTGCTGCCGCGTTGGCGCGAAGACGGCGCGCCGCTCTCCACGAAAGTCGAGCGTGATGTCTTCCTCTTTCTCGGTCCGGCTGGAGCGCTGCGCCTGCCCAACTCATTGATGCCGCCGCTGATGAGCAATCACGGCAACTATATCGGCAGCCTCGGCAGCCTCGTGCGCTGGCTCGGCGAAAAGGCCGCCGCGCTCGGAGTCGAGATCTACCCCGGTTTCGCCGCAAGCGAATTGCTCCGCGACAAACGTGGCAGCGTCGTCGGTGTTGCCACGGGCGACATGGGCATCACGCGCGACGGCACGCCCGGCTCGGGCTTCGTCCGCGGCATGGAGCTCCGCGGCAAGTACACGTTGCTCGGCGAAGGTGCGCGGGGCTCACTCTCGAAGCACGCTATCGCCGGCTTCGGCCTCGCGGACGGCCGCGAACCGCAAAAATACGGCATCGGCATCAAAGAGCTTTGGGAGGTCCGAAGCGACCGCCACCGGCCGGGTCTCGTCCAGCACTCGTTCGGCTGGCCACTCGACAACCGCACGGGCGGCGGCTCCTTTCTCTACCACTACGGCGAGAACCTCGTTTCCGTTGGCTTCGTGGTCCATCTCAACTATGCGAATCCTCACCTGTCGCCGTTCGACGAGTTTCAGCGCTTCAAAACGCATCCCGACATCCGCGATACATTCGAAGGCGGGCGACGCATCGCCTATGGCGCCCGTGCCCTCACCGAGGGCGGCTGGCAGTCGATCCCGAAGCTCGCATTCCCCGGCGGCGCGCTCATCGGCTGCGCGGCCGGCTTCATGAACGTTCCACGCATCAAGGGCAGCCATAATGCCATTCTCTCGGGCATGGCCGCCGCCGAGGCAGCATTCGCCGCCATCGCCGGCGGACGCGCGCACGACGAGCTTTACGACTATGAAACCGCGGTGCGGTCGGGACCAATCGGACGCGATCTGCGGCGCGTACGCAATGTGAAGCCATTGTGGTCTCGCTTCGGCACGGCACTCGGCGTCGCGCTCGGTGGTATCGACATGTGGCTCAATACGATCATTCCGGGCAGGGGGCTGGGCTACACGCTGCGTCACGGCAAGCCGGATCATGCGTCTCTCAAGGAAGCGAGCGCCGCCAAGCCGATCTCCTACCCTCGGCCCGATGGTGTCCTGACCTTCGACCGGCTCACCAGCGTTTCGTTCTCCGCCACCAATCACGAGGAAGATCAGCCGGTCCACCTGCAGCTTGCCGATCCGAGCCTGCCTGTCGCATCGAACTTGCCGAACTACGACGAACCGGCACAGCGCTATTGTCCGGCGGGTGTCTATGAGATCGTCCGAGATCAAAGCGGCTCTGCGCGGCTGCAAATCAACGCGCAGAACTGCCTGCACTGCAAGACGTGTGACATCAAGGACCCGGAGCAGAACATCACATGGGTCTGCCCGCAGGGTGGCGAGGGACCTAATTATGCCGAGATGTAGAGCGCTCTAATCCGGCTAGGCCGTTCGCTCTTTCGCCCTCGACGGCTGATGGCGAATCTCGCCACGAGCAAACGGCAAGAGAAAATTGGAACTGGCCGCCGCGCGAGCCGATTTTCGCTGGCCCTCGGCTTGAAAGTTAAAGCCCCTTAACCGACAACGCGCTCGATCTGCGCCAAGCTCCCGATGCGATTCGGAGAGGGGCCAACCGATGCGATGTCACTACCTCAGCGACCTGCATCTCGAAGCGCAGGACTTCACGTCGCCGTTGCCCGGAGGCGATGTCCTGATCCTCGCAGGTGATCTGTGCCACGCCAGGTGTCTCGATCCCGCGCGTGCCGACCGATACTGTTCCGCGCAGCGGGACCGCACGCTGCGCTTCGTCGACGAGGCTCTCGGCAAGTTCGCGCACGTGCTCCTCGTCGCTGGCAACCACGAACACTACGACGGCATTTTCGACGACACCGTTGCCACGCTGCTCCGGCATTTGCCCGGCGTGACGGTTCTGGACGGCGACGTGACCGAGATCGGCGGCGTTCGCTTCTTCGGCACGACGTTATGGTGCGACTTCGGCGGGCTGAGCGACGTCGAGATCACCGCGATCCGCAAAGGCATGGGCGAATATTTCTTCGTCAAGATGCGACCGGATGGCGCAAACGGTGCCGGTGGGCCGCTGGTCCGGCTCACACCTGCCGCCACACATCGAGCCCATCGGTCTGCGTGGGCGCGCTTGCGCGAGGCGGTCACAATGGAACCGCGCCGCCCCACGGTTGTCGTCACCCATCACGCACCGAGCGGCCTCGGTCTCAATCCACGCTTCACGAACAGCCCGCTCAACGCCGCCTACGCGAGCAATCTCGACGACGAGATTGCCGCGTTCGCCAACGTCCCGGTCTGGATTCACGGGCACACGCACATCGCGAGAACATACCGCATCGCAGACACCATCGTGCGTTCGAACGCACTCGGCTTCGCGAGCAAGGGGGCGGCCGCGCCAGGCTTCTCGACAGGAGCGCATTTCGAGATGAGCTGAAACCGCGGCCGAAGCTGTCGTAGGATCATCGGTGCCGATGATGCCACCGGCTCGGAGCGATCGCACCGCCCAACCTACTTCCCTGCGGGCGTCGCACTACCACCCGGCGGCGACGACGAACCGCCAGACAAGCGCGCCAGGAACCGCTGATACCAACGTGGCTTGGGCGACGGCGGCGGATCGCCTGTCAGATCCCCGACTGCGCGCACCGCTTCCGACATGGCGGAATGCGCATAGGCATCCCACGCCGTATCGGAATTGGCGAAGGCGATGTTGCCGATCTTGGCGCGCATGACATCCTGGGAGTTCTGCATCGCCTCGACATCGTCGTACAATCCCGTCGGCGTGTAGGAATATCCGTGCGACCAGCGGTTGACCGTGATGCCGAGGATGTCGCGTCCCGCATCGAAGCCACCGGGCGACAACATGCGGTCGAGGTCTTGCCGGATCGCCGTTTCCATATCCGCGAAGGGCATGCCGAGGAGACGTGTGCGGCCCGCGCGCGCCTGCTCACGCATGCCGAGCCCCTGCAATGGCTCACCCGGTACGTGCACGAGGTGCAGCACCATCGGCTCTTTCGGCGACTTCGGGAAGTTGTAGCGCCCGAGACTCACGGGGTAGTCGAGCTTGACGAGTGTGTGGAAGCTCGTCGGCGCGCTGATCTTGTGGACACCGAGCCGGACGAAGCTCTCCCAGTTGCGCACGACGACCTTGGTGTACACGAGCGGCGCTTTGACGTTCTGACGCGCCAGATCGGCTGCTTCCTTGGAGTACTCCGGGCATATGCGGGGAATGACACCGGCATAGGTTGCGATGACCGCGTGGCGCGCATGCACGCGAGAGAGCTTGCCGTCCTTCACATAGGCGATATCGACGCCGTCGGCGGCCGTGTTGCGAACGCTGACGACGGTCGACTCGAGACGCAGGCGCACAGGCTGCCCAGCACGATCGAGGCGGCCATAGTCCATCTCTGCGGTGACGAGGCTTTCCATGCTGCGCCCCGTCAGCACGCCCTTCACGGAGCCACGGATCATGTCGCGCACGAGAGCGCGGGCAATTGAGGCGTTGCCGTCCGGGAAGTGGTGGACATAGGCGGCCTTGTCCTCGGCATGACCCGCCGCCTTGTCCTCGATCCGCAGCGCCTTGGCACCAGGATAGCCGTCGCCCATCATCTCGATAGCGCCGAGTGCATCGATACCGAACCCCCAACTGTCGCACGAGCGGCCCTGGAAGAAGTTGGCCGCATCTTCCGGCAATTTGCAGATCTCGGTGAGGAACTGGCGGTAGCTGACCTTCTCCAGGCGCTCGAGCTTCGCTTCGGGCGTCATGTTGCCGAGATAGTCGCGGCTCCCCTCGAACAGCTCGGCGAGACCGGCGCGAGCGATATCGGAAAGCGGGCAATCGGCGAGGAACGCGGCGATGGGGCGCGCGCCAGGGTTGTCCGGCGCGAACTCGTCGAAGCCGAGCATCAGCGGATCGCCGGTGACGAGTTTCTCGCGACCGAAGGTTTCGCGATCGAAGAAGGTTGCTTTCGATAACTTCAAGCCCGGATAGAGCTTGCGGTGAAACACGCTCTCGTCCTCGAAGCGCGTCGGCTCTATCCGAAGTTCCTTGAGGATGCGTGCCAGCTCGCCCGAGAACTTCACTGATGGCGCAACCATCGATTCCGAGCCGCCATAGCTGAGCAGCAACCTCTTGCCGGCCTTGTGCTCGGTGCGCCGCGCGTGGCCACCGAAATCGTCGTTGTTATCGAGTATCAACACGCGCGCATTCGGCCGGCGCTCGCGGAAGGACCACGCGGCAGTGAGCCCGGCAAGCCCGGCGCCGACCACGACGAGATCATAGGATTCCTCCGTCGCCGCGCCGTCGACATCGAACCTCTTCCCCTCGAACACGATCGAATGCATCACCTTGAAGGCGGCGTCGGTCGTGCCCCGGAGGCCGTCGAGTGCAGGAGGATAGACCGAAGTCGTCGGCAACGTCGGCGGAGCGGCGGCCAACTGATCGATCGGTGCCAAACCCGCTGCGATCGTCAGCGCCGCGCCGTTCAGGAAATCACGGCGGGCGATCTCGGTTCCTGATTTGGCATGGGGCATGTTGAGGACCTATGGCGCATGCTTGGCTGCGGGTGGGCGCTGCGTAACAATATCCGGCAGCCACCGATCTTACCCAGTTTAGCCATTTAGGCGGCCCGCGTCGCCGGCTCGCGTCGAGCAGCCCACATGAGTCCTATGTCCTCGAAAGCGCGAACCAGCAGCTCTGCCTTTCCATCCCAGCTCTCGCCCGCGATGCGCGCGCGCTGAGGCGCGGGATCGTGCGGCTTGGCGAGACTGGAACGGATCGCGGCGGCGAACGCATCCGCTCCCTTGGCGACCGTGACAAGATCGCGCCAGCCGTCCAGCGCCCCGAAATCCGTGGTGACCACGGGACGCCCGGCGGCCAAGTACTCCTTGAGCTTCACCGGATTGCAGGCACGGATCCACTCGCTCTCGTTCCACGGCATCACGAGGCAATCGACGGCGGCCATGTAAGCGGCCACCTCGTCGTACGGCTTGCGACCGAGGAACGTGACGTTCGGTAGCGAGCACCAACCCTCCGGCAGTGACGTTCCGCCAACCATCACGAAGGAGACATCGGCGAGCCGGCGCGCGACCTCGAGGAACAGTGGAGGATCGAAGGTGTGGGCATCGATACCGCCGATGAAGCCGACGCGCGGTCGCGGCAGATGAGCGATATCGGCAGGATCGGCGCGACCGTCGCGAGCATCAGCGGCCTTTCCGGCGGCGACGAAACGCTCGACATCGAGACCATGCGTCACCAACACCTGCCGGCGCACCTGCGATTGCTCGTCCCGCATGAGCTGGGGAGCGGCATAGACGACGAGATCGGCGCGCTGCTTGAGGTGTGCGATCTGCCGGGCGACGACGGTTGAATCGGCTTCCGGAAAAGCCTCGAAGCGGTCTGTCCGCTGCATCACGACGGCCGCGGCGTCGATCTCTTCTGTCAGCGCGGCGCCAGCCGGGCAATGCACCCACAACAGCGGTCGGCGGATGCCGGCCCGCGCCGCGGCTAGGCGAATCTGCGGCGCCAGCGCCCAACTCGAGAGCCGCTGGCCGGTCGCCCCCGGCACGGTGACCGGCGAGAAGACCCAGAATCCGTTCTCGACGTGGACGACACCGCGCGCGAGGCTTTTCAGTTTGCGCGTCATGCGTTCGGCGAACAACCTGTTGTCTCTGAGGCTCGGCATGCGCACGCCGAGCGAATTGACGAACAGCACCGGGAAGCGGCGGGCGAGACGGCGCATGATCTGGAAATCGAAGTGGCCACGGTTGTGATACCACCAGTCCTCGCCGCCGATGCAGATGATGCCGTCGAACGCTCGGAAGGCGCCATGGCTTTCCCCGGACGATCCAGACATATCCGCAGGCCGCTGCATGTCCGTCCGCCGGTCGATCTTCGATGCCACGCCCACGCTTCGCCTCCGTGCCTCGCCGCGACAGCGGATTTTCCACCCCTTCCCCTTAAGCTTCCATTGCCGGAGCTGCCCTGGAGTGGCGTCGCAGGCGCCGGACGCCCCCCCCTGGCCGACGCTGGCCGCCACTCGCCAGCGAAGTTGCACCGGCACGCGGCTCGTCTATGCTCCGCCCGCCGCGCCAGGGTCCTCACCTTGGCACGAAACCGAAATTCCGTTTGGAGGACAGGCGATGAACCGCCTCGGCCGTTTCTCACCCGCCCTGCTGATCGCCGCACTCGCGACGGCCGTGCTGTCGCTTGCCGCCACCGACGCGAGCGCCCAGCGCCGCTACGACGACCGGTATTACGATCGCTACGAGGGCAACCGCTTCGATGGCCGTTCGGGCGGGGGCCGCAACATCGCCGGCCAGTTCGACTATTACGCGCTGGTGATGTCGTGGAGCCCGACCCATTGCGCTAGCGAGGCCGGCGAAAGGGACGACCAGCAATGCCGGCCACGAGACGGCCGCGGCTTCTCGTTCGTGCTGCACGGGTTGTGGCCGCAATACGAGCGGGGCTTTCCGGAGAGCTGCCCGACGCGCGACCGCCCCTTCGTTCCCGACCGCATCATCGACAGCGTGATGGACGTGATGCCGAGCCGCCGCCTCGCGATCCACGAGTACCGCAAGCACGGCACGTGCTCCGGCCTCGACCCGGCCGGCTATTTCGATCTGTCGCGCCAGCTATTCAAGCAGATCCGTGTTCCCGAACGTTACGTCGGCCCGGCCGAGCAGCAGTCGGTCGCGCCTGAACAGCTCGTTGAGGAGTTCGTGAAAGCCAACCCGGGGCTCGCACCCGACATGATGGCTGTCGCCTGCGGCGGGCCCGGCAACCGGTTGAAGGAGATCCGCATCTGCTTCACCCGCGGCGGCAAGCT
The DNA here is from genome assembly GCA_016793635.1 of Hyphomicrobiaceae bacterium. Classification (GTDB taxonomy): domain Bacteria; phylum Pseudomonadota; class Alphaproteobacteria; order Rhizobiales; family Hyphomicrobiaceae; genus JAEUMD01. The sequence continues at coordinate 382,509 of JAEUMD010000008.1, forward strand.
GCGCTCCTGCGGTGGTAACGAGAACCAGCGACGCATGTGCTCGGCCCGGCAGATGTACGTGCCACCCGTGCGTGGCGCCGCCGGCCCGCAGAGGCGTGACGACCGTCCCGAGCGTGGCGGGCCTGCGCGCGGGCGCGACTTCCTGCCGGGACCGCGCGGCATCTGAGTTGCCCATACCCCGCGCACCGCATTGGACACGGTAATGCCGCGCCGTGTGGAAAACACCAGTGCAGGTCCGTCGTGACCGCCCTGTTGCCTTGTCAGCCCAGGCCCTATTCCGCACTGTTTTCAGGGATGATTCTCTGACGAGCGGATGCAGCAACGGTGAGCCGGCACGACCGACAGCGAGACACGGCGGCCAATCCGGCACCGGGGAGCCGCAAGGCCCTGTGGGCCGGTGTGGGCGGCTTCGTCGCCGGCGCCGTGTTCTGGCATCTGGTCGGGTTCTGGAGCTTCGTTTCCCAGGTCGTCTACAACCAGGACGAGGCGAAATCGCCATCGCGCCTCGTCAACCTCGAAGAGGCGAAGGCGGTGAGTGCTGCGGGCGGCGCACTGCTGGCGAACGCCCTGTCACGCGCCGCAGACGCAAAGGTCGCGGCGGCCGAGACGCGAGAAGCAGCGCCACCTGCCTCCTCGGCGAGCGACGGGCTGCACGAGCTTCTGCAATGTACGCAAGTGCGACGCATCTCGGTGGAAGGTGAGGTCGCCCTCAGTGCCTGCGCGCCCGTTGCGCGCCGTTTGCCGAACGGCCAGCTCGCCAGCCGGGGCGACCGCCAGATGGACGCGCGCGAGGCGGAGCATCGCCTGCTCAACGGCTGGAGCCCCGGCGTTTCCCGTATCGAAACCGGCTCGCTGGATTAGAAGCCGCGCCGACGGCAACTACCGTCGGCGACGGACGCCGAGCAGAAACCGCCGCCCTCCCGCCGAACGTCCATGCGGCACGTGTCGCCAACTCCGGTGCCAACTCCTGTGTCCGCCCCGCCAAAGTTATCTCGATAGTTCCGCTGGTGCTGCACATCCGAAAATGCGCTTAGCCCCCCGAACCACCGACGACTTTCGCATACGCCGCCATCACATGCCGCTCGACTGCGGAAGAATGAATCTCCGACAGCATCATGTGCGGGGATGCGGCGGCAGAATTCAGCCCCACTATATTTTCGATCGCAAAATCATTCATCCAGTCGCAAATGACGATATTGATTGGCGACAGATGCGACCACTCGACAATCCACTTCATCAATTGCGGATTAACCATCACGCCCAAGTCCCAGAGCGACCCGGGATTTGAACTGAATGGAATGAACCCTTTAGCGATCATCCCGCCGTCCGGCGTCAGCACGCCCTGCAAAACCAAAAAGTTCGAGGCCCCGCGATGCGTCACGAGGTTTGTGTAAAGAATACCCTTGAGCATGTCGACGCTCGTCGTGTTCGGCCAAGGCGACGAAATCGCACTTGAAGACCAAATGAAGTCGTAGCCATCCCCAACGGCGGCATCGAATATTACAATCACCCGCCCACTCGTCTTCCAGATGTCGTTCAGCGTAACGTCAGCGCCAACGGTAGGCGGGATCAGCAAAGAACCAAGTCCTTTTTGCAACGCACCAGCAACCGCCTCATAATCAGACGGACTGGAGAAGTTGTAAAAATGATTGAAATGGAGAATTACAACTTCATCTTCGTACTCTTTGCGGGCATAAAAATCCGCAACCTGAGCGACAAGATCTCCAAGAGGGGCACTGACGAGGCCGTGCACAAAATTGTATTTTCCGCCATCCGCCTGGAGACGCAAGTCCAAATAGCGAACACCACGTTTCAATTGTTCTCCGAACGCCCACCCCTGCGCGACGGACCAGTTTGCGATGACTGCCCCAATAGCCGTCTGCGGCAAGACATATCCGAGAGATTTCAGCGCTGCATAAATTTCCGGCAGGGGCGGCGGTGCGTCCAACCCGGCAGGCGAAAAAGCATTAATCGCATATGACCCCGAGTCGTGCGTCCCAGGCATGGCCACGTTTCGAAGGGGCACATTTCCGATGCGCCGCCTGAGTGCCGTCATCCACGCCCGGGTTCGCGGAAACACGGGGCGCCTCAGCAATCCATACGACTGGTTGAGGTCACAGCAGACGATCGTCCCTGACGAACTTGACACCGCCAGGCCGAGTGCTCCCGATGGTGACGCATTCACGTTAAAAGTAACAGGGGTCGACCGAAGGATTTCGCCGGCAACGGTCAGCTGAAAGATATTTCCAACCGCACTCACGAACAAATCATCGAAGCTCGAGACCAGTCGCATTCCCGTGGTGGTAATTTTCGCTTCCGGAACCAGCAATTGCCGCCACAAAATAGCGACGTCAAGGGCGTTGAGAGAAAACACGTTTGCATAGCACCCGGCGTAAATACTCTTGAATTCGCCATCCATGGCGAAAAACACCGGATGCTGCCCCACGCCGAGGTCTTGGGTCTTTTGGACCGCTCCATTCGCGGCGTCGAGCATCCAGACCTGGCCGTTACCTCCCGCGTAGCATTGATTGACGGTGACTCCGCCAGCTATATTCACCTCGAATAGATCAGCCGTTGACGTACACTCCCCGGACAGGGACGTGTCCCACAAAGTGGCGAGCGTCCCGAGATCAAGAGCGCTCGCTCTGGACGGCCGCCCGACCAAGAGCGCGGCAGGATTGCTGGTTGTTGCCAGACTATAAACACGATCCGGACTTGGAGCACTGCCAAGAAATGCGCCTGTACCGGCGTCGAGCCTGATGACGCCCTTTGTTTCACCGAACCCTACATATAGGCTCCCAGGAACATCCGAGCATATCGCGGTAACGCCTGCGTCAAATGGCAACGACCATTTCAGCTCCAATGTGCGCAGATCGATCGCGTGCACGCACCCCTTGCCTGCGCCCCCGCGTCGATCGCTCGCTGCGATGTAGAGAGTTTGGAGATCGGCAGAGACCGCCGATAAATTCCGCCCGATCGTTTCGATGAGAGCAGGAAACTTGATGTAATCCTTCAATGCGCCGGTATTCGCCTGCAAAAGGCTCACGATGAACACTCCGCCAGAGTCGAAATTAAATCCGGACAGATAATAGTTCGAACCAACGGCCGCTATAGCCAACATTGCATCGGAGCCGTGTGTAGAGTCCCAGGTCTGCGTCCATTCGACAACGAACGAGTCGGCCATTTTTGGGCTCCGCTAATATGGGGTGAATGAGCTATTGAATATTCTTGGCTGGTTGATTGTAGTTTCTAATCAGGCAATGCGTATCGAGTGGATCGGCACACCGAAGCCGATTGATTTATGGTGCGCTCAATTTTCCGATTGAAATGCCACCCTCGCCCGCATCGTGACATACGCTACACGGCTCATACCCTTTTGTCGCAGGGAGATTGCAGGCTCTGTGAGCCCGGATGCAGTCGGGGCCATCGGCAATCTCGGCGTTCAGGATCGGTTGGGAGACCGTGCACGGCGTCACTCGGGGGCACCGCTCTGAGCGGAGCGCCATCAGGTTGAAAAATAGGCAGCGTGGCCGAGTTCGCAACGGAGCGGACGCCCCCGCCCACACAGGTGACTAGCCGCCACTTCTTGTACCGAAGATCGCCGCTTTCCCTGCTCCGCCCGCGCCCAGCGAATTCCGCTTCACGTCCGCATGAAACCGCTCCCAGCTGCGAAGCCACGTCATCGAACCCCCGCCGGGATCTGAATAGCCACGATAGGCTCAGGGCGCACACGAGCCCCCGCCCCCTCGCGCATCCCACTTATCCACAGGCGATGCCGCGCCGGTCGCAATGCCGGCATGGCGCTGCGCTACCGGGCTCGGGCAAGTTCGACCCACGTTGCGTGGAGGATGTGATGACTGAAATCGCAGGGCGCGAAATCAAGGCCGGCCAGAGTTGGAGCTATAACGCGCCGCGAGGCTACGAGGGCTCGCGCATCATCGTCGGCGCCATCGCCACGTTCAGCGGGAACACTCACATCGTTTGCGTGAGCGTCACGGGCGCGCCGCAGGTACAGCCCGACGGTACACTGGTGGCGGTCTCAATCCCGTTCCTGCCGATGAGCGAGGAGGCGTTCGCCGAAACTGTGGAGGCGCTGACGGGAGAGCACGCGGAATCCGCGCTGGACCCGACCTTTGCCGGCGCCCTCTCCGAATGGAGCAACGACCCGCGCGGTTTGACCTGCTTCACCGTGCCCTTCGACGGGTATCTCGACCGCCTGATCGCGCGGCAGATGGCGGCGATCGTCGGCGCCGACGCGGCCTGAACACGGCCTATGGTCCGCCCCGCATCGCGGTAGGCCGACCTTTACGCGCTCTGGCGCAGCCGCTCTGCCGCCCAGGACCGCGGCGCCAGCGCAACGAGACCCAGTGCAGGTGGTGCGTCCGCCACGCGCAGCGCCGTCGGGTCTTTGCTCCAGCGCCCGGCGATCTGCATCACGTGGGTGTCGGTCGGCGTCAGCACGAGCCCGCTGCCCGCATCACCGGACCGGCCCGCGACGCCACGCAATTCGAAGAACCTGAGACCAAGCGCCTGCTCCTCGCGCGTGCGCCGCCCCTTGCTCCAGACCACCTCGCCGTCGAGCGTGGCAAACGCACGCACGAGATCGCGGTCGACGAGGCGGACCCAGGCGAAGAGATCGACCACCGGGCAGGCGCTATAGAGCTGCACCTCGGGGAAGCGGCTTGCGAGACGCACAAGAAGGGGTGTGCACTTGTCGGCGAAGGCGGCGCCGGTCGGATGCGGCAGCGCCAACCCAATCACGAAGGTCCACCCATCCACCGGCGGCGAAATGAAGATGCGCGTGGCGCCAAGCTGGCGATCGTAGACGGTGCCGAGACCTGAGTTCCAGTTGGCTGGGCTGGCGTCGGCGACGCCGAGCATGTCGGCCACCGCATCGGTGTCGGCGGTGCGCAGTGCCAGCCACGACATGTCGTAGCCGAACGGGTGCGGGCCATCGGGCGCCGCATCGAACAGGACGCGCCCGCGGCCGAGGCGCGGAACGAGCCAGACGGCAGCGATCACGACGGTCGCGATCACGAGACCAGCAACGGCCACCAGCACGGCGTACCTCTCCAGTTGCGTCAGCTCCGGGCCGCGCAACAAAGGCGGCGCACGCGCAACCGTGCCGGCACAATCCGCCAGCTCATGCGCGTGGGCGCGGAGAATAGCTCGATTCGCGGCATTCCGAGTTGTCGTATCAACCGCAAATTGCATAGGTACGCCGGCCCGGAGCACGCGCCGGCAGCGGGGTCGAGCTAGCGGATGCTCCGAGCCGGACCAGGCAAGCTGAACGCTGAGGGAGAGGGCACCCCTGCATTCTGCCTGTCGAAGCCCATCCCCCCGGTGCGGGAGCGGGTGCGGGATGGTGCTCTGCGACGGCGGCACGTTAACGCAAAGGTGTGACATCCGATCCGCGATTGAATGACGGTCACATTCTTCGCGCGCGCGGCGGGTTATCGATGCCGGATCGACCGCCATGCGCGAAATTGACGTTTGCCACGGCGACGGATCGCCGCGTGCCCTACCGTTGAAGCGGTTAGGTTGCTCCCCGGATTTGGCTGGGCCCCCGGAAAAAGCCGGGATTGGGTCGCATCTTGAAGACGGGTTGGAGTGGAGGGCGGCACGTGAACGAGCCGATCGGGTTGAAGCAGCAGGCCGAAATCGAGGCGATGCTTGCCAAGGCCGCACCAGGGCAGGGGCGGCGGGTCCGACTCGGGCTGCTGTTGGCGGCGGCGGGCGTTGCGGCCGGCGCAGTGGTCTGGTGGCTCTACCCGCAGGGCGGCGCAACGGTGCGCTATCGCACGGCGGCGGCGGCGCGCGGCGACCTCGTCGTGCTCGTGACGGCAACCGGATCGGTTCAGCCTATCAAGAAGGTCGACGTGTCGAGCGAGCTCTCCGGCACCATCCGCAAGGTTCACGTCGATTTCAATTCTCAGGTCGCGGCCGGCCAGGTCCTCGCCGAACTCGATACGGACAAGCTGCAAGCCACCCTCGATAGCTCGCGGGCACGGCTGAACGCGGCGCAAGCGAAGGTGGAGGACACGCTCGCCAGCGTGCAGGAGAAGGAGAGTGATCTCACCCGCAAGCGCGCTCTGGCCGACCGGAAGATCACTTCGACGCTGAACTACGAGGTCGCCAAGTTCGCGTATGATCGCGCGGTTGCGGCCGTCGCCATCGCCAAGGCCGATGTTGGTGTCGCTCAGGCCGAGGTGACGCTTAACGAGACGAATCTTGCCAAGGCCAAGATCGTCTCGCCAATCGGCGGCGTCGTGCTGCAACGAAACGTCGATCCGGGCCAGACCGTCGCCGCGTCGCTGCAGGCGCCGATCCTGTTCTCGATCGCCGAGGACCTCAAGAAGATGGAAGTGCAGGTCAACGTCGACGAGGCGGACGTTGGCAGCGTCAAGCCTGGACAATCGGCATCGTTCACGGTGGACGCATACTCCGGCCGCCGCTTTCCGGCGACGATCCGCGACGTGCGCTATGCTTCCGAGACGATCCAAGGCGTCGTCACCTACAAGGCTGTTCTCAATGTCGACAACGCCGAGCTGCTGCTGCGGCCGGGCATGACCGCGACCGCCGAGATCAAGGCCATGGAAATCACCGACGCGCTGCTGATTCCGAACCAGGCGCTCCGCTATTCGCCGCCCTCGGAGCAGCGCGAGCCGAAACAGAGCCTGCTGCGCCAGTTGCTGCCACTGCCCGGCATTCCCCGCCAGCGGACGCAGCGCACGCGCGAAGAGGGTGCCCAGGGACAGCAGACCTTGTGGGTGCTGCGCGCGGGCGAGCCGGCCGCGCTCAAGGTCCGAACCGGCGAGAGCGACGGCAAGAGAACGGAAATTCGCGGCGGCGATCTCAAGGCTGGCGACGAGGTGATCCTCGGTCAAGCGCGCGGAACCAATGGCGAGAACAACGCAGGCGCGGGCGGCTCTCGCCGCAATGGCTCGGGAGGCGCGCAGTGACCGCCCCTCGCAAAGTGCCCGTGGTCGAGTTCCGGTCGGTTTCAAAGACCTATGGTTCGGGCATCGCCGAGGTGCGCGCGCTGGCTAACGTCGATCTCGAAATCAGACACGGCGAGTTCGTCGCCATCATGGGGCCCTCGGGGTCCGGCAAATCGACCGCGATGAACATGATCGGCTGCCTCGACCGGCCGACATCGGGCCACTACCTGTTCAACGGCGTCGACATGGTCGCGCTCTCGCGCTCGCAACTGGCACTCATCCGTCGCAACTACATCGGCTTCGTGTTCCAGGGCTTCAACCTGCTGCCGCGCACGACCGCCGTCGAGAACGTCGAGCTGCCGCTGATTTATCGCGGCATGCCGGCGGAGGAGCGCCGCGCTCTCGCCATCCGCGCACTCGCTCGCGTCGGCCTAGCCGGACGCGAGAAGCACACGTCCGGCGAATTGTCCGGCGGCCAGCAGCAGCGCGTCGCCATCGCGCGAGCCATCGTCACCGACCCGAGCCTGCTGCTCGCCGACGAGCCGACCGGCAACCTCGACACAGCGACCAGCCGCGAGATCATGGACCTCGTCACGAGCCTCAACGTGGATCAGGGCATCACCGTCGTGATGGTGACGCACGAGCCCGACATCGCCGAGTACGCGCGCCGCGTCATTCGCTTCGTCGACGGGCGCATCGAAAGCGACGTCATCAACCGGAAGGCCGCGTGAGATGCTGTTCGAGCAGATCCGATTGGCGCTGCAGGCGATCCGCCGCAACACGTTGCGCTCGCTGCTGACGGTGCTCGGCATCGTCATCGGCGTCGGCGCGGTGATCGCGATGGTGACGATCGGAAACGGCACGACCGCAAAGGTGACGGCCGACCTCGCCAAACTCGGCTCCAACCTTCTGTTCGTTCGCCCCGGCCAGTTCGGCCCCGGTCGCGCCAGCTCGGAAGCGAAGCCTTTCAACGCCCGCGACGTCGAGGCGATGCGGTCGCAGCTCACAGGTGTCAAGGGAGTCGCACCCGTCTCGCAGCAATCGGTCACGCTGGTCGCCGGCGCCGAAAGCCGCCTCACTCCGGTGATTGGAACGGAGAACGATTACTTCATCACGCAGGACTGGGCGCTGAAGTCCGGACGGCTCTTCCTCGAAAGCGAATCACGCGGCGGCGGCGCCGTGTGCATCGTCGGCGAGACGGTTCGCGACAAACTGTTCGCGGTACCCGATCCCGAAGGGCGGCGCATGCGCGTCGGCGCGTTCTCGTGCGAGGTGATCGGAGTGCTCGAGGCGAAGGGTGAATCGAGCTTCGGCTCGGACCAGGACGACATCGTGGTCGTCCCGATCCGCACATATCAACGCCGCATCGCCGGCAACACCGACATCACGCGCATTCAGGTTTCCGCCGAAGACGGCGTCGATACCTCGGAAGTACAGAGCGACATCGAGCGTCTACTGCGCGAGCGCCGCCGCATCGCGGCCGGCAAGGAAGACGATTTCTCTGTCCGCGACATGAAGCAAATCGCCCAGACGACGACGGGCACCACGGCCATGCTGACCGGCCTGCTCGGCGCTGTGGCGGCGGTAAGCCTGCTGGTCGGCGGCATCGGCATTATGAACATCATGCTGGTGTCGGTGACGGAGCGTACCCGTGAGATCGGCATCCGCCTCGCCATCGGCGCGCTCGAGGGACAGGTACTTACGCAGTTCCTGGTCGAAGCCATGGTCCTGTCGCTGTTCGGTGGTCTGGTCGGCATCCTGCTCGGGCTCGGCCTCGCTGCCGGCGCGACATCGGCACTCGGCGTGCCCTTTCTCGTCGACCCCCAGATCGTGCTCGTCGCCTTCCTGTTCTCGGCACTGGTCGGCGTCGTTTTCGGCTATTTCCCGGCCCGCCGCGCGGCGCAGCTCAACCCGATCGAGGCGCTGCGCCACGAGTGAGGCCCGCCGGGTGTCGAAAGTGCATTCCCTGTCGCGCCGGGGCGCGAACCGCTCTATCAGTCACGGAGGCGCCGCCCCCACCCTGGGGCGCGAGGCCCGCCAAGGAGCGATGCTGACCACCCGAGCGACACGACATAACCCATGAACAAGCCGACAGATTCCCGCCCCCAGAATGCCGACGACGGTTTAAACGGACCCGTGCTGGTGACGGGCGCCGCTGGTTTCATCGGCATGCATGTGGCGCGCGCGCTCGCAGCGTCCGGCACGACGGTTGTCGGCGCCGACAACCTCAACACCTATTACGACCCACACCTCAAGGCGGCCCGCCTCGCCCAACTCGAGTCCGACCCGCGTTTTTCGTTCCGGCGCATCGATCTTGCCGACCGTCGCGAGACGGAGCGACTTTTCGCAGATGTCCGACCGCGCGTCGTCATCCACCTCGCGGCGCAGGCAGGTGTGCGCTACTCGCTGGAGAACCCGGCCGCCTACATCGACTCCAATCTCGTAGCTTTCGCCAACATCCTCGAGGCCTGCCGGCACGGCGGAATTGCCCACCTCGTCTATGCCTCGTCGAGCTCCGTCTATGGCACCAACACGCGTATGCCATTCTCGGTGCACGACAACGTCGACCACCCCGTCAGCCTTTATGCAGCTACGAAGAAGTCGAACGAGCTGATGGCTCACACCTACAGCCATCTCTACGGCCTGCCGACCACGGGGCTACGCTTCTTCACGGTCTACGGCCCGTGGGGTCGACCCGACATGGCGCCCATGCTGTTTGCGAAAGCGATCTTCGAGGATCGTCCGATCGAGGTTTTCAACGAAGGGCGCATGTCGCGGGACTTCACCTACATCGACGACATCGTCGAAGGTGTGGTGCGCGTGGCGCGCCACACGGCCACCCCGGCTCCGGACTACGACGCGGCGAACCCCGACCCTGGCCTGAGCTGGGCGCCCTACCGGATCTATAACATCGGCAACAACCAGCCGGTGGCCCTCATGGATTTCATAGCCACGCTCGAGGCGGCGATCGGCAAGCCCGCCCGCAAGATCATGCGGCCGATGCAGCCGGGCGACGTGCCGGCCACGTTCGCCGACATCGACGATCTCGCCCGCGACGTCGGCTTTCGCCCGGCAACGCCGCTCGACGTCGGGCTCGGTCGTTTCATCGCTTGGTATCGAGGCTACTACGGGATGTGACCCGACCAAATTTCAGGCTTGCGCGAAGCCACGACCGGAGGTCTCTTGGCGCTGTCGACACTTCCGGCCTCGACGAATTCAACTGACGCCCCAGGTTGCGCATGAGACGATTTCTGGTTCTGCTGACGAGATTACCGGCGCGCCTGCTTGGTGCAGCCGCGCCGATCCTGCGGCTTCTCGCGGCCCTCGCGCTGCTCGCCGCCGTGATCTCATTCACCAGCGATTTCGTGCTTCAGCGGCCCTCGACGACGATGGCGACCTATTGGCAGGCGCTGTCTCCGGCGAGCTATGCCGCGTCCGCAAAGGCCGTCACCGCGTTCGCTGGGGAATGGCTCTGGACGCGCGTTCTCTCTGCACCGCTATCGCTGCCCGCCTACGTGCTGTTCGCCTCGCTCGGAATCATCTTGGGCATCGCTGGCCGCCGCCGCCGCCGCGTCGAGATCTATGTGAACTGACGGGCCGGACGGAACCGGGCGCCGGCCGTACGTTCCGATCTCAAGATGCCGGTTTCAGCGCGGCTCCAAAAAATCGCTCAGGATGCCGAGAGCAACGAGAACGACCAACGCGGTCACCAGCGCAATGATGAGCCGCGCGTGCTTGCGGTTGAGTTCGCTCAGCTCCGCTTCCTCGACTGCGTGCATCTCCGGCGGCCCCTCGGCACGCAAGCCGAGCATCTTGCGCCGCGCGGAGCGGCGCACGCTGCCGCCATCGACCAGCGGCACCCCGGAACGGTGGGCGATCCGCTCGGCGATCTCGATGTAGGGCAGCGCCGGGTCTTCGTTCGCTTCGTTGATGTAGCCGAGCCGGACGATATCGCCGTTCTTTTTGACGACCCGAGCACCTTTCATCATCATCGGTGCCAGCGCACCGCCATAGACCTCCCGCCGCATCTCGACCGACGCGACGTCGGAATAGGCGAACTCGTTGGTCTCGAATTGCAGGATCGAAGTCAGTCCGCGCCCCTTCGGTAAGGTGACGCGCGCGCCCTTGAGACCAAGCTCGACCTCCGAGCGGATCGACGCCAGCGTCTCCACCAGCACGAGATAGATGACGATGGTGAAGGCGACGGCCAGCACGATGAGCCCGGTCGTCCCGGTCCAATAGCCGTGCATCAGCCGGCTGCCGATCATCGGCCCGAGGCTGACGTAGAACGGCAGCAGCAGCAGGAAGATGATCGAGAAGGCGAAGCGCCGGCCGCCGGTCGCTCCGTAGGTGATGTGTCCCGCCGCATTCGGCGCCGGTGGCGCGCGTTCGTAGTCGTCTCCGAACGCCGTCGGCATCGCCGGGCCGGGGAGTGGCGAAGCGCTTGCCGCCGTTTCGGTATTGGCGCTCGACATCCCTTCGCCCTCCCGCTGAAATTCTGCATTCACGCCGCCGAGCTTGCCCGCGGCACAATCGACGGTCGCGCGCCCTCGACATTCGTTCGCGGAAAATTGAGGCGCTTATCGGTGCCACGACAACCCGCGTGGGCTTATTATACGCGAAAGTTCCCGACAACGCGCAACCGGTGCCAGAATGCTGTTCTCGCGATGGAAAGCAGCCAGATTCGCTGCGACGGCTCCCCTCGCCGGCAGAGCAACCCCGATCCGCACGGCCGACCGTCACTACGTCTTCGACCGTCCGCTCCAGGGCGATTACCCCGAGGGAACCGCTCGGGCGATGTTCGGCCTTGGCTGCTTCTGGGGAGCAGAGCGCAAATTCTGGCAGCTCGGCGACGGCATCTGGATCACCGCGGTCGGCTACGCCGGCGGCGCAACGCCGAACGCCACTTACGAGGAGGTCTGCACCGGTCACACCGGCCACAATGAGGTGGTGCTCGTCGTCTACCACCCCGGCACGATCCCCTACGGCCGCCTGCTCAAGACGTTCTGGGAGGGGCACGATCCGACCCAGGGCATGCGCCAGGGCAACGACTTCGGCGCTCAGTACCGCTCCGGCATCTACGTGTTCGACGAGGACCAGCGCACGTTGGCCGAAGCCTCCCGCGACACCTATCAGCGGGCGATTTCGGCACGCGGGTTCGGTCGCATCACGACCGAAATCCTCCCGGCACCCGCCTTTTATTTTGCCGAGGGCGAGCATCAGCAGTACCTCGCCAAGGTTCCCCATGGCTATTGCGGCAACCGCGGCACCGGCATCCCATGTCCGTTACCCACACGGGGATGAGGCACATCCGATCGCGCCGCGCCTGACGCACCGCCTCGAAAAAAATATACCGGTGCGCTCCCCCGGACGCCGCTGGACACCGCTCGCGTTTTCATCGAAGCCGATTGCGCAGCGGCCGCAACGTGCCGCCGCTGCGAACATGGCGTGGAGCCCGGCATGCTGGAGCAACCGACGGCGCGACTCGATGCAGTGCGCCTCGACGGTTTGATCGAGGCGCTTGCGCGAGATGGCTACGCCGTCGCCCCGGGCCTGTTCGACTTCGGACTGGTGGACCGTCTCCTGGCGGCGGCGGAGCTCCGCGAAAGCTCCGGTGCGCTGGCGCGCGCCGCCATCGGCCGCGAGGCCGGGCGAAACCTCGAAACGGGCGTTCGCAACGTCGAAGCCTGCTGGCTCGACAGCTCAGACACCGCAGAGGCGGAGTTTCTCAACCTCGCCGAGCAGGTTCGCGTGTCGATCAACCGCCGCCTGTTCCTGGGACTGTTCGAGTTCGAGGCGCAGCTCCTCGTCTACCCGCCGGGCGGATACTACAAGCGCCACCTGGACAGCTTCGCCGGCGCGCGCAACCGCATCGTCTCTCTCGTGGCCTACCTCAACCGCGATTGGAAGGAGGGTGATGGTGGGGAGCTCGACATTTGGCGCACACCCACCGACGAGGGAGCGCCGGCCGTCACGGTGGCTCCGTGCGCCGGGACGATCGTGTTGATGCTGTCGGAGGAGATACCGCACGCGGTTCGCCCCTCGGCCGCCGTCCGTCGCGTCATCGCCGGCTGGTTCCGCGTGAACGCGTCGGCGTCCGGCCGCGTGGACCCTGCCCGCTGAGCGCGGCGACTGCTCCGCCCTATTGGCCCTGCCCCGAAGCCGCGTCGTCGGCCGGACCGTCGCCGTTCGCGGCGGTTGCGCCATCGCCCGCCTGCACTTCAGGTATCGGCTCGGAACGCTTCTCGCCGGAGATGTCGATAATGTGGTGCGACGCCTCGATGCTGGTGCGGACAAGCTCGGCTTCGTCACGGACCACGGTTCCCGCGCCGGCGTTGATTACCACGCGGCATTCGCTCGGAAGATCGGCGAGTGTCAGCGGCGGCTTGGGTGGCGGCGGCTTGTAGCCGGGAGGCGGCGGTGTCTTCGGACGGGTGAGCAGCGCGAACCAATCGTCGAGTTCTTTCCCGCAACCATCCTCGGCCTTTACCGGCGCCTGCGCGCGGCAGCCCTCGACACCCCTCGGGCAAGCCATGCGGACGTGGAAGTGATAGTGGTGCCCATAGTACGGGCGCACCTTCGCCAGCCAGGCGCGATCAGGGCCCGTTGCCTCGCACATCGCCTTCTTGATGGCGGGATGGACCAGAATACGCTCCACGTCGGGATTGAGCGCTGCGCGGCGCACCACCAGCACGTGCTCGTCGGTGAACACCTCGCGGTTGATCGACGTCGGGCCGGAGATCATCGAGGTTGCAGAAAGCGTCTCACGCTCCTTCTCCGACAACCGCCGGTCGGGCATGGGCGTGAACCAGATGTCGGCGTCGAGCCCGATCTGATGGCTCGCGTGTCCGGTCAACATCGGCCCGCCGCGTGCCTGCGAAATGTCGCCAACCAGAAGCCCCGGCCAGCCATCCTTTTCCTTCGCCTCGCGGGCCAGTTGCTCGAGCGCGGCGATGAGCTTGGGATGGCCCCAATTGCGGTTGCGCGACAAACGCATGACCTGCCACGCGGGGCCGTCGATCGGCAGCGCTTCGCCGCCCGAGAGACAGCCCCGCGAGTAATAGCCGATCGAGCGAGCGCCGAGCGGAGCCGCCGCCGTCTTGGCTCCTCCGAACAGAAGCTTGGCCGGGACGAGTTGGGCTTTCTCCGCCTTGTCCTTTACGTCCGGCTTGGCGGCCGGGAGTGGCGGGGTCGCCCCGGTCGCAGCCTCGGGCTTTGCAACCGCCGGGGGCGGCCCGGCGGGCTTCACATTCGCCTCGATCAGCGCGCCGATCTGATCGCCTGGAGCAGGGCCGTTGGCCTCTGCGAGAGCCGGGCGCGGAGCCGGAGCCGGTACGGCGGCAGTGGGCGTGTCACCGGCATCGTTCGTGGCGGCTCCCCAGCGATCGCGCAAACTCGCGCCGAACTCTGCGACCCGGTCGCTGGCTTGCTCCGACTGTGTGGCATCAGAAGCTGGAGATGCTTGGGGCGCGGCTCCCGTCACCGCAGACAGTGTTTCGGCGCGCGCGGACGGCACGGGCACGAACAGGATCGACGCGCTCCCGCCCGCGGCGCCGAGCATCAGCACCGTCGCCGCCAACTGGCCGACACGAACGATCAGCCGTGCCCCGCTCATTCGCCCTCCGCCGAGCCTCCGTGGACGTCACTGCCGCCGGTCACCGCCGCCGCGACCGGACCGTGCGATATTTACCCTTATTCGCTGCTTTGACCAAATTTGGATGGCGCGGACCGATCCGTACTCGGCTTACCAAGAAACGGAACCATCAGACTCCAGCCGAGCCGCGCCGGCTCATCCGTCTGATACTCGGCGAGGCCGATACGCATGGCGATGTGCCCGCCTTCGGGCTCGGCCGTATATGTCCGGAACATTCGGTCCCAGATCGACAGATTGAAGCCGTAGTTGCTGTCGTGCTCGTGCCGCGACACGGAATGGTGCACGCGATGAACGTCGGGCGTGACGATGGCAAGGCGTAACCAACGGTCGAGGGACCGCGGTAAGGCGATGTTGGAGTGGTTGAACATCGCGAGGGCGTTGAGAATGACCTCGAACACCAGGACCGCCTCGGGCGAGGCCCCGAGCGCTATGACGCAGGCGATCTTCCAAAGCATCGACAGGGCGATCTCCAGCGGGTGGAACCGCAGCGCAGTCGTGACGTCGATGTCGCGATCGGCGTGATGCATGCGATGCATGCGCCAGAGTAGCGGGACCTTGTGAGCCGCGAGATGCTGCAGCCAGATCGCGAAGTCGAGTGCAACGACCGCCACCAGCCCCTCGAGCCATACGGGCCAACCGATCTGGTTGAGCACGCCCCAGCCATTGCGCTCCGCTACAACGGCCGCCGCCACCGCCGCGATCGGAACGACGAATGCTGCCATCGCCCGCACCACCGCGCTGTCGATCACGATGATGGCGAAGTTCGTCAGCCAACGCTGCCGGCGTGGCAGTGTGAGCTTGCGCTTTGGGATCAGCACCTCGGCCACCGCCATGACGGCGAAGATTCCGATGAAGACACCGAGGCGAATAAAGACATCTCCAAATTCCGGCATCGGGCTCGAGTTTCCTTTCCGATGGTTCCGAGGTCAGGCGCGCCGGCCGATATTACCGCAACCGGCGCCTACCCGCCGGCCATGCGACACAATGCGATTGCCACGCCCCTC
This sequence comes from Hyphomicrobiaceae bacterium, assembly GCA_016793635.1. Lineage (GTDB taxonomy): Bacteria > Pseudomonadota > Alphaproteobacteria > Rhizobiales > Hyphomicrobiaceae > JAEUMD01. The sequence goes on from JAEUMD010000008.1 coordinate 398,108, forward strand.
GGGAACTGACACTCGAATTCCCATCGAGCCAACACAACGTGACGACGACATGAGTGAAACTCCGTTCGACTTCTCCCGGCTTCTGGAAACCGAGCCTACGGGCCGCGCGATCGCGCGGGTCATCCTGGCACATGGCGCCGGTGCCCCGATGACAAGCCCCTTCATGGAGCAGATGGCGGCCCTGCTTGCCATTCGCGGCATCGCCGTCACCCGCTTCGAGTTCTCCTATATGGCGGCGCGACGCACCGGCGGCAAACGGCGCCCGCCCCCGAAAGCCGAAACGCTCGTTCCCGAGTATGCCGCGGCGGTGGCCGCGATCATCGAAAGGGATGGAACGCACGCGCTTCCCCTTCTCGTCGGCGGCAAGTCCATGGGTGGCAGGGTCGCGAGCCTCGCGGCAGACGAGCTCCACCGGGGCGGCCTCCTTGCTGGGGTGTTCGCGCTCGGCTACCCGTTTCATCCGCCAGGGATGCCCGATAAGTTGCGCACCGGCCATCTCGAAGCGCTTTCCGCGCCGATGCTGATCGTCCAAGGCGAGCGCGATCCTTTCGGCTCACGCGATGAGGTCGAGGCTTTGCGACTTTCGCCAACGATCTCGCTCATGTGGGCGCCGGACGGCGACCACGACCTCGGCCCGCGCGGCGGCAAGGGCTTCACACGGCGCGGCAATATGGAAGCCGCGGCAGACGCGCTCGCGGCGTTTGCCGGTCGCATCGCGGACGAGCGCACCTGATCCGGTCAATTCCGGTTCGACGAAGTTCCGCTATGATCCTTGCGAAGCGGGCGGGACGTAATCCACCGGCACAGCGGCCCGCATAGGCGCGAGCAGAGACATGGAAACGTTCGAGCTGTTCCAGCGCATGTCGGCGGCGCTGGCCATCGGGTTGCTGATCGGCCTCGAGCGCGGCTGGGCGGAGCGCGAAGACCAGGAGGGCATGCGGTCCGCTGGCTTTCGCACCCACGCGCTGGCGGGCATTCTCGGCGCCGCGTGGGGTACGATCGCCGCACGCCCGGACATCAACGGCGGCATCCTGCTCGGCCTCGCCTTCGCAGCGTTCTCGGCGGCGATCATTCTCTTCCGCTATCGCGAGTCGGGACACGAGGGGACGTTCGGCGTCACGTCCGTCGTGGCTGCGATGCTCGCTTTCGCGCTCGGCGCGCTGGCGATGCTCGCCGACGTGCAACTTGCCATCGCCGCGGGTGTGGCAACCACGGCATTGCTGGCGCTGAAGCGTGCCATGCACGACTGGCTGCAACGGTTGACGTGGACCGAACTGCGCTCGGGCCTCGTGCTCGCCACCATGACGTTCATCCTGCTTCCCCTGCTGCCCAATCGCGACGTGGCCGAGCTCGGCGGCCTCAATCCTTACGAAACCTGGCTGATGACGGTGCTGATCGCCGCCATTTCCTTTGCCGGCTATGTCGCCGTGAAAGTGGCCGGCAGCACCCAGGGCATCATGCTCACCGGCATTGCCGCGGGCCTCGTCTCTTCGACCGCCGTCACCTTGACGCTCGCGGAGCGGGCGAAGGAGCGGCCGGAAATGACCCGACTGTTCACCGCGGGCGCGCTGCTTGCCGGAACGACGATGATGTTGCGGGTGCTGTTGGTCGTGTTCCTGCTCAACCCGGCGCTGGCGTGGCCACTCGCCGGTCCACTGGTCGCCGCAGCGCTCGCTACTGCAGCCTACGCGACTTTACTCATGCGGCATGGGTCGACAGGAGCCAATGGCGGCTCGGCACTGATCGAGCTGAACAACCCGTTCGAGCTGGCGACGGTGCTGAAGTTCGGCGCCTTGCTTGCGGTCATCACGATCACCACCAAACTCATCTCGGGGTTCGCGGGCGGACAGGGCCTCATCGGCCTCGCGGTCATCTCGGGGATCGGAGACGTCGACGCCATGACGCTTGCCATGACACGGCAAGCGGGCGACAGCGTTCCACTCGCGCTTGCCATCCAGGTGATCGCCGTCGTTGTGGCGGTCAATACCATTGCGAAGGCAGCGCTGGCATGGAGCGCTGGCGGCAGCGGCATGGGACGGCTCATGGCCATGGGCGCGATGATCGCAATCGCGGCGGGAGCCGCTGCGCTCTTGGTGGCGAGACAAGTGATGGCCTGAAGGCTGCCGCTGCGGCGAAATTTATACAGCCTGATGGCGGGCCGTTGCGGCGCGTTCCAGCGCGGCGCAGGTGAGCTTGTCGAGCGAGAGCGCTTCCGCCAGAAGATCGAGGAAGCGGATTTCCTCTGAAGCAATGCGGCGATCGCTCGCCGCCACCTCCGCCGCCAGCACATACGCGGTCTCCCGCAGGCGCACCGGCAGGCTCGCCGTGACGAGATCGAGCACGCGGCGCATGCCGCGGTCCTTGCCGAGGATCTTGCCGCACTCCTGGCTCTCGTGCAGCAGCCAGTCGCTGTCGAACGTGCGGAACGCCGGCAGTTCCTTGACGATGGTGCCGATCCGCGAAAGCTCGTCGTCGGAGATGGTGCGATCGACGGCGGCGACCGTGATCATGGCGTAGATCAGGGCCTGCTCGGGCTTCAGCGGCGTTTCCATCGTGTCCTCGTGCTCGTATGGCGGCGCCGTGCCGGGCGCTGAAGTTGTAAAGGCCGAGTGCCCGCCCGGCCTCCGGCGAGGCTCTATGTAGCGGGTCCACACCAACCTGCAAGCGTTGACGCCGCATGCCGCCGAACTTAGGGTGCCGCTCCTTTCGCGACTGCGAACCTCGATTGCCCCGGAACCGTGCCATGAGCTCTTCGACCGACCCCAGCCACTCCGCCGCCCTCGCCGATGCCAAGGCGTGGCCGTTCGAGGAGGCGCGCCGGCTCATCAAGCGGCTGGAACGGCTGCCCGGCGGCGCCGAGAAGACAGTGATCTTCGAGACCGGTTATGGTCCCTCGGGCTTGCCGCACATCGGCACGTTCGGCGAGGTGGCGCGGACCAGCATGGTCCGTCACGCCTTCGAAACTCTGACCGATGGACGCTGGAAGACCCGGCTCATCTGCTTTTCCGACGACATGGACGGGTTGCGCAAGGTTCCCGACAACGTGCCGAACAAGGAGCAGCTCGCCGCCGCCCTCGACCGGCCGTTGACCAGCGTGCCGGACCCGTTCGGCACGCACGAGAGCTTCGCGCACCACAACAACGCGCGACTGCGCGCCTTCCTCGACCGCTTCGGCTTCGACTACGAGTTCTTCTCCGCAACCGAGTGCTACCGTTCCGGAATGATGGACGCGACGCTTCTGAAGATGCTCGCGGTCTACGACGAGGTGATGGCCATCATCCTGCCGACACTCGGGCCGGAGCGTCAGGCAACCTATTCTCCGTTCCTTCCGGTCTCGCCCGTTTCCGGCAAGGTTCTCCAGGTGCCGATGATCGCGCGCGATGTTGCGAAGGGCACCGTCACCTACGTCGATCCCGACAGCGGCGAGACGATCGAGACACCGGTGACGGGCGGTCGCGTCAAGTGCCAGTGGAAGGCGGACTGGGCGATGCGCTGGACGGCGCTCGGCATCGACTACGAGATGGCCGGCAAGGACCTGATCGACTCCGTCACGCTCTCCTCGCGCATCTGCAAGGCGCTCGGCGGCACGCCGCCCGAAGGCTTCAACTACGAGCTCTTCCTCGACGAGAAGGGGCAGAAGATCTCGAAGTCGAAGGGCAACGGCCTCACCATCGACGAGTGGCTGCGCTACGCCAGTCCGGAGAGTCTATCGCTCTACATGTTCCAGAAGCCGAAGGCGGCGAAGCGGCTCTACTTCGACGTCATTCCGCGCGCGGTCGACGAGTACCTTCAGTTCCTCGCCGCCTACAAGGCGCAGGAGGGAAAGGCTCGCGTCGAGAACCCCGTATGGCACGTTCACAACGGCGCGCCGCCAACCGCGGATCTGCCGATCACCTTCGCACTGCTGCTGAACCTCGTCGCGGCCTCGAACGCCCATGACAAGGACGTGCTGTGGGGCTTCATCAGCCGCGTCGCGCCGGGTGCGACTGCCGATGAACATCCGCTGCTCGACCAACTCGCAGGCTATGCGGTGCGCTATTACGAGGACTTCGTCGCGCCGAAAAAGCAATTTCGCGCCGCCGACGATGTCGAGCGCGAGGCATTGACCGCGCTCTCGGAGCAGCTCGCCAAGGCCCCGGCCAATGCATCGGCCGAGGAACTCCAGGCTATCCTCTATGACGTCGGCCGGAAGATCCCGCGCTATCAGGATTTCGCCGCCAAGGGCGCGACGCCGGAGAAGCCGGGTGTCTCGAGCACGTGGTTCAACGCCATCTACAATGTGCTGCTCGGCGAGGAGAAGGGGCCGCGCTTCGGCTCGTTCATCGAGCTCTACGGCGTCGAAAATACGCGTGCGCTGATCGCCAAGGGCCTCGCGGGCGAGCTGGTGACGAAACCGGCGGAGGGATGAGCCTTGCCGGCGCCGCTTGCGAGCGTTCGCGGGTTTGTCACGAAGCGCCCTCGCATGCATGACGACGGGCGCGCGGCAGCGGCATTCATCGGCAACGTGCTCGTCTCGTGCCCGCACTGCGCTGGCGCCGCTACGGTGACCGGAACGCAACGTTCGGGCCTGCTGGCTGGGGCACCCAGCCCTGCCCGTCTCGTCTGCCGGCATTGTGGTGCGACGCGCGAGCAACGGCTCGCCCCTGGTGTGAGACGCGGATACCGGCTCTCTCACGATGGCCACGATCCCTACCTCGGCCTGCCACTCTGGCTCGCGACGCCGACACGGCACGGTGTGCTGTTCGCCTTCAACGCGGAGCATCTTGCTGCACTGGAGGCCATCGTCGGCGCTCGCCTCCGCGAACGCCACTCCCTGCCGCCCACCTCGCTGCGCAATGCCACGATGCTGTCGCGTTTGCCGCGCTGGATGAAGCTCGCCCGCAATCGCGACGAGGTGCTCCACGGGCTCGCCCGCCTGCGCCACAAGTTGCACGGGATGTGATGCGGCGGCGCCATTGCAGACGTCGGCACGCCCCGGACCGGGCACCAATCAGCACCGATTCCGCCCTAATTCTCTGATGTGGTGCAACTCAGAAACCGTGGGATGAAAGCGGCGGGCCCACTGCCGCAGCGCCACTGATCGGCTACCCTCGGGCCAAACGAGATTCGCTCGCGCAACCAACGAGGAGAGGGAGGGGCCGATGTCGAGCAGCATCGTCGACGCACTTGGCCGCATTCCGCTCTCCGCCAATCTGATGGCGACGCTGACCAGGGCCGCGGGCTACGCTGGCGCTCAGCAGCACCGCGAGGTCGCGCTCGAGCACCTGCTGCTGGCACTGACGGAAGATCCGGACGCGGCACTGGTCCTCACCATCAGCCGCGTCGAGATCGAGACGCTGAAAGGTGACATTTCCTCACACATCGGTCGTATGGACGATCGTGTGACGCAGAGCCCGGTCACCGACCTGCGCATCGCCAACGAGCTGAAGGACATCCTGGCGGCGGCGGCGGCAGCGGCGGAGGGCCGCCGCAACGAGATCGACGGCGCTATCGTTCTTGCCGCCATCGTCGGCGACGGACGCAGCGCCTCGGCGCACCTGTTGCGCGCCCACGGGCTAACGTTCGAGACGGCAATTCGCGCGCTGCAACAGGCGGCGACCGTCGGCCAGCCGCCAAATCCGGCGCCGGGCGCGCCGCAGCCGCAGTCGCAGCCACAGAACGGCGCACAAACGCAGCCGGCAGCGCAACAGGCCGCAGAGCCGCCCGCCCAAACGCGCGCGGCGGCCCAGCGCCCTGTCACCCACCACAACCCGACCAGCGCCGAGGACATCCTCGCCTCCGCCCGCCAGCGCGTTCAGGGGCGTATCGCCCCGGGATTACCCGACGCCCGCGCCTTCGAGTCGGCCGAAACCGAACGCGCGGATACGCTCGCTGCGGCGGAGGCGGCGACCGATGCCGAGTTCGAGCGCATCGCCGCCGAAGCCTCCCACTCCGGCGAACCAGCCACCAAGTCACACGATGCCACGCTAGACGCTGAGTTGCCGCCGAGCGAGCCGTCGACACATTCCGCCGAACCCCGCCCGGCGCCGCCGGCCCAGCGGCCGATGCCGCCTGGTGCCCTGCGCCCGTCCGGTCCGCCTCGGCCATCGCCGCAGGCACCCGGTACTTCGACGGCCGCGCAACCTCACGCCGGTCAGCACCTGGAACCCAGGCGCGCGCCTCAGCCGGCGCTGGCACCATTTCCTTCCGCTGATGCGGCAGCGGCAATGCCCCCGCCGCAGAACGCACCTCAGACCGGACGCACCACTCAGCCCGCACCCCCTGCCCGTTTCGAGCGTGCCAACGCGACGGCCCCGTCTCCCGTACAGCCGCACCCCGCGGCGCAACCGACTGGTGCCCACACACCACCGGCGGCGACCTCGGACGAGCGGACGGGCGGCCGCGGGAGCGGGAGCGACCGGACTTCCGAGCATGTGCCAGGGTACGCCGCCTCGCCGAGGCCGCCCATGGCACCGCCCATGCCGGGCGCGGGCTCGCCATATTCGCCGGCTCCGCATGTTCCACAGCCCCCGCACGGCGCAACGACGGCAGGAACGCCTCCGGCGGCGGGTCACCCGACTAGCGCCCAGCCGTCGCCACCGCCGATGCGTGGCCCGTTGCCCAGCTCGATGCCCGCCCCCCTGAATGGCCAGCCTCCCGCGGGCGTTGCCGGGCAACGAATACCGCACGCCCCCGTTCCACAGGGCGGGCCGGCGCCTCCTCAGCGCCCTGGGCCGCCACCGATGCCGCCGCCCGGATATCGTCCGCCGGACGCGCACCCGGGCACCTTCGCGGGGCCGCCGCAGCCAGTTCCGCCGACGCAGGGGCGCGCACCCGCGATGGCGCCGCCTGGTGCACCGCCGACGCCCGAGCCGCAACGCCGCGTAGTGCCGCCACCCGGCGGGCAGGGAACTCCCGTTAGCGTTTCGATCGGTCAACTGGTCGAGAACATACCGCGCGTTATGCGCGTCGCAGTGGCGAGCCTCGTCGAAGTTCGCGTTGCCCGCGCGGACGTGAAGGCGGTGAGCGACGGCATGCAGGGCGGCGGTCCGGCGCATCGTCACGAGGTCAAGGTGACGAAGGCCATGTCGGTGCGCCTGCGCGCGCCCGATGGCGGCTTCTTCATCGAATCGTCCTCGCCCGAGACGCAGTGGATCGACAACGCCCACATGCTCAGCGACGATTACGCCAGTTGGCGTTGGACAGTGACGCCCAAAGAGCGTGGAAGCCGCCGTCTGCAGCTCGTCATTTCTGCGCGCACGGTCGCCAGCGACGGACTAGCTGCCGAAACGAGCCTGCCCGACCAGATTGTCGAGGTTCGCGTCAAGACGAACTATGCGAAGGCGATGGTGCGCACCGGCGGCTGGGCCGTGGCGGCGATCGCCGGCGGACTGCTCGCCAAATTTGGCGAGGGCTTGCCCCGGGCGGCCTGGGAGCTGACGAAGGTATTCGTCAAACAGTGACCCCGTGCTCGCGCAGCACGATTGCGATGGCGGCACGCAGCTCGTCGATGCCGCGGCTCTTTTCCGAAGATGTCGAAAGCACGTGCGGGAACGCCGCCGGATGCTTGGCGAGCAGCCGTTCCGTCGTCTCGATCAGGCTGGCGAGCGCGCGCTCCGGAATCTTGTCCGCCTTGGTCAGCACCACCTGATAGGAAACCGCAGCGGTATCGAGCAGCTCGAGAATGGACGTGTCGACGGCTTTGATGCCGTGCCGGCTGTCGATCAGCAGATAGACGCGGGCGAGGCTGCGGCGGCCGCGCAGATAGTCGCGCACGAGCCGCGTCCAGGCATCCACCTTTTCCTTTGGCGCCTTGGCGAACCCGTAGCCCGGCATATCGACCAGCGATACCGGAGCGGTGGCCGTGACGAAGAAGTTCAGCTCCTGCGTGCGCCCCGGCGTATTCGACGTTCGCGCCAATCCGCCCTGTCGGACGAGCGCATTGATGAGGCTCGACTTGCCGACGTTCGACCGCCCGGCGAAGGCGATCTCGACGAGGTCCGCCGCGGGCAGGAATTCCAGCGACGGCACACCCTTGGCGAAGGTCCACTCGCGCTCGAACAGCAACCGCCCGGCATCGAGGTCGTCGTCGGAGAACTCCACGGCCGCTGTCTCTCCCGATATGGCGCCCAAAAAAGCGTCATGGCCGGGCAGGTCCCGGCCATGAGGCGAACGATCGATCGGCCAGCGCGGGCGGCCGGTTCCCGCTACTTCTTGGCCTTGCCGGCGCCGAACAGTTTCATGATCGGCGAGAACGTCGCCATGATGTTCTGCTTCAGCGGAATTTCCGTGCCTTGCCGCTTCATGATCATCGACTGCTGGAGGATCGAGAGCACGTTGTTCCAGGCCCAGTAGATGACGAGGCCCGCGGGGAATGAAGCCAGCAGGAACGTGAAGAGCACCGGCATCCAGTTGAAGATCATCTGCTGCGTCGGGTCCGGCTGCTTCGGATTGAGCTGCATCTGGACCCACATGGTGATGCCCATGATGACCGGCCAGACACCAATGGCGAGATAGCTCGGCGCCGAATAGGGCAGAAGACCGAACAGGTTCAGCAGTGACGTCGGATCGGGGGCAGAGAGATCCTTGATCCAGCCGTAGAAGGGCGCGTGACGCATGTCGATGGTCACGAACAGCACCTTGTAGAGCGCGAAGAACACCGGGATCTGCAGTACGATCGGCAGGCAGCCCGCGAGCGGGTTGATCTTTTCCTTCTGATAGAGGGCCATCAGCTCCTGCTGCTGGCGGGCCTTGTCGTCCTTGAAGCGTTCACGCAGCTTTTCCATCTCGGGCTGCAGCTTCTTCATCTTCGCCATCGACTCGTAGCTCTTGTTGGCGAGCGGGAAGAAGGCCGCCTTCACGATCACCGTGGTGGCGAGGATGGCGATGCCGAAGTTCCCGATCAGGCCGTAGAGGAAGTCGATCAGGTGGAACAGCGGCTTGGTGATGAAATAGAACCAGCCCCAGTCGATCATCAGATCGAACTGTTTGATACCGAGCTTCTCCTGATACGCTTCGACGAGCTGTACCTTCTTCGCGCCCGCGTAGAGATGCGAGGTGGTCGCCAAACTCTGGCCATTGGCGACCGTCATGCCATCGAGCAGATAGTCGGCCTGGTAAGTTTCGGCGCCGAGTCCGGCGATCTTTGGCCTGCCGGTGAGGTTGGCGCGGTACGTAAGCTTCTGATCGGGGATCAGCGCCGCCGCCCAGTATTTCTCCGTAATGCCGAGCCAGCCGCCGGTTAGGCCGGAGAGCGACTTCTGCTTGTCGGGCTTCAGGGCGTCGGCGAAAGTGATCTCCTGCAAGCCATCCTTGCCGGCGACGCCGATCAAGCCCTCGTGCAGGATGTAGAAGCCCTGAATCAGCGGCGTGCCATAGCGGTGCACGCGGGCGTAGGGGTAGAGCTTCACGTCGGCGCCGGAGGCGTTCTCGACACCGTCGGTGACCGTGAACATGTAGTTGGCGTCGAGTGCGATGGTACGGCGGAAGGTGAGCCCCGCCCCGTTGTTCCAGGTCAGCTTGACGGGCGTCTCGGGCGTCAGCGTTCCGCTGCCCTCCTGCGACCAGACCGTATCGCTCGCCGGAACCTTGATGGCACTCGTCTCACCCACCCAGCCGAACTCGGCGAAATAGGGCTCCGGCGCGTTCGACGGCGAGAACAGCGGTACGTTGGCGCTCTTGGGATCGACGGTCTCGCGGTACTTGACCAGAACGAGATCGTCGATGCGGCCACCCTTGAGCGGGATCGAGCCAACCAGAGACGGCGTCCTGATCTCGATACGCCCTCCACCTTGCAGAGCTTCGGCGCGGGTGCTGGTGCGGGCAGGAGCGGCGACGGCGGACGGCGCTGCGGGCACCCCGGATGCCGTGCTGCCCGGCGCCGGCGGCGCCACTGGCGTTGCGGCGGGCGGGGCCACGGGTGGAGTCACGGAGGGCGACGTCGTCGACGGCGCGGGGCCCGCGGCGGGCGTGGCATCGGCGGGCTTCGCCTTCTCGCTTGCAGCCAGCCGCTCTTTCTCGGCCTGCATCTGCGGCCCGGCATAGAAATACTGCCAGCCAAACAGCACCGCCATCGACAGGCCGATGGCGATCATGATGTTGTTCTGGTTCTCGGGCTCGCGGTGGTTCATTCGGCGCCTCGGTGCGGGCAGTCTGAATTGGGATCAGGGCACGTCCACGCCGCGCGAAGCAGCCGAGGCATATCGGGACGAGCGCAACGCCCCCTGAGTGTTGGACCGAGCGCGGAACCCGTGTCCCCACGCATCGCTAGTGTGGTAGGTGGGGGCCTAATCGCGGCGTCCCCAGGGGCAGCCTGACCGGCGCCGCCATGTATGTGCCGCGCCGAGCGCTCCCAATCAACCCGGTTTCGGTCCGCGCTTGTCACGGCGGGGCCTGTGCACCCGCTCGAACGCTTCCGCCAAGTCTCTCGTGAGCGCCCCGAACTCGCAATCGAGTGCGGCGGAACGGGCGAACAGCACGTAGTCGAAACCGCCTTTGCAGCGCGTTCCCGCAACCTGCTCCACGGCGGCTCGCAACCGCCGCCGGATGCGGTTACGCTTGACCGCGCCACCGAGCTTCTTGGTGACCGTGTAGCCGAACCGGAAGGGCTCTCGCCCACCATGGCCGGCCGTCGCCGCAGGCCCCGATGTAACTTCGTCCGGCGATCTGGCCGATCCAGCGGCACCAACCGGCATGACGCTGCGACGCTGTCGCGCCTCGACCGTCACGCTTGATGTGGACCAGCGGGCTCCGCCGCGAACTGCAAGGAACTCGGACCGCTTCTTGATGGTCGGGTAAGCCACGATGCCACGCTCGCCAGCGGCACCTTGCCACCAGCCAAAAACGTCAGGCGCTCAAGCGCTTACGGCCCTTCGCGCGGCGCCGGTTGATAACGCGCATACCACCCTTGGTCAGCATGCGGGCACGGAAGCCATGACGGCGCTTGCGCACCAGCCGGCTCGGTTGATAGGTCCGTTTCACGTCACGTTCTCCGTTGAGCGACCCCGGGGCTGAATTGGCAACCACCGGAAAAATCTAGTCTATTCGCGCGGACGGCTCGGGCTCGAGGCCGCGCGGTGCCAGGACAGGCATTATAGGAAAGCTCGCGCGTTATATGGGCAGCCCTGGGCGAAGTCAATTGCGTCGGGCGACGGCAAGTGCGCCAGGAGCGTCGAACCGCACCAACAGGCGCGAAAACGGGCTCCGCGGCACCCGCTCGCCCGGCCCGTGCCGCCCCGCGGACACCGATGTCACACCCTGGATTCGAACGATAGCGCGGAGAGCGCGGAGCGGCCTCGTCGAAAGCGTCAAGCTCTGTCCCGGCTCGAGGTTTCACGCGAAATCAGGACGCGAGCGCGTTCCCGACCCCGTCATTGGAAATCCCACGTTTCAAGCCGGAAAATTGCTTCTCGAACCATTTCGGGATCACCGCAGATGCCCACCCCCAAAGTCAGCACCGACAAGGATATCGCTCCGGTGGTGTCTCTGCGTTGGGCGCCAGACCTCGTTCCGAGCACAGACAGGGGGCAGGGTCACAGGTAGTCGCATTGGCGCAGGCCTAAAGCATGAGGTCTTCGATGTGTGCGCGGCCAGCGGTGGACGTTTCGATCGGGCTTGCGATCATCCTTCAAGTAGAGGCGCTAGGTCGCAACCGGCGAACTGCGCACGGTTATCATCAGGGGCTCGCAAGGGTAAAGACGGACTTGCCTGCCTTTATTGTCTCCATCACCCTAATGTCCTTGATGGCCATCGGATCCACCTTGAGCGGATTTCGATCAAGAACGACGAGGTCAGCAAGCTTGCCCGGTTCGAGTGAGCCTTTGTCGCTCTCCTCGAAGTACATGTAGGCACCGTTGATGGTGATTGCCTGTAGCGCCTCATAGGGCGTGACGCGTTGTTGGAGTCCAAGCACGCGACCACTGCGCGTCGTGCGATTGACCGCAGACCAGACGATAAACATCTGGTTGATCGGCGTCACATTGTAATCGCTGTGGTTGGCGGCGCGGATACCCTTATCGATTGCCGAGCGCATGGGGCTGATGAAGGACGCGCGTTCCTCTCCCAGGTTGGCCAGATGAACATCTCCCCAATAGTAAGTGTGGTTTGTGAAAAACGAGGGAAAGATTCGATACTTGGCGTACGCATCGAGTTGATCTGGACGCATAACCTGAGAATGAACGATAACAGTGCGGCGATCCATTGCGTATGGGGCTTCCTTCAGCTGATCGAGAGCATATTCATGCCCCCTCAGCATCAGATCTACCGCGGCGTCTCCATTGCAGTGGGCGTACACCTGCACATTATTTTTGTAGCTGAGCAGGAAAAGGTTGTTGATCTCCTCTGCAGTAAGTGCCGGCACGCCGCGGCAATCGCTATCACAGTGGGGCACTGGTGTCAGATAAGGCTTGCTGAGGTAGGCAGTCTTGCCTTGAGGTGAGCCATCGATGGTAATTTTGATCCCCGCCAATTTGACGCCATTTTCGTAAACACCCCACTTAGTGCGGCCCTCCGCGATCAACTTCTCGGCCAAGGGCTGGAATACGAGACCCGCAAAATCTAGGCTCATCTCGCCGTGCTCTGCCACCGCGCGGGCAATCGCCAGCTGCGATTCCTGCAGTGCGCCTTCCTGGACGGTCGTCACCCCGTATCGGGAGTAATGTGCAAGGGATTTCCTCACCTTTTGCGCACTCACGTCGAGTGGCTGTTTCTTGATAACAACGTCGAGAAAGGGAAAACGTGCATTTTCCTGTATCTCGCCGTTCGGCTCTTGACTGTTCGGCAGCCGGACGATCACCCCTCCCGAAGGATCGGGGGTATCTGCGCTGATGCCCTTGGCCCTAAGGCCGGCCGAGTTCACGATGAAGATGTGACCTGACACATGCAGCAAGATCACCGGTGTTTCGGGAAATGCCTTGTCGAGATCGGCGGCAGTCGGATGGCGCTTCTCAGCGAGCAGGTGCTCATCGTATCCCGCGCCGATAAGCCACTCCGATTTCGCTGCGCCGAGCTCCTTTTGCTTGATCTTCAGCGCCTTGATGATGTCGCCGAAGTTGTTGGCCGAGCCCATCGGAGGGGACGAGAGATCGGCCCAGTCTTGACCCTCCACGTGCAAAAAGAAGTGGCTGTGGCCGTCAACGAAGCCAGGCACGAGTGTTCGTCCGACGAGGTTGACCTGACGTGTTCCCGGACCCTTCCAACGTTCAGCGTCCGACAACGACCCAACGAAAGCAATTCTGCCGTCCTTGACCGCGAGCGCCTCGACATAACGAGGCGCCGTTCCTTCCATCGTCAGGATGTCGCCCCCAAAGTAGAGCGTATCCGCAGCGTCCCGCGCGCACAGCGGGCCGGCAACCAGCGATGCCAGTGCGAAAACAAACAGGCGAAGTGCAGTCATCATGATCGGACCCCATTCACCTCAAATCGCACGCCCACACCAACCGCAGCTCAGGCCTGATCAGAGGCGTGGCACCCCGGTGCCACAATGACATCGCCTTCGGTGCGAATTGCTGGATGACCGCCGGAGCAACGAACATTACCCGCGAGCTCGGAGTGCCGCCGCCGCCAAGCAACCGGATTGATTGTCGCAATCACGGATTTGCCCGCTGCTGCGTGAGGAAGTAGTCATAGAGTGTCCGGGCTATCTCGGCGATCGCACGATCCCGATCGGCCTCCGACGTTGTGCTACTGCTGGTAAACACCGCAATGGCAAAACGCTGACCGTCGGGCAGCGTCACGTAGCCCACATCGTTGGCCACGCCGCCAAGGGTGCCGGTCTTATGCGCGACAGGTACGCCTTTTGGCAGCAAACCCTTCAGACGTGCCTTACCGGTGCGGGTGCGAGACATGGAACCGAGGAGGAACTCCCGGCTCTTGGGGCTCAGCGCCTTGCCATTGTCGATCGCGAGGAGCAACTGCAGCATGGCCATCGGTGTTGAGTTGTCGCGAGGGTCATTCTCGAATTCGAGATTCCTGTCACTCAATCTCGACGCAAAGGTCGGGTCCTTTCTCATAACCTCTGCCACCACAGATGGAGTGCCGGGTGCCGGTAACCGGTAGAAATCCTTCATCAGCTCGGCGGTGGCCCGATCGGCCCGCTGCTTCATGATGCCGACCCTGCTCAGCCATTCTGTTACTGCGGCCGGTCCGCCTGCCAACCCGTAGCAGGCGTCGGTCGCCGTGTTGTCGCTCTCGGTGATCATCGCCTCAACTAGGTTCGCGACCGAGAGCCTGATACCGGGGTGGACAAAATTTTGCGCGATCACATTGTCGCCTGCCGCGATCATCTCGGGCGTGATGTCGATAAGCTGATCTAGCTTGAGTTCTCCCTTGTCCACTCGATCAAGCACCGTAGCGGCGATCGCGACCTTGACCGTGCTCGCCATCACAAAAGGCTCATCGCCATTGACCGTCATGACCTCCTTGCCGCCGATCAATTGCGCCGCCACGCCGATGCGGCCTGCGAGCCCGTGCACTAAGCGTTCGAGTCTTGCGGATATGCCCGCTGCACTCTCGGTTGCCATCGCCGGCACCGCCAGCGAGGTGGCGCCGAGCGCACAGATTGTCAGCAAGACACGACGGTCGATTTGAAAATCGGTCATACCGCATGCTCCCGGTTATGAGGCCACCTGGTTCAACCGCCTGGCCTCGACCTGTATCGGTTTTCGGAATCACGGTCTTGCCCGCGGCCGCGTGCATATTGGGGAAGGCTCGACGATTCGTATCGTGTCTGAGGCAATCGCCACGTTCGGCATTCCGAGCCAGTCGGCGATGCCCCTCGAGCCCGGACGTCAACAGCACGGAGTTTCGAAATGCCTGCCCGTGCAGCAAAATCAGCGACGGCGACGTGGCTCGACTGATGTCCACGGGAGTGGGACATCAGTGGCGGCTCCGCCAAGAGAGAGGTAGCGGCCGTCGGCCAATTTTGGCCCATTCGAAATTCGGACATGACGACAACTCTCTCGCAACAGCCCCTACCAAAGCGGCTCAGCGAGCCGTGCCATGGTCATCGCACCAACTGAGACTGCAGCATGACCTTCAAGCCGGGACGCAAGAGGTGATCGGGGTTGGGAAACTCGGCCCACACCTGGATTTTCTGTGATTCTACTCGAAACTCGTATCCCCCCGATACAAGCCGCCCCTTGTGGGAATATTCTACGCCGTTCGGTAAGATCAGCGTCAGCTCGATGTTCTTCAGCGTTTCCTCGTCCGTCTTCGTTACCTGCCGGCGCTCATAATAGGCGTCGAATGGCGCCTCTGCCGATACTCGAATCGGGTCGAGCTGAATGATGCGAGCGAGTTTGCTTTCCACATCGCGCTTTAGAAAAGTCCCCTCAGGAACCAGAGCTTCGCTGACAATTCCGTCGAACGGAGCGTACAGCGTCAACTCCTTGATGGTCAGCTCTGCTATTCGGACTGTCGTACGGGCCTCCTCCACGTCGGCCGCTGCCGTGTCTCGAGTGGCCTGTGCTTGCAGGAGCTGCACTTCCGCCACGGCATCTTTCTTGCGGAGCGCCTGCTTGTTCGAGAGTTCTGTATCAGCGAGCTGCAGCTTCGCCTCGGCCCGCTTGAGGCGCGCGCGCTCGATCTCAAGCTGAAGCTCCTTCTCCTTCGGCATGAATTCGAACAGAACATCATTCTGCTTCACGAACTGACCAGGTAGAAAAAGTACCTTCTGCAATAAGCCATCGACGCGAGGCGCGATATCGGCTTGTCGTGCAGCAACGACAGTGCCCGCGTATTGTTTAATGTCTTGCCCGATCTTAGTCGTGTCCTCTGCAGCCGCACGGGCGGCGACGAGAAGTAGGCAGCCGAACATGACTGCGCTCCATGTAGCCCTCACTTTCAATTGCATTCTCCCCTTCAGATCGGGCGCGGTTGGATGCACCGTCTCGAGCTCGTGCACTATGTCATCAGTGTGCGCAACTGCACCCGGTCGACGGCTGTCCGCTCCGCCCCCGCCTGTAAGCCCCCCGTAAGCCACTCGCTAATGCCGACGGCAATTCGTGTGAAATTCAAATAGACGCGTCAAGTCGATCCCGACATCCGCCAACCTCGGTATCGACACCGTTGCAGGGGGAGATCTCGGGAAAGTCAGCCGGAACGCGACCCTCTCACGGCTCGCATGTCAGAACAGGCAGTTGATGTCGTATTCCGCGCAAGCTGCGAGGTCGTTCCGCGCGCACTGATGGGCCAGCCGGCGACAATAGTTCCTGTGGCCAGCACTGGCTGCGGCGCCAATGGCAACGCCAACGGCGATGCCGGCCCCCACAGCGCGAGCCCGACGGTGGCGATGCGGACGATGCGGACGGTGGGGCCGGTGCCCCATGCCGGGTCTTCCGGGTTTCTTGACCAAGACGACATTGCCATGGCTCGCCGCCCCGCCGTCAAACGCGACCGATGGCGGCGGCACTCGCAAAGGTCCGGCATTTGTTGCCGCTGCCGAAAACGACATGCAGGCCGCCACCATCACTGCTGCGGTTCTTCTCTTCATCTTCCAAGCACCTTTCTCCATTTCGCAAATCATCGGATTCGATAGCCTCTCAAGACCGACGATGACGGGCCTGCTACTTGTCGGTTCGCAGAAGCTCGACGCGACGGTTGAGAGCCCTGCCCTCCAAGGTCGCATTGTCGCCTTTCGGTTTGGCCGCGCCGAAGCCTCCCGTTGAGAGGCGATCGGCCTTGATACCCTCCGCGACGATAGCCTTCGCGACCGATGCCGCTCGTTGAGCCGAGAGCTTCTGGTTGTAGCCGGATTCACCTATGGAATCCGTGTGGCCATTGATCTGGAGTGTCCAGTTCGGGTTGTTCTTCAGAGTGAGCGCGATGTCCTTGATAAGCGATCTTGCGCTCGACTGGAGCGTGGTCTTGTCGAAATCGAAATGAATGCCATAAAGATCGTACTTGCGCACTGTAGCCAGAGACTGCTCCATCGACGACTTCATAGAGTCGCCAGCGGAAACCCTGACGATACGCTCGACACGCGGCTCCTTCTCCCAGCTGAACTGAATGGCGCTTTGGATCAGCATCGGATTTTCTTTGTGATCGGCAAAATAAAATTCGCCGGTGCCCGTCTTGTTACCGCCGCCGAACGTGCCGATTGCGTGAATGACACTGACGTCCTGAAGCTGGTTCTCAATGATGAGCGGTATCTTGATGTCTTTCCGCTTGAGCACGAGCTGACCGTCAAGAACTGACATCTTTTCGTCATAGATCAGCCGAAGCTGCGTGCGCCCCGAGTTTCTGAGCTCCAGGAGAGCCGCGCCGGAGATACCGAGCGAGGTCGACTGCGGGATCATTCTTGGCATCTTTGCCGAGTAGCCCAGGACGTAGGTCTTGGAGAAATCCCTGTCCTTAACTGCAATGTCGCGCTGGACGAAAAGACCCCGCGTGCTGAAGTAGTCGATCTTGAGGAAGGTGTCGTCGACCGCGGCAAACGTTACGCGCGCTTCCGCATCGGGGCCGTACCGGTTGGCGAAGGCATAGTCGATCTGCCCCCCAACATGCGGCATCAGCGGGCCGGCATATTTTTGCGCCGCGGCTGGCACCGACGCTATGGCGACCTGGCACAAGACAAGCAATGCCGCGCCGACACCCCGCGCGCTCGATTGGGCTCCATAAACGTGCACCTACACCCCCCCAACATTTTCCAACTGTAACAGATTTCATTTTGCCGACGCAGACGGACGTTCTGCGGCGACACATTTTTCGCAAGTGCTTGCGATGACTTGAGCCGGATCTTCTGCCGATACTAACGGGGACGGAAGCGATCGCCAGGAGAGAAGGCATGCATTTTTTTCGCGACCGGCAATTGCAGTTGCGACCTCTGAGCGCGCCTGCCACACTCGTTCGGTCAAATTAAATTTGGGAAGCGACCCAGCTGTCGCCAGATGGCTGGCGGCGAAGTTTTGTTTGGTGTCAGGCGCAAAAAGGCGACGTGTTGACTAGGGATTCCGTGGCGATAGATCTCGACGATACACAGACGCATGACGTGTTGTCCGTTCGCCGCGTCCATACGCGAATTCCCGACCGGTGGAATCGGCAATTTCCTCTTGTCGATGGGGCTATAACGCAGTTGGGCCGTGGCGACATGGTCGTGGATGGTCAGTGCGTGCGGGCTGGCCCTGTGGTGACCGGGCGACTGCGTTTGCAGCCGCTGGCGGCCGGGTACGCTGTGCCCTCGCGGGACTATCTGGCGTTCATGATCCCCCTCAAGTGGCAAGGCGACTATTTGTATAACGGGCGACTTGCGACACGGACCTCGCTTTTTCTCAGCGCCGACGGAAGCGGTTACTTTACGCGCGGAGAGGGCCGCGACACGATGGCTGTCGGTATTCGGCGCGATGCGTTTCGACGAGCTTTCGCCGCGATTCTGGGGCCACGCGCCGAGGAAATACCCATCGAGAACCTGGCGATCGATCTGCCGGCCAGCGCGTCTCTGGCGTTACGCCGCTCCATCCTCGGGTATCACCAGAGAGTCGCTCGTTTCATCGAACACTTGCCAAGCCCCGACATGCTTGAACAGGTCGCAGAAGAGCTTGTCCTCGCGCTTGCCGAGACCGTTTCTCAGTCGCGCCAGATTCCGCCTGAGCGCACGAGGAACGCGACCGCGCTCCAGATCGTCCGCAAAGCCGAAAATCACTGGAAGAGTGTCGGGTGCAAGCAGGTCACCCTGACCGATCTTTGTTTGGCGGCAGGAGTTGGCTCAACCGCGCTGACCGCCGCCTTCAATGAAATCTACGGCGAGCCGCCCAAAAAGATAATTCGTTTGCGCCGTCTAATGAATGCGCGATCTCAGTTGCTGCTCAAGCCGAGTGAGCGAGGATCGATCAAGGGCGTCGCGATCACATGCGGTTTTGAAGATGCCGGAAGGTTCGCTCAAATTTACGATCGTCTTTTTGGTGAACTGCCTTCGACGACGCTGCAAAAATGGGAAATGATGGAGTTAACGCCATGACAGACAAAGGCATCACGCGGCGCCAGTTCAATGCGGGCGTTTCAGCAACCGTCGCGACCACGAGTACGGCCGGGCAGGTCATGGCCAAAACATCCGAGCCCTTCGATCTCGTCATCCGGGGAGGGCGTGTGATGGACCCGGAAACCAACTTCGACAAGGTTGCCAATGTCGGCGTCAAGGGAGGCCGTATCGCCGCGATTTCCACAGAGGCGCTGAGCGGTGGGCGGGAAATCGATGCCACCGGTCATGTGGTGGCGCCAGGCTTCATCGACACGCATTTCCACTGGTGCCGGCCACTTGGGTACAAGATCGCCCTGCGCGATGGCCGCACCACGGTTATGGACCTCGAGATGGGAACCCTCGGCCATCTGGTCAACGACTGGTACGCGGCGCGTCAGGGAAACACCCAGCTCAATTTTGGCTGCGCCTCGGCGCACGAGTTCGCCCGTGCGTTCGTACTCGACGGCATCACCACCACCGATACGCCGGAGGCACTGAATCATCGCGCTTCCGGCAAGACCGGCTGGTCCTCGACCCGCCCGACGATCGAGCAGGGCAACGCGATCCTCCGGGAGCTCGACGCGGGTCTTGCTGCAGGGGCGATAGCCGTCGGTTCGACGCTTGGCTACATGCGTGACGGCTCTTCGGCACGCGAGGTGTTCGAGATCCAGAAGCTCGGTGGCCTCTATGGGCGTCCATCCGCGTTCCATTTTCGCTACACGCCCGGCTCCGACACTCAGGAGACAAACGGCATCCAGGAGATGCTGGCCAACGCCGCCGCACTCGGTGCACCGGCCATTGCCTGCCATTTCAATAATCCCGGTTACAACCTCGTCCACGAATTGCTGAGCCGCATGCGTGAGCGCGGCATGAATGTCTGGGGAGAGTACTACCCCTATGCCGCCGGCTCGACGGCACTGAATGCAGTGTTCCTCGATCCGAAGATCTGGGAGGACGAGCTGGGGCACAAATTCGAGGAGACGCTGCAGGACCCGGTTACCGGCAAGTTCATGTCCCGAGCGGAGCGGGAGGAGGTTCTGAAAACAGATCCTGCCAAGATCATCATCCTCTACAAGATCGCCGAGTCGGCCGTTCCGGATTGGGTGCGCTTGCCTGGCGCCGCGGTGGCGTCGGACACGATGCCGGTGATTGCCGAAGGTCTCAGTTGGGACACGCCTTATGAGGACATTCCCAACAGCCATCCGCGGGGTGCCGGCTCGTTTGCCAAGGTGCTGCGCCTGTGCCGCGAGAGCAACGTACCGCTGATGCAGGGGGTGGCGCAGACCTCTTGGAATTCGGCTCGTCCGCTAAGCGCGCTCGGTCTGAAGTCGATGCAGGAGCGCGGACGCATTCAGGAAGGCATGGTCGCGGACATCACCGTATTCAACCCTAAGACGGTGACGGACAAGTCGACCTACCTCCAAGGCTCGCTACCTTCCGAGGGCATCCCCTACGTGATCGTCAATGGAACCGTGGTGGTCGATAACTCCGAAGTCCTCAAGGGTGTCAATCCGGGCCAGCCGATCCGGTTCGATCCGGTCCAAAGCCGGATGGAGCCGCTTTCGGAGGCCAACTGGAAAAGCAGCTTCTATGTGACGCCGCACGATTTTGGCGGAGGCGTGCCGAACTCGCAGCCCGCCTACAACAAGTCGGTGATCCGGTGCTGCGAGTGAGTGCACAGGTCGAAGAGCGTTCTTATAGGCCTCACGTCAAGGAGAGCATGTCTTGACAAAGAAATTTCCCGACGAGGGTATCAACTCGATCGACGATGAGCAGAAGTCCGGGAGCAAACCGGAAGGCGCGACCTCAGAAGTCGCATTAAGTATCGATCGGAGAGTCTTCATAGCGACTGCCGGATCGGTCGCCGGCGCGGCAGTCGCGATGACATCTGCAGCCCGCGAGGCTCATGCCGGCGACTTACTTCCAAATGTCGCAAATCCAACGGGTATCTGCGAGACCGGTCCGGATTACTCGAAGATTCCGCAGCGATTGCACAAGTACCCGTCGTCAGCGCGCGCGCGACAGGTCGTGCAGAAGTCGATCACCATGGACTCTCTGTTCTCCGGTGTCTGGCCGACCCAGTGGTCGAGCCCGGATGCCCCTGAGTTCCACGGCGTGATGGATGAGCTAAGGGCCGCTGGCTTCAAGGCGATCGCGGCATGTCCGTCGGCGGATGCGCTCGATACGAGCCTTGGCGGCATAGCGAAATCGCTGCAGTTCTATCTGAGCAAGATCAACGAGCATCCAGAGAAATACAAGATCGTACGCACGACAAAGGATATCGACGCAGCGATCGCCGAGAACAAGCTCGGGATGTACTTTACGCACCAGGGGACGGCGATTTTCGGTGGCGATCTCGACAAGGTCGGTCTGTGGCGGCAGCTGGGCTACGGCTATTGCCTACTCGCCTACAACACCCGAAACACCGTAGCCGACGGCTGTTTCGAACCTGACAATGGCCGCCTGACCGGGTTCGGCAAGCTGCTGATCGATGCCTATAACCGGTATGGTATGGTCGTCGACGTCAGTCACACCGCCGAGCGTTCCGCTATGGATGCGATCGAACGGAGCCGCAAGCCGGTCATCTCGTCCCATTCCGTTGCAAAGGCCGTGAGCAACTATCCGCGCAGCCATTCGGACGACCTGATCAAGGCGATAGCCAAGAGCGGTGGCGTCTGCTCGATCAACACCGTTGGCGCCTTCTTGGATACCTCCAATCCGGATATCGTCACGACCGATCTCGTGTTTCGCCATGTTGACTACCTCGTGAACCTAGTGGGGATCGACCACGTCGGCTATGGCTCGGACTGGATCCCCGATGTGACTCTTACCGCGATCGGTGGCCAGGGACCGCTTGGCGATCTCCTATTCCCCGACGGCGGGACCATGAAGGCAATGTCTGCCAAGGGCGTTCCGACGCCGGCGCCACACCAGTTCATCGCCGCGCTGGTCGATAAAATGCTGGAAAAAGGGTACTCGGAGGCTGACTGCGGGAAGTTCCTCGGCGGCAATCTCTACCGAGTATTCGGGCAGGTTTGGATCTGAGATCGCGGCATTCTGCCGGACGCTCTCGGGGGGATAGAGATTAGAACGCGGCACCAATCCTTGATCGCACTACAATGGTCCGCCTGCATAATGGTCCGCCTGCCCTCCGGAACCGGCCATCCTCCTGCCGGAGTGTCTTAGCCCCCTAAAACTGGGCCATCGTTCGCTCCTTTCAAAGGTCGAAACATGATGGCCCAGTTTTAGGGGGCAAGGTCACCGTCGCAGCAGGTCGATCGGTCGGCGATGCGGTCACGTCCGCAGCCATGGCTTTCGCGCAGATCCCGGTGTGGAACGAAGTTGGCGACTTCCTGGTGCAAGCGGGTCTGGCGGCAAGCACCGCGGCGACGGCGCTCGTGCATGGTGTCGTCGGTGGCGCGATGTCGATGGTCCAGGGCGGCTCGTTCCTGCAAGGCTTCGCGGCGAATGCGATCGGTGCGTTCGGCGCCGACATCGCCGGTGGCGTGACATCCGACATCGCACCCCATACCGCTATCGTCGCGGCGGCCGGCTGTGCCGCGGCGGCGGCCACCGGCGGCAAGTGCGCCGAGGGCGCTACCACCGCGGCCTTCGCCAACCTGTTCAACCATTTCCAGCACAAGGGGAAAGATTACGTCAATCCTTGGGATGTGGGAAATGACGCGCACATAACGCTACAGACCGCTGCTTACGCGGAAGATAGCGACAACATATTCTACGAAAAATACTCAGACGGCGATGGTACTTATTTCCTGGGACGGGTCGATCTCGGCCATAGGAAGCTTGGGCAGATCTGGGAGATCAAGCCCGACAGCGGCTACTGGATCGCAGAAGGTTTGAAGGACATTGCTATGTATGCTGTCGGTTCAGGCTTTGAATATATGCCAGGCGGTCCATCCGTTGTTCCGTCGGGACCCTTGAAAGGACAATTCGGCTATTACACGTACCGCTTGGCGGCACGAGGTGTGATCGTGTATCAAGCTACGCCTCACGCATGGGTAGAGAGCTACAGCTTCTCTACGTATTGGAACGCGTTCTACCAATTCGGGCCAGGCAATATCGCACCGTATTTGTTGCCCACACCTTTACCTAAGCCTAAGGTGAACTGAATGGGGCCTCTCATCGCAACACTGTGTCGGTGGCCGGGCCGGCGCCCGACCGAAAGCCTATTCCGGGAGATGGGCTACACGCTACCCGATCGCTATAAGGAAATCGTGTTCGAACACATGCCCCCCGAGGAGCGCGCCATGTTGGATGAGTATTGGGACGAGGTCGCAATGGAGCGTGTCTGCTCTGCTGGGCAAGGAAAACCCGATGCCCGAAGATTTTTGGGCGAGGTAGGGTATAGTTCCCCATATCTGGATAAACTTTATAGTGATCTTGAGAATAGGAGGGCTGCAGCGCCTGCGTGGCCCTTGCACGCTGGCTACAGGCAATTTGTCGGAAAACTGCTTGATAGGCGGACATTGGGCCACGGCTTTGGCTCTAAAATAACTGCTGCGTTAGAGGAGCATAAGGCCTCCGAGATTGAGCGCTTTCAAATATCGGCAGCCGGTTGGCCGGATAAGGCCAGTGGTTTACGGGATGTGTTGAACGACGTGGCGGCACAACGCGGCTTCGTCAAACGCCGTAATTCGTGCGACAAGCAATTTCGCAATGGCCTGAAGGTCAAATGCAAAATAGATGCAGGGCGGAGGAATACCTGGACGTTTGGCCTGCCAATTGAAATTGAGGTATCCCACGCGCGGGACGACGTTGTCGTGCGCGATTTCGGTGGGCTCAGGGATATATGCCCAGGATATTCTTACTACCTGGGCTACAAAAGTCCGCAAAGCGGGCTGCTTGGATTGATGGCCACCGTAGACCTTCTCGACATCGTTGGAAATTTGATCGAGCAAAACTCGTGAGCCGAACCAGCTGATTCAGAAAACCTGAAGGTGGTCCAGCCTCAATTGGAGAGGTTGTGCTCATACATCCAGGCAGGTAGAAAGACAACCCGGTGTCGCTGACCGACGCATATTGAATGGCGCTTGCTGCGTCGCGCAAATCCGCCATCGGCCGCGCCATCATCCAGCTCGTCGCGTGTTACTACGGCGGCCCCGCCGGCTGCGCGGCGATTTCCGCCGCGTTGACCGTCGCAGCAGGCGGATCGGTCGTCGACGCGGTCACATCTGCGGCTGTGGCCTT
This sequence comes from Hyphomicrobiaceae bacterium, assembly GCA_016793635.1. Lineage (GTDB taxonomy): Bacteria > Pseudomonadota > Alphaproteobacteria > Rhizobiales > Hyphomicrobiaceae > JAEUMD01. The sequence continues at coordinate 422,247 of JAEUMD010000008.1, forward strand.
CGCGCAGATCCCAGTGTGGAACGAGGTTGGCAACTTCCTGGTGCAAACGGGTATGGCGGCCAGCGCCGCGGCGACGGCGCTCGTGCACGGGGTGGTCGGCGGCGCGATGTCGATGGTCCAAGGCGGCTCGTCCGTGCAAGGGTTCGCGGCGAATGCGATCGGTGCGTTCGGCGCGGACGTCGCCGGTGGCGTGACTTCCGACATCGCGCCCCATACTGCAATCGTCGCGGCGGCCGGCTGTGCCGCCGCGGCGGCCACGGGCGGCAAGTGCGCCGAGGGCGCGACCACCGCCGCCTTCGCCAACCTGTTCAACCATTTCGCGCATAAGGAGGGTGGAGCGGGGCAGCGTTTGGTAGGCGGCCAGCAGCTGGCGTACTGCGCACCCTGCGCACTGCCTGTGGGGCAAGCGATCGTCGATTTCCTTACAGTTGTCGTTGGCGGCTGGAGCCTCTACGACAATTGGTCGTCCGCACCGGCGGATGCGGAGGTAAGCCAAAAACAACAGCAAGTCTTCTACCACTATACGAGCAAGACCGGGATGGAAGGGATACTTTCGAGTCAGGAAATATTTGCTTCTTCGCAGGCCAACAACCCAAGGGATGCGCTTTACGGAACGGGTGTATACGTGTCAGACATTGTGCCCGGCACTATGAGAAGCACGCAACTTGCCCGAGCATTCTTGGGTCAACCATTTCCGGCCAGCCGATTCACTCATTATGTTGCAATTGAAACAAGCGGGTTAGGTGTTATTCAGGGGCGGCAGTTCGTTTACCTGATACCGCGTCCAACGGGTGCGCCTCTGCCCGTCATGGGCCGTATCGTGGGCTTCGGAGCAAATTGAATATGAAGTATTTTCGAGGATACTGGATTCACCAGAACGAAATTGATCCAATTGCCTATTATTTGGAGGTGGACGCTTTCCGGGACACCGTTCGGATGGTCGAGGTCATGCCGAATGGCGAGCTTCGTCCCTACAGTAAGGATGATGCGAATCGAGGTGCGCTCGTTGAAACAACGCCCCTCCCAGAAGCGTCGGAGATAAACAGCAATCCAGAGCTTGCAATTGTCGAAATCAAGCGCGACATATTTGAACGGATTTGGGAGAAGTCTCGGTCAACGTTTCTGGGAGATCAAGCCCGATAGCAACTATCGCCTCACTGAGGGTTTGAAACAAAATAATGTACGCGCTTGGCTATGGATATAGCTATTCGCCAGGCGGGGCGTCCGTAGTACCGTCGGGACCCTTGAAAGGACAATTCGGCTATTACATGTACCGCTTAGCGGCACCAGGTGTGATCGTGTATCAAACTACGCCTCACGCATGGGTAGAGAGCTACAGCTTCTCTACGTATTGGAACGCGTTCTACCAATTCGGGCTAGGCAATACGGCGGGCCCGCCGGCTGCGCGGCCATATCCGCGGCGTTGACCGTCGCGGCAGGCGGCTCCGTCGTCGACGCGGTCACGTCCGCAGCCATGGCTTTCGCGCAGATCCCGGTGTGGAACGAAGTTGGCGACTTCCTGGTGCAAGCGGGTCTGGCGGCCAGCACCGCGGCGACGGCGCTCGTGCACGGCGTGGTCGGCGGCGCGATGTCGATGGTCCAGGGCGGCTCGTTCCTGCAAGGGTTCGCGGCGAATGCGATCGGTGCGTTCGGCGCCGACATCGCCGGTGGCGTGACATCCGACATCGCGCCCCATACCGCTATTGTGGCGGCGGCCGGCTGTGCCGCGGCGGCGGCCACCGGCGGCAAGTGCGCGGAGGGCGCTACCACCGCGGCCTTCGCCAACCTGTTCAACCATTTCGCGCATAAGTGGGCCGGTCAGGGGGCCGTTATTGGATCCACGGCAGTTGCCGGAGCGTCTATTGCAGTCACCGCCGGAACCGGCGGCCTCAATATCCTCGCCACGCCAGTAGAGATTTTCCTTGGCGGCTTGATCGGCGGAGGCATTGGTTATGTAGCGGGCAGCGTATATGATCTGCTCGACAGCGGCATATTCAACAATTCGACGCTGGAACCTGGCCCCAACGCCGGCGAGTCGATCCCAGCTCGGGGACCGGACCGCGATTTCACTCCAGAGGAGCGCGATCGGATCAACGAAATAGGAAAAACCACTGGCTGCCACACGTGCGGAACAACCGATCCGGGTACTAAATCTGGTAACTTCATTCCCGATCATCAGCCGCCTTCGGCCTTGAATCCGGACGGTCTCCCTCAGCGACTGTATCCGCATTGTTTGCATTGCAGCGGGACTCAGGGTGACCAAGTAAGAGGCTCGCAGTAAATGGCGGGAGTAAAACTCTTGGATTGGGTGAATAGCGGGGGTGGCCCTTTAATCTGCGCCGAAGTGCACATCTCGACGCAGTGGATGGGAATCAATGGGCTTTCTAAGCCTAGTGCGTCCCACAAGAACGACTACGAGAGAGCCTGTAGGACGCAGGAGTATCTTGAGGCGATGACCTGTGGTGCGGGGTACGTTCTGGTCCTGGGTGACGAGCCTCTACAATCTTCCTTTTTTGTCACTGAGAGCGGGAACCTTGCCATCGCGAGATGGGTCTCAGCTCAGTCTCCTGAAGGCCTTAGGCAATTTCTCACGGGGCCCGTTGCCGATCGCGGTGATCTTGCCCCCGCGATCCCTTTCGACGTGAGCCAAGGGCCATTGGTTCTTTTCGACTCTGCTCTGCGCGGGTCGGATGCGCTTGCGTGCTGCCCGAAAGCTGATGTGAAACCGGGTTCATACCACGTAACGACAGAAAAGTGGCAACTGGAAAGAAAGTTCAATTTTGTTGTTCACAGGCTGCTGGAGTGAACACTGAAGGCCACTTTCTCTTGTTCGGTAGCGCCTGGTGCGTGGTGTAGAAGCGCCGTCGTTGTCCGAGCGGCCATCAAGCGTCCTGCAGCATCTCCTTGTCGAGCGAGAGGTCCGCCACGGTCGTTTCAGCGTCGCGCGCGCGATCCTCGAGTCCGCCATCGGGCGCGCGATCATTCAGATCCTGGCGTGTGCGGGCCCGCAGGCCGCGGTCGCCTGCGTCACGACCGCGGCCGCGCTGACACTCGCGACAGGCGGATCGGTGGTGGACGCGATCAAGGCAGCCGCCTTCGTACAGATGGAAGTCTTCTCGGCGGTCGGATCGTACCTCGGCGAGGCCGGGCTCGGGGCGAATTATGCCGCCAAGGCGCTGGCGCACAGCACCGGCAATCGCCAGATTGATCGACAGGGTCGTCTTTCCCGACCCGCCCTTCTGCGAAAGCAACGTCACTGTCCTCATCACGACATGAGAACACGCGGGGCTGTATACGTGAACACGTGCGCTCACGACGATGCCCACGCCGTGAGCATCAACCTGATGCCGCTCGAACGGTACGCCCAGGGTACGCCGGACGATTTCGAGCGATTCAAGTAAGCAGCTAAGCGTCTGATTTTGTTGGCTGGGGACTAGGATTCGAACCTAGACAGGCAGAGTCAGAGTCTTGAGTAAACTACCTCTGATTGAATGCAGCAGACGTCAGATTCGTTGTTTTTGCTGGATTATGTTCGTCAGTTGTCGTCAACTGCAAGCTGTAGTTTTCGCTGGCGTGGTCGCTAGTTGGTCGCTAGGGTGTGAAACCTAGAACAACAGAGTGGGTCTAGCGACCACATGGACAGCACTACGACATTCCGTAAAAAGATCGGCCTCGCCATCGTCCAGGCCCTGCCGCCCGGCGCCACCGTCTGGGACACCGAGATCAAAGGCTTCTGCGCCCGCCGCCAGAAGAGCGAGGCGGTGAGCTACATGCTCAAGACGCGAGTGGACGGTCGCATCCGCTGGTTCACCATCGGGCGCCATGGCCAGCCTTCGCCAAGCGGCCAGGTGTGGGCGCCGGACACCGCGCGCAAGCAGGCGATCAAGATCCTCGCCGATCCCGCAGCCTTCGAGCGCCCCTCGCCTGAGCAGGAGCTTTCCTTCGCGACGGTCGCCGAGCAGTTCTTGGAGAACCACGGTGCCAAGATCAAATCGAGCACGCTGCACGAGTACAGGTCGCTCATGCGCATGTACCTGCTGCCGGCCTTTGGGGCGAAGCGGCTGACCTCAATCACGCGTGCCGACGTATCCACCGCGCACGCCGGCTGGAAGGACGTGCCGCGCGCCGCCAACCATGCGCTCTCCGTTCTTTCCAAGCTCATGACCTGGGCCGAGGACCAGGGCTATCGACCGGAAGGCGCCAATCCCTGCCAGCGCGTACAGCGCTACAAGGAGAACAAGCGCGAGCGCTTCCTCACCAAGGAGGAACTGGCACGGCTGGGCGCCGCTCTCGACAAGGCCGAGGCTGAGCGCATCTGCGGCCCCTACGCCATCGCCGCCGTGCGCCTGCTGATCTTCACCGGCGCCCGCCTCAACGAAATCCTGACGCTCGAATGGTCCCACGTCGACCTCGAACGGCGCATGATCTTCCTGCCCGACAGCAAGACCGGCCAGAAGCCGCTCACGCTCAACGACGCCGCGCTAAAGTTGCTGACCGAGTTGCCCAGGTTCGCCAATAACCCCTACGTGATTGTCGGCCACCGCTACGGCTCGCATCTCATCAACCTGCAAAAGCCCTGGCAAGCGATCCGTTCGCTCGCCGGTCTGGAGGCGGTGCGCATCCATGATCTCCGGCACACCTTCGCCAGCGTGGCCGTGGCCTCGGGCGGGTCGTTGCCTGTGCTCGGGCGCCAACTCGGCCATACGCAGCCGCAGACCACGCAACGCTATGCGCATCTGGCCGACGATCCGGTGCGGCAGCTCACTCAGGCGACGGGAGAGGTACTCGATGCGGCTTTGCGGCAGCGTCCCGGCACATGAACGCGAGTCGTGCCGACCCATCGGCCCCAGATATGACAAAGTATGATTTTGTGCTACGCTCCATAAGTCCCCACAAGGAGCAGCCACCATGGAACGCCTGACCATCACCCTCACCCCGGACCTCGCGCAGCGCGTGAAATCGGCCGTCGACGCCGGCAACTACGCCTCCGCAAGCGAAGTAATGCGCCAGGCGCTCAGAGATTGGGAGTTCGCCGAGGCGCGGCGCCAGGCCGAGCTCCAAGCACTCCGCGCCGATGTGCAAGTTGGCCTCGATGAAGCCGCTGCCCGCAAGGCCAAGCCGTTCAACGCCGCCCGCATCGTCAAAGCGGGCCAGCGTCTCGCCGCCAGGAAGCGGTGACCCATGTCGGAGCGCAAGGTCCGCACGTTGCTCATCACGCCGGTTGCCGAGCGTGACCTTGCCGAGATTTGGGCTTACATCGCCGAGGACTCGCCCAGGGCTGCGACGGCCTTCATCGAGCAGATCGAATCCAAATTCACGCCTCTTCTCGACTTCCCGGGTATCGGCGCCCCTCGCGATCATCTGGCGCCGGGCCTGCGCGCCGCGCCGTACAAGAACTACTGCATCTACTTCACCTTCGACGCCGAGAGCGTGATCATCGTCCGGGTCGTGCATGGCGCCCGCGACGTGCGCTCGATGTTTTGATGCATTAATCCAAATCTTGAATTGTGCATTTGTTGAATTGCACAAATGCCACATTTTAAGGCAGCAAAATACGTCCAGCAATTGCCGTTTTGCGTAATTGCGCAATACTCGCATTCGAGAAAACTACAATTGTTGAAGTCTGGAATACTGCAAATGATGATTATCACTTTTGCCTCCTCTAAAGGGGGCGTTGGCAAGTCCACGGCGTGTGCCTGCCTTGCGGGCAGCCTGCTCGACCAGGGCCGGCGCGTCCACATCGTCGACCTTGACGGCAACCGCACGCTGACCCGCTGGCTCGGGCCGCTGGGCAGTGACATGCCACAGCTCACCTTGGCAACGCCCGACACACAGGCTCTTACCGAGCATTTGGAGGCCCAAGGCAGGGGAGGGGCACCCGATGCCATTCTGATCGACGTAGCAGGCGCCTATGAGCGCGCCATCACCGTTGCCATGGCACGCGCCCATCTCACCATCATTCCCGCCGCACCGACTGAGGCGGACCTCTTCGAGGCCTCCCGCGTGGCCGGGCACTTGAAGAGTGTTTTTGCTGCGTTCGGTCGGGAGCCGCTCTATCGGCTGCTCTTGACCCAGGTTCAGCCGCTCGCCTCCCACGCTCAGGCCCATGCGTTCCACGAGGTCGATCGCCTCGCACTACCCCGTTTCGACACCGTACTCACGCACCGCGCCGCCTATCAGGAGATCGGATTCTCCGGAAAGCCGCCGCATCTCGCCGATCTTGCCCGCACATCCGTCCAAAAGGCCAAGGCAGAGGTCGACGCGTGGCAGAAGGAAATTCAGAGCCTTCTCGGTAAGAAACAACCCGAACGGAAGGCCGCCGCATGAGCACCAAGCCTGCCTTCCGCAACATCACCGAACCTCTCACCGTCACCGATACTGACCTCGACCGCCTCAATCAGCGAATGGGCGTGCCCACTCTCGTCGCAGGCGCTCCAAAGCAAGAGGAACCTCCGATCGCGCCTAGGCAACAGCGCCCGATCAACATCCTTGTTCCCGACTATGTGGCCGAGGCCGTACGAGAGAAAGCCCACAAAGCAAAGAGCTCGGTCCGTTACATCGTTCTCAAGGCCCTGGCTGACAGCGGCATCCCGGTAGAGCTGGACGATCTTGTGCTCGACGCGCGCAGGGCCAAGGCGTGAGGCGTGACCAATGACGCTCGACACGCCTCCCGCCATCCGCGATGCCGATCTGCTTGCCGAGTTGGAGGAGGCCCGGGGCAAGTTCACGTTCGAGTTCGTCGCCCGTCGCCTCGCAGATCGCCAAGCCGAACGCGACCGGTTGGCTGCAACTCCACCCTCGAAGCGGCGCCGCATCGAAACGGCCGCTCAACTCGCGGCAAAGCCGCCAGCACTTGCCGATCTCCGCCACCTCCATTCGGTGGTCGCCGTGGTGGGCCTGCCCTACGAGCGCCTGCCGACCGGTCAACAACATTTCGCACGCCAGCAGGGCAGCATGGCCCTCGACGTGACCGCTGGCTATCTGCGCGACACGCACGGCAAGGCCCTTCTGCAACCGATCCCCTTCGGGCCTAAGGCGCGGCTCATCATGATGCACCTGTGCAGCGAGGCGATCCAACAGAAGTCAGCTACCATCGAGATTGCCGACACCTTCACCGGCTTCGTCCGCGACATGGGTTATTCCGACAGCGGTGGCAAGCGCGGACCCTTGACCGCATTCAAGGAGCAGCTCAATGCACTCGCCGCTTGCTCGATGCGCTTGAGCGTGTGGAACGGCGAAAGCGTCAGGACCCGAAACATCACGCCCATCGAGCAGATGGACCTGTGGCTCGCCAACGATCCCGATCAGCGCTCGCTATGGCCCTCGACCGTCACCTTCGGCCCGGCCATGTACGAAAGCTTGAAGCGCCACGCGCTGCCCTTGAACGCCCATGTTGTGCGCGCATTTTCCGCTTCCGCCCGCAAGCTCGATCTCTACTTCTGGCTCGGCTGGCGCATCCACAACATCGACGCGCCGCTGAAGCTCTCTTGGGCCGCGCTCTACGACCAATTTGGCGGCGCCAACACCGACCCGCGCGACTTCAAGCGCCACTTCAAGCACGACTTGAAGGAGATCAAGGAAGTTCTGGAGCGCCTGCCAGCGACGCTCTCGGAATCGGGCCTTACCATCGAGCCCGCCGATCCCGGCGTGTTGGCGCTGCCGGTCAAGAGCAAGTGATGCGTGATGCTCCGCAGACTTGGCCACGCCAAGAGAGCATCCGATGTCTTATCAAACAAGGAGTTGCTTGAAAGCTCCGCAGAGTTGGCCATGCCCCGCCGCAGACTTGGCCATGGATCGCCGTCATATTCCGCAGACTTGGCCACAAGGTCCCGCAGAGCTGGCCACATTCTCCCGCAGACTTGACCACGGCATATTATAGAACAGAACATCTCAGAACATGGGGCAGAACATTCTTACCGAACATTCTTCAAGATTTTCAGAACAAGTGGTTTTTCAATGCCTAATTGAGAACAGATCTTGTTAGACACAAGAGGAAAGCGCCAGGATCAGATTTCAAACCACGGGATGGAGAATCAACCGCACGACTTGAAACACGCCTTAAATACGTTCCTGGAGCTCTGACGGTGGAGAACTTGGTTGAGCGCCGCAATGTTTTGCGCCTTCGGAGATTTGCTTCGCCGATTTGTAGCGCTCCAAGCGCTCTCCAAGTGTCGGCTCAGGCGTGTCATGCCTCCTGACCGTACCCGGCAGCCCGCTCAGAATGGTCTCGACACGCGGATCATCGAGCATCGGCCCCCAAATAGTGATGAAGCTGCGCATGCAGTCCTCGGGACAAAGGCGATAGATGCTACGCACGAGGCGATAGCAATCACGCTTCCAAGGTTCCCGAAAGTGGGGCAAATACCATTTCGGCAGGGTACAAACATACGTCACGATGAGTAGCTTGGGTCAGGTCAAGCTACTTCGCAAGTGACCTCCTGCAAAAAATTCCACTTCTTCATACGTCGCCGCCATGCCGCGATCTTGCGCTCATCGCCGATCTTGGCGGCCAGCTTCAGCCCGAGCCGGTAGCGCTCCAAGGCCGCGTAGCGATGCTGCTTATTGGTTCGGCTCCATCGCGCGTACGTATCCGTCTCAAGGCGCAAGAGCCTGATCTCGACAAACGGGCCTTCCAGACCGCGCTTGTCGAGTTCCTTGCGAATATCGAGGCAGCCTTGCAACACATCATGAAAGCGGCGCGCCTTGTAGTCCGCCAGTGCAAACAGGGCCTTTTTGCGCAGTGCCCGAACCATCGCATCGGCTTGCAAATCAAGCTCCATGCTGCGCTTCAGAGTATCCTCAACGCTGAGCCCATGGAGAGCCTTGGGTCTATCTTTCAAATCTGCTCCCTGGTGAATGACTTGGTGAGCAGGGTTCGCATAGACGGCGCCGGCCCAGTCGTCGGGTACGCGCTCCCGGTTTGCTCCGTCGAGCCACAACTTCAATGCGATGCCGGCGGCCGGAGACCAGATGTTCTTGTGGTGGTCGTGAGCGAGCTTCCGCAGTTTCAAAAGACCGCTTCTGGATGAATGAGCGCGCCGGGCAATCAGTCTTTGATAGAACGCAGATAGCCTGTCGGCCGTCCGGTACGAAACGTACCCGCAACATGCTAGAATTTGATCGATAGCCTCGTCGCTTAAGGCGGAGTCACTTGTCGTCTTGGCGCCGTCCGACAGAATCCACGCGACCAGAATTCTCAGATTGCCGATGGCCTGCGTCCGATCGCCCTCCTCCATCGGCTCCATGACGAACGATCGAAGGAATAGGTCTCGGTTTTCCTGTAATTCCAAGTCCGCAAGCCGCCAATTCAACTCTTTCAGAAGCGATTGCAAGTGGTCCCTCTGCTCAGCCGTGTAGTGCCTCGCTTCGTCCAATCTCGGGCGATTATACGGTTGACAAACCCAAGCGGACGGACTATCTTCTCTCTCAACACTGAGAGGGAATTGTGTCGTGTCCGTCCTGAATGCTCCCCACTTCCACGATGAAGCCGCCGCCTTTGCCAAGCTCGAAAGCGTGCTTTGGCCGCGCGGCCCGATCTGCCCGAAGTGTGGCAACACCGAGCGCATCTACGTTCTCGATGGTGTGCGCTCCAAGCCGAGCAAGAAGAACCCGGAAGGCCTTGTCCGCCACGGTTTGAAGAAGTGCGGCAAGTGCCGTAACCAGTTTACGGTGCGCGTCGGTACGGTGTTCGAGTCCAGCCACATCCCGCTGCACAAGTGGTTCCAAGCCGTGCATCTGCTCTGCTGCTCCAAGAAGGGCATTAGCAGCCACCAGCTTCATCGCGTCCTAGAGATCACCTATGAGGCCGCGTGGTTCATGAGCCACCGCATCAGGGAAGCCATGCGTTCCGGCTCTCTGGCCCCCATGGGCGGCACTGGCAGCAGCGGCGTTGTCGAGGCAGACGAAACCTTCATCGGCCGCAAGAAGGGCGTGCCGGTGAAGCGCGGCGGCGCTCACAAGAACGTCGTGCTTGGCCTCGTGGAGCGTGGCGGCGAGGTCCGCACGGTCCATATCGACAACACAAAGGCCGACACGATCCTTCCGATCGTCAACGAGAACATCGCCAAGGAAGCGCACATCATGACTGACGACGGTGCGACTTACTACAAGAAGCTCGGCGACTTCGCCGGACACGATGCGGTGAACCATTCCGCCGAAGAGTACGTGCGGCACGAGGACGGCAAGCCGGTCATCACCACGAACACGATCGAAGGCTACTTCAGCATCTTCAAGCGCGGCATGAAGGGTGTCTATCAGCATTGCTCCGAGAAGCATTTGCATCGGTACTTGGCGGAGTTTGATTTCAGATACAATGCGCGATACGCCCTCGGTGTCGACGACGTTGCCAGGACAGAGCGCGCGATCCGTGGTATCATTGGAAAGCGCCTTACCTATAAATCACCTGACGAGGCGCTAACAGACTGATATGGCGCGAAAAAAGATCACTTTCTGCGTGCACGGATTGGCCGTCGAAAAGAACACGGTCGATGCGTCCGTGTTCGCGCACAAGCTGTCTGCAATTGTTCGTGGAC
>JAEUMD010000010.1 GCA_016793635.1 Hyphomicrobiaceae bacterium
CGCGAGATCGAAGCCATGGGCGGCCTCGACAAGATCATGGAGGAACTGCAGAAGCGCCTGGAGGAGCAGAAGGGACGCCATCAGGGCGGCAACAAGTGGATCGGCACGGGCGGCACTTCGCCCTACGGCGCCTACGGCTACAATCCGGAAGGCATCCGCATCGGCCAGAAGGAGAACCGCAACAACCGCGCGATCAAAGTGTGGGACAAGCGCCAGTTCAAGGATCTCGACGGCGGCGTAGAGATCGGTACCCGCAACATCAAGGTGGCCCTGCGCAAGCTGCGCCAGTTCGCACGCACGGGCGCGGCGGAAGAGCTGGATCTCGACGGCACGATCCGCTCCACCGCACACAAGGGCTATCTCGACATTCATCTGCGCCCCGAGCGGCGCAACGCAGTCAAGGTACTGATGTTCTTCGACGTCGGCGGCTCGATGGACTGGCACGTGCGGGGCGTCGAGGAACTGTTCTCGGCGGCGCGCACAGAGTTCAAGCACCTCGAGTACTACTACTTCCACAACTTCCTCTACGAGAGCGTCTGGCGCGACAATGCCCGCCGTTGGAGTGAGAAAACGCCGACATGGGACGTGCTCCACACCTACCCCTCCGATTACAAGGTAATCTTCGTCGGCGACGCCTCGATGGCGCCCTACGAGATCACCCACGCCGGCGGTTCCGTGGAGCATATGAACGAGGAGCCGGGCGCGGTTTGGATGCAGCGCGTGACCGACATCTACTCGCACGCGGTTTGGCTCAATCCGCTTCCGGAGGATCAGTGGGCGTGGACGTACTCGATCGGCGTCGTCCAGCGCCTCGTCGGCGGTCGCATGTACCCCTTGACGCTGGACGGGCTCGATCGGGCCATACGTGAGCTGATGCGCTGATCTTCGAGCGCTGGACGCTCTTCCGGGACATTCCGGCGTCGAACCAGCGCGGGGCCCGGTCAAGCCTAATGACGGTATCCTGGCGCGAGTTGCTGATGCATAACGCATCCGGTCGTCCACATGCCGTAATCATGTGCAATTGACGGCCCGGCTCGCCGACGCCAAGCTGGCGCCAACTCGCCTCGTGAGTCGATGCGAGAGGCCCCGAGGGGGGCGCCGGCCCGGCATGCCGGTGGGGACGGAAGAGACCTGGAACCCAAGATGACGACAACAATCCGCACGCTTGCCGCCGCGATCCTGCCGCTGGCGCTCGCCGGGTGCGCCGGGAGCACCGCGCTTCCCTCGCTTTCGACAGGCTCCGTCTCCGCGAGCGCGCCGCCGGCTGCCGCTCCGGTACAGAACAATACCCCGACGACCCGTGCGCTTCAGGTCGGGTCCACGTCGGCGCGCGCCGCCAAGTGCGGCTTCAATTTCGATCCGGTTCGGCTCAAGGCCCAGTTCATGGCCAGTGAGACGACGATCGGTACGCCGGTCGCAGATCTCGGCAAGGTCGAAAAAGTTTACGACGTGGCAGTCAATGGCATCTCGCGAGGCGTGGCCGAGAAGCAGGACTATTGCACTGAGGGCAAGACCAAGGAGATCAAAGAGGATCTCACCCGTCATCTCGCTGGCGACTATAGCCCGCGTCCGACCAAGGTCGCCGAGGCAAAGGACGATGGCGGCATCTTCGGCGGCTTCTTCGACGGCGACGCCGATGTCGATAACGGCCCGAAGATCGGCACCCCCGAGTGGTGGGAGAAGCAGAAGGAAAAGTCTGGCAAGTAAGCCGTGCAGCAACTACTTCTCGCCGAGACACTTCTCAAGCTTGCCGCCGGGTTCGTGCTACTCGCCGCGCCCGGCATGACGGCTACTGTTGCCGGGCTCGATCGGCCAGCCTCCGGCTTCTGGCCGCGCCTCCTCGGCGCTGTTCTGCTGGGGCTTGCCGCCGCGACATTCATCGAGGAACGGCTGCCGGGATCGAAAGGGCTGGGACTCGCCGGTTGTGTCGCCATCAACCTGATTGCGGCGTTCGTGGTCGGGTCGGCTCTGGCGATGAAGTCTGCCGCCCCCACGCGCCGCGGAAGGCTCTCCCTCTGGCTGCTCGTGGCGGTGCTCACCACACTCGCGCTGGTCGAGATCGCCTACGCCTGATCTCACCCTGACGGGCCGAAAGCGCCCCCCGCCGCCCCCCATTTCGGCTCGAACGCTCCCGTCTCAACCGTCCCCTAAGTCTCGACTTAACGTTTTCGTGTTGCCATGGCGCTCGAGCCCGGCCGCGCGCTTGTCCAGCGATTGCGGTTCGTCCCGTTTCTCGTACCGCGTCGTGGATCGCCTCATGCTCGCCAACACACGCCTGCTCGGCTCCATCGCCACCAGGACCGATGCTCCGCCGATCGTTACGGTCGACGCCATCGGCCGAAGGGAAGGCAGTGGCGTCGCATCGGCCTCAGACTCTCCAGCGACCGGCCAAACTTCGCGGTTGCTCGATCTCGCGGTGGTCGAGACGCGCGCGGACTTCCTGGCGCTCCAGAGCGAATGGAACGACCTCTTCGACCGCGCCGGCCTTCCCACGCAGGTTTTCCAGTCGTTCAACTGGTGCTGGCACTGGTGCAACCACTTCCTGCGTGAGACGGGTGCTCTGCGCCGTCAGCAGCTCTTCATCGTCACCGGCCGGCACCACGGACGTCTCGTACTCGTCTGGCCGCTCGTCCTTTCTCGAGGTCCAGGATTCACCCACCTCACCGCACTCGGCGAGCCCGTCAGCCAGTACAGCGATCTTCTCGTCGACAACCTCGATGATAAGGACGACGTGCTCGACGCCGCCTGGGAACTGCTCGCGACGCGCTCCGCCGCCGATGCGCTCTACGTGCGCCGGGCGCGCGCCGACGGGCACCTGGCACCCTTGCTGTCACGACAGGGTGCCAACCTGGCCGCGCGCTATGACGCGCCCTATCTCGATCTCGCTTCAGCCCCCGACTTCGCAACATACGAGCAGCGCTACACGGCGAAAGCGCGCAAGAACCGACGCCGCTTCCTGCGCCGCTTCGAGGAGCGAGGTCCCGCCGTGCTCACGACCTGCGGCCCCGGCCCCCGCGCCAGCGAGCTCTCCCGTCTCGCAATTCACATGAAGCGCGCCTGGCTCAAGGCGCGCGGCATGGTCTCGCCGGCCCTCGCCGACGAACGCACACTCTCGTTTTTCGCCGATGTCGCCGGATCGGTGGGCCGCCCGGTCGGTTGCGCCGTCACCAGCCTCGACTCACTCGGCGAGCCTACGGCGATCGAGATTTCGTTCGACTGCAAGGGTCACCGCGCGGTGCACCTGATCGTGTACGCCTTGAAATTCGAGCGCACCAGCGCTGGCCAGCTCATGATCGAGCGCAGCCTCAAGACTTGTTTCGACATCGGTGTCGCGACCTACGACATGCTGACGCCCGCGGACACCTACAAGCTCGAATGGGCCGACGGAGTCGTTGCCGCCAACGACTGGACGCAGGCTTGGTCGGCCAAGGGCCGTCTCTATACCGATGTCTTCATCGCGCGCGTGCGGCCGTGGTTGAAAACACTGGTCAACCGCGCGACGCAAACCTTGAGCCGCATGCGCGCGCCACGCGAGGCCAAACGACCGGCCGCTGAGGAGTGATCCCGCTAGAGCATCATCCGACCGCGCGGCATCGCAATAGCGATGAGCGGTCGGATAAAGATGCCCTAGAAACCTCGTGCTAGGGCGCTTTCATCCGAACAGGGAAACCGTTCGCGGTTCTGTCCGATCGGATCGTGCTCCAACGGTGATAAGCGCCATCGATACGAAAAGGCCCCGGCGGATCGACATCGCCGGGGCCTTCGACATTTGCAGATGTGCAGCTCGGCTACTTCACGCCGAGCTTCTTCTGCAGGCTCGACGACGACGTCGTGTACTGGAACAGAACCTTCTTGCCCGGATACACGTACTGGCCGGCCTTCTGCGCCATCAGCGCCGCCTCGTGGAAGCCCGAGAGGATCAGCTTCAGCTTGCCCGCGTACCAGTTGATATCGCCGATGGCGAACACACCCGGGACGTTGGTCTCGAATTTCTCGGTGTCGACCGGGATCAGGTTCTCATGCAGGTTGAGGCCCCAATCGGCGATCGGGCCAAGCTTCATGGTGAGTCCGAAGAACGGCAGCATGCGATCGACGGGGATCGTCTCCTCACCCTCTTTCGTCTTCACCCATGCGTGCTGAAGCTGGCCGTCCGCGCCCTTGAGCTCGGTCACCTGGCCGATCATCAGCCGCATCTTGCCCTCGGCCACGAGCCGGCGCATCTGCTCGACGGAATGCGGCGCGGCGCGGAAGTCGTCGCGACGGTGGAGCAGCGTGATGGACTTGGCGATCGGGTGCAGGTTAAGCGTCCAGTCGAGCGCGCTGTCGCCGCCACCGACGATGAGCACGTCGCGGTTGCGGAAATCCTCCATGCGGCGCACGGAATAGAACACCGACTTGCCCTCGTAGGCCTCAATGCCCTCGAGCGGCGGACGCTTCGGCGTGAACGAGCCACCGCCGGCGGCGATGACGACGACCTTGGTGAGAAATACTTTGCCGGCGTCGGTGACGAGACGGAACCGCTCGCCCTCGCGACTGAGCTCATCGATACGCTCACCGAGATGAAAGGTCGCTCCGAACGGCTCGATCTGCTGCATGAGCTGATCGGTGAGCTGTTGGCCGGTGACCACGGGCAGGCCCGGAATGTCGTAGATCGGCTTCTCGGGGTAGAGCTCCGAGCACTGCCCTCCGACCTTGTCGAGGATGTCGACGACGTGGGCCTTGACGTCGAGAAGGCCGAGTTCGAAGACGGCGAAAAGGCCGACGGGGCCCGCGCCGATGATGACGCAATCCGTCTCGACCGGCGCACCAGTGGCGCCTTCGAGCGACGACTCGGTTGCGATGTTCATGATCGTTGTCCTCGCGTTCTTATGCGGCCCGCTTGGCCGTGCCGCGCCTCGTTCAGGCGCAGGTTTCCGACGAAAGCGGCGGCACATCCATCGGAAACGTCAATCGCACCGTCATCCCTTAGGTCGATGGCCTTAGAGCGATGGCCGAGCGGTGCGTGGGCGTGTCGCGCACCGCGAGACACGCCTTGGTTGCGGCGGGCTGCCCGTTCAGAACTGCTTCGCCGGCACGCGCAATACGAGGCCGTCGAGTTTCTCGGTCACCTTGATCTGGCAGCTGAGGCGGCTTTCCTCGCGCACGTCGAAGGCGAAATCGAGCATGTCCTCCTCCATCTCCGCCGGCTGACCAGTCGCCTCGCGCCAGGCGGGATCGACGTAGACGTGGCAGGTGGCGCAAGCACAGGCGCCGCCGCACTCGGCTTCGATTCCAGGGATATCGTGCAGCTTCGCCGCTTCCATCACCGTGACACCAGGCGTGGCATCGATTTCCCGGCTCGAGCCGTCGGGCTGGATGAATGTGATCTTTGCCATTTCGGGGCGCGGCTCCTGATGTTGGGCGGCTGAGGGGGCGGGCGGCAGGCCGGGCGCCAGGGCCGGCGTGGTCACTCAACGGTCCACCGCCGCCCAGCGCGCGCGGGCGCACATTAAGTCGCGATGCGTCAGAAGTTCAAGCGGCAGGCTCAGGGCGGCCGCGCGTCATTCCCGTGCAGCTGGGAAAGCATCGCTGCGCAGATCGTCGCAGCGCCGGAAAACGCAGTGCAATTGGCCGTCCTGTGCGTCGGCCACCGGGCGGGCGGTCCGGTGTTGCGAGGGCGTGCGACGCGGGGCTCAGTCGTGCGACTTGGCGGTCTGCTTCAAACCGACGATATAGCGGGTAACCTCACCGACCGCCTCCTCCAGGCTCTCGATGTGGGCGAGCAGCGAGTTGCGCTCGTCGAGCGAATCGCGCTCGGCCGCCTCGGCTGCACTCGCGACTTTCCACGCCCCGACGGCGCGGGCCGAGCCCTTCAGGGTATGGCTGGCGAGCTGCCAGTCGCGAGGCGGCACGACGTCGGCCTCGGCCGCTGCCCTCAGTCGCGCGAGGGTGCGAGGAGCTTCACCCGCGAAAAGCTCGAGCACTTCGATCTCGAGGTCATGATTACCGAGGGTGTAGCGGGCGAGATGTTCGTGGTCGATGGCGGTTCGCACCGGGGTGGCCTTCGCCCTGCCCGCACCGTTGCCGGTGGAATGGCGCCCGGCATAGCCGCGTCCGGCTGGCTCCGCCGCGGGAACCGACACGTCAGGCGCACCGAAATCAACGAGGATGGCCATCGTTTCCCTCTTGAAGCGCGTGCCGCGCGAGCCGATAGGTTCGCTTCGCGCACGTTCCAACACTCCCGGACGATGTTACCGGGCGGGCGATAATGCTCCGTAAAGGTTCAAGCCCGTATTGAAGGCATATTCTCTAACGAGACGCTAACGGAGCAACTGAAAACAGACAACCGCCGGGCCGGCGCGCGGACCTTGGTTTCGCCCCAAACCGCAGCTAACGCCTGGAGGAGGCGGACCAGATGGATCGGCCCGTTCGAGTTGCAGCGTCATTGGGCGGCGAACACGCGGCTTTTTGACGAAAACTGTTTTCAGCGGCGGCGCTGGCGTGCTGTAACGGATCGTGGGGGAGCGCCTTTCGGCGCTGGTTCAGGCACGGGCATGGCTCACGACCAGTTGAAAACACGGGTAGACCCTAAACCGCCGTCACCGGGTGACGCGGCAGAGAAGGGCGCCAATTCGGCCGGCTCCAGCCCCACCAATTCGCCAACTAGCGCAATCCCGGCCGGAGCGACCGGTGCTTTGCCCGCCGCAAGCCCCGCGACTCCGCCGCCACTGCCCCCACCGCTTCCCAATGGAGCGGCAAAGCAGCAGGGTGCCGAGTCCGCCATCAAACCTTTCCCGCCGCTGCTTACGCCCGCTCCGAACGGTGCCGCGAGCGGCACCATGCCGAACAACGCAAGTGCGCCGGCTCCGAACGTCGCGGCCAAGCAGCCGGCTGTCGCAGCGCCTCCCACGGCGTCGAACGACGATGCCATGCACGACGACGAGGAACAGGCTGCGGCCCCGCGCCGCGTCGCTCGCCGCCGCCCCGCCGGGCCTGCCCGCAACCGCATCGCCGCCAACGACGACGTGCCCTCGATCGGCGGGCTCATCTACTCGCTCGAGCAGAAGCCCTCCAACAAGGCGTTCCAGATCGCCGCCGCAGCGAGTGCCGGCTGGGCGGTTCTGGCGCTGTCATTCGCCGCCTATTCCCTTTCGCATGAAGCCGCCGTGACGAGTTGGGGCGAGCTGCTCAGTCGCCCCTCCGCGCTGACGCTGTTCGCCGCCATCGTCGTGCCGATCGCGATCATCTGGTTCCTCGCCCTGCTCGGATGGCGCGCGGAAGAACTGCGTCTGCGGTCCTCGACGATGACCGAGGTCGCCATCCGTCTCGCCGAGCCGGATCGCATGGCGGAAGACTCGATCGCGTCGCTCGGCCAGGCCGTGCGCCGCCAGGTCGGCTTCATGAACGAGGCTGTGGGCCGCGCCATCGGTCGCGCCGGCGAACTCGAAAGTCTCGTCCACAACGAGGTCGCACACCTCGAACACTCCTACGAGGAGAACGAGCGGCGCATTCGCGGACTGATCCAGGAGCTGGCGAGCGAGCGCCATGCTTTGACGGCGACCAGCGGCAGCTTCAACGAGACCCTGCGTACCCTCGGCGCCGAAGTACCCGCGCTGATCGAGAAGCTCTCCAACCAGCAGGTCAACCTCGCCAAGATCATCCAGGGCGCTGCCGACAACCTGACGTCGCTCGAAACGACTCTGGCGACGAGCGTCGGCTCGCTCGAGGGCCAGCTCGGCACCCGCACGACGCACCTCCAGAACGTCCTCGAGGGCTACACCGGCGCTCTCAACATGGCGCTCGGCTCGCGCACGGATCAGCTCCAGATCCTGCTCGAGGATCACACCACCAAGCTCGGCGAGACGCTCGACGGACACACCGACCGTCTCGGCGATGCGCTCGGCCAGCGCACCGAGACGATGCAGCAGATGCTCGAGGCCTATACCACCGGCCTCGCGGGCGCACTCGGCTCGCGCACCGAGCAGATGCAGGTTGCCTTCGAAGGCCACATGAAGGCGCTCGACAACGCCATCGCCAACCGCACCGAGAACCTGCAGACGGTTTTCGAAGAGTATGCTCGTGCGCTCGATTCGACGCTGGCCGTCCGCTCCGAGCGGCTCGATACGCAGCTCGTCGAGCGCACGCGCGCCCTCGACGCCGCGTTCTCCGAGCGTCTCAACCTGTTCGACGACACCATCCAGCGCACGACACTCGCGATCGACCGCGCCGTCGAGGATCGCGCGCAAGCTCTCACCAACGCGCTCGACAGCCACGCCCGCACCTTCGCCGAGACGATCTCGCGCCAGTCGCTCGACCTCGACGAGTCGCTCTCCCAGGGCATCACCTCGGTCCGCCGGACGAGCGAGAATATCACCCGTCAGTCGCTCAAGGCGATCGAGACGCTCGCCGGCCAGTCCGACATGCTGCGCAACGTCTCGGAAAACCTGCTCGGCCAGATCAACACCGTCACCAACCGATTCGAGTCGCAGGGCCAGTCGATCCTCAAGGCGGCCAACGCCCTGGAGAGCGCCAACTTCAAGATCGACCAGACGCTGCAGGCTCGCCATGGCGACCTCAGCCACACGCTCGACCGACTGACCGGCAAGGCCAACGAGTTCAGCCGCTATATCGCCGATTACTCCTCGAGCATCGAAGGCTCGATCAGCGCCGCGGAAGAGCGCGCACGTGCTGCCGCCGAGGAACTCAAGGCCGGCACGCATACACAACGCCAGATCGCCATGAGCGAAATCGAGCGGCTGCGTACCGAAACCGAAACGGAAAGCAGCCGGGCCCTCGCCGAGTTGAACGAGCGCCTTTCCTCCGTTTCCCAGCAGGTGTCCTCGCAGCTCGGCTCGCTGTCGAGCCGCTTCGATGCCACCAGCGAGGAAGTGCGCGAGCGTGCACGCCGCGTGGCCGAGGAGATGAGCCGCGAGCAAGCCCGCCTCACTGCAGAGCTCGAGCGGCTGCCGCAAACCTCGCGCGCAAGCTCCGAGGCGATGCGCCGCTCCCTTCAGGACCAGATCCGCGCTCTCGATCAGCTCTCTTCGCTCACCTCGCGTGAAGCGCATCGCCGCGACGTTTCGCTTCCCGTCGCCCATGGCGGCCCGCTGACACCCGCTCCGGCAGCACCCGCGCCCGCACCAGCTCCCCAGCCGAGTCCCGCCGCGCCGCAGCGCTCGCTGTCGTCGCTGAGTGCGTCGCTGGCGCAGGAACTCGGCGCGCGCAATGCGGCCTCCGCCGCTGCTTCGGCGCCGCCTGCCGCCGCCCCTCCAGCCGCCACCGCGCCTCCGGCGGGTCCGGGCGATGGACGCGAAGCCTGGTCGCTCGGCGACCTGCTGAAGCGCGCCTCGCGCGACGAGGAGGCCCAGCGCGCGCAGGCGCAGGCCGCACCCGCGCCGCAACCCGCCGCGCCAGCGCCCGCCCCCGCTCCGGCACCTGCCGCCGCGCCGTTCTCGCTCAACATCGAGGTGCTCTCTCGCGCGCTCGACCCGGCAACCGCGGCCGTCATCTGGACGCGCCTCAAGTCGGGCCAGCGCGGCATCATGGTGCGCTCGATCTATTCGGCCGACGGGCGCAATGCCTTCGACGAGGTCTCGCGCCGCTATCCGAACGATCCGGCGTTGCAGAACACCGTCAACCGTTACCTCGCCGACTTCGAGCGCATCCTGCGCGACACCGACGCCAAGGACCCCTCCGGCCGGCTGACGCAATCGCACATGACCTCGGCGACCGGTCGCGTCTATCTGCTGCTCGCCCATGCCAGCGGACGCCTGAGCTGAACCGAAGGCCGAATCTCTCGGTGACGTCGGCAACCCTCTCATGCCCCCGACCTCTCACGACCCGAAGGGCTGGCGGGGGCGAACCCACCCGAGGCGAGCGGATCTTTGTGCGCACCCTTCAGCACCACGCCTTCCGTACCCGACGGGCCAACGATGCCGATCGAACCACTCCACCTCACCGCTCGCGCCGAGACGTTTGCGCTCGCCGATGCGTTCGTCATCTCGCGCGGCGCGAAGACGGAAGCACACGTCATCGTCGCCGAGGTGCGTGATGACGCTGGCCACGTCGGACGCGGTGAAGCCGTGCCCTATGCCCGCTATGGCGAGACGGTTGCCGGCTCGCTCGCAGTGCTCGACGCCTATTCCGGGCCCCTCGACCGTGACGCCCTACTCACCGCCATGCCGGCTGGCGCCGCGCGTAACGCGCTCGATTGCGCCCTATGGGATGTCGCGGCGAAGTCCGGCGCCGTATCGGCCCCGGCGCTGGCCGGCTGCGCATCTCCGGTTCCGGTCGAGACCGCTTACACGCTCTCCCTCGGCTCTCCCGAAGCGATGGCGGCGAAGGCGCGCAGCGTCGCTCATCTCGGCGTCCTTAAACTCAAGCTCGGCGGCGCGGGAGACGCTGCCCGCATGCTGGCCGTGCGCGCGGCCCGCCCCGATGCCCGCCTCATCGCCGACGCCAACGAAGCCTGGACGCCCGAGCTTCTCCCGGAGCTGATGGCCGCTGCAGTTCATGCCCGCGTCGCGCTGATCGAGCAGCCGCTTCCCGCCGGGGCCGACGGCGCACTCGCCGGCATTGCACGCTCTGTCCCAGTCTGTGCCGACGAAAGCGCACACACCGCAGCCGACCTGCCGGGACTGCGCGACCGCTACGACGCGATCAACATCAAGCTCGACAAGTCGGGGGGGCTCACGGCAGCGCTCGCCATGCGCGACGCGGCGCGCGCGCTCGGATTTCAGGTGATGATCGGATCAATGGTGGCGACGTCGCTGGCGGCGGCTCCGGCACTCATTCTGGCTCAAGGGGCGGAGTGGGTCGATCTCGACGGGCCCCTGCTGCTCGCCGGCGACCGGCCGCACGGCCTCGTCATCCGCGATGGCTGGATCGCACCGCCCGAGCGCGAACTTTGGGGTTGAACCTGAGCCCTTAAACGCGCTCGGCGACGGTCGACATCCAGCCGCCCTTCTTGCGCGGGCGCTGCACGTAGGCGCGCGGCGCGTCCTTAGCCGCGAGCCCGGCCGCTATAACGTCCAGCAGATCACCCACCGTCGCCGGATCGTCGTCGCCGACGGGCTCGGCGCGGACCGAGAACGCATCCTCGATGTCGAGCAGGATGACGGGGATGTCGAGCACGTCGATACCGAGGCGCGCGAGGCTCGTCCCTGCGTCGAGCGTAAGAATCTCGTGTCCGGCATACTTGGCGAGGATGGCGGCGAGGGTCTGCTTCTGAGCGGTCATGGCGTGAGCCTCGGTTGCGGTTGTCCGTTGCCGAGAACTCTAGCAACGGCCCGCGACTCCTCCTGTTCCCGAAGGAACCAGCCGGACGGAAACGTCGAACCGCGTTTCCCGTCGCCCCCCCCAACGTCCGTCACCCCACCTCCGTCGCCCTTGCGCGCCGTAATCGCGGTGTCGCATACGTGCTTCAATTGTCCGGGCGGACAAGGGGAGAGCACCATGGCGGTCGAGGCGAACGGCGAACGGGGCACCAGCGGCGGGACCAGCCAGGGCGAGCGCGCCGAGGCAGACTCCAACGTGATCGTCCGTCACTTCCGTCACATCACGCTCTGGCCGCTCCAGATCCTGCCCGCGGGCGACGGCCTCGGCGACAAAGCGGAGACGCTTCTCGATAGCCTGTCCCCCGAGACGTGGCAGCTCGTCGAAGACGAATTCGGAGCTGGCGACGGATCGTTCCAGGAGCGCCACTACCGCGAATTCGTCAGCTTCCTGCCGCACGTGCAGCGCTTCCTCTACGGCGACGCGGAGGGTCCGACGCGCAGCCTGACCGACGCTGAAGCCCCTCTCAAGGTCTACCGCCGGACAGACATCTCGGCCCTTCGCATCACGCTGCGGCCGGGCGCGGAGCCCGTCACATGCCGCGTCGCGCACGTCGACCTGCACTTCTTCCACGATGTCGATGCGATGATCCTTGCCTGTGAGATCGAGGCGTCCAACCTGCCGCTCGCGACGGTGAAGGACATCGTCTACCGGTTCGGGCGCGCCTATCCGCCGGGCTGGACGGCCGAGGGCGAGCCGCTTCACTGCGCTGCCCGCGTCGAATGGCTCGGCGTCGACGGCCGTGTGCTGGCGGTCTCGGACTACGACAAGCGCCAGGACTACCTCGACTTCGTCGGTCACCACCGCGCACCGCGCGTCGCCGCGCACTGGTCGTTCGCGTTGGCGCCATTCCGCTCGTATGCCGATCCTGGAACGAGCCCGCTGCTCTATCGGCAGATCGAGTACTACCGCATGCCCGAGATGACCTATCTCGTGGTGGATCGCCTCGCCGATCTCTCGCGCGCGGACTACGTGCGGCTGACGTTCGCCTCCGGACCCGGCAAACGCGACGAGACACCCTATTCGGGACGCACGCTCGCCGACTTCGAAGGCCGCTATTGCTACGACCGCTTCTACGACGAGCGCGGCCGCGGCGCGGCCCAGAACACACGCTTCCTGAGCTGCGGCCACGCATTCACCGTTATCGCCGAAGGACGCGATACGAGTCTGTTCGACAACGAGCGCGGCCTGCTCGGGCAGTTCCGCCACCAATATTACCTGCTGTTCCTCATCAGCCATTTCCACAAGGCGTCGATCCTGATGCTGTCCGACCGCCTCGTCGCCACCATCAAGCGGCTCAACCCGAAGAACCCGCGCTCCGTCGTCACCTTCCGCCGCGCGGTGTACGCGCTACAGGAAGCCTTCATGCGCTTCACGCAACGCTACTGGTTCACCGAGGTCTCGGACCAGGTGCAGGCGCGCGATCTCTTCCACATGCAGCTCTCCCACCTCGGCAACGAGGCGCTCTACCGCGATCTGCGCTCGGAGCTGTTCGACACGGTGCAGTATCTCGATTCCGACCTCCTGCGGCGCCAGTCGAGCTCGATGCACCGCCTGACCACGGTGACCATTCTCGGCCTGATCGGCACCACCGCGACAGGCTATCTCGGCATGAACCTGATCGACGAGACGGCGGCGCCACTGGCGAGCAAGATCGCAATGTTTCTCGTCGTGCTCGGCGCCGTGGCCGCGCTCACCTTCCTCATCATCACCGTTTCCGCCCGCATCACGCGGCTGTTCGACTGGATGTCCGGCGAGAAGAGTTGACGAGGGCCCGTGCCAGAAAAAGCACACACCGTGCTTTCTCGATCCGCTTGATCAATGCGCCATTTGATTTTCGCGCCATTCCGCGACATTTTTAACATCGACTTCGTTTTTTCTCTTGTTTCAATGTTCAGATCGTTTTCGGGTCAGCCATGTTGTTCCTGCGTCGTGGCACGATTTGCGCGGGTGCGCTCGCGCTCTCTGCATGTTCCATTCATCCCCTTCCGAACGATTATGCCCGGGAGGCGACACACGACATCGTCGAAGCCATCCGCTGCGAAACGCGGCGCGCGCTCATCCATGAGCTATTGGTTTTTCTCGAAAAGTCTCCAGTTGTGAAAACACAACAAATGGCGGCGGATCTGAGATCGGGCCGGCTCAAATTCGCCGACGCGAATCCGGAAAACCTCGATAACGATACGCGGGACGGCGTCGAGAAATTCCGCTATGCGGGTATCGCCTATGCCTTCACCCTCACGATCACCGAGAACGACAATGCCACCGGCAACGCCGCGTTGGAGCTGCCGCTGACGTACGGAACGGTAACGCTCGGACTGAAGGCCGGCGCGGAGAAGAAGCGCATCGCCGAGCGCGTAGTGAAGGTCAGTGACGCGTTCGGTGAACTTGTCACGGAACGCGAACCCGATTGCAGCGATTACCCCGAACGGGCGCCAAACTTCGTCTACCCGATCACCGGCGAAATCGGCATCGATGAAACCATCGAGACGTTCATCAAGGTCGCCAACGAAACGAGCAAGGTCGGCGAATATTCCGATGAGCTGACGTTCACGACCAAGCTGTTGAAACAGATCAAACCGGCCATCAAGCTGACCAAGGTCGTACCGAACCGCGTGCGGCTCGCCAGCGCCGATATGGATCTCAATGCCGACCGGCAGGATGTCCATAAGGTGAAGCTGGTGCTGACCGACCAGCGCAAAAAGTCCATCGAATACGGCGTGCGCCGCATCAAGCTCACCGACGGCGTAACGCTCGAAGTCCCATTTCCGAAAGAACCGCGCGTGGCTCCGGTCAAGAAAACGGGCGGAAAGGGTGCCTTCGGCGTCACGAAACAAGAGAGCGAATCCATCAAGCGTAACGCGCTCGAAGCACTCGACCGCAGCATTTCGCTAAAGAACCTCGAGACGCTTCAGAAGATCGAAGGATTCATCAATCAGCAGTAGCTCGCGCGTCCGCGGGCACGCTTGCAAAGGCCGGCTCGCCTTCGTGCGCGCCGATCCTAATGCACCGCACGCGGGTGCAAGGGGGGAAGGAAAGCGCGTGCCTTCCATCGAAGACGTCTTTTGAACCCCAGACGTATCGTGCCGGCTACGATCCATTGAGAAGGATAGCCATCCGTTCCCTTCACGAGTGATGGCCCCCCGGCGCTCCCAACAATCCGCCCACACGTCATGCCGCCCGGGGCGGTTCCATGATCTTCCTCAATTCTGCACCGTGACACGGCCGCGCTGCACAAGCGCGATTGCTGCCATGCGGCATCGTCTATTTTTTGTGACAGAACAGAGGACTACATGAGCGCTCGTCAGTAACGCGCCGGTCTGGTTCGTTCACTCCTGGTTGCATCGCAACCTCGTCGTCCGGCGCCCTGCCCGATTTTCGCGCCTCGCATCGTGCGGGGCGAAACACCTGAGGGATGCGCCATGACCAAAGATGCAGCCGTCGATCTCGACACCAAAACCGGCTTCCGCTTCCACGTGCGGCCCGCCGAGGACACCGACGACGCCGCGCTCACCGAATTCTTTGAACACGTCACCAAGGACGACCTGCGCTTCCGCTTCCTCACTGCCGTCCAGCACGTCTCGCCGAAACAGATCGAGGCGATGACGCACGTCGACCACGAGCGCACCGAGGACTATCTGGTGTTCGAGGTCGGCGGCGACCGCATCATCGGCAACGCCATGCTTGCGGCGGACAAGAAGCTCGAGGTGGCCGAGGTCGCTTTCACCGTCCACGAGGACTTCAAGGGCAAGGGCATCGAGACCGAGCTGCTCCAGTATGTTCGCGACCGCGCCAAGGCCAAGGGCATCAAGAAGCTGCAGTCGATCGAGAGCCGCGAGAACCATTGCACCATCGATCTCGAGAAGCGTCTCGGCTTCAAGGCGAAGCGCATCGACGGCGAGCCCATGCTGGTGCTGCTCGAGGCCAATCTCGATCAGGCCGCCTGAACGGGCCGATACGGTCCCTCGCGATCGAGGGACGCGAAGGGGGAGTGGAAACGGCCGCGCAGCGCTGCGCGGCCGTTGCTTTTTCTCGGTCTTCCCGTCCTCACGCCCCGTGCGGCGTATTGGGGGGGCGGCCGGCCGATACGTGAAGTGTTCCAAACCTTCAATGCCGAACGCTTCGGGCGCGCAACATGACGGGAGACCGATCGCGACGCGTCGGCTTCGCCCGCACCAGCCCTTCGCACCTCCAGTCCCTCTCACCCCCGGCCCTTCGCACCACCGAAACCCCGAGACGCGGTCTCACCAGAACGGACGACCGTCCCATCGCCGCTTGAGAACCAGCGCAGCGCAGAGCCCGACGGCTGCTACGACCGCCATCGCCCAATATGTGTCACTGCCGATGCGCGCGTAGAGCAGGCCCGAGAGTATCGTCGCGCCGCCGTGCATGATGCCCGCCGCGACAGCCGAACAGAGCGCCTGAGCCGTGCCACCCGCCTCCTCCGGAACAGCGAGCCCGATGAAATGGATCGCGCCGAGATGCGCGGCGCCATAGGTGAGCCCGTGCAGCACTTGCAGCGGCACCAGCACGGCGAGCGGCGGATCGAGTGCCATCGCGGCCCAGCGCGCCACCGCCGCCGCCCCGCCCGCGACCAGCAGGCCGAGTGCACCGAACCGCTGCACGAACGGCGCCGACCAGGCGAACAGAGCAATCTCGGTCAAGACGCCGATCGCCCAGAGCGTACCGATCCAGGCCGGCGACAGGCCCTGCGCCTGCCAGATGATCGAACCGAACGTGTAGAACGCCGCATGCGACGCCATCACCGTTCCGATCGCGACGAGAAACAGCAGAAAGCGCGCATCGCGCGCCAGACGTAGCACCGTGGCGCGATCCACCCCGCGGGCGGCGGGCGCCGCGGCACTCGTGCCGGTATGTCCACCTTGCCCGGCGCGCGCGCCCACCACCGGCTCGGCGCGGAGCCAATCGCGGCGCGGCAGTGCATAGGCGGCCCACACCGTGACAAGGCCGCCCGCCACGATCAGCCAGATGCCGGCTCCGCGCCCCTGTGCCTCGATGACGGTGCCGCCGATGAAGCTTGCCGCGATGAAGGTCAGCGAGCCCCACAGCCGCATGCGCCCATAATCGAGACCGCGCCGGACGCCCGCGATCGCCACCGTTTCGGTCAGCGGCATGATCGTCCAGGTTGTGATCGCCATCGACGCACTGACAAGGAGGATCGGCCAGAACCCGAACGACTGGCTCAGCAGCAGTGCGAGCGCCAGCACCGCCCACGCCAGCATGAGAATGACCCGCCGGTGATCCTGCATCCGGTCTGCGGCATAGGCGACCGCGGGTGTGAACGCGATGCGCAGAAAATACGGCACCGATGTCACAACGCCGATCTCGGCGGCCGTGAGCCCCCGCCACTCGAGCCAAAGCGGCAGATAGGGGATGTGGATGCCGTAGATGAGGAACAGCGCCGCGAAAAAGATGCTGACCCTGACGCCGTAGCCCGCCATGCCGACCGCTCGAACAGATTCGACCGCGCGCCCGAAACCCTTCGCGCATCCGCCGCATATCACGATTTCAGGTGGGCGGAACCGCCACCGGGCGCGACAGACCTGTGAGCAACTCACCGATCGGGTGCCAAACCAGGGTCCCGTGCCCCACCTGCAACTGAGAATCGTCTAGGTGTGATGGGAAATCGTTGCAACGACACGGGATTGGGGATCATGTCTGAAGCGAGCGCGAATGCGACAACGGAAGCGGAGCTCGAGTACCGCGCCATCGAGCAGACGCTGCTGGAGACGCCACGCGGGCGCTGGTTTCTCGCCGAGCACGGGCGCCGCGCCCGCCGGCTGGACATGGCCGTGCTCGAGGACGCCATCGGCAAGCTCAGCTCTTCGCTCGAGCAGCCCCCGGCGATTCTCGGCCTGATGCGCATCGAGATCGAGAAGCTGTCGAGCTTCATCGCCGAGACACGGTTCGACCTCACCGCACGTTCCGGGCCGAAGCTGTCGCTCGAGGGCGACGGAGCCAAGGCTGCGCCCGGCGAGGCGGTGTCTCCCGTCATGCGCATGCTGCAGATGGCCGAGAGCATCCACGAGCTCACCTGGACGCTGCACGAAGACGAGCTCGACCCGAAGAGCTGCGAGGCCATCGCGCGCAATGCCTCGATGCTCTATGCGGTCAGCCGCCAGCAGGCGATGGAGTCGGAGCGGACGCTCAAGTTCGCCGATGCACTGGACGACACCACCAACCGCCTCACCATCCTGCTCGATACGCTGCTGCACGAGTTGCAGGCCTATGGCTCGGAGCCCTCTGCCCCGCCCGTCATCGACGAGCCGGCGGAACCGATTGGCGACGAGCCGCAGCGCGCTGCGGGCTGACCCGCGTTTCATTTCAGGTCGCATTTCAGGCATGGAATGCCAAATGGCCGGGCTCGCCCCGGCCATTGTCGTTTATCGACACGAACGGGGGCATCATGTCTGTGAAGACGGCTGATCGCCCTTGGCATTTCACTCAGCGCGATGCGGCGTTGCCGAGCTTCTTCAGCACCGCCTCTCCCGGCCAGCAGTCGACCGGAAGGCCCGCGGACTTCTGATACGTGCCGACGAGACGGCGGGTGTTGGAGCCGATGAATCCGTCGATCTTGTCGACCGGGTATCCCGCCTTCTGCAAGCCCGTCTGCACGCCGCGGATCAACGCCGTGCGCTGTGGCCCTATCGGCTTCCAGGGCGTGATGAAATCGCCGCCGCCAGCGATGCGGTCGGCGAGATTGCCGACGAACGTGGCGTAGAGATCCGACGTGTTGTAGCGCCGGATGACCTGGAAGTTTTCGAGCGCCAGGAACGACGGCCCGAACGCACCGGCCGGCGACATCAGGTAAGCTTGATCGTCCATCACCTCGGCCGGGAATGGCTTGCCGCCGGCCCGCTTGAACCCGAGCGCCATCCATTCACGAATGGCGCGCGATCCGGGCGGCCCTTCGAGCGAGCAATCCGACGAGGCCGGGATGACGACCTCATAGCCCCATGTGCGCCCGCGCACCCACCCCTTGGCCTGGAGCTGGCGTGCGGCGGACGCGAGCGCGTCTGGGACCGAGTCGAACAGATCGGCGAGACCGTCGCTGTCGTGGTCGCGCGCGTGGGCATAGAACTCGGACGGCAAGAACTGCGTCTGGCCGATGGCGCCGGCCCAGGAAGCGCGCATCTTCGCCCGCGGAATGCCATCCTCCAGCATCTTGATCGCCAGGATCAGCTCGGCCCGGAACATCTCCTTGCGCCGGCCGACGTAGGCCTGCGTCGCCAGAACACGGATGGCGTCGTGCGGCAGCTTGTAGGTGCCGAACGCCGTTTCGCGGCCCCAGATCGCGAGCACCGAATAGCGGTCGACGCCGTACTTTTCCTCGATGCCGTCGAGCGCCTTCGCGAACGTGCGCCCAAGAGCGCGCCCCTGACCTGCAAGACGTTCGAGCGTCGGCGCATTGAGATACTCGCGCGGTTCGCGGGTGAACTCCGCCTGGCCCACCATTGTTGGCAACGTCTTGCCGGGCAGGACGAGATCAGGCAGCGAGAGATCGGGCTCGAGCCCCGCGATCGCGACGTCGAAGGTGGTACGGCGGATGCCCTGCTGCTTCGCATCCGGCCACAGGCCCTCAAGAAACTCCTTGAACGACGGCTCCGCGGCGCGCGACTGCGTGACGACGAGGAGGCCGACTACGGCGAGCACGGCCGCGACCCACAGCAGACGCCCCCAGATGCTGGCACCTCGCATCGGGCAGTCCTCTCCGCATTTATTGGGGTCCGTACCGAGCCCTACCACGTCTGCCGCCTTTCTCGCGCGCCATGACGAAAACGCCCCACGGCGCATCCTTGATGATGACGCTGTGGGGCGGTTTTACGGCCTTGGCGGGCGTGCTGCCAAGCGCGTGTCAGGCAGACTTCCTGAGGCGCGGACCGAGCTGCCGCTCCCAGTCGAGCGCGTGACGGACGGTCATGTCGAGATCGTCGTGCGCGGGCGTCCAGCCGAGCGTCGAGCGGATCTTGTCGGATGCCGCGACGATGGCCGCCGGGTCCCCCGGACGGCGCGGCGCGAGACGCACCGTGAAATCGACGCCCGAGACCCGCTTCACCGCGTCGATCACCTGACGCACCGAATAGCCGCGCGAATAACCGCAGTTGAAGATGTCGGACTCGCCGCCGGATTTCAGATGCGCCAGAGCCGCCATGTGCGCGCGGGCGAGATCCTTGACGTGGATGTAGTCACGCACGCACGTTCCATCGATGGTGTCGTAGTCGGTGCCGAACACGTCCATGTGCGGGCGCTGGCCGAGTGCCGTCTCGCAGGCGACCTTGATGAGGTGCGTCGCGCGCGGCGTCGACTGGCCGGTGCGGCCCTGCGGATCGGCGCCGGCGACGTTGAAGTAGCGCAGCGCCACATAGCGCAGAGGATGGGCTCGCGCCGCATCCGCCAGCATGATTTCCGTCATGAGTTTCGACGAGCCGTAGGGCGACATCGGCGCGGGTGCCGCCGTCTCCCGCACCGGGTTCTCACGCGGGTTGCCGTACACCGCCGCCGTCGAGGAAAAGATGAACTCGCCGACGCCAGCTTTCACCGCCACCTCGATGAGCGCGCGCGACTTGACCGTGTTGTTGAGGTAGTAGCCGAGCGGATCGGCGACCGATTCCGGCACCACGATGGAGCCGGCGAAATGGATGATCGAGGTTACGCCGTGGCGATCCATAATCGAGCGCACCAGAGCCTGATCGCCGATGTCACCGACGACCAGCTCGGCCTGAGGCGCGACCGCCCAGCGGAACCCGGTCGAGAGGTTGTCGAGCACCACCACCCGCTCGCCGGCGTCGGTGAGCTCGAGCACCATGTGACTGCCGATGTAGCCCGCGCCGCCCGTAACCAGTACCGCCATCGCTCAATCCTAACGTTTTCAGCCTACGCACCGACCGCGTTCACAAGTTATTACGCTTACCGCCTTAATGGCGCCTTCGTGTTCTTGGTTTCCCTTATCTTGCCGAACGCTCCAACCTCACCGGAAGAGGGAGTTAGGGGACGGCCTGTCACGTAAGCAGGTCTTGCGCCGCGCGTGATCTGACGGCAACAGGACCCTTCCGATCTCAAGAAAGTTCTCGTCGAATGAGCAAGCCGATCAAGCCCATCCGTAAGGCCGTGTTTCCCGTCGCCGGCCTCGGCACCCGGTTCCTCCCCGCCACCAAAGCCATGCCGAAGGAGATGCTGACGGTCGTCGACCGGCCAGTCATCCAGCACGTCGTCGATGAAGCGCGCGACGCCGGCATCGAGCATTTCATTTTCGTCACCGGACGCAACAAGGGCGTCATCGAGGACCATTTCGACAGCCAATTCGAACTCGAGCGCACCCTGATGGAGCGCGGCAAGAAGCGGGAGCTCGAAATGATAACCCGCGACCTGCCGGGCGCGGGCCAGACGAGCTTCACGCGTCAGCAGGCGCCACTCGGCCTCGGCCACGCCGTCTGGTGCGCGCGCGAAATCGTCGGCAACGAGCCGTTCGCGCTGCTGCTGCCCGACATGCTGCATCACTCTGCGACCGCCTGCCTCACCGACATGATGAAAGCCTACAACGAGACTGGCGGCAACCTGATCGCCGTCTCGCCCGTACCCAACGACCAGACACACCTCTATGGCATCGTCGGCGTCGAGAACGCGAAGGACAAGGTCACGTCGATCAAGTCGATGGTCGAGAAGCCGCCGCGCGGCACCGCACCGTCCAATCTCCACATTACGGGACGCTACATTCTTCAGCCGGAAATCTTCGATCTGTTGTCGCGTCAGGAAGCGGGCGCTGGCGGCGAAATCCAGCTTACCGACGCGATGATCACGCTGATGGAGGAGAAGAAGCAGACGTTCAGCGCCGTGCGTTTCGACGGGCGCATCTACGACTGCGGCTCCAAGATCGGCTTCCTCACAGCGAACGTCGCTTATGCCCTGGCCCGCGACGACCTCGGGCCGTCACTCAAGTCCGAGCTGAAGAAGCTCATGTGAGCGGCGCGAACCTTTTCGGAGCACGATGCGCGGCGGCCGGTTGACCCTGGCCGCCGTTGCCATGTCGGGCGAGGCTCGTAGCGGTCAGCGCCGGAAGCGCAATCCGACGTGCAGTTCGTCGGCATCGTAGCTGGAGCCGGGCGAGGTCGAGCTGAAAGCGGTGTGGCGGTAGCGGCCGAACACCATCGCCTCGCGCGAGATGTGTTGCTCGACGCCGAGGTCCGCCCGCCACTCGTTCTCCTGAATGGGTACGGATGCGTAGTCCTGGTCGGTATAAGTGATGCCGGCGGTTGCGATCAGGTCGCGGCGAAAAGAGTGGCGAACCTCGATTCCAGCAACACGGGTGAACACGCCGCCGGAGTCGGCCGTCGTCGTCTCGGCGATGTCGGAACGCGCGGTGAGTAGGAGCGTCGTCAGCTCGCTCATGCGCCAGGAGACGCTGGCATCGACCAGCAGGCCGTCGACCTCCGCGAGCCTGCCATCGAGCGGACGCTGACGGCCATAACCGATAGACGCCTCACCGCGCAGAATCTGGCCGGTCGAGCCGAAGGCAAGACCCACGCGATAGCGCTCGCCATCTGAATCGCGGCTGATGCCGTCCGATACCGCGGGTGCGTCGAAGCGGCGCTCGTTGGTGGCAATCTCGGTGAACGCCGAGAGCGTCGGCTTGAACTCCCAGGTGGCGCGCACCGCCTGCTCGTAGGCTGTGTAGTTGCGATCCGCGTTGCTCTGCGTGACGCCGCCGACATCGACATCGGAATAGTCGTACTCCGTCACCGATCCACGAAGCTGCACGGTGAGGCGGTTGAAGCGGTGCTGAAACGATGCGCCGATGGCGTCCGTCGTCACGGTGGCGCGATCGCCCGCCGCGTTCGCATCGATCGCCGATCGGCTCTCCTGCGCTACGTCGTGGGTCGCGAACGCCTGGACAT
Organism: Hyphomicrobiaceae bacterium; assembly: GCA_016793635.1. Classification (GTDB taxonomy): domain Bacteria; phylum Pseudomonadota; class Alphaproteobacteria; order Rhizobiales; family Hyphomicrobiaceae; genus JAEUMD01. Next base: position 22,227 of record JAEUMD010000010.1, read on the forward strand.
TGGTGCGGCGCGTGATGTCGACGCGACCGCGTGCTTCGAGCGTGTAGGCCCGGTCGTCCTCGCTGTCGAAGCGATTGTAGAAGCTCAACACCGAGCTAGCACGCAGTTCGAGGGCGTGGCGCCTCCAATCCGAGACGAGCCGGCCAGAGGGGCGCGCGTCCAGCGCCACGTCGCGGTCTGCACTCGGGGAGCGCAGCACGTTCGTGTACGAGCTGCCGCCGATCTCGATCTCCGGAAACAGCACGAAGCTGCCGATGCGGATGCCGATGGGATCGTAGGGCTCGGCACGGGCGAGACGCGCGATGCGCCGGTCAGCCAGGGGATCGACGTCCTCGATCTGGAACAGCAGCGGATCGTATCCGGCCGGCGGATTTTCGAAAGCGTCGTAATCTTCTCGCGTGCGTGTATCGACGGCGAGCGGGTCGACACCATCGCGCACGGGTTCTGGCTCGCGGCCATCGACGATGCCGTCGCGCGGCGCCGCCGGCTCCGGCGGGTAGCTGAGATCACCGTCGCGGACGACGGCGCGGTGGCCGGCCCCAGGGCGCTGATTGTCCAGAATATCGATTTCGTCAGGGTCGCGGGTCGGATCATCGCGCGGAACGGCCGGAGCGACATCCCCCGCCATGTCGTCCTCGATCGGCGGATCGACCGGCGGGCGGCCGCGTTGAGCGGTGCTCGCCGTTGACGGCACCTGCGCCCGTGTGATGCCGATCGTCTGCTGTGCCTCGGCGACCGACACCGGCCCGAGCGCCGCCAGCGCGGCGGCGACCGCGACGGCAAAGCGGCCGTGGAGCATCCATGAGCTCTGGGGCGGGGGCGGCACGAGGGCGTCCTCTCGGAAGATCGGCAGGCGAGAACGCAACATTTCGCGACGTTTGAAAGCTTAGGCAGAGCCGGTTAAGGACGACTTAAGGGATGTGCCGTTCCGGCGCGGACCAAAATGGCCAAACCGAAGCGGCTTTTGCTGTACCGGCGGCGCGGCGGGCTTCTCCTGCCGCCCAAGTCGTTCTACAGGTTGCACGACACACTTGAGGCGGCGCCCGCGGTCACCCGATGGCCCCCGACCAGCCGAGAACCCGAGAAGGCCCCGCGAGCCCATGGCCAAGACTACCTCCACCGCCCGTGCCTCCAAGGCCGAAGCGACGGCGCCCGCCACAGCCTCGGCGATCCGGACGATCGATACCGAGAGCAGCGGCCTGGCCCAAGTCCGCGCGGCGCTGGACAATGGGCTCGCGGAGCCGTTTGCCCGGGCCGTCGAGGTGCTCCACGCCGCACGCGGGCGGGTCATCGTCACGGGCGTCGGCAAGAGCGGCCATGTCGGCCAGAAGATCGCCGCCACATTCGCCTCCACCGGCACGCCGTCGTTCTTCGTTCATCCGACGGAGGCCGCGCACGGCGACCTCGGGATGATCACGCCGGACGACGCGCTGCTGGTGCTGTCGTGGTCCGGCGAGACGGTCGAGCTGAAGAGCATCCTCACCTATTCGCGCCGCTTCACGGTGCCGCTGATCGCCGTCACGTCGCGCAGCGAATCCGCGCTCGGCCGCCATGCCGACGTCGTCATCGAGCTGCCGCGCGTCAAGGAAGCCTGCCCGCACGGTCTAGCCCCGACGACATCGACAACCCTTCAGCTCGTCATCGGCGACTGCCTCGCGGTCGCCCTGCTCGAAGCCAAGGGTTTCAGCGCCCGCGACTTCCGCGTCTTCCATCCGGGCGGCTCGCTCGGAGCGAGCCTCAAGCACGTCTCCGACCTGATGCACAAGGGCGATGCTTTGCCGCTCTCCCGCCTCGACGAACCGATGGAGGCGGCGCTCGTGGTCATGACGCAGAAGGCGTTCGGCTGCCTCGGCATTGTCGACGAGAAGGGTCGTCTCGCCGGGGTCATTACGGACGGCGACTTGCGCCGCCATATGGGCGACGGGCTGATCCGCGCCCGGGCGCGCGACATCATGACCAAGAAGCCGAAGACGACGTCACCCGATACACTCGCCTCGTCCGCGCTCGAGATGATGAACTCGTCGCGCATCACGGCCCTTTTCGTCGTCGATAAGGGCAAGCCGGTCGGCATCGTGCATGTGCACGACCTCCTGCGGGCCGGCGTGGTTTGAGGGTGGCCTGGGACGCAGCATTGACGACTTTGATGGATTGACGGCGCATCCCGGCAAAGTCGCCAAGAGCAATTCGAACAATGCTCAGATTGCAGCCCGCGGTTTCGCTGAATGCACGGCGCGCTTCCCTCCCGACAGAACGCCCCACTGCGGCTCTGCGACCGGTCTTACGCCACCAAGCAGGCCCCGGCCCACGGCCGGCGTCGCCCGCCGAATTCAACCCTCGCGCGCAGCGGACAAACAAAAACCGGCCCGGCGATAGCCGGACCGGTTTTCAGCCGAGCCAAGCAGCAATTCTAGATCGCGCTTGGCCTTCCCCCCGGAAGCTCGTAGCCGACTTCAAGCCGGCGCAACGGGAAGATGCCTAAAACTCAGGCGCCCTGGCAAGCGTCGAGTTGTGCCGGCCTCCGCGTTGATCGTCTAGCGATGCTGGTATGCCACACAATAGCTTACGACTGCAATCAGCATTTTTGCAGACCGATGGCGATCTTGCTGATCGAGAAGCCTTCAGGGGCGATATTGATCGACTGTTTGCATGTCGAGGCGCTGACCGCCATCGCCGCCGTGAAATTGTCGCCCTGGATGTTGAGGTTGAAACCGCCGCCCGTGACCCGGCCCGAGACCTCGCCCTTGGCCGAGTTGGCGCGCTCTTCCCACCGGCCCTTGACCTTCTCGCCGTCGATCGTGAGCTGTGCACTCGCGTCGATCTTGTAGCTGGCCGAGGCACACCGCAGGTTCTGTTCGAGCTCACCCCCTTCGGCCTTGACGAAATAGGTCGCGACGCACTTGACCTGCTCCGACTGGCCGGAAGAATGCGTCACCGCTCCCCAGCCCGACCAGCGCCCGGCGAGCACCTTGACCGCGTCCGCTCCGACCGCTCCTGCGCTGTTAGCGGCGGCAAACGCGCCGATGGCCACCAGCGCGACGGCCGTGACGACAGGGGCCAGCACGGCAGCGACCTTGGCTGCGGCCTGGCGGTTGGCGTCAGTCGGCATGTCATTCCTCCCAAAATCTGCATCCGGAGATGCGGCAAGGCCGGCGGCGGCCCATTCACTGCCCGCGCCAGCCCCGTGCGAAGCCCCGCGGCCTCAGGTTTCGTCCTCCGCGTCGCGGCGGATGGCAAACAGATGATCGACCGGACCGTTCCCCCGGCCGACCGCAAGCCGGCTGCCGGAAATTAGTGCGGCCGACAGGAATTCCTTGGCGAGACCCACCGCGGCGACGAGCGGCTGCCCCCTTGCGAGATGCGCGGCGATGGCCGCAGAAAGCGTGCAGCCGGTACCGTGCGTATTGCCGGTCTCGACGCGCGCGGCCGCATAGTGGCGGATATCGGCGCCAGCGTCCACGCGCACGGCGAGTACATCCACGGCTTCCTCCCCCGCCGCGTGCCCGCCTTTGACGAGAACCGCCCGCGAGCCCAGCGCCAGCAGATCCCGAGCCTGCTGCTCCATTTCAGTGATGTTCGCCGCCGGCTCGCGCGAGAGGAGCCGCCCAGCCTCGTGCAGATTGGGCGTTAGGAGAAGCGCGAGGGGCGCGAGGCGGCCGCGCAGTGCATCGATTGCGGAAGGCGCGAGCAGCACGTCGCCGCTGGTTGCCACCATCACCGGGTCGACGACGAGCTTCGTCAAAGCGTGGCGGGCGACGCCATCGGCCACGGCACGTACCGCCTCCACGTCGCCCAGCATGCCGGTCTTGACCGCTGCGATGGCGAGGTCGCCAGCCACAGCGTCGAGTTGCGACGCGATGAAATCGGGTGGCACGCCGAGCACGCCCTCTACGCCACGAGTGTTCTGCGCAGTGAGCGCGGTGATGACGCTCGCGCCGTAGACTCCGAGCGCCGAGAAAGTTTTGAGGTCCGCCTGAATTCCGGCGCCGCCCGAAGAATCGGAGCCGGCAATCGTCAGGGCGATCGGTACGGGTCTCGTCACGGGATCACGCGGCGCGGCGCTCGGCGGCGATCAGCTCGCTGGCGATGTTGATCTGCTTGATCCGCTCCTCGCGAAGGTGCCGGTCGGCTGCGTCGCCAGCCAAATCAGGGTGCCAGCTCATGCGCAATGCATCGAGGATCTTCTTGAGCGTCGCCTCGCTGACGTTGCTGTTGATTCCGAGCACCTCGTAGGCTTCGTCGACCGACGACGGCATGGCTACGGCGCCGCTCGCCGTCGTCTCCGGGCCGCCGATACTGCGCTGCGCGCTCACAGCAATGCGTTCGATGCGATCGAGGTCGCGCTGGATAACTCGGAAAGCGGGTGCAGTAAGTCGGCCGCGAGCGCCTCCGTCGCCGCCGATCTGTGCGACACCCAGACGATGGCGGACACGACGCAGCTCGTCGTCGAGGACCTCGCGCAGGGGCGCAGCGCGCGGTACCATGGCGACCGTCTCGATGGCCCGCGCAAGACGCGCTTCGATAGGCTCTGACGAATAGGTCGCCCCCGCTCCCGGCTGCGTCCGTGAAGAGGCCATGGACCCGAGAACTTGTCCGCCCATCGCCGAAATACGCCCCTTCAGCGACCGCGAGATACCGAGCGCCCACGGTACAGAATTCAGCCCCGACCGAAATCGCGCGGCGACCGCAGCCTGTTGCGACCAGCCGAGCCAGCCACCGGCCGCGATCAGGCAGGTGAGCATCAACCAGACGAGCAGGCCGCGCGAGGGTTCGCTCGGAATCAGCGGTTGTGTGGCGGCATCGTTCCCGGATTGCGGCTGGGCCATGCGCAGAGACATCGCATTCGGCACCGCCGCGATGTCGAGCCGGTTGCTCTCGGCGACCTCCGGCAGCGGCTCCGTGACGATGATTCGATCGATGGCGCGGACCTCGCGCTTCGACGCGCTCTGGCCCTCCGCGGCAATCGCCAGGCCACCCGCAATCGATATCAGGATCGATACGGCCAGCAGCCGATCAATCACTCCCCTCAGCCGCACAGACGCCCCCTCAGCGTTCGCTTCGAACCGGATGGACAGATTGCGGGCGTCACTTTGGCACTACTGTGGCCAAAGCCCGAAAACCGCAGGTTTGCCCCCAGCTCCCTGGCGCGATTATTCGGCGCTTGTCACGGCTTCGATTGCAACAACAAGAGTATTTCCCGGCCGATCACTCGAGCCGGCGCGGCGCGCGAACGAGACCGGCGAACGCCAGGGCTGCGAGCAGAATGCCGAGCCCACGCTCGACAAACCGCGCGAGCCCCAGCAGGTCGCCGCCGCTGACACCCCCGCCGCCCACCGTGCCCGGTACCAGCTCTGGCAGCCATGCCGGGTTCTCGCGCCACTGTTCCGCTTGCCCTGAATCGAGCAGCGGCACCAACACGTCCAGCGAATAGAGGACGGGCTCGAACCGGTCGGCGCGAACCGTTATGCCGCCGGCCTGCGCGGGAGCGGCGCGAGCGACGAAAGCCGGCCCGCCGCAACTCTCCTCCGGGCATCGCATCCCCGCTGCGTAGAGGCCAGCAAACGCCAGCATCACCACCGCGAGCGCGACGACGGGCCGCCAGGGTCGATGTCCGTAACCCGTGAGCAGATCATCGAGGTGGCTGGCCCAGCGCGGACCGCGCCGCCGCATCGCGCGCCGCTGGCGTCGCAGTCCTGCGAGCATGACGGAACGCGCCTGATCGTGCAGGCCGGCTGCGGAGAGATGACGTGCGACCTCGCTCCAGGGTTGCCGCTTGAAGGCGACGTCGAGATCGCTCTCAGACTGTGCCTCGAGCCAGCCGATACGTGCTGCACCCTGCGGCTCTCGCAAAGAGCTCCGACCGACGTCGTGACCGACGGGGCGCCCGGCCGGGTTGACCAGCCGCTCGCAGACGAAGCCATTGAGAACAAGGTGGTCGGTGCGGCCATGGGCCGGAAGCGGCCACGCCGCGGCGAAATCTATAAAGTCGCCGACCTCGGCGTGCGAAAAATCGACGATACCGCGCGGACGCTCGCCGGGCTCGGCCGGCATCTCGAGCGTGGCGACGCGGGCGCCCGACAGCCCGAGCGCCAGATCGTCGGCTGCGCAATGCGGTGGTACCGGGTTGGCGCGTGCCAACGCCACGATGCGACTTCCAGCGATCTTCAACCGGCCATGCTCGATCCGCGCCCGTTCGAGCCTCAATCCGCCCAGCGAGCTGAGGCCGCCGCCAAGATCCACGTCTCCACGAACCGACGTGCCTGAAGCATCGAGCGCCTCGCCACTCTCGACCTTGAGCGATGCGCCAGCGAGGCTCAGCGAGCCGCCGATTTCCGCGTTGACCAGTGCGACCTTGCCAAACACAACCGCGCGCGCGAGCGAGACGCCCGCTCCTGTCGAACAGCCGTTGCCTTCGACCGCAAGTGCCGTACCGAACAGCCGAGCATTGGCGAGCACGACTCCACCCCGAATACGTGCCGAAGAGATACCGAGCGCACCGACGAGCTTGGCGGCTTCGAGATCGATGCTGCCGGCGATGCTCGCGCCACCGAGCGCTATCGCCAGATCGCCGCCCCGGACCTCGAGACCGGCTGACGCGAGGTCGCCTCCGACCGTCGCGCCGTCGAGGCGAAGAGGGCCAGAGAGCCGCGCGCCCGGCAACGTCAGTGCACCGTCAACGGAAAGACCGCCGGCCAACACACCCAATTCGCCGATGCACGCCTGCGCCAACGATACGCGCCCCTCCCCGCGAAGACCGGCGAGAACGATACCGTGCCGGGTGGAAACACCATCGAGTACGACATCGCCGCCGACCCGCGCGCCTTCGAGATCGATATCGGCCCCGGCATAGCCATTGAACGCAGCCCCTTCGCCTTGCAACCCGCCGCCAATGCGCGATCGTGACAGTGCCGTTACACCCCGGAAAGAGGAGCGCCGAAGGACCAACTGACCGCCAACGCGCACTCCAGCCGCCAGCAGTGCCGAATTGCCGTCGCCGAGCGCCACGCCCTCGACGGCCAGCCCGCCGCGCACCACCGCGCCGCGCAAGTGCACCATCCCATTGATCTCGCCGCCGCCAATGAGCAGGCTGCTATCGACCTCTAGCCTGTCCGCGAGCAGCGATCCGTCGATCACGCTGGCGTGGAGCGTGAGCCGGCGTACCCGCGCGCTTGCCAGCACCAGCGCGGGCGACGAGGTCGTTGCGGTTTGAGAACGGTGGGGTGCGATCGTTTCGATGCGAGCTTCGCTGAGCGTCAACGGCTTGTCGACCACCGCCCCGTCGAGATCGAGGCCGCCAAGAACGACGAGACGGCAAAGACTGAGCCCCGCGCGCGGCAGCAACCAGCCCGGACGGGCCTCGAGGATGAGATCGCGCAGCACGCTGCCGCGCACCGCCTCCCCGTCAAGATCAGCCAATTCCCCGCGCACCGCCGCGACCACCATCCGCCGCTCGGCGTCGGTCATGTCGGGCGATAGGAGCATCATGGGCTGCGACATGGAGGGAACTCGACGGAGAGAATTGAACGCGGATCGAAGCGGCGCAGCCCGCGTGCGCCACTCCCAACATAGCGCGGCCCCGCGGCCGTATTCCCGGCCGAAACGCCAGCACAATTATGCAAAACGATACCAACAAGCCGCCGCCGACGCCCTCCCGGCGCCGACCGCGGATCGTCCGGCAAGCTCGAATTTGATATGCCCCGAAAAGGGGCGGTCGCGGAACGCCCAAGTGAGGCCAACTTGATGGTGCGATAAATCCGTCGAAGGACGTGGTTAAGCTGTCCAGCGTCCGAGCGCCCGACGCTGCGGTGCTCCGGACATTATCTGCTAGGGTGGGCGCGGGGCGGCCCATGCGCTAAAGGAACGTGATGCAGGGCAATGCAGGCTACGGATCGATTTAGCCCGGCACGATGCCGGGACATCGGCCCGGACCTGTTCCAGACGCGGATCGTTAGGGAAATTGCACATGCCGGAGCAAGCGACGTTGAACGGAGCGCAAGGAGCAGGGCAAATGCCGCCCCCGATGCCGTCCGCCTCGCCGGCCGCCATCGCCGAGAAGGACACACCGTTGACGCCGCACGCACCGGTTCCCCTCGAGGAAGCGGAAAAGCTGCTCGACGTTGCGCGCGACCCGAGCCGCGAGACATTCATACCGGTGACGCGCTCGGCGCTGATGGACCGCCTCACCGCGACCGAGGCGTGGCCGCCCAAGATCGCTGCCGAGGCTCGCCGCTTCTTCCGCTATCTCGATTACTGGCGCCACCAGCAGTACACCTCGCGCATTCTCGACCTCGAACACTCCTACGAACCGTTCAGTCCGGACTCGGACTTGCTGCAGACGCGCAAGTACACCGAGACGGACCGCAAGCGCATGCAGCAGCGCGTCATCGAGGGCATGGAGCACCTGCTCGAGCAGGCCAACTTCCGCCGCATCTCGCCTGACGACGTGTCACTGATCCTGACGCGGGAATCGCACTACGGCCTCGACCTCCACGTCGACTTCACGGTGTTCGAGGACGTGCTGATTTATTACCGCGGCGCCTCGACCCGGCGCGACCGCCGACGCACACTGCGCAAGTTCCTGCGCAAGGAGGAATTCGACGTTCCGATCTTCCAGCGGCTGTTCCTGCTGTTCAAGCTGAAGCCGCTCGAGACGCAGATCCGCGAAGTTATGGACAAAGAGCGCATCTCCTACCAGGAGGCGCGCAAGATCGTCGCGCGGCTGCGCTCGATGATGCCGTCCGAGGTGCGCGAAACCAACATCTACATGAAGCTGTTCAAGAACATCCCGAGAAGCGACATCGAGATGGTGTTCCCGAACACGGTGGTGAAGTTCCGCCTCCGCGACAAGGTGAAACTCGGCGTCACCTCTGCGGGCGGCCTCGGGATGGGCGTCGCCGGCGCCGCCGGTAAAATTGCCCTGGCCGTCACCAACCCGATCGCCGCTGCCGGTGCCGTCGCTGGCCTTGGCGCCGTGATCGGCCGCCAGGTCATCAGCTTCATGAACCAGAAGCAGAAGTACATGGTGGTGATGGCCCAGAACCTCTACTTCCACTCGATGGCCGACAACCGCGGCGTGATGATCAAGATGGCGGATCGCGCTGCCGAAGAGGACGTCAAGGAAGAGATGCTGCTCTACAGTGTGCTGGTGAAGGAGCGCGCGCGCCGATCAGATCTACCAGCCATCGACCGTGCCATAGAGCAGTACCTCGCCAGCGTCTTCGACGTGAATGTCGATTTCGATCTTTCCGACGCGCTTGAGCGGTTGTTGCGCGACGGCCTCGTGACGGAGGAGCCTGACGGGACTTTGCGAACGCTGTCGCCGCGAGCAGCAGCACTCCACATCGATCATCTCTGGGACAAGTTCCTCGACGAGTTGCCCGATCCGACGCGCGGCGAGGGTACCGAGATCAACGGCGACGGCGTGAAGCTCGCGCGTGGTCTTTCGGAGACCGCGCCCCCGCCGGATGGCGGCATCGCCAGCGATATGTTCTGATCTGCGGTTTTCCGGTTCGGTTTCGGCCGCCAGGCCTGTAATCGCGTTGGCTGCGGCGGTCGCTCAGACTGGTATAGGCGTTGACGCGCACGCGGCGCCGCCGTATTGGCGGCGCGCGGTCGCCTCCAGTGTACCGCGTCAGCCTCGACCCGCCCCGGCGCACCCTTACCGCGCCCACTTACCGCAATGAAACCGAGAGAACGATGGCCGCGCGCAAGATCACACTCAACGTGGCCAGCCGCGACGCGGCCCGCTCGATCGCCGGGGCCCTGCAGGATCTGATCGAGCCGCTGCCCGACGCGCTGACGCTGTTCGAGGACAAGACGGCCAGCGGCGCCTGGCGCATCGACGCCTATTACGAGACGCCGCCGGAGCCGGCCGCGCTTGCCGCGGAACTCGCCGCCATTCTGTCGATCGAACCGCCGGCACTCACGGTCGAGGACGTTCCGGCGCTCAACTGGGTGGCGCTGTCCCAGGCCGCGCTCCCACCCGTTCGCGCCGGCCGCTTCACAATTCACGGCAGCCATGACTCCGAGCGCGTGCCTCAGGGTCCTGGCGCCATCCTCGTCGATGCGGGCGAAGCGTTCGGCACCGCGCATCACGCCACGACGTTCGGTTGCCTCCTCGCCATCGACCGTCTGACCCGGCGCCGGCGTTACCACAGCGTGATGGACCTCGGCTGCGGCTCGGGCGTGCTTGCCATTGCCGCACGGCGGGCGCTTCCGCACGCGCGCGTCATTGCGGCCGACATCGATCCCCCATCGGTCGAGGTGGCGCGCACCAACGCGCGCCTGAACCGCTGCGCCTCGAGCGTGCCGATGCTGGTCGCCGCCGGGCTCGATCATCCCCGTCTGCGTTCACGCCGATACGACCTGCTCATCGCCAACATCCTGGCCGATCCACTCATCGCCCTCGCCCGCTCCATCGCCCGCGCCGTGGTGCCGGGAGGGCAAGTCGTCCTGTCCGGCCTGCTGGTGCATCAGGCCCCAGCCGTCACGGCCGCCTATCGCGCCGCCGGGTTCCGTCTCGACACCCATGAGCGCGTCGACGAGTGGTCCACGCTGGTCCTGACCCGACGCTGAGGCCCTCGGCCCTTCAGCATTGCTTCAGGCATATCGTGCACGATAGCCGATCGCGGACGCACGCGACGGCCTCCGCGAGCGCCCGGCGCAACCTCATCGTCGCGCGCGAGGGCATCGATGTTCTTCACACTGCTGGTCGTTATCGGCCTCGCGTTTTATCTGCACCGCCAGATCAAGGACCTGCGGGGGCGCCTCGACCGCGCGGAAAACGAAATCCTGGTGCTGCAGGCACGCAGGCCCGGGCCGGCCGATGCTGCCACTGGCGAGCGTCCGGCCACCGCCCCTCAACGCCCAGCGGCCGGCCTATCGCCGCCTGCCCCTGCTGCAGGCGAAACGCCCGCCGCACCACCAGCCCCCGAAACGCCGAGTACGCCATCGGCGGACGAGAAAGCGACGGCAGGTGCCGTCCCCCCAGTCAAGCCGAGAGCGCCCGCAAGCTGGAGCTCGACGACGCCCGGTGCGGCAGGCGCAGGTGCCAGCGGCCCGAGCCTCGAGGAAGCCATTGGTACCAAGTGGGCCGTCTACGCCGGCGGTGTCGCGCTCGCCTTCGGTGGCGTTTTCCTCGTCAATTACACGATCGAGCAGGGCTTGCTCGGCCCGGGCGCCCGCATGCTGCTTGGGCTGCTGTTGTCCGCCGTTCTGATCGGCGGTGGCGAGTGGTTCAGGCGCACCGACAAGCGACTTGGTTTCAACCATGCCGCCGAAGCGCATATTCCGAGCATTCTCACGGCAGCCGGCACGGTCGCCGCCTTCGCCACGATCTACGCGGCCCACGCGCTCTATGGCTTCATCGGCAGCGCCGTGGCTTTCGTCGCACTCGGCGCTGTCGGCATCGCCACGATGCTCGCCGCCGCGCTGCACGGACCGGCCCTCGCGGGCCTCGGCCTCGCCGGTTCGTTCGTGACGCCAGCGCTGATATCGAGCGCGGAGCCGAACCCGTGGCCGGTGGTCGTCTATCTCGCCGTTGTCTCGACCGCGGCGCTGCTGCTTTCCCGCCTCAGAACCTGGGCATGGCTCGCGGGAACGACCGTCGCGGGCGCCGTGGCATGGGGCTTCGCGCTGCTCGAGGAGGCGACGCGCCCGCTCCGCTTCCCGGTCGAGGTGGCGCCGGTCATCGATCCCGTCACCGGCGTCGCGACCTATACGCCACCGGCGCCACCGGTTCTGACTGGTGGGTGGATCGAGGCAACCTATCTGCACGCCAGCCTCCAGCTCACGCTCGCGGCCGTTTTGATCGCGCTTGCTCCGCATTTCGCACGCGGACGAGTTGCACCGTTGGCCCAGCCGGTACGGCCCGATTGGATCGCGACGGCTTGCCTCGCCGGTCATGCGCTGCTCGCGCTCGCAATCCTCACCAGCGCTCCGGTGACGGGCGCGGCCTGGCCCATCTATGCCGCGGTCACGCTTGCTCTGCTGGCCGCAACCTCCTACCTCGCCCGCCCTGTCGCCTCTGCCGCGCCGCTTGGTGGGGCGCTCGCCGCGGCGACGGTACTGTTCTGGCCGGCCGTGCGCGAAATCGAGCTGATCGCGCCGTTCAACGCCCTCGGCGACCTGCTCGGCTACCCGGATGAAGTCGCGACGTTCCTCCTGTTCGCGGGGCTTGCAACGATCCCGTCCGCCGCGGTCGCGGTCTGGACGCTGTGGCGCGGCCGGCCGCTCGACACCGTGACCGCCTCCTTCTTCGCCCTCGCCGCGACAGCGGCACCGCTTCTGGTGCTGGTGATCGCCTACGTTCGCGCGGGTGAACTCACCGCCTCTCTTTCGTTCATGACCGTCGCATTCCTGCTGGCCGGCGCTTACGCCCTCTTGGCGGAGATGTTCCGTGCCATCGAGAAACGGCAAGCGCGCGAAGGCCGCGAAGCGCGCGCCTCCGGCGGCCCATCGCCGTCCGACGAAGTCGCTGACCTGCACGAGCAGGAAGCGGATACGAGCGGCCTCGCATCTGGAGCGTTTGCCGCCGCCGCGGTCGGTGCGCTCGTCATCGGCATCACCGTCGTGACCGACCGGCAATACCTGGCCGCCGCGCTGGCGCTGACCGCGCTCGCCACCGCCTGGATCGCCAATGCCCGCGCCATGCCGATCCTGCGCCACGTCGTTGCGGCCATCGGCGTGCTGATCGCTCTCCGCCTTCTGCTCGATCCGGTTCTGTTCGGTCTCTCGACAGGCACCACCCCGCTGCTCAACGCGCTGCTGGTCGTCTACGGCGTACCGGCGGCGGCGTTCTCGGCCGCGGCCTATCTGTTGCGCCAGAGCCATGTGGAAGCCGGCACGACGCCGGGCCTTGCCGTGCACATCAGCGAAGGCGTCGCGACACTACTCGCCGCCCTGCTGGCGTTCTTCGAAATTCGCCATCTCACCAACAACGGCAACGTGTTCAGCACTTCCAGCGGGCACGTGGAGCAGGGACTGCTGGCGATGACAGCGCTCGGCTTCTCGCAGCTCGCGGCACGCCTCAAGCGCGATCTTTCGAGTTTGGTCTTCGAGGTCGCCGCTTATGCCTTCAGTATTCTGGCGCTCGCGTTCGCCGTGCTCGGCCTCGGCTTCGCGCAGAACCCGTACTTCACGGGCGAGCGTATCGCTGGCCCCGTCATCTTCGACAGCCTGCTGCTCGGCTACGTCGCGCCGGGGCTCATGGCGCTCTACCTTGCGCGCATTTCGCGCGGCATCCGGCACGACCTCTTCGTGCAGATCGCAGGCGGCGTCGGGTTGGGGCTCGTATTCCTCTACACCACGCTCGAGGTGCGCCACATCTTCCAGGGCGAGATCATCACCGCTTCGCGGCCCACCGGCAGCGCCGAAATCTGGGGTTACACCGCCGCCTGGCTGCTGCTCGGTATCGTGCTGCTCGGATATGGCCTGGTACGCAATCTGACGATGCCGCGCATCGCCTCCGCCGCGCTGATCGTGGCGGCCTCGCTCAAGGTTGTATTGGTCGATCTCGCTGGCGTTTCGGGTATCTGGCGCGCGCTATCGTTCCTCTGCCTCGGCGCTGTGCTGATCGGCATCGGCCTCGTCTACCAGCGGCTGATTTTCGCCAAGCCGCGCACCCCGAGCGCCCCTCAGGCCGCGCCCCCCAACCCGCCGGAAAGTTAGAGGGAAATCGGGAAGACCTCCAAAAACCAACGCGCCCCGGCCGGCCGAACCGGTCGGGGCGCTCTTGTCTCTCAGCCACCGAGAAGGCGGCCTGCGTGCTGTCTATACCCAGCCCACGACAGGCATATGACGGTTGCGCTTGATCTCGGCGATTTCAGCCGTGGTGAAACCAAGCGCGGCGAGATCGGCGACCGATGCCCGCGCCAGATAGGGCTTCAACAGGCGGTCGGCACGGGCCTGCTGCCCGGCGACGACCGCATCGAAGAAACGCGACAGAACGCCCTTGTGCCCGCCATTGGCGGAGACGCGCCCAACCGGCGCGTCCATGGTCAAAGTTTTGCTCATGATGATCCCACCCCTTCGAGTGGACCTCCTTTTCGGAGCAGCCCCGGCCGCGGGGTTTTCCCCGTCGTGACGAAGCAGATGCTTCGAAAGGTAGTGGAGCCGCCCGCCGCCGAACAGGCGGTATGTTGCATCGCAGCATTGCGCGGGACTCATGGCCCCCCTCGGCGCTTGCAGGCGGCTATTTCATCGCCAGACAAGGGTAATTGCATCGGACGGAACGCCAGCCCGGTGTTCTGGCCCACAGCACGCGCATTGCGACACCGGCACGTGGCACGTATCAACGTCCGAGACGAACAACGACGGCGGCCCATGTACCAGAGCTTCGACACGGAAAACGATCCGACCCGGGCGGCGGGGCGCATTGCGGCCCTGCGCGAGCTGATGCCTAAGCGCGGCATCGATGCCTACCTCGTTCCGCGCGCCGACGAGCACCAGGGCGAATACGTGCCACCGTCGTCCGAACGTCTCGCCTGGCTCACGGGCTTCACCGGCAGCGCCGGCTACGCCCTGGTCGGCATCGATCGCGCCGCGCTGTTCGTCGACGGGCGATATACGGTGCAGGCACGCCAGCAGGTCGATACGGCGATCTTCGAGATCGTCCAGATCCCCGCACGCGCACTCAAGGATTGGGCCTTCGAGAGACTCGACAAAGATGCCGTAATCGGTTTCGACCCGTGGCTCGCGACGGTGCAGCAGGTCGAGCAGACACGCGCGGATCTCGCGCCGCGCGGCATGCAATTCAAGGAGATCGCGGGCAACCTCGTCGATCGTATTTGGGGCAAGGAGCGCCCGTCGCCGCCTGCCGAGCCGGTACGCCTGCATCCGATAGCGTTCGCCGGCGAAAGTGCCGAGGACAAGATCGCACGCATCCAGAAGCGCCTCGCCAGCGACGGTCACGATGCCTTCGTCATGACGCAACCGGATTCGATCTGCTGGCTGTTCAATATCCGGGGCCGCGACGTCGCCCACAATCCCGTCGTGCTGGCGTTCGCCATCCTGCACGCACGCACCAAGCCCGAGTTGTTCGTCGATCCCGCCAAGCTCGGCACCGAGACGCGGCGCGCGCTCAAGTCCGTCGCCATCTTGCGCTCGCCTGGCGACCTAGCGGAACGTCTCGACGCCTTGCGCGAAAACGAACGCACGGTGCGGCTGGCGCCGGGCAACACCGCATGGTGGATCGCCAAGCGCCTTGGTGGCGCACGCCGCTACGTGCCGGGCCCCGACCCCGTGGTGTTGCCCAAAGCCACCAAGAACACGGCTGAGATCGACGGCGCACGCCGCGCGCACGAGCGCGATGGCGTCGCGGTATCACGCTTCCTCGCCTGGCTCGACGCCAATGCCGGCAAGGGCAAGCTCGACGAGATCGCCGCTGTGACCGAGCTCGAGGCATTCCGCGCCGCGGCGGGAGATCTGCGCGAGATCAGCTTCGACACCATCTCGGGAAGCGGTCCGCACGGCGCCATCGTCCATTACCGCGTGTCCAGAACGACCAATCGCACGTTGCAAAATGGCGAGCTGTTCCTGATCGATTCCGGAGCGCAGTACGACGACGGCACCACCGACATCACGCGCACCGTCGCCATCGGCAAGCCGACCGACGAAATGCGCGATCGCTTCACCCGCGTACTCAAGGGCCATATCGCAATCGCCACCGCGCGCTTTCCCAAGGGCACGCGCGGCATCGACCTCGACAGCCATGCGCGATGGGCGCTTTGGCAGACCGGCCTCGACTACGATCACGGGACTGGTCATGGTGTCGGCAGCCATCTCTCGGTGCACGAGGGACCACAGTCGATCAGCCGTGCGGGCATGGTAGCGCTTGAACCTGGCATGATCTGCTCCAACGAACCCGGCTACTACAAGGAGGGCGAATACGGCATCCGCATCGAGAACCTCGTGCTGGTGACGCCACTCGCCATACCGGATGGCGGCGATCGTCCGATGATGTCGTTCGATACGCTGACGCTCGCACCGATAGACCGGCGACTCGTCGTGAAGGGGCTGCTCACCGCGAGCGAGCGCCAGTGGCTCGATGCCTACCATGCACGCGTCGCCGCGACGATCGCGCCGCACCTGTCGGCGGAGGAAGCGCGCTGGCTCGACGCAGCGTGCAAGCCGCTGTAGCTCACAAACAACCCTCGCTGGTGCCGGTCACAGAAAGTTCGCGAAACACAACGGGCCTTGCCCAGGCCCGATTCGCATGGGTAAGTCGCTTCTGAATGGAGGTCGAACCCGCATGTCGAAGCGCCCTTCCCCGAACCCGCGCGCGCCACTCGCCCCCGTGCTCGGCACCTTGCTCACCGCCGTTCTGGCGAGCAGCACGGCCGCCGCCGACAAGACAAACCCGGATACGATCGTCGTCACGTTCGTCGGCGACGTCGGGCTCAATTCGAGTAACGCGACCGTGGAGGCCAAGGGTGTGCGGCGGTATGGCTTCCAGCCTTGGCGCGAGACCACCGACCGCATCGCCGACGAGATCGACGGCGACCTCAACTTCATGAATGTCGAGACAGTCGTCACCGACCGCAATGATCTGCCGCGCGATACCAAGGAGCAATCGGGTCCTTTCAACTTCCGCACCCACCCGGAGGGCATCGCGCATCTCCTGCTCACCGGCTTCAACGTGTTCTCTCTCGCCAACAACCACTCCATGGACTACGGGCCAGCTGGCCTCGAGCAGACGCTCGCTCACGTCGGCGCACTGCGGAGCAGCGGCCTCAAGGCGGCGTCGGGTCTCGGGCGCAACCGCGAGGAGGCGAGCCGGCCCGAGATGATCGAGACGAAGGGCGCGAAAATCGGCTTCTCCGCCATCGGCATCGTCACCAACAACCTCGAGCGACACCGAGCTGGCGAAGCGAAGCCGGGACAGATCGCCTACCGCTTCGACGACGACTTCAATCTCGTGCGGAAACGCCTCAAGGACGCCCGTGCCGATATCCGCATCCTCTCGATTCATTACGGCACCGAGGGAGAGGTGCGCACGGATGCGCGGCAGATCGCGGAGTGGCGCGGCAAGGCCGCTCGGGAGGATGGCTTCGATATCGTCGTCGGCCACCACGCCCACGTCGTCCGTGGCGTCGAGATGGCGGGCTCGTCGCTCGTCATGTACGGGCTCGGCAACTTCCTGCATCACGGCACGGCGAACATCACGGGCAAGGGCGTTTGCCGCGACTACGGCCTCATGATGCGCGTTCACCTGACGCGCGCAGCCGGCAATGCCGCCAAGCCATGGACGATCGGCGCGGTCGAGGCGATCCCTGTCACCGACACGCATTTCAGGCCGCGCCGTCTCGAAGGCGAAGCTGGCGCCAAGCGCATTCACGCGCTGAACCATCTCGCCCGCACGCTCGATTCCGGCGACGGCGCGCGCGGTCTGCGTTTCACGCCCCAGGCGAGTGGCACGGGACTGCACTGCACTGCCACCGGCAAGGCAGCGGAGGGCAGCGTCGGAAAGCTTTGCGCGGCCTGGACGGCGCCTCCAGAAGTTCCGGCACCCATCGCGGGCGAGATCGCCGCCTCGTGCGCCCGCTGAAGCCCGTAGCGGGGTTTGCGGGCAGCGAAGGGGGCTGAGGCTGAGTGCCTGCGCTTAACGTCCCAGTCAGCGGATGCCGGTAACCTCTCCGGAACCATGTCCGGAGAGCCAGCATGACCATCGATCGGCGCGGAATGATCTCGGCGGCAGGCCTCGGCCTCGGGCTTGCCGTCGTGGCCGCGAACGACGCCGCCGCCGAGAAGCGACCTTCCGCGCCGGCAGCCGCGCCGGACGCGAACCTCGTGCCGGGCGCCGCCGCCGACCAGACCGCGGCGCTGCAAGCCGCCATCGATGCCGCCGTCGCGCGCGGCGCCCCGCTGACGCTCGAGCCCGGCCGCTACCGCATCGGACGGGTGACGCTCAGGCCGCGCAGCATCCTGCTCGGCAATTCGGGCGCCGCGATCCTGGTTGCAGCAAGACCCGGAACACTCCTCGCCGCCGAACACGCCGAAGGTATCGTCCTCTCCGGATTTACGCTCGAGGGGGACGCCACCGCGGCGGGTGCCGAGGACGCGGCAATTGCGCTCAAACATTGCACGGGCGTGCGGCTCGATGGGCTTGTCATACGCAATGCACTGCGCGCCATCGCGCTCGACGAATGCTCGGGGCACGTTTCCCGGATACGCATTGCCAGTATCGCCGACGCCGCCATCTTCAGTACCGATGCCAAAGGGCTGTCGATCACCGATTGCGAGATCGAGGATTGCGGCAACAATGCCATCCAGGTCTGGCGTCGTACGGCCGGAGAAGATGGCACGATCGTCGCGAGGAACCGCATCGCGCATGTCGCGGCGCGCGCGGGTGGTAGCGGCCAGAACGGCAATGGCGTGAACGTGTTTCGCGCAGGCGGCGTACTCGTCGAGGGCAACCGCATCAGCGATTGCGCCTACTCCGCGGTGCGCGGTAACGCGGCATCCAACATCTCGATCGTCGGCAATTCGTGCGTGCGGATCGGCGAGGTCGCGCTCTACGCCGAGTTCGGGTTCGAAGGCGCGCTCATCTCCTCCAACATCGTCGATGACGCGGCGGCGGGAATCTCCGTGACGAACTTCAACGAGGGTGGCCGGCTCGCCGTCGTGCAAGGCAATCTCATTCGCAACCTGAAGCGGCGTGAGGCCGAGCCGACCGACAAACGCGGCGAAGGGATCACTGTGGAGGCAGACGCCGCCGTCACCGGCAATACGATCGAGAACGCGCCGACGGCCGGCATCGTCGTCGGCTGGGGGCGCTACATGCGCGACGTGGTGGTGAGCGCCAATCTGGTGCGCGGCACCCGCCACGGCATTCTCGTCAGCTCCGATGCTGCGGCCGGTGCTTGCTTCGTCACCGCGAACATGATCGCCGGAGCCCGCGACGGCGCCATCCGCGCCATGCGCGAGGGCGTGGCGTTCGGTCCCGATCTGGTGCGCGAGTCGACCGACAACGGTCGCGTGCGCATCGTCGGCAACATGGCCGTATGACGTTCACCTGCCTTGTCTGGGTAACGCTCTACTTGCGTGCCACCCCGAGCCTCGAAGTTATCCGGCTCACCACGTCAACGTGCGCGTATCGTCCTTGAATAGCGCGGCACCGACCAAGTCGGGATTGCCGACCTGGATGCCTTCCATGAGATCCTTTTTCTTCACGTCGTATTTTTCCATGCACGTCGGGCAGATGTAGACGCTCGCTCCGGCCTTCATCATCGCCGCGAGCATCTCGCGGTGCGCTTTAAACTTCGACTTCTTCAGCGAACCGATGCGAACCCCGCGATCATTAAGAAAGATCGTAACCGGATGCTTCCGCTCGAGTTGCTTCTGCGCGAAGCCCAACGCCATCTGCGCTCGGTGCGACTCGTCGGTGGTTGCATTGACGAAGAGCGATGTCGTCTCACCCGCTACGACCTGATGCTGCATGGCAAAAGGAGCGAGCAGCAGCGCGAGCGCCACCACGACGCTTCGAATTGTGGACATATCATTCTCCCCTTCGCTCGCGTCCACACGGGCGCAGTCCAAAGGATGTCGCATGGGGCGAGTCCCAACTTTGCGCGAGGTCAAGGACGCCTGGCTCGGGAGACATTGTCAGCGTTTCCACGCCGCGGCCGACAGTTCCGCACGCAACGGCCTCAAGCCGAGGCGCGCGTGAGTACCGTATCAAGCCGCTCCAGAGCACGCTCGAGCGCGGGTGCGGTTCGGATCTCGCCAACCTCGATCCCGCGCCAGCTCCGCAGCACCTTGCGCGCCATCAGACCGCGTGCCTCGGGTACGATGCGCTCGACCAACGCCATCGCCGCGCCGGCAGACGCGCGCGTCGTGCCGTCGTCGATCTTAAGCGCGAATCCGACTCCGAACTCGGGAAAGCCGCCGGCATAGACGCCCTCGGCGCCCGTCTTCATGAAAACGCGACCGGGCAGGCGTCGCATGACCAGCGTATCGGCACGCCCCGGCCCCGCGACGAGTTCCGGCTCGGCCCAGCAGGCCGCAGCGATGCGTTCGGCCGCCCTGCGCCGGTCAGGCGACAGTCCGTGCCCGGTCACGAAGCGCGCGAACGTGCGGGCGAGCGTCGACAGGGGCATCGCCCAGTTCGGCACCGAGCAGCCGTCGAGCCCCATCACATCCTCGCCGAGCGGCAGACCGGAAAGCTCGACGAGCGCCTTGTGCACGCGCCGCTGAACCGGGTGGCTCGCCTGCCAGTATCCTTCGGCCGCTTCGCCACTGTGCAGTGCCGTTGCCAGCATGCCGGCATGCTTGCCCGAGCAGTTGTTGTGGAGTTGACTGGGCTCGCGGCCCGAACGGATCAGCGCCTTCATGGCCGAGGAGCCGAGCGGCATATGAGCGCCGCAACCGAGGTCCGCCTCTCCGAGCCCCAGCGAGGCGAGCATCTGCCCCGCGAGCGCGGCATGGCGGTCCGTACCTGTATGGGAGGCGCAGGCCAGCGCGATCTCGGCATTGCCATAGCCAAAGCGGTCGGCGGCTCCCGACTCGATCAGCGGCAGGCACTGCAACGCCTTGATCGATGAGCGTGGGAACACCGGCCGTGCCACGTCGCCGATATGCAGTATTGTCGCGCCGGCCGCCGTCACGACCGCGACGGCGCCCTTGTGCACGCTCTCAACGAGCGGGCCGCGGGTCACCTCGATCAAGACGGGATTGGTCATGCGGCGCAGCGCGCTCCTCTGGTCTTGGGCCCGGCCGGGGCGTAGAGGGTTTCGGGCACCCCCGGGGCAGACGGGCGGCCGCTATTGAAAGTGGTCCGGGTCGGATCGACGACCAGCGAACACGACGAGGTGGCGGCGCGCAATTCAACGGTGGTTGCAACTTCGCAGCGCAGCAAGACTTCGTTCGCACCAAAACGCAAACGATCCGTTTGTCAAACGATTTGCTCGCGTAGTTTAGCATGGTCACCATGCATAGGTGCCGGACCGGCACGCACGTCAGACGGGAGAACTCGGAATGGCGGACGTTTTCCGGTGGCGCTCGTTCCGCCCGGCTGAAGAGGAGGGCTTCGCGTCGTCAAACATCGTTACTCACGAATAGAAGTCCGCGACCACCCTGGGGCATACACACGATGACCCTTCGCCTGAAGCTCATCCTTTCGATTGCCCTCTGCGCACTCGCCTCGTTCGCGCTCGGCGCGGCGACGATCTACGTGCAGGCTTCGCACAAGGTCGAGACGGAAATGTCGGCGGCGCTTGCGGCCGGCACACGCATCGCGCTGAAGGCAGAGGCCGAGGCCGAGATGGCAGGCGGTCCGGACGCGGCGCGCCAGCGGCTGGCACAGCTCGTCGCCGGATTTGACGGGCATCGCCATTTGCGCGCGTACCTCGTGGACGCCAGCGGCGGCAGGCTCGCGGCCTCGACCGTCGCCGAGCCCGCGGAACGCGCGCCGGCCTGGTTCTACGCGCTGCTTAAGGGCAACTTCCCACTGGTGAATGTGCCGCTTCCGAACTCATTTCAGGCCGCGGGGTCCATTCTCCTCGAAGCCGACAGCCGCAACGAGGTCGGCGAGGCCTGGGCCGACGCTCTGCGCGCCTCGTCGATCCTTGCGCTGATGCTTTCACTTGTTCTCGTCATCGTCTACGTACTGATCGGTGCCGCGTTGCACCCCCTCGAGCAGCTCGCCCGCGCGTTCGGCGAAATCGCCAACGACGACCGACCGATGCCGGTGCCCGAGCGCGGACCCTCCGAACTTGCGCACGTCTACCAGTCCTTCAACCGAATGCTCGGTCGGCTGAACGAGACGGAAGCGGCAAACCGGCGGCTGACGGAGCAGTTGCTTACCGTGCAGGAGGAGGAGCGAGCGGACATCGCCCGCGACATGCACGACGAGATCGGCCCGCTGCTGTTCGCGGTCGATGTCGATGCCGCGAGCGTCGAACGCCTCGCATCCAGCGGGCAGCATGGGCAAATCGTCGGAAAGGTTACCGCCATTCGCGAGGCGGTCGCTGAGCTCCGCCGGCATGTACGGGGCATCCTGTCCCGGCTTCGTCCCGCCGCGCTGCTCGACCTCGGCCTCTCGCATGCGCTGGACAACCTCGTCGCATCCTGGCGGGGCCGGCACCCTGAAATCGATTTTTCCCTTGCCTGCGGACCGGTCGAGATTCCGCCCGAGACCGAGGCGGTGATCTACCGGGTGGCGCAGGAAGCGATAAGCAATTCCGTACGCCATGGACGGCCGGACCGTATCTCCGTCAACGTGGCACTCCACAACGGAGGAATTGGCATTAAAATCAGTGATGACGGGCGCGGCCTTTCGTCGCCGGGTGAACATGCGTCAACCTCATGGCCAGCTCTTTCGGGCAAATTGGACGGTGGTTTGGGCCTGCTCGGCATGCGCGAGCGCGTGGCCCAGCACGGGGGAACCCTGGAGATCGTGGACCTCGCTCCTGGACCAGGCGTTGCCGTAGCAGCCTGGCTGCCCCTTAAGGATGGGCTTAACTCGACTGGTGCTCTAACCAACGAGACGAATATAGTCGAATTAATCAACCGGATATGAAAGCGCGCTGAGACGCGCCAACAATGCCGCCAAGCGCGGAGGATCGGAATGAGTACAGCTCAAGCGCAAATGCAGGCCGTGGACCACGCCGGGTTCACCGCTGCTCCCGACCGGGCTACCAGGAGCGACGAAATTCGCCAGCTCAAAGCCCGCGACAACACCACCAACTTCTACTACCTCGCCTTTGTCTATCTCGTCGTCGCAACCACCATCGCGCTCGCGCTGTGGAGCTTCGATGCCGTCGCGGCGGCCGGCCTCGGCTGGTGGTGGAACATCCCGGCCGCCTTCCTGGCGGTGGTGGCGATCGGCGCCTCGCAGCATCAGCTCGGCGGCGCCATCCACGAAGGTACGCACTACATGCTGTTCGATGATCGCCGCCTCAACGAGCTGGCGTCGGACTGGCTGGCGGCGTTCCCGATCTACACTTCCACCTATGCGTTCCGCCTGCACCACCTCGCGCACCACCAGTTCGTCAACGATCCCGAGCGCGATCCAAACTTCGATCAGGCGAAGGACAGCGGCCACTGGCTCGACTTCCCGATCGCCCACATCGATCTGCTCATCGCGATCGTCAAGCAGTTGAACCCGGCACGCCTCGTCTCCTACATCGTCGCCCGGGCGCGGTATTCGGCACTCGGCGTCGACACCAACCCCTACGCCGATCCGAGCCGCAAGGGCACGCCATGGGCGATCCGCGTCGGCGTCCTGTTCGCGGTCGGCATGCCGTTCGTCCTCGTCCCGATCATCGCGGCCGGTCGTTACGGCGGTTTGCCGATGGGCACGATGACAAGCATCGCGCTTGTCGTGCTGCTGGCGAGTGCGCTGGCGGTCGCTGCCTATTACTGGCGCCTGCCGGAGACGAGCTATCCGCAGAGCCGCATCAACCCCGTCATCTCGCACAAGTCGACCGCGCTCGGCCGCATCGGCTTCCTGACGATCGTCTACGCCGCGCTGACGATCACCGAATATGTGAGCGGCGCACCTGTGTGGGGCTACTTCTCGCTGTTCTGGATCCTGCCGCTGTTCTCGACGTTCCCGCTGTTCATGATCCTTCGCGAATGGCTCCAGCACGGTAATGCCGACCGCGGGCGCTATACGAACTCGCGCATCTTCCTTGTCAATCCGTTCGCCCGTTACGCCATCTTCCCGTGGGGCATGGATTATCACCTGCCGCACCATTTGTTCGCATCTGTGCCGCACTACAAACTCAAGGCCCTGCACCGGTTCCTGCTCAAGGACCCGGAGTATGCGGAGAAGGGACTCGTCGTCGAGGGATGGTCGCACAAGAAGGCGGCGGGCCACCCGACCATCGTCGACGTGCTCGGCCCGGAGTACACACCCTCCGGCAACAAGGTGCACGTGGACGACGCCACGCTCGAAAACGCCGACGTCAACGATGCGGCAGCCATCGCACGGCATGCGGCCGAGTCGGCACGGCAAAGCCCGGCTTCGAACTGAAGCCGGGCCTCGGGAGGTGGCAGGCGCTCAGACCTGCCGCCTCGTTTCTTCGCTGGCCGCGCGCCAGATGCCGTAGATGCTCACCGGCGCGGCACCTGCCCTGTATACCGTCGCGCTCAATGCGACAATGACGAGCAGGGCGAGGCCGATCCCGAACAACGGGGTCACTTGCCGTTCTTCTCGGCCCAGATCTTGTCCCACACGCCGTGGACCGTGATGGTATCGGCGTGGGCGGTCGAGACGACGGCCGAGAGCGAGAGGACGGCGAGAGCGGCGGCGATGAAGGTCTTCATGTTTCTAATCTCCGGGGAAGAGTTGCATTCGCTTGTCGATTGCGGCTGATGCTTGCAGGCGCGGCGCTGCACTGTGGATCGTCGCTCTTAATGTGACGATGACGAGCAGGGCGAGGCCGATCCCGAACTATGGGCTCACTTACCCATCTTCTCGGCCCAGATCTGATCCCACACACCGTGAACCGTGAAGGTGTCGGCGTGCGCGGTGGACACGACGGCGGTGAGCGAGAGAGCGGCGAGAGCAGCAGCGATAAAGGTCTTCATGGTTTGGATCTCCGGGGTTGCGTTGCGTTCCCATGTCCGTTGCGGCTGCGGCTTGCAGGCGCGCTCTCAGTCATGGTTGCAATCGTCTACGGACCGGAGGCGCAAACAGATACGTCGCGGACGACATTTTCCCGATCACAATAAATCGAGAACCGGTGAGTGATCCGAGAGGTGCGAGCGACTGTAAAAGCTCACTCGCATGTCTTCGAGGCCCTATCGACGAGCGGAACGTGCACTCTGGTTCCGCTCGATGGTTCCGCTCGATGGGCGTGTGAAATGCTACGGCCAACCGGGGGCGATCAGCACCCTCTCTGCCTTGATCTCAGCGTGCTCGCGATCCGTCGAAGTCGCCAACAGCACTCTGGAACAATAGCATTGGCTACGATCGCGCGGCGATCAGATGTCGAGATCCTTGGCGAAGGCCGCGCGCTCCTGGATGAAACGGAAGCGGGCTTCTGGCTTCGAGCCCATCAGCGCGTTGACGGCCTCGGCGAGATCGTTGCCCTCGCCCTCGCCGATCTCCACCTTGAGCATGAAACGAACCTTCGGATCCATGGTCGTTTCCTTGAGCTGCTGCGAGTTCATCTCGCCGAGGCCCTTGAAGCGACCGATCTCGACCTTCTTGCCCTTGAATTCCTTCGCCATCAGCTCTTCGCGGTGCTTGTCATCGCGCGCATAGACGGTCTTGCCGCCATGCGTGAGCCGGTACAGCGGCGGTAGCGCGAGATAGAGATGCCCGTGCTCGATCAGCGGCCGCATCTCCTGGTAGAAGAACGTGATGAGCAGCGCGGCGATGTGCGCTCCGTCGACGTCGGCATCGGTCATGATGATGACGCGCTCGTAGCGCAGATCCTCGTCGCGATATTTGCCGCCTGTGCTGACGCCGAGCGCCGTGATGAGATCGGAGAGAAGCTGGTTCTGCGACAGCTTCGCCGACGAAGCGTTGGCGACGTTCAGGATCTTGCCGCGCAACGGCAGAATAGCCTGCGTCTCGCGGGACCGCGCGCTCTTGGCGCTGCCACCGGCCGAGTCGCCCTCAACGATGAAAATCTCGGTGCCGGCCGCCTGTTGCACGGTGCAGTCCGCGAGCTTGCCGGGAAGGCGCAGCTTCCGCGTCGCGCTCTGCCGGCCAACCTCCTTCTCCTTGCGGCGGCGCTGACGCTCCTCGGCGCGATCGATCGTCCACTCGAGCAGCTTGGTCGCCTGCTGCGGGTTGTCGGCGAGCCAGTGGTCGAAGGCATCACGCAGCGCCACCTCGACGATGCGCGAGGCTTCCTGGGTCGCGAGCTTGTCCTTCGTCTGCCCCTGGAACTCCGGCTCGCGGATGAACACCGAGAGCATGGACGTCGCGGTTCCCATCACGTCGTCCGACGTGATCTGTCCGGCGCGGCGATTGTTGACGAGTTCGCCATAGGCGCGCAGGCCCTTGGTCAGCGCCTGGCGTAGACCCGACTCGTGGGTGCCGCCCTCGGGCGTCGGAATGGTGTTGCAGTACGAGCGCGAAAAGCCGTCGTCGTTGGCGATCCACGCGACCGCCCATTCGACGGAGCCGTGCCCGCCAGGCTTCTTCACATTGCCCGCGAAGATGTCGTTGGCGACGAGCGTCGAGCCCTCGATGGTCGCCGCGAGAAAGTCCTTGAGGCCGCCGGGGAAGTGCAGCGTCGCCTCGGCCGGTGTTTTGCCATCGGCTTCGACGAGCGCCGGGTCGCAACTCCAGCGGATGCGCACGCCGCCGAACAGGTACGCCTTCGAACGCGCCATGGTGTAGAGGCGCGATGGCTTGAACCGCGCGCCTTTGCCGAAGATCTGCTCGTCGGGACGAAAGCGCACGCGCGTACCGCGCCGGTTCATCACCGAGCCAAGCTTCTCGAGCTTCGTGATGGGCAGGCCGCGCGAGAACACCATGCGATAGAGCTGCTGGCCGCGTGCAACCTCGACCTCGCACGTCTCCGAAAGCGCGTTGACCACCGAGACACCGACGCCGTGCAGACCGCCCGAGGTGGTGTACGCCTTGCCGTCGAACTTTCCGCCCGAGTGCAGCGTCGTCATGATGACTTCGAGCGCCGACTTCGTCTTGAACTTGGGATGCGCGTCGACCGGAATGCCGCGGCCATTGTCGGAGACCGTGAGAAATCCATCGGCATCGAGGCGCACTTCGATCCAGTCGGCATGGCCAGCCACCGCCTCGTCCATCGAGTTGTCGATGACTTCGGCGAACAGGTGATGCAGCGCCTTCTCGTCGGTACCGCCGATGTACATGCCGGGGCGGCGGCGCACGGGTTCGAGACCCTCGAGCACCTCGATATCGGCCGCCGTATAGCTCTCCGATGCGTCGCCGCCCTTGCGGGCGCGCGCCGCCTTGTCTTTCGACGCCTGGTCGCTCATGTCCTCGGCAATGCTGGAGAAAAGGTCGCGTTTCGGCTGGCCCATCGGTCATGGCTCCCCGGGGCAAGCCCCCTGGCGGACGATCTGCCGCCGAAGCGGCGCGAGGCCCGGAGCTGACGCGCGACAAGCGTCCGGCGACTCTCTCGTGAGTGTTGCGGTGCCCTGAAATGCCATGGCGCGGCCGGGCTTGGCAAGAAAGCGCGGGCCGCCTTCCCCAGAAGCAGCTGAACGATGTAAACTTGCGGCCGCGATGCCACGCCCGCTGCGAACGGCCTATCATCCACGTCGGCGCGGCCGGTTCAGCCCCGGTTCAACCCTTGAGCGCTGCCAGCTTGTCGGCCGAGGCCGGAGCGAGCTCGACGCTCTCGCCGCAACCGCAGGCGCTCTTCTGGTTCGGGTTGTTGAACACGAACCCCGAGGAGAGCTTCTCGCTTCTGTAGTCCATCTCCGTCCCGAGCAGGTACAGAACAGCCTGCGGGTCGATGATGACGCGGGCGCCATCCTGCTCGACCACCTCGTCGAACTTAGCCACGCTGTCCGTCCACGTCATGGTGTATTCCATGCCGGCGCAGCCGCCCTTCTTGACGCCGATCTTGAGGCCGGCAACCGCCTCGCCCTTGGAGGCCATGATCGCTTTGACACGCGCCGCTGCCGCGGGCGTCATGGTCATGACCTGGGGTCTCGTGCGTGTGGTCATGGGGCTCTCTGCTCCAAAGGCACTATCGACTTGAATATGGTGCGGCTGGCGCAGGCGTCCAGATGCGCGCCGATCTGCCACGGTCCAATCAGAAACTGCGCCGCCGATCAGAACATCCCGACCGCCAGCTTGGCCTCGTCCGACATCCGGCTCTGGTCCCAGGGCGGATCGAACACGATCGTCACCTTGACGCCGCCGACCCCGGGCACCGCACCGACTGCGTTCTCGACCCAGATCGGCATTTCGCCGGCCACCGGGCATCCGGGCGCAGTGAGCGTCATGTCGATCTCGACGTCGCGATTGTCGGCGACGTCGATCCGATAGATGAGGCCCAGCTCGTAAATGTCGGAGGGGATCTCGGGATCGTAGACGGACTTCAGCGCCATCACGATGCCCTGCTTCAGCTCGTCGAGCTCTTCCGCGGAAAGTGCTGAACCCTCGACCGGCGTGCCGCCTTCGGTGACGGACGGTGCCGCGGCCTTCGCGGCCGCCGCCTCGCGCACGAAGTCGTGCAGCGTCGGCTCGGGCGCGGCGGCCTGCTGCGCGGGCGCCCTGGCGGATGCCGACTCAGCC
This sequence comes from Hyphomicrobiaceae bacterium, assembly GCA_016793635.1. Classification (GTDB taxonomy): domain Bacteria; phylum Pseudomonadota; class Alphaproteobacteria; order Rhizobiales; family Hyphomicrobiaceae; genus JAEUMD01. The sequence goes on from JAEUMD010000010.1 coordinate 50,410, forward strand.
AAATCGTCGCTTCTCGCGGCCTTGTCGCGCGGTCGCAACTCTGCCGGCTGCGCCTCGATTTCGATTTCGTCGCGGTCGATCGATCCGCTGGTCATCGCCGAACTCCTTCAGGTGAACAGGTCATGGGCCCGGATCAGCGCCTCGGCGAGCGCGTCGATCTCGGCCTTCGTGTTGTACATCGCGAGCGAGGCCCGGCACGTGGCCGTGACGCCGAGACGCTCCATCAGCGGCTGAGCGCAGTGATGGCCGGCGCGCACGGCCACACCCGAGCGATCGATCAGCGTCGAGATGTCGTGGGGATGCAGTCCGTCGACGGTGAACGACACGATACCGCCCTTTCCTGGCGCGCGGCCATGGATCTTCAGCCACGGCAACTCGTCGAGACGCGCATGCGCGTATGCGCCAACTTCCGCCTCATGCGCGGCGATCGCAGCGCGCCCGGTCTGCATCATGTAATCGAGTGCAGCTCCGAGACCGATCGCCTCGACGATCGCCGGCGTGCCGGCCTCGAACTTGTGCGGCGTGACGCCATACGTGATGCGATCCACCGCAACGCTCTCGATCATCTCGCCACCACCCTCGTAGGGCGGCATAGCGTCGAGATGCTTGCGCTTCGCATAGAGCACGCCGATGCCCGTCGGCCCATACGTCTTGTGACCCGTGAAGACGTAGAAGTCGCAACCGAGGTCCTGCACGTCCACGGGCATGTGCACCGCCGCCTGGCTGCCATCGACCAGCACGGGAATGCCGCGCGCATGGGCCAGTCGCACGATCTCCTTGATCGGCGTGACGGTACCGAGCACGTTCGACATGTGCGTGATAGCGACGATCTTCGTCCGCGGCGTCAGCAGCCGCTCGAACTCGTCGATCAGAAACTCACCGGTGTCGGAGATCGGCGCCCATTTCAACACCGCGCCACGCCGCTCGCGGTGGTAGTGCCACGGCACGATGTTGGAGTGATGCTCCATGATCGAGAGCACGATCTCATCGTCCTCTCCGACCACCATGCCGCCGAACGACTGCGCGACGAGGTTGATGGCTCCCGTCGCGTTGCGCGTGAAGATGATCTCATCCGTGCTCGGCGCGTTGAGGAAGCGGCGCGCCGTCTCGCGCGCATCCTCGAACTTCTGGGTCGCCGTGTTCGAGAGGTAGTGGAGTCCGCGATGCACGTTGGCGTACTCGTGACGCCATGCATGCTCCATGGCCTCGAGCACCGGCAGCGGCTTCTGCGCGGACGCACCATTGTCGAGGTAGACGAGCGGCTTGCCGTACACCTCGCGGAACAAGATGGGGAAGTCGGCGCGCACGCGCTCGACGTCGAAGGCCGCCCCGCGGGTTTCGGTCGTGCTGCGCTCGCGCGTGTCCGTCGTCATGTCCATTCTCTCGCGGTTGTTCGGCGTCGCGATGGCGTGCATGCGGCGCCGTAGTTCCACATGGCCGTCAGACGCCGACACCGAGCAGCCAGATGCGCGCCTGCTCGGCCAACGCCTCGCGCAGACCGTCGTGCTCGATCTTGTCGATCGCCTCGCCGATGAACGACTGGATCAGCAGGGCACGCGCTTCCTCCTTCGGAATGCCGCGCGCACGCAGATAGAACATCAGGTCGTCGTCGAGCTGTGCCGAGGTGGAACCGTGACCGCAGACGACGTCGTCGGCGTAGATCTCGAGTTCGGGCTTGGAATCGAACTCGGCGTCCTCCGAGAGCATCAGCGCCTGCGCCATCTGCTTGCCGTCGGTCTTCTGCGCGTCGCGGCGCACGATCACCTTGCCCTGGAAGATGCCGCGCGCGGTATCGTCGAGCACACCCTTGAACAGCTCGCGGCTCTCGCCGTGCGGCACGGCATGATCGACGAACAGCGTCGTATCGATATGCTCCGTGCCCCGCGCGAGGAAGATGCCCGATATGTCGAGTTTGGCTCCCTCGCCCTTGAACGTCGCGCGGATCTCGTTGCGTGCGAGGCCGACGCCCGACGTGAACTGGAAGCCACGGTAGACGGAATCCTTCTCCATCTCGACGGTCCAGTTGGCGAGGTGGGTCACCTTGCCGGCATCGACCGCGATCTTGACGTGGCGGGCGGTGGCACCGGCGCCGACGAGCACCTCGCTCGCGGTGTTCACCTGCCCCTCGGTCGCCGACCCCGGTACGGTGACGAAAACCTCGACCACCGTCGCCGTCGCCGCCTCACCGATGTGGATCACGTTGCGGCCGACGGCGAAGCGCGGCTCGACGCCCGCGCGTGAATGTACCACCAGCAACGGTTTCTCGAGCGTCGCGCCAGCCGGCACGTCGATCACCGCGCCGTCCGTCACATACGCCGCGTTGAGAGCGAGGATCGCGTTGTCGCCGCCTGAATCGCTCAGCAGGCCGGCAGCGCCGTCACTACCGACCAGAGCCTGAGACAGCGGCTCGACCGCGATCGACGACGCGTCGGCGAGATTCGACAGCTCCCGGCGATAACGGCCGTTGACGAGAACGATGCGCGGCGCATCGAGCTGCGCCAGCGGACCGAGCGCGACGATGATGTCGGCGATCGTCACCTTCGCCTCGTCGGCGACGGCGACCGGCAGCGCCTCTTTCATGGCATTGCGCAGGTCGGTGTACTTCCACTCCTCGATGCGGCGGTGCGGAAGCCCGAGCGAGGCAAAACGCCCCAGCGCGTCCTCGCGCGCTTGCTGCACGTCGGCGCCACCGGGAAGCCGCTCCGCCACCTGCCCGAAGCCCTCCGACAAGGTCGTCTCGGCCTTGGTCTTGATGACTGCAACGTTCATATCAGCTCTCTCCATCGCGTCGGTTCCGCCCTAATCCGAAAGTCAGGCCGCGTCGGCCTGGAACTCGGCATAGCCCGACTGCTCGAGCTCGAGGGCGAGCTCTTTCCCGCCGGACTTCTGGATGCGGCCATGGGCGAGGACGTGCACGCGATCGGGCACGATGTGGTCCAGCAGGCGCTGGTAGTGAGTGATGACGAGCATCGCGCGGGCCGGATCGCGCAACGCATTGACGCCTTCCGAGACGACCTTCAGGGCGTCGATGTCGAGGCCGGAGTCCGTCTCGTCGAGCACGCACAGCGTCGGCTCGAGCATCGCCATCTGAAGAATCTCCGAGCGCTTCTTCTCACCGCCCGAGAAGCCGACGTTGACCGGGCGCTTCAGCATCTCGACGTCGATGTTGAGCTTGCCGGCGCGCTCCTTCACGACGCGCATGAACTCCGGCGTTGTCAGCTCGGCTTGTCCGCGCTTCTTGCGTACCGCGTTGGTCGCCGTGCGAAGGAAGGTGAGGCCGGCGACGCCCGGAATCTCCATCGGATACTGGAAGGCGAGGAACACACCCTTGGCGGAACGCTCGTCGGGCTCCATCTCGAGAATCGACTCGCCGTTCCACAGGATGTCACCGTCGACGATTTCGTAGTCGTCGCGGCCGGCGAGCACATACGCGAGGGTCGACTTACCGGAGCCGTTCGGCCCCATGATCGCATGCACCTCGCCCTTCGGCACGACGAGATCGATACCCTTGAGGATCATCTTGTCCTCGTCGGCGATCTTCACGTGCAGGTTCTTGATCTCGAGCATATCTCTCTCACTCCGTTGTCTGCTGCGGATGGAGCCCGCGGGGCCCTCGATCCGAAATCAATCCTTGGCGCATCCGCCGGGGCCGCACGGGCCGCCTTCATTGTTCGGCGCGTAGATGTCCATGTATTTCTGGCCTTTCCAGCGCCACGCCCATTCGCCATCGGTGCGCCGCCGCGCGAACTGCGTGAACCAGTAGACGCCGCCGAGCACGCCGACGAACCAGACGACGTAGCCGGCGATGGTGCCCGTGTCCTTCAGCGACAGCATTCCGCCGACCGCCACGATGCCGAGCACCACCGAGAAAAGCCCCGTCGAAAGCCAGCCCTGCCAAGTCGACGGCGTGGCGCCATAGCCATGCGATTTGGGCTTGAACCAATAGCCGTTGGTGCCGTTCGCCATTGCCATCCCAATCAGCCGACCGAGCCTTCGAGGCTGATGCCGATGAGCTTCTGCGTCTCCGCCATGAACTCCATCGGCAGGTGCTGGAGCACCTCGCGCACGAAGCCGTTGACGACGAGCGCCACGGCCTCTTCCTCGCTCAAGCCGCGCTGACGGCAATAGAAGAGCACGTCCTCCGAAATCTTCGACGTCGTCGCCTCGTGTTCGAAATGCGCGCTCGCGTTCTTCGCTTCGATGTAAGGAACCGTGTGCGCGCCGCACTTGTCACCGATCAGCAAGCTGTCGCACGCGGTGAAGTTGCGCGCGTTGGTCGCCTTGCGGTGAGCCGAGACGAGACCGCGATACGTGTTCTCCGAGTGCCCGGCGGCGATACCCTTCGAGATGATACGGCTCGTCGTGTTCTTGCCGAGATGGATCATCTTGGTGCCGCTATCGACCTGCTGGTAGCCGTTCGAAACCGCGATCGAGTAGAACTCACCCCGGCTTTCATCGCCGCGCAGGATGCAGCTCGGATATTTCCAGGTGATCGCCGAACCGGTCTCGACCTGCGTCCACGAGATCTTGGAACGTTTGCCGCGGCAGTCGCCGCGCTTGGTCACGAAGTTGTAGACACCGCCCTTGCCGTTCTTGTCGCCCGGGTACCAGTTCTGCACCGTCGAGTACTTGATCTCGGCATCGTCGAGAGCGATCAGCTCGACGACCGCCGCGTGCAACTGGTGCTCGTCGCGCATCGGCGCCGTGCAGCCTTCGAGATAACTCACGTAGGCGCCCTTGTCGGCGATGATGAGCGTGCGCTCGAACTGGCCGGTGTTCTTCTCGTTGATGCGGAAGTAGGTCGACAGCTCCATCGGGCAGCGCACGCCCTCGGGGATGTAGACGAACGAACCGTCGGAAAACACCGCCGAATTGAGCGCCGCATAGAAGTTGTCGGACTTCGGCACGACGGAGCCGAGGTACTTCTTGACCAGCTCGGGATGCTCACGCATCGCTTCCGAGATCGAGCAGAAGATGACGCCGGCCTTGGCCAGCTCCTTCTTGAATGTCGTCACCACCGAAACGGAATCGAACACCGCGTCGACGGCCACCCGCGCGCCCTCGACGCCGGCGAGGATCGCCTGCTCCTTCAGCGGAATGCCGAGCTTCGCATACGTCTCGAGCAGCTCCGGATCGACCTCGTCGAGACTCTTCGGCCCCTCCGTCGATTTCGGCGCCGCGTAGTAGTGAAGCTCCTGGAAATCGATCTTGGGATAGTTCACCTTCGCCCAGGTCGGCTCGGACATGGTCAGCCAGCGCTCATAGGCGTCGAGACGCCATTCGAGCATCCACGCCGGCTCGCCCTTCTTCTCCGAGATGTAGCGAACGATGTCCTCGTTGAGGCCCTTCGGCGCCTTCACCGTCTCGATCGCCGTCTCGAAACCGTACTTGTACTGGTCGACGTCGATCTTCTTGACCTGCTCGATCGTCTCCTGAACCGCTGCCATCTCGATTACTCTCCCATGGATGCCGCGGCAGGCGCGGCCTTGAACTGATGCGGCGTAACGGTCACCGCGTGCGGCGCGCCGGCATCGGCCACCCGCACATGTGCATCGCCTCGCCCCGGCGCAACCGCGTTGCGCCAAGCTTCGATGAAACTCGCGACGTCGGCGCGGCTGCTGGCGTGGCCGAGGCTCACGCGAATGACGCCTCGCGCAATTTCGGGCGCGATCCCCATCGCCGCCAGCACCGCGCTCTGCCCGACCTTGCCCGACGCACATGCGGAGCCGGCGCTGACCGCCACACCCGCGAGATCGAGCTTGATGACCAGCGTCTCAGCGGCGGCTCCCGCGACTGCCAACGCCGTCGTGTTGCCAAGTCGCGTGACACGCTCCGAGATGATCGCCACATCGGGACGGACATCGCGCGCAGCCCGCTCGATCTCGTCGCGGAGTGCAGAGATCGCACCGACAGCCGGAAGATCGCGCAGGGCGGCTTCGGCGGCGGCACCGAACCCGGCGATGCCCTCGACGTTCTCCGTGCCGGCCCGCTTGCGGCGCTCCTGACCGCCACCGACGATGAACGGCGGCAGCGAGTTCACGTCCCGCGCGACCAGCGCGCCAACGCCCTTGGGGCCGCCGATCTTGTGCGACGAGACGAGCAGGTAATCGACGCCGGATTGGGCGAAATCGATCGCGACGCGTCCAGCGGCCTGGACGGCGTCGCACATCACCGCGGCACCATGGGTACGCGCCAGCTCGACGATGGCCGCGACCGGCTGAATAACGCCCGTTTCGTTGTTGGCGAGCTGCGCAGCGATGAGTGCGCGCCCGGCTCCCTCACCATCGGCGACGGGCTCTCCGGCCAGGCACGCGCCAAGCGCGGCGACATCGATCACACCGTCACTGTCGACCGACATTTCGACGATGCGCGCCTGCGATGCCAAGATCGGTGCGACGACGCAAGGATGCTCCATGCGCGAATAGCGGATGCGACGCCAAGAGCGCCGCAGCACGGAATTGGCCACCTCGCTCGCGCCACTGGTGAAGATCACCTGCGAGGGAGAGGCGCCGACGAGTGCCGCTACCTGCTCGCGCGCACGCTCGACCATCGCGCGGGCCCGGCGCCCCTCGGCGTGCACGGACGAGGGATTGCCGCCGGCGTCGATCGCCGCCAGCATCGCCGCGCGCGCCTCCGGCCGCAGAGGCGCCGTCGCGTTGTAATCGAGATATGTGCGCCGGGCGCTCATTCCGCCGCCCAGCCGATGCCGCCCGCCCCGCGCTGCGTCGGGAGGTTCTTGGCGAGCTTGTCCGGCGGAATGCCGTCGAGCACTTCCGCGAGGCTCACGTTCCAGAGGAAGGCGGCGATGTGACCGCCGAGGCCACGCCAGAGATTGTGCGTCAGGCAGCGCTCTTCACCGAGGCAGCCGATGCCCCCGTCCATGCAGCGCGTCATCCGCGTCTCTTCCTCGACCGCAGCCATGATCTCGCCGACGACAATCTCCGCGGGGGGACGGCCGAGCCGGTAGCCGCCACTGCGCCCACGGGCGCTCTCGACGAGACCCGCGCGGCGCAGCCGCAGAAAGATCTGCTCGAGATACGATAGGGAAAGCTGCTGGCGCTCCGCGATCTGCGACAGCGGCACGGCGTTGTCGCCCTCGTGCTTGGCCAGATCCGCCATCGCCATCACGGCATAGCGGCCCTTGGTGTTGAGCTCCACGGCGCACCTACCTCCAAGACGCTGAACCCTCCTCCGATGCCGCGTCCTCGGCAATTCGCCCGAGACAAGACCGCGCCATCGATGAGGCTTGCGTCCGACACCCCGGTTCGTGCTAAGAACCGCCTCCGATAGGAGATGCCGGAGCATTCTGTTGCGGCTCTTTCGAACCGTTCTAAACTTAGTACGGCGAATATGAAAATTCCGAGCCGGGAAGTCAAGTATTCTGCGAGCAGGAATTTCTGATACCCAGCAAACATCCTCGGCAAATCGTCGCACGAAGCTGCGGACTGGCGCGAGTGTAGGCCCCGCTACGGCGCTGAACGCCCGACGGCCGAATGATCCGCCATCTGGCCTCTTCCCTTTGGCCGGCTCCAGGATCTCAAAAGCCGCCGCGCGCCGCCGACACGTCACAACATGGGAGTCCCATGCCTGAGCTGATCATCAATGGTCCCGCCGGCCGCATCGAGGCGCGTTACCATCACGAATCCAAGTCGGACAGCCCGATCGCCCTCATCCTGCATCCGCACCCGCAGTTCGGCGGCACGATGAACAATCAGGTTGTCTACAGTCTCTATCATACGTTCGCCGCCCGCGGCTTCTCAGTCCTGCGCTTCAACTTTCGCGGCGTCGGTCGCAGCCAGGGCTTCTGGGATGGCGGTCCGGGCGAGCTGGCAGATGCCGCCTCCGCCCTCGACTGGCTGCAGATCGTCAAGCCCGACGCCAAGTGCTGCTGGATCGCCGGCGTCTCGTTCGGCACCTGGATCGCCATGCAACTTCTCATGCGCCGGCCGGAAATCGACGGCTTCATCTGCGTCGCGCCGCCCTCCAACCTCTATGATTTCTCGTTCTTGGCGCCGTGCCCGTCGTCGGGTCTGATGATCAACGGCGACAAGGACCGCGTGGTGCCCTCGGCCTCGGTGGGAGAGCTCGCCGTCAAGCTGAAGACGCAGCGCGGGATCAAGATCGATCACGAGGTTGTCCCGGGAGCCAACCACTTCTTCCAGGACAAGCTCGAGGATCTGACGTCGGTCGTCGGCAGCTACGTCGACATGCGCCTCGCCAAGGACGCCGCGGAACGCGAGCAGAAGCGCGAGCGCGAGAAGGAACGCGAGGCGGCCCGCGAGCGCGACAGGCAGCGCGAGCAGGAGGAAGTGGCGTCGGCACCCGTTGGCGGGGACGACGAGGGCGACGAATGAGACCTTCCGGGGCGCATCGCGGTCTGCCGCGGTTGCCCCGGGCGAATTCCGTTATCTGACGGAAAAGGTGCTTCGGTTTTCTGGGCCGTATGCGGATATTCCACCACCGTGCGGCCCGCCGAAGCCCTCTGGCGGCCCATAGCCTCGGGCGTGCTCATAACCCATCAATTTGATTCACCTGTACATTTTAGAGGCATCCGAGTTGCCACCTGAGGCCCGGCGCGAGACTTTCGCGCGCACCTGACTGCCAGCCGAGCGGGCTCGAGACCTTTCGAATCCATTAGTGTCCGGGCGCCTATGATGCCTCGGGAAAACGCTCTGACATCAGAGCGTTCCGCCCACGGGGAGGCGCCGCGTGGTCCAGATCGCAACCGTTGTGCTCGTCCTTGTTGCCGTTGTGGCTCTCGCCGGCCTGGGCATTCTCGCTTATGCCATCGTGTTCCCGCGCCAGCCGTACACGGGACCACTCCCTCCGCTCACCCGGGCCGAACTGGCACTCAGCAAGAGGTTGCGCCGGCACGTCGAGGCCGTCGCTAGCCGCCCGCACAACCTTGCCCACTACGCGGAGCTTGAGGCAGCCGCGTGCCACATCGAACGAGAGTTGGCGGCGATGGGCCTGACACCTCACTTGCAGCAGTATGACGTGCACGGCCGGCCGGTGCGCAATATCGAGGTTACGCTTGAGCCCGCACCGACCTTTGCGCGCGAACCGACTGCAACCCTCGTCGTCGGCGCGCACTACGATGCTCCCGACGATTCACCCGGGGCAAATGACAACGGCACGGGAGTCGCCGCGCTGCTGGAGCTGGCGCGCCTCCTCGGCGGTTCAGATGCACGGGAGCGACGGTGCCGCCTGCGTCTCGTATTCTTCGTCAACGAGGAGGCGCCGTACGGCAAGACAGAGCTGATGGGCAGCCTGGTCCATGCGCGCAGCCTCTCCGAACGCGGCGAGCGCGTCGACGGCATGATCGCGCTCGAGACCCTCGGCCACTTCTCGAACGAGCCGGGATCGCAGCGCTTTCCGTTTCCGTTCGGCCTCGTCTATTCGGACGTCGGAAACTTCGTCGCATTCGTCGGGCTGCCGCGCGCGCGCGGTTTCGTGCGCAAGGCGCTTCGTGCATTCCGCGCCGAGACGGCCTTTCCCTCGATCGGCGGCGTCGCTCCGGGCTCCCTCGAGGGGATCGATCTTTCGGACCACTGGGCCTACGACCAGTGCGGCTACCCGGCGATGATGATCACCGATACCGCCCCGTTCCGGAACCCGTTCTACCATACGCGCGCGGACCTGCCCGCAACCGTCGACTACGCGAGCCTCGCCCGCATCACGCTCGGCCTGTCGCACATGCTCCAACGACTCGACCGAGAGTGACGGTCTCCTGGACGCGGTGTGCAACAAGGCAGCGATGGGATTGGATTGCCCTACGCCATATTGCCCGCCCCGTTCGTCGAGCATGCCGAGCGCTATTGGAAGACTTCAGCAGGATTGGTAACATCTCTCGTCCCTGGCCGCGCTATTTGTCACAAGCATTCGATATTTTCGGCCAGGCTCACTTGGCTTGATTGAAATTGGCGCCCAATTGAAACACGGGGCAACGCCATGTGCTGGTCGAAGAATCCTCGTCTCGTCGCGATCGCGCTTTTTGTTCTCACTCTATTCCAACCAATTCCAGGCGGGCTAACGAAAGCGGTCGCGGCCGAGGCGCCCAAAGCCAACGAGGGGCTTCCCCCCCTTCCGATCGAGAACCATCATCGTGGCTCGCGGGTTCACGTCAGCCTGGCAGGCGACACGCCCTTCGACGTTTACGCCATCACGTCGCGCCGCGTCGTCGTCGACCTGCCGAGTTTGAACTTCCGTGTCCCCGAGCTTACCCAAACAGTTCGCCAGCACTCGGCCGCCAAGGCGCTCGTCGAGAAAATTCAAATTCTCCCCCGGAAGGACGGCGCACGAATTCAGTTTGATCTGTCCGAGCCAATTCGCTCGACCCAGGGTCATATTTGGAGCACCGACGGTGTTCGCTTCTATTTGGCCATCGACTTTTTCGCGCCTGATCCGGAAGCCCAACGCGAAGATGGCGAGGATAGGTGGACCTACCTCGACGGCGCCTTCGTCCAGCCCTCGCAGCTCGCCGCGTCGATAGACCTGCCCGGCCGCATCGACGTGAGAGGACTCCGCCTCGTGGCGGGAGGTGCTGCCGATGTTGGGGCAGTGCTCGTCACGTATCGCCCCGACACGACGTTCCTCGACGATTCTCCAATGCACCTCGGTAAGGGGGAGCGCACAAAACCGATCGATGAAACCACGGTCTTTCGCGAAGTGACTCGCGTTGACCTCTTCTTTTCGCGCGAAAACGCAGCGAAGAAGCCAGTCTGGATCGAGGTCTGGGGCCTGCAGCGCCCGCCGCGCCAATCGGGCGGGGTGGCCGACGGCTTCGCGCGGGCGCAGCGGCGAGGGGGCCCCCCCTCGTTACAGCAGACGCCAAAGAAGGTTGAAACGACGGCGGATACGATCCGCCGAGCCCAGGGTGTCGCTGCCGCCGGCGTCAATCCCGCCAACGTGACCGTTAACAGCAAGGAACTATCCACGCAGTCGCTAGAATGCGTGAAATCGCAAGATTGCGCCGCCATTCCCGTCTACTTCGGCACCGATCGCAATCAAGTGGACCGCGCGAAGCGGATCGGCTTCGGCGCCGAGCGCGCCGACAGGCTGCTACTCGGAGAGGCACTCGTGACGGTACCGCGACACGGGCGAGCGAGCGGCGCGATCCCCCTTCCGGGCTACGCCGACAAATACCTCTGGAGCACACCGGCTGGCGGCGACCCGAAACACCATTTCACAATTCCGGATGGCGGCGTTCAAGTCTTCGACAACGAGGACACCTTCCTCCTAGCCACGCGCCGCACTCTCGCAGAGAGCGTTAGAAATGGAGCCGACGGGCGGCCGGAGCGGCATGCCTTTGTCTTCGTCCACGGCTATAGCGTATCCTTCGACGACGCCGCCTACCGCACGGCGCAGATCGCCTACGATCTGGCGCCGGATGGTGCCCTGTTCGCGGTTCCGTTCGTCTACTCTTGGCCATCGGGCGGATCGGCCGCCGACTATCAATACGATCAGGAAAGTGCCCGGCTGGCGGTACCCCATCTGGTCAAGTTTCTCCGCTTGATCGTCGACAAGATCGACGCGACGCACGTCCATCTCATCGCCCACAGCATGGGGAATTATCCCCTCATCCTCGCGCTTGACGAAGTGCGCCGCTCCGCTTCACGGCCAAAGGTGAACCAAATTATCCTCGCCGCCCCCGATATCGACAAGAAGGAGTTCGAGAAGCTCGCCACGCGAGTGACGAGCTTCGCCAGCGGCGTCACACTCTATGCATCTTCGACCGATCGCGCGCTGCTGCTATCCAGGCTCGGCCGGCGCAATGCACCACGCGCAGGCGATGTCTTCGCCCCGCCGGGACCCGCTGTCGTCGAAGGTGTCGACACCATCGACATCTCTGCTCTTTCAAGCGGAATATTCTCGTGGTTCGGGTGGAACCACTCGACCTACGCGGACGCCAGGGAGCTCATCAACGATATGGCCGCGCAATTCCGATATGGCCCCAATCGTCCCGATTCGAGGAACGTGAATTTCGAGCCGGTCGGAACCGCTGAGCACCGCTACTGGCGCTACCGCAACTGAGGCGCGCTCGCTGCTGGCTTCAGTCCTTCGCTTTCGCCAGAACGCCACCAGCCATGGCCCCCGTCACCCCCGTCGTTCCTGGGAATGTCAGCGGCAGGCCGATGAGCGAGCGCACAGCGAGATAGCCCCACGCTTCGGCCTCGATCGCATCGCCGTCGAGACCGGCCGCCTCCGCTGGCCCCAGTGCGTTCTCGATCTTCCCGGCCAGCATCTGCATCAGCGCACGGTTCTTGCGCCCGCCGCCGCAAGCGATCCAGAGCTTCGGCTCGGCGCGAAAATGCCCGCGTGCCGCGCTGACCGCGCCCGCCGTGAAGGCGGCCAGCGTCGCCGCGCCGTCCTCGGTGGAGAGATGCGCGACGGGATCGAGCGAGAAGGCATTGCGATCGAGCGACTTCGGCGGCATCGCATGGAAGTAGGGATGGCGCAGATACTCTGCCACGATGTCCTCGTGCACCGTGCCGGCCGCCGCCGCCGCACCATTCTCGTCGCGCGCCTGCCCGGTCCGAGCGAGCATGAAGTCGTCGATCAGGGCATTGCCCGGCCCGGTGTCGAACGCCAAGAGGTCGTGCCCGCCCGCGACATCACCCGCCGACGCGCCTCCGCCGATCCACGTCACGTTCGCGACGCCGCCGATATTCAGGATGGCGAGTGGGCGCTCCGCGATGCCAGCCGCCAGCGCCGCGTGGTAGACGGGAACGAGTGGCGCACCTTGCCCGCCGCCCGCCACGTCCGCCGCGCGCATGTCATAGACGACATCGATGCCGGTCATGCGCGCGAGCCACCTGCCGTCGCCGATCTGCACCGTCATAACGCGCGGCGCCATCCGTCCGACGGGCGCGGGTGCGACGATGCGCGGCTTTCCAGGGCCGCCCGAGTTGAGCGGGCGGTGGAGCACGGTGTGGCCGTGAAAGCCGATCACATCGATCGTTTCGGGCTTGGCGCTAATGTCCTGGAGGAAGTGGTTCACAGCCTCGGCGTGGAGATCCGTCAGATACTGCTCGGCCAGGTGAAGAACGCCAGGCCGGTCGCCACGGTGGCGGATGCGCGCCGCATCGGCCACCGCCTGCGCCAGACGGCCGCGGAATGCCTCCGAATAGGGATAGGTGAAGGCCGGCCCCCGAACGACCTTGCTCTTGCCGTCCGTTTCGACGAGGGCCACGTCAATTCCATCCATCGACGTGCCGCTCATCAGGCCGATCGCACGCTTGAGCTTGCTCAAATTGTCGAACCTCGTGCATGTTGCCGGCCGAATCTCGCCGATCATAGCAGCCGCGCCGCCCGTCGCCTCCCGCCACGGCCAGACGCGGCTCTCTCGCATAGAGCGAACTGATGTCGAAAGCAAAATCCGAGTTCCTGGACGTTCTCACCGCGCGCGGCTTCATCCACCAGTGCTCCGACCTCGACGCTGTCGATGCGCTCGCCGCCAAGGGCGAGATCGTCGCCTACGTCGGCTACGATTGCACCGCGCCGTCGCTGCACGTCGGCCATCTGCTCTCGATCATGATGCTCGCGTGGCTGCAACGGACCGGAGCCGGCAAGCCGATTGCACTGATGGGCGGCGGCACGACCCGTGTCGGCGATCCGTCTGGCAAGGACGAAACGCGCGTGCTGCGCACGGTCGAGGAGATCGATGCCAACAAGGAAGCGCTGAAAGGCGTCTTCGCCAAGCTGCTCGCATTCGGCGACGGCCGGCACGACGCGGTGATGCTCGACAACGCGGAATGGCTGGCACCGCTCAACTACATCGATTTCCTGCGCGACGTCGGCCGGCACTTCTCGGTCAACCGCATGCTCACGATGGATTCCGCCAAGCTGCGCCTGGAGCGCGAGCAGGAGCTCTCGTTCATCGAGTTCAACTACATGCTTCTGCAGTCCTACGACTTCGTCGAGCTGGCCCGCCGCTACGGCTGCAACCTGCAAATGGGCGGCTCCGATCAGTGGGGCAACATCGTCATGGGCCTCGACCTCGGCCGGCGCATGGGCGTGAAGCATCCCCTCCACGCACTCACCTGCCCACTGCTGACGACCGCGTCGGGCGCGAAGATGGGCAAGACGGCAGCGGGCGCGGTTTGGCTTAACGAGGCGCAGCTTTCCGCCTACGACTACTGGCAGTACTGGCGAAACAGCGAAGACGCAGATGTCGGCCGCTTCCTGAAGCTCTTCACCATGCTGCCGCTCGACGAGATCGCGCGCCTCGCCGCATTGCAAGGCGCGGAGATCAACGAGGCGAAAAAGGTGCTGGCGACCGAAGCAACGGCGCTCATCCACGGCCGCGACAAGGCGGAAGCGGCGGCGGAGACCGCGCGGCTGACGTTCGAGAAAGGGCAGACCGCGAGCGATCTGCCGACGGTCGAGATCGCGGCCAGCGAACTTGCCGCCGGCATCGGCGTTCTCAACGCCTTCGTGAAGGCTGGCCTCGTGAAATCCAACGGCGAGGCACGACGCCAGATCCAGGGCGGCGGCCTCAAGGTCAACGACGCCAACATCGCGGACGAAAAAGCCGTGCTCGACAGCGCATCGCTGACAAGTGACGGCATCGTCAAGCTCAGCCTCGGCAAAAAGAAGCACGTGCTGCTGCGGCCGGTTTAATGCTCTCGAGGTGATGCAGGCGAGGGCACACCTGCTCCGCGGCGTTACGCCTTCAACGCGAGGATTCTGGCGATTAGGTCTGGGTGATCCCACTCACGGCCGCCGACAGCACGCAACACCTTTCGCCCGGCAGGATCGGTGACATAGGTGGTGGGCAGGCCGATTGTTTGCCACGACTTCGAGACGTGTGACGACCGGTCGATGAGGACGGGAAACGTCACGTTGAACTCGGACAGGAAAGCCCAGATCCCGTCAGCCTCACCTCCGACGTGAATTGCCAGCATCGCTACGTCGGCCTGGCTGAGGTTCCGCCACGCGCGCTCCATTGACGGAATTTCCGCGCGGCACGGTGGGCACCACGTCGCCCAGAAATTCACGAGTACGGGCCTGCCGCGATAGGTGGAAAACACCACATTCCGCCCATCGAGATCGGGCAACGTGAAATCCGGAGCGTCGGGCGTCCCCGCGACCGACTGCAGCAGCATGACCGGCCTGCCCTCGTCGGCGCTGGCTCGCTTACGAGGGAGCCCGATAGCGGCAGCCAAGCCAGCCACGCTCGCGCCCGCAATCACGTCACGTCGGGATACCGTCATTGTCCGCTCGCGCTCGAGCATGTGAGGCCCTCCAGTCGTGCCGTATGAGGGATGCCGAGCGAATGCCAGACCACCTCCAGCGCAAACGAGCTGCCGGGCGCCAAGCCAAACGACAAGAATCCCCAATTGTAGTCCGTTGGGCCGAACTCCTGCTCCGTCGGAAACAGCGCCCAATGAAACGCCGTCACGGCATCTTCGTCTATGCCGAGTGTGCGCCAGCGTGCGTCCCAATACTCGCGGGTCAAGAGTTCACCGCCCTCACGCGCGGAGCCTTGCGTGCGCCACTCCGATAGCTTCACTGCCACAGTCGGTGCTTCGGACGCTTCATGCGCGCTGCCGATCGACGAACGGAAGATGCATCCCTCCTCGACGAGCAGTTCGGCAGTGTCTCTCGAAAAGCCTCGGCCCATGACGAACGCACGCACCTGATCGGCGGTAAGCGGCGCGAGCTCCAGCCGCAAACCGTCCTGAACGAACCGCGTGGCTCCCTCCACCGGCGCCTCTTCAGCGTTCGCCGCCGTCGTCAGCAGCGAACACGCAATGGCGGCGAGCATGGCCCGCGCAGGCGCCGGTCTCGGCAGGAGTAAACGGCCTTCGTTGTTCATGGGCGACAAAATGCGATCATTTCTCGACGATTTCCATCCCTCCTGGCGCCAAGCTCCAGGTCTTGGCGGCGCGATGCGATCTCAGGGCTTTGCGAACTCAATCGGTCGAATATCGACACCGAACGAGTGCTGCGGACAGACCACGCTGCCGCCTCAAAAAACACGAAAGGGAGCCGTGAGGCTCCCTTCCTGTAATCTCAAATGCGCGGCTGCTCAGTTGAGCAGGTCCTTGAGACCCTTGGCCGGCGTGAACTTCGCCGCCTTGGCTTCGGCGATCTGGATCGTCTTGCCGGTCAGCGGATTGCGGCCCTCGCGCGCGGCGCGCGTCGCAACCTTGAAGGTGCCGAAGTCCGGAATGCGCACTTCCTTGCCGTCTTTCATCGCTGCCTTGATCTGATCGATCACCGTATCGACGACCTGACCGGCGCGATCCTTCGTGAGATCGAGCTCCTTGGCCACCGCGTCGATCAAGTCCTTCTTGCTCATCTCTTCAATCCTCGTGATTGGAACGGGCGGGCGCCCCTTTGGCGCCGCACGTATTGGGGCGCGGGAACACGGTCAGACCGGCAGGCGTTCGCTGGGAGGCGTTCGCCGAATGCAGCTCCAGGCCGCGCTCGAGACCGCAACGGAGGCTGCAAAGAAGCGCTCCCGCATCGGCGCGTCAAGCGAAAACGCCGCTGTTTGCCGCGTGTTCTACAGCGTTCGAGCCCTTCCGCGACGGTCGAATTACTGCCGCTTAGAAGCCGTAATTTCGCGGCATTTCGAGCTTCGTTCGTTCCCCTTCTGTCGTCATTCCGCCGTTGTGTTGACGCGTTCTCTCCGCACCGGACGCGACCGCTACCAGCGTTGATGTAGAAGAGCGCTCGATCCATCGAGACAGCGATTGCACGCCCGACCATCAACTCAGGCTGCGCACGTCCCAACGTTGCAATGGAATGCTGCTGCCGGGAGAGCGGCGCGCGGCCAACTGCCACGATTGCACACATTAGCGCGCGCAAACGAAAGGCCCCATCGCGCGGAACACGCAATGGGGCCAATCAAGTCTTCTCGAAACACGAGAGCCAAGCGATGCGCGACTCCCCGCCGCGCTATGCTCCAGCCTAGATCAGTGTGCGGTCACCCGCGGGCTGCCCGTGCCGTCTGTCTCGGCGTCCTTCGCAGCCTGCGCCTTTTCCTCGTCCCAGGTGATGGCCTCTGGCATTTGCACCAGAGCCACTCTGAGCACGTCTTCCAGACGAGACGCCGCGACGATCTCGAGCCTGCTCTTCACCTCGTCCGGGATCTCGGCGAGATCCTTGAGGTTTTCCTCGGGGATCACGACCGTCTTGTTGCCGCCGCGCAGTGCCGCAAGCATCTTCTCCTTGAGACCGCCGATCGGCAGTACGCGGCCGCGCAACGTGATCTCGCCCGTCATCGCGACATCCTTGCGCACCGCGATCTGCGTCAGCACCGAGATGATGGCGGTGGCCATCGCAACGCCGGCAGACGGGCCATCCTTCGGCGTCGCGCCTTCCGGCACGTGCACGTGGATGTCGTACTTGTCGAACATCGTCGGCGCGATGCCGAACTCGAGCGAGCGCGAGCGCACGTAGGCATTCGCCGCCTGGATCGACTCCTTCATCACGTCGCGCAGGTTGCCGGTGACCGTCATCTTGCCCTTACCGGGCATCTTGATGCCTTCGATCGTCAGCAGCTCGCCGCCGACCTCGGTCCACGCGAGACCGGTGACGATGCCAACCTGGTCCTCCTGCTCGGCCTGGCCATAGCGGTACTTGGTGACGCCCAGGTAGTCGTGGACGTTCTCCGCCGTGATCTCGACGCTCTTCTTCGACGAGGTCAGGATCTCCTTCACCGCCTTACGCGCAAGCTTGGCGATCTCGCGCTCGAGCGAGCGCACGCCGGCTTCCCGCGTGTAATGGCGGATCAGATACTTGAGCGCGTCCTCGGTCACCGAGAACTCGGCGTCCTCCAGACCGTGGGCCTGCTTCTGCTCGGTAATGAGGTGACGCTTGGCGATCTCCACCTTCTCGTTTTCCGTGTAGCCGGCGAGACGGATGATCTCCATGCGATCCATGAGAGCCGCCGGGATGTTCAGCGTATTCGCCGTCGTCACGAACATCACGTTCGAGAGGTCGTAGTCGACCTCCAGATAGTGGTCGTTGAAGGTGCTGTTCTGCTCGGGGTCGAGCACCTCGAGCAGCGCCGCCGCCGGGTCGCCGCGGAAATCTTGTCCCATCTTGTCGATCTCGTCCAAGAGGAACAGTGGATTGGTCCGCTTCGCCTTGCGCATCGACTGCACGACCTTGCCCGGCATCGAGCCGATGTAGGTCCGCCGGTGACCGCGGATCTCCGCCTCGTCACGCACGCCGCCGAGGCTCATGCGCACGAACTCGCGGCCCGTGGCATTTGCGATCGACTTGCCGAGCGACGTCTTGCCGACGCCGGGCGGGCCGACGAGGCACAGGATCGGTCCTTTGAGCTTGTTGGTGCGGTTCTGCACCGCGAGATACTCGAGGATGCGCTCCTTCACCTTCTCGAGGCCATAGTGCTCCTTGTCGAGAATCTCCTGCGCTTCCGCGAGATCCTTCTTCACCTTGCCCTTGACGCCCCACGGGATCGACAGCAGCCAGTCGAGGTAGTTGCGCACCACCGTCGCCTCGGCCGACATCGGGCTCATCTGCTTCAGCTTCTTGAGCTCAGCGAGAGCCTTGTCGCGGGCCTCCTTCGACAGCTTGGTCTGCTCGATCTTCTCTTCGAACTCGGCGATGTCGTCGCGCTCGTCGGTATCGCCGAGCTCCTTCTGGATCGCCTTCATCTGCTCGTTGAGATAATACTCGCGCTGCGTCTTCTCCATCTGGCGCTTTACGCGCGAGCGGATCTTCTTCTCGACCTGAAGGACGGAGATCTCGCTCTCCATGAGCGTGTAGACCTTCTCGAGACGATCCGAGATCGTCGTCGTCTCGAGCACCTCCTGCTTGTCCGCGATCTTGATCGCCAGATGCGAGGCGATCGTGTCGGCGAGCTTCGAGTGATCCTCGATCTGCGCGATCGTGCCGAGCACCTCCGGCGAGATCTTCTTGTTCAGCTTGACGTAGTTCTCGAACTGCGTCACCGCCGAGCGCGCCAGCGCCTCGATCTCGGTCTTCGAACCGACCTTCTCCGAGACCTTCTCCACCTCGGCTTCGAAGTAGGCGACGTTGTCGGTGTAGCGCTTGATACGCGCGCGCGAGGTGCCTTCGACGAGCACCTTCACGGTACCGTCCGGCAGCTTCAGCAACTGCAGTACCGTCGCCAGCGTGCCCATTTCGAAAATGGCGTCGGTCGCCGGATCGTCGTCGCCGGCATTCTTCTGCGCCGCGAGAAGGATGAGCTTCTCGGCCCGCATCACCTCCTCGAGGGCGGCAATCGACTTCTCGCGCCCGACGAACAGCGGCACGATCATGTAAGGGAACACCACGATGTCGCGCAGTGGCAGGACCGGATACAGCTCCACGCCGCTTGCCTTCTCGTTGGTCGGCTTCTCGTTGCTCATGTCATGACCCATCAGAGTGATGCCGCCGCGGACTATCCCGCCTGCGGCCCGGGGCAATCACGCACCCGGCGCTTTCGCCAGCGCACGGCGACCTCGATTGAGCATCGCAGCGCGTGAAGAACGACGTCGGGCAGAAGCAGGAAGGCGGCAGGCTCGGGTATCGTTGGCACCATGTTCGGCCCGGCGAGGGAACCGTTTCGTGCCGACGTGTCGAGCTGCCACCTCGCTTCCGTTGGAACAGATGGGGTACGCTACTCCACGATCAAGAGCGTGCCCCGAGGAATCAGTCTCGCCGCTCGCGGGGCCTCTGCGGCGATCGCAGTCATTGTCCTGACGCGATCACGCGAAGCGCCCGCAATCGTCCTGTTACGACGCCGTGGAGCCCTTCTCCTCGACGCGGTCGGAGTAGATCCGCAGCGGGCGCGCACCACCCTCGACGACTTCGGGACCGATCACGACCTCCTCGACACCCTTGAGTGTGGGCAGGTCGAACATCGTGTCGAGCAGGATGCCCTCCATGATGGACCTGAGACCGCGTGCACCGGTGCGACGCTCGATGGCTTTGCGGGCAATGGCCTTCAGTGCTTCGAGCGTGATGGTGAGCTTCACGTCCTCCATCTCGAACAGGCGCTGGTACTGCTTGACGAGCGCGTTCTTCGGCTCCGTCAGGATCTGCACCAACGCTTCCTCGTCGAGGTCCTCGAGTGTCGCGATGACCGGCAGGCGGCCGATGAACTCGGGGATCAGGCCGAACTTCAACAGATCTTCCGGCTCAACCTCGCGAAGAACCTCGCCCGTGCGCCGCTCGTCGGGCCCGCGGACCTTGGCGGCGAAGCCGATCGACGTGCCCTTGCCGCGACCCGAGATGATCTTTTCCAGGCCCGCGAACGCGCCGCCGCAGATGAACAGGATGTTGGTGGTATCGACCTGCAGGAATTCCTGCTGGGGATGCTTGCGGCCGCCCTGCGGAGGCACGGAGGCGACCGTGCCTTCCATGATCTTGAGCAACGCCTGCTGCACGCCCTCGCCCGACACATCGCGCGTGATCGACGGGTTGTCCGACTTGCGGCTGATCTTGTCGACCTCGTCGATGTAGACGATGCCGCGCTGCGCTCGCTCGACGTTGTAGTCGGCCGATTGCAGCAGCTTCAGGATGATGTTCTCCACGTCCTCGCCGACATAGCCGGCCTCGGTCAGCGTCGTCGCATCGGCCATGGTGAACGGCACGTCGATGATGCGCGCCAGCGTCTGGGCCAGCAGGGTCTTGCCGCAACCGGTCGGACCGACCAGGAGGATGTTCGATTTCGACAGTTCGACGTCGTTCTGTTTGCCGACGTGGGCGAGGCGCTTGTAGTGGTTGTGGACGGCGACCGAGAGCACCTTCTTGGCGTGCTCCTGGCCGATCACGTAATCGTCCAGCACCTTGCAGATGTCGCGCGGGCTGGGCACGCCGTCGCGCGAGCGGACCAGCGTCGTCTTGTGCTCTTCGCGGATGATATCCATGCAGAGCTCGACGCATTCATCGCAGATGAAGACGGTCGGCCCGGCAATCAGCTTGCGAACTTCGTGCTGGCTCTTGCCGCAGAATGAGCAGTAGAGCGTATTTTTCGAATCGCCGCTGGTGGACTTGTTCATTCGCTATCCGTTCACGCTTCGTCGGGCGAGACTCAGACCCACCCTTAGGCCCATGTTAGCCTTGGAAGATTCGGCAACACAACGGGTTTGTGCCGCATTCTTCGGGTATCCCGTCCCAGGATGCGGCCCGAACCAATCCGGGCCAATCCTGGAAGGCTCC
>JAEUMD010000009.1 GCA_016793635.1 Hyphomicrobiaceae bacterium
GCCAGGGCAGTCCACGTGCGCATAGTGGCGCTTGTCCGTCTCGTACTCGACGTGCGCCGTCGAGATCGTGATGCCGCGCTCACGCTCTTCCGGAGCCTTGTCGATCTGGTCGTAAGCCGAAAACTGAGCCATGCCCTTCTCAGCCAGAACCTTCGTGATCGCAGCCGTCAGAGACGTCTTGCCGTGGTCGACGTGACCGATCGTTCCGATGTTGCAGTGCGGCTTCGTCCGCTCGAATTTTGCCTTCGCCATTGCTCTTCCCTATAGCCGACATCGGGTGCGGCGAGACGCATCAGCAGCGGCCGCACCGGCGTGGAGCCGTTCCTCTAAGGCGAAGGGCGGAGAGCTTCAAGCCCATTGTTGCATCTCGGACCAGCGCGGATAGGGCTCGGACGGCGCGGATGCGGCCCCCACGCCGCTCCATCGGACGACGAACGGACGCGGCGGGCGAGAAACGGCCCACGGCGGCCTCCGATCCTCGAGCAAGCGGGCACGGCCTGAGCCATCATGCTGCGAGCCTCGTCTAGCCCTCCAATTCTCGAGCAAGCGGGCGCGGCTTCGATCTGTTCGCTTCCTGGGCGGACGCAATTGATTCCGGCTGGTCATTCCAACGAGGGCGGCTGCCTGTGCGCTGACACGGGGATCAGCGGCGGGCGCGAACGCCCCTTCACAGGCCCGGCGAAAGCGTTTAACACTCGGCGGCCTCAACCCAGGTGCCGGAACCGGCGCGAAACTTGGGCTGAGACATGGCCTTGGCCGATCACCCGAGCGGTGCGGCATCGCCCTCAGACGCGGGTGTAGCTCAATGGTAGAGCAGCAGCCTTCCAAGCTGAATACGTGGGTTCGATTCCCATCACCCGCTCCAACTTTTCTCAGGTAATAGTGGCGGTTATCGGCGCGGCTACGGTGCGCCGGCCCGGGGTATGACCGCGTCCACCGTGCCGCCCGGCGCCGGCGTCAGGATTTCGCGGTGAGCAGACAATGCGCACCGTCCAGGCGTCGTGTTTGACCCACAAGAGACGCCGCGACTGGAACGATCCGGTCTAAGACGGGTCATCAATCTCAGCAGCCGGCTCGTACGCCTCGCAGATCGCCCGCCATCGGGCATCCGTCAACGGTTCCTGCCAATACCCGCCCATCTCCCACACGCTCATCAAATCACCGTCTTTAGGATTCGAAAAAAGTGTCAATCTGACAGGCCTACCTGTGTCGGCAGGATCATCCGGCAATATCAGCAAGTCTCTGGGATCATGTGGCGCTGCTTTCACCCTGAATACTTTTTGTGCATCGCTCGAATGCCAACTGCTGATGCAAAGAGCCTCTGCATTCGGAAGTCGCCAGTACGCGAACAGTTCATGGCCGAGGCTTGGTGCCTCAGATTGCAGCGCTTCTCGCAACGACACCTCATCATCCAGACTGAAAAATATATCGATCATCGTGGCGCCGCCGCGCGGGCCCGGAGCAATCCAAAGCGTATTTTTGGGAGGTGGATCCGCAAGTTTGGTGGATAGGTGGTCGGTGGTTATGCCTATTCTCAAGACGCGGACGACTTGGTTGCTACCCTTCGGAGGCGTGGTTCCACGATGCCACTCCTGCGTTGCCCGATTGCTCCG
Organism: Hyphomicrobiaceae bacterium; assembly: GCA_016793635.1. Classification (GTDB taxonomy): domain Bacteria; phylum Pseudomonadota; class Alphaproteobacteria; order Rhizobiales; family Hyphomicrobiaceae; genus JAEUMD01. Next base: position 1,614 of record JAEUMD010000009.1, read on the forward strand.
ACCGTTCGGAGCACCATGCTCTTTCGTGAAGGCGCGACGACATGAGGTGGGAGTGTGGAAACTGAACTTCTCTATTCCGCCCATATTTCTGTGAGCGGCGTAAACTTGAGAATTCTTCGACCAAATGGCCCACACGCTGGAGCGTGGTCCAGCGGGCGATCCCACGGCTAGACGAATATCAAAACGATTGGCTGTCATGTTTGGTAGCTACCTGGCCCAATAGGTCTAGCCGGTGACACGTTTTGTCGGACAGTTCTAAACATAGGATTGAAGCTTAAAGCGGCAGAACTTTGAGTTTTTAACCCAACGATCGTTGTCTACTCCTGGCCCTTGGCGGCGAACTTGGTTCGTCCCCAGCCAGCGCATACCGGCCATCGATTTGAATTTTCGACCAGCTAAAGCACCTCACACCACCCACATCGAGACGGCTCTAGCGACCATCGCTCCGTTTGGGTTTGCCCTCGCCCGCATTGGTGCGAAGGTGGCGCCGAGCCGATGTCGGCTAACCTGCAATCGGCCAGGTGGAAACGCCGCCGATGCCGGAAGCCCTGCGGCTGTGCGCACCGATGCTAGTGTTGCGTCACTAACGCTTGGTTCCCGGTTTCGGAACGGTGGTCTGCCAAGCGTTAGTGACAAAAGCAACACTAGAATCATCGAGTTGCTGGTGTTCTTTTCGTCTCCGACACTTGGTCGATCGCATGCTGCATTGGGAACCAAGTGTCGGAGACGGAACACGAGCGCCAGGGTGCGGTCGGTTCGGAAGCGACAGCGTCAAGGGAGCCCCGAGATGAAATTTCTGCGCAAGGCAAGAGCGGCTGGCGTGATGGTCGCCCTTGCAGGCCCGTTGGCATCCGTTGCCGCGGCCGAGGACTGCGGGTCGGGCGGCGCGGGCTTCGGCGCCTGGCTCGATCGGTTCAAGAGCCACGCCGCCGCTCAGGGCATCTCGGCGCGCGCGATCTCCGCCGGGCTCGGCGATGTGAGCTACGATCCGAACATCATCCGGCTCGATCGCAACCAGCGTTCGTTCAAGTTGAGCTTCGAGCAGTTCTATGCGCGCCGCGTCGGCTCGGCCCTGCTGGCCAAGGGACGGCGGCTCATGGCCACGCACAAATCCATGCTCGACCACATCGAGACCCGCTTCGGCGTGCCGCGCGAGGTGCTGATCGCCATCTGGGGGCTCGAAACCAATTACGGCGCGGACGGCGCGGGCGGCAAATCCATCCTGCGCTCGCTCGCAACGCTCGCCTACGACTGCCGGCGCTCCGCCTTCTTCCGCCAGCAGCTCCTGGACGGCTTGCGCATCGTCGATCGCGGCGACATGACGCCCGCGCAGCTCCGTGGCGGATGGGCCGGCGAGATCGGCCAGACGCAGTTTCTGCCCACCGCCTATGTCCGCTATGGCGTCGACTTCGACGGCGACGGCCGCCGCGATCTCTCGCGCAGCGTGCCGGACGTTCTCGCCTCGACGGCCAACTTCCTCAAGGGGCACGGCTGGAAGGCGGGCCAGCCCTACGGTCCCGGCAGCGCCAACTATGCCGTGCTCGCCGATTGGAACCGTGCCGACGTCTACCGCAGGACCATCGCCAAGGCGGCTGCCGCGCTCGGCGGCTAAGCTCGCGATGCTGAGTGTCGGCCCAGCATCACATCACGACAGAAACACCGACACATGAATGACGCACGGGCACCCGCAACGTCGAAAGGGCGGAGACCGTACCGGCTCCGCCCTTCGACCCAAGCTCACGCCAAGGGCTATTCCTTGAAGCCGTAGGCGGGAATGCCCTGCTCGTTGTCGTAGTACTTGAATGGCAGGAACTTGCCGGTCATGCCGATCTTGACGCGGTCACCCTTTTCGTTCGGCAGGCGCTCCATCGTCATGTCGAAATCGATCGCGGACATGATGCCGTCACCGAACTCTTCCTCGATCAGCGCTTTCCACGCGGGGCCGTTGACGAGGACCAACTCGTAGAAGCGATAGATCAATGGGTCGGTCGGCGGCATCGCCGTGCCCGCGCCACGATAAGGCACCTCGTTGAGCATCGCTTCCTCGCTCGCCGAAAGGCCGAACAGCGCGGCGGCCTTCTTGGCGAGCGGCTTCACCAGTTTGTGCTGGCCGAGCAGCGCTCCGACCACGAGCACGGGGCTCATGCCGCCGATCTCGTCGCAGATCTGTTTCCAGGTCAGTCCCTTCTCGCGCTTGATGTCGAGGATCTTCTCGGTCAGTTGCTCTCGCTTCATGGTGTTCCTCTCATGCGATTTGCGGGAAAAAAACCGGGCTTATCTCCCCCCTGTCCCTGAGTGACGGGACCCTTGCCGATCGCAGCGACGCTCGGCTCGGGGATTGAGGGATTGACAAGCGGCGGATGGCGCGGGTCCCAGGCCTTCCCCGCGATCTCCTCGTCGAAGCTCTTCGAGCGCGAGACGAGAAAGTCGATGATGTGGTTGCGGACCGGGTAGTAGGCCGGGTGGCGATGCACATCGTTACGCGTGCGCGCTTTCGGCAGCGGGTTGGCGACGATCTCGGCGATCCGAGCGCCCGGTCCGTTGGTCATGAGCACGATCTTGTCGGCGAGGTAGATCGCCTCGTCGACGTCGTGCGTAATCATGAACACCGTCTGTCCGGTCTCGATGCAGATCTTGCGCACCTCGTCCTGAAGCGTGCCGCGTGTTAGCGCGTCGAGCGCGGAGAACGGCTCGTCCATGAGCAGGATTTTCGGATCGATCGACAAGGCGCGGGCGATGCCGACGCGCTGCTTCATGCCGCCGGAAAGCTGCGACGGCTTGCGATGCGCCGCCTGCTCGAGACCGACGAGACGGATGGCCTCCATCGCCTTCGCCTCGATCTCGGAGCGCGACAGCTTGGGCCACCGCGACGACACCGCGTAGGCGACGTTCGAGAGCGCCGTCTTCCACGGCAGGAGAGCATGACTCTGGAAGATCACCGCGCGGTCGAGTGAAGGGCCTTCGATCGCCTTGCCGTCGACGATGACGACGCCCGACGACGGCGCGTCGAGACCGGCGAGGATGTTGAGCACCGTCGTCTTGCCGCATCCCGAATGGCCGATCACGGCGACAAACTCACCGCGCGCCATCGACAGCCAGAGATCGTCGAACACCGTGGTCTTGCCGCCGCCTGGCGCCGGATACGAGCGCGAGATGCCCTCGATGGAGATGTATCGGTCCTGCATTGGCTACTCCGGATATGTCACGAGGTGGCCCAGCCGGGCGAGGATCTGGTCGAGCAGCATTCCAACGAACCCGATGACGAGGATCGCGGTGATCACGTTGGTGATCGACAGGTTGTTCCACTCGTTCCAGACGAAGTAGCCGACGCCGGTTCCGCCAACGAGCATCTCGGCGGCGACGATGACCAGCCAGGCGATGCCGATCGAGATGCGCATGCCGGTGACGATCGTCGGTGCCGCCGCGGGAAGGATCACCGTGAAGGCCTTGCGCAACGTTCCGACTTCGAGCGTGCGAGCGACGTTGATCCACTCCTTGCGCACGTTCGCGACGCCGAAGGCCGTGTTGATGAGCATCGGCCAGATCGAACAGATGAAGATGACGAAGATCGCGGAAAGACCGCTGTCCTTGATCGTGTAGAGGGCGAGCGGCATCCACGCGAGTGGCGAGATGGGCTTCAGCACCTGAATGAACGGATCGAGCGCCCTGCTCATCAGCGGTGACATGCCGATGAGGAAGCCGAGAGGCAGCGCAACCGCCATCGCCAGAAGATAGCCAGCCGCGACGCGCAGAATCGAGTAGCCGAGCTGGAGCCCGAGACCGACGTCGTTGGTGCCACGAACGTAGAACGGGTCCTTGATGTGGCCCCATAGGGTCAGGCCGACATCCACGGGGCTCGGCATCGCAGACTTGCCCTGCGTCGCCGTAATCCCCATCAGCTTGGCATATTCCGGATCCATCTTCTGCCCGCTGCTGCCGCCCGTCACCGCGAGGTGCCAGGCCAGCAGGAACGTCATGAGCAGCATGATCGACACCGCAACGGATCTGAGCTCGAGCGAGCGCATGTCATCGTCTCCCGCTTCTTCTTTATGCACACCCTAGGCTCGCGCGAAGAGCGTCGATCACGGCATCGATGGCATCGCGTGAGCGACCCATCGATGCCGCAAGTGAGCTAGCCCCGCTTGATGGCGAAGCTGTCGAGGTACTCCGACGCCTTTGCCGGGTCGAACGTCTTGCCCATGACCGAGAAGGTCTTCGTCGAAGCTTCCGGCGGGGTGAGGCCCGCTTCCTTCATCAGACGCACCGCATCGGTTTGCAGGAACACTTCGCGCGCGATGCCCTTGTAATCGACATCGCCCTTGAGCTGCCCCCAGCGCTTCATCTGCGTCAGCATCCACACCGCGAAGCTCTCCCACGGGAAGGGATCGAAGGTGACGCGGTCGGGGTCTTTCTTCACGCTGCCGAGGCCGTCCGCGTAGGTGCCGGTCAGCACCTGCTCGAGCACCGTCACCGGCGCATTGAGATAGTTCGCAGGCGCGATCGCCTCCGCGATCTGCTTGCGGTTCTCTGCCTTCGAAGCGAATGCGGCCGCCTCGATGATGGCGCGCAGCAGCGCACCGTAGGAATTCGGTGCCGCCGTCACGAACTCCTTGCTCGCCGCGAACGCGCAGCACGGATGTCCGTCCCAGATCTCCTTCGAGAGTATGTGGTTGAAGCCGACACCGTCGAAGATGGCGCGCTGGCAGATGTTGTCCGGTGCGAGGAAGCCGTCGATGTTGTCGGCGCGGAGGTTCGCAACCATCTCCGGCGGCGGCACCGAGCGGAGCTGCACGTCGACATCGGGATCGAGCCCGTGCTCGGCGAGATAGTAGCGCAACAGATAGTTGTGCATCGAATAGTCGAAGGGGATGGCGAACTTGAAGCCCTTCCACTGCTTGGGATCACGCTTGTCCTTGTGCTTCATGGCGAGCGTGATCGCCTGGCCGTTGATGTTCTCGATGGCGGGAACAGTGAACGGAACCGCGGTCGAGCCGAGACCGAGCGAGATCGCCAGCGGCATCGGCGAGAGCATGTGCGCCGCGTCGTACTCCTTGTTGAGCGTCTTGTCGCGTACGACCGCCCAGCCAGCCGTCTTCACCACTTCAACGTTGAGGCCCTGCTTGGCATAGAACCCCATGGGATGCGCCATGATGATCGGCGTCGCACAGGTGATCGGGATGAAGCCGACCTTCAGATCCTTCTTCTCCGGAGCGCCTCCGGCAGCGAGCGCTTCCGTCGCGGTGAGAATCGGGAAAATCTCGGAGAGGGCTGCCGCCGCAGTCGAAGCGCCGACGGCCTGGATGAAGGCGCGCCGCGAGGCATCGTTAGGGAACAGGGCACGCATCAGGCCCGCCTCGACGACGCGGCGGAGCTGCTGCTCCTCTCCCGCCGACGCAACCGCATTGGCCTCCTTGGCCGCTGCCAGTTCGTGCTCGGTCTGCGAGCTGTGCTTGCCGCAACTGCAGCCACCTGACTTGCGGAACAGCTTGGAACCGCTGAACGGGTTATTGAAGATCGACATCGTGTTCTCCTCGACTTCAAGGTTGCGGCGGGACGTGACGTGTAAGGTGGCTAGCTCGCGGTTTCCTCCGCGATGCGCCGGCGCGAGAGCATGTGCGCACGGGCGTTGTCGATGGCATCGACCGCCACGAGGCGGCCGGCGCGGCGATACTCGACCGCGAACGGACCGCTGCCCGGCTCGCCGTCGACGCTGACGTCGTCGCGCGAATCCGAGAGGCCGGCGATCTGAAGCTTGGTGCGGTACTGGTCCGACCAGAACCACGGCACGGGATCGTGCGGCGTCGGCTTTCCGGCGATGGTGGCGGCCACGCATTTCGCCTGGTCGATAGCGTTCTGCACACTTTCGATGCGGACGCTGCGGTCGTAGCGGCGGCTCGGAAAGCGGGCGCAATCTCCGCACGCAAAGATGCCCGCCGCTGAAGTTCTCCCGTAGATGTCGACGAGTACGCCGTCGCTGACGGCAATTCCCGCTGCACTCGCCAGCTCCGTGTTGGCGATTGCGCCAACTGCAAGCAGAACGACATCGGCTGGAACGATGCGCCCGTCCTCGAGCGCAACACCCGAAACCTTCGTCTCACCGATGAGGGCTTTCACGCGCACCCGCGTCAGGATCTCGACGCCGTTGGCGCGATGAAGGCTGTCGAAGAAACGCGAGACGGGCTCCGATGTCACACGCTTGAGCAGCCGATCTTCCGCCTCGACGATCGCGACACTCATGCCCTTGTCGCGAAGCACTGCCGCGACCTCGAGGCCGATGTATCCGCCACCGACGATGACGACACGACCGTTTTCGGTGAGAGTCGGCCTCAACGCATCGACATTGGCGATGCTGCGGATCGCAAAGACATTGGCGAGCCCGATGCCTTCGAGCGCCGGCAAGCGCGGGCGTGTACCTGTGGCCAACACGAGATGGTCGTATGAAAGCGTTCCACCCTCGGTGAGCTCGAGGTGGCGCTCGCGTGGATCGATGCGGCCGACATGGCAGCCCGTCACCAATTGGATGCCGCGATCGGCGTAGAACGTGGGCGGTTTCAGATGCAGACGTTCAGCGGTGATCTCGTCCTTGAGAAACGCCTTCGAAAGGGGTGGTCGCTGGTATGGAGGATGCGGTTCGTCGCCGACGAGCACGATGTCACCGCCGTAGCCGCACTCGCGCAAACTTGCTGCCGTCTGCACGCCAGCCTGCCCAGCTCCGAGAATGACGACCTTGCCCGCCACGACGCGCCCCCCTTCGGCCATCAGGCCGGCATCTCCGCCAGCATCTTTCGAAGCTGCTTGGTTGCTGGCGTCACGATCGCGACGAAGTAGGCTTCGCGCAGGCGGCGTTGCGCCGCGCCGTTCGATACGTAGCCACGCGCTCCCTGGTGCAGCATTGCAGCGTGTGCCGCCGCGACCGTCGCGTCGCCCGCGACAAGACGCGCCTCGATGACCTGTCGCCAGTAGGAGGGACTCGGGTCGTAGGGTGTCTCGCAGAGCTTGCTGACAAGCTCCTTCATACCGGCGAGCTGCTCGCGGAACTGCTCGGGCTGTTCGGGCAGGTACTTGTTAACGTGGTGCAGCGACGTGCGCGCCTGCTCCATCAACTGGATCGCGCCTTCGATGAGACCAAAAGCCATGCCCGCCTGCAGCAGCACGAATCCGGCGCGGATTTTCTTGAGATACTCATCGATCGGATCGGCGACGATGACGTCTTCGGACAGAAACACGTCGCGCATCTGCACGGCGTAGGTGCGGGTTCCGTCGAGCGCCACGAACTGCGTGTTCTGCGAGAGCGTCAGCCCCTCGGAAGCGCACGGCACGATCGCCATGACGAAGTGCCCCGGCTTGTCCTCGCGCTCGAACACCGCACCGAAGTGATGATCCGGACCGAGGTTCGACACCCACGGCAGCACACCCTTGACGACGTAACCACCATCGACTCGACGGCCACGAAGCCGGAGGGGCTCGATGCCGTAGAAGTGCTTCATTGGGTTGGAGAGGCCGGTGCCGCCGAGAATTTGTCCCGACGCCGCCGCCGCCAGGGTGCCGGCCTTGAGCTTCTCGTTCGATGAGTTGGAGATGTACCAGCCGAGCGCGTCCTGGCACCACATGCAGAACGCCGTCGACAGGCAAGCTTCGCCGACAATACCCATGACGTCGATCGCCGCGTCGAGACTGAACGCCGCGTTGCCGAGCGGCAGATGCTGGGCGAACGCACCAGTCGCCCCAAGCTTGCGCATCACCGCCTCTGGGTAGACGCCGTCCCGATCGATTTCGCCGATCATGGGCGTCAGATCCGTCCGCGTGATGGAGCGGACAGCGTCGGCAAGAGAGAGGGAAGGCGCATCGGCTATCCCGGGCATGCTCAGGGCTGCGGTCATCGAACGTCCTAGGCAGATCACATCTCGGTTCAGGGAGCGGACGCGCGCACCAGGCGGGCACGCGTCCGCGTTCGCCGGCGTCAGGCGAGCGCAACCGCGAGGTTGACGGGGCGGGTCATCGTGTTGGCGACGGGCGACCAGACCTTCGCGTGCGCGATGAGCGCTTCGAGTTCCTCTCGGGGGCGATCTGCCTCGAACGTCACCTTGGCGCGGATATCGGTGAACCCGACCGGCTTCTCGGAGAGATCGCCGGTGCCCCAGACAGCGGTGATGTTGAGGTCACCCTCGAGTTCGATCTCGAGCTTGTAGATCGTGATGCCACGCGCCACGGCATTGGCGTGAATGCCGACCGCGAGGCACGAACCGAGCGCCGAGAGCACGGCCTCGGACGGGTTCGGGGCAGTGTCGTCACCGAGCAGACCCGGCGGCTCGTCGACGATGTAGGCGGGGAGGTTCCGAATATAGTTGAGGTGACGGAAGCGACCTTCGGCAACCGTCTTGCACTTCAGCGTCTTGATGACGTCCGGGTTGGCCTTGCCAGCGGCGATCAGCTTGTCGAGACCTTCCTTGTCGATGGGGGCGAGGCAGCCGGTCAGTGCGGTGCCGGGCTCCGGCGAGAGGCATCCGGTAAGGACGGTTTTGGCTTGGGCGGTCATGGCGTTCTCTCCTGCGCAGGTGCCGGTTCGCCTGCAAGGCGTCGGCTACGGCTCGTTAAGGAAACAGACCGTTCTGTCTTCGCAAGCGTCGTGCCAACCGTTATGACGTTCGCAGATCCATTATGATTCAAAGTGTTAGGAATATTGGAGGGAAGCGGATGCCTGACAGTTGCCAGTAAATCTGGCATCAGGCGGGGCAAACGCGAATGGAATGGGCAACCTGTCCGCCGGCGACAGATCGGCACCCGCCCAACGGTCGCCTGCAACCAACTGGCGAACTTTCAAATACAGACCGGTCTGCCCATTTCGGCTATTCTGCGAGACGATTCCGGGGTGTACGGCACTCCCCTGCCCGATACTGACGGAGAAATTTGCAATGCCGTCCTTTACTCGCCCGTCCGCCGACCAGCCCCCCCGCGAGCGCCTGCTCAATGCCGCCACGGCGCTGTTCTGCCAGCGGGGCATCAACGCCGTCGGCGTGGACGCCATCGTCGAGCAGGCCGGCACGGCCAAGACTACGCTTTACAAGTTGTTCGGCTCGAAAGAGCAGCTCGTCGAGGAGGTCCTCACTCGCGAAGGCGAAATCTGGCGCGACTGGTTCACGACGGCGACCGCCAAGGCGGGGGGCTCGTCGCGCGATCGCCTGCTCGCCATCTTTCCCGTGCTTGCCCAGTGGTTCCGCCAGAAGCAGTTCTACGGCTGCCCCTTCATCAACGCCGTCGCGGAGCACGACAAGTCGAGCGACCGGCTACGCGAGCTCGCGCTCAAGCACAAACGCCAGGTACTCGACTACATTCGCGCCTTGAGTGCCGATGCAGGTGTCGCCGACCCGGAGCGCCTCACGCACGAAATCGCGCTGTTGATGGACGGCGCTATCGTCGCCGCCATGATTACCAAGGATCCGGGCGTCGCAGGTGTCGCGCAAAACGCCTTGACGCGCATGCTCGACGCCGAATTGCGCACGTGATGAAGCGCTCGCGATCTCGCCGCCACTTGAAGTCACTGCGGCACGTTTTTCGATCAACGATCCGAAACAACGATTGCGTCATACCAGCAACGACGCCACGACGATCGCTCGAAACTCGGCGGAACGTCTGCGCGCGAACTCGCGCGCAATACTAGCATCCGACATCGGCACGTCAGATTGCGGCCATTAAGGGTTGATGTGAGCCGACCTATGGGCCACACTAGACGCATCCATCCACTCTGACAGCACAGGAGGTGATCGAGGTGAGAACCCTCGACACGACAACACACGCATTGTTCTTGGATTTCGATGGAACGCTCGTCGAGATCGCCGAAACGCCCGATAGCATCGAGGTTCCAGCTGACCTCGTCCCCGCGCTCACACGCCTCTCGTCCGCGCTCAACGGTGCGCTCGCGATCAACACCGGGCGGCCGATTTGCGAAATCGACAGGTTCCTCTTTCCGCTGCGCCTGCCAGCATCCGGCATCCACGGAGCGGAGATCCGCGCCATTGCAGGAGGAACGATCGAGAGCAATGTGCCGCCGCTCGATCCCGCGCTGCTATCTGCGGTTTTCCGGCTCGAGAAGCACTCTCCAGCCATTATCGTCGAGCCGAAACGTTTCTCGGTCGCCGTCCATTACCGTTCGGCACCTGACCTCGCCGGCGTGCTCGAGAAAGAGATGCAAGCCATCGTCGACGATGAACCGGACCATCTGGCTCTCGCGCATGGACGCAAGGTCTTAGAGATCGTCCCGAAAGACGTTTCGAAAGGGGCCGCGCTCGCACACCTGATGCGGCTACCCGCGTTCCTCGGCCGCCGGCCGATCATGGTCGGAGACGACATCTCGGATCAGCCCGCCTTCGAGGAAGCTGAACGCCTCGGCGGCATCGCGCTGCGCGTGGCGGGCGAACTTCACCCCGCCACCCTAGCCGATTTCGCCGGCCCGAGTCGCGTACGCACGTGGCTCTTGCAATCATTGGAGACGTGCGAAGGATGAAACAGCAGAACTCACTCGATCTCGCCGTTATCGGAAACAGCAGCATCGCTGCACTCGTGCAGCGCGACGGCCGCATCGTCTGGACATGCTGGCCGCGCCTCGACGGCGATCCCGTGTTCTGCTCGCTGATCGACGGCGACGACGCTGAGGACGGATACTTCGCCATCGACGCAGACGAGGAGGCCACCTACGAGCAAAGCTATACGCGAAACACAGCGATCGTCCGCACGGTCGTTACCACACGATCCGGCGCGTCCTTCTGCATCACGGACTTCGTGCCACGCTTCCGCCGATACGGCCGCGTCTACCGACCGCCGATGATCGTACGGCGTGTCGAGCCGCTGCAAGGTCTCTGCCGCATTCGCGTTAGGCTTCGCCCGCGCATGGGGCACGGCCTCCACCGGCCGACACTCGTCCCGGGAAGCAATCACATCCGGTATGTCACCGAGGCTGGCTCGCTGCGCCTGACCACGGACACGGCGCCGAGCTATGTCGCGAGCGAATCCGCGATGGCGCTCACGCGGCCGATGACATTCATCTTGCACTCCGATGAGTCGCTGCCGGATTCGATCCCGCGCATCGCCCGCGAATTTCACGATCAGACCCGCGACTACTGGCTCGAGTGGGTTCGCAACCTCAACCTGCCTTTCGAGTGGCAGGAGGCCGTTATCCGCGCGGCGATCACGCTGCAATTGTGCAGTTTCGAGGAAACCGGCGCCATTGTCGCCGCGCTCACCACGTCGATTCCGGAAGCGCCCGACAGCGAACGCAACTGGGACTACCGATTCTGCTGGATACGCGACGCCTTCTTCACCGTGCACGCCTTGAACCGGGTCGGCGCGACGGCGACGATGGAGCGGTTCATCGATTACGTCACCAACGTCATCGCACACGAGAACGGCCCGGTCTTGAAGCCCGTCTACGGCATCTTGCAAGAACAACCGCTCGACGAGTACGTCGCCTCGGGGCTGCGCGGCTACCGCGGTTACGGCCCCGTTCGCATCGGCAATGCCGCTGGCTTGCAGGTGCAGCACGACGTCTACGGCAGCGTCGTCCTATCCGCGGCACAGATGTTCTTTGACGAGCGGCTGCCACGGAAGGGCGATGCCGCGCTGTTCACGATGCTCGAACCGCTTGGCATGAGTGCATTGAGCCAGGCGCTGACGCCGGACGCCGGCATCTGGGAGTACCGCGGGCGCAGCCGTGTGCACACGCACTCCGCCGCGATGTGCTGGGTTGCGTGCGACCGCCTGGCGCGCATCGCATCGCGCCTTGGGCTGGCCGAGCGGGCGAATCAGTGGCGCAAGTCGGCGGATGAATTGCGCGAAACCATCCTGACACGCGCGTGGAGCAGCAAGAACGGCTGTTTCGCCGGCAGCCTCGATACCGACGAGATCGATGCCAGCGTTCTGCTACTGCACGAGTTCGGCATAGTCTCAGCACAGGACGAGCGCTTCATCTCGACGGTCGAAAAAGTCGGGCAGCATCTTGGACGCAACGGTTACTTGCTGCGCTACTCGGAGCCCGACGATTTCGGCGCTCCGTCTGTCGCCTTCACGATCTGCTCGTTCTGGTACGTCGATGCGTTCGCGGCGATCGGCCGTCGCGAGGAAGCCCGCCGCATCTTCGAGGGCCTATTGGCACGCCGCAATCACGTGGGCCTGCTCTCAGAGGATATCGACCCCGAAACAGGCGAGCTGTGGGGCAACTTCCCGCAGACCTATTCGATGGTCGGCATCATCATCGCGGCCATGCGTCTATCGAAAGGTTGGGAGGACGCGCGATGAGCGTCGCGGCCGGTCGCAGCCCACCGCGGACCCGGGCCCGCGCAAGGCGTGTCCGCGTCACACGTCTGCTGCGCCACCCCCTCACACGCTATGGTGCACTTGCGGTGTTCGCGGCAATCGTCATGATCGTCGCGCTCGCACCACTGGCCTCGCTCCTGGTGGACGGATGGTCGCGACAGGATGTCGAGCTCCGGGCACGCCTCGTCTTTCGCTCCATCCGCGAGCAGGTTTCGCAGGGCATCGCCGCCCCTTCGGCCGAGCTCGACCGCCTGCTCGATCGCCTCGCCGAGGACGAGCGACTCCTCGCGCTCGGATTCTGCAACGAGGCCGGACAGCTCGAATACGCAACTGCGCAATTTCCAAAGAGCGTTGCGTGCGACCGCCTTGAGCGCGCACGAGCCGATACCTTCGATATCGTGCGTGACGGCAACAGGCGCACACATGTCAGTCTGTTTCCCGTCACCATCGGCGCGCGCTCCGGCCATCTTCTCGTCCTGCACGACCTCGCCTACAGCGACGCCCGCGCCTACCACGCCCGGCTCTACTCTACCCTGTCGCTGATCGGGATCGCGGTCGGACTAGGACTTCTTTCCACTGCCATCGTGCTCGCGATGATGCGCGGCTGGACTCGCTCGCTTCGCACCGCCATCGTCCGCGCAGGCCTAGCAGACAGCATCGACATGGCACCCAGCGAGTTTCCGGTGAGCCGCGACATTCATACACTGCTCAAAGAGCTGCGGCTCGAAAGAAAACTCGCGGAAGGCATTCATATCGATTGGTCGCCGAACACACTGCACCGGCTGCTTCTCGACGAGTTGCCCGAAACCGAAGTCCTCGTGGTCTCCAACCGCGAACCCTACATTCACAACCGGGAGAACGGCGTCGTCACGCTACAGATTCCGGCGAGCGGTCTGGTCGCGGCTGTGGAGCCGGTCATGCGTGCCTGCGGCGGCACATGGATCGCGCACGGCAGCGGAACCGCGGATCGCGAGACGGTCGACAAGAACGACCGGCTGGCTGTCCCCCCCGCCGACCCGACATACTCGTTGCGCCGCGTCTGGCTCACCGACGAGGAACAGGAGGGGTACTACTACGGCCTCGCCAACGAAGGCCTCTGGCCCCTTTGTCATGTCGCCTTCGTGCGCCCGACCTTCCGTGAGTCCGACTGGGAGCAGTACAAGGCGGTGAACGAACGCTTTGCCGACGCCGTCGCCGAGGAAGCCGTCACCGACGACCCGATCGTGCTGGTCCAGGACTATCATTTCGCATTGCTGCCGCGCCTCATCCGCGAGCGCCTCCCGCGCGCGACCATCATCACCTTCTGGCACATACCCTGGCCCAACTCCGAAACGTTCAGCATCTTCCCCTGGCGCGACGAGATCATGGACGGCCTTCTCGGAAGCACGATTATTGGCTTCCATACTCACCTCCATTGTAACAATTTCATCGAGGCCACAGACCGCTTCATGGAGAGCCGCATCGATCGCGAGCGTGATTCAGTGACGCTCGGCGGGCACGAAACGCTGATCCGTGCTTATCCCATCTCAATCGAATGGCCTCCTTCGGCTCTCGCCGAGCAGGACCCACCCCAGCAATGCCGGAATTCAGTGATCCAACGCTTCGGCCTGCCCGCGGATGCCCGCATTGCCGTCGGCGTCGAGCGCTTCGATTACACAAAAGGCATTCTCGATCGCATCCGCGCCGTCGACGACCTGCTGTCGCAGCAGCCGGAGTGGCGCGGCAAGCTCGTCTTCATACAGGCGGCAGCACCCACGCGCAGTAAACTCGGCGCCTATACGGCGCTGCAAGACGAAGCGGTCGGCCTCGTCGGTGAGGTCAACGCGCGCCATGGCACCGACGGCTACCAGCCAATCCATCTGGTCATCCGTCATCATGATCCGAGAGAGGTGTTCGAGTTGTTCCGCGCCGCCGACATGTGCATCATATCGAGTCTGCACGACGGCATGAACCTCGTCGCCAAGGAGTTCGTCGCTTCGAGAGAGGACGAGCGCGGCGTGCTCATACTGTCGAGCTTCGCCGGCGCGTCACGTGAGTTGCATGAGGCACTGATCGTGAACCCGTATGATACGCGCGGCATGGCTCTGGCAATCGGACAGGCCCTGCGGATGCCGGAGAACGAGCAACGCGACCGCATGCACTTGATGCGCGACTTCGTGCGGCAGAGAAACGTCTACCGCTGGGCGGGACAGATGCTTCTTGATGCCGCGCGGTTGCGCCGACGCGACAGCATCTTGCGGTCCGTAGAGGATGAATGACAACGACGAAATCGCAGAAGGCTGTAGGGCCATGACGCAGCAGCGCCTCGTCGCCGATGTGGGTGGCACCAACGTGCGTTTCGCTGCGGCGGATGCCGCGGGCAACCTGCGTCGTGTCGCATCCTATCGGGTTGCCGCCTTCGCGTCCTTCGCCGATGCGCTCGAAGACTACCTGCGTGCACAATCGCCAGAGGGAACCTTCACTTCATGCGCCATCGGCGCAGCGGGTCCCGTCGAAAACGGCATCGTGGATCTCACCAACCATCCGTGGCGCATAACCGCCGACGAGACCTCCGCACGACTAGGAGGCATCGCGACCACGGTCTGCAACGATCTCGAGGCCGTTGCCGCGGCACTGCCCTATCTGAACAACGGCGACGTTACCTTGCTCGGCCCATGCCGCACGACGCGCCCGGAGCACCGCACGATGCTCGCCGTCAACGTCGGCACGGGCTTCGGAGCCTCTACGGCGTTGCTGCGCGGCGGCGCATGGTGGACAGTGCCGAGCGAGGCCGGCCACATATCGCTCGGCGCATGGGACGTTGCAGAGCGCGAGTGGATGGAGCCCAACGCAACCGTCGAAAGCGTACTTTCGGGAAGAGGTATCGCCGCGCTCTACGCTCGGCTCGCGGGTAGCCCGAACGGTATGCCCCCCACGCTCCCCGTTCGGCGGAGCGACGACAGCCGGGAGGCCGCAGCAATCGATTCCATCTCTCGGCTACTCGGACGCGTCGCGGGCGATCTCGCGCTCGCGACGGCGGCGTGGGGCGGGGTTTATCTCTGCGGCAGCGTTACCCTCGCCTGGTCTGCTATTGCCGATCCGGCGCCATTCCGCGAGGCTTTCGAGTCCAAAGGTCCCATGCGCGAACGCTTACAGCACGTGGCAACGGGCGTCATCGTCCGGCCCAACATCGCGCTGTATGGCCTTGCGAAGATGCAGGTCGAATCCATGCACTCGGCCACGATCGCGCGATGACCGAAGCGGCGGCCCATGCTGGCACGGACTGATCTGTTGCCATGGGCACGCTCAATCAGCCCGGTCTGCCCTCAAAGCAGACGAGACAAAGGGCCTATGTCGCCCCGCGCACGCCTCGGACGAGATGCCTCGGACTTGAACGGCGCCGTTCCCGGTGGGAGAGTTCATCCCAGTGCCTTTCGCACATGATATGCCCACGTCAACTGTGGCTGTTGCCTTGATTGGGTTCCTATTCCGGCCATGTACGGCGAACCTCCGACGATGAACCGCGGTGCGAGGCACTCCCAACATCGTCGGCGGCGGTCAACGTTCCATACGCTGATAACGAGACGATCACGGAGTGAGAGCCCGAAGCCAAGAGGTGGATTGACAAGACGGGCCGGCGCAGAATCTCCACAGGCACCGGGGAACTCTCCGCCATCAAGCGCGACGGGGCCGGCACTGCAAAGGCCATGCACGCCGACATCGGCGACTTCAAAGACCTCGGCGATACGAGCGTGCACCTCACTCTGTCTCAAGTGGCGAACGTGACCGCACCGACCTGAGTATGCCGCTCGAACAGGCCATGGTACGCCCCCTCGCGCCGCAGCCCCGGCAACGTCGGCTCCCGTGACAATTGTTCCGCGATCACCCGGCATCGGATCGCTTTTGTGTGCCTTTCCCTCGCGGGTTGACGCGCGTCGGCGATAATGCCGACGGATTGGCCCGCAAGTGATCGGATGCTTGCGCGCGAGGGTGGACGGATGAAGGCACTCATGGCATGAGCCAAGGCGACGGACTTCGGAGAGCCTCGTGCAAGACGAAAATTCCCGCGCGATCCGCTGGCATACGAGCGACACCGCCGATGCGCTTTCGGCTCTCGAGAGTAGCCCCTCGGGACTGACCAGTGAGGAGGCAGGGCGTCGTCTGGAGCGCTATGGCGCCAACGCGCTCCCTGCGGCGCGCGCCCGCAGCATCTGGCGACGCCTGCTTGAGCAGATCGACAACGTGCTGATCTATGTCTTGCTCGCTTCCGCAGTCGTGACCGCGTTTCTCGGCCATGTGACCGATACGGCGGTGATCGTGGGCGTGGTGGTGCTCAATGCATTGATTGGCTTTATCCAGGAAGGTCGAGCCGAGGCGGCGCTCGACGCCATTCGCGGCATGATCAGCCCGCGTGCCGCCGTCATTCGCGATGGGCACCGCATCGCCATCGACGCCAGCGCGATCGTACCGGGCGACATCCTCGTGATCGAACCTGGAGACCGCATTGGCGCGGATGTTCGCATCCTCACGGCACGCAACCTGAAAATCGACGAAGCAATTCTCACCGGCGAGTCCGTTCCAGTTCTGAAATCGGTCAAATCGGTCGGCGACGCAGCGTCTCTTGGCGACCGCCGGTCGATGGGCTACTCAGGCACGCTCGTCACCGCCGGGCAAGGCACGGGCCTCGTCGTCGCCACCGGCATTGATACCGAGCTCGGGCGTATCAGCGCCCTCATGCAGCGCGTCGAGCAGCTCGAGACGCCGCTGCTCCGTCAGATGAACATTTTCGCGCGCCAACTCACCGCCGCGATCCTTGCGCTCTCCGCTGTCACCTTTGCATTCGCCGTCCTCGTCCGCAGCTATCCCGCGGACTATGCCTTCATGGCCGTCGTCGGCATGGCCGTCGCGGCGATCCCCGAAGGTCTACCGGCAGTCATGAGCATCACGCTTGCAATCGGCGTGACACGCATGGCATCGCGCCACGCCATCATCCGCCGCCTTCCCGCGGTCGAGACACTCGGCTCGGTGTCCACCATCTGCACCGACAAGACCGGAACGCTCACTCGCAACGAAATGACGGTCACGCGATGCGTCGCCGCCCGGCGCGTCTTCGACATCGACGGCGTGGGTTATGAGCCGCGCGGACGGGTGAGCAGCGCGGGAGAGGACATCGGCGGAGATACCGCGGCGACCGCACTCGACCGCATCGCGCTCACATCTCTGCTCTGCAACGATGCACGTCTGC
This sequence comes from Hyphomicrobiaceae bacterium, assembly GCA_016793635.1. Classification (GTDB taxonomy): domain Bacteria; phylum Pseudomonadota; class Alphaproteobacteria; order Rhizobiales; family Hyphomicrobiaceae; genus JAEUMD01. Next base: position 19,144 of record JAEUMD010000009.1, read on the forward strand.
GCGAGGTCGACGGGGCGTGGGTGATCCTCGGCGACCCGATGGAAGGCGCCCTGCTGACCTTCGCCGCCAAGCTCGGCTACAACCGCCGCACGCTCGAGGCCGCGATGCCGCGCGTCGACGTAACGCCGTTCGACGCTGCGCATCGCTACATGGCGACACTGCATATGGTCGAAAATGACGCTCCTCTCATACTCGTCAAGGGCGCTCCGGAAGCGGTGATCGGCATGTGCGCGACCGAGGCAGCTCACACATGCGCGCACCCCATCGACGCGGACTTCTGGCATGCGGCGGTCGATGCAATGGCGCGCGACGGCCGCCGCGTTCTCGCGCTCGCGTCCGCAAGCTGTGCCCCCGGCACCTGCGATCTTGATCCCGCCCATCTCCGCGGCCGGCTGCAACTGGATGGGTTGGTCGGATTGATCGATCCGCCGCGGCAGGAGGCCGTCGCCGCCGTTGCTGAATGCCTCGGCGCCGGCATCTCGGTGAAGATGATCACCGGCGATCACGCGGCGACAGCGGCGGCGATCGCCGCAAGCCTCGGCTTGCCGAACCCACATGTCGTGCAGACCGGTGCAGATCTCGACAAGCTGGACGAAGCGGCCTTCGCGGCCACCGTCGCCGAGGCCAACGTGTTCGCGCGGACCAGCCCCGAGCACAAGCTCAAGCTGGTACAGGCTCTTCAGGCGCAAGGCTCTGTGGTCGCCATGACCGGAGACGGCGTCAACGACGCACCGGCGCTGAAACGCGCCGACGTCGGCGTGGCCATGGGCAAGAACGGCACGGAGGCTGCGAAGGAAGCAGCCGACATGGTGCTCGCCGACGACAACTTCGCCTCCATCGTCGCGGCCGTCCGCGAGGGGCGCACGGTCTACGACAACCTGACGAAGGTGATCGGCTGGACCTTGCCGACCAACGGTGGCGAGACGCTGCTTGTCGTCACTGCGATCCTGCTCGGCGTTACCTTGCCCATGACGCCTTTACAGATGCTCTGGATCAACATGATCACGGCTGTCGGCCTCGGGCTGATCCTTGCGTTCGAGCCGGCCGAGGACGGCATCATGCAGCGCACGCCGCGACGCACGGACGAGCCGATCCTGTCCGGCTTTCTGCTCTGGCGCGTCATCTTCGTCTCGGTGCTGTTCTGCGCCGGCGTCTTCGCGGTATTCCACTGGTCACTGAGCCGCGGCATGGATGTCGCCGGCGCCCGCACCATGGTAGTAAATACCGTCGTCGTGATGGAAATCTTCTACCTGTTCTCGATCCGCTACCTGCATGGTGCCTCGCTCACCTGGCAAGGCATCGTCGGCACCAGGGCGGTCCTGATCGGCGTCGGCAGCATCGTTCTGCTCCAGCTCGCCTTCACCTACTTGCCGATGTTTCAGCGCCTGTTCGACACACGGCCGGTCGCTATCGACGACGGCGTCGCCGTCATCGCATGCGGCATCCTACTTTTGCTCATCCTGGAAATTGAGAAGTGGCTGCGGGCAATCTGGTTTCCAGCGCCACCGCGACCGCGTGACGCCGGACATGGCCAATCCTTACACACGCCAGAATAAAGGCGCGTAGAGTAGCGCTGTCACAGAAAGTGTAAGGCGATCGATATTCTGATGGTATAAATTGCGTGCAGGCGAGAGCCCTATCGAACACCTCGCGAGCGCTGTACGGACAAGGTCGCGCCGCAGAAGCGAAATGAACCGAACAGAAATCGACGAAGACGAGCGATGAGTGGCGACGAGGCAGTGAAAACGTTGGGCTCGACGAACGGCGAAAGCGGCGACACAGCTTCGCCTTCTGCGGCACACGGTGACGAGGCGCCGTCTGCCGTCCTCAGCGCCGAAGCTACAGAAGCGATCGCGGTTGGCTTGCGGGAGGTTTATGCCGAGTTGCTGAACGCCCCGCTGCCTGATCGTTTCTCGAAACTGCTGGCAGAACTGACCAACGCGGAAGATGTGTCGAAAAAGAAGGTTTGAATAACGCAACTGCACCGGGGTCAAATCAGCGGCCCGATTTCGTCGCGCTCGGGAATGTCACTCCCGTGGACCAGCCCGGACATCGCCAGGCCCATGGTCGCCATCAGACTGAGCATCGCCGTACCCCCGTAGGACACCAGCGGCAGCGGCACGCCGACCACCGGAACGAGCCCTGTCGCCATAGCGATGTTCACCAACGTGTACGTGGCGAACGAGACGCTGAACCCGGCTGTTACGAGGCGTGTGAACGTTGCCGGCGCGCGGGCGCTCCGCAACAGCGTGAGCGCGATCAAGGCGACGACGAACCCCATTAGAACGAGAGCGCCGATGAAGCCCCACTCCTCGGCGAACATCGTGAACGCGAAGTCGGTGTGCTTCTCGGGCAGGAAGTCGAGCCGGCTCTGCGTTCCCATCATGAAGCCTTTGCCCTCCACTCCGCCCGAGCCGAGCGCGATCTTCGACTGCGCGATGTGATAGCCGGCACCGAGCGGGTCCAACTCGGGATCGAGGAACACCTCGATGCGGCGGCGCTGATAATCGTGCAGATGGTGCCATCCGAACGGCAGCAGGGCGAGAAGCGCCAAGCCGCCGAGTGCGAAGTGATGCCAGGCCACGCCAGCGAGAAACATCGTCGCCACGCCGATCACCGCGCACAACACCGCCGAGCCGAGGTCCGGCTGGCGGAAATTGAGCATCACCGGCAGCGCGATCATGACGAGCGGCGGGAGCATCCAGCGCAGTCGCGAAACTCGCTCGGGCGCCAGCCAATGGTAATAGCGGGCGAGCGCGGCGATCAGCGCCAGCTTCATGATCTCAGAAGGCTGGAATGATATGCCAGCGAGCGTAATCCAGCGACGCGCGCCGAGAGCCTCATTACCAAGTATGGGTACCAGTGCGAGCGCTGCGAGAGCCAATCCATAAAAGGGGTAACTGAGCCTCAGCCACACCGCCGGCGGAACAAAAGCCATGGCAATCACAAGTGCCACACCGAGCAGGAAACGCAACGCATGGCGCTCCGCCCAGGGCTGGAACGATCCATCCGCTACGGAGTACAGCGTCGCGGTTCCGATCACCGCGAGCGCGGCTGCGAACGACAGCATGAGCCAATCGATCCGCATCAGCTTCGCGCCGAACGACGGCGACCTGCGCCAGCTCGCTTCAGCCCCGCGTCTCATCTGCTCGCTCCGCCGCTGCCCGCGGACGCCAGGCTGATGGGAGGTCGTGCCGCAGGGTCGCGCCCAAGTGCATCGGCCATGATGGCGCTTGCCAGTGGCGCCGCGACGCTTCCCCCACTGCCGCCGTGCTCGACGATGACAGCGACTGCATAACGCGGCGCCTCCGCCGGGGCATACGCGACGAACAGAGCATGATCGGTGAGCTCCCACGCCAGCGCGCCATCCCTACGCCGCGCAGAAGCCCTGCTCACCTGCGCGGTTCCCGTCTTTCCGGCGACGGTCACTCCCCCTTCTTCAAGCTGTGCGCGGCGTGCCGTGCCACCTCCATCGTTCACGGCCGCCACCATACCGCGACGCACGAGCTCGAGTGCGCCGCCGTCGAGGCCGAGCGACGCCGGCGCGCCGGCGGCGCATTCCGCGCTCAAGCAGAGGCGCGGCATCACAGCGCGACCCGTCGCGATCCTTGCCGTCATCACCGCGAGTTGCAGCGGCGTAGCGAGTACGTAACCCTGCCCGATCGCTGCGTGTAGCGTTTCGCCCGGATACCATGACCTGCCGAGCGCGCCGATCTTCCAGTCGCGATCGGGAACCACACCGGCACGACCCGCAGGCAGTCCACACTCGAACGCCTGTCCGATGCCGAGGCGACGCGCCATCGCGGCGATGCGGTCGATGCCGACGCGGTGCGCCAGCTCATAGAAGTGGACGTCGCAACTCTCGCGCAATGCGCCGACGAGATCGAGCCGGCCGTGTCCGCCGCGGTTCCAGCAGCGGTAGACCTGTCCGCCGAGAGCGTACGATCCGTGGCACACGATGCGCTGGCGGTAATCCGTGACGCCGGCCTCGAGCGCCGCCAACGCCGTCACCATCTTGAACGTCGAGCCGGGCGGATATTGCCCCGCCGTGGCCCGATCGAGCATGGGGTCGTCCTTCGCCCCCGCGAGGCGGCGCCAGTCCTGCACGCTCATGCCATCGACGATTGCCGATGGATCGAACCCGGGCACGGATACCATCGCCACCACGTCGCCGCCCCTGACATCCAGCACCACGGCCGCGGCGCATCGCTCGCCCGCAAGGTGGGCCGCCACCTTTTCCTGCAGCACCCAGTCGATCGTCGATACGACATCCGAGCCCGACACGGCCTCGATGCGTTCGATCTCGCCGATGATGCGGCCCTTGGCATCGACCTCGAGTTTCACGCGGCCAGATTTTCCCGCCAGCGACGGGTTCATGTAGCGCTCGAGCCCGCTAAGACCGCCGCGAATCCACGGCATCCGCAACATCGGATCGTCGTCGATCGCTACCTGCTCGACATGGCCGACATGGCCGACGATGTGCCCCGTACCGCTGCCTTTGGGGTAGATCCTTCGCTCAGCGAGCTCGGTCGAGACCCCGGGAAGTTGCGGCGCGAGCAGGCCGATCGACGCCACGTCCTCGAACGCAAGGTCGGACGCGAGGATCATCGGCTCGTTGGGGCGCTGCCGTCGAGCGCGGGCGATCAACCTGTCGATCTCGCGCTCATCGAGCGGCACGACACGCGCGACCAGCCGCAGGACCGCCTCGGGATCGCGCGCGAGCGCCGGAGTAAACGTGGCGCGAAACGCCTCCTCGCCGCCTGCAAGCACGACGCCGGTCCGATCCACTATCCGTCCACGGCGGGGCGGCGGCACGATCTGCGTGCTGATGCGGTTCGTATCGGCGAGTTGGCCGTAACGACTCTCGTCCTTCACCTGGATCTGATAGAGCCGCGCCGCCAGCGCCGCGAAGCCCGCGAGCTGCACGCTACCTACGATGAGAGCACGGCGCGTGAACATGCGCGCCTGGAACCGTGCCTTCTCGTCCGGGGTCACGCCTCAACCTCCCCGAACGAGCGAGCGGACACCGTCGTCTTGCGCGTTTGGCTCGAGCACGCCGATGAACCCCGCGACGAAGGGATAGGCAAGTGACGAGATCAGCGCGGCGAGTGCCGGTGCCACGACATCGACGCGCTCAAGCGCGTAGAGCGAAGCCAACCCCCACGCTGTCAACGCCAGGGCGATCACCGCGACGAGGTAACGCAAAAAACGTTGCGTCGAACCATTCTCGCTGCTGGCCCGGCGGGTCTCGCGAAAGAGCGCGGCGAGAACAAAGGCCAACAAGTAGATCATGGCCCAATAGCCGAGTGGACCTTGGCCCGTCACGTCCATGGTGAGCCCACAGGCGAAAGCAATCCACTCTGGCACCGCGCTGCGGCGTCGCACATTCCAGGAGAACAGCATGGCCGCTACCAACAACGGCGCGACGAGCCGAGCATCAAACCCGGTGCCCCAAGGCAACGCCGCTATCAGCGTTCCGACCACGAGCGTCAGCGAAGGAACAACGATCCGCAACACATTCATGGCTGCTCTCCCGGCTTGGCCAGTGGCGGCTTGCCGGCGAGCTCCCGGCGTGCTCGTGCCGGCGACGCCGCATCGGTGAGATCGAGCGTGGGGGTCTCGAAGAACATGACGATCACGTAGTCGAGTGCATCGGTATTGGCGTGCAAACGCACCCGCGGCCCTTCGCCGGACGCGATCACCTCGCCGACGCGCAGCCCACGCGGGAACAGACCGCCGACGCCCGACGTCACGACCGCATCGCCGGCTTTGATCTCCGTACCCTGGCCGACATGCTGGAGGCGCGGCATGCCCCGCCCATCTCCCGCCATGATGGCCCGCACCGACGAAGCTCCCACCTGCACGGGTATCCGGCTCGCCTGATCGGTGGCGAGAAGCAACCGTGCCGACGCTTCACCCGCATCGACGATACGTCCGACGAGGCCATCGGCATTGACGACGGGGAAGCCGGCTTTGAGACCGTGCGAACGTCCCGCCGCGACGATCGCACTGTAGGTGAACGTGCCGGTCGACATCGCTACCACGCGCGCCGTCACGAACGGAACCACAGGTTCGGGTACGAGCCGGCTGGCGTGGGCCAGATCGCCGAAGCGCCGCTCGAGTTCGCCCGCGCGCCGCTTCCAGCTCTCGAGCTCCTGCAGCTCGCGCTTCAACCGCTCGTGGTCCTCCGCCGCGTCGAGCTGCTGGCCGAGTCGCCCGGCAAGCGTCTTCAGCGGCGCGACCGCCGCCGCCGTCATCGACAGAGCTGGCGCCAGCGCGTCGGTCAGATGCCCGCGAAGAACGCGGACGTAGCTGTGCTCGAGACGGCTCAACACCATGAGGCCTGCCGACACGAGAAGGAGAACGCCCATCAGCACGCCGAACCTGGGCCTGCCGCCCTCACGCCCCGTCAGAAGAAAGCTGTCGTCATGCATCGGGTGTTTCCGGATCGCTCACGGCCTGCCCGTCAGGGTTTGATCAACAGATGCTCGTAATCGCCGAGACGCGCGAGCACCATCGCCGAACCGCGCACGACGCATTCGAGCGGCAGCTCGGAGATCTTGAACTTCACGCCCACACGGCGTTCCAATTCGGCATCGAGCTTGTCGAGCAGCGCACCTCCACCCGTCAGGTAGACACCACTCTCGCAAACGTCGCTCGCCACTTCTGGGGGCAGATCCTCGAGAGCGCGCTGGACGAACTCGGCGAGTTCCTCGACCGGCGCGGAAAGCGCCGCGGCGACATCCTTCGGCGTCAACACGATGCTCTTAGGCTTGCCCTGCCTGAGATCGCGGCCGCGAATGTGGATCTCGGCGTGCTGGCCGTTGACGACCTGCGAAGCGGAGCCTGCCTCGATCTTGATACGCTCGGCATTCACCTCGCCGATCAGGAGCTGATGGTTGCGGCGCACGTAGCGGATGATCGCCTCATCCATTCGATTGCCGGCGCACCGCAAACTCCGCGCCTGCACCACGCCGCCGAGTGACAGAACGGCGATGTCCGTGGTGCCGCCGCCGATATCGACGACCATCGAGCCGGCCGGCTCCTCGACCGGAAGCCCGGCGCCCAGCGCCGCCGCCACCGGCTCCTCGATCAGATAGACGCGCCGCGCGCCGGCCGTGAGCGCCGTCTCGTAAACCGCGCGCCGCTCGACCGGCGTCGCGGCCGCGGGCACGGAGACGAGGATGCGCGGCCGGCGCAGCCCGAACATGCCCTTGGCGCGCTTGATGAAGCGGCGCAGCATCTCCTCGGTGGCGATGAAATCGGCAATGACACCGTCGCGCATCGGCCGAATGGTCTCGATGCCGTCCGGTGTGCGGCCGAGCATCGCCTTGGCCTTCTGGCCGACCTCGATGACATCGCGGACGCCGTGCCGGTTGCGCACGGCAACGACAGACGGCTCGTCGATGACGATACCGCGTCCGGCCACGTGCACCAGCGTGTTCGCCGTTCCGAGATCGATGCTGATGTCGTCGGATAGGACGCCGGAAACACCTAAACGCATCACACCTCGAGCCTCGAGGCGGCCTTCGGGCCGCGACGCAAAAGATCCCTGGGGCCTGCGGCGAACCGCGGCGCGGGCCGCGCCGCGGCAGGATACCACAAGTCGTCCGCGTGAGGCCCCCGCGACGCGACACTCACCGGGGCCGCGTGGCAGTGGGTTTGATGGCCGTCCGCCCCGCCCCGGTCAACGCCCTACACGCGGAAAACAGACTTGCCGGGCGGCGGTGCCGTCCGGCAAGTTTTGTTCTGCTCGATTTGCGCCAAGCTTCGGGACCGTCAGCCCCATCGCAACACGGTTAACGCCACAGCCCAGCGCGCCACGGAACGCCAATAACCGCCCCGACGCGGCCACCCTCAGACGGCTTCGTGCGCCTGCGCGGTCTTCTGGCGCTTCACCGTCAGCTTGTTGAGGGCCGACACGTAGGCCTTCGCCGACGCGACCAGCGTATCGGTATCGGTGCCGCGGCCCGTCACGGTGCGCCCTTCCTCCTCGAGCCGCACGGAGACCTCGGCTTGAGCGTCGGTGCCTTCGGTCACCGCGTGCACCTGATAGAGCAGCAGCTTGGCTTGGTGCGGAAGAATCTGGCGAATGGCGTTGAACGTCGCGTCCACCGGTCCGTTGCCTGCCGCCTGCACCGTATGCTGACGTCCCTCGACGTCCAGCGTCATGGTTGCCGACTGCGGCCCCATGGTGCCGGCGATCACCGTCAGCGCGACCACCTTGGTGCGGTCGTGCATGTGGGCGATCTCCTCGTCCACCAGCGCCTCGATGTCCTCGTCGTAGACGTGCTTCTTGCGGTCGGCGAGCGCCTTGAACCGGTTGAAGGCATCCTCGAACTGGTTGTCGCCGAGCTCGTAGCCGAGATCCTTGAGCTTGGTGCGGAACGCATTGCGGCCGGAGTGCTTGCCCATCACCAGCGAGGTCTTGGCGACACCGACCGACTCCGGCGTCATGATCTCGTAGGTCTGAGTGTGCTTCAGCATGCCGTCCTGGTGGATGCCGCTCTCGTGGGCGAAGGCGTTCCGGCCGACGATCGCCTTGTTGTACTGCACCGGGAAATTCGTCACCGCCGAGACCAGCCGCGACGCGCGCGAAAGCATCGTCGACTCGACGCCGGTACGGTAGGGCAGCACGTCGTTACGTGTGCGCATGGCCATCACGATCTCCTCGAGCGCGGCGTTGCCCGCCCGCTCGCCGATGCCGTTGATGGTGCATTCGATCTGACGTGCGCCGGCGCGGACGCCGGCAAGGGAGTTTGCCACCGCCAGGCCGAGGTCGTTATGGCAATGCGTCGAGAAGATCGCCTTGTCGGCATTCGGCACACGCTCGATGAGCATGCGAATGAGCGCGTAATACTCGTCCGGCACTGTGTAGCCGACTGTGTCGGGGATGTTGATCGTCGTCGCGCCATGACGGATCGCGGCTTCGACACAGCGGCACAGGAAATCGTGCTCCGTGCGCGTCGCGTCTTCCGCCGACCACTCGACGTCCTCGACCCAGTTGCGCGCGCGGCTGCACTGCTGCGCGACCAGCTCGAGCACCTGCTCGGGCGTTTTCTGCAGCTTGAACTTCATGTGCACGGGGCTGGTCGAGATGAACGTGTGGATGCGGCCGTTCACGGCATGGCGCACAGCCTCGCCGGCGCGGTCGATATCCTTTTCGCCGGCGCGCGCGAGCCCTGCCACCGTCGCCCGCTTCACCCGCTTCGCGATCGCGGAGACGGCCTCGAAGTCACCTTCCGAGGCGATCGGGAAGCCGGCCTCGATGATGTCGACGCCCATCTGGTCGAGACACGCCGCAACCTCGAGCTTCTCCTCATAGGTCATCGTGGCGCCGGGGCACTGCTCGCCGTCACGCAGCGTCGTATCGAAAATGATGACGCGGCCCGCGTCCGGCTCGCTGCCGGCGGTGACGATCTGGTCTGGAGCGGAGCTCGCCTCGTTTGCGGTCATGTCGAAACTTCCTTCCTCGCTTGCCGCCGCGCGCATCAGTGGGCGCGAGCTGGCATTGATCCCTCAGCTCGTATGCAGCATGTCCCCTGAGCGCCCGTCCCGGTCGAACCGGAACTGCCGAAGCTCAGGGGCTGGTAAGGAGGAGGGTGAGCGGCCGGCACGGCAGAGCGAGCGCAGACTGACCGATGGTCAGGCACTCGAAGGTCTGCGAAGCTGCACTCGTGCGGCGGCACATGGCGGCTATCCGTGCTCTGATGCTATGCCCGGCCGCGAACCCGGACCGGACGTGAGAATAGCAGATGGTGAGGCAATTAGCCGAACCAAGGGTTAAATTGCAAGTAGCAATCGGCCGCGGCCCACCGCGCTGCATGGTTGGCGAACCGTCAGGCGTGGTGGCGGGGCCCCTTCGCACGATCCGCCCCCTTCACACGTTTGCTTGGCGGGCACGCCATTCCCCCTAAACGCCCGGTCCGCACCGTACAAGGCGCGGGCCAGGGTTGCGCAGAGGGATGAAGCGGCCGGGCGAAGAACCGTGTGAAACCTCAAATGCCGAGCTTGCCCTCCGCGACCCGGATCGCATGGCCGCCGATGCGGACGACGGTCAGCCGCCCGCCCTTGACCACGAGCGTCAGCATGATGTGGCTCGGCCGCCCCATCTCGTAGCCCTGCTCGACCACGCGCTTGTGCACGCCGTCTGGATATTCGTCGAACGCGAACGCTGCCGCGGCGAACCCGACCGCCGCGGAACCCGTCGCCGGGTCTTCCGTCACCCCGGCCTCGGGCGCGAACATGCGGGCGTGGAACGAGCTGGTCGTGTGAATACATTGGCGCGTGTAGAGAAACACGCCGACGACCTCGAGCGGCGAGATCGCACGCACCCATTCCGAGGGATTGACTCGCGCCCGGCCGAGCGCGTCGAGCGACGCCACGGGAACGTGCAGGAAAGCGTTGCCGGCATCGATGCGGCGAGGTGCGTGATTCTCGAACCCGATCTCGCGCGGGATGAGACCCAGCGCGTCGGCTATCGCCTCATTGGAGGGCGCTGCACCGGTCATCTCGGGCAGGCGTGGCGCGTCGAATTCGGCGAACGGCGCCTGGGCTCCACGCATGCGGACGCCGACACGCACGGTGCCGATGCCCTGTTCCAGGGCGATGATCGAGTCGTGCTCGCCATTGCTGCCGTTGGAGCGGATCGATGCGAGTAGCGCCGCCGTACCGACCGTCGGGTGCCCTGCAAACGCCAGCTCGCGCTGCGGCGTGAAAATCCGGATCTTGGCGGAATGCGCCGGGTTCTCCGGTGGCAGCACGAACACCGTCTCGGATAGATTGAATTCGCGCGCGATGGCAGACATCTCACCGCTCTTCAGCCGGCCGGCGTCGAGCACCACCGCCAGCGGGTTGCCACTGAAGCGCTTGTCGGTGAACACGTCGAGAATGTGGTAGTCGAGTTGCATCGGCTCAGCGCCTCCCCGTCTTGCGCGAGGCACTCTGCCCGAAACCCCATCGGGCTCCAAGCGCCAACCGCGTCACGCCCATGCGCGAGCGCAGAGCTCTCCCGCTCACCCGAGCGCGCCACCTTCCGCCCCCAGCAGAACCGGCAGCAGCGGCACGCAGTAACCAGCTAGGCGGACGTCGGCGAGATCAGCCATCGTCGCGACGCAGCGGACCGAAACGAGTTCGCCGTCGGGCTCGCTCGCAATGTGGCTTTCGACCCTGCGCCGTAGTGCCGCGCCATCCAAGGCACTGCGGAATGGCACCCCGATCGAGAGCTGCGCACCGACCCGTGTCACGAAGAAACCCGGTTCGACTTTGAGTTCGTCGAGGTCCAACCCGGTCTCCTCAGCCACCTCGCGCGCAACGCTCGCCCCGATGTCGATACGCCCGTGAGCGTCGATGTCCCGGCTGTCGATGAAGCCGCCCGGCAGGTAGTCGAGGCCCGCGTTCAATTGCCCACTGCGCTGCCGGCCGAGAAGGAGGGAGCCGTCGCTGGCCCGGATCACCGCGGAGCCGAACCCATCGATGGCGCCCGTGGAGGGAAAGCCGACACTGCGCCAGAATAGATACGAGCGGAACTCCGTCACGAAGGCGGTTGCGACGAGGTCATCGCCCGCGATGCTATAATCCGCGAGCATGAGTACCGTGCCATTGAAATAGCTCGGGTTGGCCGCTCGCTGCTGGTCCCAGTGCGCGGCGATCTCCGCCGCACGCGCCTCGGCGAATGCCCAGCGATAAGGGGCGACGGTCAAACGGCAGCGTGCAACCCGCCGCACGTCCGCCGCCATCGTTGCGCTGCCATCCATTCGCGGACTCTCCATGTTGATTGGCACTCTCTCCTCACTTGACGTGGCCCCCACTCGGCGCAGCCAGCCGCGCCCGATCCGCGTTAAATCTCCGTTAACCGGCCTGCGCAAGAAGTGCTTAAGCGCAGCTTAACAGCCGGCACCGGCCGGATGCCCTGCGGCTATCGCGTATCCGCGTCGGAGCATCCATGTCGATCGCGTTCAGAAGCCTTCACTTGGCACTCGCCGTCAGCGTCCTGCCTACCCTGCTCGGCAAGGTACACGCCGCCGACTGGAGCAGTCCGATTACGGCATCGAGCGCGTACCGCGCCACCTACTATGGGGACGAGAACCGGCGCGCACTCGACGGCAGTTACCGCGATGCCCCAACCCGCACGGGGCCACGCACGCGCGCCGCGGACTACGGTAGCGATGCCGCTCACCGTACATCGCAGGCTGATCGATATGCCGTTCATGGCGGCGAACCAGCCTATGGCACATCCGGCTGGAAGGATGCCGTGCTGCCGCCGGCTCCGATATGGAGCGGCCTGTATCTCGGCGTTGCGGCGGGCGCCGGCGTTGGCCAATTCGACATAGGTCCCGCGGGGATCGACCACGGTGGTGCAAGCCTCGGCGGTCACTTCGGCTATCTAAAACGCCTCGGGATGCTGGGCGCCGGCATCGAAGGCGACCTCGGCTGGAGTTTCCTCGACGAAAGCTCGAGCCTGGGCGGCGGAACCATGCTTCGCAGCGGGATCGACTGGATGGCAAGCCTGCGTGCGCGCGCTGGAGTCGATCTCGGCGCCGCCTTCGTCTACGCGACCGGCGGAATCGGCGCCGCTAGGGTATCGACTTCGGCAGTCGGACCGGGCTTCGCGTTCGGCGCTGAGGAGACGCGCGCCGGTCTCGTCTGGGGTGGTGGCGTCGAGCTGCCGTTCAGCGGGCGGCTGCATCTGCGTGTCGAGGGGCTGCGCTACGAGTTGGCGGACGAAACGTACGCTACGGCGTTCGGTGCCGTTCGAGCCGGAGGAGACATCACCACCGTTCGCGCCGGCCTGACGATGTTCCTGAACTGAGATACCGAATATCGCTGCTCGAATCGTTAGAACAGGGAACAACCTTATGCTGTAATTCAGCCTAAGCTTCTCCAATCAGCGAGCACAATTACAGACTGCAAAACTCCCGCAAAGTGCCCGATATCTCTAAATTTTTATAAAGCCTGCCTCAGCTTTGCCCACAACGCACCAACTTGTGCCCTCAATTCAACGGTCAAATCAATTCAACGGCGCCACGGTGCCGGCGAAGCGATCTAGGTGCTCATGTTTCTTCTGGGCCACATTCGCTCCCCGGTCCGCGCGAGAAGATGACGGGGGGATCCGTCACAAGCCGATCTGATGCCGCAAGCCTCTCGAGGCGAGCGCTGAAGAGACCTGCGAGCCCGCAGCACGACCAGTCGGGCGAGAGGATTGGGGGATTGAGATGACGGATACGCGCATTGCGGCCTCGCCGCTGCGACAGGATCACCAGAGAGTTTTCGGGCCGCCGCGAGCGCTTCGCGGCGCTGGCCGCTATCACTCCCGTCGGCGCATTCGCCGATAGGAACCACGCCACGGCAAAGTGGCGGAGACATTCTCGCATCATTGCCTTTCGATTGCTCGCGGGCCACCACCCCAGCGGATCAGCGCCCGGTGGCCCGCGTGCAAGACAGTGAAAGGCCTCGCCTACGACGTATCGAGCTCGGCCTTTGGCCCGGCATCCCTCTCCGATACGTCACGTGAGGCCCTTTGTGCCGGACGCGGCACTGTTCGGGCGGCGGCATCCCGCTAACCCGCCGCCCGACACCCACTCGCGACGTGCTGCGATACTGTCCTCGCACCACGCCGCGGGCAACGCCGGAAGGCCTGCGCTGGCGCGCCGCCACACACCTCCCTCCCCAGCGCCCGCGTGGGCTTTCCGGCCCCCCTTCGCCCCAACAGGAACTCAAGGTCCGAAAAGCCGCGAGGCGCGCCGGGACTTGGCAGCGCTGCGTGCTTGGTCTTCTGCGCTACCGGCAGCACCCGAACCGCGCGGGCGATCCGTCGCCGTTGGGTCGCGCACGTTCAAACATCGAGCTCAGTGTGTGACCAACGCTCACGATGCAGACGAAAGCGCTCCATCTCGGCCGGCCACGCTCTAGAGGCAGCCCGTGATCGTCGAGCCGCATTTCACATAGTTGATCGCGTCCCACGCGCAGCAAGGCTCTTGCTTCTTGCAGACCCACGCGCGCTTTTCACCCGTCGGGAACTTGTAACGGCAGACCTTCTCGCCCGGGCCGGCCTTCGGAGTGGCCGATTTCTCCTTAGCCAACACCGGGCTCGCCGACGCCATCGCCGCGACCGCCGCCAATAGTCCAATCCAACGCACCATGCAGGTTCTCCATCGAAGAAGCGTGCCCGATCGTTCGCACCGACCCTTTCCCCCGTAGAGAAAGGCGCGTGCCGAACGACCTGCCTCAGTCTAGCCGAGTGATCCACCAGCGACGACGGCCAGGTTGAGCGTGGAGCCGTTTCGCGGCGTGGTGTGGCGCGTTTATTTCAGCCGCCGTGAGCAATACCCTGCGCCATGCGCCAATTGCGAGGTACCGGCGTGTACGCGAAGTCCGCGCTCAATGCGCGGCTTCCCAGTTGTCCGCGGCTTTGGCATCAACGTGGATCGGGACCGAGAACTCGACGGCCGGCAGGGATGCGCGCTCCATCACGTCGCGCACCACGGGTAGCAGCCGCTCCACATCACCTTCGCGCACCTCGAAGATCAACTCGTCGTGCACCTGGAGCAGCATGCGCGCGCTGTCGAGGCTCTCGGCCGCGAGCCGTTCCGGCATGCGGATCATGGCACGGCGAATGATGTCGGCGGCGGAGCCCTGTATCGGCGCGTTGATCGCGGCCCGCTCCAGGAAGCCGCGCATGGACGGATTGCGCGTGTTGATTTCGGGGTAGTGAATGCGCCGACCGAACACGGTCTCGACGTATCCATTGTCGTGCGCGAAGCGCTTCGTCTCTTCCATGTAGGTACGGATGCCGGGAAAGCGTTCGAAGTACGTCTTGATATAGAGTCCGGCCTCCTCGCGGCTGATGCCGAGCTGGTTGGCGAGGCCGAATGGAGAGATGCCGTAGATGATGCCAAAGTTGATCGCCTTGGCGCGGCGACGCACTTCGGCTGGCATGTCCTTCACCGGCACGCCGAACATCTCGGAGGCCGTCATCGCGTGGATGTCGAGCCCATCGGCGAATGCCTTCTTAAGCTGCGGAATGTCGGCGATGTGTGCGAGCACGCGCAACTCGATCTGCGAGTAGTCGGCGGAGACGAGCTTGTTGCCTTTGTCCGCAACGAACGCGGTGCGGATCTCGCGCCCCTCCTTGGTGCGCACGGGAATGTTCTGCAGGTTCGGCTCGGATGAGGCGAGCCTGCCAGTCGTCGTCGCGGCGAGCGCATAGGAGGTGTGGATGCGTCCCGTCTTCGGGTCGATGTGGCCGGGGAGCGTGTCGGTGTACGTCGAGCGCAGCTTGGTGAGCTGGCGCCACTCGAGCATGGTGTTGACGAGCCGCCGCGCGTCCTCGGGCAACTCCTCGTTGGCGGCGAGATCGTCCAGTACGCCGGCCCGCGTCTCCCATTGCCCCGTCTTGGTCTTCTTGCCGCCGGGCAGCTTCAAACGGTCGAACAGAAATTCGCCGAGCTGTTTTGGCGAAGCAAGATTGAAGCGCTCACCACCGGCAAGGGAGAAGACCTCCTCCTCGAGGGCGCCGAGGCGCTGCGCGAACGTTCCCGAAAGCCGCGAGAGGATGCTCCGGTCGACCTTTATCCCGGCGCTCTCCATCTCGACGATCACCGGCATCAACGGCCGCTCCAGCGTCTCGTAGACGGTGGTCATACGCTCCGGCGACAGTCGTGATTTGAGCAGCAACCAGAGCCGCAGCGTCACGTCGGCATCCTCGGCTGAATATTCCGTCGCCTTGTCGATCGGCACCGCCGCGAACGTGCGCTCGGATTTCTTGCCACCTGGCGCATGCGCGATGACGCTGTCGAAGGAGATACAAGCGTGCTTCAGATGGCGCTCCGCCAGTTCGTCCATTCCGTGGTTACCGCGCCCCCCATCGAGCGCGTAGGACAGGAGCATGGTGTCGTCGAACGCGGCGATATTGATGCCATGCTGCTTCATGACGAGGGCGTCGTACTTGAGGTTCTGGCCGATCTTGAGCAACGAGGCGTCCTCGAGCAGTGGCTTCAATCGCGCGAGCGCAGTGCCCGGCTCGATCTGGCCGGCGACGAGCCCGCCTCCACCGAAAAGATCGCCGCTTCCTTCGACATGGCCAATCGGCACATAGCAAGCGTCACCCGGCGCCACGGCGAGTGAGAACCCGACGAGACCGGCCTGCATCGCGTCGAGGCTCGTCGTCTCGGTATCGAATGCGAAGCGGCCCGCGTCCCGGCATCGACCAAGCCAGCGTTCGAGCGCCGAAAGATCACGCACGGACTCGTAGCGCGAGCGATCGAACGCAATCGATCGGGCCTGCTCGGCAAGTACGCGCGCACCACCCGCGGGTGTACCTGCGCCCGCCACATCCGCCATCGCGTCCTTCGCGCCTGCCCCGCCCCCAACATCGGGCACGGGATTCTGCGCCCCCTTCTTCAGCGACGCACCGACTGAAACGGCGGGCAGCGGCGGCGGCTCGGTTCCGAGCGCCTCGGCAATGCGCCGCGTCAGTGTAGAAAACTCCATCGCGCGGAGAAAACCGAGCAGCGCCGCCGGTTCCGGGTCCTGCACGCCGATCCGCTCGATACCCGTCTCCACCGGAACCCCTTGGTCGAGGCGAACGAGTTGACGCGAGATGCGCGCCTGCTCTGCGAACTCGATCAGCTTCTCGCGCCGTTTCGGCTGCTTGATCTCCCCCGCGCGCTCGAGCAGCGTGTCGAGATCGCCGTACTGGTTGATGAGCTCCGCCGCCGTTTTGATACCGATGCCCGGAACGCCCGGCACGTTGTCGGTGGCGTCGCCCGCGAGCGACTGCACATCGACCACCTTGTCCGGCTTGACGCCGAATTTCTCCTGCACCTCCTCCGCGCCGATCCGCTTGTTCTTCATGCCGTCGAGCATCGTGACGCCCGGCCGCACGAGCTGCATCAGATCCTTGTCGGAGGAGATGATCGTCACGTCGCCGCCACCCTCGACGGCGAGTCGCGCATAGGTGGCGATGAGATCGTCGGCCTCGAAGCCCTTCTGCTCGATGCACGCGACGTTGAACGCCTGCACCGCGTCGCGAATGAGCGGGAACTGCGGAACGAGCTCTTCCGGCGGCGGTGGGCGTTGCGCCTTGTATTGCTCGTAGATGTCGTTGCGGAACGTGCGCGCGGAATGATCGAAGATGACGGCGATGTGCGTCGGCCGGTCGGACTGCTTGCTGTCGCCGAGAAGCTTCCACAGCATCGCGCAGAAGCCGTGCACGGCACCGACCGGCAGTCCGTCCGAGGGGCGCGTCAACGGCGGCAGCGCGTGGAATGCTCGAAAAATATATCCGGAGCCATCGATCAGGTAGACGTGGCTGCCCTTGACGATCGGCACCGGCTCTCCGCCCGGGACATAGCATTGCGCCGGACGGTCCGAGCCGTTGCGGCCATTCTGTGCCTTGGTGTCGTCGTTGTCAGCTTTGCTCATGCGCGGGACTATAAGCGCTCGCGTGGCAACGGTCAGCAGGAACGAGAAGGGCGGGGGATCATCTCCCCCGCCCTATTCCAAGTGCCTCAATGGCAGGTCGATCAGTTGCGGGCCTTGTCGACCAGCTTGTTCTTGGCGATCCACGGCATCATGGCGCGCAGCTTCTCGCCGACGGCCTCGATCTGGTGGGCATCGTTGACGCGGCGGATGCCCTTGAAGCGCGCCTGACCCGCCTTGCACTCCTGCATCCACTGCGAGGTGAACTGGCCGGTCTGAATCTCGGTAAGGATGCGCTTCATCTCGGCCTTCGTCTCCGGCGTTATGACGCGCGGGCCGCTCATGTACTCGCCCCACTCCGCGGTGTTGGAGATCGAGTAGTTCATGTTGGCGATGCCGCCTTCATAGATGAGGTCGACGATCAGCTTCACTTCGTGCAGGCATTCGAAGTAGGCCATCTCCGGCGCGTAGCCGGCTTCCACCAGCGTCTCGAAACCGGCGCGGATCAGCTCGACGAGGCCGCCGCACAGCACTGCCTGCTCGCCGAAGAGATCGGTCTCGCACTCCTCCTTGAAGGTCGTCTCGATGACACCCGAGCGGCCACCGCCGACGCCGCAGGCATATGACAGCGCGATCTCGTGCGCGTTGCCGGACGCATCGTGGTGGATGGCGATGAGGCAGGGAACGCCGCCGCCCTTCTGATACTCGCCGCGCACGGTATGCCCAGGGCCCTTCGGCGCGATCATGATGACGTCGACCGTCTTCTTCGGCTCGATCAGGCTGAAGTGCACGTTGAGGCCGTGAGCGAAGGCGATCGCCGCGCCATCCTTGATGTTGCCGGCGATGTGCTCCTTGTAGATATCGGCCTGAAGCTCGTCGGGCGTCGCCATCATCAGCAGGTCGGCCCACTTCGCGGCATCGGCAACCGACATGACCTTGAGGCCGTCCGCCTCGACCTTCTTCGCCGTGGTCGAATCCGGGCGCAGCGCGATCACGATGTCCTTCACGCCCGAGTCCTTGAGGTTCAGCGCATGCGCACGGCCCTGCGAGCCGTAGCCGACGACGGCGACCTTCTTGGACTTGATGAGATTGAGGTCGGCGTCACGATCGTAATAAACGCGCATAGTTGTAGCCTTTCGGTTCGGGCGTCTGTCTCGTTGTCGGGTGGACCAGGACGGCAGCGGCCAGCCTGGCAAAAGGTGGCGGACTTTACTTCTCCTTCACCACCGATTTCAACGCCTAGAGCATCATCCGACCGCACAGAATCGCCGGAGCCGATCAGCCGTCGAATTCAGACGCTCTAGAATCTCGTTCCTGGAGCGATTTCACCCGTTCCGGGGAAGCCGTTTACGGTTCCACCGATGGGAGATCGCTCCTGATCGCGGCCGCGCAGCGCACCCACGCAGACCAGCAAAGCCGATGTTCCGGAAGTCAAATCGCCCGGCCGGAGCCTCCTGTCCGAGCCTATTGCCCAACACCTCCTGCCTCGCTCGGCAGGCGGTCCGGACCTTCTTGATTAACGCTTCCTCAACGCCGCATCCGCTACAAGCAGACAGTGCGAAATTCGGCGAAGGATCGGCATCGTCATGGCCCGTCTCTCAACACTGATCGGCTTATCCGTGGTTGCGGCACTCGGCCTGACCGGTTGCGGCAAGAGCACGAAATCGAGCGGACCGGTCGACTGGAAGGGCGTCTTCACGACCGCGACGGATTGCGCGGACGCTGGCAAGCTCTCCTACGACGAATGCTCCGACGCCATGGCCCGCGCGGTCGCCGACCACGAGAGCAACGCTACGACTTACAGCGAGCTGCGCTTCTGCGAGGCCAAGGAAGGCCCCGGCCGGTGCGAGTTCGGCTCCGGAAAGTACCGCTCCCGCCTGCTCGCGTTCCTGGTGACCGAGGGCAAGCCGCCAAAGGCGATGCCGCTCTATCCCCCGGCCAAAGGCAAGACCGGCTTCCGCGATTCGGGTGGCACGCTCTACACCACCGACAACGAGCAACTGACGTTCTCCGAGCACGCGCAGACGATGTTCGAGACCCACGCGACGAAGAAGCGCTGACCGCTGCCTTACCTCGCCGTATCGCCGATCACGCCCGCGCCCCAAGTTGCTCGATCGCTCGTCGTTTAGCCAGCCTGCGCCCCGCGCCCGATCGCGGCGATACCCGTGCGCGCCACCTCGACGAGTCCGAGCTCGGTCATGATGGAGATGAACTGCTCCACCTTCGCCGACTTGCCGGTAAGTTCGAACACGAAATGCTCGATCGAGGCATCGATGACCTTGGCGCGGAAGATTTCCGCCATGCGCATCGCCTCGATGCGCTTCTCGCCCTTGCCGATCACCTTGACCAGCGCCAGCTCGCGCTCCAGAGGATTGCCCTCTTCCGTCAGGTCGTGCACGCGATGCACCGGCACCAAGCGCTCGAGCTGATGCTTGATCTGCGCGATCACCATCGGCGTGCCCTGCGTGACGATGGTGATCCGCGAGACATGCTTCTCGTGCTCGGTCTCCGTCACCGTCAGCGAGTCGATGTTGTAGCCGCGACCGGAAAAGAGGCCGATCACGCGCGCCAGCACGCCCGGCTCGTTGTCGACCGTCACCGACAATGTCCGCCGGACGATCCCCTCCTGCGTGGTAAGGCTCGGGTAGTGGCTCTGCTTCTGCGTCTGGACCATAGCGGCTTCGTCTCTCTCTTGCCGTATCTCGAAATTCAGCTTTTTGGGGCTCAGGTCTTCGCCGAGCGGAAGTCCTCGATCACCACGTGTCCTTCCTCGTACGCGGCGACGGTCCATGGCTCGACAAGCGCCGCGGTCCGCCATGCGACGAACGCCGGATGCGCATAGATGGCATCGATGTAGGCGCGCGTATCCGCGGCGACCGGGATCGAATATGCAGCGAGGCGCGTCGCGACCGGCGCATACATGGCGTCGGCCGCGGTGAACTCGCCGAACAGATATGCGCCGCCAGCGGCGAATTTCCCGCGCGTCTCGCGCCATATCTCCTCGACGCGCGCGACGTTGGCCTTAAGATCGTCCGACATCGCCGGCGCCTGAAAGCGCTTGCCGAGGTTCATCGGGCAGGACTGCCGCAGTGCCTGGAACCCGCCGTGCATCTCCATTGCGATCGACTTCGCATGTGCTCGGGCAACCTTGCCCTCCGGCCAGAACCGGCACTCCGGATGTACGTCGGAGAGATACGAGATGATGGCGAGGCTCTCCCAAACCTTCACGTCACCGTCGATCAGCACCGGAACCTTGCCGGACGGCGAATACTGCCGGATGCGCTCTGCCGTATCAGGCATGCGCAGCGGGATCACCGTCTCGGTGAAGTCGAGCCCGACCGCGCGCATGGCGAGCCACGGCCGCATCGACCACGAAGAGTAGAGCTTGTTGGCGATGACGAGATGCATGGGGTTCCCGCATTGCTGGGCGCGGCGGACGCGCGTTCGCCGTTCGAATGACGGGCCGGAGCAACCGGCCCGTCCAAGTCGCGGCCGTTAGACCAGAACCTTGCCTTCCTTGCCGATCGCCTTGCCGACGTCCTCGTCGGAGACGTCCTCGCCCATCAGCATGTCGTTGTGCGCTTTGCCGGACGGGATCATCGGGAAGCAATTGGCGAGCTTCGCCACGCGGCAGTCGAAGATCACCGCTTCGGGACTGTTGATCATGTCCTTGATCGCGTCGTCGAGATCGGCAGGGTGATCGCAGCGAATACCCTTCCAGCCATAGGCTTCCGCCAGCTTGACGAAATCGGGCAGTGCTTCCGTGTAGCTTTCCGACAGGCGGTTGCCATGCAGAAGCTGCTGCCACTGCCGCACCATGCCCATGTACTCGTTGTTCAGGATGAACACCTTGACGGGCAGGCGATACTGCACCGCCGTCGAGCACTCCTGGATGTTCATCAGAATCGAGGCGTCGCCGGCAATATCGACCACCAGCGATTTCGGATGCGCGAGCTGCGCACCGATCGCTGCCGGCAGGCCGTAGCCCATCGTGCCGAGGCCGCCCGATGTCATCCAGCGGTTCGGCTCGTCGAAATGGAAGAGCTGTGCTGCCCACATCTGGTGCTGGCCGACCTCGGTCGTGATGTAGACATCCTTGTCGCGGGTGAGCGCGTAGAGACGCTCCACCGCATACTGCGGCATGATCACGTCCTTCGACTTCTTGTAGGCGAGCGATTTGCGCGCACGCCAGCCGTCGATCTCCTTCCACCAAGCCTTGTGCGCCGCCTTGTCGAGCTGCGGTGCACGCGCCTTCCAGACGCGCAGCATGTCCTCGAGCACATAGGCGACATCGCCGATGATCGGGATATCGACGCGGACGTTCTTGTTGATCGAGGAAGGATCGATGTCGATGTGGATCTTCTTCGAGCCGGGCGAGAAAGCATCGAGCCGGCCGGTGATGCGGTCGTCGAACCGCGCGCCGACACACACCATCACGTCGCAGTCGTGCATGGCCATGTTGGCCTCGTAGGTCCCGTGCATGCCGAGCATGCCGAGCCATTGCTTGTCGGAAGCCGGGTAAGCGCCGAGGCCCATCAGGGTGGAGGTGACTGGGAAGCCCGTGAGGCGCACGAGCTCGCGCAGAAGCTGGCTCGCCTTCGGCCCCGAGTTGATGACGCCACCACCGGTATAGAAAATCGGCTTCTTCGCGGTGGCCAGCAGCTCGACGGCCTCGCGCACCGCCGGCTGCTCCGGCTTCACACGCGGCTTGTAAGTCTTGTGCTGAATGTTAGACGGGCCGACGTAGTTGCCGGAGGAGAACTGCACGTCCTTCGGAATATCGACCACCACCGGTCCCGGGCGGCCGCTCTTGGCGATGTAGAATGCCTCGTGCAGCACGCGGGCCAAGTCGTTGACGTTCTTGACCAGCCAGTTGTGCTTGGTGCACGGGCGGGTGATGCCGACGGTATCGCACTCCTGGAAGGCGTCGTTGCCGATCAGATGCGTCGGCACCTGCCCGGTGATGCAGACGAGCGGGATCGAATCCATCAGCGCGTCGGTGAGGCCGGTCACGGCGTTGGTGGCGCCCGGACCGGACGTTACCAGCACCACGCCGACCTTGCCGGTTGAGCGCGCATAGCCTTCCGCCGCGTGTACGGCTCCGCCCTCCTGGCGCACCAGGATGTGCTTCACCTTCTCCTGCTGGAACAGCTCGTCGTAGATCGGCAGAACGGCGCCGCCCGGATAGCCGAAGATGAACTCGACACCCTGATCCTGCAGCGCCTTGATCACCATTTCGGCGCCCGTCATTGTGCGTGCCATCGCCTCGTCTCCACGTCTGATCGCTGTCGCTTGGCCAGTACCCGAGAGGGACGATGAGGCGGCGCTGTTTTCCGCGCGCCACCGCCCCCCGGAATTTGCGGCGGACGCTATGCGCTCGTTCGGGCAAGGTCAATCGATGATTCAATAAATGGAATGCCAAATTGCCGCTGAGTTTTCATTTATTTCTTGGAGACTGCCATCCACGCAATCATATATCTTCTTAGCCAGGTTAGCTGCCGCTTGATGTAGTGCCGGGTCTCCTGCTGGCCGGCCGCAACAGCCGCCTCGAGCGAAAGCTCTCCCGCCAGATGGCGGGCAAGAGGCGCAACGCCCAGCGCCCGCATCGCCGGTAGAGCAATATCGAGGCCGAGCGCAGTCAGGGCCGCGACCTCTTCGAGCGCGCCCTCCCCGACCATCGCCACGAAACGCGCATCCGCCCTGCCGTAGAGCTCCGTCCGCTCGACTGACACGACCAGCGGAAGCGTTTCCTCGAGCCGCAGCACCGGAATCCCGGGGAGGCGCTGCCAAGTGCTGAGCGGACGCCCCGTCGCTTCCAGCACTTCGAGCGCGCGAACAATGCGCTGGCGATCGGCGGGACGTAGTGCCGCGGCCGTTTCGGGATCTCGGGCCGCTAGCAGCCGGTGCAGTTCGGCCGGCGGCTCGCATTCTCCGGCGGCCCGCCATCGTGCGCGGATATCGGGATCGATTTCCGGGATCGGCGAAAGTCCTTCGACGAGGGCCTTGAAGTAAAGCCCCGTGCCGCCAACGACGACGGGCAACAGCCCCGCGGACCGCGCGGCGGCTATTTCGGCCGCCACTTCGCGCAACCACTGGGCAACGGAATACGGCTGGCTCGGAGGCACGTGTCCGTAGAGCCGGTGCGCCGCCGATACCTCTTCTTGCACGCCGGGGCGCGCTGTCAGCACACGCAAAACCCCGTAGACCTGCATGGAGTCGGCGTTGATGACCACGCCGCCGGCCTCGCGGGCTATGGCGAGTGCGAGCGCGGATTTGCCCGACGCGGTCGGTCCGGCGATGAGCACGGCGGCAGGCCGATCGCCCGCGGCCTGGCCTGCCGCAGGCGCCCGCGTCACGTCATCGAGGGTCAGGCCATAATCGCGCAGCCGCACATCCATGCTCTCTCACCTGCCCACCCGCGCGAGGGTCCCCCGACGCAACAGAAGATCATCAAACGACCGTCATATCGAACATTGCCGTCGACCGGCAGGCGGATAGCCAACGCCGGAACGCTCTGCCGCACGAGGGTGAGATCGGTTGAGATGAAACCAAGGGGTACTTTCAACGATTGCGTCGATCGCTCCAAGGCCAGGTGGTGGGTTCCACAATCCGACTTTGACGGATCGAGCGAGCGATTTCATCAAAGTCGGTAGCGCCTTGGGTAGCGGCTGGCGAGGAAGGAGCTGCCGCCGCCCGACCGACCGCGTGCCCACCGCTGCCAATTCCGGCGCCATCGCGCCGATCTCGACCACTGTCTGATGGGTACGGTGCCGTTCCACGCTTGCCCACGGCGGTCGGACCTGCAAAGAGGGTGGCCCGACAAGCACGTGCCAGAGACGCCATGCCTTACCTTTCGATCGTCGTCGCCGTCGATCCGCAACGCCCGACACTGACCCCTGCCGGTGTGCGCCCTGCCTGGGACCAGCTCCCCGGCGCCATCAAGGTCGACCAGAGCTGGCTTGCCAAGAGCGAGGCGTGGAGCGCTTCGATCCTCGTCGACAGCGACGACGCAGCCCGGCAGGCGCTCGCCATCGTGCAGCGCGAGCTCGTCGGCGCCTCGATCGACTTCAACGTCGTTCCCGACGGCAAGAAGCGTCGCAAGATGCTGCTCGTCGCCGACATGGAAAGCACCATCATCGAGCAGGAAATGCTCGATGAGCTCGCCGACTTCATCGGCGCACGCCGCCGCATCGCCGACATCACCGAGCGGGCGATGCGCGGCGAGCTCGATTTCGAGGCGGCCCTGAAAGAGCGGGTCGCCATGCTTGCCGGCCTCGACGCCGCCGTACTCGATCAGGTCGCCGAACGCATCACCTACATGCCGGGCGCCCGCGAATTGATCGCGACCATGAAATCGCATGGTGCCTACTGCGCACTGGTTTCCGGCGGCTTCACGGTTTTCACCGCGCGCGTGGCGGAGCGGCTCGGCTTCGACGAGCATCAGGCCAACACACTCGAGGTCGTGCGCGGTAAGCTTACTGGTCGCGTCATTCCTCCGATCCTCGGCCGCGAGGCTAAACTCGATGCCCTGAGACGCATCGCGCGCGAACGCGGTGTCGACATGGCACTCACGATGGCGGTGGGCGACGGCGCCAACGATCTCGCGATGCTCGCCGAAGCGGGCCTCGGCGTCGCCTTCCGCGCCAAGGAAAAAGTGGCCGCAGCGATGCGCGAGGCGGCGAACGGCGCCGTCGTGACGAACGGCGATCTGACCTCGCTGCTCTATCTCCAGGGCTATCGGCAGCAGGAATTCTCTCGTCCCTGACGATGCTTCGGAAATTCGGCTCCATCGGAGCATGTGAACCTCCGAACCGGAAGCTCCGCCGATGCCGCGAGGACACAAGCTCTGATGCGTAAAAGTCTCTCGACGAGGGCGGCGCGAATCGGCACCATCCCGTCACCTCGGCGCCATACCCGCAAAATAAGTCAAGCTACGAAGTGACGCGGCGCCCGCTGATCCACATGCGCAATTGGCACGAGGCAACGGAATGAAATCCAAGTTATTGCCCGCCGCGCTCACCGCCATCGCCTGTATCGCGGTGGCCGATCTCGTCCGCACGGCAACCGCGCCCTATTTCGGCCAATCGGGCAGCGGCGATGCGCCGGCAGAGAACGCCGCCGCCACCGTCTTGCCATCCGACATCACCAAAGTGCAGCCGCGCGAAATCGCGACGGACGCACCGGCCCAAGCGGACGATCCCTATTCGGCCGCTGCCGCCTCGGCATCCGAGACCGCAAGCGTAACTGCACCTGAAGTCGAGGCCGGCACGACCGAGCTCGCTGTGACCAAGGCGCTCCCCGTCAAAACTACGCCCATCGAGGCAGCGGCCGCTGCGACGACCGCCGCCGAAACAGCCCAGCCCGGCGCACCTGTCGCGGACACTGCCACCGCCGAGGCAGCGGTCGCGGAAGCTGCACTCGCAACGTTGCCGCCGGAGCTGCCTGCCGCTCCAGGCCTGCCGACGGCCCATAACGTCGCGACAGGTCCTTCGGCATCCGAGGCCGCTGCCGCCGAGCCCACCGCTTCGGCATCACCGGCAACCGAGCCCCTGGTGAACGGCAAGCTTCCCGCTGAATCCGGGAGCCTCCCAGCCCGCGCTGCCGAATCCACGTCAACGACCGTGATTGCAGCCGAGACCGGACAAGGGATCGACGTGACGGCCGCAACCCCGCTGGCCCTCAGGCAGGACGAGCCCGTCGCCTCCAAACCGGCGCTCGCAGCGATAGCGCCCGGCGATACTGTCCACCCTGGCTCCAGCAACCATCCCGCCGTGCTGATCCAAGTGTCCGAAACGCTGGCCGAGGGTACGGCGGGGGCGGCGGCCCTGGCCAGCACGGAGCCGCCCGCCGTCACGGCCGCCAGTTCGGGACTCGGCCCGATCAGCAGCGAGGTGCTACCGCCACCTGTTGCACCGTCGACGGTCGAGAACTAAAGACGGCGCGATCACCTCACCGCTCCGCTGCCGTAGGACGAAACGGCCCCGCAGGCCCGCCGAATTCGCCGCGCCGCTCCCCGCGAGACGCTGCGGAGAGCCTGACGACAGCGACTGCCGCGCCGCCGTGCACTGCCGAGCGGTCGAGATGGAATCCTACCGCGAGTTCATCGATACAGTGAAAGCACCTTTCGCTCGAGGCTGCGATTGCACGTCACCAGCCAGACGAATTGCGCCACTCGTTCCAGCGCTCCCGAAGGTAGCTGAGCGCTCTGTGTGCTTCCCTCAATCCGACGCGACCGAGGATATGCAGCCGTGCCCGCGCAGCAGCCATCGCCGCAACGGCAACCGGGCGTAAGACGGCCATCCGCTGCCGCACCTCCTTCGCCATCCGCGCCTTGAGTATCCGGCCGTAGCGCCAGGCGAACGACGCACGCACGCGGGCGAACAGCTCCTCCTTCCATGGAATGAACCAGTGATAGAGCCGCGCGAACCATGCGAGTTGCATCAGCGCCGGCTGCGTCAGCATGAAGATGCGCGCCACGAGCGCCGTGCTGGCGATCTTGGCAAGCACGAGCAGCAATCCGGCCGCGAGTAGCTGGCCGTTCGCCAGCAACCACAGGCCGATGAACTTCACCGGCAACAGGATGGCGCTCGGGGCGACGAAAATGGCGAGCGCACCATAAGGCGGCAGCGCCGCGATCCATGCCTCGACGCGGGCGACGATGCGGTAACGCTCAAGCCAGCGGAACGCGGCGAGCAGCGGCTGCCAGCCCCACTCCTCGAACAGGAGGATCAGAGCGAAGAGGATGTTGAACGCGCCGACGATGATCGTCCGCGCAAGGCGGATGATAGAAATGAGCCCGGCCTTGAGCATGTCGTTCGGGGCCTCGGGGAGCTGAGTGGTAGCGGCGGTGCGCCCGCTCAATCTAGCGCCGGCTGGTATACGGAATAGCTAAGGCGCCTCTGGGCCGGTGGGAAGGTCTCCCCCCGAGCGTCGCAGCCGGGCCTCGGCATAAGCCCGTGGCATTTGCACGGTGCACCGAAACCCAAGAGGTCGACGCCAACGGCAGTCCATCACGCGGCAATGCACCGTTGGCCGATCGCGCTCGTCGGCCCCGTACATGTGCGCAACCGGCCGCGACGGGGCTCCACATCACCAAGGCCGCTATGACGGCATGCCTTCCGGCTCACATCACCGCGTGACGCCGGCAACAACCTGAGCCGACGGCAACGCGCCGGCCTTTTCCGCCGCCTCCAGCGCCTGAGCCAGTTCCTCCCGCGCCTTCTCCGCTTGCCGTTGTCGGTTCCAGAGGGAGGCATAAAGGCCGTTCCGGGCGATGAGCTCTGCGTGCGTGCCTTGCTCGACGAGGCGCCCCTGGTCGAGGACCAGAATGTTGTCGGCATGGATGATCGTCGAGAGGCGGTGCGCGATCACGAGCGACGTGCGGTTTCGCGCCACGCGGTCGAGCGCATCCTGAATCTCCTTCTCCGTATGGCTGTCGAGCGCGCTCGTCGCCTCGTCGAGGATCAGGATCGGCGGCCCCTTGAGAATCGTCCGCGCAATGGCGACGCGTTGCTTCTCGCCACCCGAGAGCTTGAGCCCGCGCTCACCCACCATGGTCTTGTAGCCCTGGGGTTGCGACTTGATGAAGGTGTCGATCTGGGCGAGCGTAGCTGCCTCGCGCACGTCGTCGTCAGTGGCGTCCGGGCGGCCATAGCGAATGTTGTAGAGGATCGTGTCGTTGAACAGGACCGTATCCTGCGGCACGACTCCGATGGCGGCGCGCAGGCTCGCCTGAGTGACATCGCGGATATCCTGGCCGTCGATCGTCACTGCGCCCGACTGGATGTCGTAGAAGCGAAACAGGATGCGGCTGATCGTCGACTTTCCAGCGCCCGAGGGTCCGACGATGGCGACCATCTTGCCCGCCGGAATCTCGAAGGAGACGTCATCGAGAATCCTCCGCTCGGGATCGTAGGCGAACGAGACGTGATCGAAGCGGATGTGGCCGGAGCCGACGCGCAGCTCGGGCGCCCCGGGCTTGTCGGAAACTTCGGCCCGCTCGCTCATGAGCGAGAACATCGCCTCGAGATCGACCAGCCCCTGCTTGATCTCGCGATAGACCATGCCCATGAAGTTCAACGGCGTGTAGAGCTGGATCATCAGCGCGTTGATCATCACGAAATCGCCGACGGTGTGGGTGCCGCTCATCACGCCCCAGGCGGCGAGAAGCATCGTCAATGTCATGCCTACGGTGAAGATCGCCGACTGCCCCGAGTTGAGCACGCCGAGTGAATAATAGGTGCGGACGGCAGCCGTCTCGTAGCGCGCCATGGAAGCATCGAATCGGCGCGCTTCGAGCCCCTCGTTGCCGAAATACTTGACCGTCTCGTAGTTCAACAGGCTGTCGATCGCCTTGGTGTTGGCGTCGTTGTCGCTGTCGTTCATCTCGCGGCGGATGGCGATGCGCCACTCGGACGCGGCGAACGTGAACCACATGTAGAGTGCGACCGTCGCGTAAACGATGACCACGTAGACCCAGTTGAAATAGTAGAGAAGAATGCCGGTCATCAGCGCCAGCTCGAGGATCGTCGGGACAAGCTGGAGAATGCCCATGCGCATGATGAGCTCGACGCCGCGCGTGCCGCGTTCGATGATGCGCGAAAGCCCGCCCGTGCGCCGCTCGAGATGGAAGCGCAGCGACATCTGGTGCAGGTGCCGGAAAGTGCGGATGTTGAGCTCGCGCGCGGCGTGCTGACCGACGCGGGTGAAGAACAGATCGCGGATCTGGTTCAACACCATCATCAGCACGCGGCCGACGCCATAGGCCGCGATGAGGCCGATCGCGCCCAGCGCGAGCTGTCGCGCCGGTTCCGCGTTCGCCGGCCCGTTCGCCGTCAGCCAGTCCGTCGCCTCCTTGAAGAGCACCGGCACGAGCACGGTGACGATCTTGGCGACGACGAGGACGACGAAGGCGAGGACGACGCGCAGCCTGAGGTCGGGGCGGCCCTCGGGCCACACGAACGGCAGCAAACCGCTGAATACCTGCCAATGGTTGCCCGAGAGGGGACGATCGGCTTTGTCCGCCGAGGCGGTGACGGATGGCGTGCGGCTCAGAGGTCTCATATCGTCTCGGGGCTCGAATGCGGAACAGCCCGCAACCTCTGCCGCTCTAGGGACGCGACAGGCGGGGGGCGCTGCGTTGCCTTGGAATTAGAACGGTTCTAGGACATGCGGCCGGAGAGCGGAAGCACGGATTGTGAGCGAAGCGTTTCCCCACCTCCCGAGCAGGCGGGATGTCCGCCGCACGCCTACCCGGCGGCGCAGCTCCCCAGATCCCGAAATCACAACACGACCCGTTGCAGAGTTGAGATCCGCCACGCCTCAGCGCTCGTGCCTTGGAATGAACAGGCGCTGGCACGGGAAGATGAGGTCGGGATCGTCGATCTTGCGCGTGTTGGCGCGGTAGATCACCGGATAGAGATAGCCACGACCATAGTGACGCGAGGCGATCTGCCAGAGGCTGTCGCCCGTCGCGACGGTGTAGGTCCCGGGCGGGCGGACGCGACGGCCCGCGCGCCCCCTGCAAGCGTGATCGGACGCCCGCGTCGGGCGCTTGGCTGCTACGCGATCGGGCACCTCTCCGGAGTGTGAAGCCGTCGGCGATGGACCATCCTTCAGCGACCCGCGGCCAGCGTTAGTCGATTGGCCGTGCGCAGCCATGCCGGAAACCGGCCGTCCCTCGGGCGCTGCCAGGCGGTCGGCGGGCCTTGCGGCCGGATGCTCCTCAAGCATACCTGCGACGGCCGTGGGGCGGCGGGCCGGCGCTGGAACGTCGGCCGGCTTCGCGACTTTGGCACGGGGAGCTTCCGCAACCGTCGAACTCCCCCCAACCTTGCTCGCTTCGGACGCCCGATCGGAAGCCGCCCTGGCCGCAGCCGCTTTTTCGTCAGCGGCTTTCTCGGCCAAGGTCCGCTCGCGTGCGGCCATCTCGGCCGCCAGCCGTTCGGCCGCTGCTCTCTTCTCCACCGCGGCTCGGTCTGCCGCTTCCTTGTCTGCGGCAGCCTTCGCCTGGGCAGCCCTCTCGGCCGCTGCTTTTTCCGCAGCCAACCGTTCGGCCGCAGCCTTCTTCTCCGCCGCGGCGCGCTCGGCCGCTTCCTTTTCCGCGGCAGCCTTCGCCCGAGCCGCCTTCTCAGCCGCTGCTTTTTCCGCAGCCAACCGCTCGGCCGCCGCCTTCTTCTCCGCTGCGGCGCGCTCGGCCGCTTCCTTCTCCGCGGCAGCCTTCGCCTGAGCCGCCTTCTCAGCGGCCGCCCTTTCGGCCGCCAACCGTTCGGCTTCCGCCGTCTTCTCCGCCGCAGCCCGCTCTGCCGCGAGTTTCTCCGCGGCCGCCTGTTCACGGGCGGCGCGTTCGGCGGCCGCCTTTTCGGCTGCAACTCGCTCCGCCTCGACCCGCTCGGTCGCAGCACGCATCGCGTCGGTCATATCCTTGGCGGTCCCTTCGGCGCCGCGCGGCGTTTGCTCGGTACGGTTTGGAGGGGCCGCCACGGATTCCGACTCGCGCGCCTGAGGCCGCTCGGGCTCGGGCGTGGTGACTTCTTTTGCCACACGTTCCTCGTCCTCGCCGGGCGGTGGCGGCGGCACCTGCAATCGCCTGACGATCTCGCGCTGATACTCGCGGTTGGCGCGGGCGAGCCACTCCTGAAGGTGGAACATCAGCCGGTCGTAATCGAGAACTTCCCACCCGCTTGCATCGGGTGACGCCTGCCGAGGGGGACCGTCGGCGCGTTGTGGAACGCGCGACTCCGGCGGCACAGGCGGCGCTTGCGCGATCTCACCCGTCCGCTGGCGCATGTCCGCCTCGACGGCTTTGCGTTCCCGGGCCGTCTCCGCCTCAGGGCGCTCGAACGCTACCAGCGGCCCACCCTCGAATTGTCTCGGAATGGCGATACGTACATCGCCGCCGGCAACCTGGCGGCCGCCGCCGGGGGCCCGCGACACGGCCTCGATCCGATGCTCTCCCGCGCCGAGCCGGCGCTCGACTTCGAGCTGCCAGTTGCCCGCGCGGTCGGCGACGGCCGATCCCAGCGACTCGCCGTTGCGCCGCAGGATCACTTCGGCGCCCGAGGAACCGATGCCGGCAAAGCGCGCCGTGCCGTCGCTCGCGATCTCGACACGCGAGATCGAAGGCCCCGATATGGGAGTGAAATTGGCCCCCGCGGGCGCGGATAGTCCACCTGCCGTAACGCTATCGGCGGCGCGTGCCGCGGCGAGCTTTCGGCGGGCGGGCAGCGGCGGTGCCGCGCCTTCCGCCGCGGTCAAGCGGTCCTCGATCGCGGCGAGTGCACTGCCACCGATCAGGGCGATATCGCGGCCCGCATCGATCGGCGCGCCGCTCACGGCCCCATAGGCGGCGCCGAGAAACGAGCCGACCACGAGCAGTCTTACGCCGAACATTCCGACCCACCCACGACAGACGCCACGATTGAAAGAGTGATAACAGTATTTTACCCGGGAATACTCAGCCGACGCTAGAGCCCATGCGCGGTGCACCGCCCCAAATCCGGCAAACACGAACATCCCGGGCACACGAAGCAGGGTTAACACAGGTTCGCGGCATCGTTGGAGGAGGCGTGGCGAGCGGCATTCTTCCGGTTCGGGGAAAAGGCAATTGGCACGCGGGCAACCGCAATAATCTCGCCCGCGGACCGCAGGCGACCGGCCGGCCGAGCGCGCCCGCTTTATGTGCCGTTTAATCGCCTGCCTTCATGTGGCGACGAACCGGCCTTATGTAAAAGGGCCAAGCCCGTGTCGCCTTGCCGGCCCCGGAAGCCAAATACAGTGAGTAGCAATTGTCGAAATCACATAACCCCATGAACAAGTCCCTCAGATCCGCAAACGGTTCGCGGCCCGGCCCGAAGACCGCTCAGAAGCGCAGCAAGAACCCCTCGGCCGCAAAAAAAGCCCCCACGATGAACGGCCCCGCCGGAGTGGACGCCGAACTCACGCCTCCCCCAAAGCCGCCAGCGACGGGCAAACTCGAAAGCGTTTGCGTTTATTGCGGGTCCGGCCCCGGTGCCAATCCGGCCTACGTCGAGGCAGCCCGGGAGCTCGGCCAATGCCTCGCCCGCGAGGGAATCCGCCTCGTCTACGGCGGCGGCGGCATGGGCCTCATGGGCGAGGTGGCACGTGCGACGATCGCCGGCGGCGGTCGCGTCACCGGCATCATCCCGACGTTTCTCACCGAGCGGGAGCACATGCTGACCAACGTCGACGAGCTGATCGTCACGGAGGACATGCACAGCCGCAAACGCCTGATGTTCGAGCACTCCGATGCGTTCGTGGCGCTGCCCGGCGGCATCGGCACGTTGGAGGAACTCGTAGAGCAGTTGACTTGGTCGCAGCTCGGCCGGCACACGAAGCCGATCGTCGTCGCCAACATCGCCGGCTTCTGGAACCCCTTCCTCAGCCTGCTCAGCCATATGCGCGACGATCGTTTCATACGCAACGGCATCAATGTCCGCTTCATCGTGGTAGAGAACGCGAACGCCATAACCCCGGCGATTCGAGCGGCCCTGGCCTCCGACGAGAGCACGGTTCCCGATCGCGCCATCACCGCGAGATTCTAGCAGCCGACATGGGCAACACCGATGCAATGCCGGCGCCGGCCGGCACAACCAGCGCCGGATCGTCCGCAGCCGACGACAGCTTCGTCGCGCGTCTCGTCCGCGGCGAGCGACGAGCGGTTGCGGCTGCCATCACCGAACTCGAGCGGCTGTCTCCCGCCGCCGTCCCCCTGCTCAAGTCGCTGCAGCCGCACCTCGGTCACGCGCTGGTCGTCGGCTTCACCGGACCGCCTGGCGCCGGCAAGTCGACGCTGGTCAACGCCCTGATCCGCGAATTGCGAGCCGCCGGCCGCCGCGTCGGCGTCATCGCCGTCGACCCGTCGAGCCCGGTATCGGGTGGCGCCATCCTCGGTGACCGCATCCGCATGACGGCCGCCCTCGACGACGACGGTGTCTTCGTCCGATCGCTGGCGAGCCGCGGCTATCTGGGTGGCCTGTCGCCGGCAGCCGTCCGCATCATCGACGCGCTCGACGCCGCGCGTTTCGACGTCGTCATTCTCGAGACGGTCGGAACCGGGCAGAACGAGATCGACGTCGCCGAGGTGGCCGATGTCCGCGTCGTCATTTCGGCGCCGGGTCTCGGCGACGACATCCAGGCGATGAAGTCGGGCCTGCTCGAAATTGCCGACGTTCTGGTCGTCAACAAGGGCGACCGCGAAGGTGCCGAGCGCACGTTGCAGCAGCTCGTGGGCGCACTCTCGATCCGCGTGGGTGCGGCGGCCAAGGTGCCGGTGCTGAAGACCACGGCGACGAGCGGCGAAGGTGTCGCCGAACTGGTCGAAACGATCGATTCCATCGGCGACCGCGTGCTCGGCCAGGGTGCAACGACGCGGCGGCGGCGGCGCGCCCGTTACCTGATCGCGCGGGCGGCGGCGGACCTCGTCGCGGCCCGCATCCGCGCCGGCGAGGGTGGCGAACTCGAAGGACTCGCCGACGCCGTGCTGGCCGGCGAGCTGCCGGTCGAGCAGGCCGCGCGGCGACTGCTCGCGGAGCGCTAGACAGCGATTGACGTTTCGACGGAAGCGCTCCGCGCATCCATCTCAGCCGATCGCAATCTTGGATCAGGGTGCGATTCACGACGTCGACGGAAGCGCTCCGCGCGTCCATCTCAGTCGATCGCAATCTTGGACCAGGGTGCGATTCACGACGGCGACGGAAGCGCTCCGCGCATCCATCTCAGTCGATCGCACCCTAACGGCGCGCCACTTGGCTCGGACGCGGGAAGCCGAGAAAACGCACGCCGAGCATCCAGCCGTCGCGCCACACCAGTTCGCAGTCCACTTCCATCCGGTCGTGGCGCAGCACGAGCAGGAAACGCCCAGGCAGATCGGTCAACGGCACGCCCGTCGCTCGCCCCATCGGTGTCAGCTCGACCTTCGCTCCCGTCGCTGACATGTCGATGACACGCGCTGGAACGGCATTGGCGATCTCTGGCGACGTAACGAGCGCGGGCAGAGCCTGCTGCTTGCGCGGAGCGCGGCGCGCTTCCGGCGTGTCCTCCTCGGCGCTCGGCTCGGGGTCCGGCGCATTTGTTTCCGTCTCGACCTCGATGAGACCGGCGTCGGCGAGCTCCTGCGTGAGAACATCGGCGACGGGCGGCGGCGGCGGTTCGAGTTTGCGGGACGGTTTGACGAACATGGCGGGCTGCGGTTGCGGCTCACCGTCGTCGGCGTCGCGCGGCTTCTTGCGGCGCTCCACCATGCCGCCATTCGCGCGTGCGCTATCGAGAAGCTTCAACCGCTCGGCCAGAAGGGCGGCCGATGCCCGTGCGCTCTGCCAACTCATGCGACATTCCCACTCCAGCGCGCCTCGCGCGCCCATACCGAGGGGGAAGTGTAGGCGGTGCGCGTTAACACTCCGTTATGGAAGACGGTAGGAGGACGATCGGGGAACGGCCGGCGCCTGCCTATTCCGCCGCCCCCGGGATCGCCGCGTGATGCTCGACCACGGCGTTGTCACGCACCAGCTTGAAGTTGATGCTGTCGAGCAGCGCCTCGAAGCTGGCGTCGATGATGTTCGGCGAGACGCCGACGGTGAACCAGCGCTCACCCGTCTTGGTGCACAGGCTCTCGACCAGCACGCGGGTAACGGCCTCCGTGCCCCCGGTCAGGATACGCACCTTGTAATCCACCAGCTCGATATCGGCGATGTGTTTCTGGTAGCGGCCGAGATCCTTGCGCAGCGCGCTGTCGAGGGCGTTGACCGGACCGTTGCCTTCGGCGACCGACCACAGCGGTTCGGCGTCGCCGTTGATGTAAACCTTGACGATCGCCTCCGACACCGTGACCAGCTCACCGCGTGCGTTGTGACGCCGCTCAACCATGACGCGGAAGCTATCGACCGAGAAAAAGCGCGGCACGTTGCCGAGGATGCGCCGCGCGAGCAGCTCGAATGATGCTTCGGCCGCCTCGTAGGCGTATCCCTGCGCCTCGCGCGCCTTCACCTCCTCGAGCAGTTGCCCGACGCGCGGATCGTCCTTGTCGACGCTCATGCCGATGCGGGCCAGTGCATCGAGCACGTTCGACTTGCCGGCTTGCTTGGAGACGAGCACGCGGCGCTGATTGCCGATGGCCTCCGGCGTGACGTGCTCGTAGGTATCCGGGTCCTTGAGGATGGCCGAGGCGTGAATGCCGGCCTTCGTCGCGAACGCGCTTTCGCCGACGTAGGGCGCGTGACGGAACGGGGCCCTGTTCAGAATCTCGTCGAGCACGCGGCTAGCGTGCGTCAGCTTGGAAAGTCGGTCGGGCGTCACGCCCGTCTCGAAGCGATCGGCGAACTCGCTCTTCAGCAGCAGGGTTGGGATGATGGACGTGAGATTGGCGTTGCCGCAGCGCTCCCCGAGTCCGTTAAGCGTGCCCTGGATCTGACGGCAACCCGCGCGCACCGCCATCAGCGTGTTGGCAACGGCGTTCTCGGTATCGTTGTGCGTGTGGATGCCGAGGTGGGTGCCCGGGATGACCTTCGCGACATCCGATACGATCGCCTCGACCTCGTGCGGCAGCGTACCGCCGTTGGTGTCGCACAACACGACCCACCGCGCGCCCGCATCGTAGGCGGCCTTCGCGACGGCGAGGGCGTGCGCGCGATTGCCCTTGTAGCCGTCGAAGAAGTGCTCGCAATCGAGCATCGCCTCGCGGCCCGAGGCGACGACGGCCTTGATCGACTGGCTGACGCCTTCGACGTTCTCTTCCGTCGAGATGCCAAGCGCAACGCGGACGTGATAATCCCACGACTTGGCGACGAGGCAGATCGCCTGCGAGCCCGATTGCAGCAGCGCCTGAAAGCCCGTGTCGTTCTCGACCGACCGCCCCGCACGCTTCGTCATGCCGAACGCGGTGAGGCGGGCGTTGCGAAACTTCGGAGGCGCCGCGAAGAACGCCGTATCGGTGTCGTTGGCGCCTGGATAGCCACCTTCAAGGTAGTCGAGGCCGAGATCGTCCACCACCTGCGCGATGCGCCGCTTGTCCTCGACCGAGAAATCGACACCGGTCGTCTGGGCGCCGTCGCGCAGCGTCGTGTCGAAGAGATAGAGGCGCTCTTTCATGGCTTCTTCTCGCTTTCGTTGCCGGCGGCCTTGCCGGCTCCGCCCTTGACGAGCGGCTTCATCATGGTGGTGTTGGTCAGCCAGACGTCATCGATGGGAATGGTGTTGCGGCGTATCCCCTGATACCCCCGCCGCTCGAAGAAGTCGTGGGCGGTATCGCTCGAATCGACGGTCATGGTTTCCGCGCCCCGGGCCCGCGCGATGCGTTCCAGCGCGTCGAGCAGCGCAGAGCCCACGCCTTGGCTCGCCGCATAGGGGTGAACATAGAGCAGATCGACCTCGCGCCGTGCCTTGTCATCGGTATCGCGCAGGCTGCCGAAACCGAGAATATCGCCCTCGGACTCGACCAGGATGGTCACGTTGCGCGACAGCCGGCCCGCGAACGCTTCCGCATCAGCGACGCGCGACATCCAGGCGATCCGCTCGTCGTCGTCGTATTCCTCGGTCGTTAGCATCTCGATCGACTGGGCCACGAGATCCTGGAGCCGCTCGGTATCGGCCTTGAGGAACGGGCGCATGGGGAAGGA
The DNA here is from genome assembly GCA_016793635.1 of Hyphomicrobiaceae bacterium. Taxonomy (GTDB): domain Bacteria; phylum Pseudomonadota; class Alphaproteobacteria; order Rhizobiales; family Hyphomicrobiaceae; genus JAEUMD01. The sequence goes on from JAEUMD010000009.1 coordinate 56,196, forward strand.
ACGGGCGTCCGTCATGCCACGCCCTCCTGCGCCGGCCAGGCTTCGGTATCGTGATCGGGATGCTGACGCGAGGCGATGCCGGCGTAGAATGCCGCCGCGCGCGCTTCTTCCTCGGGCGTACGCACGGGTAGACCAGTAAGACTGTCGAACCACGGCAGGCGAGCGGCCCGCGCATGCTGGATCACGGGAGCGATCTCGCCCGCGCGATCGAACGCGACAATCGCGACCTCGACGCCGCCCGGATACTCGTAGGTGAGCGGCGTACCACAGTCGCCGCAGAAGCCGCGGCGCACCTTGTTGGAACTCTGGAAATACTTCGGCCCGCCGCGCGTCCACGCGAGGTCGTTGGCGGTCACCAGCAATCCGCCGACGCTGGCGAATGCCTTCTGGCACATCCGGCAATGGCAGAGCGACGGCCGCCCGAGCGAGCCCGCGCGGAAGCGAACGGCGCCGCACTGGCAGCCGCCACTCCACGAACCGGGCTGAGGCGTGCTCATCGCTTCACCTCCCATGTGGTGGTGATCTCGCCGGTCTTCGGGTCCTTGGCGTCCTTAAACTGGATGCCCTGCGCAGCGAGTTCGTCGCGGATGCGATCGCTCTCCTTGAAGTCCTTGCGCTTGCGGGCGTCGAGGCGGGCGGCGATCGCCGCTTCGATCGCCGCGGCATCGACCGCACGCGCCTCATGCCCCGGATCGAGGTCGTCGACGCTCTCGCCCCCGTAGAGCCCCATGAACTGCAAGGTCGCCTTCAGCGCCGGGGCATTGTCCGGATTTCGGCGCGCCGACTTGATGAGACCATAGATTATCGACAACGCGCTCGGCGTGTTCAGGTCATCGCTCAGCGCATCGACCACTTCTTCGTTCGGCACGCCCGTGGCCTCGACGCCGGACAGCAGCTCGGCAACCTCGAACATGGTCGCGCGGGCTTGTGTCAGTCGCTCGGCCGTCCAGTCGATCGGTTGCCGGTAGTGGGTGGCGAGCATCGCGAGACGCACGACGCGCCCGTGCCATTTCCGCCCACCGAACCTATCCGTGTCCAGCAGCTCGTTGATGGTGATGAAGTTGCCGAGCGACTTCGACATCTTCTCGCCTTCGACTTGCAAAAAGCCGTTGTGCATCCACACCTGCGCCATGCGCGGCGTGCCGTGCGCGCAGCACGATTGCGCCACCTCGTTCTCGTGATGCGGGAAAACGAGATCGATGCCGCCGCCGTGGATGTCGAACACCGGGCCGAGGTGTTTCTCACTCATCGCCGAGCACTCGATGTGCCAGCCGGGCCGCCCAGGCTCCGCGATGCCGCACGGGGAGGGCCAGGCCGGCTCGCCCGGCTTCGACGGCTTCCACAGCACGAAGTCCATGGCGTCGCGCTTATAGGGTGCGACCTCGACGCGCGCGCCGGCCTCCATCTCCTCCAGGCTTCGGCCCGAGAGGCGGCCGTAATCCTTCATGCTCGGCACGTTGAACAGCACGTGTCCTTCAGCGACGTAGGCGTGGCCCTTCGCGACCAACGTCTCGATCATCGCCTTCATCTCGTCGATGTGACCGGTGGCGCGCGGCTCGACCGTCGGCTCCAGGACGCCGAGTGCTGCGATGTCGCTGTGGAACTGCGCCGTCGTCTGCGCCGTCACCCGCGCAATCGCGTCGTTCAGGGGCAGGTCCGGGAAGTCACGCGCCGCACGCGCGTTGATCTTGTCGTCGACGTCGGTGATGTTGCGCACGTAGGTGACATGCTGCTCGCCGTAGAGGTGGCGCAGCAAACGGTAGAGCACGTCGAAGACGATGACGGGGCGCGCGTTGCCGATGTGGGCGAAGTCGTAGACGGTCGGGCCGCACACGTACATGCGCACGTTGTTCGGGTCGAGCGGCTCGAATACCTGCTTGTCGCGCGTCAACGTGTTGTAGAGCTTCAGCGCCATGTCGGCCTCGCCTCGCCAAAAAACCGGAACCGCGGCCGCGGCATCAGCCACGACCGGCGATCGAATACGCGCGCGGGCTCGTCGCCAGGGCTGGCGGAGCGGCTTCATATCCGAGAGGGCAAGGAAAGAGGCGCGCGCCAGCCTGAGGGACTAGCCCGTGATAATAATGCCGCAACGAATGTTGACAGCAGGTTTCATCGCGCGTCGTTTCATGGCGCCGTTATGGTCGCTCGGCCGGAGGGCGTCAAGCTGCGAATGGGCCGCAAGGGGGGCACAGCGGGCCCCGGCTCGCAGCACCATCGGCGCGGCGCCGGTTACGCCCGTCCAACATCCGCCGGGTTCCGGATCGAGCCTGCGCCCCGAACACGCGCATCCACGGAGACGTCATGAGGCGCACTTTGATCAAGATCACCATGCCGGTGGCCGTTATCGGCGCGCTGCTGCTCGCCCATTCCCCGGCGATCGCGGCCAAGCTCGAGCCGTTTGCATTCTCCAGCAAGCCAGCCAAGAAGAAGGGAGGCGTCGACTGCCGCCGCATTGCCGGGCAAATGCAGATCCGCCTTTTTGAATTGCGCGGGGATGGGGCAAAGAAAACCCCGAGCGTGGCGTCACAGGTGTTAAAACAGGCCGCAGCCCCCCTGGTCGGAGGCGGCACACGCGGCACGGACGCAGCCGCGGACGTGAACGCCGATCTGGTTCAGCTCAAGGCCAACAACGAGCTGCTGAAGAGCCAAAACTGCCCGCACTACGACATCGAGGCCGAGCTGGCTAAACCGTCGAACGGGCCGGCGCCGCGCCTCATCCGTCCTTCTAAGCCCAACTGAAGGTGAGGCTAAGCCCAAGTGAAGGCGAGACTAAGCTCAAATGAAGGTGAGGCGGGCGGTTTGCTGCCGGGGCTCAATAGTCACGGCCCCGGAAACAGCGCGTTCGTGTAGCCCATCAAGCGGTAGGCGACGAGGCCGAGCCACTCCTTGGTGGCGAGATCGACCCGTTCGAGCCCCGCTGGTATCGACGTGAAACAGGTCCACAGGTCCTTCGGGCCCTCTGTCCGGTAGTCCACCGGAAACGCCACCACGTCGAGTCCCGCCCGGCGGAAAATGCCCATCGCGCGCGGCATGTGATAGGCCGACGTCACCAGCAGCCAGCGCTCGCCGGGCGACGTTTTCAAAAGCGGTATCGTCAGCTTGGCGTTCTCGAAGGTGTTGCGCGACCCGGTCTCCAGGATCATGCGGCCACGGTCGATGCCAATCGCCGCGAGGTAGTCGCCGATCCGGTCAGCGGCGCTGACACCCTGTCCGACGAGGCGGCCGACACCGCCTGTGAACACGACCTTCAGTCGCGGCTCGGCGATTGCGAGGCGAGCCGACTCGGTCAGACGCTCGGCGGATTCGTTGAGGCCCAGCTCGACGCGCGTCGATAGTCCGGTCGAATCCTCGAATCCGCCGAGAATGATGAGGCCGGCCACGTCCCTTGGTACGGCCTTGGTGTCGAGCGCGGGGAAACGTTGTTCCAGCGGCAGCACGAGGGCGTTACCGAGGGGGCTCAAGCCTGCCACGGCGAGCGCTGCGATACCCGCGAACGCCAGACCTCGCCCAGAGCGGCCCCACCGGCCGGAGCGCGCCAGAACGAGACCAGCGAGGATCGCGATGGCGAACAGGCTCGACGGCTGAACGAAGAAGTAGACGATCTTGGATAGTGCGTAAAACATCGCCTTTTGCGCCCTTGCTCCCACCAACCGCAGGCCGTTGTTCACTTCAACATGCAGGCAGATGCGGTCTCCACTGGGGCCCTTCGATGGACCACCCGCGTGTCTCGATCAAGTCGCGATGCCACTGCTGTTTTCGTCAACCGCACGCAAACGCCACGGCGAAAAACGCGCGGGTCATTGTCCTGCGGTTTCAGCGGGATCTCGCCTCGAACAGCGCGACGCAGCCGATCCGGCGCACGTCGACCTCCGCAAACCTCGCATCCAACTCGGCGCGGAGACCCGCCTCGGTATCACCTGAGTTGCTGAAGACGCCCCTGGAGTTGTAGATCGCCATCAGCCGGCGTGCGCCCCAATTGCGCGGCGCATCGCCCTGCACGATCGTCGCGCCGAACACCCGCGCGCCGGTTGCGAGATGAGGCGCCAGATGATCGAACAGCACCGCCTTCTGGCGGATCGTGCCGGGCAGGCAATGCAGCAGATACATCAGGCCCGCAGAACGGAATGGACCACCGGTCGCCGCGGGTAACGGCTCCAGCACGTTGACCCTGATCTGGCGCGGACGGTAGCGCGCGATGCGCGCCGCCGCGCGCTCGAGGCAATGCGGGTTCAGATCCGCGAGCGTGATCCGCGGATCGGCGGCCGGCCAGCGCGCGCGGTCGAGAAAGAGCCCGGTACCGACGCCGATGTCGATATGGTCGGCGCTGACGTTGCGGTCGTAGAGGCGATGCAGCTCGACGGTCGGGCATCGCCACAGCCAGCGGTTCGATAGGCCGTGCACGATGTGGTCGTAGAGCCTGAGAGACGCGGGCGTGTAGACCGCCTGCCCAGCGCGAACGTCGGTCTCAAGCGTCATCGTACCTTCCCGTAGCTCCGCTCTCCGTGGGGCTGGCAAAAATAATCGGTATGTAACCAGCGGCCAGCCCCTTGTTGTAGACCAGAACCCGCCCGATAGGGATGCCTCGGCATGCTCGGCGCGTCGCGTCCGACTGGCCACCATCATGCCCCCCCCCGCGTCGGGCGCGCCGTCATGACGCTGTGCTATGGTCCGGGCGACGGAATCGTAATCATCTTCATGATCATCATCCAGGCGGACCGCCATGCAGTCGAGTGAGCCCGAGCCGACCTCCGCGCTGACCGGCCCCGAGCGGCCCGGCGCCATTCCATGGCCGCCCGTACTGCTGGCGGTCGCGGCACTCGCCGCATTGATGCTCGGCCGCCATTACCCGCTCGCCTGGCCCGGCCTCGATGACGCCGCCGCGCGCTTCATCGGCGTCGGTCTGGGTGTCGCCGGGCTGGCGCTCATCCTGTGGGCCGCCATGACGCTCTGGCGCCACAAGACCACCGTTCTGCCGCACCGTGGCGCCAGCGACCTTGTCACCGACGGGCCGTTCCGCTGGCGGCGTAATCCCATCTACATTGGCGATGCCCTGGTGCTGCTCGGTCTCGCCGAGATGACCAAGAACGTCTGGTTCGCGATCCTCGTGCCGGTTTTTCTGGCGCTCGTGACTTGGCTCGCCATCCTGCCCGAGGAGCGCCATCTGGAGGCACGTTTCGGCGAGCGCTGGCGGGCTTACCGTGACCGCACGCGGCGGTTGATCTGAGAAGAGCGGCGGCGGCGGCCTTCATGAGCACGGACTGGCGGGAGAAAGAGCGGGAATTCCTGGCGAGCCTCAAGGCCGACACCGGCCGCGATCTCGGCCAGTGGATGGCGCTCATCTCGATCCAGGGCCTGCCCCACCGCAACGACATCATCGACTGGCTGCGCCGCCAGGGCTTCATGTTCTCGCGCGCCTCGTGGCTGGAGCGCATTCACCACAACGGCGGCCAACCGATCTACATCACCGTCGAGGAACTCGCCGAGGCGATCTCGGCTCCGGCGCATCCGTCACCCGCGTTGCCCGCAGCTCACGCCGCCATGCCAGCCGCGACGCCCGCGACAGTCCCGGCGCTGCGGCTCGTCTCCGGACGTGAGAGCGAAGCCCCGCGACAGGATGAACGCGCCAACCCGTCGCCCGACGTCAAAGTGGCAGCGACGCAGCCCGCCAGTGTGACGACGCCCCCCGCCCCCGAGCGGAGCGCGCAAGCCCCACCTCCCGCCGATCTCGCTGCTTTATCCGCAGACGAACTGCCACCCGCCACCGAGGCCGAGGTCGCCGAAGTGGTCGGCAAGGCGAAGGCCTACCGGCCGCTGGCCATTCACCTCCTGCGCGCGCTGAGGACGGCTATCCCCGACCTCGTCGTCGCGGCCGGCCCGGGCCATCTTGCCCTCGCCCGCAACCGGGTGTTCGCCCTACTCGCCGTCAGTGGCAAGGATCTGCGCCTCGCCATCGCCCTCCCCGGCCGCCCGCTGGAAGCGCCGCTCGATCCAGTAAAGCTGCCGGTCACGCTCACGCGCGCCGCCGAGGGCATGACGCATATGATCGTCCTCACCGATGCGCGTCAGGTAGACGGACGGCTAGTCGCGCTCGTCAAATCGGCGGCGGGCGTCTCGTAACCCTGCGGCCCGCCTACCCTTTCGACGGCGGCGCACCACACGACTGATATTCAGCGTCCGCCGCCACCACGCTATAAGACCTCTTGGCCGCGCGCCCGCCGACACCATGTATTTGCCGCGATCCTGCTGAATATGCGGCTGAGGATCGCCTCCGCCTTTCCTCCCCCGAGAGGCTGCGGATGCCGCAACGGGCGTCGGGCGACGAGCAAAGGAGCTGGCACATGTCCGGCACATCGAGGAAGCTCTTCACGGCCGCCGCCGCCTCGGCTCTGCTCGCCAGCGCCATGAGCGCCGTCGTTCCCTTCGATGCCGCGGCGCAGACGGCCCGGCGCGACGGCATCGGCGATTTCCTGACGCGCGCCGCGGAGACGAGCCCGGCGCCGGCCGAGGCCAAGGACCCGCGCGAGGGCGATCAGGCGTTCGAGCAGGCGCGCCAGCTCATGGCCGCCGTCGATGCGATCCTGCGCGAGACCGCCGACAACCGCTCGCAGGCGACCAAGTTGCCGAAAAGCGAGGACTTCATCGTCCCGCCGATCTGGACGGAAACGCGCGAGGACCGCGAGGCCAAGATCCGCCGGCTGCTCGACTCTGCCCTCGGCATCGTCACCGACGTTCCCGTCGTCGAGGTTCAGAAGAAGGTGGAGGGGCTGCGCTCCAACATCCGCGCCACCGAGGAAGCGATCGTCCGCTTCAAGGAGAAGCAGCTCACCGCGCCGAAGGACGGCATGCTGCCGGGTGTGCTGACGGATACCGTCGCGAGCCTCGACCAGTCGATCAAGGACGCGGAGGCGCGCATCGCCGCCAACCGCGACGAGATCGCGAAGGCGAAGTCCGAGATCAACGAGGCGTTGACGCGGTCCGGCGTGCAGCTCGGCAACGATCAGGTCGACTTATTGCTCGACAGCGTGCTCTCGGGCGATCTCGTCCGCCTCGTCGCGGTGTTCAACGCGGCCAAGGTCATCGACACCCAGCTCGGGAAGCTGATGGCGGCCTCGGGCGACAACATGAATGCCGCTCGCAAGTATTTCGCCATGCATGCGGCGCTGTTCGCCATGCTGGTGCACGCGCAGGACGCGACAATCGCCAAGATCGACACGGGCTACATGCCGAAGCTCGACGCGATCCTGAAGGACGTCGCCGCCGCGCGCGCCAAGACGAAGGACCTGCTGCGCCAGGAGAACCGCCCCGACCAGAAAAAGGCGCTGGAGGCGAACCTGGAGAGCCAGCGCCTCGCCGAGGATGCGGCCAAGGGCTATCGCCGCTACCTCAACCAGCAGCGCGAACAGATCGCGCGGGCGCGCAGCCGTGCGGTGCACGACCTCAAGATCGCCGACAACACATTCGAGACGGTGGAAGCGAGCTTCCAGCTCCGCAACCTCATGCGCGACAGCGCGGCATCGTTCGAGGCGATCCAGAAACTCGAGGCGCCGACGTTCGAGCAGATCTTCAAGAACGAGGAACTGCGCCGCGAATTCGAGAACCTGACCCGCAAGCTCGACACCCCGACGAGTTGATCCAATTCCGCTCGCCTTGGATTTGGCGCCTCTGAGCACGCTGGAACTTGCTCTGGCGCCAACGCCCCTCCGCTTCCCTATTCGAGCCGCAATCGCCTATATCTCGCATGGAATGCCATCCGTGCGAGCCGAGCCCACATGACCGCCGATACACCGAGCTGCGACCTTGCCTCCGGCGCAAACCACCCAGAAGTGCAACGAGCGCCCGCGCTCCCGCCCATCGCCTGGGCGATCAGCGACGGACTGACCGCCTACGAGGATGCGCTGCGCTTCATGGAGACGCGCGCCGAGGCCATCGCGCGTGGCGAGGCCGGCGAACTCATCTGGCTCGTCGAACACCCCCCGCTCTACACCGCTGGCACCAGCGCCCGGCCGCAAGACCTGCTCGAGCCGGATCGCTTTCCCGTGCACCCGGCGGGCCGCGGCGGGCAGTACACCTACCATGGTCCGGGCCAGCGCGTGGTCTACGTCATGATCAACGTGAAACGCCGCTTCGGCGATGTGCGCGCGTTCGTATGCGCGCTGGAGCGCATCGTCATCGCCACGCTAGAGCGCTTCAACGTCCGCGGCGAGACGCGCCCGGGCCGCGTCGGGGTATGGGTGCGCCGCCCGGAAAAGGGTGATGGCGCGGAGGACAAGATCGCGGCCATAGGCATCCGTCTGCGCCGGTGGGTGAGCTTCCACGGCCTCGCCATCAATGTCGATCCGGACCTCGCCCACTTCGGCGGCATCGTACCGTGCGGCATCTCCGAGCACGGCGTCACGAGCTTCGAGGACCTCGGCCGTATCGTCTCGATGGCTGAAGTGGATATGGCGCTCAAAGCCGCATTCGAAGCGGAGCTTGGCCCCGTCGAGCGCTCACCCGCCACTCCGCGCTGACGGCGGTGCGCAAGCGGCATGCTGCCGGCCCTGAGACCTTCGCCTCGTCGAGATGAGAAACGAGATTTGGTCGGAGCGGGGAGATTCGAACTCCCGACCCCTTGCTCCCGAAGCCTATTCTTTTGGACATGGTCGGACCGTATGGAACGACATGAGACAACCTAAATGACTGGTATTTATTCATTTATTCTATTTCGACTGTCCGATCCAGTCTTGTGAGGTGCGGCTGTATCCGATCTGTTCTGTCACATGGCCTGTCACATGGGATGCTATTCGACTAGGATGCGCTCGTGTCCCACGGTCTCATGGTGCTCAGCATGACTTCTTCATTCCAGACCTCCGGCAGCAATGATGCCCCCCGCGCCGCAGAAGAGCCGGCCGAGCCAGCGGCACTACCGTCGAATAAGGCGAAGGCGACCAGGGCTAAGCTCACCGATGCGCTCGTGAGGAATGCCCGGCCAAGTCCGGCGCTGCGGATCATCCACGACACGTCATGCACGGGTTTCGCGCTCCGCATTTACCCGAATGGGCGCCGGACATGGGGCTTCACCTACCGCGTGGGAGAGAAGCGCGGGAACGTAGTGCTTGGCCCCTACGCCGAGGTCGCCGGTCATGAGTCAGTAGAACACGACGGCAGGCGCCCGCTGACGCTGTCCGAGGCTCGCGCGCTGGCACGGAGCTATCGGACGAAGGTGGAAGCCGGCATAGACCCGTTCGCCATCGTGGCTGCCCCGCTCAAGTTCAAAGACCTCGCGCTGTTGTGGCTGGAGGAATACGCCAAGCCGAAGCGCAAGACATGGGAGCAGGATCAGCGAACGCTCGAGGTCGATGTCTTGAAGAATGCCGAGGGGCATGACACGGCACTCGCCATGACGGAGGTCGAGAAGGTCCGGCGCGGACACGTCATGGAAGTCGTCGGGGCGGTCGCCAGTCGCGGCTCTCCCCGGCAGGCCGACAAGGTCGGCATGCTGATCTCGGGAATCTTCAACTGGGCGATCGAGCACGGAAAGATCGAGCGCGACAATCCAGCCGCCAAGCTGCCGAAGTACCACGGCAACGAGGGGCGCGACCGTTACCTCTGCGACGAGGAGATCGCTCAGCTCTGGCACGCATTGCCGGCAGTTTTCCCCGACGAGCCTCGGCAGATCATGGTGAAACTTCTGCTTCTGACCGGCTGCCGCAAGATGGAGATCGTCGGAGCGCGCAAAGCCGAGCTGGCCGGGCTCGACGGCGAGAGGCCCACGTTCAACCTGCCGGGAGACAAGACTGTCAAGGGCAAGCTCGTGCGCGGGCGGACCAAGAATGGTGCTCCCCATGCGGTCGAGCTGTCGCCGATGGCGGTTTCTCTGTTTAAGCGGGCCGCCGAGTTGTCGGACTCTGCGGTGTATGTGTTCCCGAGCGATCGAACCGATGAGCCCTTCGATGAGCGAAACATCAACAAGGCCCTGCGCTGGGCTCTGGAGGGCCGCAAGCGGTCGTTCGAGGTGGTGGACGGCAAGCGATTGACCAAGATGGTTCCCGCCGAGCCGCTGTTGAAAATGCCGCCGTTCGTAGTCCACGACCTGAGACGGACATGCGCGACCGGCATGGCGAGGCTAAGGATCGACGAGCGGCTCATCAGCCGGTGTCTCAACCACGTGACACCCATTAAGGCGAGTATCACGAGCAAGGCCTACGTCCGCGAAACCTTTGCGGAAGACCAAGCCACGGCATTCAAGGTTTGGGCTGAGCACGTCGGCAAAGTTGTCGGCGTCACGGAAAGTGTCGTTGAGCCCCGCCACGGTGCGTGAAGCAGGGCAACCGTCGGCCCGCGAGGTGTCGACGGAGTGAAGGACGGTATGCAGGTCCGCTTACCCCCAACCAATTGCCGGATTGCTGCAGCGCAACAGATCTCCGCCTTGGGCCATGTGCGGACATCCAAGCCTTAACGCATAAGACTGAGGCGGTGCTTGCATTTTACAGAAGCCCTCTTTCAGCTTCGAGCTGGCGCTTGGCCTCCGAATGCACCCACTCGCGGAATGCAATTAGCGCCGGCTCTTCCTGGCGCGGCGGTCGGTATTCTAGCCGCCAGTGTTCGCCCTTCATGGCGACGATTGGAAAAGGGGCCACGAGGCGTCCCGCTGTCAAGGCATCGCTGACGTAGGCAACTTGTGCTACTGCAACGCCTGCCCCATCGAACGCCGCCTGCATAGCCATGGCATTGCTCTCGAAGAATGCCTCTGCGGCTGCTCGAACGGGTATGTGCCCTGCGCGAGCGAACCAATGCGGCCAATCATTCGGCATGTTGGACACGCGAATTAAAACGGCGTGTTTTAAATCGTCGACTGTCGCGAGAGACGCAGCGATCTCCGGGGTACAGACTGGGAGTACCGCACTCGGAAACAATATTTCAGAGGTGTAGCCGTGCCAAGTTTCGTCAGCTCGGCGGATCGTACAGGTCCAGTCGTCGCGTACCTGCCGTGTTGCGCCACCGGTGGCAAGCCGCACTTCGATACCTGGATGGTCGCGGTAGAATCCGGTTAGGCGGGGAATAAGCCAATTCACGGCGAGTGCTTGCCCGACACCGACCGTGAGAACGGGTCCCGCTCGCATCGCAGCCACGCTCTCGGTGAGCCGCTCGATGGCGTCGAACGAGTTGGTGATTCCGGTGAGAAGCGCTTTGCCTTGAGCTGTCAGCTCCAGCGAGCTGGCTCGTCGAAGAAAAAGCGGAAAGCCAAGCCGATCCTCCAGCAGTCGAACCAGCCTGCTGACTGCAGTCTGCGTTACATTCAACTCTTTCGCGGCTGCCGTGAAGCTTCCATGCCGCCCTGCCGCCTCGAACGCGCGCAGACCATTCAACGAAGGCAGTCGTCGCCGCATTCCACTAGCCCAATAAAAAGTTGGCCTGAGCCTTCAGCAATAGCATTTGCTGGCCTCAAGGGTCGCAATTAATTGGTCTGTCACCAAGCACGGCGCAGCGCTGATCGCATGGATTGAGTTCGGAGAAGCACAATGACCAGATACCCTCATATTCGCACGATCGCCGCAGTCCTATTGGGAGGCCTGACCATGCTTCAAGCTCATACCGCGACCAGCCAAGAGCGGCGCGGCGTCATCCCACACGCGCCGCTACTCAAGATGCTTGTACCCAACACGAAGAACCAAGAAGTGGCGGTCTACGAAGCCGAATATGTGCCGGGGGGCATCAATCCTCGCCACTTGCATCCTGCAGCTATCACCTTCCATGTCCTGTCGGGAACGGGGGTTTGGCAGGAGGAAGGCAAGGAGCCGGTCACACTCAAAGCCGGGGATAGCCTCTTTGTGCCGGCTGGAACGATCCACTCGCATTGGAATCCCAGTACGACTGAGAACCTGCGGTTCCTTGAATTCATCGTGGCAGAGAAAGACAAGGGCCGATCAATCCATCTACCCGCGAAGCAATAGGGAACAGGCTGCTGGGGCGTGAATGCCAAATAACGGGCCGACTCTAAGGCCGAGACAGTTGGCCCGGCGATCCCCGGGGGCTTGGTCGACGTCGGCTTCGGGTCAACCTCGACCGGCATGATGGCATGCCGATCGCGGACGGTCTACCGCCGGAAGCTGAAGCGCGGACGGCATATCGGGGCAGAGGTCGGGGCCGCGCTCAGGGACCACCACAGGTAACCCTGTCGTGAGATCGTCGATTACGAAAGCCACCTCGCTCTGTCCGCGGCGGCATGCTGGTCGGTCTCTTCAACCAGGAGATCGACTATGAACGACAACGAGTAGAACACCACAGGAAAGCCCGCCCGCCTGCCACCTTGGAACAAGGGCAAGTTGATCGGGGCCAAGCCGCCGCTGCGTCCGAGCCACGTGTGGTCGATCCGAACCAAGATGCAGATGGCCGGCCGCACCCGTGACCTCGCCATGTTCAACCTGGCGATCGACAGCAAGCTGCGAGGCTGCGACGTGGTCGCGGTCAGGGTCGATGACGTGGCACCGCACGGGTACGCCGTCGATCGCGCCACAGTGCGGCAGAAGAAGACGGGGCGGCCAGTTCGGTTCGAGTTGACCGAACAGACCCGGCAGGCGATCAACGCCTACATCGCGGAAGTCGGCAAGAAGCCGGGCGACTGCCTGTTCACTGGCCGACGCGGTCCTGGCAATTGCCTGACCACAAGACAGTACGCGCGGCTGGTCTCCGAATGGCTGATGAGCATCGGCCTTGACCCACTGAAGTTCGCGACGCATTCATTGTGACGAACAAAGGCGACGCTGATCTATCGACGGACGGGGAACCTACGTGCAGTCCAACTATTGTTGGGGCACGGAAAAATTGAGAGCACCGCGCGCTACCTCGGCATTGAGGTCGACGACGCGCTCGAGATCGCCGAGAAGATCGACATCTGATCACGGCGCCTCGTGATCGGATCAGAGCAGGACCGCGTGGCCCTGCTCACCGCGCATCCCCCAGCACTAGAAGTCGGCCGCCTTGCGACATGCATGGCGCGGGCTCGGCGCCGCCCGAATTTCTGCTTCCCGGTCAAGGGCTGTCGTGGCAGCATGTGGTTGTCGAGGCCAGCCCTTGACCCATGGCGATCTTGAGCAATTGCAGCACGAGGGGCGCGGTATTGATTGTGCTGCGCTGTGCGCAGCCATCAAGCAAGACACATGAGCTGTCTGCATGTCGGTATCTCCGACGGTCGCGGTAGCTCGATAAGCGGACGTTGCTCTGGCATGAGCGAAGGGGGCACACAGTTACCTGCCCCCTCCCCAATTCGGCCATCAAGTCGAAAGGTTCGTCACGCGGCACAGGTTCACGTTGTTCCATACTACCGATTTGCCGTCATCGAATGAGACTTTGACGTCGAAGTAGCACTGCGAGCCGCGCCAGCCGGACATTCCGATCTCCCTCGTTCCGTTCGGTCCGATCGGCGAGCTGAGATCGATCTTCACCCAAGGCGCGCGGGGCGTGGCGAGCGATATCCAGGCGCCCTGGATCACGGCGGCCGTCGTGTTGACGAAGCGGAAGTCGCGGATATCGCGCCGTTGGCCGTCCTGGGCCGAAGCGACAGAGGCGAGAGCGCCTGTGACGATCGCAGCAAGGGCGAGCGCAGCGGTCCTAGTGAAGGGCTTGTTCATTTGAGGCTCCCTTGAGATTCGATGGCTTATCGGGGTGGACCCGTGTCCGTTTCCGATGACATCAATCTGCCCCGCGTCTCCTTCGCGCGACATTGTCGGGGATTGCTCGCCATTGCTGGCGGCTGCCTCGGGCCGAATGATACCTCCAGAACTATTCGGCCATCGCGCGAAAGTCCGCTCTCAGCGGCTGCGCAGCACCTCATCGAGCCTTCGTCTGGCGCCGGGTATCTCCTCGATCTCGAGCGCCTGCCGCAGATCGGCAATACCCCGTTCGACGGTTGCGCGCTGCCGTGAGAGCACGTTGCCGCGGTTCCAGTACGCGAACGCGTTACGGGGGTTCACGCGTATCGCTTCGCTGTAGAGTTCGAGAGCACGACGCTCGTCCCTCAATTGGTTCTGCCAGATGACGCCCGCATCGACCATTGCGTTGCCGCTGCCTGGATGCACCTGGTAGGAGTTCTCGAACGCCTTGAGAGCCTGAGTATGCTGCCCGGCCTGCAACAGTATCTTTCCGGCCCAGTAGTGCGCATTCCCGATTGTTACCGTCTGCGTGGCTGGAGCCATCCTGACAGCGGCATTGAGGTCCTGCAGTGCGCTCTCGTAATCGGGAGGAGCACTGCAGCGGAGCCCGCCGCCAACACCATGGAGACCCTGATTTTGTGGCAGCGCCGCCTGGCGTCGAGCTTCCGCACAGAAATCCTGAAGCTCAACCAGTTCGAGGTAACGCAGACGACCGCGCTCGACATGATGGGCAGCAGTGCCCGGTTCGATTTCGAGCGCCTGGTCGAGGTCGGCGATTGCAGACGAAAAGCGCTTGGCATCACGATGCAGGGCGGCCCGGCGCAACAGGAAACTTGTATTTCGACGGTCGAGATCGATGGCCTTGTCGAGGTCGGAGAGCGCCAAGTCGGTCTGTCCACGCGCCGCCGTAATGATCGCGCGATTGGCGTAGTAGACCGCGGCCTTACCGTCGATCCTGATCGCCTCCGTGAAGTCTGCAAGTGCAGCGTCGTAGCCGGTCGCGCCAAGAGAGAGGTGAGCGCGGCCTCGCCGGTTTACGACGTACGCATTGCGTGGATTCGACCTTATGACCTGGTCGTAGGCCGCGATCGCTTGTTGCCACTGCTTGAGTTCGAAGTAGGCATCACCGCTGCGGCGCAGAAGTTCGCCGTTGTTGGGAGCGACGCTGAGACCCGCGACGGTCTGCTGTGCAGCCTCGAGCCATCGATTGTTGTCGATATGGATGTCTGTGCGGACGATGTATGCCTGCACTTCACTCTTGGAGATAGACGTGGCTTTATCGGCGGCCGCCATCGCGTCATCGAAACGCTTCATGCGCCGCAAGATCTCTCCACGCCATGCATGCCCGTAGCCGTTGGCGTCTTTTGCTCGCAGAGCCGCATCGATGTCGGCAAGCCCCTCATCGTGGGTGCCCAGATTGCTGCGTACGACGCCGCGGAACACGAGGAAGTTGGGCTCGACATTGGGGGCTAGTCTGATCGCCTCGTCGAGATCCTTCTGTGCAGCAGAATTGTCGCCGAGCTGCCAGCGGGCGAAGCCGCGAGATGCGAGCGCCCGGCCCAAGGTAACTTTATCAATGCCGCCAGTTTCAATCGCTCGTGTGCAAGCAGAAGCGCGCTGCGAATGGTCTTGAGTGCCGGTGGTGCAAGTAACGAAGTCCGGTGAAGATCGAGTGAGGTCGGGCCCCTTCGTTCCGCCAGCTGCAGGCGCTTTCGATTGCGGCTGAGACGGTCCGTCCGCGGCAGTCGACTTCTGGGGCTCGGCCGATTTCACAGGTTGCGGCACGCTGCGCGGCGGCGCGCGTGCTGCGGGAGGCGGTGGATTAACGCCGGTCAGCTCTGCGTATTGCACGAGGATCGGAGGGGGACCCATCCTCATCTGCTTCTTGAGTTCGCCAAGATAGGCGGCGGCTTCCTGTCGCTCCTGCATCGTCAGCCGCGCCTCAAGGGTCCTCGCACCGGCCTCGCCATTGCGGTTCTTGAGTTCGGCAGAAATGGCGAAATGGGCCCGCGCTCGCACGTTGTCCATGGGGCCGGCCTGCGGGTTCGACAGCAAAACCGCGAGATTGTTCTGGCACCAGCCGTGCTGAAAGGCACTACACCCCTCAAGCAGGTTGCGCGCCATGGCCAAATCGCGGAAGTGCCCGTCCTTGGCCACATCCGAGCGCAGATATGCGCGATTGACCAAAGCGTCGATCAGATGGCCGTTCTCGTAAGCGCGCTTGAACCAATCGTCTGCTTCCTTGAGATCGTTCGAAAGGCCTTTCACATAGATGTTGTTCAGCCAGTTTCCCAAGGTGATCTGAGCCTCAGTGAGACCGGCTCGAGCCGCCTTGCGCAGATATGCTTCCGCGTCCTTACCGTTCGGGTTGTTGATCCCGATTCCGTCCGCGGCCAAGCGGGCGGTCAGGAACATGCCGACGCGATCGCCGGCGTCTGCCGCCTTCCTGGCGAGGCCGTAGGCGCGTACGGCATCGACACGACCGAGTTCGCCGCTGAGCAGCCCACTCGCTACCAGCCGCATGCTCTGCGGGTCGCCCGCCGCAGCGCTTTCCTCGAGCAGCCTGTTGCTTTCCGCTTCGTCGCGCTGAATTCCGGGTTTGCCACTTCTCAGCATCCAGCCCACGTACGCGCGAGCTTGCGGCTGGCCCTTGTCCATGGCGAAGCGCAATTGCTGCATGGCGGCCAGGTTGTCCGATGGCGTATTGCCAAGCATGAGTCCTAACCCGCGCATCATCGCCACGTTGCGATCATTGCCGTCGGCGTTCCGGAGCAAGTCCGTTATTTTGCTACTACCGGCACTCGTGGCGAAGGCGATGAGAGCGGCAACGAGGCGGCGCTGATCGTCGGGCTTCGATGAGGAGAATGCGCGGCTGTCGATCTCTATCAGAGAGCTGTTGATGGATGGGTTGGACACACGGGCCGGAAATGGGATCGGTAACGGCAGTCCAGCGACGGGAGATGGGCCTCCGACGCCCGAACCGACGTCAGGTTGCTTCAGGGCTTGACCGCTTCCACCGCCAACTTGGCTTCCGCCGCTCCAAGGCCAAGTAACCTTGTGCGGAGGCGAAAGGAACATCAAGGCCAGGGCCCCGATGGCGACGAAGTCGGTCATGCCGCGAAACGCGGTGTCGCCCAGGTAGAGGTCGATCAGCCGGCCGAGCGCATTTTTGTTCGCCGCGCTTTCCAGCATTCCTTTCTGCCCTGAATCGTTATCTGCGCTCATGGCGAGCCTCTCTCAGTGAACCGAAAGCTCCTTCCGAAGTGTGCCCGGCTTTGCGCACGCCTCCGGCTTAATCAGTGCGATTTCAGCGCAACGCCTTCGGCGCATTGTCCTCGGTTGCGCCTGGTCCCCTGTCCAAATGTCGCACACGAACACTAGTCCTGGACCGCTTCGACCTTGATCCTGTCGCCGTCGGCCAGGAAACGGACCTTCCTGGCGCCGTCCGTCTTGGCATCAATGAGGCCATCGGCGACCTGATCTTCCATCGCCCTTGCGATGTCACGGACGCCGCCCTTGGTACCGGTCTGTGTAAGCGTCTCCACAGCGCGGATCAGGATCTCCTTCTGGATGCCGCGGCCGGCGACCTCCAGCCCGTAGCTCTTGGCCAGCCGCTCGATCTGCAGCGCGACGACATAGGCGATATCGATTCCCTTTAGATTGCGGAACGCGAATACCGTATCGATGCGGGACATCACCTCCGGCGCTAGCGCATCGTCTCCGGTTCCGAGCATGTCCTTGACCTTTCGGTTCAGCTCTTCCGTCGTTCCCGTGTGGTTGGAAACGAGATCGTTGATCTCGCGGTAATTCGCGTTGGTGGTCAGGATGAAGATGGCATCCTTGGTGGAGCTGCTCGCGCCTGTGTTCTGATCCATGATCTTGCCGTCATTCCAGGCGTTGAGGAAGCGCTTCAGCACCTCCGGATGCGCCTTTTCGATCTCGTCGAGCAGTACGACGGCGTTGGGTATGCGGCGCAGGTCAGAGGTGAGCTTGCCTTCTCCACCGACGTAGCCCTTCGGCGATCCGAACAGCGTCGTCGCCGCCTCGCGCACCTTGCCCATCTCCGCGAAGGAGTAGAGCAGTAGATGATTGCGATCCTTATAGACGGCGTCCGTGATCGCCTTCGCGAGCTCCGTCTTCCCGACGCCCGGCGGTCCGGCGAAACAGAACACGGCAATCGGTTTGTCGGGACGCTTGGCGGCAACGCGGCGCCTCAGTTGCGTGGCGATCTGATCGATGACCTCATCCTGGCCGACGATTTGCTCTTTCAATTGCGCAGCGAGCTCCTCCGCGTTGATGACCTTCAGCTCCTTCGCCTTCGTATCGAGCGCGTCGGCGAGGCCGCCTTCGTCATCGATTAGGTTCTTGCGGGACATGGGAAGTGCTCCACTTTCGAGTTCGTATAGCGTGTCTCTAAAATTTCACGAGCTATGCTGCTCACTTGTCGGCGGGTATCCGCCTGCGGGAACGGGAATGGTGATGATTTGCATCACCCTCATCGCGCGGCAGGGGGGCACCTCCTGAAGCCTAGTTGAGGTGTCTTATTGGACGCTTTTCCAGACCACAGTTAGACTGCCCTGACTCCCCCTCACCATTGTTGCGTATTGCTCGCGATTGCTCTGCGGCATGGAACTTCTCAACTCGCCGCCGGCGCCGCAGCGGAAACGACCGAGGTTCGATCCTCCGTTACTGGCACCACCTTGACCTTGCCGTCCTCGACCTCGAAGCGGACCTTTGTCGCGCCGCCGGCCTTGGCGTCGATGAGCCCGTCGTCGACACTTCCCTCGAGTTTGAGCGTGATATCGCGCACGCCGCTCTTGGTGCTGGTCTTCTGCAAGCGCTGTACGGCGTCTATCAGGATCTCTTTTCTGCTGCCGCCGTCGGCCACGGCGAGCCCGTAGCTTTTCGCCCGCCGCTCGATCCGCAGCGCGACGACACGAGCGATATCGATGCCCCTGATATTGCGGAACGCAAATACCGTTTCGATCCGCGACAGAAGCTCGGGCGCCAGCGCGCTCTCACCCACCGAAAGCAGGTCTTTCACCTTGCGATTCAGTTCGTCGAACGTGCCGGTGTGCGCCTCGACCAGTTCCCCGATCTCGCGTGAGTTGGCGTTCGAGGTCAGGATGAAGATCGCACCGTTCGTTGGCACCTTGTGACCGGTCTGCTGGTCGGTGAGGAAGCCGTCATCCCAGCCCGACAGGATGAGCTCTATTACGGCCGCGTGCGCCTTTTCGATGTCGTCGAGCAGCACGACGGCATTAGGGATACGACGCAGGTCGGAGGTGAGCTTGCCCTCCCCGCCGACGTAGTTCTTCGGCGATCCGATCAGCGTGGTCGCGGCCTGGGGCAGCTTGGCCATCTCTGCGAAAGAGTAGAACAGGAGATGATTGCGATCCTTGTAAACGGCGTCCGTGATCGCCTTGGCGAGTTCCGTCTTGCCGACGCCTGGAGGTCCGACGAAACAGAACACGGCGATTGGCTCGTCGGTACGCTTGCTGGCATCCCGCTGTCCCAGTTGCCTAGCGATCTGGTCGATGACCTTGTCCTGGCCGACGATATGCTCCTTCAATCGCGCGGCGAGCTGCTCCGCGTTGATCACCTTCAGCTCGTTCGCCTTCCTATCGAGCTGCTCAGCGAGTAAGACGTCATGGGTAAGCATCGTACGGGGCATGGGCAGTGCTCCACTTTCGGAAATCGCTCGCCTCACCCCGCTGCGGGTGCTGAATCCGCGACGGCAGCGGTCCGATCCTCTGGCACCGGCACCACCTTGACCTTGCCGTCCTCGACCTCGAAGCGGACCTTGCTCGCGCCGCCGGCCTTGGCATCGATCAATCCGTCGGCGACGCTGCCCTCGAGCTCGCGCGCGATGTCGCGCACGCCCCCCTTGGTGCCGGTCTTCTGCAAGCGCTGTACGGCGTCGATCAGAATCTCCTTCCTGATGCCTCCCTCGGCCACCTCTAGCCCGTAACTCTTGGCGAGCCGCTCGATCTGCAGCGCGACGACGTAGGCGATGTCGATCCCCTTCATCGGCGAGAACGTGAACACCGTGTCGATCCGTGACAGCACCTCCGGCGCCAGGGCGCTGTCACCCACCGAAAGCAGGTCCTTTACCTTGCGATTGAGTTCGTCGAGCGTTCCGGTGTGCGCCTCGGCCAGTTCCCCGATCTCGCGTGAGTTGGCGTTCGAGGTCAGGATGAAGATCGCGCCGTTCGTAGGTACCTTGAGGCCGTTCTGCTGGTCGGTCAGGAAGCCGTCGTTCCAGGCCGACAGGAAGCGCTTCATCACGTCGGGATGCGCCTTCTCGATTTCGTCGAGGAGGACGACCGAGTTGGGCGAGCGCAGCAGGGCCGATGTCAGACTTCCCTCGCCGCCGACATGCCCGCGTGGTGCGCCGAAAAGCGTGCTCGCCGCGAATTGGGACTTGCCGAGATCGGCGAGTGAGAAGAACAGTAAGCTATCGCCGCCGCCGTAGAGCACATCGGCAAGTGCCTTCGCGAGCTCTGTCTTTCCGACGCCCGGCGGACCGACCAGGCAGAACACGGCAATCGGCTTGTCGGGGCGGCGCGCAGCGACGCGGCGACGAATCTGCGCGGCCATCTGGTCGATGACGCTATCCTGCCCGACAATCCGGTCCTTGAGGCTGGCGGCGAGCTTCGCCTCGTCGATCACAACAAGCTCCTTCGAAGAGCTTGGCCTCCCGCGCCAATCTGCGAATCGTTTGCTTGCTGGCGAAAGGAAACCGCCATTCCATACGGCGTAGCCGATCCAGCCAAGAGCCGCAGCACCTACCAAGAACCAGGCCAAAGCAGGCGATGCTTTCTCGATGATGATGATGGCGATGACGATGCCGAGCCGGCCTGCCCACGCAGCTCCATTCATGGCAAAACGCCTCCGATCAGACCTATGACGTTTCCTGGCTCCCCGGCCCACTATGGCTCTCTCGTCCGCGACTGAGAAGTACCAAGGTGTACACCGTTTTGTTACAGTCGAGCCAACTGGTTAAGGCGTTACGAGTTGCAGCGTCTCGCGCTCTTTGAGCGGTTTTAGGGAGAGCTTCGCGGCACCCACCATCACCGTCACGGTGATGTCGCCACCGCCGCCGTCTTTCAGTCCCGTCACCAGAACCGGCTGGCCCGGCAGGTGAGGCACCGCGACGGTGTAGGGCTTATGGAACAGTCGTACATCCTGGCGGAAGCCGGCGCCTGAGATCGATACCCAATCTCCGTCCTCCGCATCGTTGTCCAGCACGGTGATGAGGGCGATGCGCATGGCGCCGTTCTGCACCTGGGCGCGGATACGGGCTTTGTCTTCGTCGGCGAGCATGAGCAAGGCGATTGCCTTGTCCAGGTCAGGGGGTGGCACCGGCGTGAACAAGGACGGGCCGCTTTCGACCGTTATGCTACTGCCAGCGGACTGGCTTCCCCCTCCTCCGAAGAGCGGCGGAAACAGTCCCACAGCGGCAGCCGCCAGAAGCAGCAGTAATGCGCCGCCGATGCCGAGCAACACATTGCGTCCACCGACCGCGGCGGCGAGTGCATCGAGAGCCGCACTGCCGAGCGAAGGCTCCAGTTTGGGATCAGGTTCCGTTTGTCCGGCAGGCGGCTCTGACGAAGCCGCCGGATCCGCCTCAGATGACTGTAGCAGGCGTTGGCTTTGTCTCGGATCTTCCTCGGCAGGCATCGCTCGTCTCCAGCCCGGCTGAAAGTCGGCACACGTATCGCAGCCACTCGACATCGGCGGCATTGTCGGACATTGCTCGGTCTTGCGATGAAAGCGTCAAGCCAAGCCGAATGTCGTGCCTCCGTTCACCTTGAATGAAAGCTCGGGCGGCAGGGCGGACAGCACCGCTGCTTCAACCTCCGCGAAAGACGGCCGGACGAGCTTTCGGCCATTGACGAAGACCGTCGGCACGGCTCGGACGCCGACGTCCGGCGCCAGAGTACCGGCCATGAAAAGGACCGAAGAAATCAACGCCGGATCCGAGCTGTCCCTCCAAACGCGATCGGCGTCATAGCCGAGATCAGCCAGCAGGCGGGCGAGGGTGGCATGCTCGTCCTTGCCGTCGATCCATTCCGCCTGCGCGGTTAGGAGCCGTTGCATGACAGCAAGCCGCAGGGATCGCTCTGCCGACCGCACCAGCACAGCCGCATTCGTACCCTTCTCCAGCAAAGCCTCGCGATAGACGATGCGCAGGTAGCCGGGTGAGACGAACCGGTCGCGCAGTCGCGGCAGCATTCCAGCATGAAGAGCAGCGCATTCCGGCGAGGCAAGCGATTGCCACACAACGGCCGTGACAGGGGCCTCAATCAAGCCTTCGTCGACATCATCGAGCCGAGAGAGGGCGGGCATAGCTTCGAGGCTGGTGCGGCATGCCAACTCGGCAAGCAGTCGAACGGCATACTCATGTGCCGGATTGCCGATAGCCGTGAGCACTGGGGCGAGCAGACGGCGGACCCCATCGGCGTCCGGCGCCGTCCGGCCGGCGCAACGAACCGCCACCCTCGCGGCTCCCACCGCGCCCATGAGATTGCCGGCAGCACCAGCTCTGCCGAACAACTCTGCCGCACGCAACGAACTCGCAGGTACGCCGAAGCCGGTCTCATGGAAACGGGCGAGGTGTGCCAGCGCGGCAGGTGATCCTTTGTCGGCCGCCTGCTCGCACCACCGCACCGCGGCGGCAGGGTCAGGTGAAAGCCCATCCACGCCGAACGCAGCAAAGTGGACGAGCGCCAGCATCGCGTCGATGTTGCCCGCTCGCGCCGCCGCCTCGTAGTCGCGCCGCGCCCGCACGTGGTTTTGCACGACACCGTCACCGTGCTCGAACAGCATCCCGCGCCGGTAGAGAGCCGCAGAATCGCCCGCGTCCGCAGCCAGTTCAATGAGCCGCAACGCTTCGCCGCGGTCGCTAAGCGGCAGCTTGCCGTCGAGGTGCAGCACCGCAAGCAGCGACGTCGCCGGAACGATGCCTGCCGATGAAGCGCGCTCGAGATAGTGCTGAGCCACTCCGAAGTCGACCCGATGCGGGACACGCACCGTGTCGGTGTAGAGCTTCCCGATCTCGTAGAGCGCGGCGTGGGCGCCATTCTGCGCCGCTTGCTCAAGCCATCCGATCGCCGTGGCCGGCTCCGGTTGCCGGTCGACACCAAGCGCCAGAAGGATGCCATACTGCAGTTGCGCGAACCGGTAGCCGCGC
Source organism: Hyphomicrobiaceae bacterium (assembly GCA_016793635.1). Lineage (GTDB taxonomy): Bacteria > Pseudomonadota > Alphaproteobacteria > Rhizobiales > Hyphomicrobiaceae > JAEUMD01. Next base: position 79,023 of record JAEUMD010000009.1, read on the forward strand.
TCAGCGAGCGCGGAAAGGATCAAGCGGTCGGTTTCCGGAGCGCGTGGAAAGCCGCCTGCGCCCACTTGGTGCAGCCAGCCGATGACGACGAACGCCTGGCGTATGCCGGCTTCCGCCCCGATCTTCGCTGCACGGCCCGCGAGTGCGTGGTCGGGTGTCCCCCAGTCGGGTCGCATTGCGAAGACGTTGCGGATCGCGACCAGCGTCGCGGCATAGGGCTCGCGCGTTGCCCATCCGCGCTCGACCTCGTGCCATCTGCCTGTCGACAGAACCTCGTTGACGAGATCACCCGGATGGCCTTGCTCCCAGTCGCCGGCACTGAGACCATAACGCAGGAGAGACGCCGGAAACGCTCGCTCTATGGTTAGTTCAGGATCAGGCAACTGCCAGCGAGGCGCATCCCGGCCCGTATCCGTAGGGTGCTCGTCGCCCGCCCGTCCCCAGGGACCTTTGTTGCGGGCCGGCGCCGGCGGCACATCCTTTTTCGGGGCGAAGGCTATATCGGGCAACGCTCCCTGCACGAACAATGCAGGCCGCTGCCTGCCGCCAGATGCCTCGCTCACTATGCGTGCCGCCTCGAAGACGACGTCCTGCAGACGTACATCGGGGCGCGCGAGAGAGAGCGCGAGCGCCGCGGCATAAGGGCTGTTCGCCTCCTCGCCGTCAGCAGCCTCGGTTCCAGCCGCCGTCGAGAAGACGATTGCCGTCGCATCGGGTAGTCTCTCGACGGCCGCGAGCCCCTGAAGGGCATCCAACCCGGTGCCGGCAGTTCGGATTGGATTGTTCCGGCAGGCATCGAGCACGATGACGTTCGCGCGCCGTGCAGCTTGAGACAGCTCCTCGATAAGGAAATCGAGCCGTACGGCGCCGGAGCGCAAGAACCGGACATCGGGAATGCGTGCGTCGACCGGTATCAGGTAGTTCTTGCCATGATGCTGCAGGCCATGTCCGGCAAAGTAGAAGAACGCAAGGCTGTTGCTTCCTGCCTCTGCGAGCCGTGTGCCGAACGCGACGATCGCATGTTCCAGCACAGCCTTTCCGGCGTCGTGGAGAATCTCTACCTCGAAGCCGGCATCGCGAAGCTGGCGGCCCAGCAGATCGGCGTCGTTGCGGGGATTTCGCAGTTGGCCGGCGGAATAAGCGCCGTTGCCGACGAGTAACGCCAGACGTCGCTCGTCGCGGGAAGCCTGCACGGCGCCCGATCCGGGCGCGACGGCCGGCGCCCCCCGGTCTTCCTTCGGCCTAGGGCCTTCGTCGTCGCCGAAAAAACGGGTGGCCATAACAGGAGCAACTGCAATCGAGTTTGACGCGCATTTCCAAACAGCGACAAGATAGCTTCTGCTGTTCGCACGGTTCAAGCCGCAATGCGTGCGCGCGCCCTCCTGCACCGGCGGCCCGCATCCGGCGTCGCCCCTGCCCCCGCTCAAATCGATTCCCACAGCGCCGCCAGGGACCGCTTGACCTGTTGCCCGTTGACCGAGCCGCAAGTATTGCGCGCAATGAACGCTTCACCGTCCTTGATGCCGGCCGTCAGGTGGAGTAGCAGGGCCTTGTTCGCCGGGCTCGGTGCACTTTCGTTCGCCAACTCCAAGGCAGGCGCGATCGTCCTCAGAAGCTCGCGGACGGTGCCCGCCGTGAGAAAATCGCAGGAGCGATCAAGCGCTATGCTGAAGCCCACCAGATAATGTCTGCGACGTGCCGTCGCCTGACTGTTATCGCCGGCGAGCATCGAAAGCGGGTGACGGACGATTGAGGAGACGAACTCCGGAGCCAAGAAAGCCTGGGGTTGCGGAGCCGACCGAGCTGCGACGGGGGCCTCAGTGCTTTGGCCGGGCGAAGCCGACGGTGCGGCGGAACGATCCCCGATCTGGGCCGAGGCTGCGCCGATCATTGCTGCAGTGAGGAAAGCCGCTGTTGCGATTTTCTTCGAGATGTTCATGTCGACCTCCGTACGCTGGACCGCTTCTGGATGACCGGAGAATAGATCGCTCACGGCAGGCCACGACATTGTCGGGCATTGCGCCGGCTTGAAGAGAGAGGCTTCAGGAAGCCGGGCGGGTCGTAGAACGCCGGCCCGATACGCGCGCAAGCACGTCGAATTAGTCTCGCTTTCGTGCCACGGTTAAGGACATCTCGGCCTGCGCATCCGGCCATGGAGGAAGGCCGGCTGCAAGTCTCTGCAAGGGAAAGCAATGGGCGGGCAGCTGGCGATCGGGCAATCTCTCGATATGCAATCACAAGAGAGTGAAGGTTATGTCCGTCCTCGACCTCGTCAACTACAGGGCCTCCGTTGAGCAGCACCGAGACGGGTATTGGCTCTTCTATCAGATGGGCGACATTCTGCCGGCCCGCCGCCTCCCGGACGAAGCTGCGGCAAGGGCGATGCAGACCCGCCTGGATCGGCTCAATCGACCGTTGCTGGCAGGGCTCGGCGTGGGTGTGCTTTGTGCTCTCTCGGGTCTGCTGGCTGCTGCTACTGCTGCTGCCCTGATCGGGTTGGGCTGCACGATCGCCCTTCCAACTTTCTACGCCCTCGGGCTGGCGATGCATACCCCCGATAGCGCTGAGCGCGCGGCAAGAGGCCTGGCGTTGCTACCCGTCGCCACCGTCCTCGCCGTGCTCATAGGCGGCACGCTGTTTGTCCTCATGAGATGAGCGTTTCGCTCGGGCCTGCCCTCCGCGAAACTTGCCTTGCCGACCCGATCCGATGGCTGCCCGTTCCTTCCTTTCTAGGTTAAACAGTTCAGCAATCGATCTACGCGCTCGGGGATCAAGCCATGGCAACCAAGGCCATACCAAATCTCTATCTGAAGTGGCGCGTCCTGCGCGAGTTGGTGGGTGTCAACCGTTCCGACGCCGTCATCTCGGAAAATTTCTTCGGACCGGGCGAGGGACCGATCAAGTTCTCCAAGCTGCTCAAGGGCGATTACGGCTGTGCCACCGACATCGCCGACTACATCACAGGTGTCATCAACGACGCTGTCTTGGCTGCCCGCAAGCGTAACGGACTGAGCGGCCCTGCTCCCGTCACGCTCAAGAGCGCCGACTTGTGGGCCCCGCTCTACGAATTCACAAGAAAGCTTCAGCAAGGCGTGGAACGTGTGGATGAGGGCGCACTGGACCGAGCCCATGCAGCTTTGCTGCAGGAGATGTCGATGCCTGCCGGCCGTCTCGATCACGACAGCCGTCTGCTCGTGCGCCAGTTCGCCAAGGGCCGAATGTTCGATGACAGCTTCCAGCCCTCCGGCGGTGGCGGCCCCGTCGTATTCGAGCCGGAGAAGCACCTGGGCCAGTTATCAGTCGAGGGGATCGGCATTCAGCCGGAGGCTGCTTATGCCTTCATCACGCGCGATACGGCGCCACTCGGCAAGCGCCTGTGGGAGATGCAGTGGGGCGAAACGGTGATGTGGCTGCCCTCGCCGTTCAAGCCGAAAATGGCGGGCCAATCGGTGCTACTGATGGACGAGCCGAAGCCGGTCAGCAAGTTAGCCGGCAGCTACACGGCGGTTGCTGCGCTCATACTTGACCGCAGCCTCGTCGGACAGCTCGACCCCCGTGGCGCGGACAGTCCTGCCAAAGCACTCGACGAGGTCGACACGGCCCGTTTCCTGACCAATCTGCGTCGGCTAACCGATACACGGCAGAAGTCCAAGCGCAACCGGGCGAGCATTGTGGTCGTAAGCGAAAAATACATCGTCGCCGAGAACGTCTGAACACGCCAAGGGCCATCCGCAGATCCCGGACCACGGCGTAGAGATCGACAACGCGTTCACTCTCCAGCCGACGTCGCCGCGGATCAACCGTGCCCCATCGTTTTTCATGCATGACTTACTGCATGAGGGTTTTTCGCTATCCCTCCGCAAGTTGCCATCGCTATCAGCGCGGACGACGCCACCGGCCAAGAATCTTTCGATACACGCAATTCGGTCCATAGCATTGTGCGGTGCATCGAGCGGTGCGAGGCGATCGGCAGCTGTTGGCCCAAGGCTGAGATCTGTTGCGGCGCAGCAATCCGGCAGAAGGGCGGGGAACACCGGACATGATATGCTCCGTCTGATCATATTTAGCTTTGCGTACAAGCATCGGGGCTACATGCCCAGTCGGCCGGCGCTCCCAAATGTGATTCCCGTTGCTTCCGGCTGTAGGCAGCGCACCGATGCATGAGTAGAACGTCGGCATGGCAAGGTTCACGCATGACGCACCCCATCAGATCGTCCATCTCCGCATCACGCTTGACGACGTGCGGCCCAAGGTCATGCGGCTTGTCGCCGTGCCGTTCGGCATTCACCTCCACAGGCTGCATCTCGTCATCCAGGCGGCAATGGGATGGAGGGGCTCGCACCTCTGGCTGATCGAAGCCCGCGATATGACCTGGGGCATGCCCGGTCCGGACGACACCAACCTCCTGCCGGCGAGCCGCACCGTGCTCATCGACCTCATTGCCGACACAGGCGCCCGCAGCTTCGACTACATCTATGACTTGGGCGACGACTGGCGGCACACCGTGAAGATCGAGACGCCGACGCCTTCCGCACCGGGTGTCGACTATCCCTTGTTGCTCGAGGCTACCGGCCGCTGCCCACCAGAGGATTGCGGCGGGCCTTGGGGCTACCGGGACATGCTCGATGCGCTCCGCGATCCCAAGCATCAGCGTCACGCCGAGGTTGTCGAGCGGCTGGGTTCCGACTTCGACCCGGCAACTATCGACAGTGCCAGCCTGGAGAAGGCGGTCGCGGGTTTGGCCAGACTCCTGTCCGGCAAGAAATCGCGCAAGCCCCAACCGCGAAAGCGTACGCGCGGCGACCCGGATCTGTTTTGAGCAATGAGAGCTGGCCACCTACGATTAGGCCAGCAGGCGACGGAGCCGGCGAACATGCTAAGATGCATTGCGTGCGCGGCCCGCACCGTCCGTTACGCAGTAACGACCGCGCCTGACGAACAGGGAATGGCGAGTGCCCATAACTACACATTTTCGTCTTCAGGTTTATGGCGCTTTGAGAAGATATTTTCCGGAGATCAAGATAAAGGATAGTTGCGGTGGATTCTTTTTTATTCAGCAATATCAATTGGGTTTTTGATGCCGCGGCCAATTGGATGGTGCTGCGCCTTCAGATTCTTGTGCGAACTCAATATCCAAACACGACACCGTGCGATTCCAATACCGAAAGGACACACTGGCTATTCCGTCCCGCAACACTCAAGAATGACCGCCGACTATGGGAATTAATTGTCGAGTCTGGGCGGCTCCGCGCCCTACAGGCGCGGACCGCGTCCTATCGCGCGGCCTACCCGGCCGCGCGACCGAGCCCCGCTGGGGCGCCGGCGCGATGCCCACGCGGACCATGCCGACGCGGGTCTCGGCCCATGCGGGTGACGGCCGCTGCCGCAGGACTTGGGATCACGATCGAGCCCATGATACAAAGGTTCTGTGCACTTGAAGCGGTACACGGATACGAGAGAGACAACGCGTTCAGCACCTCGATCATAGCTCGCACCGACTCTCCAAAGGGATGGACCATCCTTCTGCGCCGCCGTCGCTCGCCCTACGGGCGAGGCGAGCGAACGGCGGCTCCGAAGGGATGGTGGGCGCAATGCATGCCGCCGGCATTCCGAACAAATAATCAGAATTGAGATTGCGCGGAAATGCACGCGACTGCACGGAAGTGCACGCGTTTGCTCAATTTACCCACTTCCGAGACGATGGAGGAAATGAGATTATTGACGCACAGAAACATCAGATGGTGTTGCGTCATGTACTCGTCTCCGCATCACGATATCGATCCGGCCTATTATCAGGCCCGTTCGAATGAGCCGCTATGGGCATTCTCACGCGAAGCAGCTGAGGCGAGAGCCAAGGCAGCGGCCAATGCACCTCCACCGTCGGCGCCCAGCGCACAACGATCGGCAGAGGCTCAGCCAAAATCCTGCACCGAATTGGTCGTCGAGGCCGCACAGGAGCCGGCGCGTTCGAGCGACGTCGAAGAGCCCCACCCGCCCGCCCGGACGTCACCAGCGCGGCTGAAGCACATCAAGCGCGTCGTCGATCGCAACGGTGTGGTGCGGATCTACTACGTTCGAGGTCCCAAGCCGCATGTCCGCCTGCCCGACGTCGAAGACACGCCGATCTTTCGTGCGGCCTACGAGGCGGCTTGCCGGGAGAAGACCCGGCAATGGAAGCAGCGCCAACGGCCGGAGAGACCGGCCAGAACCATCAAGGATCTGGTCGACCTCTATCTCAGGAGCAAGGCGTACGCCGGGTTCGCACCGGACACCCAGCGTGCATACGATCGGGTCTTGCGGCGGCTCGTCCAGCATGAGGACTTCGCAAACTGCAGCGTGGCGGCTCTGCACAGCCGGCATATCCAGAGGTTGCTGAAACGCAGCGCGGATACTCCCGCCGCTGCTGCAGATCTGCTCAAGAAGCTCCGCGCCCTCATGCGGTGCGCCATTGCGCGCGGCTGGCGATTAGACGATCCGACACACGGCATCAAGCTCGGCATCGGCGGCCATCGTCGCGGTTGGACCGCTGCCGAGGTCGGCGCCTTCGAAACCCGATGGGTGCCAGGCACGCGCGAGCGCACGGCGTACACGCTCCTGCGTCACACCGGCCGGCACGGAGCAAAGATTGTGCGCATGGCGTGGGCCGACATCGAACGGCTCGGCCAGGGCACAGAGCTTGCACGGGCGCTCGCCGCTTGGCCGCGCTCGCACACGCTCGTCCTGCCGACCTGTTCAGGCGCGGCGTTCTCACCGCACGGCTTCGGGAACTTCATGCGGCGCGCGATTGCCGCAGCCGGATTGCCTCCGGCCTGTACGCCCGACGGTCTGCGGCGCTCGGGAGCAATCATATGATCGGGTACGTTGTGATGCATCCTCGCATTCGATGTCGTCTGGCACCACGCCTCGGTTGCTTCATCATCCAACGATCGGCGCTCATGGCACTTACCGTTGCATGCCTTGCAATCGAAACGCTCATGCGTTTGGCACAACTGGCGTTCCCGACAAGTGTTGCAGCCTGTTGACGAGCGCTTGCAGCGCTTGCGAGTGAATGAGAATCAGCCCAAGCGTTGGGGTGTCAATATTTGCATCGAAGTTGTTCGACAGAAAGGGCGCAAACATGGATGGCGCAGTTTACAACCGGGCGGTTGAGCGCATCGCACAGTTGCAAGCAGAGCTGCAGCGGTTGGAGACGTTTGTCTGCACCTACCGTGAGCTTGCTGGCGCCGTCGAGGCCACCCCATCGGAGCAGTCGCATCCGACCGTAAACATGGTGCCCACCGCAGTTCCAGTATCGGAACCCACAGTGGTTGATGAACTGGTTGGAAAGCCGCGGGCGGCACCTCAGGCCGAACTCGAGCGCGTGGTGACTGAGGTCCTGGTCAATAATGGCGCACCGCTGCAGCGCATGGAGCTTTTCAACCGAGTGAAGGCGCTCGGTGTCGTCATCGGTGGAACGAACGAGATCACGAATTTTGGCTCGAAGCTCAGTCGCTCCGATCAACTCGTGAATCTGCCGAAGCTCGGCTACTGGCCGAAGGATCGGCCATTCGAGCCGGCAGGTTTCATGCCGAGCGCAGCGGACCAAGCGCTTGCTGCATGATGATCAGTTTTAGCGATTTCAGGGGTGCTTGCGTGACCGAACCAGGCGTAACCAAAGTTGGCGAAGAGGCCCGGAAAACCACAGCGGCATCCGCTGTTTGATCTCGATGAGGCTCGCGCGGACTATGTCCACGCGAGCCAGCTGGGATTCTGGACGCCTGATGAAGCCACGGCGTACTCGATGGGTTACGTGCCATCGCTGGTCAACCCGATCTCTGTGAAGCCTTTTCTCTCTTCGTCGCCTATCGCGGTCGAATTCGAGCGCCGCAGGGAGGTCGTCAATCGGTCAATCCTGGTTGAGGAGCTGACCGAACGCGTCAATCCTACTGACTTCCTGGCCTGGGCGCGGAGGCGCCGGCTCCAGGTGCCGAAGGACCTGGAAATAGCTCTGGCGCCAGCTTCGGACATTGAGCTGGGAAGCAGCGCAACCACTGTCGAACGCAGCTTGCGGGAAGAGGTTGCGAGCCTCACTCGAAAGAATGAAGAGCTTCAACGAACGACCGAGCCACATCCGCGTAGACTGCGCAGCATCAATAGCGTGATCGCGGGGATGGCTATCGGCAGCAACTACCAGTTTCGGCCGACTTCGGCGCGAAACGGCGCAACAGGCAAGATCAAGAGCGATATCGAGCGCATTGGCCTCACTTTGAGCGAGGACACCATCCTCGGCATTTTGCGAGAGGCAGCGCAGCTAGATGGCATCGTCTGGCCGAGTGACGATGGGCGATAACCGAAATCCCCAGTTCGGTTACCGAATTTGGCCAACGAGGATGACGCACCTATTACGACGTCTTCATCCACAACTGGATGGAGGCGCACCGTGGCGCAGCAGCATGCACTTCCCGAGACCGGCTTCCTCCGGCTCAAGAAAATCCTTGCCCCCGATGGACCGATCCCCGTGTCGAAGTCGACCTGGTGGGCCGGCATCAAGGACGGCCGCTTCCCGAAGCCGGTCAAGTTGGGACCGCGCACGACGGCATGGCGCGTCGAAGATATCCGGCGACTGATCGAGAAGGGGGCGGCCTGATCCATGCGCCCCTCTCTTGCTCAAACCATCGCCGTCGCGCTGGGCGGACACAGTGCCGGCAATTGCTGGATGGCGCGGTGCCCAGCGCATGACGACTCGACGCCGAGCTTGTCTATTAAGGAGACCCGCGACGGCAAGCTGCTGGTGCACTGCCACGCCGGTTGCGAACAGACCACCATCATTGCGGTCCTGCAGGATCGCGGGCTGTGGGCACCGGGCTCTGCAAACATCGAACACCGACATGACGCGCGGTCTGACCGAACGTTGAACCGCGACGACGACAGGATGCGAACAGCCAACGCGCTGCAACTGTGGTGCGCCGGACGGCCCGCGGACGAAACGCTGGTTCAGATCTACCTGCGATCTCGCGGCATCCGAATCGCGCTACCGGGGAACATCAAGTTCCATTCCGGACTGAAACATCGTACCGGCAGCACCTGGCCGGCGATGATCGGCTTGGTTACGCGAGGCCGTGACAATCAGCCGATTGGAGTTCACCGCACCTATCTGGCGCGCGACGGCCGCGGCAAGGCGCCAATCGAGCCCAACAAGATGATGTTGGGACCCTGCCGCGGAGGAGCAGTGCGGCTGGCGCCGGCCGGTAACCCATTGATGATCGGCGAAGGAATCGAGACCTGCCTCGCCGCGATGCAGGCGACCGGCCATGGCGCATGGTCCTCGCTGTCGACTTCTGGCTTGCGCACGCTCGATCTGCCTCCAGTGGTCCAGGACATCATCGTGCTCGCGGATGGGGACGCGCCCGGCGAGGCGGCGGCCCTGGCGGCCGCTGCTCGATTGCGGCACGAAGGGCGACGCGTTCGCATCGCTCGGCCGCCGCAGGGCGCCGACTTCAACGACGTGTTGCTGGATCGGTCCACATCGAGCGGGGAGCGCCCACGATGAAGGACGATGCAGAGGACCGAATTGCAGAGATCGTTGCCGGCGCCGAGGAATTCGTCGGGTTCACATCACCCGCGGACCGATCGGGGAAGCCCAGGCTACAAGTCGAGAGCTGCAATCCGCATCTGACCGTTGCGACGCTCCGGGATATCCTGGCAGTCGAAGGCACACTCTATGACCGCGGCGTGCCCATCCGCCTAACGACGGATCGGCGGCAGGGCTGCATCGTGGCGCATCCCCTGACGCCCGACAGCGTCGTGATGCTCGCGCATGCGGTGTGCAGACCCTACGTCATGCGGTCGAGAAAGGACGAACTGCCCAAGGCCGTCGACGCGCGCCTGCCTCGGTCCATTGCCGTCATGTATCTCGATTGGGTCGGCGAATGGCGGTTGCCACTGCTGCACGGCATCGCCTCCACGCCGCTGTTGCGCCCTGACGGCACAATTCACAGTGAGCCGGGCTATGACAATGCGACCGGCTATTGGCTCGAGAATGTGCCCGACGTGGCGCCTCTCATTCCGATACGCCCCACAACTGCCGACGCGGAAAGGGCGCTGCGTGTTCTCCGTGAGACCTTCGCCACGTTCTGCTTCGCCGATGCCCAGACGACGAGGGTGCCCGATATCGATGCCGAGCTGGTCGACACCAGCATCGACGCGGGCGCCGACGAATCCGCGTTCCTCGCCGCACTGCTGACGGCGGCTACCCGTCCCAGTCTCGATCTCGCCCCCGGGGTATTGATTCGCGCCGCGCCGCTGTCCGGTGCCGGTTCCGGCAAAGGGCTGCTGGCGCGCTGCATCAACCTGATCGCCTTCGGGCGCGAGCCAACCGCTGTCACCAGCGGCGGCAATGCACAGGAGCTGGAGAAGAGACTTGCAGCCGAATTGATCGCAGGTGGCCCGGTCCTGTTCCTCGACAACCTCAACAACACGGCCTTCAAGTCGGACTTGCTGGCGAGCGCGATTACCGAGCGCCCAGCGCGGGTTCGCATCCTCGGCAAATCGGAGATGGTGCCGCTCAACGCGACGGCCTTCGTGGTCCTCACAGGGAACGGCCTCTCGGTCTCTGAAGACCTCGCCCGCCGCTTCATCTCGATCGAGCTCGACCCGCGCACCGAGGACCCGGAGTCGCGCACCTTCCCAACAGACATTCGCGCAGACGTGAAGCGGCGCCGTCACGAGCTGCTGGCCGCTGCCCTGACCATCTGGCGCTGGGGGCGCCTCGACAAATCGATCACGGCGGGCCGACCTCTCGGCAGCTTCGAGCAATGGTGCAGTTGGGTGCGTGATCCGCTGGTTGCGCTCGGCTGTCGCGATCCGGTCGACAGGGTCGGCGAGGCCAAGCAGCGCGACGGACGGCGCCAGGCCACGACCGAACTCTTCAGGATCTGGTGGGAGCGCCATGCCGACCGCCCGGTTCCGGCCGCCGAATTGCACGATGACGTCAAGAAGGTGATCGACGCGCAGGATCGCGGTCGCCAGTTCATAGCGGCCCAGCTCGAGAAGCTCGCCGGCACCCGAATGGCCGGTCATGTGCTCACGCGCCAGGCCGCAGCCGGGAAATGGGGACGGGCGACATTCTCGCTCCAAAAGGCCGGCGGAGACCAAAACCATAGGGATCATAGGGGGCATAGGCATGAAGGCGATGGAATGCGCGATGGGGACCTGCAGTGAGGATGATCGGTGCCGGACCTCCGATGCCCCCTATGCCCCCTATGCCTTCGAGAACGCAGCGACGAACGGGGCTTGGCTCAAAGGCAGTTGGCAGGCGCAAGCGACCGATAGGTGGCCAACCTTCCAAACGATTTCGGGAAAATCGGAGGTCGAACAATGGGCGGGCTCGGTTCGGGACGAACAAGCGGCGGCGGCAGGGTGACGGCAGAGGCGTGCCGGTCGATCGACGTCAACCGCCTGCGCAGAGAGGGCGTGCTGTCGGCCGGCTGGTCCGGCGGCTGGGAATGGAAGCGGAATGGCGAGCGGATTTCGTCGATTTCAATACGGGGAGGTGAGGATCGGATCGTGCTGTCATACCGGTCCCGAATTGGAAGCCAGGACTGGCAGGACGTCGAAGAGCCGATCCCGATCCGGTGGGTGCCGTGCCGCTACGGCGGACGGCGCCCATATTTCGTGTGTCCTGGCATCGTCAACGGCGTCGCGTGCCGTCGCCACGTGGTCAAGCTCTATTGCGCGGGCCGCTATTACCTGTGCCGGCACTGCTACCGGCTGACCCATGCAAGCCGCAACGAGGACTCGTGTGATCGCGCGCTGCGTCGCGCCAACAAGATCAGGATGCGGCTCGGCGGCGAGCCGGGCTACGAGGCGATGATCCCGCGGCGCCCGAAAGGCATGTGGCGCAAGACCTACGACCGCCTGTTCGAGGCCGTCATCGAAAACGAGTCCCGGGCGGAGGAGCGGCTCACGCGGATGGCGGCACGGCTGCTCGATCTTGACCAGCGCCTGGGAACCAACACGCGCAAGCCGAAGAGGGGATACTGGTGATGACCAACGTCGATGTCGCAAGCACAATGGGGCAGAACGACGTGACCGTTCCCTCGGAGGGGTACGACACGAGCCGGCTCAATGCCGTCAGGCACGGTATCCTGTCGCGCTTCACGGTGCTGCCGTGGGAGGACGCCGCCGAATACGAGGCCTTGCTCGATGCCCTGACGGAGGAGCACACCCCGGCGGGCCCGACCGAGACGCATCTGGTCGTCGAGCTGGCCGGCGTGCTGTGGCGCAAGCGGCGGCTCCGGCTGGCGGAGATCGCCACGTATCAACGTGGCCTGCAGGTAGCGTCCGACAGCTCGAGGACGGCACAATCTGCATTGGTGGCGTCGTCGGCGCCGAAACCGTCCAAGATCGACGTGGCCGCCGCGATCAAGGCGAGCGCCGTGAACACCCAACGCGAGCTGGCCGATATCGACGACGACCGGCAGATGACGCTCACCGCGATCGAGATCCTCGGAAGCGAGCGAAACCGCGCTTACGAGGATGCGCTCGAAGCGCTGGAAGGGGGCACGCGCGATGCCTGGGCAGAGCAGTTGACCTGGAAGCCCGAGGACTACGACACTCATGTGAAGCCCTATACAGCGGACGCAGCTAGCCTGCAGCGCTACCTCGAATCCGAAATCCTGCCCTGGTACGACAAGCAGCGGGCCCAGATCATCGCGCAGCCACTGGTGCGGGCACAGGCGCTGGGCGAATCGCTCGATCCCGACAAGCTGGAGCGCCTTGGGAGATACGAGGTCCACCTCGACCGCAAGCTGGAGCGGACCCTGTCGACGCTCATCCGCCTGCAGGAGCTGCGGCGCACCAAGCCGCCGGCAGCAGTCCAGGCCTGAAATCCGTTTCGCAAAAATGCGCCGGGACCACAGATGAAGGGCAGCGCAGCCTTCCGGCCAGCGCAGAATCGGCCATAATGGCCACATTGCTCAGCGCGCAGTGGGGATGCACATGAGAAGCCTGTCCGCCCGTGAGGCGAAGTACGGATTCGGCCGATTGATCGATCTCGCACGCGCCGCTCCGGTGGCGGTCGCCAAACATGGTCGGCCCGTTGTCGTGGTCGTCGCGGTCGAGGAATTCGAGAGGCTGAAGGCGCTCGATCGGCCTTTGAACGGACCGTCCAGCATAACCGCGACAAAGGACTGAGCATGGCGCGCGGCACGGACCAAAGACTGACGTCCGGCGTTGCTGGCGATCCGATCGCTCGCCAAGCCCCTGTCGACTTCAGGAGCGCGCGTCATGGCAGCTAGGAAGGCAGAGCCAGCGGCGGTCCAATCCGACTTCGGCAGCCTGCTCGCCGACGTGAAGAACCGCATTCAGAGCGCACAGGTCCGCGCCGTGCTGGCGGTCAACGCCGAGCTGGTGCGTCTCTACTGGGATATCGGCCGCGTCATCGGCGAGCGGCAGCGCGCGGAAGGTTGGGGCGCGGCCGTCATTCCCAAGCTGTCCCGCGCGCTCAACAACGAGCTGCCCGAGCTGAAAGGCTTCTCCGAGCGCAACATCAAGCGGATGGTCGCCTTCCATCGCGACTACCCGCAGCCGGCCGACATCGTGCCACAGCCGGTGGCACAATTGCCGGGTGCGCACCGCCCAGCGCGTGCGTCGACATCGCCGGTAGCGAACCCAATAGTGCCACAAGCGGTGGCACAAATGCCCGACTCCCTGCTGTGGTCGGTGCCTTGGGCCCATCACGTCATCCTGATGGACAAGGTTCCGGAGATCCCGCTTCGCCGCTGGTATATGGAGCAGGCGCTGGGCCATGGCTGGAGCCGCAACATACTTGCCGCCCAAATCCAGGCAAAAGTGCATGCCCGGCAGGGCCAGGCTGTCACCAACTTCGAGCGGCTCTTACCGGCGCCGCAATCGGAGCTGGCGCAGCAGACGCTGAAGGACCCATACATCTTCGACTTCCTGACTCTGACCGAGCCCTTCCAGGAGCGCGAGCTGGAGACGACGCTCGTCCGTCACCTGGAGAAATTCCTGCTCGAGCTGGGCTCCGGCTTCGCCTACGTCGGCCGGCAAGTGCGCTTCGAGGTGGCCGGCGAGGATTATTACGTCGACCTGCTGTTCTATCACCTGCGGCTTCGGGCCTTTATCGTGATCGACCTGAAGAAGGGCCCGTTCAAGCCGGAGTATGCGGGTAAGCTCAACTTCTACTGCAATGTCGTCAACGACCGTCTGCGTCACGCATCCGACCAGCCGACCATCGGCCTGATCCTGTGCCAGACTAAGGATCGATTGCTGGCCGAGTACAGCATCACGGGGATCGACAAGCCGATCGGCGTCTCGACCTACGAGCTGACGCGCGCGCTGCCCACGAGCCTGCAATCGGTGCTGCCCACGGTGGAGCAGATCGAGGCGGAGCTGGCGGCTGCGCCGGAACCGAAGCCAAAGCGACGACCGAAGGATGGTGGGGCATGAGGGGATACTTTCAAATGTGCAGCATTGTGATGCGCGGGCTAGCGCCGAAATTCCTGGCTGCATCGCTAGCAATTTCGGCACCAACTGATGCAGTCGTTGCGCTTGAGTTCACAATGACATGCGAGGCGAAGGACGGGACCCTGATCAAGTTGGAGAACCCGCCGAGGTCATTCCCGTGGACACCACAGACCGAGAGGATCACGGCAGAGTTCACGCCGAATCCCAACGGCGTCTTCGAAGGCGTGGCCTACACCAATCTATGGAAAGAACTCGAGAAGAGGCCGCTGCCCGCTACGCTTACACCAAGCGAAGGATCGTTCATGATCTTTGAGCCGACTTGGGGAGGCGGCAATCGACCCTTCAAGCTTCTAAAGTTGGATCTGCGCGATACGAAGCTGTTCAAGCTGGCCGTTGAGGCTGACGTGACGAAGAACGAGCGAGATGGCGTGTTGGTCACGCGATATTCCTGCATCATGCGATGCAACGGCAAGGAAGTTGGGGTCGTTCCGACGAGAACCTGTCCGCCGGGTTGAGCTGGCTTCAAGCTGCTGCCGACGGCACTGCGCCAACGGATCGCCCAAAGCGCAACCGACACACAGACTAAGCCTCGCGCTCCTCGACAGCGAACCTGATGGTCCTCGGCCCGAGATCCTGACTTCCTATTCGGCAGCGACCATCCGACCGACGAAGCCGAGTGCAGCACAGGAGAGGCAGCCACGCCGTTCTGTCACATGGCCTGTCACATGAGCGGCTCGGCTCGCCATACGGGCTTCGGCTTGATGCTACCAGGATGGGCGACCAACCACCCGTATCTATTAAGGAATTTTTACTTAAGAGTTTGGTCGGAGCGGCGAGATTCGAACTCGCGACCCCTTGCTCCCGAAGCAAGTGCGCTACCAGGCTGCGCTACGCTCCGACGACAGTGCCTTTCGGCGGTCTGCCCAGCATCGCCACCCGTGCGGGCTGGCCGATGGTCCCCGTGACCGGGCTTTTCAGACTGGCCGTTCGGGAAACGGCGAGCCGCGGTTTTCTGGGGAACGCCGGGGCGTTCCGCACTGAACCTCAGCGACGGTGCTTCAGGGACGACGGGGAATACCGCTCCCGAGGCATCATTGCAAGGGCAAAACGATGCTGGAGTAGATGCGCCGCACCGACCTTCGCGAGGCCAACGTCAATGGGCCTCAGGGCGGCCGGAAGGCAGCCGGAAAAGCATGCAAGACCAAGGGTTGAACCGGGTGCCCGATTGCCCGTCGGCGCCCCCATCCGTCACGGTGATTAACCTTCGCGGCGCCCTATACCACCGGCGCGCCATAGCCGTAGCTGTAGGGAACGGGACCGGAGAACGCGATGACATCGCCATCGTCGAGCACCACGTCCTGATTGACGTTGCCACCCTGATAGAGCCCCGGCGTGATGTCCCGCCCGTTCTTGAGGACGAGGAAGATCTCGCCGAGCGGCATCTTGAACAGCGAGATCAGGTCGCCGACCGAAGCGCCCGCCGGCAGATCGAGGCTGCGGCACAAGCCATCCTGTCCGCAGTATTTGGCGAGGGAGTTGAAAAAGCGTGCCTCGATCCTGACGCGGGCGCCCTCGGCGTTGTGACCCAACATGACATCACTGCGGCTCATGGTGCTCTCCAACCCATTGTTTGTTCCGAGCCGGGATCATCGTCCCGCGTCAGTGTCCTTATTGGGGGTAGCAGGTTGCGTGCATACGGCGGCTCATGTTCCGCACCCCATACGCCGCGAGGCGACACCCGCGAGCAGCCCGACACGCCCCCTTCTCCGCAACCCGGCTTGCGTACCTGGCCCTCGACACGGAACACATGAACGCCCGGTGAGGAGAGGCGCATTCCGCGCCGTTGCTCAGCATGCAGGATAGTTCGCGCGCTCCACCAATCCTTGACTTTGGTTACGCTGCCGATCCGACCTCCGGTCTATCGCAACGCTCGATACATGATACTTTCATTGCGCAGCCCGATAAACGAGGCGGCCAAACAGAAATGCCAGGGGAGCGAGATGCTGGACGCCCGAGACTTGGCAACAGCTAAAGAGGCTGTGTTGTTCGCGAGCCTGCCGGGCGAGCTTGCCCATTCAATTCTCCAGCGCTCGTTCACCAAGACCTTCCGGCGCGGCGAGACCATCTTCCTCCAAGGCGACCCGGCGCAGAATCTCTATGTCGTTCTCGATGGGTGGGTGAAGCTCTTCCGCATTACACAGACCGGCGCGGAGGCGGTCGTCGGCGTCTTCACCAAGGGGTGCAGCTTCGGCGAAGCCGTTGCGTTCGACGGCAGTCCCTATCCTGTCTCGGCCGAGGCCGTAACCGACGCGCGCCTGCTCGTCGTGCGCTTCGGCATCCTTTCGTCCATGATGTACGAGCGTCCCGAGATAGCGCTCGCCATCGTCTCCTCGACATTCAGGCACCTGCATGGGCTCGTCGCACAGATCGAGCAGCTCAAAGCCCACACCGGTGCTCAGCGCGTCGCGGAGTTCCTGCTCGAGTTGTGCAGCATAGATGACGGCTCGTGCACCATCACACTGCCCTACGACAAGACGCTGATTGCCGGTCGCCTCGGTATGCAGCCGCCGAGTTTGTCGCGTGCCTTCAACCGCCTCGAAGAACTCGGTGTCACCATCACGCACAATCAGGCGCGCATCGAGGATGTCACGGCACTGCGCGACTACATGCGCGAGGATCGCAGCGCACCCTGGCGCAAGGCCGAGTAGAACGACGCCGGATAGCGTTCGTCGAAATTGCGGCACCGCATCGCGCTCATGTCCTGCCACCTATGCCCTCGGCAATCCGCCGGGCCATCCAGATCGCCGGCAGTAGGCCGACGGCCGCGCCTGCGATGCCGCCGGCCATCAGCCCGGCGAACCCGAACGGCGCCAGGGCCGGGACAGAAAGCACCACGAACGCGCCGTTGATCGCGCCGGCGGGGCCCATCAGCGCATAGCAGAATACGAGCAGCCAACGCGGCGTGCGCTGCTTCTCCGTCGTCCCTGTTGGCGCGGCCATGGCGCTACGATCCTCCCGTACCGATGAGATAGGCAGCGAACCCGAGCGCGAGGAAGGCGCCGAGCACGACGTCGAAAGCGCCGGTCCAGAATCTTGACGCACCGATTTTCAGATAGCGCGTGAGAATGATACGGCCCTTAAGGCCCGCGAGAGCCAGCACGCACGCAGCGACGGCGATGCGCCAATCTCCCCCCGGCTCGAACAGCGTCAGCGCGGTCGTCATCGCGCTGAGCCCAACGAGCCAGCCCCATGCTCCGATCAGCTCACGCGCGCCCATGGCTCACCTCAGCAGGTAGATGATCGGGAACAAGAGCACCCACACGAGATCGACCATGTGCCAGAACGCGACCGCCGTCTCCATGTTGCGCGTGCTGTCGTAGATCGCGACGAGTCCGAGGATCGCGATCCCGGCGACGACATGGGCCGCATGAAAGCCCGTCACGAGAAAGTAGAACATGAAGAACGGGCTCGACTCAGGGCCGATGCCACGCGCCGCCTTATCGGCATACTCGAGGCCCTTGATCGCCAGGAATACGATGCCGAGCGACGCCGCCGCGCCGAGCAACCATCGCGCACGAACGCGATTGCCCACTTCGCGTGCCGCCACCGCGAGCGCCGCAGCCAGACCGCTCGTCACCAAAACGATCGTGTTGACCGCACCGGCGGTGCGGTCGAGCAGCGCCTGATCCGCGGCGAACCCCTGCGGATCGGTCGCACGGACACCGAGGAACGCGAGAAGCGCCAAACCGAACACGAGCAGTTCGCTCGCAATCAAGACCCACATCATCAGGTCACCCGGCAGCTCGCCGAGCACGCCCCAGCCATCGTCGTCACGACCATGCTCATTCTCCACGATCGAGCTACCCTATCCGCTGACCAGATGCCGGTAGATCTGCGGCAGCGCCGTCGTCAGCTTCTCAGGCTCGGGAATGACCGCGAAACCGCCGCGACCGAAGATGCGCGCGAACGACGCCTGCGCCTTGGTATCGATCGTAACGCCGAACACCGATTGGCCGCGCCGTCGCGACTCACGCACGGCCATGTGGCTGTCCTCGACACCATGCCGCCCTTCGTAGTGATCGAGATCGTTCGGCTTGCCGTCCGTTATCACCAGCAGCAGCCGGCGCTGGCGCGGATGTCCCGCGAGCTCCCGTGATACGTGCCGGATCGCCGCGCCGAGCCGCGTGTAGAAACCTGGCCGCAGCCCTGCTATCCGCGCTTCGACGCCTGTTCCCATCGGCTCGGCAAAATCCTTCACCCGTTGCACATAGACACGGTCGCGACGTAGCGACGAGAACGCGTGGATAGCGGTGTCGTCGCCGCAGGCATCGAGCCCCCAGGCGAGGGCGATCAGCGCC
Source organism: Hyphomicrobiaceae bacterium (assembly GCA_016793635.1). Taxonomy (GTDB): domain Bacteria; phylum Pseudomonadota; class Alphaproteobacteria; order Rhizobiales; family Hyphomicrobiaceae; genus JAEUMD01. The sequence continues at coordinate 97,847 of JAEUMD010000009.1, forward strand.
TCGCGCTCGATGTCGATGACCTGGCGCTCGGCGACGGCGCTCTCGGTCGAACGTGACGAGTCGAGCAGAATCGATACTCCCAGATCGCGATCCTGGTTGCGGCTTGCGCGATAGACGCGGTCGTCATGCTCGCCGGTCGCGATCAGATCGACACGAGACGCGATGACCCCTTCGATATCCAGCTCCTCACCGTCGATCTGGCGCGCGAGATGAATTCGCTTCGGCCTCAGAGCCTCGAACTGGCGCCGCACCCTGCGTATGCGCCGACGCGTCATGGCACACTCGAGGAACGCCGGCGTCGTCTCGGCGGGCGGCGCGTCCATCGCCAGCACACGACAGTACGCGGGCAGATAAGCGCGGGCGCGGTGATCCCACTCGGGGTAGACGTGCTTGCCGGCCAGCCGCTCCAGCTCGACGTCCTCGGGCGCGAGATCGAGATGCAGCTTCAGCCGCGTACGGGCGCGCTGCGGCACCTTTGTCAGCGCCAACTCCTCCTGATCGTCCGCCGCCTTCTTCGCAGCATCCTCGTCGTCGTCCTCGACACGGCGGTTGAGATTAAGAAACTCGGTCCACGACAAGATCGCCTCGAACTTGTGCAAGACGAGGCTGTCCTTGCGCGCGGCTTCGTCCGCGTTCTTGCGCGCCGCGCGCAATGTTTTCTCGTTCGCCTCCGCGCCAGGCGCTTCGGCCTCGTGATTTTCTCCCTCGTTCTGATCGCCCGGCACTCGGCAGCGCTTCTCCCGCACGTCGGGCCACATGACAACCGGTTCGAACGGGCGATACCCGCGTGGAGCGACGAATTGCGAGAGATCTGCTGCTTCGCGATGCACGGCAACCGAGATCGCCCATGCTAGCGACTCCACGGGCGGCGGCCCGCCGAGGAGATGGCGCGTCGCTACCTCGACGGCAGCCTCGACATGGGGCAGACGGCGGTCACGCCGGGCCGCCAGCACCTCGGACCTGAGGCCCGTATGGAGCGTGCGCAGCCCGGGACATGCGGACAGGGTATCGCGTGTCGTACGCGCCGCCGCCTGCAACGCTCGGATGTCGGCCCGCAGCGGATCCTGCTCGGAGCGGCTATGCCCCGCGTGCACGGCAGCTGCCGCTATCCAGATGTAAAGCGCTTCGTTCTTCTCCGCCGTATCGAGGAGCGCGAGTTCCTCCGGAAGACGCAACACCTCACCGTCGAAGCTCGTCCTCGCCACAGCCTCCGCCGTCGCCCCGAGGGCGCGCCTCCACGACAAGCGATGGTGTGAGACCTGCGGCGCAGACGCCTTGATCTCGACGTCGCGGGCGCCGCCAAGCCCACGGAACAGCACACCGAGCCGCCCGCGCATATCGTCCAGCCGAACGCTCGCGGCGGCGTGCTGCCGCGGCGCATCGAGCGAGGAGGCGAACACGTGCCACAGCTTGCCGACGCTTTCCTCTGGCTCCCAGGGTTCGAACTCAAGGTCCCTCATCGGGCTGCTCCTCAGCCGTACACCGCCGCGACGAGATCGAGCAGGCCCCGCTTCACATCGGCATCATCGCTCAAAGGTTCGATCAGCGCCACGCGAACTGCGTGATCAATCGGCATGCCCGAACCGATCAAGGTGGCGCAGTAGACGAGCAGGCGAGTCGAGACGCCCTCCTCGAGATCCTGCCCCTTGAGCGCGCGCAACTTGCCGGCGAGCCTTATCAATGGCGCGACCTTCTCGCGCGGGAGCCCGCTCTCGGATGCGACAATCTCAATTTCTCGCTGAGCCGGCGGGAAATCGAAATCGATCGCAAGAAAGCGCTGGCGCGTCGACGGTTTGAGCGTCTTGAGAATGTTCTGGTAGCCCGGGTTATAGGAGGCGACCAGCATGAACTCGTCCGGCGCTACGAGGACCTCTCCGGTCCGCTCGATCGGCAGGATGCGGCGGTCGTCCGTCAACGGGTGCAGCACGACGGTGACGTCCTTGCGCGCTTCCACCACCTCGTCGAGATAGCAGATCGCGCCGTGGCGCACCGCCCGAGTGAGCGGCCCATCGATCCACTCCGTTTCGCCCCCCTTCAGCAGGTAGCGGCCGATGAGATCGGCGGCAGAAAGATCGTCGTGGCACGACACCGTATAGAGCGGGCGCCCGAGCCGCGCCGCCATATGCGCGACGTACCTCGTCTTTCCGCAGCCTGTCGGCCCCTTGATGAGCAACGGCATGCGACAGCGATAGGCCGCCTCGAATACTTCGCATTCGTCCGCGACGGGAAGGTAGAAGGGGGCAACCGCCCCCTTCGTCTCAGCGTTGGTCGCAGTCTTCATCGCCTCACTCCGCCGGGCTGAGCTTCACCGGACCGCCGGCCGAGATCACCTCCCGGCGCGGCACCAGGATCGCGTAGACGAACAGCACCGCGCCGAGCACCACCGCGACACCCGCGCCGAAGCGCATGAGGTAAAAGACGTGGAGCTGATCCTGCACGTCCATGTAGTTCTGCCCGAGGACACGCTGGAGATGAGTCTGCACCGTGCCCGCGAACGTCAGCACGAACGTCATGAACGCCATGCCACCCGACATCAGCCAGAAGCTCGCCATGTTGAGCACCTGATTGTAGGGATCGCGGTTGCGAAGAATCGGGAAGGCGTAGGAGAAGATCGCGAGATTGAGCGACACGTAGGCACCGAAGAAGGCCAGATGCCCGTGCGCTGCCGTGATCTGCGTGCCGTGCGTGTAGTAATTGACGCCGTGCAGCGTATGCATGAAGCCCCACACGCCCGCGCCGAAGAAAGCCAGCGTCGTCGTACCGAGCGACCAGAGCAGCGCCGCTTTGTTGGGATGCTCGCGGCGACCCTTCCACACCATGACGAAGCTGAAAACCATCATCAGGAAGAACGGGATGACCTCGAGGCTCGAGAAGATCGAGCCGATCCACTGCCAGTATCCGGGCGTGCCGATCCAATAGTAATGATGGCCGGTTCCGAGAATCCCCGTGAACAGCGATGTCGCGACGATCACGTACAGCCACTTCTCGACGATCTCGCGGTCGACGCCGGTGAGCTTGAGCATCAGATAGGCGAGGATCGACGCCATCACGAGCTCCCACACGCCCTCGACCCACAGATGCACGACGTACCACCAGTACATCTTGTCGAGGCTGAGGTTCGCCGGGTTGTAGAAGGCGAAAAGGAACATCAGCGCAATGCCCCACAACCCGATCAGAAGCACGTTTGTCACCGCAGTCTTGCGACCGGCGAGCACCGTCATCGAGATGTTGTAGAGGAACATGAGCGCCGCGACGACGATGCCCATCTTTACCCAGAGCGGCTGCTCGAGGAATTCGCGCCCTTCCTTGCCGAGCAGAAAGTTGCCGCGGAACAGGTCGAACACGTAGGTGACGACGACGCCGGCGGTGCCGAGCACCAGGATGGCGAGCTGGATGTAGGCGAGCTTGGGTGAGTGAATCTCCCGCTCTGCTTCCTCCGGTATGATGAAGTAGGCGGCACCGAAGAAGCCAAGCAGAAGCCAAACGACGAGCGAGTTGGTGTGAAGCATGCGAACGATATTGAACGGCAGCAGCTCCGACAGGGTGTTCGGCGAGACGTAGATCCAGCCGGCGAGCAGCCCCCCCGACACTTGCACGACGAACAGGATCATCGCCGTAAGGAAGTAGGCGAACGCGATTTTCTGGCTTTCGTATTTCATGACGTCTGTCTCCCGTTCGTCTCAGCCGGAATCCTTGGGCGGCCAGTTCTTTGTGTCTGTCTTGTCGGCCCAGATCAGGAAGTTCGCGAGATCGCGGATCTCATTGTCGGTCAGGTGAAAGCGCGGCATCTGCCGACGGCCGGCAATGCGCGTGGGCTGCGCCTCCATCCATCCCTTGAGCGTCTGGAAGGCGTCGTCCGGCTTGTCGATCACGCCCCATCGCGTCATCACATTGCCGACCTCGGGCGCGAAGTACGCGCCTTCACCGTGCAACGTGTGGCAGTTGATGCAGGCGTGCTCCTCCCATATGCGCTTCCCGCGCGTTACCGAGTCGGTGAGGGGCGTCGCAGCCGTGGATGTGCCAACGATGTAGAGGTGGCTGTGGATCGACAGCCCCAGGAAAATGAGAATGAAGAATATGGACCCGCCGTAGAAGATGTTGCGGGCCATGGATTTGGTCATGACTTCGCGCATGGCGCTTGCCTCCTTGCGACACCGGCATTCGAGAGCGAACGAAGTCTCGCAGGCGGAGCGCCGGGTGCCTTTAACGAAAGGCAAGCGCACCGAATAAGTGCCATCTCGACGGTCGCAGAGAAGGACGGTGCGAACAGCTCGCATCGCGTGCACCGCCTTCCCGCGCGAAGGAAGCTTCGCGCCTAGCGACGGAGACATGCGCTCAAGCGAATACTCGAACGGTTAAGCTCGATGGCTGGCGTGTGACGGTCTTCCGGTTATTGCCCCTGGTCGACGCGAGGACGTGCCAGGATCGGCGCATAGATCACGGCGAATATCGAGAGCGCGACGATCCAAAACCCACCGGCGATCATCATGACCGTGAAGTAACGATCCGGCATGACGAGTTGACCAAGAGACCGCACGAGCGCGGCGAGGGCGACCAGGCCATAGCTCCAAGCGATCGGTCGCGCGACGACGAGCGGTCGCCCGGTATGCCCCAATGCGGCGCGGCTCATCACGGCGAGCGTCATGCCACCGATCGATCCGATCGCGATCACATGCAGCGCGGCGGCTCCTCCGATCGGCGCTCCGAACCAGTGCGCTGCGAGCGCCAGGTACCCGAGTACGAGCATCGCGAAACCGAGATGCAAGCTCCAGAGGATGGGCTGATCGATCACCGACAACCCGCGCCAACCTTGCAGACGTATGGCGTTGGCAACGCCTGCGGCGAGCGCGAGTGCGGCGAGCAGCCGCTCATCGAGACCGAGCGGGACAGTGACGGCGAGTGCGATAGCCGCAACAGTGCCGGCCTTATCGACACGCGCCCGCAGTAGCGGAAGTCCATCCGCACGCCCATCGCGCAACAGGGCATTGCGCGTGAATGCGGGTGTGACGTGCCCGCCGAGAATCGCAATCAGCGCCGCGAGCGTGAGTAAACCGAGCCGTGCGCCGAGCCCCGCCCCATCGGACATCGCGCCGAGCCAGCCGAGATGCATCAGCACGTTACCGATCGTCATCAGCGCCAATAGCCCCAAGAAGATGAGGTTCTGCGGCTTCGGCCGCTTTATCAGGTTGAGCAGAATCTTGATGCCGAGTACGGGCACGAACGCGACATCGACAGCCATGACGAGGACCGATGGAATGGCGCTCGAGAACATCAGCGCCAAGCGGCCTGCAAGCCAAAGTCCGGCAATGGCGGCGATGTAGACCGCACGAGCCGGTTCCGCTCCCGTCCAGTTCGGCACCGCCGTCAAGAAGAAGCCGGCCATCACGGCCGCACCGTAACCGTAGATCATTTCGTGCGCGTGCCATTCGTGTGGCGGAACCACGAACGGCAGCGACGTGAACGCCCCACCCGTAGCATGAACGGCGAGCCAGCCGAGCCACGTTCCCATGGCCACGATCGAGAAGAGCGGTCCGGCAAGAAAGAAGAAGCGGAACCCTTCGCTCAAGATGAGCGGGACGGGACTTTTCGATCTGTCGCCACTCATGCGTTACGCTCCCGATCGCCTGCGAGGCGCATGTCGCCAAGCCGACGGATTCGCCCCTTGGCATCCTCGCCAATCACAGCAACGTCGCCGATACTACGGGCGAGATCGGCCACGGCCGCGTGCGGAAGAACCGCGAATGCCGTCGATAGTGCATCCGCCATCTCCGCCGTCGGCGCGAATACCGAAAGGCTGATCCAGTGCCGCGGACTTGCACCGGTACTCGGCTCGATCAGGTGATGGCGGAACGCGACCCTGTCGAACACGAGCGACTTCGGCTCGCTGGTCGCGATCGCAACCTCCGCGACAGAAACCGCGGCCTTCGCGGCCGGAATGCCGACTGCGCGCCGCTCTCGCCCTGGCAAGCGCAACTCACCCGCGTCCACGACGACATCGCCGAACCCGTGAGCGAGAAGAACTTCCGTCGCCCGGTCCGCAATACGGCCCTGAGCGATACCGTTCAACGTCAGAGCCATTCCATCATCCAGCTGCAACCGCTCGGGCGCGATCGAAACCGATCCGCGTGCCGTTCTCATTAAGTCGCCCGTCACCGGCTCGCCACGCGATGCCGCGAGCCAAAGCGGCTGTACGGCAGCGTCGAACGCTCCCGCTGTTCGCTCGCGCCAGACGGCCGCGCTTCGCAATAGCTCGACGAGATCTCTCGACGGAGCATCCAACACACCGCTCGCATTGAGACGGCTGAGTTCCGACGTCCGGCGGTGAAGTGAAAAGACATCCTCGAGGCGTTCGATCTCGGCCGCAACGGCGCCGAGCGCCACGCGTGCTGCCTCTTCGTCGGCACCGTAGAGCGCCACGCGAGCTTCTCCCCCGAGCGCCGAGCCGCGCCATACATAAGTTGGCCGGATGTCACCCGACGCGATGAAGGCGCCCGCGCCACCCGCCATGCCGGCGGCAAACGCGGTGACGAGAAAGCGTCTACGGTCGAGACTCATGCCTCTTTCCCTTCTGCCATCACACTGTCGACGAGGCCTGCTGCGACACGCCGCCCTCGCTACCGCCACGACGAGTCGCGCGCCGTTTCAGCGCAATGCACTGAGCGTCGTCATTCATGATGACCTGGCATCTGAGGCAGAGCACGCACTCGTTGGGATTGATCCGCCCGAGTGTATCGATCGCACCGACCGTGCACTGCGTCTCGCAGAACCGACATTCGCGGCCGCACTGCGGACGCCGATGCAGCCAATCGAACAGCCGGAGCTTCGCCGGTATCGCCAGCGCCGCACCGAGCGGACAGAGATAGCGGCAGTAGAAGCGCTCGATGAAGAGCCCCGCGACGAGTAGTGCGACGGCGAAGGCAACAAACGGCCATGCCCGCCCAAACCTCATCGATACCGCCGTCTTGAACGGCTCGACCTCGGCCAGAACAAGGGCCTGCTCCATCGAGTAGAACGACAAACCGAGGATGGCGACGAACAATGTGTACTTGATCGCCCAGAGCCGCTCCTGGATCGCGAACGGAACTTCGATCTGCTTGACTCCAAACCGCTTAGCGGCCTCGTTCAACAACTCCTGCATCGCCCCGAACGGGCACAGCCATCCGCAATACACGCCGCGCCCCCAGAACAGCAGGCCGAGTGCGACGAAGCTCCAGAGTATGAAGATCACGGGTTCGATCAGGAACGTCTCCCAACGAAAGCCGTTGAGCAACGCGTGCATGAATGCAACCACCTGCACCACCGAAAGCTGCCCCTTGGCGATCCAGCCGAGCACGACGAGCGAAACGGCGAGGAATCCCATACGCCCCCAAATCCACAGACGCGGCCGGGCGACGAAGAACTCCTGCACGAAGAATGCGCTCGCGACCCACGCGATCATTGCCACGACGAACGCGATCGTCAGCGGCTTGCGCTCCCACGCCGAGACCCAAAGTGGCTGCTCCTGCGCCGCGGCGCCGGCACCCGCCACGATGTAGGTCTTCGGCAGGCGATATGGCACCGCGAGGCGAAGACTTGAGATTTCGCCATTGGCGCGACTGCGCTCGGCAGCGATCTCCAACCGGAATGGCTCGTCTGCACGGAACCCCGTGTCCCGGCCGATGCGGAACACGCTGATCTCCCTGAACGACGGCACATCGCGTGCAGCGAGCTTATCGATGCGCAGGAAATCAGCCGCCTTCGGCCGAAGGGTTCGCGTGCCTTGAATGATCTCGATCCGCTCGAACAGGCCCGTCGTTCGGTAATCCGTACCGCGGTGGGATTGCACACCGTTGCTTGCGACGAGGATCGCCGCATCGCCCACACCAAGTGATCCGATAGCGCGCGTATAGGACTGCTGACCGAGCAGGTTCCGGCCGATGGTCGGTGGATCGATTAGCGCGAGCCAGGCATCGAGAAACGGTTCGTCACTCTCGGGCAGTGGGTTGGCAATCGCTCCGAAGCGCTCGGCGGCGGCGCGCAGGGTTATCGATGCATGGGACAGAGATCCGTCTGCCGACAGTTCCGGCCATGACTTCTCCGAGAACGAGACACGATCGACGCTCACACCATCCGCGGCAACCAGCCCGCGCGACATGGCAACCGTCCGCGCCGTCCGCAGGACTGCATCGCGGATGACACCGGTCGATACGGTCGCCCCAGCGATGATCGGCGGCAAGCCTGCGCTGTCCTTGAACGCTTCCACCTTCACGGTCTTGAGGTCGTAGCCGGCGAAGCCCTGCACGTATCGCGCAATGTCCTCACTCGATATGCCGAGCGTCAGGATCGGCTCGTTGTGCTGTACGAGAACGGCACCGGATATCCGCGCATCGGGCGCGATACCGACGAGTATGTCGATGGGGCGTCCCGAGTAACCGACCGATCCCGCGATCTCCCATGTCGAGGCGATGTATCCCACGTCTCCCGCCGGTCCGGTCACAACCCAGACCGGCGGGATCGCGTCGGAGCGCACGATCTCCATCCCAGGCGAGGAGGACGGAAAGAGCCGCACGGCCAACGTAGTATCGGGAACCGCAGGCGTGATCGCATTCTGCGCAATGCTCGCTGCACCGCGCGCATTCGCGATAGATGCCGATGAGAGCGCGCATGAGATTGCGCAGAGCACAATCGACATTCGACAGATCACACTGCATTTGCGCTTGCGACGCATCGTGACGCCTCTCCGTCGATCCAGACCGACAGGCGCGACGCGCCTCTCGCCGACGGTAAGCGCATCGTCTCAGCCGCAAAGCTCGCACCCCTTGCCCAAAGTCAAGGAGGCCAGACGGTCGTCGCGACACCCTTCTGTTGCTCAGATCCAAGGAGGTGGTTCCAGATGAAACGCATGTCATTGAGCGCTACTCGCATGGCCGCGTTGCTCGCAGGTATCGCGCTGCCCGCGATGCTGGCCGTACCGCCGCTCGACGCGCAAGAGAAGCCGAAGACCCACGCCGACACGCCAGCGGCGGCCTACGAGCCGAGCATGACGACACTTGGCCAGATGAAGGTCGAAATTCCCGGCCGCAAGCCCGACGATCCCGTCATCACCAGCGAGGAATTCGCAACCGCCAAGCAGATCTATTTCGAAAGGTGCGCAGGCTGCCATGGCGTGCTGCGCAAAGGCGCGACCGGCAAAGCGCTGACGACCGACGTGACGCGCAAGAACGGCTACCAGTATCTCAAGGACTTCATCACCTACGGATCTCCCGCCGGCATGCCGAACTGGGGCACTTCCGGAGAGCTCACCGAAGCTCAGGTCGACCTGATGGCCCGCTATATTCTCATCGATCCGCCCCAGCCGCCGGAGTACGGCATGGAGCAGATGCGCAAGAGCTGGAAGGTTCTCGTTCCGGTCGACAAGCGGCCGACGAAGCAGGAGAACACGCTCAAGCTCGACAACCTCTTCTCGGTCACGTTGCGTGACAGCGGCCAGGTGGCCCTCATCGACGGTGGCACGAAGGAAATCGTCAAGATCCTGGACACCGGATACGCCGTCCACATCTCGCGGCTATCCGCGTCGGGTCGCTATCTCTTCGTCATCGGCCGCGACGCCAAGGTCAACATGATCGACCTGTGGATGCAGGAGCCAGCGACAGTTGCCGAGATCAAGGTCGGCTCGGAGGCACGTTCCATCGAGACGTCCAAGTTCAAGGGCTTCGAGGACAAGTACGCGATCGCGGGATCGTACTGGCCGCCGCAGTTCGTCATCATGAACGGCGACACGCTCGAGCCGCTCAAGATCGAATCCACGCGCGGCATGATCTATGACACGCAGGAGTTCCACCCCGAGCCGCGCGTGGCGTCGATCGTCGCCTCGCACTTCCGCCCGGAATTCATTGTCAACGTGAAGGAGACCGGCAAGATCCTTCTCGTCGACTACTCCGACATCAAGAACCTCAAGACTGTCGAGATCGAGGCCGAGCGCTTCCTGCATGACGGCGGCTTCGATTCAACCAAGCGCTACTTCCTGGTTGCCGCCAACGCCCGCAACAAGGTCGCCGTGATCGACACGAAGGACGGCAAGTTGACCGCGCTCATCAATTCTGGTGGCGAGAAGCCCCATCCCGGCCGCGGCGCCAACATCAACCATCCGGTACACGGACCGGTGTGGGCAACCTCCCACCTCGGTGACGAGATCGTGTCCCTGATCGGCACGGACCCTGTCGGCCACCCCGACAAGGCATGGAAGGTTGTACAGAACCTGAAGGCACTTGGCGGCGGGTCGCTGTTCGTCAAGTCGCATCCGAAATCGAACCACCTTTACGTGGATGCGCCGCTCAATCCCGAGGCCGAGGTTTCTTCGTCCGTCGCGGTCTTCAACGTCAGTGACCTCGGCCAGGAGAAGCCAAAGTTCACGACGCTGCCCATCGGCCAGTGGGCGGCCATTCCGGCGGGCCAGCCGCGCGTCGTGCAGGGTGAGTACAACGAGGCAGGCGACGAAGTCTGGTTCTCGGTATGGAACGCCAAGGACAAGGTCTCCGCCATCGTCGTCGTCGACGACAAGACGCTGAAGCTCAAGCACGTGATCAAGGACCCGAAGCTGATCACGCCGACGGGCAAGTTCAACGTCTTCAACACCCGCAACGACATCTACTGAGGCACGAACGCGGGAGGCGGCGATGCGCCGCCTCCCGCACCACCGCACGATACGTCCCGCCACTCGATAGCCGCGAGGAGATCGACACGATGAGGATGCCAGGACGGGTCTACCTTGTCGGCGCAGGCCCCGGCGACCCCGATCTGCTGACGGTAAAGGCGGCGCGACTGCTGGCGTCGGCCGAGGTGGTTGTCTACGACCGGCTCGTCTCCCAGGACATTCTCGAACTCGTCCGCGACGGCGCCACCATGATCGCCGTCGGCAAGGAACCTGGGCGCCATCCCGTTCCACAAGGCAAGATCAATCGCATCCTCATCGCGCAGGCGCGGGCCGGATATATGACCGTCCGGCTCAAGGGCGGCGATCCTTTCATCTTCGGCCGTGGATCGGAGGAGGCTGCCGCGCTCGCCGCCGCAGGGCTTCGCTGCGAGGTGGTTCCCGGCATCACCGCCGCCCAGGGTGCCGCGGCAAGCATAGGCATACCGCTCACGCATCGCGGTATGGCGTCGAGTGTGCGCTTCATCACCGGCCATCGCCGCGCCGGCGAGCCGCTTGCATTCGATTGGTCGGGCCTTGCCAACGCCGAAACGACACTCGTCGTCTACATGGGCGCCGCGACGATCGGAGAGGTGACCACCCGGCTCCTCGCCCATGGCCGCGCGCCGCGCACACCCGTTCTCGCTATCTCACGCGCGACGACGTCAGCCGAGCGGCGTCTCGTTTCCAACCTCGCAAACATTCCGTGCGACATGATCGCCGCCAACCTCGATGGACCGGTGCTGTTCATCATCGGCGAGGTGGTGGGCCTCCACTCGCGGGCAGAAGCCGGGCCGGTGTTGCATGCCGCGCTCGCAGAAATTGCGGCCGGAGACGCAGGAGCACTTCATGCGTAAACGGAGGCGCTCACTTTCGACCAGCTTGGCGCTGCTCGTCACCGTTTCCTTGCTCTCCGCTCCTGCGTGCGCGGTGGAACCCAAAGATCGAACATCGACCTCGCAGCAAAATGTCTCCGCAGAGCGCGCGCGTGAGCTCGAGCATCTCGTCCGGCAGGATTGCGGATCTTGCCACGGCATGACGCTGAAAGGCGGCCTCGGTCCTGGCCTCACCCCCGAACGCCTCGCCAGCACGGATCGAGCCAGCATCGCCAGCATCATTCTCGACGGGGTTCCCGACACCCCGATGCCACCCTGGCGTCCGCTGATCAGCGAGACCGATGCGGTATGGATCGCCGATTACCTCCTGACGGGACGCACGCCATGAATATCGCTTCCAGCGCCCATCGCCTTGGTCTCATTCTACTGGCCTTCGTTACCGCTTGCCTGCCGCTCAACGCGGAGATGAGCACGCTGCGCGGCACAGGCGACCTCGGCATCATCATCGAGCGTGCGACGGGCTCCCTGCTCGTTTTCGACTCGACCCGCCGGGCGACGATCGCGCGTGTCGAGGGACTGGGCGATCTCTCTCACGCATCTGCGGTCATGTCGCCTGACGCGCGCTATGCCTTCGTGTTCGGGCGCGATGGCGGATTGACGAAGGTCGATCTGCTGACGGGTTCAATCGCAGCGCGCGTCGTGCAGGCAGGCAACTCCATCGGCGGAGCAATCTCGGACGACGGCCGCTTGGTCGCTGTCGCCAATTATGATCCAGGCGGCATCAAGGTGTTCGACACCGAGACGCTGAAAGAGGTGGCGGACATTCCAGCCACCTGCGCCAAAGGCCGCTCCAAGGTCGTCGGTCTCGAAGATGCACCCGGCCGACGCTTCGTCTTCTCACTCTGGGATGCAGGAGAGACCTGGATCGCCGATTTCTCGACACCAGGCGAGCCGCGCGTCACGCGCCTCTCCGGAATCGGTGACCGCCCCTACGACGCCCTCATCACCACCGACGGCCGATACTACGTCGCCGGCTTGTTCGGCGAGGACGGCCTGACGACAATCGATCTGTGGCAGACTCCGCTCGCGCCGCGTCGCATCCTCTCAGGCTATGGCAACGGTGAAGCGAAGCTGCCCGTCTACAAGATGCCCCATCTCGAAGGCTGGGCGCTCGCCGGCGACCGCTTCGTTCTGCCCGCCATCGGCAGGCCTGAGCTGCTCTGGGTCGACAGCCGCACGTTCACCGAAGTCGCGCGAACCAAAGTCCATGGCCAGCCCGTGTTCGCAGTGGCGCGCCCCGACGGACGCCAAGTTTGGGTCAACTTCGCCCATCCCCACAACGACACCATCCAGGTGATCGACAGCGTCACAGGCTCCGTCATGCGCGAATGGAAGGCGGGGCCCGCCGTCCTGCACATCGAGTTTACGCCGCGCGGCCACGAGGTCTGGGTCTCCGTACGCGATGGCAACGTGGTGCAGGTCTACGACACCCACACGTTCGAGCTGAAGGCAGAAATTCCGGCGCGCAATCCCAGCGGCATCTTTCTCGCCAGCCGCGCCTACAGGACAGGTCTGTGATGATGGGTGACACACCACACGACGCCATCGACCGGTGCCTGATCGAGGACTGGCAACGCAATCTGCCACTCGTTTCACGCCCGTTCGCAGCGATCGCCGAAACGCTCGAGATCACCGAAGCGAGCGTGCTGGATCGTCTTCGGGCACTCGCGGCTGCGGGGTTCATCGCGCGCGTCGGCGGTGTCGTCCGACCAAACACGCTCGGGGCGAGCACGCTCGCCGCTATTGCCGCGCCGCCGTTGAGAATTGACGCCGTCGCCCGCGACCTTGCAGCGGTCAACGGCATCAACCACGTCTACCTGCGCGAAAACGAATGGAATCTCTGGTTCGTCGTCACCGGGCCTGACCGCGGCCATGTCGACGCTGTGCTCCGCGATGTCGCGAGGAGCACGGGCGAGCGGGTCATCGATCTCCGGCTTGAGCGCCCTTATCACATTGATCTCGGATTCAGGCTCTCCGAAGGGGAGCGGCCGCGCCGCCACGCCGATCCGGCAACGCCTACCGCCCCTCGCGGACAGGACTTCGCATTCACTCAATCGGACCGGGCACTGGTTCAAGCGCTGACCGAAGGCATGGCGATCGTTCCGCGGCCCTTTGCGGCCGTCGCAGCCGAACTCGGCACGAGCGAAGCTGCCGTGATCGAACGGCTGTCGGCGCTCGTCGCGGCTGGTGTCGTGCCGCGCATCGGCGTGATCGTGCGCCATCGCGCGCTCGGCTGGCGTTCCAACGCCATGGTCGTATGGGACGTCGATCCGGACATCGTCGACCGTGCCGGCGCTGCGTTGTCGAGTGTGCCCGGCATCAATCTGTGCTACCGCCGCCGACGCCACGCGCGCGAGTGGCCGTATAATCTCTACTGCATGGTACATGCGCGTTCACGCGAGGAAGCCTTCGACGTTCTACAGACGGCGTCAAAGACCGCGCACCTCGACGGCCTGCCGCGCCAGATCCTCTTCTCGCTGCGATGCTTCAAGCAGACCGGTGCACTCGTTCGATCGGGAAGGGAGGCCGCCTGAATGCCGCGCGCACCCCACGCTGTCACCATCACCCTCGACGCGCTTGATCGCCGCATCATCAACAGGCTGCAAGACGGTTTGCCGCTGACGTCAGAGCCATTCGCAGACGTTGCGGCAGAGCTTGGGGCGTCGCAAGCCGAAATCCTGGAGCGAACCGAACGGCTGCTCGATTCTGGTGTGCTCACACGCTTCGGCCCCTTCTTCGATGCCGCAGCGATGGGCGGCGCATTCTGCCTCTGCGCGATGGCCGTTCCGACCGAGCGTTTCGACGCGGTGGCGGCCATCGTGAACGCCTTTGACGAAGTGGCGCACAACTACGAACGCACCCACGCGCTCAACATGTGGTTCGTGCTGGCGACAGAGACCGAAGCCGGGATCGAGCGCACGGCTCGGGCCATTGAAAGCGAGACGGGTCTCCGCGTCCTCCTATTTCCCAAACTCGAAGAATTTTTCATCGGCTTCCGGGTGGCAGCATGACGACGATCGACCGCGCGGACCGGGCCCTGATCGAGGCGACGCAGGCGGGACTGCCAATCGTCCCGCGGCCATTCGCTGCCATCGCGGAACGCATCGCGAGCACCGAGACCGAGGTGATCGCACGGTTCCGCGAACTCGAGAGGCGTGGCTTCGTCCGCCGCATCGCCGCCGCACCCAATCACTACGCGCTCGGCATGACCGCCAACGGCATGTCGGTCTGGGACGTGGAGGACGCGCGCGTGAGCGAGCTCGGGCGCCGCGTCGGCGCTCTATCATTCGTCACGCATTGCTACGAGCGTCCGCGCGCCTTGCCGGTCTGGCCCTACAATCTGTTCGCCATGGTGCATGGCGCGACGCGCACCGAGGTCGAGGAGAAGCGGGCGCTCATTGCCGGTCTCCTCGCAGACGCCTGCCGCGCCTCCGATATTCTCTATTCCACGCGCATCTTGAAGAAGACCGGGATGCGCCTTTCCCCGAGCGGAGGCTGAGCGATGTTCCGTCTATCGCATTACATGAAAGAACTCGTCACCCCGACAGCCGTTCGCCAACGCTCACGCGACGTACGCCCCGTCGTGATCTGGAACCTGACGCGACGCTGCAACCTCAAATGCCGGCATTGCTACGCGGTGGCGGCGGACCAGCATTTCCCAGGCGAACTGACGCCGGAGGAAGCGATCGGCGTCCTCGACGACCTCGCCGCGTTCCGCATCCCCGCTCTCATTCTCTCCGGCGGCGAGCCCCTCTCGCGAGGCGATACGCTCGACCTCGCGCGCCGCGCCAAGGGGCATGGCCTCTACACCGCGCTCTCCAGCAACGGCACGCCGATCACCGGCCGCGTCGCCGACGAGGTCGCAGAAGTCGGCTTCGATTATGTCGGCATCAGTCTCGACGGCATCGGCTCCACCAACGATTGGTTCCGCGGCGCCAACGGTGCTTTCGATGCGGCCCTCGCCGGCGTGCGCGCTTGCAAGGCGCGCGGCATCAAGGTCGGCTTGCGGTTCACCATGACCAGCGACAACGCAGACCAGCTTCCCGACCTGCTCGCGCTGGCCGAAAACGAAGGCGTCGAAAAATTCTACCTCTCGCATCTCGTCTACGCCGGCCGCGGCAACAAGCATCGCACCGATGACGTCGAATGGCCAGTGACGCGGCACGCCATGGACCTGCTGATAGACCGGGCGTGGCACGCCGTATTGATGGGGAGGGAGTTCGACATCGTCACTGGCAATAACGACGCCGACGCCGTCTACTTTCTCAGATGGGCCGCCGCGCGTTTCCCCGAGGAGCGCATAGTGCATCTCAAGGCGCATCTCGAAGCATGGGGCGGGAACTCCTCGGGCCTCGGCGTCGCCAATATCGATACGCAAGGGATCGTGCACCCCGACACCTACTGGTCCGGCTACGCGATCGACAGCGTGCGAAAGCGCCCGTTCAGCGCCATCTGGCAAGACGCGAACGAGCCGATGCTTGCGGCGCTGCGCACCCGGCCGCGTCCGCTCAAGGGCCGCTGCGGCGCTTGCGCCTACAAGAGCATTTGCGGCGGCAACACACGGATTCGCGCCTTGCAGTTGACCGGCGATCCCTGGCAGGCCGATCCGGCATGCTATCTGAGCGACGCCGAGATCGGCCTCACCTCGGGCGACACGCAGCCCGCGCGCGCATCCGTCACGCCCTATCGAGGACAGCGACATGATCCCGCGCATCGCTACGTTTAGCTTCGCCGCTGGTTTCGCGGTCGTGGTGGCGTGCGCGGCCCGCGCCGACGCACCGCAGCCACAAGCCATCTACGCGGAACGTTGCGCGTCGTGCCACGCTAGCGATCGCCTCGGCGGCTCGGGCCCAGCACTCATTCCCGAAACACTGCTACGCATGCGCCCAGAGGCGATCGCCAGCGTGATCGCCAACGGCCGCCCGGCAACGCAGATGCCCGCCTTCGGCCAGCATCTCGAAGCCGGCGCGATCACCGCACTCGCCGCCTACATCAAGACGCCGCTGCCGAGCGTACCGGCATGGACGGCCGACGATATCGCCCGGAGCCGCAGCCTCAACGCGGACTACAAGCCAGCGGCCCGCCCACTCTTCAACTCCGACCCGATGAACCTGTTCCTCGTCGTGGAGACGGGCGACCATCATGTCTCGGTTCTCGACGGCGATACGTTCGATCGGCTCGATCGCTTCCCGACGCCGTTCGCCGTGCACGGCGGGCCGAAGTTCACGGCAGATGGCCGCTTCGTCTTCATCATGTCGCGAGACGGATGGGTGCAGAAGTACGATATCTGGTCGTTGCAGGAGGTCGGGCGCGTGCGCGCCGGCCTCAACTCGCGCAACATCGCAATCTCGAAGGACGGCAAATGGCTCGCCGTCGCCAACTATCTCCCGCACACACTCACGATCCTATCGACCGCCGACCTTTCGGTCGCACGCACGTTCGACGTCGCCGACCGCAACGGTTCCACCTCGCGCGTCTCTGCGGTCTACCAGGCACCAACGCGCGACAGCTTCGTGCTCGCGCTCAAGGATGTCGCCGAGATCTGGGAGGTTTCGACGAACCCGAACGCGCCCGCCGTGCACGAAGGCTTCGTGCACAGCCACGAGGCGGGCATGGTCGAGGGGCTCGCATCCTCGCAAGGTCTGTTCGCCCGGCGCCGTATCGCCATTGCGCAACCGATCGACGACTTCTTCTTCGATCCCGAGTACCGCAATCTGATCGGCGCGTCGCGCGACGGATCGAAGGGCGTCGTCGTCAATCTCACGGTGGGCCGCGAAATCGCCGACCTGCCGCTTCCCGGTATGCCGCACCTCGGATCGGGCATCAGTTGGTTGCGCGAGGGCAAGCGCGTCATGGCAACCCCCCATCTCAAGGAAGGCAAGCTCAGCGTCATCGGCGTCGACGACTGGTCGCTGGTAGCGACGATCGAGACAGAGGGGCCCGGCTTCTTCCTGCGCTCACACGAGAGCACGCCCTACGTCTGGGCCGACGTCTTCTTCGGCAAGAACAAGGACGCGATGCACGTGATCGACAAGCAGTCGCTCGCTATCGTGCGCACGCTGCGCCCGGCACCCGGCAAGACCGTCGCTCATGTCGAGTTCGACCGCTACGGCCGCCACGCGCTCGTCTCGGTCTGGGAGGATGACGGCGCGCTGATCGTCTACGACGCGGCGACGCTCGAGGAAGTGCGCCGCATCCCGATGCGCAAGCCGTCGGGCAAGTACAACGTGTGGAACAAGATCACGTTCTCGGAGGGAACCAGCCACTGACGGGGGAACAGGCCACGGTTCACTCACCGGCGGTTCACTCGCTGGCCGTATCCGCATGCGCCCGGCAGATGCCAGGGCGAGCGCCGACTGAACCCCGGGACGGCTAGGCCCGCCCCCCTGCTTGCGGCTAAATCACACAGGGTAACGCCCGCAACCGTCGACCCGCTGCTCTGGAGCGGTTTTGGAGCGGGCGATGGGAATCGAACCCACGACATGCAGCTTGGGAAGCTGCCGTTCTACCACTGAACTACGCCCGCCTGCAGTTGCAAGCTCAGGTTGCCGCGACAGCGCGCGATCCCCACCCCAAGCCAACGGCGCACGTTAGATAAACGCTTTCACTGAGCCTGTGAAGGCCCTGCCGGGCGCTGCCGAAGGGAGTGCCCGGCGGCCGACTCGGGCTGTCGGTGCATTGGGTTCGGACTGATCTTTTACAAGTCCAGCTACTCTTAAGTCGCACGACGAAGGGAAGGATTTTTTCCCACTTTACCCGCTCTTACCATCCGCCCCGGCGCAGATCAGGCGGGCTCACCCCGTCGAGCATGGAAAATATCAATGCGCCGGAATCGGCACGCCACCCCATCCGGGGTGGCTCTCGGCGTTCAAGGAGGAACCCAAGTGGACCCCGAACTCATCGCCAAAATCAAGGCAAACCCCCAATACAACGAGTTGGTGCGCAAGCGCTCGAGCTTCGCGCGCATCCTCACCGTCATGATGCTTCTCATCTACTTCGGCTTCGTTCTGCTCGTGGCCTTCAACAAGCCTCTGCTTGCTACGCCACTCGCGGGTGGCGTGACGACGATCGGCATTCCGCTCGGCGTGTTCGTGATCGTCTCGGCCTTCATCCTGACCGGCATCTACGTCCGTCGGGCTAACGGCGAGTTCGACAACATGACCAAAGAAATCATCGAGAAGGTCAAGAAGTGATGCGCGCGCTCGTCAAAACGTTCATCGCAGCCGGCGCGCTTGCCGGCACAGCAGGTGCGGCCCTCGCGGCCGGCGCCATCGAGGGCGGCGGCCAGCAGGCGCTCAACCTCGAAGCCATCATCATGTTCGGCGCGTTCGTGCTATTCACGCTTGGCATCACCAAGTGGGCCGCGTCGCGCACCAAGTCGGCCGCCGACTTCTACACCGCGGGCGGTGGCATCACCGGCTTCCAGAACGGCCTCGCTCTCGCCGGCGATTACATGTCGGCCGCTTCGTTCCTCGGCATTTCCGGCCTCGTGTTCTCCACCGGCTATGACGGCCTGATCTTCTCGGTCGGCTGGCTCGTCGGCTGGCCGGTGATCCTGTTCCTCATCGCCGAGCGCCTGCGTAACCTCGGCAAGTTCACCTTCGCCGACGTCGCTTCGTTCCGCCTGCAGCCGACTCCGATCCGCATTCTCGCGGCCATTGGTACGCTCACCGTCGTCGCGTTCTACCTGATCGCGCAGATGGTCGGCGCCGGCAAGCTCATCGAGCTGCTGTTCGGCCTGCCCTATCTCTATGCCCTCATCATCGTCGGCGCGCTCATGATCGTCTACGTGGCGTTCGGCGGCATGACGGCAACGACCTGGGTGCAGATCATCAAGGCGATCATGCTCCTCGGCGGCGCGACCTTCATGGCGCTGGCCGTGCTCGCTCAGTTCGGCTTCTCTCCCGAGGCGCTGTTCAAGCGTGCAACGGAGATCCATCCGAAGGGTGGCGCCATCATGGGTCCGGGCGGCCTCGTCTCCGATCCGGTTTCGGCCATCTCGCTCGGTCTCGCGCTGATGTTCGGCACCGCCGGCCTGCCGCACATCCTGATGCGCTTCTTCACCGTCGCCGACGCCAAGGAAGCGCGTAAGTCGGTGTTCTATGCCACCGGCTTCATCGGCTACTTCTACATCCTCACGTTCATCATCGGTTTCGGCGGCATCGTGCTGCTGATGAACGACCCGACGTACTACAAGGTTGCTCAGGGCGCGACCAGCTACGACAAGATCAAGGACATCCTGGGCGGCACCAACATGGCGGCCGTGCATCTGTCCAAGGCCGTGGGCGGCTCGCTGTTCCTCGGCTTCATCTCGGCCGTCGCCTTCGCGACCATTCTCGCCGTCGTCGCCGGCCTGACGCTCGCCGGCGCCTCTGCCGTCAGCCACGACCTCTACGCCTCGGTCATCGCCAAGGGTAACGTCAGCGAAGGCAAGGAAGTCACCATCTCGAAGGTGTCGTCCGTGATCATCGGCATCATCGCCGTTGCACTCGGCTACCTCTTCGAGAAGCAGAACGTCGCGTTCATGGTCGGTCTCGCCTTCTCGGTCGCTGCGTCGATCAACTTCCCCGTGCTGCTCATGTCGATGTTCTACAAGGACATGACCACGCGCGGCGCGCTGATCGGTGGCTTCATCGGCCTCATCAGCTCGGTCTCGCTGGTGATCCTGTCGTCGACGGTGTGGGTCGACGTGCTCGGCAATCCGAAGGGTTCCGCGCCGTTCCCCTACTCGAACCCGGCGCTGTTCTCGATGACGGCGGCGTTCCTCGGCATCTGGCTGTTCTCGAAGCTCGACAACAGCGCCCAGGCCCAGAAGGAGCGTGCAGCTTACGACGCTCAGGCGGTTCGCTCGGAGACGGGCATCGGCATCGCCAAGGCGTCGGCTCACTGAGTCGCGACAAATACGCCCGCGCAGGTTACGCCTTGCGCGGGCGCAACGACACGGGCAGCCGGGGAAGGCAAATGCAGCCTCCCCGGCTGTTTTCCATCTCGAACAGATAGAACCGTGCGCCCATGACCCAAGCCTTCGACACGCAGAACCCCCCGTTCGACCGCCTCAACCAGGAAGAGGCCAGCGAGCTTAGGGCCGCTGTCGATATCGGCTACTACGCACCGTCGACCACGGTCATCGCATCGGGTTCTTCCTCTGAACACCTTCACGTCATCATCAAGGGGCGCATCGAAGAGCGCGACGGCGAATCCGTGGAGGCCGTGCTCGGCCCGCGTGACAGTTTCGACGCCCGCGCGGTCGTCCATGGCGCGGCGGGCTCGACCTTCGTCGCCACCGAGGAAACACTCTGTTACCTCGTGCCGAAGCCCCTCATCCTCGATCTCATTCGCCGCAACGTCGGCTTCGGCGCGTTCTTCTACCAGGAGGTCTCGCGCAAGCTCGCCGACTTCGCGCGCCGGCAGGAGACCGAGGGCGTCGAGCAGGTCCTGCGGGCCCGCGTCCGCGAGGCGCGTCTGCATCCGCCGACATGGATCGACGGTGACGCCACCATCAAGGACGCCGCAGTCGTCATGATGCAGGCCAACAATAACGCGCTGTTCGTTCGCGATGGCGCCCGGGTCGGCGTCATCACCGGCATGAACCTGGCAAAGGCCATCCTTCTCTCCGGCCAATCCCACGACACGCTCGTGCGCGATGTCTGCCATTTCGACGTGATTTCGGTCGACGCGGAGGACTTCGTCTTCGAGGCGCTCATCAAGATGACGCGCCACCGTAAGCGCCGCCTCGCCGTGCGCTCCGAAGGCGAGTTCGTCGGCATGCTCGAGGATATCGACATCCTCGGACTCGTCGCCGGCAACTCCCAGCTCATCCCCGGCCGCATCGACCGCGCGCATTCCGTCGAGGATCTGATCGAACCGGCGCGCGACATCCAGGAACAAGTCGATCGCCTCGAACGGCAGGGTGTGAAAGTCGAAGTCATCGCCGAGATCACGTCCGACCTCAACCGCGGGCTGTTCTCCAAACTTTATGAGCTCATTGCTCCCACTTCGATCAAGGAGGCCGGCTGCCTCATCGTCATGGGCTCGGAAGGCCGCGGCGAGCAGACCGTGCGCACCGACCAGGACAACGGCCTGCTGCTTGCCGCCCCCGTTCCAGAGGCCGATCTGGCACGGTTCCGCAGTGACTTCTCCGGAGCACTGAGCCAGTTCGGCTTCCCGCCCTGCCCCGGCAACGTCATGGTGACGAATCCGCAGTGGTCGCAGCCGATCGACGACTTCGTCCGCCAGATCCGATCGTGGATTATGACGCCGGACGAGATGAGCGCCATGAACCTCGGCATCTTCTTCGACGCCGTCTGCGTCGCGGGCCGGCCGGATCTGCTCACCCGCGCCAAGACCGAAATCACGAGTTTCATGCGCGGCGAGACGGGCAACCTCGCGCGGTTCGCCAAGGCCATCGACCAGTTCGAGGACGCGAGCGCGGGCATGTTCACCTCGATCATGGCGAGCGTCGGCGTCGCATCCAACGCGATCCACATCAAGAAATCCGGAACCTTCCCGATCGTCCACGGCATCCGCGTGATAGCGATCGAAAAGGGCCTCTCCGAAACCTCGACCGCGGATCGCATCACGGCTCTCGTCAATGGCGGAACGCTCAGCGGCGAACTCGGAAACGACCTCAAGGGTGCGCTTTCCTATTTCATGGAAGTGCGCCTGCGCTCGCAGCTCAATGCCATGAAGACAGGACGCCACGAGGAGGAGGCGATCGTACGCCTCGGCGAGCTTTCCTCACGCGACCGCGACCTGTTGCGCGAAGCATTGAAAGTGGTGAAGCGGTTCCGCGAGGTCGTCCGCAGCCGCTATCATCTCGGACTGTTCTGAGCGTGCGCGAGACGGCGGATAGGGAGCCGACGATATGCCCATTCTGAGCGCGCTGCGGCGAGGCATCGACCGCCTGGTCATCAACGACCCGGAATACCGCTTCCTGTTCCGCCGGCAGGAAACGGACGAAGCCATCTCGCTCGACTGCGAAACCACGGGCTTCGATCCGTGGGTGGACGACATCATCTCGATCTCCGCCATTCCCATCAAGGGCAAGCGCATCCTGACGAGCGAGGCCTTTAACGTCGTCGTGCGACCCGATGCGGCGTTGCGTGCGGAATCGGTCAAGATCCATCAGCTTCGCCTCAAGGATCTCGAGCACGGCCGGCATATGTCCGACGTGCTGCCGGAGTTGCTGCACTTCATCGGCGCGCGGCCCATCGTCGGTTACTGGATCGATTTCGACATCCAGATGCTCAACAAGTACATGCTGAAGATCCTGAACATCCGCCTGCCGAACCCGCTCGAGGACGTGTGCGACCTGTTCTATGATCGCAAGTTCGCCAATGCGCCGCCGGGAACGCAGCTCGATCTGCGCTACGCCACCATCATGAAGGACCTCGGCCTGCCTGATCTCGCCGCGCACGATGCCTTCAATGACGCTCTCGGCGCCGCCGAGATGTACGTCATCCTCAAGGACATGAAGGAGCGCGGCTATCGCATTCCGCGCGCGAAGGACGATGCCTCGCCGTTTGTCGGCGTCGGCTAGAGCATCATCCGACCGCACGGAATCGCGGTAGCGATGAGCGGTCGGATAAAGATGCTCTAGAACCCCAGTGCTAGAGCGCTTCCATCCGATCAGGGGAACCGCTTGCGGTTCCGTCAGATCGGATAGCGCTCTAGGGCATCATCCGACCGCACGGAATCGCGATAGCGATGAGCGATCGGATAAGGATGCTCTAGAATCGCAGTGCCAGAGCATCTTTATCCGATCAGCGGAACCGCATGCGGCTCCGTCTGACGGATAGCGTGTTAGCGGGATCGGTCGAGATAGGAGCGCCTTGCGCTTTCGCCGAAAGCACGAAACGCACCCTGGTTCCGTGGGCTCGATTGCACGTTACGACTTTCTGGTCCCTCTGGGAAAATGCTGCTACAGCAGGTTCCTGATCAGCGCGGCTACCCGAACGACGCGAGGCGCAAGCGCGCCCACACCCGTTTCCGGTATTTCGCCGCGAGGGCTCGACGGTCGGGCCACCCGGCGCTCTCGCGGGATCATTTCGAAGCAGAGTGGCCTCACCGAACGTGTCGGGCGCAGGCAAGGGGTGATGCGCCGTGTCCTCAGGCATCGAATTCAAGACATCGATGAGCTTTCGCTATGGCGAGGCCGCCGGGCTCGGCCCGGGCGTCGTCCGCCTCGTCGCGGAGAATCCCGGGCCGTTCACGTTCAAGGGTACCAATACGTACATCGTCGGCTCGACCGAGCTTGCCGTCATCGATCCAGGCCCGGATGACGAAAAGCACATCGGCGATATCCTTCGCGTCGCCGCCGGGCGGCCGATCACGCACATCCTCATCACCCACACCCATCGCGACCACGTCGACAACGCCGCCGCGCTCAAGGCCGCGACCGGCGCGCTCACCGCCGGCTACAGCCGCAGCAACGTCTCGCGTGGAACCATCGCGTCGAGCCCGTCGGGCACCGAGTTCGTCGACATCGAGTTCGCGCCCGACATCGAGCTCGCCCATGGCGACGTCCTCTCCGGCGCCGACTGGTCGATGACGGCGCTGCACACGCCGGGGCACGCGCCCGATCACATTTGCTATGCGCTCGACGGGCGTGAGATCCTTTTCTCCGGCGATCATGTGATGGCCTGGAACACCACCGTGGTCGCGCCACCCGAAGGCCGCATGGCCGACTATCTGACCTCGCTGCAGATTCTGCTGGGGCGTCCCGAGCGTACCTACCTGCCCGGACACGGCGGCCGTATCGAGGACGCGCAGCGCATGGTGAAGGCCTACCTGCTGCACCGCCGCTGGCGCGAGCAGGCGATCGTCGCCGCGATCCGCGACGGCCGAAGCACGGTGCGCGAGGTGGCCGAACTCATTTACGACAGCCTCGATCCGAAGCTGCACAACGCGGCCCTGCTATCCGTGATGGCGCACGTCGAGCATCTGATCGAGCGCGAGATGGTCACTGCCGCGGGGGCGCTTTCTTTCGATCAGCGCCTTGCTCCGTCCGGCGCCGCTCGATCGACTTGAGGCCTGGGCGCGATTTGGCGGTGCGGCTCGGCTGCACCGCGCCGGGCAGGGTCGATTCGAGCCGGGCGACGATGCCGCGCATCAGCACGCGCACCCGGTGCGCATTGCGGCCGAGATCGTGACGGCCGAACCGCGATGCCGATCGAATATCGACGCGCGCGCCTTCGCCGCCGGCGACAACGCGTAAAGCCACATCGTCGTAGAAACCGAGAATCAGCGTCCGGTCGACGGCCTCGATAGCCCCAACCATGCCGGTCTCATCCGAGGGCGGCTGATCCTTGGCGATCGCCATACCCTCTCGGCGGACGGCCTCGAGCACGAGATCGTAGGTCTCGCCAACCGGCCGGTTGATCTCCATCGTCGTGATGTCGGGGTAGGACCGCGCCTGCAACTTCGCGAACCGGTCGGCGGGATAGGCGGCCGCGTTGGCTCGTCCCTTGCGCACGGCCGCGAGCGTATCGAACGGCGGCGGCGATGCGCTCGAAGTCGTGACGTCGTTGATTTCGGGAAGCGAGCGGACCAGCGACAGCGCGGTGAGTGGCCAGGCGAGTATGCCGCCCGCGACCAGGACGCCGACGACGACACGTGCGGTGCCCGGCCCGCCACGCTGCCAGATGCCGCGCGCCGCAGCCACGCCGATGCCGATGGCCGTGGCGGCGAGCGCGAACGCCACTACGAGAAGTGCAAGGAAAACCGGCGTCGCCATGCCGAGGAAACGATGCATGAGGATCACGGTCGCCAGCAGTACGAAGGCGAACATGGCGATGCGCGTCGTCCAGCGGGCCCCCGCTGGCGCACCCTCGAGCTTGGCTATCGTCATCTGGCGCTTCCAACCGGCATTCGATTCACCCGCAGCTTAACCGAGGGCATGGTTAAAGCCGATCTTTGGCACGTGGAAAAGGCGGGAGAATGCCCACCGCCCCGATACCGGCGCCGCGCAACAGGGGAAGCTCTGGATTAAGCTCTCGTCGGCATGAGTCGTCCGGCGGGAGATCCATGGATCGACACCAGCCCCTACCGTCGATGAGGGCCCTGCGCTGTTGGCGACCAGGGCAGGCGGTTGCACGCGCGGTGACGCTCTCATTCCTGATCGCGCTGGTGCCGGCCGCAGCCGCCGAGGACCGCATCATGTTCGCAGCGCCTGTTCCAGGGGCCGCGCCAGCCCCCATTCCGCGCCCCGATCCGCTGGCGGCCCCATTCGACGCCACCGCCTCCGGTCCCGAAGACGACGTTGGCGGGAGTGGTGAAATGCCCTACCGGCGTCCGCTACTGCCGCCCGAGCCACTACGCATCGTTTCCTGGCACCTCGACGACGCCAAGACCGCCGGCGCTCTCGCCATGCTGCCGGAGCCGGACCGTGCCTGGCGGCATACGTTCGGTGCGGAGCGATATACGCCGCCGGTATCCACCTTCGACCCCGCCACCTTCACGGCCGATGTCGTGCTGATTCAGGGGCTGCGGCGGGCCGGCGACGCGCGCCTGCTGTTTCCTGCACGGCACTGGCGGCTGATCGTCTCGCGCCAGGCGCTGGCGCCGGTGCTGCCACGCGGTGCCGATGGCGGCGACGCCGGCATACCGCGCCCAGCGCCAACCACGGCGATTGCGATTCGCCTGCAGCGCCGGCTGCGCATCACAGGCCGGGAGCATATCGCCGAGGTGGTGGTTCCGCGCCACGAGCCGACGGGGCCCTCGGAAACGGCGGCCGCGCTTGCCGTTCGCCTGATCGCGGATGGACGCCCGGTATGGGTCATCGCCGCCGATCTGCCGGAGAATTGTGCCGCCACACCAGCCACCGGCGCCGGAGCCGCACCCTGCCCTGCGCTCGACGCGCTCGCGCGCTGGCGGAACGAACGCGCCACCGGCATCGCCGTGGCACTCGGCGGGCGCAATGTCCGCGGAAACCGTTCCGCCCCACCCGGAGCATGCGGCTCGCAAGCAATCGTTTACCCGGGTGGCGGAGCGGACATCGAGGCCCACGACGAGCCGGGGCTCGGCTGTATCGCCCGTCTCGTCTGGCCGTGACTTCGCCGCCGCAGCCTCCGGTGCGTTATCGGGCCAATCTTGCTTAGGGGTACAGCCGCATCGTCGTCCAGGCTGCCTGCGCGTCGGCGCGGCGGAACACTAGGCGGTCATGGAGGCGGAAGGGGCGATCCTGCCAGAACTCGATTTCGAGCGGGACGACGCGAAAGCCTGACCAGTGCGGTGGTCGCGGGATTTCGCCGACCGGATGGCGCGCCGCCACCATCGCCACTCTTTTTTCAAGCGCGAAGCGGCTTTCGAGCGGGCGCGACTGGTCGGACGCCCAAGCTCCTATTCGGCTCCCACGCGGGCGCGACTGATAATAGGCGTCGGCCTCCGCATCCGATACGCGCGTAACCGTGCCGCGCACACGCACCTGCCGTCGCAGCGACTTCCAGTGGAACAGCAGCGCCGCCTGCAAGTTGGCGCCGAGCTCGCGTCCTTTGGCACTCTCGAGGTTCGTGTAGAACACGAACCCGCGCGGAACTGCGTCCGCCGGGTCGAGCCCTTTGAGCAGGACCATGCGCACGTTCGGCAGGCCGTCAGGGTCGGCCGTTGCCAGCGCGAGGGCATTGGGATCGTTGATCTCGCTCTTCTCAGCTTCGCCGAGCCACGCGGCGAATAGCGCGAACGGCTCGTCCGCAGTCGTGAAGTCCGGCTCGGCGGCACCCGCCACGGTCGTGCTCTCATGATCCGTCACGTCGAATTCCTCTGCATCGTCTGCCGGTAATGCCCTCGGTCCGCGCCGGTCGCATCGGGTCAGGGGCCCGCTCCCTCGGGGACACTCCTTCAGCACCTCTTAACCCTGTTCGTCCATTCTGGGATCAGTCGGGCCCGCCCGGCCCAGTTCGTGTCCCTTAGTACGAGTGGTGCGTCATGCGTGAAAGTCATCCGTTGTTCGCGTTCTCAGCGACTGTCATGGTCGCATTCTTTTTGATAGCCGCAATTCTCATCGTCCCCGATTTTGCCACCGCCGCCGAGCAGCCCGCGCTCCCCGCGACCGGTGCCCGCAACCCGGCTGCGCCCGCCGCAGCCCCCCTGACGCCAATCCCGTCCAAGCCCGCCCCGTCCGCCAAGGACGAGGACCAGGCGACAAGCTGCTCGTGCCCGGACGCCATGGACAAGAGCAAGGTCTGGCCGCGGCCGAAATTCGCCGAAATGCGCCGCCCGCTCGATGCGCGCGACGAGATCGCCGCCCTGGAAAGCGTTCACCTCGCCCTGGCCGAGGTCGGCGACGGTTCGAGCTACGTCTGGCATCGCTACGACGGACGGCTTTCCGGCGTGGTGACCCCGACCGCCTCGTTCCGCGATAGCGATGGCAACGTCTGCCGCCATCTCATCGTCATCCTTTCGGCCGGCACCCACTCGAAGCGGACCGAAGGCGTCGCCTGCAGGCTCGACAGCGGCCGCTGGCAGTTGCAGGGCTGACCAGGGCGATCCCTGGCCGGACACAGCCCCTCCGGTAAGGCTCCGCGGGGGACCGGAATTCCGCCGATAGTCTAACGACAACTCGCCACCCCTGGCCCATCTGGACCCGGGGTGGCTTTTGTGTAGGATGCCGGCCGAAGTCAGACAGATATTGAACAAGGGTCGACAGCCGATGACTGCAGCCGAGGGCGGAGCCCAGGTCGCTACGGGCACGTTGATGGCGGGCAAGCGTGGCCTCGTCATGGGCGTGGCCAACAACAGATCGATCGCCTGGGGCATCGCCAAGGCGTGTGTCCAGCAGGGCGCAGAGATCGCACTCACCTATCAGGGCGACGCGCTGAAGAAGCGCGTCGAGCCGCTTGCCGCCGATCTCGGCTCCAAGCTCGTGCTGCCGTGCGACGTCACCAACGCCCAATCGATGGACGAGGTGTTCAACCGTCTCGAGGCGGAATGGGGCCGGCTGGACTTCCTTGTCCATGCCATCGCCTTCTCCGACAAGAACGAGCTCGACGGCCGTTACGTCGACACGAGCGAGGCCAACTTCACGCAGACCATGCTGGTCTCGTGCTACTCGCTGACCGCGCTCGCCAAGCGCGCCGAGCGGCTGATGACCGACGGCGGATCGCTGATTACGCTCACCTACTACGGCGCCGAAAAGGTCATGCCGCATTATAACGTCATGGGCGTCGCCAAGGCGGCACTCGAGGCGAGCGTGCGGTATCTCGCGGCCGATCTCGGCAAGGGCGGCATCCGCGTCAACGCCATCTCGGCGGGACCGATCAAGACGCTCGCGGCTTCCGGCATTTCGGACTTCCGCTACATCCTGCGCTGGAACGAGTACAACTCTCCGCTGCGCCGCACGGTCACTATCGAGGATGTCGGCGGCGCTGGCGTCTACCTGCTTTCGGATCTTTCGCGCGGCGTCACCGGCGAAGTACACCACGTCGATTCCGGTTATCACGTGCAGGGCATGAAGAACGAGGACGCGCCGGACATCACCGTCGTCAAGGGCGACGCGGGGTGAGGCAGCGTTTGCCGGCCGGCGTCACGATCTATTTCGTCCGTCACGGCGAGACAGATTGGAATGCCACCCGCCGCTATCAGGGCCAGGCCGACATCCCGCTCAACGACAAGGGCCGCGAGCAGGCCGCGCGCAACGGCTTTGCGCTACGCGCGCTACTCCCCGCGGTGGCCGGCTTCGACTTCGTCGCAAGCCCGCTCGGTCGCACCATCGAGACTATGCGCATCTTGCGCGGAGCTCTCGGAATGGCGGCTGACGGGTTCGCGACCGACGAGCGGCTGATCGAGCTCAACTACGGCCATTGGCAGGGGCAGCTTCTCGCTGATTTGCCCCACCTCGACCCCGCCGGCGTCGCGGGCCGCGCAGCCGATCCGTTCAACTGGCGGCCGCGCGGTGGCGAAAACTACGCCGACCTCGCCGGCAGGCTCTCCGGCTGGCTGTCGACCGTCGAGCGCGATTGCGTGGTGGTTTCACACGGCGGCGTCAGCCGGGCACTGCGATGGCTGCTCGTCGGTGTCGATGAGGCGGAGATCCAATCCCTACCCGTGCCGCAGGATCGCGTCCTGGTCATTCGCGGTGAAGCGGCTGAGTGGCTCTGAACGCACGAGGCTTCATTTCGATGGAGTGGGACGCTCAGCCGGTCGCGGTGCCGGTACCCGCAGCGGTCCCTTCAGCGCCATGCGCCCTTCATC
Organism: Hyphomicrobiaceae bacterium; assembly: GCA_016793635.1. Taxonomy (GTDB): domain Bacteria; phylum Pseudomonadota; class Alphaproteobacteria; order Rhizobiales; family Hyphomicrobiaceae; genus JAEUMD01. The sequence goes on from JAEUMD010000009.1 coordinate 127,601, forward strand.
GAAATCGATGTGACGCCGCTTGCCCGCCGGGTCAATCGCCACCTTCCGCGGCGGCGTGATGGCGGCGACCGGCGCCGGCACGTCAGAGGGCTCGGTTTTTGCGGCGGCGACGGCCGCGCCGGCCATGTACATCAAGGCCAGCGCACTGTCGCGGCGGCCAGGGGCCGGAGCCTGATCAGGCGCGCGACTCGGCTCCTCCACATCGCCGGCAAGCAGGATCGCTTCGGGCAGTGGTGGGGTTTTCGGCATCACCCGGCGAACCGGGCCGACCATCGCGCGGATTGGCACTTGTGCAACCTCGGGTCGTGTCACCAGGGCAGGCGAAGTTTGCGGCGTGGCCACCTTCGGCTCACCAGTCGAACGAGTGGGGACGGCATGATGCCGACGCTCGACGAAGAACAAGGCGAGCAATGCTAGGGAAATGAATACCGCGAGGCGGAAAGCGCTGGTTCGCACGATCGATCCCTGTCGAGGCCGCAATCAAACACGCCCCCCGACATGCCGGGCAGGTTGTCACCGATGAAAATGGCGGGGCTGAGACGGGGCGGCAATGACGGACACGGATCATGCTTACCGCGCAAGGCGGCATGGCACGCCGTATCGCAAGGCCCAAGAGCCCATCGCGGTCCAAACTTTGGAGCGTTTCGGGGAGCGTCGATGGGGCTGATGCGCGCGCTGCTGGCACCCGGACAAAAGGGGAGCCGGGATAGCGGCACCCGGCTCCCTCTCACGCATTTTGAGAAAGCTCGAGACCGGTTGCTCAGACCGTTCGAGAGCATCCTTGAAGCGAACGGACGCCGACGCAACAGGGAACCGGCCCCTTGACGCTGCCGCTGCGCCGCGGCCATCCCGACTTGCTGCGGGCTGGGCCGAGGGTGACGCAACGGGCTCGAGCCGCGAGGTGGCGTGCCGATCAAAACACGGGAATTCTCGCGGACGAATCGCAGCAGGGCTATGGACTGATAATCCGGTGCGGCGCGCATGTCACCCACCGCGCCGAACAATCGCACCTTGCGGTCATGTTGATCGCCCCCTAAGAGTGATTTCCACCACACTTCGAGGCGCCGAAGCTTGCTTTTTTGCGGCAATACCTGCTCGCAAGCTGGCTGTACGCGCAACCTGCCTCAGCAATACATCGCCGAGACTTGCATGTCGCACAACAGCTTCGGGCATCTCTTCCGGATCACCACTTGGGGCGAAAGCCATGGGCCGGCACTCGGCGTCGTCGTCGACGGTTGCCCCCCCGGCGTTCCGCTCGAGGCGGCGGAAATTCAGGCCGATCTGGACCGCAGGAAGCCCGGCGGTTCCCGCTTCGTCACGCAGCGACGCGAGTCCGACACGGTCGAGATCCTTTCGGGCGTGTTCCCTGATCGTGCTGGCCGTCAGGTCACCACCGGCACGCCGATCTCCCTCTTCATCCGCAACGAGGACCAGCGCTCCAAGGATTACGGCGACATCAAAGAGAAGTTCCGGCCAGGCCATGCCGACTTCACCTACATCGCCAAGTACGGCATTCGCGATTATCGCGGAGGTGGCCGTTCCTCGGCGCGCGAGACGGCCGCGCGCGTCGCCGCCGGCGCCGTCGCGCGCAAGGTGCTCTCCCACCTGCTCGGGAACGTGACGATCCGAGGCGCGCTGGTGCAGATGGGCCCACATCGCGTCGACCGCGCACGGTGGGACTGGCGGGCCGTTTCCGGCAACCCGTTCTTTTGCCCCGATCCGGTCGTCGCGGCCGCCTGGGAAGACTACCTCGACGCCATTCGCAAGGCCGGCTCGTCGATCGGTGCCGTCGTCGAAGTCGTCGCAGAGGGCATTCCCGCGGGCCTCGGTGCGCCGATCTATGGAAAACTCGATTCCGAGATCGCGGCGGCGATGATGACGATCAACGCCGTGAAGGGCGTCGAGATCGGCGCCGGCATGGCCTCCGCCGAGCTGACCGGCGAGGAGAACGCCGACGAGATCCGCATCGGCAACGATGGCCGCCCGCTGTTTCTCTCCAACAATGCCGGCGGCATCCTCGGCGGCATCTCGTCAGGTCAGCCGATCGTCTGCCGTTTCGCGGTGAAGCCGACATCCTCGATCCTGACGCCGCGGCGGACCATCGACGCCGCCGGCAACGAGACCGAAGTTTCGACCAAGGGGCGGCACGACCCCTGTGTCGGCATCCGCGCTGTCCCGGTGGGCGAGGCCATGATGGCGATCGTGCTCGCAGACCAGCTCCTGCGCCACCGAGGTCAGGTGGGGAATTGCGGCAGCGCCGCGCCAGCCGAAACCGAAAGCGGCGCCAAGTCGTGAGCGTGAGCGGGCCGCGCCGCCGGTTTCTTATCATCCGCAACCGCCATGCCGGCCTTGCCAACCGGCGGCTGGTCCAAGCCGTCGCCACTGAGCTTGCCGCGCGCGGCGGCGAGGCTCGGCTGATCGAGACTGAGCGCGCAGCAGAGCTCGACAAAGCACTCGCGGGTGCTGCCGAATTCGATGCGATATGTGCCGCCGGCGGTGACGGGACGTTGCGCGCATTGGCCAAGGCCATCTCGGGCACGGCGGCGGTGGAACGACCGCTGGCGCTGATCCCCTCGGGCACGGGTAACGTGATGGCCTGCGAGCTCGGCATCCCTCGGGACGCGCCCGGCATCGCCGATATGTTGCTGCACGGCCCCGTTCGGCCCATCGCAGGGGGCCGTGCGAACGGCGAGCTGTTCCTCTCGATGTGCGGAGCGGGTTTCGATGGCGAGGTCGTCGCCCACCTCGCCTCACGCCTCAAGGAGCGGATCGGCCGGGCCGCCTATACGGCGCCCGTCCTGCGTGCGCTGAAGTTGCGACCGGTGCCGTTTACGGCGACGATCGACGGCGTGGGGAAGCAAGCAACCTGGCTCGTCGTCAGCAACGTGCGCCACTACGGCGGCAGCTTCATCATCGCACCCGGTGCCGACGTCTCGACGCCCGGCCTGCACGCTGCCGTGATGACGGCAACGACGCGGTCCGGCCGCGTCGCCGAGCTACTCGCCATCGCCTCACGAAACCCCGCGCGCTGCCGCACGATAGAGATCGTACCTTGCCGCACGGTCGTGATCGAACCGCCGACGTCGCTGCCACTGGAGATCGACGGCGACATCCTTGGCCGCGGCGCACTCAGGATCGAGACGGTCGACCGCGTCATCGACATGATCGTCCCGCCAAGTCGCCGTTGACACTTGCGATGACGGCGCAAAGTGCCTTCGACACAACTGATCGCATCCAACCTCTTGGATGCAGCTCGCGCTTTCGGAGAAAGGCGAAGTGCTTTCGCCTCAACCGATCACATCCAAACCAACGGGCGCGGCTCGCGCTTATGGACAAGCCGTGGAGCAGTCTCGTCCCAATCGTTTGGCTCCCGTGCGCGGCTGAACCCCACGCGCGGCCCGGCAACGAAAAAGCCGGAGCTTGAGGCTCCGGCTTCTCGATCCGATTGGGGGACGGACCAAGTGTGGAGATCGGGTCCACACCGAGTAGTGATGCCGTATCGCAAGACGAGGGCAGCCGAGCTGCCCTCATCCCGCCCTTCATCAGGGCAGCGTGACCTTCGCGGTGAACACGAAGCGCTCGTCGGCCAGACCGTCAAGCGGCAGCGTGCCGGTGTTGATGTCCGTATCCCAGTAGCGGAAATCGAAGGTGAACTTGTCGACCGCGAGAGACAGACCAACGTTCCAGTAGGTGTAGTCGAGCTGTGCGCTGTTCGAGTCATACGACTGAACGGTACCGACCAAGCCGTTGATGGTCGGGGTGACCGGACCCATGGCGGCGAAGGTGTAACCGATCGAGCCCTCGGCGGTCAGCACATTGCCGGTCTCAGCCGTGTAATCGGGCGACCAGAACAACGTGGCGCCGAGCGAGAAGTTGTTCCAGGTGCCGCTCACGCCACCCTTGAGCTCGACGTAGTCGAGTTCGGCGCCCGGAGCGTCGTTCGCGCTCGGATAGGCGTAGTAAATGACACCGAGATCGAACGTCAGCGGACCCCAGGTCGGCTTGATACCAGCGTAGAGGTCCACCTCGATCGAGGCGTCGCCAGAGCCGGGACCACCCTTGCCCTTGACGAAGTCGATGCCCGAGGCCCAGACGCCAGCGTAGAAGATACCGCAGGTAGCGTCAGCGCCACCCTGCACGGTCGGGTCCTCGTACGACTGCGAGATGCCGCGGAACACGTAGTCCGTGGTGCCACCGACGTTGAACGAGAACGAGCAGCGGCGCGGAGCCTCCGCCGGAGCGTCCTTGATGGAACCGCCGTCACGACGGCCGAACAGATCGCCTGCGGAGGCCGGCGCAACAGCCGCGAAGAGCGCCGAAGCGGCGACCGCAGCCGTGCACATGAGAGAGAACTTGTTAGTTGCCATGACTATCTAAACCCCCAGTTTCATGCCGCGCCACCCCCACACGAGGTCACGGCTCACCGCAGTGCTGAGATCGGAATCAGCCGCTTGCTGATGCTAGAAAACGGGAAACACATGCTGCGGACAAGCGGATTCGTCCTACCATCAAGGGCTTGACATCATGCTGTAGCGCATCAGCAACGAATCCTTTCGATTGTGCAAACAGATGCCCTCGACTGCCTAAATTGCGATCAGTAGGCGAATGTCGATTGCACGCCCCGGCGGCACAAAGCCTGCTTTTTAGGCCGCCATTTAAGGGGATATCTGAACGGTTGCGACTTGTCGCAGGTCAGATATCGGCAAGATCGCCACACCGGAGTGGTGCCATTACCTCCAGCGTACTGGCGACCTCGCGACACGGCGCGCTGATCGCTGGAGGCCTGAGCTGGCATGTGCTAACGGCGATCAATCGCACATCGAATCGCCCCGCGCCGCGCGCAGAATAGCGCCGCCGTCTTCCGAACCCGAAAGCTGACGCCATGACCCGGGCGCCGAGATCGCCGAGCGCGCAGACGAACGACGGCGTGGGGGCGATATCCTCTTCGCCGCCGCCGCGCACCGCGCTCATCACCGGCGCCGCCCGCCGGATCGGTCGCGCGATTGCCCTCGACATGGCGAGCCGTGGCTGGCAGATCGCCGTTCACTATCGCAAGTCCGCCGAAGATGCGGAGGCACTGGCTGGCGAGATTCGCAACCTGGGCGTGAAGGCTGCGACGATCAAGGCGGACCTCTCGGTCGCCGACGACGTCGATGCACTCGTGCCGGCCTGCGTATCGGCGCTCGGGCCCCCTTGCTGTCTCGTCAACAACGCCTCCGAGTTCCAGCTCGACACCTTGCAGACGCTGACGCGCGAGACGTGGCACCTCCATCTCGACACCAATCTGAAGACCCCTGTGTTCCTAGCGCAGGCGCTCGCCGCCCACCTTCCGCACGGGTGTGAAGGCAACATCATCAACGTGATCGACCAGCGCGTGTGGAACCTGAAGCCGGACTTCTTCTCCTACACCATCTCAAAAGCCGGCCTTTGGACGGCGACCCGCATGCTCGCCCAGGCACTCGCTCCGCGCATCCGCGTCAACGCCATTGGACCAGGCCCGGTGCTCAAGAGCATCCATCAGACGGACGCCGACTTCGCTGCCGAGCAGGCCTCGACGCTCATGCAGCGCGGCGCGAGCACCGCCGAAATCGCGCAGGCCGTACGGTTCATCCTCGAAGCCCCGGCCATGACCGGACAGATGATCGTTCTCGACGGCGGCCAGCATTTGACTTGATTTCGCTCACGGCCCATCCGGGCCTCCGCGGGGGCGGCGCAACGCGCCGGGCCACTCATGGCCTGCCCTGCGGGAGTGCCTACCCAGCTCACGGTCCATCCGCGCCTCCGCGGGGGCGGCGCAACGCGCCGGGCCACTCGTCGCCTGCCCTGCGGGACATGCCCCCCCGATCGTGGCTTGCCTCGCTGCTGGTCGCGCAATAGCCCCGCAATTGACCCGTGATTGCCACAATTGGTGAGCCCCGCACCCCACTCGCGCCGCAAACACATGGACCAATGGCACCACGGCACGGGGGTGCCATTCGAGTACGAGTTAACCCGCCGTTAACGCTAATTGTGCAACGATCGTAACCGTTTGTTAGGGCTGTTTTCGGCCCCGACGGTTGATGGGTGATATCATGACGTTTCGCGTGCACTTTCTCGTCGTCGGCGCCGTTCTCGCGGCCGGGGCCAACAGCGCCGCGGCAGCCGAGCTTCCTGCTTTGAAGGCCACGTCCGCCAACAAGGTTCCCGCGTGCGCGACACCCGGGCGGTTGATGGACTTCGTCGCCTCCCGCAATGGGGCGGTCGCCGACAAATTCAACGGCGTCGCCACCGAATACATGCGCCACGGCGAGGCGCTCGGGCTGCGCTGGGACTACGCCTTCTTTCAGATGCTGGTAGAGACGGCCAATCTGAAGTTCCCCGGCGACGTCAACGCCAAGCAGAACAATTTCGCGGGGCTCGGCGCCACTGGCGGGGGTGAACCGGGAGAGAGCTTCGAGAGCGTATCGCTCGGCGTGAAAGCGCACCTCCAGCACGTTCTCATGTATTCGGGCGAGACTGTCGCCGATCCGGTGGCGGAGCGCACACGCAAGGTGCAGGAGTGGGGCGTTCTCACCAAGTGGCAGAAGAGCATCTCCGGCCCGATGACCTTCACACAACTCACGCGCAAGTGGTCGCCGGGAGACCGCGGCTACTGGCGTGACATCGCCTCGGTCGGCGATACGTTCTACGACAAGTTCTGCAACATCAAGGACCCACGCCCCGAGCTGGTCGCTGAAGCGCGCGGCACCGGCGTGAGCGTCGACAAGGCGGGTACGATCGCCGCGACGGAAACGGGTAAGCAGGCCATCGCCGAAGCCCGCAAGACCGGTCCGGCCGAGATCAACGGCCTGGGAGCCGCGGCGATGGCTCAGGCACAGCCGCAGGTGCCGCCGACGAAATCGAGCGCGCCTCCTGCTGCTTTCACGGTTCTCAACAGTGCCGGCACGCCGCAAACGGAGAGCGGCGCGGGTGAGGCCCAGAAGGCTGTCGCGAAAGTCGAGTCGAAGCCCGACACCGAGACGGGCAAGAACGAACCCGCCAAATCCGAGTTCAAGCTCGCTTCGGCCGCAGGCTCTGCCGCGGCTGGCGTCAAGGCTCCCGCCGAAACCGCGAAAGCGGCGGCGAAGGGTTCATGCCGCGTCTGGCAGGCGAGCTATGGTGGCGCCAAGGCCGTCATCATCAAGGCCGTCGCCGACGGGCTCGTGAATTACACGGTTCTCGACGTCAACGAGGGCCGCGAACAGCGCGAAGTCGCCGCCTACATCGCCGCCTATGCCAAGGACGGCGTCACCGTCGGCGAGTTCCCGACCCAGGGCAAGGCGCTAACGAAGGCGTTCGAAATCTGCCCCGAAGGTTGATTGCAGCGCGTGCGGTGGCAGGGAGCCGCACGCCGAATTTCACCGAGCGCCCGAGCTTCGGGGGAAGCCGGCAACGCGAAGTAAGGCCCTTGATTATAGGGACTCGCGATGACCATTCCCCGTTTCCTGGCCAGAATGCTTGCTCGTACCCGTGGCGCCGTGACGCCGCGTGATCCCGGTATGCTAAGCCGTGTCTCGACGTCGGCTCCTTCGAGCGCGTTCGCCAAGACAAGACACCGGAACGAGCGGCGCGCGGCAATCTCCGCGATGGTTTTCGTCGCGTCGAGCATCCCCGCACTCGCGGTGCCGCCCGAGATCCGTTTGCATCGCGCCAATCGCGTACCTGCATGCGCGACGCCCGAGAGATTGATGAGCTTCCTCGTCGCGCGCAATCCGAGCCTCGACGCGCGCCATCGCGACATCGCAAAGTGGTATCGTCATCATGGAGAACGGCTGCGCGTCCGCTGGGACTATGCCTTCTTCCAGATGCTCATCGAGACGAACTATCTGACTTTCCGGCGACCGGACGGACGCCCTGGCGACGTCGGCCCGCGTCAGAACAACTTCGCCGGCATCGGCGCGACCGGTGGCGGCGTGCCGGGCGACAGATTCCCCGATGTCGGCACGGGCGTACTGGCACAGCTCCAGCATCTCGTCGTCTATTCCGGCGAGCCGGTGGTCGATCCGGTCGCCCCGCGCACTGCATTGAAGCAGGGCGACATCATCGCTGTCTCGCGCCAGCTTTCACGCCCCGTGCGTTTTTCCGACCTCGCCCGGCGATGGGCCGCCGATCCCCGTTATGGCAGCTCGATCGAGTCGACCGCCGATAGCTTCCGGCGCGAGTTCTGCGCGGTACGGGACGGTGGCCAGGGCGCTGGCGGCGAGGTGTTGCCGTGGCGACGTTCCTCCTCGCTCGGCGGACCACGCGAGCCAGGGACTGAGGTGAAGGATTGGTCGGCAACAGTCGAGACCGCACGCGGGGAACCGGCGGACGCGCGCAAGGCGGTTCCCCAACCAGTCGCCGCCACGAGACCGCATCAGGTTGTGCGCACCATCTGGCAGCGCGGGGGCACGAACGCGGTGCCGCCCAAGGCCGCGCCATCGCCGATGGTTTCGTCGTTGGCGCCGCCGCAACCATATCCCGCATCCAGCACGGCACGTGAAGACGCCGCCCGCTCCTCTCAATCGCCGGCAGCCGGAACAGCATCCGCGGCCGTCGTAACGTCCCCGATGTTCAATAAAGCCAGCATGAGCGGGCTGATCGGCGGCCTCGCGAACATGGCGCAAGCCATCGATGGCACGGCGATAGACGAACCGGGCGTCGATATCGATACCGCCGATACAAACGCGACGGGCGAAGAAGCAGCGACCGAGCCGAAACCACTCGGCGATTCGCCGCTGGTTGCACCGAAGCCGCGGCTTGCGCTGCGCGCATCGCGTTGACGTGTCGAGCGGCCGAGACGCGAATTATCCGGTCCGGGAACGCGATTCACGACCGATTGCGGCACTGCGTGCCAGTCCATCGGTCGATCGGGGCTCTGTAGACGATCCCGATTCACGACCGATCGCGGCACTGCGTGCCAGTCCATCGGTCGATCGGGGCTCTGTTAGTCGATCCCGATTCACGACCGATTGCGGCACTGCGTGCCAGTCCATCGGTCGATCGGGGCTCTGTTAGTCGATCCCGATTCACGACCGATTGCGGCACTGCGTGCCAGTCCATCGGTCGATCGGGATCACTGCGGCACCAGATACTTCAACGCCGCGCTCGATACGGCGCCGCCGATCACGCACGGAATTCCGAACTCGACTTGGCCGACGGCCGCCGCCGCAACGCAGCCCAGCGCCAGCACCGTCTGTCCCGCCTGCCCCCACCAAACGGTATCGCGGGAGGTCTGCGGTCCCTTCACCTTCAACTCCTCGATCGCCTTCATCGCATCCTTGCGGATGCGCGACGTCTCGAGCGTCTCCGCCGCGACGATCACCTCGCGCAGGGGCTTGCGAACGACATCGGGCTGCCTGTTGATCTCCTCGGTCATGATGGAGATGAGTCCACGATCTCGTGCGGCGTTGCTCGCGAGCGTCCACTTCGCCATCGAGCCGATGGTGAGCTTCTCCACGCTGTCGCGCTCGGCCGTCCATGCGAGCGCTGTAATGATGGCACGTGCCGGCTCAGCCGAACCGGTGGCGAAGTAGCGCCCCCAGTGCACGTCGATGGCGAAGGCGCCCGTGTCGGCGGTCATCAACTGGTCGAGCATCGGCCCACCACGAAAGAGATAACGGTCGAGCAGAACCTTGCGCGCGGGCATGCGCTCGACGAACGCGGTCAAGAGCTCCTTCCACGCAGGCAGTCCCGAAAAGGCGATCGCCTTGATAAGCACAGCCTGGCTGTCGGGCGGCAAAGGGAACATCGCTGCGACCAGCTTCTCCGCTCCCGCGCCACTCTCGCCGATCACACCGGCGATGAAGCCCGTATAAATGCCAGCCTCCTCGGGTTCACGCAGCAGGCCGAGATCGCTCATGGCCTTGACGGCACCCGGCACTAGTTTTGGCCGCTTGTTCTCGCGATACCCGCTGATGAACTCGAGCACGTCCTCCGTTTTTTTGTACTGGGGCGCAGCCGCCGGCATCTGCTTCGCCGCGCGATGTGGAGACGCCGCCTGAACCCCTGCCACGTTGGCGAGCAGTCGGGAAAGTACGAGCAGTGCGATGAAAAACGGCCTCAGCATCCATCCAGAGGCCGGCCGGGAGACGGCGATTTTATGGCGCGTCGGCGCTCAGCAGCCGCCCCATTCTGTGCCGCGGCCATCTTCGTGCAGCGGCTTGACGCCCGGCGCGCCTCCCGACACATCTAGCCCCCATGTCCGCCGACGATACACCAGAGCCCCCCGCACCGCCCGCCGCCTCCGGCGGCGAGGCACCTGCCGCGTCCACCGCGTCGGAGGCCAAGGACCACGCGCGCATCGGGCCTGAGGTCATCGCCGACTACATCAAGCGCCTTCCCGGTTCCCCCGGCGTCTACCGCATGATCGACACCGCGGGCGACGTGATCTACGTCGGCAAGGCGCGCAACCTGAGGGCCCGCGTCTCCAACTACGCGCGCCTCGGCGGCCACACCAATCGCATCGCGCGCATGATCTGCGAGACGGCGTCGATGGAGTTCGTCACGGTCCGCACCGAGGCCGAAGCGCTCCTGCTTGAAGCCAACCTCATCAAGCGCTTCAAGCCACGCTTCAACGTGCTGATGCGCGACGACAAGTCGTTCCCCTACATTCTGATCGCGCGTGACCACGCCAGCCCGCAGATCCTGAAACACCGCGGAGCGCGCACGCGCAAGGGCGACTATTTCGGCCCGTTTGCATCCGCTGGCGCCGTCAACCGCACCATCAACATGCTGCAACGGGCGTTCCTGCTCAGAACATGCTCCGATAGTGTCTACGACAGCCGCACACGCCCATGCCTGCTGTTTCAGATCAAGCGCTGCGCTGGCCCATGTACCGGAGAGATCGCTGCCGCGGAGTACGAGTCCCTGGTCGATGAAGCGGTGCGCTTCCTGCGCGGCGAGAGCCAGAACGTGCGCGACATGTACAAGCGCCTCATGCAGGAAGCCTCCGACGCCCTGGAGTTCGAGCGCGCCGCGAAATACCGCAACCGCCTCTGGGCCCTCGCACACGTCACGTCGGATCAGTCGATCAACCTCGATGGCGTCGAGGAAGCCGACATCTTCGCGGCCCACCAGGAGGGCGGACAAACCTGCATCCAGGTGTTCTTCTTCCGCGCTGGTCAGAACTGGGGCAACCGCGCCTATTTCCCCAAGGCCGACCGCTCGCTCGCCGCCGCGGACGTGCTCGGCCCGTTCATCGCGCAGTTCTACGACGACAAGCCAGTCCCGCGCCTCGTCCTACTCTCCGAGGACGTGGCAGACCGCGAGCTGCTGACGGACGCGCTCTCGACGAAGGCGGAACGGCGCATCGAGATCCGTGTGCCGCAACGGGGCGCGAAGTCGTCGCTCGTCGAACATGCGCTGACCAACGCGCGAGAGGCGCTCGGGCGCCGCCTCGCCGAGACGTCCTCGCAACGCCGCCTCCTCGAGTCGCTTGCCGAGCGCTTTGCACTTCCGTGCATCCCTCGCCGAATCGAGGTCTACGACAATAGCCACATCGCCGGCACCAACGCTGTCGGTGCAATGATCGTCGCGGGTGGCGAGGGCTTCGTCAAAAGCCAGTACCGCAAGTTCAACATCAAGTCCGAGAGCCTAACGCCGGGCGACGACTACGCGATGATGCGCGAGGTTCTGACACGACGATTCAAGCGGCTGGCTGCGTCGGGTGGGAACGACGGCGAGAGTGAAGCGGAGGCCGGAGCGTACGCCGAAGCGGAGACCGAGCCGAGCGACGTAGCGGTTGGCGACCATCTCATCGCGGACACGGCGAGCGACGCCGCTGCGACACTCGCCGAAGCCCTCGACGCCGGACTCGCCGCCAGCGACGGCGGTCTCGAACCGGAACCCATAACGACCGACGGAGAGGCAGACGACCCGGCACCTGACGAGACCGATGGAGATGCAGGCCCCTTCCCCGACCGCCCGGATCTGGTGCTGATCGACGGCGGCGCCGGACAGCTCAAGATCGCCTTGGATGTTCTGGCCTCGCTCGCGATCACCGACATCGCAGTGATCGGTGTCGCCAAGGGCCCCGACCGCGACGCCGGGCGCGAGCACTTCCATTTTCCCGGCCGTGACCGCCCGGTAATGCTCGAACCACGCGACCCCGTGCTCTATTTCGTCCAGCGCCTGCGCGACGAGGCCCACCGCTTCGCCATCGGCACGCACCGCGCCAAACGGTCGAAGGCGATCGGCGCCAATCCGCTCGACGAGATCACCGGCATCGGACCGACCCGTAAGCGCGCGCTGATGACTCACTTCGGCTCGGCCAAGGCCGTCTCCCGCGCCGGAATCGAGGACTTGAAGGCCGTCGCCGGCATCTCCGCCGACATGGCGCAGCGGATCTACGACTTCTTCCACGAGCGGAGAGGCTGAGCAGGACGCAGTTTTCGAAGACGCCGACTGGCCGGTCACGCACTATGTCATCGGAATGTCACCGGATAGACGCGCAGTCCGCAGGAGCCTTCCGAGGCGTGGTGCGCTTCGTGACGCGCCGTCCGCTACGCCCACGAAGCGCCAATGCTGATAGCTACACAAGGCGACCCGCATCCGTGCGGGACGACAGTCAATGGAAGGACGTGCTCAAACGGCCTCCCGAAAAACTTAACACGAAACGGAATCAGTTTCGGGAGCCGATCAGACCGGCCAGAAAACGACCTCCTCCGAAACGCGCTCGAAACGTGGCTCCCTCTCCCCCTTGAACAGCTCCAACTTTGTTCGCTGTCGCTCGCCGCGCCAAAGATCGATGTGGCTTCCGCCCGCGTCCGGTTTGTTCTGGTCTCGCCAATATCGATGAAAATAAATAATACCATTCACGTCCTTGAGCGCCGATCGGAATTCCATCTTCTCCTTTGCAGAACGAAAGCGTCGAGCGCCGCCAATGCCGCGAAAGAAGTCGGATTGCCCGTCGCGTCTAGCAGATGACAGCGCCGACACGGCCAAACTGCATTCATAGGCATTGATGAAATGGCATTCGCCGGGGGGATGCCAATCGCAACCTCCTTTTCCGCCCTTGAGCTCGCGGCAGGTTCTCGGGCGCCCAACGGCATTCGTTTCTCGCATGATTTCCGGCAGCTCGGCGTACGTTTTCTCGCCGAACGCGCTGCGTAGCGCAATTCCGAACCGGACGGCGCACTGGTCGTCGATGACACCTCCATTGTACGTGCAGGCCGTTTTGAGCATGGGACCGCATGGGTGGCGATTTCCAGCCCCCTTGGCATCGCCAAGAGGGTGGCCGGCCCACAATCTGTCAAATAACGACGGGGAGTTGGCCGTCACATCAATTGCGGGATGGCACAACAAGACAGCAGCACCGCCCAATATGAAATCACGCCGATTATTCAACGCAAGCCCCCGCACTCTGCGCATCCAAAAGCATCATCCAAGAACTGGGAAACAACGCAACACAGGCTCATAAAATTCGTTTTCGCAAGCTTAACATTACACGCGAAAACCACAAGGCCGCTCACCCATCGAAGCCGTCAAAACTTCGCCCGAAGCGCTAAATTCAAGCCATCCCCGAAGGAGCCTGCTCGACCCGACCGTCGATCTGGCGTCGAACGGAGGCGCGAGGCGTCACGCCTCGTCGTTGGAATCACGAGACGTGTTTGGAGCCACAGGCCTTGGCCAAGTGGGACTTGGCCGGAGCGGGATACCACCTCTCCGATTTCAGCGCTTTCCGCGGATCTCCGCTTCGGTGATCGAGACGCCCCGATCGGCAAGCCAGCGCTGCATGCGCGCGAGCTTCACGCCGAACTCGCAGGTTGGCGCCTCGCGGTCCATGGCGAGCTGGTAGTCGGCCAGAAGCCGGTTGCGCTCCGCCTCACTCAGACCGGACCACGCGCGTAACGGACTTGCCTCGATCAATCGTACCTCCTGCCGGCGGCCACGCACGTCCACACCGTGGACGTGCGTAAAGCGAGGTTTCGGCCACCATCCACGCCGGGCGTCCGGGGGCATCATGGAATAGCGCCCGGTCCCCATTGACGAACCCGCCCACCGATGATGTACCAGTGCCTATGAGCATTGCCCCCGCCCGCTCCGCAACGATGAGCCTCCCCAACGTGCTGACCTATGGCCGCATCGCGGCCGTACCGGCGCTCGTGGCTTGCCTCTATTTCCTCAAGGGTGACGTTGCGCGCTGGTCGGCGTTCACGCTGTTCGTGCTGGCTGCCCTCACCGACTGGCTCGACGGCTATCTCGCCCGCGCTTGGGAACAGCAATCCACCCTCGGCGCGATGCTCGACCCGATCGCCGATAAGCTGCTGGTTGGCGCGGCGCTGCTCATGCTCGTCCACGACAATACCATCAACGGCATATCGATCTGGGCGGCCGTGATAATCCTCAGCCGTGAGATCCTCGTCTCGGGCCTCAGGGAATTCCTGGCCGAGCTGAACGTCAAGATCCGCGTCTCCCAGCTCGCCAAATGGAAAACCACGGTGCAGCTCGCGGCTCTCGCGGTGCTGCTGGCCGGTCCCGCCGCCGCCCGCTACTTTCCAACCGCCGAAGTGGCCGGGATAGCGCTCCTCTGGCTCGCCGCCCTGCTGACCCTGTGGACGGGCTACGATTACTTGAAGGCCGGCGTCCGGCACGCCATCTCCCACTAGCCCCTCGTCCTGGGACCGAGAGTAGAGGCCCTCATGACCGTTCAAACCGCCATATCCGCCGGTGCCCAAACCCGGTCCTTGCAGGTGCTTTATTTCGCCTGGGTGCGCGAGCTCGTCGGACGCTCCGGCGAGACGGTGACGTGCCCCGCCGCGCTCATCACCGTCGCCGACCTGATCGGCTGGCTGAAGACGCGGGGACCGGAGTACGCCGCTGCCTTCGAGCGCTCCGAGCTGATCCGCGCGGCGATCGACAAAACCCATGTCAAGCCGACGGCCTCGATTGCCGAGGCGCGTGAAATCGCCTTCTTCCCGCCGGTCACCGGAGGCTGAGGCGATGGCCGTCCGTGTGCAGCCCGGCGATTTCGATATCGGCGCCGAAGTGGCCCGCCTCGTCGCCGGCGACACCGAGATCGGCGCCGTCGTCACGTTCACGGGAACCGTGCGCGGCGAGGCCAAGGGCGACGCGATCGTCGCCATGGAACTCGAGCACTATCCCGGCATGACCGAGGCCGAACTCGAGCGCATCGAAGCCGAGGCGGCCGCCCGCTGGCCGCTGCAGCGGTCCCTCGTCATCCATCGCTATGGCCGCCTCGCGCCCGGCGACAATATCGTGCTGGTGGTCACCGCCTCGCGCCATCGCCAGGCGGCGTTCGAGGCGGCCGAGTTCCTGATGGATTTCCTTAAGACCCGTGCCCCGTTCTGGAAGAAGGAGACCCGTGCCGACGGCAGCGGCGGATGGGTCGATGCGCGCGTCACCGACGACGACGCTCTCGCACGCTGGAAATAATCTTGCGGAAGTCCGGGATGGAAGTTTTGCGCACTTCCATCGAAAGCGCGGATCGCACCCGAAGCTGATGCATTTGGGCGCAAATTGTTGATTCGGCGGATCGCGAGCGCAGCTCCCTCGACGCCCAATGCGCTCCAGGAAACCCCGCCTCTCCCCAAACCTGATCCACATCCGCGACCGCCGCTGATCGACCGCAAGGCCGGCGCCTTAGTGAAGTATTAACCCTTCCGCGCCGATAACCATAAGTCTGACAAAGGTCGTCCCGCAAAAGGCCATCTTTGTCGAAGATCGTTCCCTGGTGCCGCAGCCGCGGCGCGTATTGCGTTGGACGGGGGTCGAACGTGGTTTCATTGACATCGCTGTCGCGGGCTTGCCGCTCGCGACTGGCCGATAGTGTTTGCCGTGCCCTCACAAGCCAGGCGACGGCACTACTTCTCGCTACAGCAGCGGGCCTGCTAGGTTCCAGCGTGGTCGCGTTTGCCGCGCAGGACGACTCCACGGGCATAGCCGCCGGCGACGCCGAACCGATCATGGTGGCCGCGGCCTCCAACTCGGTCCAGCCCCTCGCCCCAGCCGGCTTCAAGCGCACCCGCTTCGTCATCGGCCTCGACAAGCGCGTCGAATACTCGGTTTTCGCCCTTTCCGAGCCGAACCGCGTCATCATAGAAATGTCGGACGCACGTATCGAGCTGCCCCTCGTATCGGCCAATACGTCGGCGAGCCTCGTGCAATCGCTGCGCAGCGGGCTTTGCGCTCCGGGCCGCCATCGCGTCGTCATCGACGTGGCGGCGCCGGTCGTCGTCGAGAACACGCGGCTCGAAAAGTCGCCCGAGGGCACCGGATACCACCTTGCACTGGAGATCGCCCCGGCGAGCGCTCCCGCCGCGTCTCGTGCCATCAAGGCCGCTTTCGACGCCAAACCAATGCGGCTCGGCGTACAACCTCCGCTGCCCCGCCCCGCCGAATCCCCCGCAGCCCGTGCTGCACGCGCTTTCAAGCCCGTCATCGTCATCGACCCCGGTCACGGCGGTCACGATTCGGGCGCGATGAAGTACGGCACGGTCGAGAAAGACGTGGTGCTCGCGTTCTCCAAGGTTCTACGTGAACAGCTGGAGGCGACCGGCCGCTACAAGGTGATGATGACGCGCGATACCGACGTCTTTGTCACTCTGGACGGCCGGCGCGACTTCGGCGAGCGGCACAACGCCAACCTGTTCATCGCGGTGCACGCCGATTACGCCAGCACCAAGGCGCGCGGCGCGACGATCTATTCCCTGCGTGAAGGCGTTGCCGAGCAACTCAAGAAATCGGCGATCCGCAACGTCGAGGACAGCGTGCTGAGCCGCCAGGAAGAGGCGAAGGTCGAGAAGGCGAGCGGCGAAGTCGACACCGTGAAGGGTATACTCAGCGATCTCGCCCGCCGTGAACTCGACACCACGCGTGAGCGCACCAGCATCTTCGCCCGTACTGTCATCGATAACATGGGCGGCTCGACCAACATGCGCGACGACCCCGACCAGCAGGCCGCGTTTCGCGTGCTGAAGACCGCCCAGTTCCCGTCGGTTCTGATCGAACTTGCCTACGTCTCGAACAAGCAGGACGCCGCGCTGCTCAACTCGGATAGCTGGCGCGAAAAGGTGGCAGGCTCCATCCGCACCGCCGTCGACAACTACTTCAGCCATTCCCTCGCCCGGCTGCCGCTCTGATCGCGGACTGCGGCCCGAGACTGGCGCAAGAAACAGGCACCAGAAAACGCCCCGAAACGACGAAGGCCGGTCCCAAGGGACCGGCCTTTTGCATTCTGGCCGGCCGCGCATTTCGCACGAGCGCGCCGGCAGATGTCAGTCATGCTCTACTTGGGGGATGCGAAGGTTTGAGGCGCCAGAGAAGAATGAACCAGTTGGGATCGAGCTGCGGGGAGCGAACGCACTTGGCAAACAGAGCTCTCAATACTGGAACCAGACTTGGATGAAGGCGCATAGGCATGGGCCACTCCATCTTCGCGGGTTGGCCGCTGGCCGCGGGGCGAGCACCCCATCGGCCTGCTCGAGATGCATAGAGCAGAGGACCGCACGGCGCCGAGGAGTGCCGGGCGCGGCTTGACGTGGCATCTGGAGCGGGATTTTCAGCGGCTGTCCAGGACGGGGGACGTGAAACGGTGCGATCTCGGCCTCGGCAAACGTTCCCTCGGGCGGCCCCATCCGTGTCCGCCGCACATCTGCCGGGTTGTGTTAGTGCCGTATCGACGGCTTCGATCCGAGCGTCACACTCGGATCTCCGGCGATCTGGCTCTGGGCGCCGGGCTGATCCGGCACCTGGGTCTATCGTCAAGGGCTCGTTCCTCTTGCCCTGACGCTCGCACCCGGGAGCCACTACGAACATGGCGCAACCGTTGGGCTCCCGGTGAACAGGCTCGCCCGCTCACGATTAGGAAAGCTAGGTGATTCGCGTGACGGGATGAGCGCCAAGCCGGCGATCGGTTAAGGTTGCATGGCTCTCCGTTGATGCAGCGCAACACCCCCCGAGCGCCGGCTTCCAAAAAAAGAGCGGCCCGAAGTGGGCCGCTCTTGGAAACGCGAGAGTTGCGCAGACAATCAGGCGCGCGGACCTTCCACTGCGCGGGCACGGTCCGTCACCGCCTTCTGAACTTTCTCGAACGCACGCACCTCGATCTGGCGGATACGCTCGCGGCTGACGCCGAATTCGGCCGAGAGATCCTCGAGCGTCGCCGGCTCGTCGGAGAGACGGCGGGCCTCGAAAATGCGTCGCTCCCGATCGTTGAGGGTCGAAAGCGCGCTGGTCAGATAGCCACGGCGATGCTCGAGCTCCTCGTTTTCGGCGAGCCTCTCCTCCTGGTCCGGCGTGTCGTCGACGAGCCAATCCTGCCATTCGCCCGATTCGGAGTCGGCGCGGATTGGGGCATTGAGCGATGCATCGCCGCCCAAACGGCGATTCATCGAGATCACGTCCTCCTCCGAAACGCCGAGGCGGGTGGCGATCGTCTTGACGTGCTCGGGCTTCAGGTCGCCTTCGTCGAGCGCCTGGAGCTGGCCCTTGGTCCGCCGCAGGTTGAAGAACAGCTTCTTCTGCGCTGCGGTCGTGCCCATCTTCACCAGGCTCCACGAGCGCAGGATGTACTCTTGGATCGAGGCGCGGATCCACCACATGGCGTAGGTGGCGAGACGGAAACCCTTGTCCGGCTCGAAGCGCTTCACCGCCTGCATCAGGCCGACATTGCCCTCAGAGATCACCTCGCTGATCGGCAGGCCGTAGCCGCGGTATCCCATGGCGATGCGCGCGACGAGACGAAGGTGCGACGTGACGAGGCGGTGCGCGGCGTCGGTGTCGCCGTGCTCCTGCCAGCTCTTGGCCAGCATGTACTCCTCGTTCGGCTCCAGCATCGGAAACCGGCGGATCTCCTCGAGATAGCGGGAGAGGCCCGCCGAGCCGGAAGCAATAGACGGAAGCGCCTTGGTGGTCGTCATCTCTTGCACCCCGAGACCCAATTCCCGCACGGCGTCCGCGCCATGCCGGGAGGTCTGCTCCTCTTCCTCAACTGCCCGCCCCAGTGCCGGATCGCTCCAGTACCTGCACAGGCTCCACTAGCGGTAACAACGTGGCTAACGGGTGGTTCCGTCGCTCGAAGCCCTCTCGGCACCCTGTACGGCCCCTGGATTACTCCGGATTGGCCGCCGTCCAAAATACCGATCAGAACACTCAGGATTACGCCACGACACCCCACAATGTTACAACGCGACACATTGGCTGGTGGGGTAACATTGTATCACTAGGCGGTGATGCAAGCCCTCAGCCCAAAAATGAAGTGGCTGCCCCGCATTTTTTGGCTTCCCGCGCCGCGGCGACGAACGGCGACGCGGGTTGGAATTCTGGCTCGCTCGGCGATGCTTGCGCCTAGGAGCTTCCGCGATTTAAGGGCGCCATGCGAGCCGATCGAGACGTACCGGCATCCCCTGCCCGAAGGCAGCGCAACAAGCCCTAGGTACGCACATCCAGATGGCCGAAAGGTGTCACCACGGCTCGCCAGCGCACGCGCCGTAAGACCCGGCGCAGGGGTGACCGGGAGGGTCAGCCTAAGCCAGGACAGGCAAGCAGAGTGTTGACTCAGGACTGGGCATCCCGACCACCATCCGGCGCCCGGTCGAAATCGATCCGCGCGGCCCACCCGCCGCGACCGTGGCCGCGGTCGACACGGTCCGGGGTAGAATTGGGCCAGAGCGCCAGGACCGAAAAGACCAGCAGAATGCCCAGCGCGACGAACATGGCGTAGCTGCTCTGCATGAGGGCGGCGGCGTGGCTCTGGGCCAGTAAGATGAAAAGAATGAATGCAGTCGCAACTAGCTTGAAACGCAGCGTCATTCTGGGCTCCTCAGCTTGAAATGACGCCCTTCTTACCCCGTCTCGTGCAAAGAAACCGATGATCCGGCCGTGCAAATTTTAGGCGATTTGCTCGTGAGAGAGGTGCACTCCGTGGCGACCGTCATCCGCCATCTGAAGCAAATCATCTCGGCCGCCCCACGCGGGACTCGCGAAACTCACAGCCACCGCATTACAGTGGTACGGAGCAGTGGTACGGAGCGGAGCGGGCTTCGGCTGCCGCAATTACGTCGATCATGACAAAGACTTAATGTGCTGAGTGGCGAAATCACCCGCTCGTTGCCGTATCCTGCCGCAATCGCGGCATTTTCCTGGCGGAAGAAGAAGTCATAAGTAGCACATGCGATTCGACCGTCGGGAACGGGTTTGCGGCGGGTGCGTCGTTACCCGGTAAAACGGCGAACCGGCCCACCCGCGAGGCGGATGGACGTGAGAGGTAGACCGCCTGATTCGGCGGAGGGCGTGACACGGCCTGACGGCGGCATCGCCGCAACCGTCGGCAAAAGGAGGCGCGAGCCGGAGGGCGGAGCGCAGGAGCAGGACGGATGGAACAAGCGAGATCGCTCGCCAGTCTATTGCCGGACGTCAGCCAATGGAGCCCGAACCATTGGCTCGGCTTTGCGCTTCTGTGGGGCGTGCTGTTCGTCCTGGCGGCCTTTGTCGCGAAGATCTGGAAGCGGGTCGCCAACTCAATCGAAGAGGCGCTTTTTTCGAACTGGCGCCTCGCGCTGCTCGGCAGCACCGGCCTCGTTCTGTCGCTCGCATCCGGCTGGACGACCTGGGACGGCATGCGCAATTTCACCGGCGAGCCTGTTCTCTCCTTCATGATTACATTCGGCATCCAGGGCGTGATGCTGATCGTGGCATGGCTCATCGGTGAATCGTTCGCCACCGGCATGAACCTGCGCAATTCAGGCGGGACGGGCGGCTGGGACCTCGTCGTCACCGGCCTGTTCGCCATTCTTGCCGTCGTTGCCGCCACGATGTGGCTCGGACAGGGTCCTCAGACCCAGGCTGCACCCAGCGCCAACTGGTTCAACTCGCCCGCTGCCGAGACCATCAAGAATTTCGCGCTGTTCGGCGCCATCACGGCACTGGTGATGGCTTTCGTCATTGCCGCCACCAAGAGCGACGTCGGCTACGACTACGTCCAGAGCGCTCGCATCATCATCAAGAACGGCATTCTGTGGATCATGTTCCTCGCTTGCATGTCCACCTCGGTGTTCTTCTCGTTCGACTCGCTCTTCACCTCGATCTTCCCGGCCGAGGAACGCAAGCGGTCCGCCGACATCCGTGCGATCAACCAGGTCTCAGGCGTCGTTGCCGACATCGGCGCACTCGCGTCGAAGCGCCGTGGCGAGGAGGTCAGGGCGCTGTTCCAGGCCGATGCCTGGCAGGTCTATGAGAACGAGCTCGACAAGGTCGCAGCGCTGGCCAAGCAGGCCCCCGACAAGATCCGCGAGCAGATCACCATCGAGTTGCAGACACAGCAGAGCCGGATTGCAAAGCTCGAGGAGCAACGCGCCACCGCGACCGGCGGGCAGGCGGGCTTGCAGGCCAAGAAGATCCAGCTCACCGAGGAGCTTTCGCGTCTCCAGGCGGATCGTCCGAGTTCGGTCTCCGAGTTCAATGCACAGAAAATGGTCGTCACCGATATCGAGCGCCGCCTCGACGAGCAGCGCACCAAGGTGCTCGCGGAGGAGAAGGGCGTCGAAGGCTCTCTGAAGGCGGGCCGCGGCCAGTTCTGGCGTGCCGCCAAGGCTGACGAGGAGAAGGCCCGCGCCGAACTCCAGATCGCCAAGGAGCGCCTGCGCTCGCCCGAGCAGCGCGTTGAGACGATCGACAGGCGTCTTGCTCAGATCAAAGGCGAACTGGCGCAGATCGACGGCGACCTCGCCAAGCTCAAGGGCGAGGAGGAGACCACCTCGCAGATGATCGCCGTTGCGCGCTCGGGTTCCGCCGCCACGAGCGGCGAACGCTTCGACCCGAGTGCCGGCGTTGCCGCACTCGATCGCACGCGCCAGGAGTTCCGCCAGAACCCCGACCGGACGGTGCTCGCCAACCTTCAGGCAAGCTGCTCGTCGCTGGTCAACGCGAGCCTCAAAGTCACCTCGCTACGCGACGAGGCGAACAGCATCGATTGCAGCCCGAAGGCGGCGAACGAAGCCGCCCAGCGTGTGTTCGCGCTCAACGAAGGGCTCGGCCTGTTCGCGAAGAACTGCGCCGGCGGCGAGCGCCTTCCCACCACGGGCGGCACCGACACGCTGCTCGAGTTCGGCCGCCGCTGCCTCCAGGATTCCGGCCTCACCAGCCAGGACTCCGCGACGATGGGCGCCGCGTTGTCGCGCATCGACATGAACCGCGACGACCGCGCACATCGCTTCGTCGTCACCTGGAACGCGTTCCACGACGGCAATCGCCTCGCCTATCTGGCGCTCGCCATCGCCATCGCCATTGACGGCCTGATCTTCATGTCCGGCCTGTTCGGCGCCAACGCCGTTCGCTCGCCGCTGTCCGACATGCCGAGCCTCAAGGCGCGGTCGGCGAAGCAGCTCGAGACGATCATCGAGAATGCGCTTCTGCCCGACACCTTTGCCAACGCCGACGCGCTGCTCTCGGCGATGCAGCCCATCACGCCTATCGACGGCTTCACACAGGAAGTCCTGCTGCCGCTCGATGCGAGCCCGACCCGCACGCGCGTCGTCAAGGTGCTGAACGCCGCCGCGACCATCGGCGCGGTGCATCGCGACGTGACGCGGCCCGAGCGCTATCTCGTCCGCCCCGAGCTGTTCGAGTTCATATCCGGCGTCGCCAAGCGCGCCTTCGAATCCGATTCCGAGAACGTGCGCCTCGCGGAGCTGCGCCAGGTTGTGGGCGTCGCGCTTCAACCCGATGTCGCCGCCAATGCCGAGATCGTTCTTTCCAACATGGACCCGATCAACGAGGCGCACGGCTTCTCCTCGCAGATCAAGCTCGGCACGGTGAAGCCCGAGCACCTGCCCGTGGTGCGCAAAGTGCTGAACGCCGGCGCGACGCTGCAATATGTGCAGCTCGCCGAGAAGCACCCGGACCGCGACCTCTATTTCGTGCACGGGCAGCTCTACAAGATCATCGCCATCATTTCTGCGACGACAGCGCGCCCAATGCTCGGTGCTTCGCACCACGTACCGCAGATCGCACAGGCGAAGCCCGAGTTCGGCGGCTCGCTCAATCCTCAAGGCGCGCCCAAGGTCGCCAACGATGCGGCCCGCGCACCGAAGATCGCGCCGGCGAAAGCACCACCGAGGGCGCAGATCACGCAGCAGGCGCTGTCGGCAGAGGAACGCGAGCACCTGACTGGCCTCTATACCGACCAGTTGCTGTCGGCCATCGGCCTCAGCGACTCGATCGTCACCATCCGCTTCGACGGCCCCGGCGTCCAGGACGCCGCGATGAACGCCTGGCGCGAATTGCAGAACCACGCCAAGGGCAACCCGGAGCTGGCTCTGCTTCTCAGAAGCCGGCAGGGCGAGCAGGACCGCGAGCTCGACCGAATGCTCAACTCGCTCAAGGCCGGCACGCTCGGCGATCACCGCAAGATCGACCTGCTCGACGCGCTCGACATGCGCATCCGCGAGGCGCTGCCCTCGCTCATGCTGTTCCCCGAAACCGGTCTCGTCCGCTTCCTCATCGAGGAGCTCGAGACAGCAGCTTCGCCGGACGACGGACAATTGCCGGGCGAGGACCGACTGCTCGCTCAGCTCCGTAACGTGCACGACTTGATGACCAACTCCGACCTCGGCGACGCCCTGAGCTGGGACCGCATCCGCGAGACGCTCGCCGACAATTCGTCCGACATGCCGCGCGTCGTGCATATGCGCCCGCCCCGTCGCGGCCAGAACCCTGGCAACGGCTGAAGCAGCCAGCGCCACACGGTAATTGGAAAATCGAAAAGCCGGGGTTTGCCCGGCTTTTCTCGTTATTGGCACCACGTAGCGCCACCTCCGCCAAGTTGACGGCGCGAGAGCGAGCTTCTACAGGTCGCGCGATCCGGCACCACGCCCGATGAGAACCCACCTGCTGGAAGCAAGCTCACCTGCGATGTGCTCCGGGCTCAGTGTCTGAAATGTCCGGTGAGGGAGCGCTTGCATCGGATCGACGGACGCGCCGAACGGTCCGGCTGATCGGTTGGCGCTAGAAGGAACGCGCGGAGGGCGCCATGGCCAGTGACATCAAGCTCCACAAGGGTGATCTCCCAGACGGTCTGGACCTCGGCGGCGCCGTTGCCGTCGACACCGAGACGATGGGCCTCAAGCCTCACCGCGACCGGCTCTGCGTCGTCCAACTGTCGGCTGGCGACGGGCGCGCCCACCTCGTCCAGATCGAGGCGGGCAAACGCCCGGCGAACCTCATCCGCCTGCTCGCCGATCCCGCGGTGCTGAAGATCTTTCACTTCGCCCGCTTCGACGTCGCAGTATTGAAGAAGCACCTCGGCGTCGACGTGACGCCGCTCTACTGCACCAAGATCGCGTCCAAGCTCGTGCGTACCTACACCGACCGCCACGGGCTGAAGGACCTCGCCGCCGAGTTGATCGGCATCGAGATGTCCAAGCAGCAGCAGAGCTCGGACTGGGGCGCGGCGAAGCTCACAGACCAGCAGATCGCCTACGCGGCTTCCGACGTCCTGTACCTGCACGCGATGAAGACCAAGCTCGATGCAATGCTGGCCCGCGAGGGACGCACGGCGCTGGCCGAGGCCGCGTTCGCCTTCCTGCCGGTGCGTGCCGCGCTCGACCTCGACGGCTTCGAGGACATGGATATTTTCAGCCACTAACGAGGTGCAAGCGGGAGAAGCGAGCCCACCCGCCACACCGCGACCGGTCCCGTTGGCGCCGCAATCGCGGCTGATATGATCGCTTCTTTGCGCGGACCCGCCGGAGGCGACGGTTCACACATGCCGCTTCCGGCGCAATCCGCTCGTGCTATCCTCCCCCCGAACCATTCGGATGACGACCTTGAGGGAACACGGCCAGCCGGCAACCGACCACGCGCGCGAGGACCGCGGCATCGTGATCGATGTCGACCGAACGAGGAGCGTGCGCCGAGCCCGCCGGCACTCGGCGCTGGTGCGTGCGTCGCGCGTCGGCCTGCCGGCAGCGGCAGCAGCCATCGTGCTGTTCTACGGCGCCACCATGATCGATGTCGCCGGCTGGCGTGATGTCGGCGGCAAGATCGAGCTGCCGCGCGTGCTGCCCGAGCACCTGACGATGAATAACCCGCGCTACAGGGGCTTCACCAAGGAGGGCGGCGAATACGAAGTGCAGGCGAAGACCGCGACGCAAGATCTCGGCATTCGCGGCCTCATCCGGATGCGGACGGTGAGCGCCGTCATGCGTAACCGCGACAAGGGCACGACGCGGCTCGATGCCAAGAGCGCCATCTACTTCTCGCAGGACGACAAGATGCGCCTGCTCGGCAACATTCGCGTCAGCGCTCCTTCGGGCGGCTGGGCGCGGCTGACCATCGCCGACATCGACTTGAAGAACGGCATCACGACCAGCCGCCAGCCCGTTGCCGTCGGCAATTCCACGGGCACGATCCGCGCCTCGACCATGACCATCCGCCAGAAGACGAAGGAGATCACCTTCGCCGGCACCGTGAAAACACGCATGCAACCCGCCGCCCGCGCCGAGGCTTCGGCAATGGCGCCCTCGCCGGACGCCGCGACACCAGCGGGCGAGCTACCGGCTTCCAACCCGACATCGGCTCCGCAGCAGCAGGCGGGGGATGCCATCGGGCGCATCTTCTCGGGCGGCAAGGGCCCGGTCGAGATCGACGCGGATCGGCTGGATATTGACGACGTCAACCGCACCGCGACCTTTACCGGCAACGTCAAGGCGCGCCGAGGTGCCGCCACACTCGAAGCTCCGGAGTTGCGCATCGCCTATGACGGCTCGCCCTCGGGCGGCCTGACAGGCGCGGGCGCACAAGTTTCTTCGGGCGCGCCGGCGGGCGCCAAGGCCGCCATCAAGTCGATCGTGACCAGCGGTCCTGTCACCATCACAGAAGGCGCCGACACGCGCGTCGCGGCGGCGGCCGCCGCGTTCGACGCCGCGTCGAGCCTCGCCACACTGACCGGGGGCGTCGTCATCGATCGCGCCCCGCAGACGAAGATCACGGGCCGCACGGCGTCCTTCAACTCCGCCCGCGACGTCGCCTCAATCGATGGCGACGTCGTTATCGCGTCGGGGGCCGATCGCCGCGCCACCGGCGACCATCTCGAGTTCAACAACACCGCCAAGACGGGGCTACTGACCGGCGATCTCGTACTGACGCAGGGGCCCAACGTGCTGAAGGGCCGCCAGCTCACGATGGATCAGTCGAACGGCCGTTCCGTACTGACCGCGCCCGCAGCGGATGGCCGCGGACCGGCCGGTCGCATCGCCGCCCGCCTGACGCCGCCCGCAGCCGCAACCAAGGGCAAGTCTAAACCGAAGGAAACCGAACAAGCGTCCACAGACGGTGGCGGCATGCACGCGCTCTCGAATTTCCGCACTGATCCAAGTGCCCCTGTCGCGATCGCGGCTGACGCCCTCGAACTCAACGAGAAGTCGAACGTTGCCATTTTCCGCGGTGACGTCGTGACGGAGCAGGGCGAGACGACGATCCGCTCGGCCGAGCTCCACGCCAACTACACCGGCAGCGCCGGCCTTTCCGCCGCAACCCAGCCGCGCACGGCAGGCGCCGGCAGTGGCGAGGCTGCAAAGGTCACCCGCATCCAGGCACGCGGAAAGGTCGTCGTCACGTCGAAGGGTGGCCAGAAAGCGACCGGCGACTGGGCCGATTTCGACACCACGGCCAATACCGTAACGCTCGGCGGTGACGTGGTGCTTTCGCAGGGACGAAACGTCGTGCGCGGCAACCGCCTCGTCGTGGACCTGCTGACCGGTGAGGCTGTCATCAAGACGGACAATGCCGCGGCACCCGAGATCTCGTCGGAAAAGCCGGGCGGCGGATGGCAGGCGACACGCAAACCGTCGCGCCCGAGCGCCGTATTCTTCCCGAAAGCAGCGGAGAATGCGGCGGCGGCTGCCGCGGCGAAGGCCAAACCGGCGGCGCCCGGCTGGCAGACCACAACCGGCGAAAGCGCCACACCGGCCGAGCGCAATTGACGCTCTGCCCGACAACGGTCTCCATTTTGTGGAATGGAAATTGCGCGGCATCTGGAGCGACACCCCGAAGCCATGCTACCGATGCCATGAAAGCTCGATTTTTCAATGCTGCGCTGCCTGTCGGACCGGCTCGGGCCGGAGGGAGGGAAGCGCGCCGATCGGAATGATGCCGTGCTGAAGCGAGTGTTCCCCAGCGGAAACGACGATAGCCGCGCCCCGCGACAGCAGGACGGCTATCCCCATCCGCCCCATCAGGCGCAAGCCGGCGGATATTCCGCCGGTCTGCCACAGCCCGGCGGCACAACGGCGATCGATGACGCCCAGGCGATGACCCGCGCCGAGGTGGACGAGGAAGCGCGTCTGCTCGCCCTCAGCGAGGAGGGGCCGGACGGTCCCGGCTACCTCAGCATCCATCAGGTGCAGAAGGCCTATAAAAAGCGCAAGGTCGTGCGTAACGTGAGCCTGAGCGTGCGCCGTGGTGAGTCCGTCGGCCTCCTCGGCCCGAACGGCGCGGGCAAGACGACTTGCTTCTACATGATCACCGGACTCGTGCCCGCCGACGGCGGCCTCATCACGCTGGACGGCGTCGACGTCACGCATTTGCCGATGTACCAGCGGGCCAAGCTCGGCATCGGCTATCTGCCGCAGGAAGCCTCCATTTTCCGCGGCTTGACGGTCGAGCAGAACATCATGGCCGTGCTCGAGCTCGTTGAGCCGAACCGGAAAAAGCGCAAGCAGCAGCTCGACGACCTGCTCGACGAGTTCAACATTGGACGCCTGAGAAAATCGCCCTCGATCGCGCTTTCTGGCGGCGAGCGGCGGCGCTGCGAGATCGCCCGCGCACTCGCCTCACGGCCGTCGTTCATGCTGCTCGACGAGCCGTTCGCCGGTATCGATCCGATCGCTGTGGGCGACATCCAGCATCTGGTACGGCACTTGACGGACCGTGGCATCGGCGTTCTCATCACCGACCACAACGTGCGCGAGACGCTGGCGCTGATCGACCGCGCCTACATCATCTATGATGGCCACGTCCTGACGCACGGTAACCCTGAGACAATCATAGCCAACGAGGATGTGCGCCGGGTCTATCTCGGAGACATGTTCATTAACGAGCGTTGATTATACCTGTCGTCTGACGGGACGCGGAGGCCGAAGGCGAAGGGTATGTCGCTCACCACGAAGCTCGAGATGAGGCAGAGCCAGCAGCTGGTGATGACACCCCAGCTGCAGCAGGCTATTCGCCTCCTCCAGCTCTCGAACTTGGAGCTCAACCAATTCGTCGAGACGGAGCTCGAGCGCAACCCTCTCCTCGAGCGCGCCGAGGATGGCGACGGCCCCGGTTACGTCAATGGCGGATCGCCGGGCGACAACGCACCAACCGAACAACGCGGCGAATCCGATGGATTGACCGCGGACTCAGGCTCCAACGGCGGTGACGAGCGCGAGTCAGCATCATCGGGACCGCCGGGCGAGTTGTCCGCGCCGGCCAGCGAAACCTTCAATGACGAGCCTTGGCTCGACATGGCCCGGACGCCCGCGGACCCTGCCGCGGCGTTCGACACCGAAATCGAGAATGTCTACCCGGACACATCTCCAGGCGAGCTCGGCGATTCCGGCTGGTCGAGCGTCAACGCGCGCAACACCGCCTTCGGCGATGACGACAACAATCTCGAAGCCTATGTCGCGGCGGAATTGTCGCTCAAGGATCACCTCGAGACGCAGATGCCGCTCGTACTCTCGACGCAGGCGGAACGTCTGATCGGTCAATACCTCGTCGATCTTGTCGACGACGCCGGCTACGTCTCCGTCGATCTCGAGCAGCTCGCCGACAAGCTCGGCACCGAAGCGGCCGAAATCGCTGCGGTGCTCACGAAATTGCAGACACTCGATCCTCCGGGCGTGTTCGCTCGAACCTTGAGTGAGTGTCTGGCGCTCCAGCTCAAGGAGCAGAACCGCTACGATCCCGTGATCGCGCTGTTCCTCGACAACTTGCATCTGCTAGCCAAGCACGATCTGGCGGGCTTGAAGCGCGCGGTCGGTGTCGATCTCGACGAGATCACGGACATGATCCAGGAGATCAAGCACCTCAACCCGAAGCCAGGCTTGGTCTTCGGCTCCGCGCAGGTTCAGCCGGTGGTGCCGGACGTATTCGTGAGGCCGGCACAGGACGGGAGCTGGCTGGTCGAGCTCAACTCCGAAACGCTGCCGCGCGTGCTCGTCAACCGCAGCTACTACACCAAGGTTTCAGCGAGCAAATCATCGGAGCGCGACAAGGGCTATCTGCTCGAATGCCTACAGACTGCCAACTGGCTGGTCAAAAGCCTCGATCAGCGCGCGCGTACCATTCTGCGCGTCGCCGAGGAGATCGTGCGCCAGCAGGACGGTTTCTTCACGCATGGCGTACAGCATTTGAGGCCGCTTAATCTCAAGACCGTGGCCGAAGCAATCCAGATGCACGAGTCGACGGTGTCGCGCGTCACCTCGAACAAGTATCTCTCGTCCCCGCGCGGCATCTTCGAGCTCAAGTACTTCTTCACGTCCTCGATTGCGTCGTCGGAGGATGGCGAAGCGCATTCGTCCGAAGCGGTTCGCTTCCGCATCAAGCAACTCATCGACGCGGAGACCGCGCGCACCATCATGTCCGACGACATGATCGTCGAGCGACTGAAAACGGACGGTATCGACATCGCTCGGCGCACGGTCGCCAAGTACCGCGAGGCGATGCGCATTCCCTCCTCTGTCCAGAGGCGTCGCGAGAAGCAGATGTCGGAGCGCGTGACGCGGGTGGAGTGAGGTCTCCGTCGCGTCAACGCTGTTACAGACACTGGACGAGTGTTATTTGACAGCGCCAGAACGCAGTTCTACCGTCGAGTCTCTACACGATCCGGTTCGTTGCGGCCGTTGTTCGGCGTCCGTGGCGATCGGAGGGTCCCGCCGACGACAGCGATACCAAGCGATGCCGCCGCGCGATCGGCCCGCACATCCCATTGGAATCCAAGCCCAGGCGAAGAAATGACGATCCAAGTCACCGGCAAGAACGTCGATGCAGGCGACGCCTTCAAAACCTACATCCTAGCCAAGATTTCTACCGTTCTGGAAAAATACATCGGACCCGAGCTGTCCGGCCACGTCCGCCTCGAGAAGGAGCGCGTGGGCTTCCGGACCAACTGCTCGATCCGTTTGCGCACCGGCCTTCAGGTCGAAGCCCATGGCGATGGCGCAGATGCGTACGCAAGCGCGGATGCCGCCGTCGAGCACCTGGAGAAGCGCGTCCGCCGCTACAAGCGCCGCCTGAAGAGCCACCATGCATCGCGCGACATGAACGGCCACGCGCCCGAGGTACAGGCTCGCGACTACACCGTTAAGACGACGGACGACGAGCACGGGGAGCCCCACTCGGAGGCGCCGATCATCATCGCGGAAGCCGAGCGCGGCATCAAAGACCTCTCGGTCAGCGAGGCGGTGATGCACCTCGACCTCTCCGAGAGCCAGTTCCTCGTCTTCCGCAATGCAGCGCATGGCGGACTGAACGTCGTTTATCGTCGTATCGATGGCAACGTAGGCTGGATCGACCCGAGCGCGCACGCGACGGCCTCGGCATAGGGTCGCAGCAAGCCCGGGTTACGGTTGACAGCCCGGGCATATATAGGCATGACCGCCCCGGGAGTTGCCGGTACCGTCCGGGGTGTGGTCGCTGAAGGATGCGATCATGGGCCGCTCCCGGCGGGGGTGGCCCAGCGATATGGGGGGCCGCAGCCCTGGCCAGTCGGCTGGCGCGATGCGGTCGACGACCGGGGCAAGGTCGACGGTGTAGGTAGTCGAGAGCGGCTCGTAGCAGAGTAAGACGGCCGAGACACGGGCCCTGGATATCGGGCGCGAGGGTGTGACCCGGGATCGTAAACCAGGATCGTAAATTGGTCCTCGGCACGCAGCGACGGTCAGAGATCCTACGTTTTTCGTAGGTGGGGCGATGTCAAAGCAGTTCGATTAGAGTTGCCAACGGAGAGGCAACCCGGTGCGGCCCGGAAGGATAGACCGCGCATGGCTCCGTTTTTGCAGGCTGTTCGCTACGGGACTTCGGTTCATGCAGGGACGCGACCATCGGTCAACGCCGAAATGCATGTGAGCCAGCCGAAATGCAGGTTGCATGTTCGCGTTGCACAAGCTTAATGCAGGCGCCTACGGGCTGAAACTTTTTATGGGACGGCAGCACAATGGACCTCGGTGATCTACTGGCGCCGAACGGGATCATTCCGGCGCTCAAGGCAAAGAGCAAGAAGCAGGCCCTCCAGGAGCTTGCCCAGCGAGCCGCGGAAGTGACCGGCATCGACGGTCGTGAGATCTTCGACACGCTGCTTCAGCGTGAACGGCTCGGCTCGACGGGGCTCGGCCGCGGCATTGCCATACCGCACGTCAAATTCCGAGGTTTGAAGTCGATCGTCTGCCTGTTCGCCCGCGTGGAGGAGCCGATCGCGTTCGACTCCCACGACAACGAGCCCGTCGACATCATTTTCCTGCTGCTCGCCCCCGAGCACGCGAGCGGCGACCACCTGAAGGCACTGGCGCGTATCTCGCGGCTGGTGCGTGATCCGGCGACCCTCGAGCGGCTGCGGACGGCGCCGGATTCCGAGGCCCTGCGCATTGTGCTGACTTCGCCGGCGACCTCTCACGCCGCCTGATCGGCCCCATATCGGCTTGCCCGTAACGGGCTTGGCCGCGGCGCGCCAGTGGGCATCTGCGCGAGGCGTCCGCCCGGGCAGCCCAGGCCAGTAGCTCAGGCCCTTAGCATGAGCAGCGCGCCAAGGCCGATCGCGCCGACGACGATGCGCCACCACCCGAACAGCGCATATCCGTGCCGGCTGACATAGCCGAGCAGATATTTCACGACAAAAACGCCGGCAATGAAGGCCGTGACAAAGCCGAGCGCGATGCCGGTGACGTCGTCAGGAGCGAGCCTCGACCAGTTTTTGTAAAGGTCATAGGCGAAGGCGCCGGCCATCGTCGGCATGGCTAGGAAGAACGAGAACTCCGCCGCCGAGCGCTTATCCGCGCCGAGAAGCATCGAGCCGACAATCGTCGAGCCGGACCGCGACACGCCGGGGATCATGGCGAGGCACTGGCACAGCCCGATCTTGAAGGCGAGCGACGGGGGGAAGTCCATCGCATCGTGATAGCGGGGCTCGGGCGCCATGCGATCGACAACGAGCAGTACGATGCCGCCGAGGATGAGCATGATGCAGATCAGCATCGGCGTTTCGAACAGCACGCTCTTGATGAAGGAATGCCCGAGCGCGCCGATGACCGCCGCGGGGAGAAAAGCGATGAGAATACCCGCGACGAAACGCTGCGTGCGCTTATCGCTCGGCAGCTTCAGCAGGATGTCGAGCAGGCGTGCGGCATAGACCGTGAGGATCGCCAGGATTGCGCCGAGTTGGATTAGCACCTCGAACGTCTTGCCGGTCGAGTTGAAACCGAGGAAGTGGCCCGCCAGCAGCACATGCCCGGTCGACGAGACCGGGATGAACTCGGTCAGCCCTTCGAGCAGGCCAAGCAGGATGACTTGCCACGTCGGCATCTCGGTCTCCGGTGGAAATGGCCCAGGATTGTCTTATGGTGCGCCCGTGCCCATCTGTTGAGCAGAGGCCGGATGCCCCGTTGGCGCACGCGCGATAAACTGAAGTGCGAGATTCGCCCGCGCAGTCATACAGCCTTCGGGCGTCGCCCGGTGCCGCTCTGCGGCCACAGCGGTCAGCCAAACCTCACGTCCCGAAACCCACCACGCCGCGCGCGGACGGCGACCTTGGAGCGACGCGAAGGGAATGCATACGCTCACCCATTATCGGCTGTGCCCCCGCTCACGGTCCATCCGCCTCCTTCTCG
This sequence comes from Hyphomicrobiaceae bacterium, assembly GCA_016793635.1. Classification (GTDB taxonomy): domain Bacteria; phylum Pseudomonadota; class Alphaproteobacteria; order Rhizobiales; family Hyphomicrobiaceae; genus JAEUMD01. The sequence continues at coordinate 160,423 of JAEUMD010000009.1, forward strand.
GCGAGATCGGCCTCGAGGCGCGAACCGTCGAGCATCGTCCGTGGGAATATCGCGCCGAGTTGCTAGCACTGAACCCGGCCGGCGAGCTTCCCGTGCTCGCGCTCGCCAACGGCCCGCTGCTGTGCGGCAGCTACGCTATCTCTGAATATGTTGCGGAGGAACTGAAGCGCCATCCGATCGACGGCCGTCACGTCCCCGTTTTTCCAGGCGACCGAGAGGAGCGCGCCGAGGTGCGCCGCTTGGTCGACTGGTTTCACGGCAAGCTCGATCGCGAGGTGACGCGCGAGGTTCTGGAGGAGAAGGTCTACCGTGGCTATCGCGAGGGGGGCGGTGCTCCTGACGTGGCGATCCTGCGGGCGGTGCGCGCCAACTTCCGCTACCATTTGAGCTATGTCGCCTATCTGGCTCACCACCGCCGCTGGCTTGCCGGCGACGAGATGAGCTTCGCCGATCTTGCCGCGGCGGCCCATCTCTCGACGCTGGACTATTTGAGCGAGGTGCCCTGGGAGGAATACCCCGCCGCGAAAGGCTGGTATGCCCGCGTGAAGTCGCGTCCGTCTTTCAGACCGCTGCTCGCCGATCGCATCTCCGGCACACCGGCACCGCTGCATTACGCCAACCTCGATTTCTGAGAGGTGACGTGAAGCCGACGTCACCGCCAGCCCTTGGATGCGCCGATGCCGCCAGCCGCCTCAAGGCCGCTGCGCGGGCGCTCGGCTTCGACGCGGTACGGATCACGCGCGCCGACGCCTTGCGGAGGGCTGCCTACGATGCGGCCGGCGCGCTCGATTTCTTCATCGACAACGGCTGGCACGGCGACATGGACTGGATGGCGACGCATCGCCAGCGCCGCCGTGATCCGGGAGCGCTTTGGCCAGATGCGCGTAGCATCGTGATTGTGGCGCAGAGTTATGCTCCGGCCACCGATCCGCGCGCGGTCCTCGCCATGCGTGCGCGCGGCGCGATCTCGGTCTATGCGCAGGGCAAGGACTACCACGACATACTCAAGTCGCGGCTGAAGCAGCTCGCTCGACAGCACGCCGCGGAGAGCGGGGCGGAAGTCAAAGTATTCGTCGACACCGCACCGCTCATGGAGAAACCGCTCGCAGCCGCGGCGGGGCTCGGCTGGCAGGGCAAGCACACCAACCTCGTGTCGCGCGAGCACGGCTCCTGGCTGTTCCTCGGCGCACTGCTGACGAGCGCCGAGCTCAAACCCGACGCAGCCGAATCCGACCGTTGTGGAAGCTGCCGCCGATGCCTCGCAGCCTGCCCGACCAATGCTTTTCCACAGCCCTACAAGCTCGATGCGCGCCGCTGCATCGCCTACCTCACGATCGAGCACAAGGGACACATCGCCCGCGAGTTCCGCGAGCCGATCGCCAACCGCGTCTTCGGCTGCGACGATTGCCTTGCGGTCTGCCCTTGGAACAAGTTCGCCGCCGCCTCGCGCGAGGCACGCTTTGCCGCGCGCGCGGAAACCGACAACCCGCCGATCGGCGAACTACTGGCGCTCGACGACGCAGCCTTCCGCACACGCTTCGCCGGCACGCCGGTGAAACGCACTGGGCGCGATCGCTTCGTTCGCAACGTGCTGATCGCCGCCGGCAACTCCGCGGAAACGTCGCACCTGCCGCGCGTCCTGGCGTTGCTCGACGATGCGTCTCCACTCGTGCGGGCGATGGCGGTCTGGGCTCTCTCGCGTCTTGCGCCGCGCGGCGATTTCGAGCGCGAGCGTCGACGTTCACTCGCTACCGAACAAGACGCCAATGTCATCGCCGAGTGGCGCGACGCCGCCTTGTGCGGCGGCGCGACAATGGCACCCAAACCCGATCGACCGGAGACCGCTTGATGACTGCTGAGCCAGCCCCCTTTCTCCTCTGCTTCGGACTCGGCTTCAGCGCGCGCGCGCTCGTCCGTCGGCTGGACCGCGGCCGATGGTCGGTATTCGCGACTGCGACCACGGCGGAAAAGGCCGAGAAGTTGCGGCGTGTCGACGGCATCGAGACCTGCGTGTTCGATGGCACGGCACCGGTCATGGCCGTGCGCGATGCCCTATCGAAGGCGACGCACATCATCGTCTCGGCACCGCCCGACGCGCGCGGCGATCCGGTGCTGCTCCAGCATTCGGACGACATTGCCCGCGCTCCGCACCTCGCATGGATCGGCTATCTCTCGACGGTCGGGGTCTACGGCGACCGCCAGGGTGGATGGATCGACGAGACGACAGAACCGAACCCAATGCAGACCCGCTCGCAGTATAGGCACGAGGCGGAGCTTGCGTGGCAGGCGCTTGCCGCGTGCGCGGGCAAGCGTTGCGTCCTGTTTCGACTCGCCGGTATCTACGGACCTGGACGCAGCGCGATCGACAACGTCCGTTCGGGACGCGCCCGCCGCATCATCAAGCCGGGCCAGCGCTTCAATCGCATCCATGTCGAGGATATCGCGCGCGTCGTCGAGGCATCGATGAATGGCCGAGGCGTTCACGACGTCTACAACCTCGCCGACGACGAGGCCTCGCCGCCCGAGGTTGTGATTGCGTATGCGGCTGAGCTGCTTGGCGTGCCGATGCCTCCGGCCGTCCCCTTTGACGATCCCTCGATTGGCGATATGGCGCGCAGCTTCTATGCCGAGAGCAAGCGGGTTCGCAACGACCGGATCAAAACGGACCTCGGCATCGATCTGGCGTTCCCCACCTATCGAGAGGGGCTTAGCGCAATCGCTGCTGCGAAGCCGGCCCAGCGCGGCTGATCCGCTGTCACACAGCCATTTGCGGGGGCGGCGTGCCCTCAATCAGCGCGTTCAGGCCCCGTTCAAGGAGCATCCGCTTTATTGCCTCAAACGTGGCCGAGTGATGGTGCGGGTTTCGCACCGGCGCTCGCCGGTATTGATGAAGCACACATCGCGCGTTTCCGGGTCGCAAGTTGCGACTCCGCGGAAGTTCACTGCCCTGACCGCAACTGCCCAGACCGCAATGGTGAGACCATCGTTGCCGCGCGTGACGGTGGGGCAGCCCGTGAGGAACGGCAAGTAGCAGTCGAGAATCGCGACGTGTGTGACGGCCTTTCAGTCGGAAGCCTCTGGCACGGACGCCGTGCGGCGGCGCTTCTGTGCGAGAACGTTCGGAGACGAGTTATGGCGGATGCGCGAAATTCTACCCAAGCCTTCAAGTGTGCCCGCGCGCCGCGTCGCGCTCCGGCCATGCTGACAGCGGCTGCAGCTCTGTTCGCCGCCACCGGTATCACGGCAGGCCCCACCTTGGCCGACGGCGGTGATCCCGCCCACATGCTGGCCGACAGGTTCGCCGCCAGCGGCAAGAAGCCTGCTGCCGTAGCGGTGGCACCGTCACCGTCGGCAAAGGCCCGCGATGAATCGCTCAAGGCCTACGAGGATGAAATGCTCGCGCGCGCCCGCACCGAGGCCGAGGCCCGCGCGAAGGCCGACCTCGCACGTGAGGAGCAGATCGCCGCGGAGCGCAAGCGCGCCGAGACCGAGGAAAACGGCCGCAAGTTGAGCGAACGGTTGCGCGCAGCACGCGAGGCGCGCCGTGCCAAGGAAGCGCAAGATCGCAGCGAGGCCGAAGCACGCATGCGCGCCGAGAAGGCGGCCGAGGAAACGGCTGCTTTGCGCCGCGCTGACGAGGAAATGAAGGCGCGGAGCGAAGCTGCGGCGAAGGCCGCGGAGCAATCTCTCGGTATGGCGCGCGACCGCTTCGCTGAGCACAGGAAACGGCTTGCGGAGAAGATCGCCCGCCAGTTGGCCGCTCACCCGCCGCATGCTCTCGGCGGCCCCGTCCAAGCTATTTCTGCCGGAGACGAGCGCTTCGATGGGCGCACAGTGACCGTGCTCCTTGTAATGGATGCCGGAAAGAAGGGCATCCGCCGCTGGAACAAGAACGCCGACCCGATGCTGTGTGTAGACGAGAGCTGCTACATCAGCCGCGGGCCGGATACCGCCGCCAAAGCGATCTCTCGTTCCAAAGCATTCGGTCCGGGCGTCGCGCTCGGGGAGCGTGCCGGCGCCTGCCGCGACAAGCTTGTCTGCGCGTTTCGCGGTGTCGCGCTCACCAGCGAGAAGGGCTGGATGCAGCCGATCGACCTGCGCATTCTGCGTCACGATCGTCGCGCCGCTCATCTGGTCTCGGCCGACAAGTCTTGCCGAGTACAGCGCGGCCGGCTCAGTTGCTCGGGCGTGATCGATGGCGGCGACTATCGCGCATGGATCGTCCCCGAGCCGACGGCGGAGAGGGCAGGGTCAGAGGCGCTGCAGGCTGCACTCCAGACACACTTGGCCGTCGCTGGCGTCAATCCGGCTCAATAGGGTCGCAAGATCCGATCGATCCACGCGTCGTCTGCCTGCGTGCCCTTGCTCGCCGAACGCCTGTAGCGGCGCGACATCGCGGACCTGCGGGCGCGTGCGAGTTTACCTGCTACCGCCGCCTCGTTCGCGACTTGCTCGGCGATTTCCGGGGGCAGCGGCGGCTTCTGCGGCGGCAGAGGAATGCTCGCCTCGAATGAACCAGAGCCGAGAACCGCAACCCTCTGCGCGGCAGCCCCCCGAGAATCGGGCCCCGTGTCATCGGTAAGGATGAGAGCGGTGCCCGGACGCATGCCTTTCGCCAGTGCCTCAGCGCGATGGCGATCTGCAAAACGGATGCGCTTCATCGCGGCTTCCGTGGCAGCCCCCGTCAGCCGCTCCGCGTCCCGTTCGTTACCCAGCGCGAAAGCAAGCCAGCGCGCCGGACGCGTCGCGTCACCCGGCGCCAGCAACACCATTGCGTGGCGACCGAGCGGCATCTCCGGTTGTTCGACGATCACGGGCACGGTGGAAACGACCTTGCCCGCATGCAAGTGATAGGCGGCGCCGTCGGCGCGCGAGACCACCACCGCTTCGGCGGGCGGCACGGCAGAGAGCGACGCTCCGAGATCGGGAGACGCAAATCTCGCCACGTTGTCGACGGCCAGGATCGCGCCGGTTTCGATCTCCTTGCCGAAAGGACCGAACGCTTCGAACTCGTGTGCGTCACTGCGCTCGCGTGCGACGACGGCCACCACGGACTCCGTCGTGACGCCGGAAAGCAAGCCCGCAAAATCGGCCGGAAGTAAAACCAGCGGCATGGCGGCCGATTCGCCATCGGCGCCCGCGGACTGCGGGCGCGTGAGATCCGTTCCGCGCCACAGCCTGCGTTCATTGCCCAGCGAAGCGTCCGGTGGAGCCGCCCTCAATTTCAGCACATCACCGGCGAGTTCCACGTCGGGCGAAGGCAGAACCACGGTGGAGATGCCGACCGTCACCGATCCGCGATAAACGTGGAGCATGCGCTCGGCGAGCGATACGACGACCGTGACCGGATCTTGGCTGTCTACGCCAGGCCGCCACACGAAGCTGCCGGAGCGCAGGCCCGAAACGTTGCGATAGCGGCCCGCACCGGCGAGCGCGGGCACTGCAGCCGCAGCAAGGCCAAGCAGGACGCCAGCGAAAAATATGCGGCGTGAGAACATCACTCCTCCAGGGGAGCCGCAGCGCGCGGCGAATCGATTGAGCCGATTATACAAATCGGCGCACCGCGCCACCGCTCCGCGCGCCGCGCCGACGCTCGTCGGCACACGCGGCCGACCACCGACTTGGGTTTACGAAATCACATTGCATCACAGCCCCATTGCCTAACCATCGGGCATTCTTGTGCGATGCTCGTTTGTTATGGATCAAGGATTTCTGATTCGCGCACGCCGGTCGCATCGGAAACAAGCAACTGACAAGCGGATTTTTCAGTGCCACCACCCGCGGAACGATCCCGTTTCAACATCGCTCGGTCGCGAGAAGACGACCCGTAGGTGACGGACGGGCCTCGATTCGCGGCGCCACCGCTTTACGGGACACGCAAACGCAAACGCGCCGGAAAACCGGCGCGTTACAGATCGTCAGGATCGAATATCGTTAGATCATCGCCACGTCGTCGAAGGCCCATCGGCCGAAGATCCATTCCGGCCGAGGCCAACTCCCGATCAGCGGCGGCGCTGTCCACCACCGGGACCACCGCCACCCGGACCCGCTCCAGGACCACCCGGCCCAGGGCCGGAGCGCCCATCCTTGTGGCGGAAGTTGATGCGCCCCTTCGACAGGTCGTAAGGCGTCATCTCGATCGTCACGCGGTCGCCGGCCAGGATGCGGATGCGGTTCTTCTTCATGCGGCCGGACGTGTATGCGACCACTTCGTGGCCATTGTCCAGCTTCACACGGCAACGGGCATCGGGCAGCACTTCGGCCACCACGCCCTCGAACTCGAGCATCTCTTCCTTTGCCATTCCGTCTCCTTGCCGCACGATCGCACGGCGCTGTCGCCATCGGCCGGAGCGAAGCCCGGCCCTAACGCAACGGGAGCAGCGTTGGCTGCTCCCGTGCTTTTACTCAGTTCCGCAACGACCGAAGCCGTTCGTACCCGTGCCGAATACCCGGCCCCGCGTCGCGCGAGCCGGTGCTGGCACCGAGTCGATCAGATGTTGCGCAGGTTGGTCGCGGCGATCTTGCCGTTGCGACCACGCTCGGTCTCGAACGCGATCTTCTGACCCTCGCGCAGCGTGGACATGCCAGCGCGCTCAACAGCCGAGATGTGGACGAACACGTCGCTGCCACCCTCGTCCGGCTGAATGAAGCCGTAGCCCTTTTGACCGTTGAACCACTTCACTGTGCCGTTAGACATTATTGCCTCCAAAGCAACCGTCGTATTCCGAGGACGGGATTGCCCCCGGACCTCAAACCGCTTTGGAACTTCTCGCGACGGGCAGTGTCGGGCCGGTGTAGAGCAAACCAAGGCGTATTCGATGCTCGACTATATGTACTTTCTCCGGGGAGATGGCAAGTCGCCACAAGCGGCTGGATGGGCGGAAATCGCCTGTTTCGGCGCGCTTGTCGCCACCGGCAACTGGTTCCAAGCCCGTCGAGAGGCTGTCGGGAGGCAGGAATTCGCCCATGTGGCCCCGCCAGCAACGCGCAGAACGGCCTGCGGGCATCACTTTTCGCCCGAGCCTTCGGCGAGCCGCGAGCGAACAGCATCGCGGTATCTGCGCGCCCTGACTTCACTCCTCGGCAGGCATACCGGGCAGTCACAGAGCCGCATCGGCTCGCCGCGCGCACCGGGATAGTAGCGCCAGCCGATTGCCCGTGGCAGCACCCTCAACCGGCGAATCTCGCTTGGAACGATGCGGCGCGGGACCATGATTTCGTATCCGCGCGGATCGGCCAGGGAACATACCAATCCTGCTGCTTCGGCCGCGCTGGAGAGGACTGGCACGTTCCGGTAGTGCGCGACGTAGACGGGCTCGTCGTCGGGGACGTCCACCGTAACGGCGATCAGTGTGGTCTTGCCCCAGCGCTTCAACTCCCGCGCCCACGAATACGTCAGCGTGAAACTTGCAAGGACCGGGAACGTCCACACGACCCGATCGAACTCTGGATGGCGCGCGGGATCGGGAGAATGGCGGGTCGGCGCGATCCCGTTGCGGCGAATGCGGGCGGCTTGGTTCTCCGCCGCGATATGAACCAGCTTGACCATCGAGTATCGCTCTTCTTCGCCGACCTGACCGAAGCATCGCGCAAAAAACGGTAACGAACACGCATCAAGCCTTATGCGCCGACCCAAGTGCGGCGCCAAGAGAAGCGGAGACACGAAACATGCCGGATCTCGCGAAACGATCGGAGCCGACCGAACGCCCCGCAGAGCCTCACGCCCTCGACGTCGTACCGCCCGCACGTATCGCCCAGCTCGTCGAAGAGGTTGGCGTGCGCAAGTGCGCACTGCCGTTCGTCACCACGCTCACGCTCGGCGTGCTGGCCGGCGCGTTCATCGCTTTCGGCGCCATGTTCTATACGGTCGTCGTTACCGGCAGCGAGCTCGGCTTCGGGCCGACGCGGTTGATCGGCGGTCTGGTGTTCTCGCTCGGTCTCGTGCTCGTCGTCGTCGGCGGCGCGGAGCTCTTCACTGGCAACAGCCTAATCGTCATGGCATGGGCCGACGGTCGCGTCTCGACCGCAGACATCCTGCGAAATTGGGCACTCGTGTATGCGGGCAACCTGATCGGAGCGCTCGGCACCGTCGTGCTCGTGCATCTCGCCGGCACCATGAGCCTCGGCTCGGGCAGCGTCGCGGCGACAGCGCGCGCGATCGCCGAAGCGAAGGTCGCGATCGCCCCGCAGGAAGCGTTCTTCCGCGCCATCCTGTGCAACGTGCTCGTCTGCCTCGCAGTGTGGATGTGCTTTGCCGCGCATTCCGTTTCAGGCAAGGCGCTCGCCATCGTGTTCCCGATATCGGCCTTTGTCGCTCTCGGATTCGAGCACTCCGTCGCCAACATGTATCTGCTGCCGATCGGCGCGCTCCAACAGGGCGCGGAGATCGGCATCGGCGCCATCCTCGCCAACATCGTGCCCGTCACGCTCGGCAACATGGTCGGCGGCGGCGTGCTCGTGGCGCTCGTCTATTGGCTCGTCTATCTTCGCCGGAGTGTGCCGCCTGCGACTTCCAGCACGCAGCCCGGCGCGCGCTCCTTCCCGTCGAAAGCTCCGATGCCATGACCTTGCGAGAGAAGGACCACTTCAGCCGCGTCTCGCATGCTTACGCCGAGAGCCGCCCGCGCTATCCTCGAGAACTTTTCGCGTGGCTGGCACAGGTGTGCTCTGCGCACGATCTCGCCTGGGATTGTGCCACCGGCAACGGGCAGGCGGCGGTCGATCTCGCGCCCTTCTTCAAGGGCGTTGTCGCCACCGATCTAAGCGCCGAGCAGATCGCGCGGGCGATACCGGCGCCCGGAGTCACCTATCGCGCGGCACCGGCCGACGCCTCTGGCCTCGACGATGCGAGCGTCGATCTCGTCACCGTCGCACAGGCGTTGCACTGGTTCGATCTCGATCGCTTCTATGCCGAGGTGCGGCGCGTGGTGAAGCCGGGCGGCATCGTTGCCGTGTGGACGTATGGCATCCACACGACGGCAGACGCCGCCATCGACGCGCGCGGCCGACACTTCTACGACGCAACGGTTGGCCCCTACTGGCCGCCGGAGCGCCACCACGTCGAAGCCGGCTACTCGACCTTGCCGTTCCCGTTCGAACTTATAGCGGCGCCGGCGTTTGCGATGCACGCCGATTGGTCGTTCGCGCAGCTCCTCGGCTACCTCAGGAGCTGGTCGGCGACGGGCCGCTTCATCCGGGAGCAAGGCTATGATCCCGTCGTCGCGCTCAAGGAGCAGATCGCCCCGCTGTGGGGCGTCCCCTCGGCGACGCGCCGCATCACCTGGCCACTGACGCTCCTTGCCGGCCGACTCACCTGAGCGCGGCAGGCCGCCGACTTATTCCGCCGCGGCGCCTGGAACCGGACGGCCCGTCTGCCAGTCGAACTGCGTCTCGCGCTCACCCCGTAGGCTGCGATAGGGCTGCGGAATGAATGCAGCGCTCTGCGTGCGCCGTTTGAACTGCACCGTGCGGATCATCTCGCGGATGCGCGGTGCGATCTCGGTGCGGAAGCGCGTGCCGTTGAACACGCCATAGTGGCCGACCCCCGGCTGGACATAGTGATAATGCTCGTCCATCGGCACGTTCGTGCACAGATCGTGCGCGGCTTCCGTCTGCCCGAGACCACAGATGTCGTCACGCTCGCCCTCGACGGTGATGATTGCGGTCTTCGTGATCGCCTTGCAGTCGACCGGCTGACCCCGATGCATCAACGTACCGAGCGGCAGCGCGTGGGTCTGGAACACGGTCTCGACGGTCTGCAGGTAGAACTCCGCCGGCAGGTCCATCACCGCCAGATACTCGTCGTAGAATTCCTTGTGCTGCTGGACGCTGTCGCAGTCACCTTTGATGAGATTGTCGAACAGCTTCTTGTGCGCGCTGGTGTGACGCTCGAGATTCATCGTCATGAAGCCGGTGAGCTGCATGAAGCCGGGATAGACCTTGCGCATGAAACCGGCGTTGCCGAACGGCACATAGCTGACGACGTTGCGCTCGAACCACGAGACGGGCTTCTCCTCCGCGAGCTTGTTGACGACGGTCGGATTGCGGCGCGTGTCGATCGGCCCGCCCATCAGGGTGATCGACGAGGGCTGGCATTCATCGTTGCTGCCGGCCATGACGGCAGTTGCCGCCAGCACGGGTACGCTCGGCTGGCACACGGCCATGACGTGCGTGTTCGGCCCGAGGAAGCGCACGAAGTCGATGATGTAGTCGATGAAATCGTCGAGGTCGAACCGGCCGGCCATCACCGGCACGTCGCGCGCATCGACCCAGTCGGTCACATAGACGTTGTGCTCCTTGATCATCTCCTTGACGGTGCCGCGCAGTAGCGTTGCGTAATGGCCCGACATGGGCGCGACGATCAGCACCTTGGGGTCGTAGCGTTTGCCGACGATCTCCTCCGGCCGGTCGAAATGCACGAGATTGCAAAACGGCTTCGACAGCACCGTCTCCTCGCGCACCGGAACCTTGAGACCGTGGATCGTCGTCTCGTCGATGCCCCACTCCGGCTTGCCGTAGCGGCGCGTGACACCCTCGAACACCTCGCAGGCAGCAGAGACGTGTCGCATCATCGGCGTCTTGCCGATCGGGTTGAACGGCATGTCGGCCGAGTGCTTCAGCGCCTTGGCGGCGAGGCGCATCGGTTGGATGAACATATGCGCGAGCTCGTAGGCGACGTATTGCATCGGCGGCCTCGTGAAGGTGAAGACGGGTCTGGGGATGCCGGAGGCTGCGCTAGTTGCGGCCTCGTTGCGATATCGCAGCGCAGCAGACCACTCGCCCCACGTCAAGCGGGAAAGTTAGGCAACTGGCTGAATTTGAGCCAAAAATGGCACTCCATGTCAGAAACGCGACATTCTGCTGCGCCGCACCAGCGCCCTCTTCCGACCATCGGGCGCACCACATCGCGGGCCGATCGTTCGCGCACTGCCCACCCGGTCCACCAGCGGGGAATACGCAAATGGGCCGCCTCCAAGAGCGGTTCCCACGCTGCGACCGCTAGGCCCCGGGGCCTGTATGCCTCCTCCCCTCGGCCACACGGTTCGGCCCGGGTGCCGGGAGCAAGGGAACTCCGGCAACTGCATGAATGCCGGGGGGCCTCCGGATCGGAAGGGTGTTCACGATCCCACTGGATAGGGAGTGCAAGAGCGCGCAGGCGTGACGGTGCTCTCGGCGCCGTTCACTTTTTTGGATGCCTCGGCGTGCGCGCCACGCGTTGGAGACGGCAATCATTCGCGGTTTGCGGGTGCGGACCGAATACGCTATCTAGACCGCCAGCGCATGCACCCGTAGCTCAGCTGGATAGAGCGTTGCCCTCCGAAGGCAAAGGTCACAGGTTCGAATCCTGTCGGGTGCGCCATCAACAAGATATCTACCCGATAGCATGAAGTTGGGCATCGCTGTGTTCTAGGCTGCCGCCGAGCGGGCGCGGCTGGAACGATGGGACCAACGACGCATGTACGCAAGCAATCTTGAGCAGCTCCTTTTTGATCTTACCGGTACGGCGGATGTCAGCCCGGGCGACCGTTCGGACATGGCCCGAAGGTTCGACGCGCTCCGCAGGTTTGGCAGGCTGCCTCAGGGGCGTCAGAACCACGCATCGCTCTTGAACGACGAGCAGATTGCGGCTGCCATCCTTGGCCTTGCATCAGACAAACCCAACTGGGCCGGTAATGCATCTCTGCTACTCGGCAACCTTGCACCGGTCGGTGGTCCGGAAGCCGCGGCGTACCGCGCGTCCTCCTTGCTGGGTGCGGTCCGAATACTCCTCTCTGATGAACGCGCAAGGCAATCGTTGATCCGTCTGAGCCTCTCAGGCGCTGAGAGCGGCATCAACGCAAATGGCTTCGGCATTTTGAAGATTCGTGCTGCAGACGGGGTCACAACAACGAGCTTCGTATCCCGCCTTGCGTACCACGAGCGTGGATCAGAGAAGACGTACGATCATGACGGGCAGTACTCACCTGCCTCACGTGCTCTCTCTCTGAATTCCAGATTTTTCGATCGGGTGGCCCGGGACACAGCGCATATCCGCCAGATCAAGCCTCCGCCGATCAGCGATGGTAGCGAGTACGACGCCGAAGAAGCAGAACAACGGAGGCGCGAGAAGCTCGGCGTGCGACCTGACTCTCGCTACTTGATGATCGGCGTCGATAATCAGGTCACATGGCCGATGCACGAAACGCTGGTGCATTTCGATCGCTTTTCCTTGGTACTCTTGCCAAAGACGAGGGATCATGTGCAGTCGGTCAGCATTGACCTCACGGCGAACAAGCTCTCAATGCGAGAAGCCAGGACAGTGGTGAACCGTTTTCTGAGTTTGATAACTTGGTGCGATGATCAATTTGCTGTCGCGCAGGATGGCTGGGCTGGGAACCGAGTGCCGTCGCCGGTTCCGCGACGCGATCTGGCGTCCACAACTGCACACCACTGGATTTTTGACAGACGATTGCCGGCGGATGTGGACACTAGGCGCGCATTAGCCCTCTACCGGGAGGGAAGAAACGCTGAGCAGAACTACTTGGTGAGTTTCGCCGTCCTGAGCTACTATAAAATAATCGAATTGAGGCACAAAGAGACGATCAAGTGGCTAGAAGCCGCTTTTCCGTTGGTTGAGAAGACACTCCGAGACGTTATTGTTCGTGCGTTCCACGAGGAACGAGGAAATCGATCGGTAGGCAGTCATATTGTAGGCTACTAACGGACAGCGGTAGCCCACGCCCTTGAAACGACGGTTTGGTCCGACCCGGACTGCGCAGAGGAGGCTACGCGCCTTCACAATGGTGCCGAAGTCCTTCGCGGATTGGCACGCCACTTCATCTCAACTGAACTCAATTTGTCCGACAGCCCTTATTCGGGAGACTAGGGCTAAGCACTGCCGAGGTTCCTATCCCCTTGCACCTTCAATCACATAGGTGTTCGCACTTTTATTCAGCATGGTGCGCCAACTTGCTATCAGGATGATAGCTTGCAACTCGCTTTATTCGAATGAAGGCCAACATAGAGATGCCGTGTCCGGGGACTGCTTGGGAAACCTATCCCGCGCCTCAGTCATCGAGGGGTGGAATTGGTGCCTCGACCGCGAGCTTGACGATCCGTCCATCCAGCTGAGAGATGATCACCTCGGCCTTGCCGTGTCGCAGAGTTCCTCGTGGGCGACCGTCATCCCAATCAGGCAGTCGGCTGCCTGATATCACCCACGTTTTCCCTTGCTCCTCGATGCGGAACGGCTCTTGACGCTGAACTTCTTGCGAGCCAAAGCGGTCCGCCAGCACCAATCGTGCAATGGACAGCGCAGTTGTCCGTGTGATCAGTCGCTCTCCGACCATCAGGTAGAGATACATCGAAAGGTCATAATCTCTGCCCTCGAAGTCATGCATTGGCATGACCTTCGAGGTGACGGCGATCCTCCTTAGTCCTCTCACCGCGGCTCGGCAGGCAGCGGTATGACCTCCAGCGGAGAACTTGGTCCTCGCGCATAGACAACGCTGATGGCAAAGGCAGGTAGCGGCACCCCTGGTGTAAGACCCAGGTTGCGGATTTTACCGTCGGGCGAGACGCCGCCGGCTCCGCCGATGGCATGCGGATGCACGACCTGCTGGCTGGGCGTGAAGGTCGGATCCACGCCTGTCTTGATGTCAGTCCCATACAGCGTGCCCTTAGGATCTCTGGCCAGGATGTCGATGCGGGCCGTAATGAGAGGCGTCCCGGGCAGGACAAGAGAGACCTCCGTCTCGACCTTGTTGCCGCCCGCCCGCAAGCCCTTCACAAAATAGGCTCTCACCGCATCGTGGAAATCGCCAGGATAGGCAACGTCCTCGGCAACCGTATCGCCTTCGAAGTCCTGAAGCAAAGCGTCGAACAGCGCACTTGCCGAGCCGGAATCCGTCCAGCGTCCGTGATCGTCGCGCGGTTGGTCGGGGTTGAAGCCCTGCTTGAGTGCGAGATGCAGACGGAGCGAGGCGAAGAGAAGCTTAATGTACGCCAGCTCACTTCGAAGCTCGAGCAGGGTTGCCTCATTCGGTTGCGGATCGCGATTATCTTGGAAGGGACGGATCATCACTCGTCCTTGGCTGCAGGTATGACTGCTGCAGCATGTTGGACAGTGGACACAGGGGGATAAGTCTGGCGGGTCCGCGTCGGCAGATGGTGAAGCGCGAGCTGGGGGAGACGAGGTGACCAGTCAATGCAGACCTAAGAACAATACGCGATTTCAATCGCATAGGTGTTCGCACTTTTATCCACTACGGCGCGCCAACTTGATATCAACTTGATGGCACGTTGACGCGGGCGGTCGCAGTCGCAGTTGCGTCCACGCCCTGCCTAGTTTCATCCGCGTTCGCCACGGCACAAGAAGTAATCCCCGTCGGTCGGAACCGCCCCATACTCCGTTGCGTGATCGAGACGCGCGAGGATGGTTGTGACGGACGAGACATTCGACCAACAGCTCCGCGAAGCCCGCCTGTCGCTCCGCAACATCCGGTGCGAGGTCGCGGAGCTCAGGATCTACCTTGCCCTGAAGCGGATCGTTGCGCTCTCTCACAAGGCCGGCTTCAACCCCGGTCAGCTGCGCCTTCCTGGCGGTCAGCCGGGTGGTGGCCGCTGGACCGGCGGCAATGGCGGTGATGTCATCCTCGTCGGCGCACGCGGTCGCGGTTCGGTTTCGGTCCGCATCGGCAACCGGACGCTCGATGCGACGCCGGCGCAGGCGGCTCGATATGCGGTTGCCAATCTCAGAGCCGAAGCCGCCTTCCGGCGGGTGCAGGAGATCGACCCCACATGGCGACCTCGGCCCAGCCTCACCGATCCGAATAGCATCGAGGGCCAGATCCGGCACGCCGAAGTCGAAGCGAGGGAGGCCGAGGCGCGCCTGGGCGAGCTGGCGCGCGCCCGCTTCGGCGACAACCAGGGGCCGCCGCTCGACGCCGAGCCTCCGCGGGGTGGCACGGGGACGCCGTCGTCGCCGCCTTCCGGGATGATCGGCAGCTTCCGCACCATCACCGGCATGCCCGATACCGGCTCGGGTCCCGCCCTCGCCAAGTCGGACGGGACAGTTGCTTACCTCGAAGTGGATGGGCAGGGAGTGTTCGGCGTCAATTCCAACGCGCCAGGGTATACCGTTCGAGACGAGGCTATGGCGCGGGACATGCGGGCGCGTTTGATCGAGCGGTATCCGGACATCATGAATACCGGACGAGTGAGCTATAAGCCGAACGATGCTCTGTTTCATGCCGAGGCCAACGCACTGCTGCGGGCGGCGGAGCCCTATGGCGGCACACTTGCCGGACGGACCCTTGAGATGAGGGTGGATCGACCACTCTGTCCGAGTTGTGATGCGGTGCTGCCGCATCTAGGAACTCAGATCGGCAATCCGACTGTCAGGATTATCGATGGCGCAGGGGATATTTGGATCATGCGCGACGGGATGTGGATCAGGGGAGGCAGGCGATGATCAAATATGCGTACTTTCACACCTTTCGGGATGAAAGCTGGCCCAGCCAGGCATTCTTGAAGCCCTATTTCAAGAGGCCACCGCTCGGCGCCATCAGCTGGTTCCCGAACTCCGGCAACGACGGCGGACTTCTGAGACTTGAAGGTCTCGACGGCACCGGCCACCTGCCGCCGGGGCGGGGCCGAAAGGACATCGAGCTTTCCATGTATGGGAACCCCGAGCTGGGCGTATTGCTGCAGTATGCGCGCTACGGCGGCGGCGTGCCGCGACAGGACTGGTTCTCGAAGGGCGACTTGCGAAAGATCAGGCAGTGGGTGCGTTCGCTGCATGGCGACCCGCTTCCGGTCGGCCTGTTCATTCCCTTCGATCAGGCGTGGCTCGCCGTGAAAGAGTTCATGGAGACCGAGGGAAAGCTCCCCACCAGCATCGACTGGGTGAGAAGCGATGACCTCCCCGACAACACCTTCCCCGACTCGATCGGGCGCCTGCCCGGGGAGCCCGACAACGGGTGGCCGCCTATTTCATGACACGATTTCAATCACATAGGTGTTCGCACTTTTATTCAGTACGGCGCGCCACTCCACGAATGCGGGTTTGAACGCGATTTCGCTCGTGGCTGGGATCGCCGACGCGTCGATGCGGTGAACCGCACCTCAATCGACCACTCGCTCAACCCACGGCGTATCCGCTGCCTGCTGTCCGTGCCGAACTGTCGACGCGGGGCCTTGGATGGAGCGCCCTAAACAACAGAGGGCGCGCTTCTACTCGAGATCCTGTGACAGCGCTTCCGGCCGCTCGATGTGAATCCGCCCGCGATCGATGCGAATGATGCCCGCCTTGTGAAAGCGGGCGAGCGTGCTCGTGACCCACTGGCGAGTCGAGCCGACGATCGCCGCGAGTTGCTCGTGCGTGATGCGCTTGTCGATGACCAGATGCGAGCCCGCCTCCTGCCGCTCGACCGACGCCAGAATGATGAGAAGCTGGGCGAGACGTTCGGTGACGGAGCGCGTTCCGAGCATCTGCACGAGGGCCGAATAGCATTTGCCCTTGGCGACGAGCCCCTCGATCAACGCGACCGCGAACGCAGGAACCGTCATGGCCAGTTGCTTGAGCTTGGCCGCCGGCAAATAAGAAAGCCGCGAAGGCTCGACGACAACGGCGGACCAGATGTGAACGCCACCGCCGAACACCTCGGGTCCACCGATGAAATGCCCCGGCGTCCAGTAGGCGAGGGTGATCTCTCGACCCGAAGGCCCGGCGTAGTAGATGCGCACGCGGCCTGAATCGATCAGAAATATCCCGCTGTGAATGTCGCCCTGCACGAACACGCTGCTACCGGGCTGAAACAGCATGGGCGACGCGCATTTCCTGACGGCGTTGATCTCGTCGAGGGTCAGGCGGTCGAGAAAACCGGCACCCTGATCGATCTCCGACAGTACCTCGGAGAGATAGACCGCAGAGCCTGCCTTTGACTTCTGCCCGCCCGCTTCGCCATCGCGATCGCTAGCGCTGACGACCCTGATACGCGACCTGCTTTCCATCTCCATCACCGGCATCGCCCACCAAAATCTCGCATTGAACCACTGGCCCTGCGCGTCAGGTGTTCTGCTGGTCGAACGCGCGCATGCTTTCCTGCTTGATGCGCTCGTGGCACAGCCGCTTGATGCGCATGAAATCCTCGTCGAGCGCGATGTCGGGATCGCGCGGACGCGGCAAGCGGACCGGAATGTCGGCGATGATCTTGCCAGGGCTCGCGCTCATCACCAGAACGCGATCACCTAGGAACACGGCCTCGTCGATGTCGTGCGTGACGAACAAGACGGTGATTCCGAACTCGCCCCAGATCTTGAGCAGGTTCTCCTGCATGACGTGCCGCGTCTGGCTGTCCAGCGCTCCGAACGGCTCGTCCATGAGAAGAACGGTCGGATAGTTGGCGAGCGCGCGCGCGATGCCGACGCGCTGCTGCATACCGCCGGAAAGTTCCGCCGGGTAACGCTTCGCGAACTTCGTCAAGCCCACCATGTCGATGAACGTATCGGCGATGGCTTCGGGCGTCGGGCTCGCCCGGCCGAGAATGCGCGGGCCGAACGCAACGTTCTCGCGCACGGTCTTCCACGGAAACAACGAGTATTGCTGGAACACCATGCCGCGGTCCGGGCCAGGGCCAGTCACTGCCTTGCCATCGAGCAGAACCTGCCCGCGGGTCGGCTTGACGTAGCCGGCAACGGCGTTGAGCAGAGTCGACTTTCCACACCCCGAGGGTCCGAGGATACAGACAAACTCTCCGGGCTTGATCTCGATCGAGGTCTCGGAAACCGCAAGGTGATGCTGCTCTCCGCGACCGAACGAAATCGAGACGTTGTCGATCTTGATGTTACCTGTATCGGGCTTCACCCGCGGCTGTTTGGGCATGACAGGAACCGTTTGCGCTCCCGCGGTTGCATTGAACTTGATGATGTTGAGCATGATCGAACTCCCTCTACCTGGCCTTGCGCTGCCACTTGAGGAATGGCGCCATCAGAAGGCGGACCGCTAGTGTTGACGCCGTGCCGAGCAGGCCGATCGTCAACATTCCAACGATGATGTCGTCGTATTTGATGAGGTGATAGGCGGTCCAGGTGAAGTAACCGATGCCATATTGACCGGAGATGATTTCACCGGCGAGCAGCGAGAACCACGCGACGCCCATGCCGACCGCCAACCCCGTGGCGATGTTCGGTAGCGCGGCGGGGAGCACGACATGCCGGAAAATCTGCATGCGACCGGCGCCAAGCGATCTAGCCGCGCGCACCAGCACCTCCGGTGTCTGCTCTACGCCCGAAACCGTATTCAATATGATCGGGAACAAGGCTCCGAGATAGGTGATGTAGATGATCGAACCTTCTTCCGTCGGCCACATCAGGATTGCGAGCGGAATCCAGGCCACCGCCGGAATGGGGCGGAAGAGCTCCACGAACGGCATGACGAGATCGTTCGCTATTCTCGAGCGGCCCATGACCAGGCCAAGCGAGATGCCGACGACCGCCGCCAGGACGTAGGCGATAAGGATCCGTTGCAAGCTGACGGCGATGTGCTTGTAGAACATGCTGCCAGAAAGTTGCTTCGTCAGTGACGCCCATACTTCGGACGGAGCGGCGACGTTCTCGAAGTTGATGTACCAGTTGAAGTCGGTCGCCACGGCGAAATGCCAAACGATGACGCCGAGTGCCAGCGCCAATGACCGCCGGAACCAAGTCATGACGAAGCTCGGTCCGATCAGCACTTGAAGCAGGCGCGTGAGAAGCCCCGGCTCGTCGGAGCGATCCAATCCATCGACCACTTCGGCGCGCGGTGTCGCGTCCGTGGTGCTCGCCTCGGCCGCTGTGCCGGCGTCGCCGACCGTTTCGTCGGAGTGGTGTTGCCGGTCACCCGGCTGTTCGGCAACCGCGTGAGCGAGGTTCTGCGGCATAGCGGGCTCCATTCTCGTCTTCGCCTCGTCTAGCGCCTAATTGGCAAGCGGAACTGGGAAGAGGGAGGAACGACGATCGTTCCTCCCGCTACGGCCGTCACGAGGACAGCGCCGACCAGAGCACAAGACTGCCCTTGCTCTTCGATGCGAAGGTCTCTGCCTCGCCCTTCTTCATGAAGGGTGTCAGAGCGCCATCGGCCGCTTGAATGTAGAAGGCCACGTGACCGAACAGCTTCAGTCCAGTTGCCTTGTCGTAGACGTAGGTCGCGAAAACGTTCTTGCCTGCCCCCTTCGCGTCCTTGTAGGCCGCCATCATGGCCTTGACGCTGTCGAAGCTCTTGATCCCTTCGCCGTCGATCCACATTTCGGCAGGCGGCAGCGATGGCGCATCCGGAACCGAGGTGACGACGGTCTTCAGCATCTCCTCATACTTCTGCCCCTTCGCCTCGAATGCCTTCTTGACGAACGAGTGATCGACCCAACGGGCGAAGTCGAGCGGCGGGATCTCCTTCTCCTTGGCCAACAGCGAATGGTCGTACTTCAACGCGTCGTCCCACTGCGGCTTGATCGACGCCTCGAACGTCGAGATGCCGCCCTTGGAGAAATAGAGGTAGAGAACCTCCTTCTCGATGCCGGTCCACTCCGAGACCTTGGTGGCGGCGAGCACGGGATCCGCAGCGATCCAGGCCTGCGCCTCCATCGTCGCGTTCACGTAGGCGTCGACGATCTCGGGATACTTGTCGGCGAAGCTCTTCGTGACGACGGTTCCATGGAACGTTGGAATACCGGCCTCGCTACCGTCGTAGATCTTGCGACCGGTACCGCGGAACTCCATGACCTCGGACCAGGGGCAGAAGTCGGCATGCGCATCCACCTTGCCCTGCGCGATATTGGTCACGCCGATGGGCGGCGCCTGGCCGACGAGGCTGACCTTCTCGAACAGCCCGGCGTCCCTCAGCACCTTGAGCGTCATGCCCCAGGCAGCGCTGCCGATCGGAGTCGAGATCGTCTTGCCCGCGAGTTGATCGAGCGCGAAGACGTCGGACGCGACCGGAACGACGATGCCGTTGCCCGTGCCCTTCAGATTGTAGCCGGTGACGGCGATGAAGCGGCTTTCATCCTTGCCGGCCTTCTGGAAGTTGGCGCCGTTGACGATGAGCGGATAGTCGCCCATCACACCGAACTGCAGCTTGCCGGCCAGCATCTGGTTGGTGATGGGCGGGCCGGAGGTGTAGTCTTGATAGACGATCTCGTAGGTGGCTCCGGCATATTTGCCGTCCTTCGGCAGGTGCTTCTCGAGCAGCTTGAGCTTCTCGAGGATGATGCCGCCGGGCACGGTGTTCGTCACCGTGCTCTGGTGACCGATCCCTATGGCGATGGACTCGGCGTTGGCGCTGGTCGTCAAGGCGGCCAGTGCAAAAACGGCCGTCGAAGTGAAGCTGGTCAAAAGGACTTTTCTTGCTCGCATCACGCTCTCCTCGGGCAAGTGGCGACTTGTCTGAAGTGACCTTTCCTAACCCGCAACCGGCGTGCCAAAATGCGACCCTTGCCCTGGGGGAATCGAACAACCCTTTATTTCATCGGCCTTTTTCTCAACATTGGCGGCAATTCGATCAGTGGTCGCCGTAACACTGCCGTGATAGTTCGTGAGGCGCACTGACCGCTGCTTATGCACACGGTGCAGTGCGCGCGATCGAAACCGCAATACAAGTCTCGGCCGGCTCGGCACCGTGGCGCGGGCGCGCGTACCCGACCGGTTCCGCGCCGAAAAGGCTCGTCGGTGGCGCGATCATCTGAGGGATGAGTGCTGAAAACGAATACGCCTGCGTCTTTGCGCAGGCGTCCGGTAGTCCCCGATCTCAATTTCCGCCGTGGCGGGCCCTAGAGGCGCGGCACGCGCAGGGAGAATTGCATCATGTCGAGCCGCGCGTAGATCTGCTCGAACATCAAGCGATCACCGGAATTCGACACCGTCAGACGCTTCAACCGGAACAGGCTCTCCCTCTCCGCGACATTGAGCAGTCTGCTCGCGAAGGCAGGCGCGGGGACCGTGTCGATCATGATCTCCGCGTAACCGATCTCGATCGCGAGTCGCTTCTCCATGAGCACGAACACGTCCTGACGGCCGAGATCCAGCAGCATCAGTCGGCGGCCGATGTTCAGCGGCAGATAACTAACGTCGAGCGATACGGTGGTCGGCCCCGCAAGGCGCGCTCTCACGATCCGCACCACGCTCTCGCCCTTCTCGATTCGCAGGGCATCGGAAACGTCGTCGCTTGCCGCAACCTCGAGAAGTTCAATCACATCGGAATGCGCGGTGACTCCCAAGGGCGCCACCATTTCGCCGAAGCTCTGCAAGCGTTCCAGGCTCGCCGTCGCCATCAGCCGGCTGACGTAATAGCCCTTGCCGCGCCATGACTCGACCAGCCCCTGGCTGCGTAACGCATCGAACGCCTGGCGCGCGGTAACGCGGCTGACGCCGAATTGCTCCATGATGTCGTGCTCACTCGGCAACTGCTGGCCGCACGCGAACTCGCCACTCGTGATCCGCTCGATCATCCAGTTCCGGATGACCGCATACTTCGGCAGGCGCTCCGAGCGCTGCGCACTCGCCGCATTGGACCTGTCTGACTTCGCCGCTGGGACCATATCGAGCGCCGCTTCTTCCTGATGGAGCGACGTCAGGTCGCCGCCGATGTCTTGCGGATGGCGATCTGCTGCATCGCCCATCTAACGTTCTTTCGTACATCGGGATCGGGATCGTCGCCCACCTTTTCAAGATAGGGAAGCGCCGACTCGTGGCCGATCTGCCCCAAAGCCGCCGCCGCCTCCTTGCGCAGGTTGGCTTCCTGGTGCGAGAGACCCGCAGCGATCGCGGCAATGGCGCTCGCTGCCCGCAATTTGCCGAGGGCATTGGTCGCCTTCAAGCGAACCTGCCAGAAGGGATCTTCGAGCAGCTTGACCAGTCTGGCGAGGCGTTCGCCGCTGCATGAGAGCTTGCCGAGCGTTTCAGCCGCGATTTCGCGAACCATCCAATCGTCGTCCGTCAAAGCGTCCGCGATCGTCGCGACCACTGCCGCGTTGCTCGAGAACCCGAGCGCGCTCACCGCTGCGCGACGCACGTTCGGGTCCACATCTCCCGTCGCTGAGCGGAGCGCGGGCAATGCCTCCTCCAGTTTCAGGAATCCGATGACGCCGATGGCCTGGACTCGTACGCCCGGGTCGGGGTCCTGCAATGCGGTCAGCGCCGGCTTCAGCGACTCGTGCCGGCGCAACTCCTTCAAGGCGCGCAACGCCGACATGCGTACGAACGTCGAAGCATGCGCAACAAGCGGCAGGATCGGATCGGCAGCCTTGGGATCCTTGAACTCGGCCATGCTCTCAGACGCGGCAGCCGCAACACCGGAATCGCTGTCGACGAGTGCATGGGCCAGAGCGCGCGCCGCATCGGGGCCGTCATACTCGCCGAGTGCGCGGGCGGCCTGCTGGCGCACGCTCGCGTCCTTCTCGTCGAGCATCTGCGCGAGTAGCGGAATGGCTCCCGGATCTCCGAGGTTGGCAAGCTCGATGATCACCACACGCTTTTCGTTCGGATCGCCGGAACGCAGCCTTGCCGCCAGCTCCTCCAGATCGTCGTATTCTTCGAAAACGTGGGACATGGGGACCTCATGCAGACGGGGCGCTTTCGCGCGGCATCACTTGAGCAGGTAGGGGATGTTCACTTTGACGGCGCCGGTCGGACAGTCCGCCTCACACGGCATGCAGTACCAGCACTCGTCGTACTCCATGAAGGCCTTGCCAGTCTGATCGTTGATGCGCAGGACATCGAGCGGACAAACATCGATACACACGTGACACCCTTTTTCAGCGATACACTTGTCATTGTCCACGACGACAGGAACTGAGGTGAAACTTGGTGCCAATGGCATGGCGCGATCCTCTTATGAGTTGGCGATACGATCAGGCCGATGCTCTGACGCGCTGCTTATCGTAGAGATCCTTCTCGTCCTCGCTGATGGGCACGACATAGGGATCGATCGGCTTCTTCTCCGCAGCCATCTTGCCATCCTTCTTCGACAGCAGCGTGTGGCAGAACCAGTTCTCGTTGTCCTTTTCCGGATAGTCCGTGCGCAGGTGATAGAGCCCCCACCGGCTTTCGGTCCGGAACAACGACGAGAACGCCGCCATGTCGGCGCAATCGAGGATCGATGCCGCTTCGAGGGACCGCATCAGCTCGTGCGCATTGCGCACGACCATCCGGGTCTCCATGTCCTCGCGAACCTCGGCGAACCGCTGCTGTGCGAGCTCGTACTTCCGCGTCACCTTCGGCGGCTGGAGGTAGTCGTTCACGAGCCGGCGCGTTTTGTACTCGATCTGGTTGGGCGGAATGCCGTCGTCGCGCCGGGTCGGCGCGAGAACTCGATCGCGCTCGCGCGCAAGGTCGGCCACATCGTATTCGGCGAAATCGACGTTTGCCGCATATTCGGCCGCATCCTCACCGGCAACCGCACCATTGGTGAAGGCACCGAGCATGTAATTGTGCGGCACGCTCGCCATGTCGCCTGCCGCATAGAGGCCGGGCACCGTCGTGCGGGCCAGATCGTCGACATAGACGCCGGATGCGCTATGCCCGGAGCAGAAGCCGATCTCCGAGATGTGCATCTCGACCATCTTCTCACGATAGTTGGTTCCGCGACCCTCGTGGAACAGTCCGCGCGTCGGCCGCTCGACAGTGTGCAGGATCGTTTCGATTTCTGACACGGTGTCGGAGTGCAGATGGTTGAGTTTGAGGAAGACCGGCCCCTTGCCGGACTGGAGCTCGTTGAAGAACTCGAGCATCATCTGTCCCGACCAGTAGTCGCACTCGATGAACCGGCTCCCCTGATTGTTGGCGGTGTAGGCGCCGAAGGGACCGGCGACGTAGGCGCAAGCAGGACCGTTGTAGTCCTTGATGAGCGGATTGATCTGGAAACACTCGAGGTTCGCGAGCTTTGCACCGGCGTGATAGGCCATCGCATACCCGTCGCCGGAGTTGGCGGCATTCTCGTAGGTGCCGAACATGTAGCCCGATGTGGGCAGGCCGAGCCGGCCAGCGGCGCCCATGCACAGGATCACGGATTTTGCGCGGATGAGCAGGAACTCCGCGGTTCGCGTGTTGACGGCGATCACACCAGCCACGCGACCATCCGCGCCGGTCAGCAGACGAGTCGCCATGAAGCGATTGGAGATGAGCAGGCGTGCGCGGCGAAGCTGACGGTAAAGCGCCTTCTTCACCGTATCGCCGTTCGGCATCGGCAAGACGTAAGTGCCGATGTGATGCACCTTCTTGACGTCGAAATCGCCGTTCTCGTTCTTCAGGAAGCGGATGCCATAGCTGTCCAGCTCCTCGATGATCGAGTAGCAATTCTGGGCGTATTTCAGCACCGGCTTCTGATCGACGATGCCGTCGTTGGCGATCGTGATCTCCTTGGTGTACTGCTCGGGCGTCGCGTAGCCGGGAATGACCGCGTTGTTGAGTCCGTCCATTCCCATGGAGATGGCGCCGGAACGCTTGACGTTGGCCTTCTCCAACAAAATCACAGTGGCCTTGGGGTTCTTCTTCTTGGCCCTGAGCGCGGCCATCGGCCCCGCGGTGCCGCCACCGATGACCAGCACGTCGCAAGTGACCTCGGAAAGACCGTCGAGGATCTCGTCCATGAATTCATCCTTCCTGCAGTTCGGCTAGACGTTGACTGTCTCTGTCCGCGTCATGACGCGATGATGAAGTCCGCGGGCGTCCGCTGGCTCGAAAGCTCCAGCAGCAGGCGCCAGGGGTAGATGCCGCGGTCGTGCCCGTCGGAAAAGCCGATGTTCACGGCGTAATGCCCGATGGCGTTCAACTTCGTAATGGCGAGGTCGTGAGGCGCGAAGTTTCCGCCGTGGAGGCGGCGCCGGCGGCCAGCCGCCGAGGGGCATCTCCGCCACAGCAGATCAGCCGGGATTGTCGCAACGCGACCGCTCGCGAAGGTCACGGCAAGCCGAGATCCTGCCACCGCTATCTCGACGGAGACGACGGCCTCGTCGGCCGGCTGTGAGGTGTGAGGGTGGTGCGCCGCAAAGGGCGCCGTCGCTTCTCGCTGCATGGCTCTCCTCGTTGGATAGAACCTGCCTCTGCGGCCAGCACGCCGATAGCAATTAGTTGACACAGGAGCCGAGGATTGCCCGCGCACCTCAAAAAATTCGCGAAACGACCAGCCGCGGCAATTTGTTGACCGACGCGCGAGCGCCCTCGCGAGAAGAAGTGCGCAGACGATGCCGAGCCGTCGCTTGCCGAAGTGTGAGCACGGCAGACGAGATCAACCATGCAGGACGCCCCATGACCTACGTCGTCACCGACAACTGCATCAAATGCAAATACATGGATTGCGTTGAGGTTTGTCCGGTCGACTGCTTCTACGAAGGGGAGCAGATGCTCGTCATCCATCCCGACGAATGCATCGACTGCGGCGTGTGCGAACCCGAATGCCCCGCCGAGGCGATCAAGGCCGACACCGAGCCCGGCCTCGACTCCTGGCTTGCTCTCAATGCGGCCATGGCGCTCGTGCTTCCACAGATCACCGAGCGTAAGGAGCCGCCGGCCGACAGGGAGCAGTGGCTCGGCGTCGAGAACAAGCTGGAGCTGGTCTATGGATCGAAAGATCCAGAACGGGTCTAGCGTCGAGAGTACGGCATCCGGCGCGCAACTCTGACAACAACCCAATCGGAAAAGGCTCATGAGCAATTTCAACGAAGAGACCGTTCTGAGCGTGCACCACTGGACCGATACGCTCTTCAGCTTCACGACCTCCCGTACGCCGAGCTTCCGGTTCGAGAACGGCCAGTTCACGATGATGGGCATCACCAACGAGACGGGCCGTCCGTTGGTCCGCGCCTACTCGATGGTCAGCACCAATTACGACGACAAGCTCGAATTCCTGTCGATCAAGGTTCCGGACGGGCCGCTCACATCCCGGCTCCAGCACATCGTGCCGGGCGATAGGATTCTCGTCTCCAAAAAGCCAACGGGGACGCTGCTGATCGACAACCTCGAGCCAGGCCGCAATCTCTATCTCTTCAGCACGGGCACGGGGCTCGCGCCGTTCATGAGCATCGTCCGCGATCCCGAAACCTACGCGCGCTTCGAAAAGGTGATCCTGGTGCACGGCTGCCGTCACATCGCCGAGCTTGCCTATGGCGAGCTGATCTCGCGCGAGCTTCCCGACAACGAGTTCATCGGAGACATGGTGCGCGGCCAGCTCATCTATTATCCGACGGTGACGCGCGAACCCTTCGAGAATCGCGGGCGCATCACCGACATCGTCGAGAACGGGCGCCTCTTCTCCGACATCTCTCTGCCCGTCATGGAGCCCTCTGCAGATCGCGCGATGCTCTGCGGAAGCCCGCAGATGCTCGATTCGATGACCGCCTTGCTCGAAACGCGCGGCTTCGTCGAAGGCTCGAGCGGCAAGCCCGGCCAATACGTTATCGAGAAGGCTTTCGTCGAGCGATGATTTGTACAATCCCTGGCGTGCCGTCGCGCGCCGAAAGCCGGATCGGGGCGGTGCCCCATCTCGGCGCACCGCAAGGTCTCGATTCCCGCAAACCACAGCTGGAGGTGATCGTCATCGCTCTGACGGGCGCATTCTGCCTTAGCCTGCTCTCGATGCTGCACATGTACAAAGCGCCGCAGCACTTCTCGATCGGCGCCCTTGCTGCCATCGAGCTACTCGCGGGGAGGAGAGCCTCGCAGAGCAACCCGCAAACCAACGATCTCGGCGTTTAGGGGGCGAACAGCGGTCATGCAAGCGCTCGGCGCTTGCATAGAGCGCGTCCGTCCAACTCAGATTTTCCGTTCGAAGCAGCAGACCGTCGGTGGGAAGCCGGCGCCCCGCTGGGTTTCCATGTCTCCATGGCGCCCCGCGTGTGGAGCCACGCCGGGCAACCCGTCGCACACGGCTTGACCCTCGGGTTGCCGCCCCCTACAAGCTGTCCCACGTGACGCGCCCGCTTGGCGGAGTGCGGAGCGGCGCTTGGCCATAAAAATGGGGCCGGGCGCATGCCGCGGTACCGCAGGGCGGCGGCGGGCGGGTAGCTCAGTGGTAGAGCATCTGACTTTTAATCAGATGGTCGAGGGTTCGATCCCCTCCCCGCTCACCAATAATTTCAATGGCTTATTTTTGGAAGCAAAAGCGCCGCGCGAGCTCGCCGCGCAGCGCATAGGTTGAATAACCGGCTGGAACGGGCGCAATCCCGGGGCGGCGGGCAGTTCCGGAAACCATCCGCGGCGGCGGCCTTGCACCACTTTGGCCAGAACGCTTGCTCACTCACCCGCTTCGACGCGCGTGGTGGTGATGGCAGCCTGATTGCGCAGCCACGGCATCTCGCCACGCTCGACCATTTCCTCCAGCACCTGTTTGTCGCGAAGGGTATCCATGGCGCGGAAGAAGCCGGTGTGGCGATATGCGAGAAGCTCGCCCGCCTCAATGAGACGGCGGAACGGCTCGTTCACCAGTTCCTCGCCCTCGTTGATGTAATCGAAGATGCGATTGCGGAAAACGAAGAAGCCGCCGTTGACCCAGATCTCGGAGTCCTGGCTCGGACGAAGCCGCTGAACCTGGCCGTCGCCGTCGAACTCGACGAGATGGAATGTCAGCGGCGGACGCACGGCGAGGAAGCAGGCTGTCTTGCCCGTCTCCTCGAGCAGATCGATCATCTTCTGCACGGGCACGTCGGAAAGGCCATCGCTGTAGTTGGCGAGGAACATCTCCTCGTTCTTGACGTGCTCGCGCACCGCCATCAGCCGCTGACCGATGTTGCGCCAGATGCCGCTGTCGACGAGCGTGACGCGCCAGTCAGACGGAGCGTCGCCGATGATCTCGACCTTGCGGCCCGCATCCGAAATCACGCAATCGGAAAATGCCGCGTGCTTCCAGTTGAGAAAGAATTCCTTGATCGTGTTCGCCTTGTAGCCGAGGCAGAGCACGAAATCCTGATGCCCCTGCTGACTGTATGACTTCATCAGGTGCCACAGGATGGGCTGCTGACCCACCGGAATCATCGGCTTCGGAATGCTCTCCGAATATTCGCGAATGCGCGTCCCGAGACCACCACAGAATAGAACGACCTTCATGCTACGCTCCACGCGCTAGAATGGCTCGGACTTGAGTTCGGCCGAAAAGCAGCCCGAAACCGCCTTTCTGCATTTCTGGTCCACGCAAGGTCCGAAGGTCTCACGGGGGCCATAGCGCCGCAAATGCGGGCGCCAGTGAAAGTAAATGTTAAGGTTGCTTCACCCCGCCAATTGCCGAACGGATTGGCGCATGCGCACGCCGTCGCTCTGGTAATCGCCGAACCTCGGCCCCTTGTAGGAATCGAGTGCCTTGAGCGCGTCGGCGTCGACCTGATTGAGAACGACGCTGGTCAAGCGCTCGCGAACGCCTTCAACCTCGAGCATCGCTTCCTGGACCAGCCGCAGCTTGGTCTGTCCCCACTCGACCACGAGCACGAATTGATCGACGTGATGCTCGAACATCTTGATGTCGACGACGGACATGATCGGCGGCGCTTCGATGATGACGAAGTCGTACTGCTCACGCGCGGCGAGCAGCAGATCCTCCATCAACGGCGACCCCAGAAGTTCCGCGGCATTCTCGAGCCGGCCGGCGACCGGACACGGCAGAACATCGACGCCCGAGCGCTTGCGCTTCACCACGAGTGACGCGAGCCGTGACGGGTCCTCGAGTGCCTCGAGAAGTCCTTCGCTCGCGCGCGGAGCAAGCTTCCGGCTGAGGCTGCGCCGATGGAAATCACCGTCGATCACGAGCACGCGTCGCTTGGCGCCCGCCGCCATAATCGCCCCGAGGTTCGTTGCAATCACCGTTTTGCCTTCCTGCGGAACCGCAGATGCGACGCAGACGATCGTGCCACGATTGCGTTCCTGCCGGCTGACGATCGCCACCCGCACGTTGCGCAGGGCTTCGGTGAAGCGCGAGAATGGCGCGTCGAGAACGTGTTCCTCGATCAGCCCCACACCCGCGCTCGCGGAATTCGTGTGCGCACCGGAGCCGACCGCAACCGCCGGAACGACGGCACAATAGGCATCGGTGAGCTGTCGGATCTGGCTCGGCATGCGAATTACGCCGGATAGGAGCTCGCGCCCGAATGCTGCCCCGAGGCCCATCATGAGACCGAGGGACAAGCCGCCCGCCATCACGATCAGCATCTTCCGCGATGCCTTCTGCAGCGGCGGCGCGGCGCGGGTGATGATGCGCGCGTCCTGACCGACCGTGTCGTCGTTCTTGCCGACTTCGTTGAAGCGCTTGAGTGTCGTGTCATAGGCACTGCGCAGAGCTTCCGCCGTCCCTTCGAGCTCTCGCATCTTGACCTTGGCATCACTTTCGCCGACGCCGTTGCCGTTGGCGAGTTGCGACAGGGTTGAGACGAGCTCCTCACTGCGTGCCTTGGCCAGTTCGAAATCGCTGCGGGCAATGCGAAGTTGCTCGTCGAGAATCGCGGCACGAAGCTGTTCCAATCGCTTCTTCAGCTTCACAGCGACGGAGTGATTGGGGCCGACGCGGCTCTCGATCTCCGCGGCACGCGCCGAGTACTCGAAGTACTGCGTGCGCAGCCTCAAGATCACGTCGTTATCGGAAACACGCGGAACCGCGACACCCTCGCGCGGACGATGCTCGAGTAGATCGACGCGTGCCTTTGCCTCGGCCATCGCCGTGCGAGACTGGGACAGTTGGATATTGAGCCCCGAGATTTGATCGATGGGTCCGCCGAACTTGCCGCTCGAGAGGAGATTGTTGGCAATCCGGAACCCTTGGAGGACGCGTTCGGCATCCGCCGCCTGCGTCTTCAGCTCACCAAGCCGTTCCTTAAGCATATTGCTGGCGAGGCGCGTGGATTTGAACTTCGCATCGCGGTTGGCCGCGATGTATCCGTCCGCGACCGCATTGGCGATTGCCGCAGCCTTTTCCGCATCCTCGGATGCGAAGGTCACGCTGATGACGTTCTGTACATCCTCGCGCAGAACGGTGAGACGCTTCAGAAAGTTTTCGACTGCGAGACGCTCGAGCCTGCTCTCTTCCGCCGAGCGGTCGGGTGGATCGAACCCGAGCAAATCCTTGATACTGTCGAGCAGACCACCGCTCTCCGCGCGGTCGCTCGCACCCGCTCCGACGAATTCCCGGTCGCGTGTGAGCTTCATCGACCGCACGATCGGAATGATGATGCTTTCCGACGAGAGAATGTAGAGCTGACCACCCGTCTCGCTATCCTCGATCACGGGCTGGTCAATGATCTTGTTGGTCTGCAGGTAGCGGTTGATGCTGCGGTCGATAAGAATTCTTGCGCTGCTCTTGTAAACGGACGGAGCGAGTGTTGCATACGCAGCAACCGCAGCGAGGCCGATCAGAAAACCCACCAGTGGGAACATCCAGTTGCGCCGAAGTATCCCGAGAAGAAACGGAACGTTCAAGTCCTGGACGAAGCTCGGCTGCGGCGTGGCCGGCAATGGAACAGCGGTATGCGCATCGAACGACTGCATTAAAGATACCTCGGCCCGTAAAGGCGGCGTGCTGCGTCTTAACGAATGGCGCTGCGCCGAATGGGAATGGCGGTCTCGCCAAAGAGGAATGCAAGGAGCCGGCCACAATCGCGGGCGCTCTCCTCGTGGCACGCCGCTTCGCAATTGCTTAACCATCGCCGCGCCGGTTGGCTGTTTGCCGAAACCCGGAATGATAGAAATGAGCCGCGCATCATCGACCAAGAACGGGAGCCGGAAATCGGCCCGATCCTTGCGAACCCTCCGGTATGCGGAGCTTCCAGAAGCGTTCCGATGGCGTGGGCCGGCACATTCATTTCCGGCGTTACTGATCGTGCGGTGATGCCGCGCGGTTGCGTTGCCGGTAGAGATCGATGAGCCCAGAGCGCCTCAAAATCCTGTTCGTTTCCCAGATGCCAGCGAGCCCGCCCCGCTTCGGCGCGCAGGCACGCATTCACGGCCTGATGAGCGATTTGGCACAACGTCACGAACTGACGGCGGTGATGCTGCTCGACGACGAGTTCGACGCCGACGAATGCCGGCAAGCCATGCAGGCGTACTGTCACGAGGTCGTGCTCGTCGCCAACCCCAACGGCGGCGAGGGTATCGGGAAACGGCTGTTACAGCTGCAATCGGTAGCGTCGACGAAAAGCTACGAACGGCTTCGCGTCACCGTGCCGGCTCTTCAGCGAGAGCTCGACCGTGTTCTGAAGGCCAAACGCTTCGACATCGTCAATCTCGAGTTCCCATTCCTCGCTCACTGCAATCTGCGTCAGGCCCCCGCCGGAGAGCGACCGCCGCGCGTCGTAGTCGATTCCCACAACGTCGAGTACGACCTCGCCCGGCAGTATGCGCGCGGTAGCAAGAGCCTCGAGCGGCGTCTCTATTACGGGGCTAACTGGCGCAAACTTCAGCGCGAGGAGCTGAAAGCCTATCGCGAAGCAGATGGCCTCTGTCTCTGCAGCGTCGCGGACCAGCAGCGCGTCGCGGCCGATGTGGGAGACGTTCGCTCTGTCGTGATCCCGAATGCAGCGGACACAGTCTTCTATCAGCCCCGTCCGGGGGACGCACGCCCGGACGGGCGCACCATCGTCTTCTTCGGCCTCCTTTCCTATGTGCCGAACATCGATGGCGTCATCCACTTCGTCGAGCGCATCTGGCCGCGCATTGCGGCGGCGCATCCCGATGCGCGTTTCAAGGTTATCGGCGGACGCCCCCCGCAATCGCTACTGGCGCTCGCCGGACCGCGCATCGAGTTCACAGGCTTCGTTCCCGATCTGCGCCCGCATCTCGCGGAAGCAGCAGCCGTCGTTGTTCCGCTGCGCCTCGGCGGCGGAACGCGACTGAAGATCGTCGAGGCAGCCGCGATGGGCAAGGCGATCGTTTCGACGACGCTCGGCGCGGAAGGCATCGAGGCCGTGCCAGGGCGCGACCTCTTCCTCGCGGACGAGCCCGATGCGTTCGCGGATGCCGTGAACAGCTTACTCGATGACCAGGCGCTTGCCGCGCGGATTGGCCAGTCGGCGCGGGCGTTGGCTGTCGAACGCTATTCCTGGAGCGGTGCAGCACGCGCGCTCGAAACGCTCTACCGCGCAATTCTCGATGGCGAGGCCGATCGCGACTCTCACACGCGCGAGGCGGCGGAATAGCAACGGGGCAGATCATACGGGCCCGCCGCCGCCGAAAAATCCAGCAGCACTACTCGCCCGCCACCGGAACCGATATGGCCTTCTGCTGTTCGCCGCCGCGAGCACGCGGCGCGGACGATAAGTTTGCGGGGATCTGATCTATCGTCGCATGTGCGGAGAAGTGGCGCTTCATGTCGAGGAAGCGCTTCTCGAAGTACTCGTAGCTGAGATACGCGATCACAAGCGAAGCTCCCATACCGGCTACCGCCTGCAATGCTATCGCGGCTGTATGCGAGCCGATCCAGCCGGCCACCACGAGTTCGGTTTTGTTGACGCTGAAATAGTACGAGATGAAGTGGTGGTACACGTAGAGGCCGTAGCTGTACGTGCCGAGGAACGTCAGCGCGCGACTTGAGAATACCTTCGAGGCTAACGATCGCTCGGGTGCGGTAATCGCCCACAGCAGCAAACATGCAAGCAGCACCTGAATGAGACCGGCCCTGAAGGCCATCACGTAAACGTCGCCCTGTCCCGCAAAGCGGCTCCATGCGAACGACGCGACGAACAGCCCACCGGCGACCAGTACAACGCGGGGCATCGCGTGCAAGAGGTACGCGAGCCCGCCTCTCTGGCGAACGATGACCGCCATTGCCGCGCCGAGTGCGAGGCCGTCGAGACGGAACGGCGTCAGCACGTAGGTCGTCCACCAGCTCATCCCCGCACTCAGTCCCAGGATGCGACCGGCGAACGCCGCGACCGCGACACCGAGACTGACCGCGATAAGCAGTCGCGGCCGGCCGACCAGGGCAAAAACGACGAACGGCCAGAACAGATAGAAGTGCTCCTCGATGGCGAGCGACCAGAAGTGTTGCAGATAGGAGAACGACCAATCGCCCGCGAGCGCGATGTGCACGTTCACGGCGTAGAGCCAAGCCCACGCCTGGCGGTCGAGAAGCGTATCGAGCGTCGGGCCGCGCAACATCGGAACAAGCGGGGCCACGAGAAAAACGAGGATTAACACGCCGTAATAGAGCGGGAATATGCGGAGCACGCGGCGCATGTAAAAGTTCTGGAAGTACCGCGGACTCTCCCGAGAATCATAGAGGATGCCCGTAATGAGAAATCCCGACAGCACGAAGAACAGCTCGACGCCATACGAGCCGTAGTTCGTCGCGCGGACAACGATCTGTTCAAAGGTGTTCGTCGGTTGCACGCCACCGACGAAGTGGAACAGCAGCACCATCAGAACGGCAAGGCCACGCACGCCGTCGAGCGTCGGCAGATGCCGACCGAGGTCGAGAGGTCGCCCAGCGTCGGGCGCGGCTCCTACGACATCAGATCCATTGGTTTCAAGGCTTTTCGTCGCCATCCGGCGTATCCTATCGGGTTCGCGCATTCGACATGGCTGCTGCGCGGATCAATAATCTAGAGTTCAACTCGTACGCCTCGTGCGAACCAACTCGCGACTTGGTTACCCATTGCCGACCGGGTCGGGCAGACAAGCACCGCACTCTTCCCATCCTGCCGCCGCCGGTCACGGTTGAACAAACGGAGTGCCGTTGTCGTGACGCGCCTTTGCCGGAAGTATGCGCGTCTTCACCGGGCCTATCGGATCGACCCACGGCCATCCGTAGCCACGCCCTGCATCGAAGAATTCCGGCTTGCCGGCGAGATAAAGAGAGGCCGGCAGGTCGCGCGAAGCGATGCGCTCGTCCCATTGCACCGTGTCGCGTAGAAAATCGAAGTTGGCGTGCCGCAGGGTATCAGATGCCACCTGCGCGTCCGTCGGATACGGGGCGACCGGATCCCATCCGAGCAACCAGATGCCGGGTGTTGCATCCGTGAAGTGTGTTTCGTACGCCCAGCCCTTCATCCGGCCCTCAGCCCCGAGCACATTGCCCACGAAAGACAGGCCATACGAATATGCCATCGCACCGGCGCAGCGCTTGGGCGCGCTTCCGGATTCGCTTGCATCGTCGATCAATCCACCCGCCTGGTTGGTGAAAGGCGCGCGAACGCAGCTCATGTGATTGCGGAAGAATGTCAGATCTATGCTGTTGCCATGTGTGCTGTCACTGTCGGCGTTATGCGCCTCGTTGCCTTCGAACAGAACATGGTGCGAGCCGACCATATGGCTCGCGTTGAGGCCGATCTCGATCCACGCGCTATTCGTGTTGATGTAGGCCATGTCGATGTAGTTGTAGCCGACGACCGACCCTGCTCCCGCCGATCGGAATACGAGCAGCTTGTTCGCCCGCAGCGCGATGCCGTTCTCGATGAGGGTTTCCGACGTTCCCCGTGACAAACTGATAGCGTAACCCGCGCCGCCCGGCTGGGCCCAAGCCGCATCGTGGACATAGAACTCCCGCAGCTCGACCCGGAACGCGCTGTCGATCGCCACGCCCTCGCCGTGCCAGTTCGTGACATCGACGTTGCGAGCCCACGAGCGCGCGGCCCATTGGAATCGCAAATTGCCATCGTCCCCACCCGTCAGCTTCAGATCCTCCACGCCGGCGTACGTCACATGCTGGCGCGCATATCGCGACAACTGCGCGGCGTTGCCCGTGCGGTAGGATATGTGGACAGGGGTCGTAAACGTCACTGTCGTCGCCGATACTTTGGCGACCTCCTTGATCTCCGCCGTGGGCCGGTCCGTGCGTGAGAACCACGAGCCCGCCGCACCCGGTGTCGTCGGGTACGTTTCCGCGGTGAAATCGTCGGCGTAAGCAACCGGCGGATCGTGCTTCTGCCAGACGACCCGGAAATCCGGTGATGCCCAGACCTTACCGCGCTTCTGCGGGTCTTTCTGCCAACCCGCGCCAGACGCCTCGTCGAGAAGCACGATCTGTCCGGGAGAAAATCGCGCCGGCTCCCGCACAGCGATTTCGAATGAGCCCTTCACCGCGTCGGCGGTGAGAGGCGTTGACGCCGCAATGTCACTGGCATGGCCCGTCGCGGCGAACCGTGCGGGACCGATGATGATGACCGGCGCGGGCTTTACTCCGACCGTCTCCTGCATCGGCTTCGCCCCATCCGTTTTTGCAAGAACAGTCTCGCCGGGCCCTGCGCCGCGCAGCGTTATCCCCTTGTGGATGAGCAGAAAGTGCCCGTCGTTGATGAGGAACGTGCCCTTGCTCAGCTGTACGACCTCTCCGTCCGGACAGCGATCGATCGCCGATTGGATGCGCGCAGCATCATCGAGCATTCCGCCAAGCGGCGACACCCGGGCGCACACCTTTTCACGGACCGGAATACCGCCCGACGGCCTCAATCCAGGGTTCCATGTGGTCGCCCTGTCGGCCGGCAATATCTGCGCGGAGACGAACGGCGCGGCGGCAACGAACGCCGCCGCGGCGAGCACCACGACCATGGCTGACCGCTGCAGCGACACGAGTAACTCCCGTTCTGCGATGGAATATCCGGACCGAACCGTTGCGATCAGCGCGTGTAACTCGCAAGAGACACGCGGCGACATGCGAACCCGCATGTTCCTCTTCAGGAGCCGCCCTCGGTCGGCCGCATCGTCGGTCCGGACGGCGGAGCGCGATAGAAGCGCCGCGATATGATCTCCCGACCGGCCAGCCATAAGAACTCGCTGTTGGTGACGAGATAGCGCTTCCAAAGCTTGCGCGGCTCCATGAGTAGGCGCCAGAACCACTCGAAGCCCGACACTTGCACCCAACGCGGCGCGCGGCGAATGAAGCCGGCGAGCACGTCGAAGCTGCCGCCGACCCCCATGATGAGCGGCACGTCGAGCCGCTCACGGTGCCGCTCGGTCCACGTTTCCTTGAAGGGGGAGGGCATGCCGATGAACAGCATGTCGGCGCCGCTCTCTCTGATCTCTTCGACGATGGCCTGGTGATCCTGCGGACCAAAATATCCGTCGCGGAATCCGGCAATCTTCAGCTTCGGATGGCGCTGGCTCGCACGTTCCACCAGCGTCTCGACAACTTCGCGCCGTGCACCGAGGAAATAGACGCTGAGCCCATTGGCCTCTGCCGCCACCAGGAGATTAGCCATCAGGTCGATGCCCGCCACACGCTCCGGCATCGCCTGGCCGGACGCCTGCAAGGCCCATACGACCGACATACCGTCCGCAACCGTCAAATCGGCCGCACGGCCCGCCTTCGCGAGGCTTTCATCACGGCGCATCATGCAAAGGTGCGAGGCATTCGCGGTCATAACAGTGTGCGAGCTGCGGGGGCCACTGCAGAACTCGATGCACCGCGCTACAGCACTCTCCATCGTTACGACATCGAAGCTCAATCCCATCAGGGAAGCCTTGCGCAGCGCTGGTTTCACTGCCGGTTGCGCCAGACCTGACGTTGCTGTCGTCGCATGCCGCTTGTGCCAATCCGGTGCCCGTTCCGCCTCGAATTGAGCCGTCGCGGCACCCTTGCCCATACGCAGACACGCATACTGGTACGACCTCAAGAAGCCGCGGAACTCCGGGTCGTCATATCGCGGCAATCCCCTCGCCCAGCTCCTCAAGTAGCCCCACAGCATGGCTATGCTCCCGAACAACGCGGGGTGTGCGGGCAGCCGGTAGGCGGCGACGACAAGATAATAGAGTGGCGCGGTGCCCATGAAGTACTGGCCGAATCCCGCTCTCAATCGACCGGTGATGATGTTCTTCTGGCTCGCGCCCTGCGGCCGCAGGTGGATGAAACGCAACGGCTCACTATCGACGCTTTCGGCGATCCAACCGAGCATGCGCGCCCGATGGCAATCGATGCCATCCCACATCACCTGCCGCACGAATCCGCCGATCTCCTCGAAGCAGGCGACGCGATAAAACTTGGTCATCCCGACCGACATCTCGTCGCCACAAACCTCGGCGACCAGCGCACCGGTCGTGGGATGAACGAACCACGGCTTGCCCGACGATGTGCCGATGCGCGGATTGGCCTCCATGCGTTCCATCAACAGCTCGAAGTAGCGAGCCGGCAGATCGAGGTCCATGTCGAGTTTGCAGACGTAGTCGAAATCGGCGAGGCGAATACCGTCGAGCCCTGCATAGAAGGCCTCGATGACGCCCGGCCCGACTTTTCGGTGACCGCGATCGACACGCTTGACGACGCGAAGGAAGGGAAGCTTACGCGCATAGGCCTCGAGGATTTCCGCGGTACCATCGGTGGATCCATCGTCGACGACGATCCAGAGCGCCGGGGGCACCGTTTGCGCGGCGACACTATCGAGCGTGCGCCGGAGATATTGGGCTTCGTCCCGGCACGGCGATACGAGCAGGTAGCGGCGCGAGTTCGCTGGAGTCGCCGCTCCGCTGGCTTCGACCTCGACCAACTCGAGTGCTTCCGTCGACTTCTGTTCGATGGTTCGGGCTGGCAGCATGTTCGACCTCGCCGGAGAGCCGGCTACTTCGACCGTCCCGCAACGGGACTGCGATGAACCGGACGTTTGCCGTGCTGCAAGCAAGAGCCTGCGGCCGGCCTCGTTGGTGACAGCGCATTGCGGCCCGATGCGCCAATTTGTGCCACCGGCCGCGACGAGTGCGCTAACGACACGGCAGAATTCAAGTTGCGTGCCGCGCTTCTGCAGGCGGCGTTCGACGAATAGCGGGGAAGGAGGGCTGGTCCTTAACACTTCGCGCGGACCATTGGCTCGCACGCGGGGTAGTCAGCTCCGTTGGCACGCAACGTGCTCCAACAATGCGACTCCGCGCCGTCATCCGCGTCCGCGATGCCGGGGTCGCGGTACGTCTACTATTCGAACGCCGCTCACGCGCGAGCGCACGAACCGTCACTGGATCCACACGCGATGCCGAATGCCGGAAACCGCGCCCCCGCCCACAACGGCGCCGCGCCTCAGTCGAAGGCGATAGACCTCTATCTGGCGATCCCGCTCGCCGGCGTGATCTTCGCGCTGATCCTGCAGCCGCTGCTCATTTCGGGTTGCGCGCCGACGGACGCCGAGTGCCTCAACGCCAGCCGGCCCGAGAACAAGATTGTATGGCCACTCCTCGCGCTTTGCGCGTTCGCGGTCGTAGGGCGCAATTGGCGGCGTGTCGTCATCCCGTCGCATATCGGCTGGCTGCTCGGCTTCCTCGCATTCGCTGGAGCGAGCGTGGCCTGGGCCTTTCGACCGGAGCTATCGGGAATACGCTATCTTCAGCAGGTGATGATCGTTTCGGCTACCGTCCTTCCGGCGCTCATTCTCACCGGGCGCGGCGATCTGCTGCGCGGCCTGTTCCTATGCTTCGCACTCGCCTGCGTGCTCAACGTCTTCATGGTGCTCGGCCCGCCGCCGGTCCTCGACGCCAACGCGACGC
This sequence comes from Hyphomicrobiaceae bacterium, assembly GCA_016793635.1. Taxonomy (GTDB): domain Bacteria; phylum Pseudomonadota; class Alphaproteobacteria; order Rhizobiales; family Hyphomicrobiaceae; genus JAEUMD01. Next base: position 198,802 of record JAEUMD010000009.1, read on the forward strand.
CGGGCCACACGGGTTACTTCTCCGGCAAGAACTACCTCGCAATCTGCGCGGCGGTGGCGCTGCTCCTGTCGTTTCACGAGATCGCGTATACCGGCTTACGCAGGTGGATGGGCGTCGCGGTCGCCGGCATTGCGCTCGTCCTGCTCGTATTGAGCAACGGCAAGACGGCCATGGGTCTGACGCTCATTGCCCCCGTTCTGGCGACGGCAGCGTTCGTGCTGCGCAGAACGCTGCGACTTTCAACTCTGGCCGTGCCGTTCGCGATCCTCGCAGCCTACGCTGTTCTTTCGACTGTCCTCGGGTTCGACGTCTACAAGCTCTCCTACTACGCCTACGGCGACTCGACGTTCACCGGCCGGCGCTGGATTTGGATCTTCGCAAACGAACAGATCGCCGAACGGCCGTTTCTCGGATGGGGCTATCAATCGTTCTGGCTGGTGGGTCCCGATGCACCGAGCGTCGTCAAGGCACCCGGTTGGGTCAAGACGATGCCGAACGCGCACAACGGCTACCTCGATACCATTCTCGAGATGGGCTATCTCGGCTTCTTCCTGCTGGTGACGTTCGTCGCAACCACGTTGCATGCCGCGGGACGCTTGGTCGATCGCGATCCCGCGCGCGGCTGGGCGGTACTCACCCTCGCTTTCTTCATCATCATCACCAACGGTCTCGAGAGCATGTGGATGCGCGCTTTCGAGTTCCTCTGGCTGGTGTTCCTCATCCTGGCAGCGGAAGTTGCCCGCGCTCGCGAGACCGAACCTGTCATCGCCACACAGCCGGTCTCTGCTCCGATGTTCCCCGTCAAGACGCACAAGCGCGTCTCGGCCTTGCGGCCAGCCCTCTCTGCTTCCGACCGCACGACACGCACGCGCCCGGCCACCCGTTAACGTTTGAGTAGGGACCGCCACTTACCGTTCGATCGACGAGATGCTCGCACTCTTTGCCTAGCGGCACTCGGGATTGTCGACCGGGAGAGTGATTGCGATGGCTTACGCCCTGCTGGCTTATGGACTGATCGCCGCCGCCTCACTCGCGGCCGGTCTCGCCTCGGCACCGCGCCCTCGATCCACTATCATCGTTACGGCCGCGGCGCTCCTTTGGCCTGTCACGATGTCGGCCGTCGTTGTCCACGCCCTCATGCTTACACACGTGGGAGAAAAGGCGCCGGCAACGGACGTGCGCGCCGCCGCTTCGCATACTGGCGCGATGCCCGGGTGGCCCGCTCTCTGATTTCAGCGGAAGACGCGGTGGCGATGACACCACCGGATGAGAACGTAGACCGCCCACACGCGCGACCAGTACATGCCTGGCGCGCCGTCGAGATAGGCGCGCCAAAGCCGCTCCACCGCGTCGGGCGCGAGCCCCGTCGGTGCGACCGCGAGCGGATCGCGCAAGGTCTCGTCCATCGTCTTCTTCAGGCCGCGCCTGATCCAGCGGTCGAACGGCATGACAAAGCCGCTCTTCGGTCGCTCGAACAATGCGGGGTCTAGTCCGCGCAGACCGATCCGCCGTAACGTCTGCTTTCGGCCAAGCGGCCTGTAGCGCGTGTCGTCCGGCAAGCGGTCGACCGCATCGAAGAGAACCTCGTCGACGAGGGGTACGCGCTGCTCCAAGGACGAGGCCATGCTCGCCACGTCGTTGTCACGCAGCAATCGCTCTCCGAGGAACAGGCGCTGCTCCATGACGCTGATGGCCGCGAGCGCGCTGCGCCCCTTCGTCTCGTCCTGCAATCGCCGGCGCATCTCCGGCGGCAGGCCATCGGGCGGCATCACCGCGGAATCCGCAGCGAGCAGCTCGCGCTGGAAATCGGGAAGAAACAGTGCATAGGCGAGCTGATAGAGCGATAAGAGGTCGTCGCCGTTGCGCACCATGTCGGGCAGCTTCGCCCAGCGTGTCTGCGGCGGAACCGCGGCCGATGAGCGCCGCAACGGCCACGTCGCCGCGGCGGAAAGAGCGCTTTTCATTCCCCGCGGCACGAACGCGCTGAGCCCGTCTGCCCGATGCAGCAGCGGCAAATCGCGGAACGAGGTGTAACCACCAAACAACTCGTCGCCGCCAGTCCCCGACAGTGCCACCGTGAATCCCGCGTCGCGGATCGCGCGCGAAATGTAATAGGCGTTGAGGCCGTCGAAGGTCGGCTGATCGAGGCTATCGAGCGCCCGGTCGAGGTTGCCGACGAAATCATCCTCCGTCAGGACAACCTCGTGGTGATCCGTGCCGATTGCGGATGCGATGCGCCGCGCGATCGGGCCCTCGTTCAGTTCCTGTTCCTCGAACGCCAGCGTGAAACTATGGACGGGTGTGCGGCTCGCGCGTTGAGCGATATTGGCGATCGCGGAGGAATCAATTCCGCCCGAGAGGAATACGGCAAGCGGCACATCACTGGCGAGGTGCAGCCTTATGCTTTCCTCGAGAGTGTTCGACAGCTCGTCCTCGTCGATCGGTTGCGACGCGACGCGCTCGGCCGTACGCAGGAAGACCTCCTCGCGGATCGTATTCCCGGCACCGTCGAGCTCGACGACCTGCCCTGGCGATAGAAGCTCGACACCTTCGACCGCCGTGTTGGGGCCGATGCTGAAACCACTCCAAACGCAACTCGCGACGCACATGGGGTCGAGCCGGCGCGTCTCCACGAGACCCGAGGCGAGCAGGGCGCGCAGCTCCGAAGCGAACGCGATCGACCAGCCTGCATCCGGCGACGTCGCACGAACCACATAGAGCGGCTTAATGCCGAGACGATCCCGAGCGAGCAGCAATCGGCGCCGACTCTGATCCCAGCAGGCGAACGCGTACATGCCGCGGAACCGCGCGACGGATTGGGATCCCTGAAGTCCGAGGTAACGAAGGATGACCGCCGTATCACCGCTAGAGCCGAGCCTCTCGCCCTTTGCCTCGAGCTCGTGTCTCAGATCTACGTAGTTGTAGACCTCACCATTATAGGCCAGCACATGTCCGGTGACGGCATCGATCATCGGCTGCACGCCGGCCGGCGAAAGGTCGAGGATCGCGAGACGCCGATGCGCGAGCATCGCTCCCCAGCCGCGATCGTCGGGCGTTGCTTCCCACGTTCCGTCGGCATCCGGACCGCGATGCACGAGCGCGTCGCTCATCCGCTTCAATGCGGCGCGATTTCGCTCGTCCAGCCGTCCGATGAGTCCCGCGATGCCACACACGAGCGAGTTCCATTCGATGTAGAAGAGCGGTCGAAGTCAGGACCGCACGGCTGGCCCGCGCCGCCCCAAGACGAAACACCACGTGTCGATACCGGGCACTAGTGTTCCGTCTCCGACACTTGGTTCCCAGTGCAACTTGCAATCGACCAAGTGCCGGATACGAAAAGAACACTAGCAACTCGATGTTTCTAGTGTTGCGTTTGTCACTAACGCTTGGCAGACCACCGTTCCGAAACCGGGAACCAAGCGTTAGTGACGCAACACTAGGCGCGCCCGATACCCTCGTACTGGGAGAAGGAGCCGGGATTGAGAACTCGGCGTCCATCGACCACGAGCGGCTGCGTGCCGAGCTCGCCAAGCAGACCGTCGAGCGCAGAGAACTCCGACCAGCGCGTGACGAGCAGGACGATCTTTGCGCCCGCCACTGCTTCGCGTAGTGAATCCGCGAGGCGCACACCGGCAAGATCGGGATGCTCGCTCGGCCGTGCGATCGGATCATAGGCGGTGAGTGTCGCCCCCTGTTCCTTCAAACGCCGAATGAGCGGGAAAGCCGGCGACTCGCGGATGTCGTCCGTGTCGGGCTTGAACGCGATTCCGAGCACTGCGACGGGAACATCACGTAACGACTGGTAGTGAAGTCCCATGAGACGCATCATCTCGTCGGGCTGTGCGCCGTTGATGCGTAGAACGCTCTGCAGGAGATCCAGCGACAGACCGTTCTCGCGCCCCTGCCCGACGAGCGCCGTGACATCCTTCGGCAGGCAACTGCCGCCGAAACCGCAACCCGGCTCGAGGAAGCTGCAAATCGGCGCCGTGAGCCGCTCGCCGCCATGGCGGATCGTAAAGTAGCCGGCCTGATGAACGCCGCGCATCACATCGATCGCATCGACGCCGCCAACGGCCGAGCACAACCGCGCGATCTCGTTGGAGAATGAGATCATCGTGGCGAGCACGGCGTTCGACGCATACTTGATCATCTCGGCCGTGGTCGGGTTCGTCTCGATCCTCGGCACGGAGTCGTCGAACGACTGATAGAGCTCGCGCAGCACGTCATGGGTGCGCGCGTCGATACCACCGAGAACCAGGCGGTCCGGGAAGGTGAAGTCCGCCACGGCCGTACCTTCGGTGAGGAACTCGGGGTTCATTCCGAGACCGAAATCCACTCCCGCCTTCTTACCCGATGCGCGCTCGATCGCACGTTGCACGACGCCGATCGTCGTACCCGGCACCACAGTGCTCTTGACGACGACGGTCGTGTATCCCGCCTTGTCGCGAATCGCCCTGCCGATCTCGGCCGCCGCGGCTTCCACGTACTTGAGATCGATCTTTCCATTCGCTGCCGGCGTGCCAACGGCGATGAACGTGATCTCCGTATCTGCGACCGCAGCGGCGAGATTCGTGGTCGCAGACAGGCGACGGCCGCTGTTGCGCTTCAGAAGCTCCGGAAGACCGCGCTCGTGGATCGGCGCTTCGGCCGAGTTGATCATGTCGACCTTGCGCGGATCGACATCGACGCAGATCACTTCGTGTCCGACTTCCGCGAGGCACGCGCCCGTGACGAGGCCGACGTAACCTGTACCGATAATTGAAACCTTCATCAGCCCACCGCCGCGATTTGGTTGTGATTGTACCAGATGAGGGAGCGATAGATGCCGTCCTCGATCGAAACCTTCGGCTCGTAACCGAGCTCGGATCGTGCCTTGTCGATGACCGGGCAGCGCCGGTTGGGATTGTCGACCAGGTAGTCCTTCTCGCTACTCTCGCCGAGAACCACCTTGCCCGAATAGCCGCACAGATCCTGCGCCGCCTTGACCGTGAGCTGGGCGAGCTCGGCGACCGAAATCTCCGGCGTATCGATGCCGATGTTGTAGGCTTCACCCGGCCGCCCGCGCACGAGCACCTTGAAGTAGCCCGTCACCGCATCCGTCGCGTAGCAGAACGTGCGCTTCGGCTTGCCATCGGAGAGCATCACGATGTCGCGGCCGGCGAAGATGTCGCTCGCAAAGTCGGGGATGACGCGCCCGTCGTTGATTTTGAGACCGGGGCCGTAGTTGTTGAACGGCCGCGCCATCGTCACGGGAAGACCCTCGTGCTTTGCATATACGACGCAGAGCGTCTCGCCGAAACGCTTCGACTCGTCGTAGCACGCGCGCGGGCCAGTGCAGGATACGCTGCCGCGATACGTCTCGGGCGTCGGGATCGCCGCCGCGACGGGGTCGCCGTAGATTTCGCTCGACGAGTAGAACAGGAAACCCTTGAGCGGGCGCCCGCTGTCGCGCTCGGCGACGGCATAGTCGAGGAGATTGCGAAGCCCGTTGATGTTCGCGTCGATGCACTTCAGCGGTTGCGCACGATAGAACATCGGCGAGGCAATGCCCGCGGCATGGATCACATAGTCGAAGTGTCCGATATCCGCCGGAAGCGGCTCGATCATGTCGTGGCGCCGCAGCTCGAGATCCGGCCGATCGCGCAGTGCTTCCAGCCAATCGGGCACGCCCCGCACGTAGTTGTCGTAGACGACGACATCGATTTTCGAATTAGGCCGCGTGTCGTTCCAATGCAGCACCGCCTGCACGAGGTAATAACCGAGGAACCCGCCGCCACCCGTGATGAGGAGACGACTGCCGGCCATCTCCTGGAACTCACTCGTGAGGTCGACGCACATCGCCTCGAAATCCTCGACGAGGAGGTCACGCAGGCCAATCAGGTTTCTATGCTTCTTCATTTCGACACCATCCGCTCTTGCTATTGGAGAACCAGCTTGCGCGCGTGAAAAGCTTCGGCGAAGCGGGTCGGTGAGTTGCATTCGATACCGCGCACCCGCATCAAACCGCGGAACAGGTCGGCATCGAACCATTGATGGCTGCGCTGCGAGCCGAAGCACTCGAGCAACGTGTTGATCTTCTTCTCGACGACGGATTCGCTGATCGGGCAGAAGACGCCGGGATGAGCGAGATCGCCGTCGTATTTCGGGATTTCGTATTCCAGCACCGCATGGCTTCGGAACGTGTTCCACGTCAGCTCCGAGATGACACGGTGGTCCTGGTGCCGATCCGTGAGAAAGTGCGTCAGAACGAGATCCGGATTTATGCGCGCACGGATTTCCTCGAACGCGTCCTTGATCTGCGAAGCGCAGTGCGGGAAGTAGCTGCCGCGAAACTTGTGCACCGTCACTTCGATGTTCGCATTGCCCATCAACATGGCGGCCGCTGTGCGCGTCTCACGCTCGCGCTCGTCATCACCCGAAAACACTTCCCAGACGAACTTGAGACCGGGATATCGCTGATGAAGCTGCATGAGCAGGCCACCGCATCCGATCTCGATGTCGTCACTGTGGGCACCGAGGCAGAGAACGGTGCCATTAGCCGGCAGGTCGGGAAGAAATCTCAGCATCATTGTCCTTACTCAGTCCCGTTACGCATGCAGTTGCGCATTCTTGTTCAAGCGAGGCGTGCACTCTGCCCGGCCGTTTTATTTCCGATCTCGCCACCGGATCGAACGGTGCGTCGGTCGAAAGCATCGCGCTCCAATGCGGTCCGCCTCTCACCGACGCCGTGTGCGTTCAGCACAGCCGTTGAGGCAGGCGCCTGATGACTCCTCGCCGATTGCGAGGCACTCCCTGCCTCAGCGAGAACGCGCAGCCGATCGCGGCGCGCCGTCATACCTGACGAAGGCGCGAGCCCGACCACCTCGAATATCTTGATCCACCGGTGAACCCAGTCGTGGCGAAGCAACGATGTCACGGCGTTGCGGCGTCCAATCCCGGCGAGTCGTTCGGGGTCCGCTTCGAGAGCGGCGATAACGTCGAGAACGTCGGAGCCGTCCGGCTTGACCTCTGCGACTGCATCCGGCCACGGGAACAGCTCACGGAAGGCATCGCAGTTTGCCGCTTGCCCTAACATCACGGCGCCCGATGACGCTCCCTCGAAGTAGCGATAGCCGATCTCAACCTGACCGCGCGTCTCGTCGTGGGAATCCATCTTGCCCGGCGAAACCATGAAAAAGCGGCTGCGCTTTGCGATGCTCGCGAACAGATCCCGATGCTGTCTATGATCGACGAATTCCATCTCGGCCATCTTCCTGTAGCTGTCGAAGAGGTAGAACAGCCGGTTGTCGGAGGCCGCTTGCTTGAGCGAATCGTGAACTCCGGTCCAGCGCCGTCCGATGCTGTAGACATCGATGGATCGAGGCGGCTCGTGCGGCATCGGCGCGAAGCGAACCGTATCCGTCGCCGTGGGCATGAAGTGGCACTTGCGGCCCAGGAATTCTGACAGCGGCGCGACTGTCCCTTGGCTGCTGACGAAGACGTGGTCGAACCTCTGCAGCGATCGAACCAGATGCGGAATTCGAGCGAGTTCCGCGGTCCATATCTCACCGAGCCAGCAAATGCTGACGCCGCAACGTTCTTTCCAGTTCTCGACTGCGTTGATCGCGAGGAGATCCCAAACATTCTGACAGACCGCGATCAAGACATCGTAATCCCGCTCAAGTTTCACGCGCTGGAGCCCCGGATTGGCGTAGGCCAACCTCCTCAGTCCTCTAAACAGCAAACGGCGGTGCAAGCGGTTGCGAAAGTCATAAGACGGCCCCGGTGCGACGGACACCAGATCGACATGTGCCGTCTCGGCGAGCACGTCTTCAGCCTCGAACAGTGCAGCTTGAAACGCCTCGTGCGAAATGCCCCGCTTCGAGACCATGCAGATACTCGGCCTTGTACCGTCCTGGGACGACGCACGCTCGGTGTGCCTAATCATCGGTTCCAACCTCGGGACGCAAATGCCTGGTGTCTCCCTCTTCCAGACAAGCGGAATTGGAGCACGCCACAATCGAGCGATGGATGTGCACAGGATGTGCCAGAGTTTCAGCGGCGAAGGACCGCGCGAAGCGGCGCCCCCTCTTGCAGCCAGTCTAACCGTTCGTGGTCGTGGCGAGCGTAGGCTTTGCCTCGGCTGGTGAAGGACGAAGAGCCGTCAGGCGTAGAACGTCACCTCCCGCTAACCTTACCTTCGACCGGCGTGTTGCGGCCGATTCTCGCGAAGCGTATGACCGTTTCAAATGCCGACAAACAATGTAGCGGTGAATTCACACTTGGAAGAAGAGCCGCGCGCTGGAGACTTCCCACCCGATCGCTTGTCAAAATTAGCAAATTCCCATTCGACCCGAGCACGACAGGCCTTCTCGAAAAATCCGGCGCGGGATTTGCACTAATCTCAGCACAACCGTGGAACGCACTGTTTGGCGCATTCGCGCCCATGACCAGCGCAGCCATGCGCTATTCGGCACTCGAATCTAACCGTTGAAATATCGATGCAGGAGTGAACTACCAATGATCGCGGCTCTTGACCTGAAGGTGGGTGACTGGGTGGTCGTGCGATCGGCAGGCGAGATTCTCGCGACGCTTGATGAGAGCGCATGCCTGGATGAACTGCCCTTCATGCCGCAAATGTTGCAGTACTGCGGCAAGAAGCTCCGCGTGGCCAAGCTGGCGCACAAGATGTGCGACACGGTTCACGGCACAGGCGCCCGGCAGATGAACGACGCAGTGTTCCTCGGTGATCTGCGATGTGACGGGCACGCTTTCGGCGGCTGCGAGATGACGTGCACGATCGTCTGGAAGAACGCGTGGCTGCGCCGCGCCAGCGCGAACGAGGTGGTCGCGCCGACAGCACCCGATGAGCGTCTCGACAAGCTCGTGAATGCCGCCACACGGCGTGCCTCACCCAACGGCTCTGCCAACGAGCAGTATTTCTCGTGCCAGGCCACCAAGCTGCCCGTCGCAACGAAGCCGCTGCCGTGGTGGCGAACCAATCAGTATGTCTTCGACTATCAGTCGGGCAACGTCGGCTTGTCGACTCTGCTGTCGCGCATGGCATTCATGGGCTATTCCGTGCTTGTTTCATCCGGCCTTGGCTTCGGCTCGGCGTTGCGCTGGACTTACGACGCATTCCAGGCAATGCGTGGCGGCGAGCCGTTCCCCGTTCATGCCGGCCGCCACCCCACGGGGGGCGTGAAACCCGCCGTCGAGCTTGGCTTGCAGCCGGGCGACCTGGTGCGCGTGAAGAGTATCGAACAGATCCTCGAGACCGTCGACAAGCGCCTCATGAACCGCGGCATGAGCTTCCACTCCGAGATGGTGCCCTATTGCGGCAAGACGTTTCGAGTGAAGGGGCACGTTCGCAAGATCATCAACGAGAAGACCGGCCAGCTCGTGACGCTCAAGAACTCGTGCATCGTTCTCGAGGGCGCCGGCTGCCACGGCCGCTTCACCAACCCGATCAACTGCCCGAGGGCGCTGCCACCCTATTGGCGCGAGATCTGGCTCGAGCGCGTCGATCCCGCCACGACCACCGATAGAGAGCATCAGGGCGGCCGATTGCCGAAATGCGAGATCGCTGCCTCGCCGCAGTAACCACGCTCAAGGCTTTCATGCGACCGGGGTCCCGCGGACGGGGCCCTGGTCGCATATTTGCGTCGTGGCTTCATGAATTGCGCTGCGCCGGCGATGGTTCGCTCATCGCCACGGCATTGCGCCTCCGGCCATATAGACATCAGCTGCAGAACCACGAAAACGGCCGCAGGATCGCCTGCGGCCGTGTTCTCGTTCGCGAGCTAACGCCTTCTCCGCGTGCCTCAGCCGGCCAACAACTCGGGCCGGCGGGAAATCAGTCCGAACCGCGCGTCCTGCTCTGAGCGCAGCCGGTCGACGAGGCGCCCTTCCGGCAATTTCACGTCAGCGTAGGTAATCGGCTGGTCCTTCGCTACAGCCCTCAGCAGTCGGCATCCCTCCGCAACACCAGCGGGCAGCAGGTCGTCGGTTCGGAACTCCGTTGCGTTCTCGATGACGCCGTAGGTCATGAACCCGCCGACGCCATCGATCACCTCACCCGCTTTCAGATCGCGCTTCGCGATCGCTGCAACCTCGCAGACCGGCGCTCCGATGGGTGCGACCGTCGCGTCGTTGAACAGCGCGGCGCGACCGATGGTGGATGCCAGTTGGATGTGCGGAAGGTGATAGGGCGTATAGAAGACGTAGAACGGTCCATTGCCCATCTTGTAGTAGCCGAGTTCCTTCTGCTTACGCGGATCGCCCTCGTATGCAATGACAAACGCGCCCGTGTGCGGTTCCGCGCCAAGTGCATAGTCGACGATGCCGCCCGCCATCATCTGGTCTTCCGGAAGAAGTGTCGACATCTCGCGCACGTGAGCGCACTTCGGCCCATACATGCCGCGCTGCCCGACTTTAAATCCCGACGCATTCGCCAGAACTGTCGTTTCCATCGAAAGCTTCGTGCCATCGGCGAACGAGGTCACCTTGGCTGGATTCTGATTGTACTTCGCCGCGAACTCCCTCTGCGTCTCGGGCGTGCGGTAGCGGTCGATCAACCCCTTGAGATTACCGGCGGCGACCGGACGTAGCCCCACGGAGCGGATGTAACGGAGCAGCGTCATCGCCACGCCCGGCTCGTCACCGTCCGTATTGGTGATGACGACGCCGGCCCTGTCGGCCATGTGCTTGAGGATGGGGCCGACGGTAGAGTCGAGCTCGGCGTTGACCAGAACGACATGTTTGCGATGGGCGATAGCAGCCGTCGCCACATGCGCGCCGAACTCCACGGCACCCGTCACCTCGACGATGACGTCGATATTGGCCGCCTTGCAGACCATCATGTAATCGTCGACGACCGACGGCAGGCATTGCGCCACGCGATCTTCGAGCTCTGAAAGCTTGCCGACGATCTTCGCGGAGTCGTTGCCGGCGAGCTTGAACGCCTGCAGCGCTCGCTCGGGCGTACGGTTGGCGATGGCGACGAGGCGGATTCCCGTCACCGGCGTCAGGAGCTGGAGCGAAATCATCTTTCCCGTCACACCGGCACCGACGAGCGCCACGCGGATCGGCTTACCCTCCTGCTCTCGGCGGATCAGTGCAGTATCGGCTATCACCATGAGTGGCTCCTTGGAGTTCCTGCGCCCATCCCGGTCATCGGGCGGTTGGGCGAATACCGTTGCATCGAGCGGCGAGGTGTTACGCCGCAACGCTGGCCGCGTCGAACGCCGGCCAGCCACGATCCTGTGTTGAAATCACGTTGATCGGCCCCGGCCAGACGATAGCAAAAGCCGGATCGTCGTAGCGCAGGCCTGTCGCGCTCGCTGGCGCGTAGGGCACGGACGCCTGGTAGACGAGATCACTATCCGGCGTGAGCGTCAGGTACGCATGCCCGCATCCCTCTGGGATGTAGAGCATCCGTCCCGATGCATCGTCGAGCTCGATGCCGAACGAGTGGCGGAATGTCGGACTGTCCGGTCTGAGATCGACAGCGACGTCGTACACGGTCCCGCGCACACACCGCACGAGCTTGGCTTCCGCGTTTGGCGCCTTCTGATAGTGAATACCGCGCAGCGTGCCCGCCGCGGTGCTACGGGCCGTATTGATTTGCGAGAGTGCCGGATTGAGACCCGCGCGGGTGAATTCCTCCGCGCACCATTGCCGCGCAAAGTATCCGCGCTCGTCGCTGCGCCGCTCGAGCTCCACGACAACCACACCTGCTATTTCAGTCTGCAGAAACTTCATGTCGCCTGTCCTGGCTTTGTCGGGTTTCCAGAGTGGCCACCTGCTCGGAGCAGATCGCGCGAGCGCTGCCCTTGGCAAGCCACACCCGTGCGCGCGCCCGCCGTTTCAGGCGTTAACCTTTACCGGTCGCGCATCATTGATCCGAATCCAGTTCACAAGCCCCGCGCCACCGCCGACGAGGCAGATAGCGGCAAGCGTATAGCCAGCTAACCCAAGGCCGCTGCCGACGGCGGCATGCGAGAAGATTCCAAGCCCCATCCAGAACAGCTTCTGCCACTGGTAGGAGTCGTGATCCTTGGCAATGAAGCGGCGCTTGCGCCAGACCTCTTTCACATCCGGCGAAAGCGGAAGCGTGAACCGCAGCAGTGCCGGCGCGACGCGCAGCGCCATGAGCAGGGCGATGAAAAGCGCAAGATAGAGGCCGACGGAGCCATTGCCGCCAGCCACTGCGCTGAACACCGGAGGGATCGCCACGCCGAGCAGGATGCGCCAGACGGCGGCCCAAGGCTGATCGTCGAACTTTACAAGGACGCGCTCCAGGAAATTCATAAGTGTTCCTCCATGAGATTAGCCAACCGGCTTGCGGCGGCGCGCGGTCAGATCCTGAACCAGTGTCAGCGCCAGCCGCAGCGGCTCGGTCACGCGAAACACACCGACAGCCACGGCGAGATATGCCGCGCAGCAGACCGCCGCCGAAATGACGAGACGGCCGAACGACGAGAACTCAGCGAGATAGACGCTCGCGAACGCATAGCCGGCGGCGGTCGCAATGCATCCGGACACGACCTGCGGTACCGTCGCGGCGAGCACATCCTTGAAGCCGATCCCAAGCGGCTGCCCCGCGTAAGCGAGCGCCGGCACGAACAGTACAAACATGGCGACAGCGTAAGAAATTGCGACGCCCGTAGCGCCGAACGGGAGACCGATCGCAAGCGCGACGATCTGGAGTGCCGCGCTGATGAAGCCCCACCGCATCCAGCGGTCGGACCGGCCCGCGACGACATGCAGCCATCCCATCGTCCGCTCGACGCCCTGCGCCATTCCGCGCACGGCGAGGATGCAGAGCAGCGGGCCTGCCGGCGCCCATTTCTCACCGAGCAGGATGACGATGATGTCCTCGCCCGTGACAGCAAGCACGGCGAACGCCGCTGTCGAGACGAACGTCACCAGCGAGAGCGCCGATGCCCACGACCGCTTCAGCGCGGCCGGATCCTCGCGCAGGCGGCTGAGCGCGGAAATTGCGACGTTGTGCAGCGACTCCGTAAGAAGGCTCAGCAGATTGTTGTAGAGCAGCATGGCGTTTTGGAAGTAGCCGAGCGTACCCGCACCGAAGAAATAGCCGAGCGCCAGTCGGTCAGCGGAGCGCGCCGCGTTGTCGGTCAGCGTGAAGCCTGTCACGCCGAGCCCGAAGCGGACCATGCGCTTGACTTCGCCGTCGACGCGCGGACGGCCTGGCACCCACGGACAACTGATCCACGCTCCGACCGCAGTGAGCAGCAGCGTCAGGAGCGGCTTGACCGCGAGAGCCCAATAGCCCCATCCCGACAACGCCATGATGATCGCCGCCACGCTGGCAATGACGTTGGCGCCTACATCGATGGTGACGATGCGGTCGAACTCCATCGCGCGACGCATCAGCGCGTAATGCTGGACCGAAAATCCCGTCAGAACGAACGTGAGGGAAGAGACGAGCGCGATTTCGAACAGCGCCGGTTCGCCGAACACCGAGGCGATGAGACCGCTGGCCGCCGCGAAGACGAGAGTCAACGCGGTGCCCATGCCGATGTTGAGCCAGAAGAGTGTGCTGATTTCCTGGCGCGTGATGCTCGCCTTTTGCGAGCAGGCATCGGTTGTGCCGAGATCGACCAGGAACGGCGAGAAGATCGTCAGCGCCAGAACCATGGTCACGAGACCGAAGTCGTACGGGCCGAGAAGACGTGCGAGCAGGATGGTCGAGCCCACTTGGACGATGACGTTGACCAAACGCGCCGCGACGAGCAGAGCGCCGCTGCGCATCGAGGAACGTCCCATTCCCTCGTGCCACTTGTGGTCTTCGAAATATCGCTCGGATCTCACGTCGGGGCTCTCTTGCGTCGTGAACGTCTCTGCAATCTGTCTCAAACAAAGCCTCCGGACCTGGTTTCCGTGCGTCACCGCACGGATGCTCGACATGCTGCCGTGCTCGGCGCCGCAATCGGCGAGAGGATACTTGGCGGGCACGCGATCATCTGCTCGAGACGCCAGCCTGATTGAGCTGAGGGCGCCGCGCACGTTCACACCAAAGCGCGAGCGAAGCGCGGTCCCCGATCGAAACAATCGACCGACATTCTCGAGGACAAACGTTCTGTGAGGTCCAGAATGCAAACGCCATTCCAAGAGCTAAACGGTTCTGGCGCAGCGAACCCATAGTCCACGATTTACGCGTTCGGCCGAGGACTTGCCGGTGCAATTGGTTAAATGGGTCTATGCGGATCGGAATAGAGCAGCGCAGGTCGAATGTGCTTGCGCGAGCGCCCTTGGCGGATGCTCTGCGCTATTCGGCTGCGATACGCTGAACGATAGCCCCCGCGACGCGCGCGATACGCCGCATCGTGCGGCGAACGTGTTGCATGGAGTCGCCGCCCGCGAAGGGAGTTGCGGCCGCAACGAAACTAGGTCACGCAGCACGTGCTTCGAAACACCGCTCTGCTTAACGCCGCGGCCGCAGCCCGGTCGGCCTCGGTGCCAAATCGAGTTGTCCGGTAAACTAAGCCTTAACGGCTGTCTCGTATCGTGACGGAAGCAATCGTTCCGTTCCTCCCCCCGGAGACAGCAGATGTTCCACGTCCGCCGCCAGAGCCTCGCACCCGTGACGCGCCGGGGCTCCGCGTTCTGCTCGAAGGCAAGCCTGTTGCTGGCGGCGACCATGATCACAGGCTGCTCGCACCTTCCCGTAGCCGGACCGGACTATCGCGACATCAACTCCTCCGCCGCGGTGCATCTCGCCAGCGATCGGCGTCAGGTTACCTACGATTATGCTCTCGTCGATGTCAGCCCGGTTGCGCTCGACGTCCTTTCTCAGATCGGCGACGATTCCCTTCACGCGACATTCAGCGCCGAGGATCAAGGCGCGCCAAACGTGCGCGTTGGCGTCGGTGATGTCTTGCAGGTTTCGGTCTTCGAATCTGCGACCGGCGGTCTTTTCCTGCCGGCGGACACCGGCCCGCGCCCGGCGAATTTCGTGACGATGCCCAACCAATCCGTAACGCGCGCGGGAAATATCTCGGTTCCTTATGCCGGCTCCATCCGAGCTGCCGGACGGACCGTGCCCGAGATTCAGCATGATATCGAAAGAAAGCTCGCCGGTCGCGCGGTCGAGCCGCAAGTCGTCGTGTCAGTGGTCGACCAGAACGCCTCTGCGGTCTCCGTGCTCGGCGACACGTTGAACGGCTCCAACCAGTTCAAGCTGTCCGGCTCGGGTGAACGGATCATCGATCTCATTTCGCGAGCGGGCGGAACAAAGTATCCGGGCTACGAGCTGTTCGTAACCCTTCAGCGGCATGGCCGCCGGGCGACCGTTCACTTCCCTCGCCTCATCAGCGACCCTGAGGAAAATGTGTTCGTTCAGCCGGGCGACACCATCTATGTCTCGCGCAAGCAGCAGAAGTTCGTCGCCGTTGGCGCCCTCGGCACCGCCGGACAGGACACCGGCGTCACCGGCCAGTTCAAGTTCGATCAGGAGCATCTCTCGCTCATCGAAGCGCTCGCCAAGGCGGGCGGCCTGCTCGACACGCGCGCCAACCCCGCTCAGGTGTTCGTCTATCGCATCGAGCACCGCGAGGCGCTGGAACGCATCGGCGTCGATCTCCGCAACTTCGCGTCCGATCAGAATCTCGTTCCTACGGTCTATCGCGCCAACTTCCGTGATCCCGCAAGCTTCTTTGCCGCGCAGAAATTCCCGATGCGCGACGAAGACCTCATCTATGCCGCCAACTCCGACGCGACCGAAGTCGTGAAGTTCCTCGGGTACGTCCGCTCGGTGACCTCGACCGTCGCCGGTGTATCGAACGATGCGGCATTCACCCGCGACGTCTTCCTCGGCCGCCACCTGATCGACTGACGATCCCAGCCTTTCGACGCGGCCCGCCTAAACCGCGACATCCACCCTTGATGGACCGCCGACAGCGCTCCATCGAGGCCATTCGCGCTCGCACGAGCGCGATATTCACAACGCATTAACCCTCCCCGCAACGGCGATCTGGTCGCGCTTCTGCCGCGCGACGCGCTTCGCACATCCCGCAGCCAGGAACGCTTCGAGAGCGGCCGCGCGGCGCGATGCCCCCACCAACCGCATGTGCCGATACCGCACGCTGTGTCCGGCAATGGTACGCGAAGGCGTCGATATACCCTCGACGTGCACACCCAACGCACGAAAGCGGCTGGCCTCCCGATTGCAACGACAGGAGTACATGCCGTCAGGACGCTCGACTTGCAGCTCCATTACGAGATCCGAGCGGCTTCTCAGTTGCGGAGAATATCGCGTGCGCGTTCTATCGATCGTAGGTACCCGACCTGAAGCCATCAAGATGGCGCCCGTCATCAAAGAGATCGAGCGGCGGGCCGGACTTCACTCGATCGTACTGACGACCGGCCAGCATCGCGAGATGCTCGACCAAGTGCTCGAGGTGTTCTCCATTGCCGTGGACAGCTCGCTCGACATCATGACGCCCGGGCAGACGCTCAATCAGGTCTTCTCGCGGGTGATGACTGGCGTCGACAACTTTCTCGCCGAGAACCCGGTGGATCTCGTGCTGGTGCACGGCGACACGACGACGGCGGCGGCGGCAGCGCTCGCCGCATTTCACCGCGGCGTCCCCATCGGCCATGTCGAAGCTGGCCTGCGCACCGGCGATTTGGCGCGCCCCTTCCCCGAGGAGATGAACCGCTGCGTGGTGGACGTGGTTGCCGAGCTGCTGTTCGCGCCGACCGCATCCTCGGCCCGCAACCTCGAAGCGACCGCGATCAAGTCGCAACAGATCCACGTCACCGGCAATACGGTAATCGACGCCCTGCTCTCGGTGAGCGCGCGCATCGATGCCGATGCGGTCCTGCGCGCCCGTCTCGAGCGCAACGTTCCGGCGCTCCCTCCCCAGTCGCGTCTCGTTCTCGTGACTGGCCATCGCCGCGAGAGCTTCGGCAAAGGCGTCGAAAACCTGTGCGACGCACTGGCAGACATCGCCAGTCTTCCCGATGTCGACGTCGTCTACCCGGTGCACCTCAACCCGAACGTGAAGGGACCGGTGAACGCGCGCCTCGGCGGACACCCGAACATCCATCTCATCCCGCCGCAGGACTATCTGACATTCGTCCATCTGATGAAGCGCGCCTCCCTCATCATCACCGACAGCGGCGGCATCCAAGAGGAAGCACCGTCGCTCGGCGTTCCAGTGCTCGTGACGCGAACGGTCACGGAAAGACCCGAAGCGTTGTCCAGTGGGCGCGTGCAGCTTGTCGGACCGGACCGCGACGCAATCTTCAGAGGCGCGGCGCACTGGCTCGAGCGCTCGCACGGCAAGCTCGACCGGACGAACCCGTACGGCGATGGACGCGCGTCCATCCGCATCGCGGACGCGATTCTCGAACATCGTCAGCGCAGGCTCGCCGCCGCGGAGCAACAGGAACGTCCGGCGCAGCGCATCGCAGCCAGCGTTCCGCATCTTGTCGAAAACGCCGCGCGCGCCACGGCGAAAGCGTCGGGCGCCGTCGCGGTTGACGCGCCGTGACTTGTGCATGACGTCCTGATCGATATCGCCGAGGGGCCGCCGCGTTTCCCGGCAGCGCCACATTCCTCAGGCGCACACCATCGCGCGCTCTACGCCGCTTCGATTTCGGCCCATTTCGGCCCGGCCCACTTGAAGCGGCCGGGTTGCTTCGTCGCGACGAAGAACTGCTCGTCGTAGAGCCGGTGGGGCTCGACCCATTCGGGGCGCGGCTCGATGGCTGTCACGATCATACCGGCCGACGCGAGCAGTTCACGGAAGTCCCGGCCATACAGCCGCTTGTGGTCCCAACCGCAGACCTTTTCGACCTCGGCGACCGTCATGCCTTCGGGCGGATACCACGTTTCACTGCGCCTCTTGTCGAGAGGCACCGAGAAGAACGCGATCCCATCAGGCCGCAGAACGCGGGCGCATTCACGCATGGCGAGCAGATGGTCGGGCACGTGCTCGAGCACGTGATTGCAAATGAGATAGTCGAAGCTGTCGGCGGGAAAATCGATACGGGTGATATCGACGACCGCATTGGCGTTGCGGCGCTTGATGATGTCGCCGCCGACGTATCCCGCCTCTCCCTTGAGTTGCCGGAAGAGGGGCCACTCGGGCGCGAAGTGCATGATACGTTTGCCGGAGAGGTCGCCGCCCGTTTCACGCAATACGAGTGAGAGGAAGCGATCACGCGGTCGCGACGCGCAGTTCGGGCACCGCATCTCGGGACCGACCCGCCGCTTGGCACTGACGAACAGTCCCTCGTGGCCACAACACGGGCACTTGCGCTGGCGACGATTCTTGAAGTGTTGCATCGGATCGCGCAGCGTCGAGCGAGCCCATTCCTTTGCGAATATTGGCCAGTTCTTCGTGCCACGTGCCATCACAATCTCCAAACGCACGACCTGAAAAAATAAAGCACCATGCTCGGCCTACTGCAACGCACAAGTCCAAAGATGCGGACCCGCAGCGGTGTGTGGCAGGACAATGAAGCAGCTTCTTGGGGGGCGATGGTGGAGGGGGCTGGATTCGAACCAGCGTAGGCGAAGCCAACGGATTTACAGTCCGTCCCCTTTAGCCACTCGGGCACCCCTCCACAGGGCCGTGCCGCCCATGATTTGGCTGCACGACGGGGCCGGCAGCCGGGCGACACAAACAAAAGCGCCCCGCATCCACGGCCGCGGGGCAGCCCCGTCTTATGAGAGCAGCCCCCCTGCCTGTCAATCAGAAAAGCAGGTGTGCACTCGCTGTGCGGAGGACTGTCCCGGCTCGCGAGCAGACCGGGCTCGCGGCGGTCCAGCAGAAGCGCGGCGGCGCACCCGCGCAGGGGGCTTCATGAGCTGATGTAGGCCTTGAAGTCCCGTTTCGGCTGCGGCACGTCCGAGACGAACGCTTCGAGCGCCTCCAGACCGCGCGGCACGGGCCCGCCATAGGCCCAATCCAGCAACTCGATGGAATGCGCGATCGGAGTGTCGGTGCCGCTCGCGATCTGCATGATGCAGCCGATGTTGCCCGCGGCGATCACGTCCGGTTTGCGACTCTTGATGTTCTTCACCTTGCGGTCGCGCAGTTCGCGCGCCAGCTCGGGCTGCATGATGTTGTACGTACCAGCCGAGCCGCAACAGATGTGCCCCTCAGGCACGTCCAACACCGTATATCCGGCCGCCAGCAGAAGCGCCTTCGGCTCGTCGGTGACGCGCTGGCCGTGCTGCAGCGAACAGGCTGAGTGATAGGCGACGCGCAGGCTCGACCAGCGTTTCGGAGGTCCGAGATCGTAGCCCGCGACGAACTCGGTCACGTCCTTGGTCAGCGCCGATACGACCTTCGCCTTCTCCGCGTAGGCCGGATCGAGCCGCAACATGTAGCCGTAGTCCTTGACGGTCGTGCCGCAGCCGGAAGCGTTGATGACGATGGCATCGACCGGCGCCCGCTCGATTTCGCGCGTCCAGGCGTCGACGTTGCGACGGGCCGCCGTGAGTGCCTGCTCCTCCTCGCCCATGTGATGGGTCAACGCGCCGCAGCAGCCGGCGCCATTGGCGACGACCACATCGACGCCGCGCCGTGCCAGCAGGCGGATGGTGGCGTCGTTGATCTCGGGCCGCAGCACCTGCTGCGCGCAACCCGCCAGCATGATGACACGGGCGCGCCGCTCGCCCTGCGGCACGGCTGTGCCGGGTCCTTCGAAACGCGAGGGTGGCGGCAGCGTCGATGGCGCGATCTCGAGCATCGCTGCCAGCTCCTTGAGGCCGAGACGACGCATGATCGGGAGGAACGGGCGGCCGAGCGGTGCCGCCTTGAGCGCGAGGCGGAAACGCTTGGGATCTGGCACGACGGCGGCAAGAAGTCGCCGCATCAGCCTATCCTTCAGGCCACGCTGGCCGGTTTCAGCGATGTGAACGCGTGCGTGATCGACGAGATGCATGTAATCGACGCCGCCAGGACATGTGGTCATGCACGAGAGGCACGAGAGGCAGCGGTCGACGTGATGCTGGACTTCCCTGGTCGCGTCACGGCCACGCTCGAACATGTCCTTGATGAGATAGATGCGCCCGCGTGGGCTGTCGCGCTCGTCGCCCACCACAACGTAGGTGGAGCACACGGCCGTGCAGAGCCCGCAGTGTACGCAGCGCCGCAGAATGCGATCCGCCTCTGCGATGCGGGGATCAGCGAGCTGCTCGGGTGTGAAGTTCGTCTGCATTGCGCGGTCTGTCTCTCGTGTCCTAACCCGTGCCCGTCCGACGACTCAAACCCCGGCGTACATGCGTCCGGGATTGAGGATACCCTGAGGATCGAAGGCCGCCTTCAGATTTCGCGTCAGCCGTTCGAGCGTCGGCGTCTGTGGCTGGAACACATCGACGCTTGAGCGAACCTGCGGATCGGCGCGGATCAGCGTCGCATGCCCACCGTGCACCGCCACGGCACGGCGAATATCCGACGCGCCCGCGTCGGCGCTCGCCGGAACCTCCAGCCAGACGAGGCCACCCGACCAGTCGTAGTAGGCTTCTGCCGTCATATGCCGCCGGATCGCCGCCACCACCTTCGGGCCGTTACGCGGCGAGGTGGAAATGCGCCAAAGGCAGGACGGCATATCGCTCAACACGCGAAGCTGGCGAAGCTCGCCCCAGAAGGCCAGCGTCTCGCCGTAGTCGAGTTCGATCGGAGCGCCATAGGCGCTCAAAACGTCGGCGAGGCGCTGCTTCCGGTAGGCGACCGATTGGGTGAAGTTCTCGACACGCACCGCGGTCAGCGCAGCACCTGCGGCCGCGAGCGAGGAATGACCGAGGCGACGTGAAAGGCCAGCGCTGAGGTGGGCAGCGCCCGACACCTCGTAGGGCGTGCCCATGGCCGCGCATAACAGCTCGATGGCGAACTCGTCGGGCAGCCCCGCGTAAACCAGCGTCGTCGCGGACTCCGGCCACGGCAGCACCTTGAACGTCAACTCCGTCATGACAGCGAGCGTGCCCCAGCTTCCGGCGAGACCGCGCGCGATGTCGTAGCCGGTGACGTTCTTCATCACACGCCCGCCGGACTTGAACACTTCCGAACGGCCGTTGACACCCTTGACGCCGATGAGGTGATCGCGCGCCGCGCCTGCCGTCACGCGGCGGGGACCGGAGAGATTGGCAGCAAACACACCACCGACACTCTGCACTCCGGCGACACCGCCGGTCGCCGGCCCGAGGTCGATCGGCTCGAAGGCCAGCATCTGCCTGTTGCCGGCGAGCTCGGCCTCGATCTGGGCCAGCGGCGTGCCGGCTTGCGCGGACATGACGAGCTCCGTCGGCTCGTAAAGCTTGATGCCGCGCAACGACTGGGTGGTGATCGTCGCGGCCGTCTGCATCGGCCGCCCGACACGCGCCTTGGTCCTGTTGCCGACGATCTCGATCGGCTGATTGCGGCTGGCGAAACTGGCGATCATGCTCGCCAGCTCCCAATCCGCCGCCGGTCTCAAAGGTTCGCTCATCGTCCCCTCGATTGAAGTTACGCCGCCTGTCCGAGACCGCCGCCGGCGGCATCGAGCGGGAACACCTTGCCCGGATTGAGCAGCCAGGCCGGATCGAACGCCGCCTTGATGCGCATTTGCAGGGCGAGGTCCACGTCGCTGAACTGCACTCGCATCAGATCGCGCTTCTCGATGCCGACACCATGCTCGCCCGTAAGGCAGCCGCCAACCTCGACGCATAGAGTCAGGATCTCGGCTCCAGCGATCTCGGCGCGCTCCGATTCGGCGGGATCGTTGGCATTATAGAGAATGAGCGGATGCAGGTTGCCGTCGCCGGCATGGAAGATGTTTGCGACCTTGAGCCCGTGGCGCGCGCAGATCGCGGATATCGACGTCAGCACCTGCGGAAGGCGGCTCAGCGGAATCGTGCCGTCCATGCAGTAGTAGTCCGAGATGCGGCCGATCGCACCGAACGCCGACTTGCGTCCCTTCCAGATCTTGGCGCTCTGGATCGGACCGTTGCTGATCATCACGTGTGTCGGCCCGAAGGGGGCCGCGATGTCGCGGATCTGCGCGAGGAAACCCTCGATCTCGGCTTCCGAGCCTTCCACCTCGACGATCAGGAGGGCCTCGACATCGAGCGGATAGCCGGCATGAGCGAAACTCTCGCAAACGTCGATCGCGGGCTTGTCCATGAACTCGATGGCGACGGGGATGATGCCGGACGCGATGATCGCCGAGACGCAGCGCCCTGCCTGCTCGCTCGAGCCGAAGCCGATCAGCATCGGCCGTGCGCCCTCGGCGGCACGGATGATGCGGACCGTCGCCTCGGTGACGATGCCGAACTGCCCCTCGGAACCAACCACGAGGCCGAGCAAGTCGTAACCGTCGGCATCGAGATGGGCGCCGCCGATATCGACAACTTCACCTGTGATGAGCACCATGCGAACGCCGAGGATGTTGTTCGTGGTGACACCGTACTTGAGGCAATGCGCGCCGCCCGAGTTCATGGCGATATTGCCGGCGAGCGTGCAGGCGAGCTGGCTCGAAGGATCGGGCGCGTAGAAGTAACCGCGCTCGCTCACCGCCGCCGAGATGGCGAGGTTGGTGATGCCCGCTTCGACACGGGCAAAACGCGCCTCGTAGTCGATCTCGATCACCCGATTCATTTTCGAGACGCCGATGACGATGGCGTCTTCCGCCGGCAACGCTCCGCCGCACAGCGACGTGCCGGCACCGCGAGGCACGACCCTCACATTATTCTCGTAGCAGTAGCGGAGCACCCGCGAGACCTCGTCCGTCGTGCGCGGCAACACCACCGCCAGCGGCATGCACCGGTATGCGGTGAGGGCGTCGGTTTCGAACGCGCGCCGGCCATCCTCGTCGGCGACGACAGTGCCTGCGCCGACCAATGCGACGAGATCGGCGACGATCGCCTCACGCCGCGCGACGATGGCGGAGTCGGGGGCCGGCAGCTCGATATGGCTCATAGTTTCGCTCCCTCGACGACGCGATTTGCAGGCCCTCTGGTCGGGGGGCTTCTGCTGCATCCGCGTCTCGTTTTTGTGGCGGTTCTGTCGGCCACGATCATAGAGGCTGCTGCGGCTCTGTCGCTGGACAAAATCGTGCCCTGCCTCGATCGCTCTCCCCATCGCCCCGTCACCTCGACCGGCCGGCCGACGTCATGGTGCCGGGCGCCCCCTTACCTAGCTCTGATTATATACTTTTTAGAAATACTCTTATGCAGCATACCCCTTCCACTGACACACCGTCGTCGATACAAGGGGTAATCATATGGGCAACGCACGCCCTGCACGGACACAACCGCTTAAACCAGATTCGAGCACAACATGACCGCGATCAGCGATCTCGATATTTTCGCCCGCGTCGCACGGACTGCCAACATGTCTGCCGCCGGCCGCGAGATGGGCCTCTCGCCTGCCGTCGTTTCCAAGCGCATCAGTCTGCTCGAAGAACGTCTCGGTGCGCGTCTCTTTCAACGCACGACGCGGCACCTCACCCTGACCGAGACGGGCGAAGGCTATTTCAAGCGCGTCGTCGACATCCTGAGCCTCATCGAGGAAGCGGAGGACTTCGTCAGCCGCCGCAACACCCGCCCTCGCGGCGTGCTCAAGGTTACCGCGCCGACAGCCTTCAGCCGGCTTCACGTCTCTCCGTACCTGTCCGAGTTTCTGAGCCGCTTCCCGGACGTTGAAGTGGACATGCACCTGACCGACAATTTCGTCGACATCATCAGTGATGGCTTCGACGTCGCGATCCGCATCGGCGAACTGCGTGATTCCTCCCTCGTCGCCCGCAAACTTGCGCCCGAAAACCGCGTGATGTGCGCTTCGCCGAAGTATATCGCCGAGTTTGGCGCCCCCAAGTCTCTCGCCGACCTCGAAAGCCACAACTGCCTGCTCGCCGGTGCACAGGACGTCTGGCGTCTGGAGGGACCTGAAGGACAGGTTCAGGCGCGCGTGCGCGGCAACGTGCGGTCGAACTCCGCCGAATTCATCCGTGATGCGCTGCTCGCCGGTCTCGGCATCGCGCTGCGCTCCACCTGGGAGATCGGCACCGACCTCAAATCCGGCGCGCTCGAGGTGGTTCTGCCGAAGTATCGCGGCTCGTCATCGGTCGGCATCTTCGCGGTCTATCCGTGCCGCGAGTTCATGCCGAACAAGGTCAACGTTTTCATCGAGTATCTGGCCGAGCTCTACGGCAACCAGCTCTATTGGGAAAAGTCGCAAGCAAGGCATGGCAATGGCCACGCTGACGGTGCGAGCGCCGCAAACAACAACTCCGGCACAACTGCTGGTGTGACGCCCGCCTGTGGGGCTGCGGTGAATGCCGCTGGCGAACCAAAACCAAATGGCAAGACTGCCGCCGCGGCCGACCAGGGCGCACGCAAGGCAGGGGGCGCCAAGGCTTCCAAACAACCGGCGCCGAGCAAGTGAGGCGTGGGGAGGGCGCGCCGAGCGCTCCAGAGCCATCCGCGGCCCGTTCGTGGTGCAGCACCTGCACCCGCCTTGCTCGCGCTTTGGCCAGATTTTTGTGCCCGTCCGACGTTTCATGTGAGGCGATTGTCAGCCGGAAACGTTCCTGTATACCTCCCAGCATAGGCCGGTGGGAAAGGTGTAGCGCCGCCGACCGCCACAACCATCGCCGCCTCGCAGTTGCAGGGCTCGCAGTGACAGGGGACGACCACCGATGACCCATTCCACCCGTTGCTCTGGCTTGGCTCTCGCTCTGCTGGCTGCCGCGTCGACACTCGCCACGTCCGGCCCTGCCAGCGCGCAGAACGTGCAGAACGGCGCCAACGCCTTCCGCAAGTGCCGGGCCTGCCACGACGTTGGCCCCAATGCGGTGAACAAGGTCGGCCCGACGCTGAACGGAATCTATGGCCGCGTCGCCGGTACGCAGCCCGGGTTCAACTACTCGGACGCGATGAAGCTCGCCGGATCGAAGAAGCTCGAGTGGAACGAGGAATCGCTGAACGGATACCTTGAGGCGCCTTCCACCTACCTGCCGAAGAACAAGATGGCGTTCAAGGGTGTGACGAGCGAGGCGGAGCGCGCCGACCTCATCGCCTATCTCAAGACGCTCAAACCCTGATATGACCTGACGGCACGGCATCCGGCTCGCCTGGGCTCCGCTCGAAGGCGCCAGCAAGGCGTTTGAGCCGGATGAGTTACATCCGTGACAAAAAAGCCGGCGGCGGGAGGAAGCGAGTATGAGCGTGAACGCAGCAGGCGCTGCCCCGGCTCCGGGTGTACGGCCAAGCGTTGGACTGTTCGTCACCTGCCTCGTCGACGTGGTCCGCCCTTCCATCGGGTTCGCCGCGGCCCGCCTCCTCGAAGCCGCCGGTTGCGATGTGATCGTTCCGACCCGGCAAACCTGCTGTGGCCAGCCGGCCTTCAACTCCGGCGACAGGGCCGATGCGCGTGCCATCGCAGAGCAGACGATCACCGCCTTCGAGGGCTGCGACTATGTCGTCGCCCCCTCGGGCTCGTGCGCCGGCATGCTGAAGAAGCACTATCCCGAACTGTTCGCCGACGATGCGGCCGCACACGCGAGAGCGACGGCCTTCGCCGGCCGCGTGCACGAGCTGGTCTCGTTCCTGGTCGATGTCCGGGGCATGCGCGCCATTCCGGCTGACCTGCAGGCCGCACCCGAAGGGCCGGTTACCTATCACGACAGTTGCTCGGGACTGCGCGAGCTCGGGGTGAAGGCTCAGCCGCGCCAACTGTTGACCTCGATCAAGGGCCTGGAGCTCGTCGAAATGGCAGACTCCGAAATCTGCTGCGGGTTTGGCGGCACGTTCTCGGTCAAGTTCCCCGACATCTCGAATGCGATGGTAGGGAAGAAGGCCGACAACATCGCCGCCGCCGCACCTGCACTGGTGCTCGCCGGAGACCTCGGCTGCCTGCTCAACATCGCGGGCAAGCTGTCGCGCGAAGGGCGCGCGGTTGCGGCACGCCACGTGGCGGAGGTCCTGGCCGGCGATCTCGCGACGCCGCCTATCGGAGCGCCCGCCGCTTCGGCGACTGCCGCTCCCCAGGGCAGTCCGTCGCGCAGGGGCTGAGGCGCCGCTGCGCAGGTCGCGCCCGCAAACACGTTCTGCCGGCAGGGCACCCAGCTCGCCGGACCCGCCCACCGCGTGCGCATCCGCCGCGCGCCCAACAAGGAGAAACGCGAGACATGTCGCACGTTGCCCACGAGCTTGCCGAGGAGTTCCCCGAGTTCAAGCAGAAGATCCACGATCTCAAGACCGGCAATGCCCACTTCGCACGGCTGTTCGACGAGTATCACGACCTCAACCGCGAGGTGCATCGCATCGAGGCGGCCGGCGTCAACGTCTCCGACGAGCAATTCGAGAACCTGAAACTCGTTCGCCTGCGTCTCAAGGACGAGCTCTACGAGATGTTGAAGGAATAGGTTGATCGATCCGCCGGGCCGTCCCAGCACACGCGGACTTGCGCGTGGTGACTTGCCAAGACGGCCGGTGACGACGCCCGGCCGTCGTCACCTCCGCCCATCCGCACTGACGAGCCTACGCCGCTACTCGAGGCTGGCATGCACATTGATCCGGCTCGTCTCACCCGGCCTCGTGCCAGAGCAAAGCGTCGTTTGAGTGCGACGCGCCACAGCTCGTTCAACTGCCGACTTCGTTCGACACGAGGCGACGCAAAGCGGCGCAGGTGATGGTCCTGCGCCGCTTCGTCGAACTCCCGTTCGAACGTCTTATGGAATTTTTCTCGACGTCAGTTCGCGCTCACTCCGCCACCGGCCGATCCGCCAACGGTCGCGCCGCCCGAAAGTCCGGCACCACCGCCGGACATATTGTTCGCTGTTCCGGCGTTCCGCCCACTGGCGCCGCCCTGCACAGCTACCACGCCGCTGATCTGGCCTCCGGCTGCGCTGCCGCCATACCCGTTCGACGGCCCTTGTATCTGCTGGGGGTAGGGCGAGTGGAAGCCATAAGCGCCGTTGCCGTAAGGCGCGGCATAGGGATATGGCTGCCCGTGGTACGGCGCCCCATAACCCGGATAGGCACCCACGGGCGGATAGCCGCCAACTGCCTGCCAATGCGGATATTGCGCCTGGAATTGGCCTGACTGCGTCTGGCTGGAGTTCGGTTGCTGCGCGTAGGGTAGCGGCTGGTTCGAAGCGGTGTTGGCCGACGGAGTCGGGGCGTACTGCGGTTGAGCCGGCTGAGCCGCCGTGCCCATGGATCGGCGCGCATCCTGATACGCGCCGCGCACCGACTCGACACCCTGCTGGTAGCCCTGCTGCAGATGTTCTGCGCCCGTGCTCGCCGCCTCGCGCACCGTCTCCGCACCCTGCATCACCTTCTGCTTTGCCGTGCCGACAGTCTGGTCGACTTTCTGACCGAGAGTCGGCTCACCGGTTTTGAACGCCGGTGCGGCGCTTAGACCGTCGCGATGCAGCGGTACCAACACTTTCTGCGTACCGTCTTGTAGCTGCTGGCGCTGGACCAGATTCATGGGAATAGCGACGTTCTTCTCGCCGACACCAAGGAAGCCGCCGACGCCTGCTACGATGGCGACGACGGAGTTATCCGTGCCGATGACGATGTCGTTCACATCCCCGAGGTTTTCGTTGCGCTGGTTGACGATCTTGGCGCCAATCAGCGCTTTCGCGGTGTACTGGCTGGGCCGCAGCGCACTCGCCGAGGCGAGAGGATCATTGTCTTGCGCCAACGCGGGCTGGGCCACGAAAATTGCCAGCGCGCACATGCTGATACGGTTCATGAAGGGGCTCCTGTCGATCGGTACATGCCTCTTAGGCGTCACCCGAGTATGAATTCCCCATCGCATCAAAGGTTCCTGATGTTTGCATTCGCGCGGCAGCCCGAACACGGCTTTTTCGAAGGGGCCAACCTCTGCTCGGCTCGATCGAAGTGCCAACGTCGGCTAAGCTGCCGCTTGAAAATGCAGTAGGGCCCGCTCGCGATGCACATCGAAACGCCGTTGTTCAAGCAGAACGCCCGTTCGGCGCTGCAAGACCCCCAGCTACAGCGCGCACTCGGCGGGCTACCGGGTGGCCTCGTCGCCCAACGCGCCGCCGCGCGCGATCGGCTACCCGAGTTCGAACGCTTACGCGACGCCGGCCGTGACCTGCGCAATGACACGCTCGCCATGCTCGATGTCTATCTGGAGATGTACGAGCGAAAAGCGACCGAAGCGGGTGCCACAGTGCACTGGGCCGAGACGGCGGCGGACGCGCGCTCCATCATTCTCGATATCTGCAAGAGTGCCGGGGCACGCCTCGTGGCCAAGGGCAAGTCGATGATCTCGGAGGAGATCGGCCTCAACGCCCACCTCGAGGCGTCCGGGCTCGAAGTGGTGGAGACGGACCTCGGCGAGTACATCCTGCAGATTCGCGGTGAGGTGCCGAGCCACATCATCGCGCCGGCCATACATCTGACGCAGGAACAGGTCGAAGCCGACTTCCGCCGCACGCACACATCACTGCCGGAGCATCGCCGTCTGGTCGAGCCGGCCGAGCTCGTCGGCGAAGCCCGGCAGGTCCTGCGCGAAAAGTTCCTCACCGCCGAGGTCGGCATCACCGGCGCCAACTTCCTGATCGCGGAAACGGGCTCGTCGGTCATCGTCACCAACGAAGGCAACGGCGACCTCACGCAGTCGCTCGCACGTACGCACATCGTCATCGCCTCGATCGACAAGGTGCTGGCGACCCGCGAGGATCTCGCCACCGTCCTTCGCTTGCTCGCGCGCTCCGCGACCGGCCAGGAGTGCACGACCTACGCCACGCTTTCGACCGGCCCGCGTCGGCCCGGCGACGTCGACGGGCCGATCGGCTACCACGTGGTGCTGCTCGACAACGGCCGCGCGGAGCTGCTCGGCTCGCGCTTCCGCGAGGTGCTGCGCTGCATACGCTGCGGTGCCTGCATGAACCACTGCCCGGTCTACAACGCCGTCGGCGGACATGCCTATGGGTGGGTCTATCCCGGTCCGATCGGCGCGGTGCTGACGCCCGCGCTCATCGGCATCGCCAAGGGGGCCAACCTCCCGAACGCCTCGACATTCTGCGGCCGCTGCGAAGCGGTCTGCCCGATGAAGATCCCGCTGCCGGGCCTGATGCGGCACTGGCGCGAGGCGGAGTTCGAAAGCGGACAGCAGCCGGCGCGGCAACGCTATGCACTCAAGGCGTGGGCATGGCTCGCCGCGCGGCCGCGTCTCTACCACGTCGCCATGCGTTTCGCCGCCGCCGCGCTCGGTGCGGCGGGGCGGAGCAAGGGGCGCTTCCGGTGGCTGCCGCTCGCCGGCGGCTGGACCCGTCACCGCGACTTCGCCGCGCCCCAGGGGCGAACGTTCCAGCAGCTCTGGGTCGAGCATCAACGGGGAGTGCCGCAATGACCGCGCGCGACGCGATCCTCGGCCGGGTGCGCTCGTCCCTCGGCGTCAAGGCAGGCGATCAACGCCGCGCCGCCATCGCTGCCGAGCGCATGGCGCAGCATCCGGAGACGCTCGTCCCCGACCGGGCAAAACAGGCCGGTCCGGCGCTGTTCGCACAATTCCGCGCACTGCTGGAAGGCCAGCAGGCGATGGTGATCGAGGCGGGGCCGGCCGAGGCCGTACCGCAGGCGATCGCGCGCTATCTCGAGAGCATCGGCGAGACGACGGGCAAGCCGCCTGCAATCCGTTTCGGATCGGACGCACGCCTCGCCGCCATGCCCTGGCGTGACGTCGACTGGATCGACGTCCGTCATGGCGCAGCCGAGCCGGGGGACCGGGTCGGGCTTTCGCACGCGCTCGCCGGAATTTCAGAGACGGGAACGCTGGTGATCGCCGCCGGGCGGGACAACCCGGTGACCCTGGCCTTCATGCCCGAGACGCACATCATCGCCGTCGCCCGCGAGACGATCGTCGGCAGCTACGAGCAGGCACTGGACCTGGTTCGGGGCGCCTTCGGGGGAAGCGGCATGCCACGCACGCTCAACTACATCTCGGGCCCGTCGCGAACCGCGGACATCGGCGGCAAGATCGTCATCGGCGCGCATGGCCCGCGCCGCCTCTGCGTGATCGTCATCGGTTGATCGAAACGGACTGCACGGTGCCCCTCGCGTCAGCAGCAAGGGTCCGGCCACCGCCTCGTTCATGCGGGTCAAACGGCTACTTGCGCAGGCAGCCCTGCATGCAACGCTGAAGCTGAGCGTCGCAACTCGGGCTGTTCTTGGTGGCGATGCGGCATTGGTCGTGGCCGGCCCGGCAGTCGGCCGCGCACTGCTTCGCAGACGGGCCCTCGCTCCGCGCGACCGTCACCGGCAGCAGCAGAAGAAGAACAACAGCGATGGGCGCGGCAATCTTCATGCGCAGGGCCGATCCGATATCCTAAACTGGGCGGCTGCGGAGATGCCGCCGGGTTTGCAGCTTTGCGATGGATTCACGATTTACGACAATCTGCCAAACGCGCGATGAACGAAAGCTGAAAGGCGTCCGCAAAGCACGGCTCCCGGCCTCGCCGGCGCCGACGTGCCCCCCCAATGGCGGGCGAACGGCCCCGAACTGCAACAGCACGACCCTGATTGCCGTCGTGGGACTTCCAACGTTTGCCCCTCCGGGAGTGTCGATGTAGGAAGGGAGCCGGGTACGGGTTGTCGGAGGGTCAGTTGATGCTGAAATGGGCACGCCTCGGTCTCGTCTTCGCGCTTGGCGCGGCGATCGTCGCTCCGGCGCTCGCCGTGACCGGAGATTCCGACCGCACCCGTTTCGAGCGGCTCGACCCGGAACGCATCAAGACGTGGCAGGAACGCCGCGCCGCCCGCGAGGCCGCCCGCCGCGAAACGTGGCCGAAGACCGTCGACGAGTTCCTGGCTGGCGAGTACCTCGAGCGGGCCGACATCGTGCTCACCCGGCGCGACTGGGACTTGAGCTCCTACATGATCCGATGGGCCACCGGCTCGCCGTTCTCGCACGCCGCAATGGTCTTCACGGGACCGCAGTTCGATGCGGGCTTCTCCAATACGTTCGTCATCGAGGCCGGGACGGGCGGCGTCGATCTCACCAATATCCGCGACTACATCAACGACAAGAGTTCGTTCGTCGCGGTCAAGCGCTTCAAAAATCCATGGTTCGACCAAGCCAAGCAGTCGCGCGTTCGCGGTGTCCTGCTCGACCGCATCAAGGGCTCCTATAATTATTGGGCCATCACGCGCATCGTCCGCAACATCTGGTTCGGCGTCGAACGCCAGGTCCAGGGCAAGGAGAAGACGGTCGAGAATTACAAGCTGCGCGAATGGTCGCCGCCCAACGATTATATCTGCTCGGGTCTGGTGCAGCTCGGCTTCGTCGAGGCCGTGATCGAGTTCATCAAGTCGGGGGCATTGCCCATTACCGCGCTCAAGGAAGTCGTGTTCCACTCCGAGGCGGCATCACGGCTGCCGGAACCGGCCGATTGGCAGTTCATGGAGCCCGCCGCCCAGGTCGAGACCGCAGAGCTCTTCCGCGTGCAAAACATCGTCGAGCTCGAAGCGGTGACGCCACACGATCTGGCCACCAGCGACAAGCTCGAGTGGCTCTATTTCATTCGCGAGGGGCAGGTCTACAGGGTCAACTCGTACGATGACGTGGTGAACCAGGCGCGCAATTGACGCCGCTCCTACGACTGCAAAGGTTCACGGCTTCGGGACAGATTTGCCCTTCATCTCGTCGATGCGGCGCATCCAGTCACCTGAGCCCGCGCGGTTCTGCGCGGACGAAGGCACGACGCTCGTCGACCATTCGCCGACTCCGCTCTGCATCGTGGCGGCCATGTTGTAGTGGTTCTCGTAGCCCTCGTAGCAGCCGCCAATGCAAACGATCTGAGGCACGGACGGCACGGCGGCCGGCGCTGCCCCGCCCGCAGGGGTCGCAGCGGTCGTCTGCAACTCTCCGACAGTCGTCACGGCCTTGCGCGAGGTCGGCTGGATGTAGACGACCTCGGCCGTGTCGTGCAGGCAACCGCCCTGGCACACGACGACATCCATGCCCGGATGCGCGGCGGCGAGGGGATGCGGGTGAGCCGTGATGGCCGCACCTTCGCCCTTGAGAATGTGCTCGGCGCGCTTGCGATAATAGTCCTTGCCCTGGTCTCCACCGTCCGCCTTCGCGTCCGCAGCCGGTGCAGTCTTCTCCTCAGGCTTCGCGGCATCCTTCTCAACGGCACCGATCGTACCCTTGAGGGCCTCTTGCGCGCCCTCCTTTGCGAGTTCGCCTGCGGTGCTCGTTCCTTCCGAGTCATTCACGGCTTGCCGCGCGGGCACTACGTCGGCCTCAGACGCCGCGTTCGAGGAGGCACCTTCGGCAGGCTTGGCTTCACTTGTCTTGGCGGCGGTGGGATTTCCAGAGACGTTCGCTCCTGGGCCACCTTTATTGGCTACGGGCGGACGCGGTGACGTCTCGCGTCCCAGATGCCAGATACCACCGGCTTCAGCGCTTCCAACGGCACCGGACAACAGCAACACCGAAGCGGCAGCAGCGGAGGCAATCGGGCGGATCGAGGGGATACGGCACAGCATGGGGCCTCACATCGAAAGCAGGCGCAATTCCGACGCCAACGCTGCCAGCAATTGGTAAACGCTTGGTTGAAGTCGATCCGAGGACCGGACACCTGGAGCGCTATCCAATCCGACGGGACCGCAAGCGG
Source organism: Hyphomicrobiaceae bacterium (assembly GCA_016793635.1). GTDB lineage: Bacteria > Pseudomonadota > Alphaproteobacteria > Rhizobiales > Hyphomicrobiaceae > JAEUMD01. The sequence continues at coordinate 231,403 of JAEUMD010000009.1, forward strand.
CTCCCCTGAGCGGATAAAAGCGCTCTAGCACCAGGATTTGAGCATCTTTATCCGACCGCTCATCGCCACCGCGATTCAGCGCGGCCGCATGATGCTCTAGTGTTGCGTCACTAACGCTTGGTTCCCGGTTGCTGAACGGTGGTCTGCCAAGCGTTAGTGACGAAAGCAAAACTAGAATCATCGAGTTGCTAGTGTTCTTTTCGTCTACGACACTTGGTCGATCGCATACTGCACTGGAAACCAAGTGTCGGAGACGGAACACTATCCGGCACTGCGTCGCTTCGGTCAGCGCGTGTGCACGTAAATCGCGTCGCTGCCGGGAGCGGCATTGATGATCGGAACGTGACGGTAATCGACGGCGCCCGCCGGTACGATGGAGACCGGCCCAATGGTTCCCGCGCGGGCTGGTGCCTGATGGCGGAAGACTATTTTTTCGACGCGCGGTGACGTGATGATCTCCGCCCGCGCAGCAACGCGAGCCAGTGGCGCCTCGACGGCGACCTCTGCCGCGGACTCGAACTCAGGATTGTGCGCCGGCGGTGGAGCCAGCGGTTTATTGACCGAAGCAGTCTGCACTTGCGTGGAAGGCGCGGCCGGAACGATGGCGCTGCCCGTGCCACGAGTCTTTATCCCGCGCGCCGCGAGCGGAGTGGCGGGAGGTGCCCCTGCGGGCTCGACCTTCATCTTATGGTAGGCCGCGATGCACGGGTCCGTCCGCTTCAGGCGGTCAAGCTCGCCGATCCGAACTTGCACGACGCGCCCGTCCTCGCAGACATAGGCTTCCTCCGCGCGCGCTTGGCGTCCCTGAATTGTGAGTGCGGCGGCGATCAAAAGTGCCGCTGAGACCATCCGCGTCGGCAGGGGCACGGTGGCGTCGTAGCGCGATGCACGAGCGGTGGCGCGGGCGGGTTGCATCGACGGTCTCCGAGTCGCGAACGGGTAATACCGTCACGATACGGGACAGCCGTTAACGCCTGGTTTACCGGTCGACGGGCGGCGCGGCCTCATGCAAGGGCCTCACTCGCCCGCCTGGCGGCAACCCCGCGCGCCCTCACGGATAGCGCCAGAACGCTCCCTTGTCGGTTTCGAGCTTCTTCAGGATCGGCACCCGCTTCTCGGGCGGGCGCTCGCCCGTCTGGATCAGCGCACCGATATCTGAAAGCAGCGCATTGTTTTCGGCATAGCCCGAATGGTGCAGACCGAGGCTATCCATGCTGACCGACGTCGCATCGATCGTATCCACGCCCGGTACGATCAGCGGCACGCCGTTCGGAACATCGCCGGCCCGCGGCACGCCGCCGTGGAAGCGGCGCGAGACTTCGAGCGCACGATCGTTCGAAGAGGCATAGAGTGTGATGCCGCCACTCGGGAGCCCCTTGAGGGCGCTGGCGATATTCTCGAAGCTATCGCGATCGACGTCGGGCGCCGCCAGGATCACCTGACTGATCTTCACACCCTCGGGCTTGGTGCGCTGGATCTCCTGCAGCACGCGCAGAAGCAGCCTGTTGCCCATCGAATGCGCGATCACGCTCACCGAGGTCGCGCCGGACTTCTGCGTCACGAGCTTCAGGAACTCACCGAGGAACGGCTCGGCCTGCTCGGCGCTGACGCCATCGTAGGTGTAGCTGGCGATACCGCCGCCGGACGGCCAGCTATAGAGGAACGGCGCGCCGTCGAACTTGATGTCGTAGGCCACCTGCGCCGTCCGGTAGAGGGCATTGTCGAAGGTCGTGTTGTAGCCGTGGATGAACACGAAGGCGTGGTCCTTGAAGCGCGCCGACGCGGCCAGGCGCTGCTTGACGAGGCCGAGCAGTTCGGCCTCCGACAGCGACTTCAGCTCCTGCAGCGTAAAGTGACTCTTGGGGTCCTCGGCCTGCTCGTAGATCTTGACGTTGAAGTACGGGATGGTGATCGCCCACGGCCGCTCGACCTGGGGTACCTCGTGCTTCTTCGGCACCGTGATCAGCGCGCGTCCGAGCTCGAGCTTGCGGGCGCGCTCGGATCCATAGTCGATACGCTTGTCATTCGGCACGCGCGCCCGATCGGTGCCATAGAAGACCGGCACCACCGTCCAATCTTCCTTTTCCTCGCCAACCGCCCCAGCAGGCGGCGGCGGCGGTGCTGGCACCTCGGCCGTTCTGGGAACCGGCGCGGTCGTGGGCTTAGGCGGTGCGGTGATGGGCGACGGTACGGGAGCCGTGGTGGGCGGTGCTGCCGCCTCGCCACCAGCCGCCACCGGCGGCTTCGGGGGCGGGGTTATGCCGCGCGTATGCCCGCCAAACTCCTTGTTGCCGGAACCGCTGGCCGTGCCTCCGCCGCCCGGCGGTGTGCCGCCACTCAAACCCGGTGACGTCCTGCCATTATCGACGTCGGCGGGTTCGCGCAGCCGCGGCTCGGTCGCTTCCGGAGCGCTTGCAGGCGGCGGCGCGGCGGTAGCGGGTTCATCGCGGCGATAGGCGTAGCGGTCGTCGTCCGCTGGGGGCGCCGGCGGCTTCGCAGCTTTCTTCTTCGACGCCTCGCGAGCCGGCCTTTCCTCGTCGGCTCCTCGTCCCGCCCCCTGCTCTGTCGCGGCCGGCTTCGCCGACCGTTCGATGGCGGACTTATCTTTTTGCATCTTCGGCAGGAACACGAGCGTAGCGACCGGCAGCACGACGATCGCCGTCAACAACAGGCGGAGCGACCATTTGGCAAAACCGGGCAAGGTGCCGAGCGATCGCCATGCAAAAACGTAGACCAGCGCGGCAACGAGCAGCAGCGCGGCGGCACCGGCAATCGGACCCCAAACCTCGAACATGGCTCTCCCCACTTCCCGTGCCCCGCTCCGCGCCGCAATGCGCCGCAGCGAGCTGGCCGCCCCAGACGTATGCGGCAAGGAAACACGTTTGCCGCCGGGCTGCAAATCGGCGCCTGCCGCAATGTTCTTGCGGCGAAGGCTTGCCGAGCCGGCACCTCTCCGGCAGATGAAACGGGTAACCCGATAGCTGGACGGCTTGGCGCTTTCGTGACATGACCCGCGAAGCGAGGACATGCGCTCCAACGCGCGAGCCCGCGAGGCCGAAACGAGAAGGAGACGCAGTGATGCTCGATCGCGCGACGCCCCCCCGCGCCGGCATGACGGTGGCCGATTATGCGGCCGGCGTGCGCGCGGGCGATCGCGCCACACTGGCCCGCGCGATCACACTCGTCGAAAGCACGAAGCCAGAGCATCGCCGCATCGCCCAGGAGCTCCTTCAGGAGCTGCTTCCCTCGACCGGCAACGCCATCCGCCTCGGCGTGACCGGCGTGCCCGGTGTCGGCAAATCGACCACCATCGACCAGCTCGGCATCAACCTGATCGAGGCGGGCCACAAGGTCGCCGTGCTCGCCGTCGACCCGACCTCGAAACGCACTGGCGGCTCGATCCTCGGCGACAAGACGCGCATGACGCGTCTGTCACAGTCGCCCGCCGGGTTCATCCGCCCGTCGCCGACCTCAGGCACGCTCGGCGGCGTCGCGCGCAAGACACGCGAGACGATGGCGCTGGTGGAAGCTGCGGGGTTCGACGTGGTGATCGTTGAAACGGTCGGCGTCGGCCAATCCGAGACCACCGTCGCCGACATGGTCGATTTCTTCCTCGTGTTGCTCCTCGCCGGCGGTGGCGATGATCTCCAGGGCATCAAGAAGGGCATCATCGAGATTGCCGATATGATCGCCATCAACAAGGCCGATGGCGACAATGTCGTGCGCGCGGGGGCCGCCGCCGCCGAGTACCGCAGCGCGCTGTCGATCCTGACGCCGGCCAACGCCACCTGGAAGCCGCCGGTCGTGACGATCTCCGGCCGCGGCAATATCGGCCTCGACGACTTGTGGACGAGGATCGAGGAGCACCGTCGCGTGACGCTCGCCTCGGGCGAGCACGCCGAGCGCCGCCGTTCGCAAGCACTCTCCTGGATGCAGAGCTTGCTCGAGGACCGTCTGATGAGCGTTCTGCGCGAGAGCCCGCGCGTTGCCGAGGCGCTGCCGGGCATCGAGGCCGACGTGCGCGAGGGCCGCCTGCTGCCGACGCTCGCCGTCGACCGCATTCTCGGACTGATGGGATTTTGAAGCGAACCCGGCCGGAGGTGTAACGCCGTGCATGGCTGAGGACCGCCCGACAACCGTACTGCTCACCGGGTTCGGCCCTTTTCCCGGCGTCGCCTTCAATGCGTCCAGCCTGTTGGTGCGACGCCTCGCGCCACGCGCGCGACGCCGCTGGCCGCTGTTGCGCATTTCCGCAGCCACGCTACCAACCGAATGGGAGCGCGGACCGTCCAGGCTTTCCGCCCTGCTGCGTCAACTCGAACCCGACATCGCGATCCATTTCGGGGTTTCCGCGCGTGCGCTCGGCCTCGAGATCGAGACGACCGCGCGCAATGCCCGTGCCGCCTCTCCCGATGCGCGCGACCACCTGCCTTCTTCGCCGCTCAACGCCATCGATGGTCCTGAAACCCGCGCATCTACGTTGCCGGTAGACGCCATCGTCGCGCGCCTCGCCGCGTCTTCCATTCCCGGCCGCCCATCCGACGATGCGGGCGACTATCTCTGCAACGCCATTCTCTATCGCTCGCTCGAATGCTGCGCGTTTGCCCGCCAGCGGGCGCAAGCCGGGTTCGTCCACATTCCGAGCGGTCTGATCGGCGCGGGTGACGATGGCCGTGCGCCACTCGGCGATTGCCCGCTCGATTGGACCCAGGCGCTGGACGGCGCCATGCTCGTGATCGAGCAGGCGCTGGAGCGTTATCGACGTTGATGCAGCGCGCTCACAACCGAGCGGCGACTCCAAGGGTATCGTGTTCCCCCAACGGCCGTTCAGTCGCCAATCAGCGCGATCCACTCTTCTTCCGACAGCACCGTGACACCGAGTTCGCGCGCCTTGACGAGCTTCGATCCGGCTTCCGCGCCCGCGACGACGTAATCGGTCTTCTTCGAAACCGAGCCCGCCACTTTCGCGCCGAGTCGTTCCGCCTGCGCTTTCGCCTCACCGCGCGAAAGCCGTTCGAGCGTTCCGGTGAACACGACCGTCTTGCCGGTGACTGGAGACGCGGTTGCCACGGCTTCGAGAGGCTGTGGCGAGACGTGCTTGAGCAGGGCGTCGATCACCTCGACATTGTGCGGCTCGGCGAAGAAATCGAGAAGGGCGTCGGTCGCAACCTCGCCGATACCCTGAAGGCTCGCGAAATCTCGGTAAGCGTCTCCCGGCATCTGCCCCGCCGCTTGCCGCGCCACGTCAACCATCTCCGCAACGTCGACGAAGGCGCGGCCCAGCGCATCGGCGACGTTCGAGCGAATGCCTTTGATCCCGCCGACATACTCCGCAAACGTCGCCGGCCGTGCCGCAAGCAGATCGCCCCCTGCATCGTCGCGGAGAGCATGCCGCATGATCTGCTCGGCAGACTTGGGGCCGAGGCCCGGGATCGACGTCATGCGCCGGTACTGCTCGCCCGGCCGCTCGCGCGCTGCGGCAGCGAGCGCCGCGCGCAAGGCATCGAAACTGCCGTAGGCGCGGGCGAGATCGCGCGCCGTCGTCTCACCGACGTGGCGGATTCCGAGCGCGAAGATGAACCTGTCGAGCCCGATGGTGCGGCGCGCATCGATGGCGGAGAACAGTTTCCTCGCCGAGGTCTCGCCCCAGCCATCGCGCTCGGCGATGCGCGGCGTGGTATCGGCATCGCGCACCTCGAGCGTGAAGATGTCCTGGGGCACCTTGATGAGACCCGCGTCGTAGAACTCCTGCACGCTCTTCTCGCCGAGCCCTTCGATGTCGAAAGCGTTGCGCGAGACGAAGTGTTTCAAACGCTCGACACGCTGCGCCGGGCAGATGAGGCCGCCGGTGCAGCGGCGCACCGCGTCACCGTTCTCGGCGCCGTCGTCGGCATCGCCGCGCACGGCCTCACTGCCGCATATGGGACAGACCGTCGGAAATTCATATCGCGGGCGGGCGGTGTGCCCAGCATCCTCGATCACGCGGACAACCTGGGGAATGACGTCGCCAGCGCGCTGCACGACGACGGTGTCGCCTTCGCGGATATCCTTGCGCGCGATCTCGTCCTCGTTGTGCAAGGTCGCGTTGGAGACGACGACGCCGCCGACTGTCACCGGGTCGAGCTTTGCGACGGGTGTCAACGCGCCGGTACGGCCGACCTGGATTTCGATACGACGCAGCACAGTCGTCACCTGCTCGGCGGGGAACTTGTGCGCAATGGCCCAGCGCGGCGCGCGCGAGACGAAGCCAAGTCTTCCCTGAAGGTCGAGCCGGTTCACCTTGTAGACGACACCATCGATGTCATAGCCGAGCTTCGCGCGCCTCTCGCCCATATCACGGTAATAGTCGAGCAGCTCACGGTCGCTGTCGCAGACGCGCATGAGCGGGTTCGTCGGCAGGCCCCATTTCGCGAACGCATTCACGACATCCTGCTGCGTCGCACCGGGAAGTGAGGATGCTTCGCCCCAAGCGTAGGCGAAGAATGCGAGTTGGCGCGATGCGGTGATGCTCGGATCGAGCTGGCGCAGCGAGCCCGCGGCCGCGTTGCGCGGATTGGCGAACACTTTGGCCCCCGCTGCCGCCTGTGCCGCGTTGAGCCGTGCGAACTCTGCATGCGACATGTAGATCTCGCCGCGCACGTCGATCGCGTCTGGTACTTCGTGCCCATGCAGCCGATGTGGGATGGTGGCGATGGTCATCACGTTGTCGGTGACGTTCTCGCCCTCGGCGCCATCACCGCGCGTCGCCGCTTCGACCAGAACTCCCTTCTCGTACCTCAGTGAAATCGAGAGGCCGTCGATCTTCGGCTCGGCCGTGACCGCGAGTGTCTCGTCTGCGGCCATTCCGAGAAAGCGGCGGATGCGCGCGAGGAACTCCGTCACGTCCTCATCCGAGAATGCATTGCCGAGCGACAGCATCGCCACGCGATGGCGTACCTTGCCGAACCCCTCCGCGGGCGCCGCGCCGACCCGCTGCGTCGGGCTATCGGCGCCAACCAGCGCGGGAAAACCTTTCTCGATGGCTTCGAGCCGCTGGCGCAGTGCGTCGTACTCGGCGTCGCTGATCTCGGGCGCATCAGCCTGATAGTAGAGCGCATCGTGGCGCGAGATCTCGGCGGCCAGACGTGTGTGCTCGGCGCGGGCTTCAGTCGCGCTCATCGCCTCGACCGCCTTCGAACTCTTGGACGTGCGCGCCATGCGATACCAGTAGTTGTAGAAACCAATTTGTCGATGCCCCGGTCAGACGCTGGACCAAATCTGATCGGACCCTACCCAACTGCGCCGAGGCTTGCTCAATTGGAGTTTACCGAATGGGTGCGGAACGCCACCGGTGTGCCCGGCGCAGAGCCAACATTCAATAGCCGACCACGCGCGGCGCGAGAAAGCACCACCTGCCCCGGCGCGACCGCCATCCAGCGGCGAGGGTCAGCACGCGCAGCCTAAGTAAGAGTGTCGGGATAGAAGTCAGCAGGAATGCGCAGTTCAGGTCGGGCACAAATCGCGCCGAATGCAAGGTCGAACCGGCACCACGGAATTGTTTAGCCCGGGCCGCCGAGCGAAAGCTTCGGAACGGCCTTCCACGCCTTCGAAAGCCAAGAGCCGGTGTCTTCCTGCGGCGAAAGACCGTCCGACTGCAACAGCGCGTAGCTGCTCTTATACCAGCTCGAGTTCGGGAAGTTGTGGCCGAGCACCGCGGCCGCCGTCTGCGCTTCCTGCTTGATGCCGAGCGCCAAGTAGCACTCGACGAGGCGATGCAGCGCCTCCTCGACGTGCCTAGTCGTCTGATATTCGGCGGCGACCGCCTTGAAGCGGTTGATAGCCGCGACGTGGTTGCCGTTCTTCTGGTAGTAGCGGCCGACCTCCATCTCGGAGGCGGCCAGCGTATCCTCGGCCACGCGAATGCGATTGTCCGCCTTTTGCGCGTACTCGCTCTCGGGATAACGCGCCTTGAGCTTCTTCAGTTCGGCGAGCGCCTTGCGCGTCGAGGATTGATCGCGGTTGGGCTGGCCCATCTCGTCGAAATAGCAAGACGCGATGATGTGGTGAGCGAGCGCGGCTTCCTTGGTGCCCGGATGCATCGTCGTATAGCGCTCGGCCGAGGCAATCGCTTCCGGCAGCTTGCCGGCCTTGTAATACGCGTATGCGGCCATGACGATGGCGCGGCGCGCCTCGTGAGCGTACGGGTGATCGCGATCGAGATCCTCGAACTTGCGTGCCGCCGCTTCGTACTTGCCCTTGCTGAGCAGACGGTCGGCTTCCGCGTACATCTTTTCCGGCGGATCGGGATTGAGCGCGGCCTGGAGATTGTTCGACGAGGCGCATCCAGAAAGCGCCGACACGGAAAGGAGCAGCGCCAGACCGGCACCCAGCCTACGTCCCGTTCCCCTACCGCCCATCGCTTTCCCACCCATCGAAATCGAGGTCCCCCGACCTGCGTCCGCGCCGTTGCTTGAAGCGCCTCTCTCAGCGCGACCTTCCGAGCGCTTATGGTGCACAGCATCACAGCATTGTTCGGACCCTGCGAGCCAACACACCTGCACTTTTGCGGCGTCCGAGCATGCCCCTCTCCGCGCCGGTCAGCGCCTCAGGCATTCAGGGCAACACCCAGAGAACAACCGACAACCGTTCGATTGACTATCACACGAGTCGCGTCGTTGTCTCTTCAACTGCCTGTTGAAACCGTCAAGAAAGAGGCAAGTCTGACGTTATGTAAGCCCTTGGCTATCCGCCCCGGGCGATTTGATGCAGGTGTGTCGGGCTGGCACCTTGGCTTCTTGCGGCTTGCCCTGCTCGATGGTGTGTGTGCCTCGAGACCCCGGCGAACTCGATTCCGATGGGCCGGCGTCGCTGAGGTTTGACCGTCGCGTCAGAACTTGCGCGCCCGGTTGGGCTTCCCCCGACTGCACCGCCGGATGTCCAGCAACTCGCCGTTGTCCCCTCTCGTGCGACCGGTGATTGCCGAGGGCGCCACCGCTATCACCCCTCAGGCTCCGGAAGGACTGCCCAGGGGAGAAACTTTCTTCGCTTCCGACCCCCAACCTCGAATCGCGTCGGACGCCTATGTCCGAAAAGACTGGAAGCGAAGTAGCTGGGGTTGCGAAGGCTGCCGTTGGGTAACGTCGCGACGATGGGACGATGGGAAGCGCCTGCAACCCCGCCCCTTCCAGATGCCGACCTACCATCGAAAGCCGTCGACAAACGCGGGCATCCGTTGAGCCGGTGGCCACCGGCTCGGAGACAATACGCTCACTCCGCGGCGACGATCATGCCGGCAGCCATGCCGACATCCTCGACGCTGGTGAGTTCGCGAACCCGTGGAGCCTGGACAAGCGTCCACGCGGTATCGTCGGCGAACAGAGCCTTGAGCACGAACGAGTTGAGGCGGTGACCGCCACGCACGGAGCGGTAAGCAGCAAGTAGCGGATGACCGGCGAGCGAAAGGTCGCCCACGGCGTCGAGCATCTTGTGACGTACGAACTCCTGCGGGCAGCGCAGGCCTTCGCGGTTCAAGATGCGGCCATCGCCGATAGCCACGGTGTTGTTGAGGTTTGCACCAAGCGCCAAGCCGGCTTTCCAGAGACGCTCCACGTCCGACATGAAGCCGAAGGTACGAGCGCGGGAAACATCGGTGCGGAAGGTGCTGGGCGTCATCTCGAGCGCGAGGCGCTGACGGCCGATGATGGGGGTCTCGAAATCGATCTCGACATCGAGATGGAAACCTTGATGGGGGACCAGCTCACCCCAGCAATCGCCATCCTCGACGCGGATGGGCTTCAGAACCTTGATGAACTTGCGCGGAGCGGAGAGTTCGCGGATGCCGACCTCGTCGATGGCCTCGACGAATGCCGCCGAGCTGCCGTCCATGATCGGAACTTCTTTGCTGTCGATCTCGATGAAGCAGTTGTCGATCGAGAGACCGCGGAGGGCGGCGAGAAGGTGCTCCACCGTGGAGACCGTGACACCGCTGTCGTCGCCGATCACGGTGCAGAGTGTGAGGTTTTTGACGTTCCGCACATCGGCGGCAATATCGGCGATCAGGCGAGTATTCCGGGTAACCACAAAGCGGAGGCCAGTATCAGCTTCTGCCGGATGCAGGATGACCGATACTGGCGCTCCACTGTGCACCCCCGTGCCAACCAGCTCGATCTCTCGAGCAATCGTCGTCTGTCGTGCGCCGATGAAGCGATTCGACATGATAGCCGTCCCTCGATTTCCCCTGGCGCGCCCGCACCGTTGCCCCGGCGTTCGCGCCACCCCCGTCGATGATCAAACCATCCCTGCAACGAGCCCCCTAGGATCGATGCACAAACGACACAGATGTCACCATCGGGACACGCAAGTCGTTGGAATGTTTGTCGTCGTCGTTAACTTTCAGAACGATAGCCGTGCGTGCTGGGCGTTACAAATCACGGTTTCTTACCAACTGTTACCGTTGCACATCATCTAAGCAGATGGCGGAATTCGACCTGTAAAACGGACCCGCAACTACTTGCGGCCTTTATTGAAAAACATAGGCAATTCAACAGATTCGTCACTCTGGCCAACGCCGCGCGAGAGGCCGTCTCCACCTCCCTGACGCGCCCCCGTCGTCTCGCCCGGGGCCGGGCGATTGTTACGATGACCCTGCGTTTGGCCCGCTGCGCCGTGTTCGGAAGGCGAATCGTCCGCCTTGCGCCCCATTCCAGTGATTCGCTCGAAAAGGCCCGGTCGGCGCCGCTCCGGCGCGTGTGGTTGTTGCGTGTTGCCCACACCAGGACCCGCCCTGCCGCCGTCGTTCCGGCCTTGCTCGGCGGTCTTCGCGTAATAGTCACGCTGGCCGACGACCGGGAAGTCCTCGACATCCGGCATGCGTCGGCCAGACCGGCGCACGTCCACCGGCGGCTGCGCGCGGAACCCGGCGTCGCCTTGCTGCGACATTTCGACCGCATTTCCGGCAGCAGAGGCCGGCGGGGCGACGGGCGGCTGGAAGCCCGCTTCAATCGTCACGTTGCCCGGTGCCTGCCACGTCTCGCGGCGCTGCGGGTGCGCGGCCCCATCGTGATTCGGCGGAACCGGGGCCGGCCCCGCGGCGGTGCGTGCGCTGGCATCGCCGCCGCCGCCGATCGCCTGAGAAAGAAGCTGCTCGTAAGCGGACGGCGCCTGCCCAGACGGGATGGGCGCGGCATGCCCCTGGTCCGGCCAAGAGCTGTCCTGCCAGTGGGGCGCTGCTGGTGGCTGAGGAGCGGCCGCCTGCGGCACGAAAGCGGGCGCCTTTGGCTCCGCCATCACCGCCGCGTCGGCGCGACTCATGCCGGAGGCGACGATCGAAACGCGGATGGCATCGCCGAGGCTGTCGTCGAACGTTGCACCGACGATGATGTTGGCGTCGGGATCGACTTCCTGGCGAACGCGGCTCGCCGCCTCGTCCACCTCATAGAGTGTCATGTCGTGGCTGCCGGTGATCGACAGGAGCAGGCCGCGAGCGCCCCGCAAGGTCACGTCATCGAGCAGCGGATTGGCGATCGCCTCCTCGGCAGCCATAATCGCGCGGCGGTCGCCCGAAGCTTCGCCGGTGCCCATCATCGCCGTTCCCATGCCGCTCATGATCGTGCGCACGTCGGCGAAATCGAGGTTGATCAGTCCGTCCTTGAGGATCAGATCGACGATGCAGGCGACACCCGAGTAGAGCACTTGATCGGCCAGCACGAAGGCTTCGGCGAACGTCGTCTTCTCGTTGGCGATGCGGAACAGGTTCTGGTTGGGGATGACGATCAGGGTATCGACGTGCTTGCGCAGCTCGGCGATGCCCGATTCCGCGGTGCGCTGACGCCGCGTCCCTTCGAACAGGAACGGCTTGGTGACCACGCCGACTGTCAGGATTCCGAGGTCGCGCGCGACGCGGGCGATGACGGAGCAGGCGCCCGTGCCCGTGCCGCCGCCCATCCCGGCGGCGATGAACACCATATGCGAGCCGGAGATCTGCGTGCGGATCTCGTCGATCGCCTCCTCGGCTGCGGCCTCGCCGATCTCGGGCTTGGACCCGGCTCCGAGCCCTTCCGTGAGATTGACACCGAGTTGCAGGCGATGCTCGGCGCTCGATGCCGCGAGTGCTTGAGCATCGGTATTGGCCACCACGAACTCGACGCCGGTCAACCCGGCGGCGATCATGTTGTTGACCGCGTTGCAGCCAGCGCCACCGACACCGATGACCGTGAGGCGCGGACGCAGGTCCGTGAGCGTCGGCAGTTGCAGGTTGATGCCCATCGTCCCCTCGCGTCGTCCCTGCGGGTCGCGGTAGATCCCGCCCCTCCGCAGCATTTCTCGTCCTCTCGGCGCCCACCCGCCGCGCAATGCACGCCAGACCGCTGGCGCACACCTTGCGTGATTCGCCCCGGACTGCCGAGCGCAGCCGCGCCCGCAGCCCACAGGAAGGCGGCTAAATTGCAACACCAACGAATGTGAAACCGGCTACTGAAGCCCTTGCTTCAGCCATTGGCCGACACGGCCGATATAGCCCTGGGCGGCCATCGACCGTCCGGGGTCGGCTGTCACCAGCCCCTCGCCCGCGACCGCCGCGACCATGCCGACAACCGTCGCGAACGACGGGTTGACGAGGCCACCTGGGACACCGGACGCGGCATCCGGCCCCGATACACGGACGCGCCGGCCGAGCACGTTGGCGACATGCTCGCCGATACCGACGAGCTGGCTCGATCCGCCCGTCAGAACAACGCGGTCCCCGGCATAGGGTGCCATGCCGCTGCGCTGCAGGCGCTCCTGAACCAAGCCGAGAAGACTCGACATGCGAGGACGCAGGATATCGGCCAGGACCGCGCGGGTCGTCTGGCCTTCGATGCCGTCCGCATCTCCGGCCATGGGGTAACTGAAGCCCTCGTGCAAGTCCGACGGGGCCAACACGAGGCTTCCGTAAAGCGCCTTAATTCGTTCGGCGTCGGCAAGCGGCGTCTGCAACCCCCGTGCAATATCGAATGTCATGTGGCCGCCGCCCACCGGTATCGCCTCGGCATGGATGAAGCGGTTGTCGGCGAACAGCGCGATGGTGGTGACGCCGCCACCGATGTCGATGACGGTGACGCCGAGCCGGCGCTCCTCGACGCTGCTCGCGGCCAGTGCGCTGGCATGCGGCGTGGCGATCACCCCGGCGACACCGAGATAACACCGGTCGACCAGCAGCATGACGTTGCGAACCGGTGCGTCGTCGGCGGTCACGGCGTGGAGGTCGGCGGTGATCCGCCGCGCCGCGAGCCCGCGAGGATCGGCACCGCCCGGCGCACCGTCGAGTCTCAACCCCACCCTATTCATATGTACGAGCATGCGCCCGTCGCGCTCGGCATAGGCCCGCCCGCCGTCGAGAACGCGAGCGATGTCGCCGTCGCCGACGACCCCGTTCGCGACGTCGGCATTGGCGGCGAATACTTCCGACTTGAGCCGACCACAGGCGAGGGAGACGTAGACCTCGTCGAGGCGAACACCGGACATGTGCTCGGCCTGGTCGACGGCGGCGCGCACCGCCACCTCGGCCTCGTCGAGATCGGTGATGACCCCCGCCTTGAGCCCGCGCGAACGCTGGTGGCCGATGCCCAGCACGCGGAATGGCGTGTCCATGCCAGCGAGGATAGCGGGCCCGCGCGGCTCGAGCGCCACGATCAGGCATGCAATCTTGCTGGTACCGATGTCGAGCAGCCCGACGATGCGGCTCGGATTTGACCTGATGGGCCGCATCACCGTGCGCCTCCACCGGCCTGCGGTAGCGATGCCGAGCGGACCGCGATCCGCCCCTTGGCCCGCAGATCGACGACACTGCTGCCACCAGCGAGAATCCGGTCGAGTTCGCCCGAGGCGGCGAGGGTTTCGAGCGCCATCGCCTCACCCTCGGCTGGCAACTCGAGGCGCGTCCCGTTGTTCGTCACGATCCGCCAGCGACGGCCGCCGACACGCTCGGCGCTGGCGAAACGCTGGGCGAGCCCGGGATGACGCCCGACCAGCGTCAGCAGCGTCCCGGCCTCGTGCTCCGCCCCATCGCCGGCGAGCCGTGGGAGATTGGCGACGGAGCCCATCGGAACCGCCTGCAGAACGCGCCCCGTGCGATCGATGAGGAACTCGCGCTCGCCCTTGCGCCAGACGGCGAACGGGGTGCGCTCGGTGACGCGCACGTCGATGCGCCCCGGGTAGTCGCGCACGATATCCACACTCGCCACCCAGGCGAGCTTCTCGATGCGCGCACGGGCTCCAGCCGTGTCGAAGCCGATCAGCAGCCGCTGCCGGTCGAGTTGCAGAGCGTCGAAAATGTCGCCGTCGGGCGTGAAGCGGTGCCCCGTCAGCGAGACCTGATCGACCCCGAGACCGAGCCAGCTCGCCGTCACGTCGAGCGAGGGCAGCAGGCTTTCCGCGGTTCGCGCCTCGCGGCCGCCCTTGGTTGCGACGATGAAAACCGCGACACCGAGGAGGGCCGCAAACGGCACGGCGACGCGGCGGCGCCAGCCGGCGCGCGGCCCGCGTGTGCGACGGGGATGTTGGGTGGTGGGGAAGGCGCGAAGCGGCGGCGCCGGGATATACGAGGATGCAGGCGTCCGGGGCGATGGCGCTATCGGCGCCCGCCGGTCAGGACCAAACTCACCTGCTACCTGCTGCAACTCGCGTCCTCGACCATCCAACGCACGAGCTCGCCGAACGACCACCCGGCGTGGGCGGCAAGCTCGGGCACCAGCGACGTCGCCGTCATACCCGGCTGCGTATTGACCTCGAGGCACACCAGTTCGCCGGTTCCGCCCGCCGTATCGTCGAAGCGGAAATCCGCCCTGCTGACACCGCGGCAGCCGAGAGCCTGATGCGCCGTGAGGGTCAGTTTCCGTACAAGCTGGTAAATATCCGGTGAAACTCTGGCCGGAAGTTCGTGGCGCGAGCCGCCGGGCGCGTACTTGGCGGCGAAATCGTAGAATGGGAGGTCGTCACGGGGCACGATCTCGATCAGATCGGTGACGAACTCGCCGATGACACCGCAGGTGAGCTCGCGGCCCGCGACGTAGTGCTCCACCATGACGACTTCGTCAGGGTCTGCGCCGTCGGACAGAACGAGCGACGCCGGGGCGTTGGCACCGGGGCGAACGATGACGACGCCGACGCTCGACCCCTCCGCCACCGGCTTCACAACGTAGGGCGGCTCCATGACGTGACGGCTGGCCGCCTCGCGCCGCGTGACGAGCAGGGCATCCGCCACGGGCACGCCCGCCGCCTTCATCACCGCCTTGGCACGCTCCTTATGCATGGCGAGGGCGGAAGCGAGCACGCCCGAATGCGAATAGGGGATTTCGAGGAACTCGAGGATGCCCTGCACCTCGCCATCCTCGCCGTGCTTGCCATGGAGCGCGTTGACGCAGACTTCAGGCTTCAGCTCGGCAAGGCGCAGCGGCAGGTCGCGCGCGACATCGATCAGCGTGACGCGGTAGCCCTCGCCTTCGAGCGCCTTGGCGACCGCCGCGCCGGACCGCAGTGACACCTCGCGCTCGGCCGAAAGCCCGCCGTACAGCACCGCGACGTTCGAGCGGGTGCGCACGGGCGCGGGCGGAAGTTGCGGTGCTGCCAACGTCTGCCGTGAAGCCATTGTGCGGCGCTCCCCTCGATGCCTTTGTCGATCGTCAGTGCCGCGTGCATAGCGCAGCAGGCCGGCAAGCGCGAGTGGGGGGGGGGGGGGGGGGGGGCGGGGGACCAAGCGCGAGCCAGGTGTTCCCGCAAAAGGGCGTCGGGGGCAGTAATCAGCCCCCCGTCCGCCCCCCCCACATACCCCCCCCCCGTTAAGGGCCCGCTGTGAAAGGCCGGCAAAGAGTGGCTACGCCTGCGAAATTTCGCCGGACCCGAAATTGACGTCCGGCAACCCCGAAAGCACTTAGGTTGCAGCAAAATCAAAG
>JAEUMD010000021.1 GCA_016793635.1 Hyphomicrobiaceae bacterium
ACTCTGACTCTGCCTGTCTAGGTTCGAATCCTAGTCCCCCAGCCAATACGCGAATAATCGCATAAATTCTATACAGATCAAGGCGCTGAGCCAATTCGGAAAATTTTGGTACACCAAGTTGTACACCAAGCGATACCCCAAGTGTGGGAGCACTCAGGGATCTGTAACGGAGCGCGTGCAGGTTCAGACAAGTCGACTTGAAGGCAGCGTTAGCGCTGGACGTGTCGCCCTTGAAAGTGTCGATGCCGTCGATTCTGATCGGTAACCCCTACGCGCTATCGAGTTTGTCGCTTGGCATCAATCTGCGCTCGCAGCGTTCCGCCAGCTATGCTGTTGACTCATAGGATCGCTCGGGTATCGGCGCAGCCGCTACTTCCAACGTCGCTCACTCCTCCAATCCAGCGGATCGCCGACGCGGCCCGACAGTCCATCAGACTTCGCCCACTTTACGAACTCAGCGATAGCAACCGGATCTGTGATGGTTTTGTCTCCCGGCCTAGCGATGACGAAATCGGCAAACTGTGAGGGGATGAGAGGTGCATCCTCGCCCCAGTAGGTAAACTCACGTCCGATGAGGACGCGGTCTGTGGTGCGAGTGTCTCTTTTGAGGTTCTTCTCGTTAGGTTGGCCGTTCAGGCTATGCCGGGAGTCTGCTTGGATCCAATGGCCTTCGGGGTTCTGATGGTAAATGTTGTCGCCGAACCGTTGCCGCAGGCTTCCGTTCATGATCGGCCGCTTGCATTGATATTCGGGACCGTCCCAGTACTCGTTGAACGTGATGATCTTAGTCACCTTCATGATAAAGATCGCACGCCCCTGATACTTGCCGCCGGCCGGGCACTTCCTGGCTGCCGAACCGGTGCCCAGGACCCAGTGGCCAATTTCGGCTTTCTTTCGGATGGCAGGCTTGCAAGTGGCCAGCGTACAGAACCCCTGGAAAGGGTTGGGCGCAAACCCATGATCCCAATGGACCACGTAGGTGTGCAGCGCCATGCGTCAGC
Organism: Hyphomicrobiaceae bacterium; assembly: GCA_016793635.1. Taxonomy (GTDB): domain Bacteria; phylum Pseudomonadota; class Alphaproteobacteria; order Rhizobiales; family Hyphomicrobiaceae; genus JAEUMD01. The sequence goes on from JAEUMD010000021.1 coordinate 1,002, forward strand.
CCCGATGCCGGGGTGTCGGCGGAGCCTTACGGATATTTCCGCCCGGTGCTAGCCACTCGTCCCTGCAATTGCAGATGACAGAGGCGATCTGATCGGCGTCCATCGGTACCGTACCGCTTCCGAGGCGGTTCAAAATGGCCGGAAGTCCTTTCTCCTCTTCGCCCTCCCCCCAGACGCCGACGATGCGTTTGCCGTTGTCACTCGCGAGTTCCACCGCCTCGACCACATCTTTCGAGGTTCGCGCGGCCTCGCAAATGAGGACGACCAGGACGTCAGCCGTGTCCTCAAGGCACCGCTTGAGATCGCCCTTCTCGCAGACGACTTCGCAGCCTCCAGCAAGGATGAGGTCCTTAAGCTCCGCCAGCGTTGCTTCTTGACCAACGATAGGAAAAATTGGGCGATTATACGGTTGACAAACCACGACGGCAGAAGAAAAAGCCCGCTACTTGGCGGGCTTCTTTGCTTTCGGAGCCTTGCGATCTTGAACCGTATCAGGAGGCGGCGCTTTAGCTATCTCGCCCAGCATTCGGTCAAAGACATCCTCATCATCCTCCGCGCCAACCGTTCTGGCGGCTTCGATGAACTTCTTCTTTTGCTGTTTCGTCACGCGAACCTCGGCTCCGGGTGGAGCGGCTTCTGTCGTGGCAACCGTATGATGCGAGACGCAAACTCATTTTCAGTGATGCCAGTGCACCACTCCTGATAGGTTAAGAGCGGCACCGCCTTGCCATCAGCACCGCGTTTGCCGCCATCGTCGAACGTGTGGAAACTATCGATGCTTACACCTGCGTCATCCATGAGGTGGATGCAGGTCGCCAACATGATTGCATCCGGAGTCGACAGGTGACGCCCCTTGGAATTTGATTTGGTGTACTTCAGATCTTTGTAGTGTCCCGCAGCAATCATGATGTTCGGTGACGCATCAGCGAGAATGACAGCGCCGTTCATGTCCTCCATAAACTCAGTAAACGAACCAACCGACCGCTTCTTCATGAAACTGGGCCTGATCTCAGCCAACGCTATTGTCGATGTATGGATCATCGCCTTGCCATTCTTGGCGTCATCGATGAATTGCTCAAGACTCGCGACATCGTACGCGTGAACCTCGTTGTTGAGGTATGCGATGAAGCAACATGAATCCCAAAAGTAGTTCTTCACGCGATCAGCCATCAGTCGGCCCACTCATCAGTATCGCTCGGCTGAATCTGGAACGCACCTTTCCAGCGCTTCAAGTCTGCGTCTTTCTTGAGCGGCGTCGCGGAAATCAACTCCAATCGCCTAGGCAGCGCGGACTGCCCATCATAGTGCGCCCAAGCTTCGACTCTGGAACGCACATCGAATGCTGGGACTATCGCGGATGCAATGTGCTCATTGTACGTACATTCTATCTCGGCGCCACCAGCGGTCAACACGAGGAAGGCGAGTTTTGTTGGCCCTCGATGATCAACCGCTTTGAGCGTTCCATCCAGTGTTGTCTTAGAGCGCCCCTTGAACAATCGCCTCTGCTTCCTGTCGGCATGCGTCGTTAGCGCACTCGTGGCTAACCCGACTTGCTCCACAAAGAAGTCGTCCACGCGCACAGCCGTTTCGCTGTCGTCGTCCAAGACAACGTCGATGTGAGAGAAGTTCTTGCTTGCTCCCTTGCCGAGGCTACGGATCATCGGCAGCAGATCAGAGGAGCCATTCAGGTGCGCAACGTTTCCGTTGGCGACTGTAACGATCGCATTGTGCAGCTTGTCGATGCCAGACGCCATTGGCGGGAGGTTGGTCTTGGCTTGGCGTTCTTCAATCCCGACGAATCCGCTTCCCATCCGAAGTTCTGTAATGACAAAATCGAGACGCCGACCATGGTTGCCGAGCTTGTCTGCGCGAGCGAGTCCACGAACAATTGCAGACAGCTTGTGCGCGAACACGGACGCATCGACCGTGTTCTTTTCGACGGCCAATCCGTGCACGCAGAAAGTGATCTTTTTTCGCGCCATATCAGTCTGTTAGCGCCTCGTCAGGTGATTTATAG
>JAEUMD010000023.1 GCA_016793635.1 Hyphomicrobiaceae bacterium
TTGTTCTCTGCAACTCGAGAGCATGAAGGCGGAATCGCTAGTAATCGCGGATCAGCATGCCGCGGTGAATACGTTCCCAGGCCTTGTACACACCGCCCGTCACACCATGGGAGTTGGTTTCACCCGAAGGCTGTGCGCTAACCGCAAGGAGGCAGCAGACCACGGTGGGATCAGCGACTGGGGTGAAGTCGTAACAAGGTAGCCGTAGGGGAACCTGCGGCTGGATCACCTCCTTTCTAAGGATAGCTTGTGGATCAACCCTCCGAACTTCGTGTTTGGACTGGTTTCCACGACTTCCATAGACATTGCCGCCGTCCTCATGTCCCTTCTTCCTGAAGATAAAGCGATCCGCGCTTCTGTGCGGGTCGCCTACTTGAGCCGGTTTCCAGGCCGCACGGCTGCAAAGCCGGCGAAGCCAAGGGGGCCGGTAGCTCAGGTGGTTAGAGCGCACGCCTGATAAGCGTGAGGTCGTAGGTTCAACTCCTACTCGGCCCACCATGGCTTTCGGGGCCATAGCTCAGTTGGGAGAGCGCTAGCTTTGCAAGCTTGAGGTCGTCGGTTCGATCCCGACTGGCTCCACCAATTTCTTCAGGATGAAGTGAAAACTGATCCGGCCTCGGCCGGTAGCGGCCAACGGGCCGCGCTTCTTTGACATTGTGAATGGGTTTTTGAAATCGATGCCGTATTTTAGGGTGCATCGGAAAACGCGAGTTTTCCTATGCGTTCAACAATATCAGGCTGAGATTAATCCTGCACGTCGACGACTGCGCATTAGCGCTGGCGTTGATGGTGTGGGCTCTCAAGTGTGAGGTAAGGGCGTTTGGTGAATGCCTTGGCATGCACAGGCGATGAAGGACGTGGCACGCTGCGATAAGCGTCGGTGAGGTGTGAGCAACCTTTGACCCGACGATCTCCGAATGGGGCAACCCAGCTTCTCCATTAAATCTCGTTTCACTGGAAACAGTGAGCCGGGGTTTAGTGGGGCGGTTATCTCTGAAATGAATACATAGTTTTGGAGAAGCGAACCCAGGGAACTGAAACATCTCAGTACCTGGAGGAAAGGACATCAACCGAGACTCCGTTAGTAGTGGCGAGCGAACGCGGACCAGGCCAATGGCTTAGAGTGAACCAGCAGAAGCTTCTGGAAAGTAGCGCCATAGCGGGTGATAGCCCCGTATGCGAAAGTGAACTCAAAGTCTTCGAGTAGGGCGGGACACGTGTAATCCTGTCTGAACATGGGGGGACCACCCTCCAAGCCTAAGTACTCGTGCATGACCGATAGTGAACTAGTACCGTGAGGGAAAGGTGAAAAGCACCCCGATTAGGGGAGTGAAACAGTACCTGAAACCGAACGCCTACAATCAGTAGGAGCCCCCTTGTGGGGTGACTGCGTACCTCTTGTATAATGGGTCAGTGACTTAATGTATCTGGCAAGCTTAAGCCGTTAGGTGGAGGCGTAGCGAAAGCGAGTCTGAATAGGGCGATTTAGTCAGATGCATTAGACCCGAACCCCGGCGATCTAGGCATGGCCAGGTTGAAGGTGCGGTAACACGCACTGGAGGACCGAACCGGTGAATGTTGAAAAATTCTCGGATGAGCTGTGTTTAGGGGTGAAAGGCCAATCAAGCCGGGAAATAGCTGGTTCTCCGCGAAAACTATTGAGGTAGTGCCTCGTATGTTTACCGTTGGGGGTAGAGCACTGGATGGATGCGGGGGTCGCGAGACCTACCAACTCTAACCAAACTCCGAATACCAACGAGTATAGTACGGGAGACAGACGGCGGGTGCTAAGGTCCGTCGTCGAGAGGGAAACAGCCCTGACCAACAGCTAAGGTCCCCAAATCGTATCTAAGTGGGAAAGCATGTGGGATTTCCAAAACAACCAGGAAGTTGGCTTAGAAGCAGCCATCTTTTAAAGAAAGCGTAACAGCTCACTGGTCTAAATAAGAGATCCTGCGGCGAAGATGTAACGGGGCTCAAGATACGTACCGAAGCTTTGGGTTTGGCGTAAGCCAAGCGGTAGCGGAGCGTTCTGTAAGTCTGCGAAGCGGTCTGGTAATGGGCCGTGGAGATATCAGAAGTGCGAATGCTGACATGAGTAGCGACAAACAGTGTGAGATGCACTGTCGCCGAAAGCCTAAGGGTTCCTGCGCAAGGCTAATCCGCGCAGGGTGAGTCGGAGCCTAAGACGAGGCCGAAGGGCGTAGTCGATGGTAACACGGTTAATATTCCGTGACCCGGGAGTGTGTGACGGATCGCGTAAGTTGTCAGACCTTATTGGATTGGTCTGGCCTCGAAGCGGTTCCAGGAAATAGCCCTCCCATTATGGTCCGTACCCGAAACCGACACAGGTAGGCTGGTAGAGTATACCAAGGCGCTTGAGAGAAGGATGTTGAAGGAACTCGGCAAATTACCTCCGTAACTTCGGGAGAAGGAGGCCCTGTTCGCGGGCAACCGTGGGCAGGGGGCACAAGCCAGGGGGTAGCGACTGTTTAGCAAAAACACAGGGCTCTGCTAAGTCGGCTTCAAGACGACGTATAGGGTCTGACGCCTGCCCGGTGCTGGAAGGTTAAGAGGAGATGTGCAAGCATTGAATTGAAGCCCCAGTAAACGGCGGCCGTAACTATAACGGTCCTAAGGTAGCGAAATTCCTTGTCGGGTAAGTTCCGACCTGCACGAATGGCGTAACGACTTCCCCACTGTCTCCAGCACATCCTCAGTGAAATTGAATTCCCCGTGAAGATGCGGGGTTCCTGCGGTTAGACGGAAAGACCCCGTGCACCTTTACTGCAGCTTTGCACTGGCAATCGTGTTTACATGTGTAGAATAGCTGGTAGGCTTTGAAGCAGGGGCGTCAGCTCTTGTGGAGCCGCAATGTGAAATACCAGCCTTGCGAATATGGTTGTCTAACCGCGGACCGTAAGCCGGTCCCGGGACAGAGCATGGTGGGCAGTTTGACTGGGGCGGTCGCCTCCTAAATTGTAACGGAGGCGTGCGAAGGTGGGCTCAGGTTGGTCGGAAATCAACCGTCGAGTGCAATGGCATAAGCCCGCCTGACTGCAAGACTGACAAGTCGAGCAGAGTCGAAAGACGGCCATAGTGATCCGGTGGTTCTGTGTGGAAGGGCCATCGCTCAACGGATAAAAGGTACGCCGGGGATAACAGGCTGATGATTCCCAAGAGTCCATATCGACGGAATCGTTTGGCACCTCGATGTCGGCTCATCTCATCCTGGGGCTGGAGCAGGTCCCAAGGGTATGGCTGTTCGCCATTTAAAGAGGTACGTGAGCTGGGTTCAGAACGTCGCGAGACAGTTCGGTCCCTATCTGCCGTAGGTGTCGGAGAATTGAGAGGATCTGTCCCTAGTACGAGAGGACCGGGATGGACGCACCTCTGGTGGACCTGTTGTCGCGCCAGCGGCACAGCAGGGTAGCTATGTGCGGACGGGATAACCGCTGAAGGCATCTAAGCGGGAAACCCACCTCGAAACTAGTTCTCCCTCGAGAGTCGTGGAAGACCACCACGTTGATAGGCCGGGTGTGGAAGTGCGGCAACGCATGCAGCTTACCGGTACTAATAGCTCGATAGGCTTGAACGCTCTCATTTAGCAATGCTCATCGATTGCTTCCCTTGTTCGCGCTCTACAGCGCGCGGGTGAATGAAGCAGACGGTGCCCCCAAAGGGTATCGTCGATGGGCGTAGGAACACGGAAAGACCAACCAGAAGTCTCACACGTCTCCGCCGACCTGGTGATTATGGCGGGGTGGCTGCACCCGATCCCATTCCGAACTCGGCCGTGAAACGCCCCAGCGCCGATGGTACTTCGTCTCAAGACGCGGGAGAGTAGGTCGTCGCCAGGTCTGCCGAGACGTGTGAGTTCTGGAAACAAAGAAGTCATAGCCCTCTACATGAATTGGAATGCAAAAGGCCGCCCTTAATCGGGCGGCCTTTTTGCGCTTGGCGGCTGCGTTGCGCTCGGTTGTGAGGTGAACGGCTCCCTGTGGGAGAGGCAGCCCGGGCGAGGAGAATATTCCGGTCATTGACGGTAAGGCTTCGTGTTGGAGATCCCGTAGCAGCCGGTTCCCGATGACCTCGAGCTTGCTTCGGGGGAGCGCCTCAAAAAAGTTCACGCTGGAAGGTTCTCCGAACGGCAAACGCAGCCCCGGCTCCGGCTATTCGAACGCGCGATCAAGCCGAAGGCGCGCGTGATACGCCGGAGCGGGCCTCTTGTCCAAGTTCGGCTGCAGCCGATGCGAGTGCAAGGGCAACTTTGATCGGCGCTGAGAGCTCGAAAGGCGTCAACCGGACGAGCGGCAAAACGACGCCGAGGATCTCGGCGGAGTGGTGTTCCGGCATGCGCGGTACGGCGTCGGGTACCACGAGCTCGACCACCAGCACCACCCGCGCCGAGGCGATCGTCGGAACGTCGACGATTCCGATGCCGCGCACCTCCATTTTTCCTGCGATCGTCGCCGGCGCGCTTGCGATTATTCCCTCCCCTTCGCGCCGCAAGATCACTTGGTCATCGGAAACGAGGCGGAAGACAGCGTCGGCGGTGGTATTTGTCTCCCCGATTTCGGGGAAAATCGGCAAGCCGTCGGCCCATCTGAGAGCCAAAAGTCGCAAGGCGAGATCCGACTTACCCGAACCACTCTCCCCCCGCAGAAGCACGCAGGCTCCACCACGCGCAATGGCGGTGGCGTGGATCAGGGCTTTGACCTCGTCGGCCAAGTCAGCGCGCTCTCAGGCTCTTGGTCTTGGGTGTGAGATTCATGGGCAAGCGCACGATCAAACGCGCGCCGATCCGGCCGGACTTCTGATTGCCCGGTTCCTTGTAGCGGTTCTCGGCCACCACGGAGCCTCCGTGAGCGGCGATAATCTCGCGTGAGATATTGAGGCCGAGCCCCGAGTTGTTGCCGCGGCTCGAGTGCGCGGTCGGACGGTAGGTATAGAAGCGCTCGAAGATCGTCTCGAGCTTGTCTTCGTCGATGCCTGGCCCATCATCGGTAACCGTCAGAACCACTTCGTCCCGCTCGCGGCGCAAGGCGAGGGTAACAGCGCCCCCCTTCGGTGAGAACGAAAGCGCGTTGTCGATCAGGTTCGTCAGCACCTGCGCGAGCCGCCCCTCGTTGCCCTGGATCGTGTAGGCGCTCGGGTGAGCCTCGCGCGGGAGGTCCAGCACCAAGTGGATCGAACGATCCTCGGCCTTGTCGGCAAAGATGGCCGAGACGTTTTCGATGAGTGCGAGCATCGGCACCGGCTCGAGTTCCTGTCGAGCGAGCTCCGCGTCAAGGCGGGAGGCGCTCGAGACGTCGGTGATGAGGCGATTTAGCCGCTGCAACTCGATCTGGATCTGCTCGACGAGCTGATTGCGCTGCGTGTCGTTGCGCGCGTAGGCGAGGGCTTCCGCAGTCGAGCGCGCGGCGGTCAGCGGGTTCTTGAGTTCGTGAGCGACGTCGGCTGCGAACTTCTCGCTGGCCTCGATGCGACGGTAGAGCGCCCCCGTCATCTTCACGAAGGCCTGCGCCATTTGGCCCACCTCGTCGCGGCGGTCCTCGAGTTCGGGCAGGTTATGGCGTGCGTTGATGTTGTTCGAAACGATCTCCGCGGTGTCGGAAAGGCGGCGCATGGGCCCTGCGACCGTGCGCGCGAGCAGTAGCGAGGTCGAGATCGTCGCCAACAGCGCGATCATCGCCAGGGTGAGAATAGCGTTGCGCTCCTCGCCGAGGATCTCGTCGATCTCGCCAGGCCGGGTCGACAGCAGAAGGACGCCGTGCACCGCCTTCATGCGCTGGATCGGAACAGCCATCGAAACGATCTGCTCACCCTTGTTGTTGAGCAGCAGCATGGGCGTGGTCGTGCCGGAGGCGATCGCCATGCGCACCTCCGGGTAAGCCGTGCCGGGCCCGGTGCCGATCTCGCGATAGACCGGTAACTCCTTATCGATCAGCCAGTGCGTGAGGCGGGTCCAGAAGTTCTTCGTCTTGATGTGTCCGCGACCGTCCGGCGTGATCGTATCGCGCAGGATGGTTCCGCGAGTCAGCAGCGATGCCGTGTCGACGATCAACGTCCCATCGCGCGCGTAGATGCGCGCGCGCGTGTCGGTCGGTTGGATCAGGCGCCGGAGAATGGGCGTGACACGCTCTGGGCGGATCGACAGCTCGAGCGCGGCGAAACCGTCGTCACGAAACGGAATCCGGCTGCTTGCAGTCTCCGGAAGCTTTTCTGGATCGAGCGTCAGACGCTCTGTCTCCACCGTCGCATTGGCGGCGATGGCCGCAGCGATGATTTCGCCCTGGACGCGCAGGGATTCGCGCTTGGCGTCGATGAGCCAGCCGCGGTGCTGGCCGAGGTAGAGAATTCCGATGAGGAGGATCGCGAGACCGACGAGATTGGATACGAGAATACGCCGCCAGAGCGAGGCAGAGACGAGGCGCACCAGGGGCTGGCGCCACCACCACGCCGTGATCGCCCTCCAGACCGCCACCCACGTTTCCCGCGCGGCAAGGCGTCGCGGCAGGTCACCCAGCACGCCGCCGCCCGCGGGCGCCGGTTTGGCGCGCTCCGTGGCGGTTGAATGCTCGGTTCCGATCGACAAGTTGATCCTCTCCGCCGTCAGCGTTCGCGGTGCTTCGTCCTTCCCGGCTAGAACGCCTGCGCCCGAAAATAGCACCCGGCCAGTCTAGCAGCTTTGCGCCTAAACGTGCCGGCCGGCGAACAGGCCAGCCGTTTCACGGCAGGTAAACCGGGATGACGCCCCTTACTCCGCCGCATGAATCCGGCGACCGTGGGGAGAAACAGATCGAATTGACGCGGCGCGGCCCGAGAAATGTGAATCGTGCCTTTGCTCGTCCACCGATCAGGACGGATCCGCGGCTTTCTCCGCACCACCAGCGGCGCGCCGGCGATCAGGCTTCTTTGAACCGGTAGCCGACGCCGTAGAGCGTCTCGATCACGTCGAAGTCGTCGTCGACAACCTTGAACTTCTTGCGCAGCCGCTTGATGTGGCTGTCGATCGTGCGGTCGTCGACGTAGACCTGATCGTCGTAGGCGGCATCCATGAGGGCGTCGCGGGTCTTCACGACTCCCGGGCGCTGGGCGAGAGCCTGCAGGATCAGGAATTCCGTGACGGTGAGCGTCACGGCCTTGTTGTCCCAGTGGCAGGTGTGGCGCTCCGGATCGAGCTTCAGCTTGCCGCGCTCGAGAATCCGAGCCGCCTCGATCACGACCGGCGCCCCTTCCTTCGACCCACTACGTCGCAGGATCGCGCGCACACGCTCGACCACGAGGCGCTGCGAGAACGGCTTGGCGATGTAATCGTCGGCGCCCATCTTGAGGCCGAACAGCTCGTCGATTTCCTCATCCTTCGAGGTGAGGAAAATGACCGGCATGTCCGACTGCTGACGGATGCGGCGGAGCAACTCCATGCCGTCCATGCGCGGCATCTTGATGTCGAAGATGCCGAGATCGGCCGGCTCCTCGGTCAGCGCCTCGAGCGCCTGTACGCCGTCGGAGTAGGTGCGGACCTTGTAACCCTCCGCCTCCAGCGCCATTCCGAGCGAGGTTAGAATGTTCCGCTCGTCGTCGACCAGCGCGATCGTGCTTTTCTCTCTCATCGGTGCCTCTCAGCCCTGCCGCGATCCCCAAGGGAGCCCCATTCCGGCCCGGCTTATGGTGGGTTCTTGAAGTGAATGTGGCGGGCGCGACTGTCGTGCAGATTACCTGAACCGGGCTTGAATAGGCGACAGGCGCCGCGGGAGCAAGCCGCAATGAGGGAGGCGGGCGCGGGAAGGGAGCGTAAATCGGCGCGGGCGGGGGCCCTTCGCCCCCGACGGCTACCTCATAGAGGGCGTTCGGGGCGTTAGTCGCTGGCGGTCGGCTCGGGTGATACTTGGCGTATTGCGGCGGAGGGGCGTGGGGAGGCGAGATTGGGGGCAATGTCCGCCTGAGAAGGTGAACCGAGCGTCTTCTAAAACGTTCGTCTAACAACCGATTGCACTCTCGCCATGCGTAATAACCATGCCTGGAATGCAATCTGTTGATGCAGCAGAAATTCGACTTTCTACCACTTGTATGCGTGAACTTCGGGGCATACTGAACCGGCTTCGACTGCAGGCCGCCGGTCGGGTCTGGGCGTTCGGCCCCCTCCCGGAGCAGCTTTGTAGCGAACGTGCCGCGCCACGCATGGCGCTCGGTCTCGAGTACTCGAGCAGAGACGGCAACCCCGCCCTAACGTGCACGCGGCGCCGCCTCGGGATCACGAACACTGTCGGGAGCAGTGCAATCACATGGCTATCCTACATTTTCCGCTGAACGCAGCATCCAAGATCCATCACAACGTGCTGGAGACCGCACTCATCGAGGCGGCTGTTCGCAATGGTGAGGGCAAGCTCGCCTCGACCGGCGCCTTCGTCGCCGAGACGGGCCAGCACACCGGCCGTTCCCCCAACGACAAGTTCGTGGTTCGCGACGCCGAAACGGACGGCGCGATCTGGTGGGACAACTCCAAGGCGATGACGGCCGAGCAGTTCGACAACTTGCTCGCGGACTTCGTCGCTTATGCCAAGGACAAGCAGCTGTACGTCCAGGACCTGTTCGCTGGCGCCGACGGCAAGCACCGCCTCTCGACGCGCGTGTTCACCGAACTCGCCTGGCACTCGCTGTTCATTCGTCACATGCTGCGCCGTCCGAATGCCGCCGAACTCGCCTCGTTCGCGCCGGAGTTCACGGTCGTCAACTTCCCGAGCTTCAAGGCCGATGCGAAGCGCCATGGTGCTCGCACCGAGACCATGATCGCGTGCGATTTCACCCGCCGCATCGTGCTCATCGCCGGCTCGTCGTATGCCGGCGAGACGAAGAAGAGCGTCTTCTCGTTCCTCAACTACATGCTGCCGACGAAGAACGTCATGCCGATGCATTGCTCGGCCAACGTCGCCAAGGACCTTGCGAATTCGGCGGTGTTCTTCGGCCTCTCGGGCACCGGCAAGACGACGCTCTCGGCCGACCCGAACCGCATCCTGCTCGGCGATGACGAGCATGGCTGGTCGGAGCAGGGCATCTTCAACTTCGAGGGCGGCTGCTACGCCAAGACGATCCGTCTGTCGGCCGAGGCCGAGCCGGAGATCTGGCAGGCGTCGAACCGTTTCGGCACCGTGCTCGAGAACGTCATCCTCGACGAGAAGACCCGCAAGCCCGACTTCGACGACGGCCGCCTGACCGAGAACACGCGCTCGTGCTACCCGCTCGACTTCATTTCGAATGCGTCGGAGACCGGCACGGCCGGCCATCCGAAGAATATCGTGATGCTGACGGCGGATGCGTTCGGCGTGATGCCGCCGATCGCCAAGTTGACGCCGTCTCAGGCCATGTATCACTTCCTGTCCGGCTTCACGGCGAAGGTGGCTGGTACAGAGAAGGGCATGGGCAACGAGCCCCAGCCCACGTTCTCGACCTGCTTCGGCGCGCCGTTCATGCCGCGCCATCCTTCGGTCTATGGCAACCTGCTGCGCAAGCTCATCGCTGAGCACAAGGTTGACTGCTGGCTGGTCAACACCGGCTGGACCGGCGGCAAGTTCGGCACCGGCTCGCGCATGCCGATCAAGGCGACGCGCGCTCTGCTCAACGCTGCCCTCTCGGGCGAGCTGAAGAACCAGCCGATGCGCACCGATCCGGTGTTCGGCTTCCAGGTTCCGCTGGCGCTGCCGGGAGTCGACTCCAAGATCCTCAACCCGCGCGACACCTGGGCCGATCCCAAGGCTTACGACGCCATGGCCGCGACGCTGGTCGATATGTTCGCGAAGAACTTCACCAAGTTCGAGGCGCACGTCGACGCCGATGTCCGCGCCGCCGGACCGGGCGTGCAGCGCGAGGCAGCCGAGTAATCTCGACCCTTATGACGGGATTAGAAACCCCGGTGCTTTCGCTGCACCGGGGTTTCCTTTTGAACGCCGTCCCCGCAGGGTACCGGGCCTCGCTCCATCGCCCTGCCACGCTGCCTGGTGAGTTCTCTTCGATCGGGAGATCAGCCTTCGGAGCGGAAATCCTCACGCTTGAGGATTGCGGCGAAGGGCAGGCCGGCCGCGGCAAAGGCTTCTTCTGCGCCCTCCTGACGGTCGAGCACGGTAACAACGCGCACAATCTCGGCACCCTCGGCCTTCAATGCTTCGGCGGCCTTGATCGGCATTGCGTAGCAAGCGCACCAAATATGATGATGTAAGCATTGCAATGTTGTGTTAACGTCACCGTATGGATGGCGGGTACGACAACACAATTTCTGGGCTTTTGCGGAAGCGGGCGCAGTTGCTTGGCGAGGTGCACCGCTTTCGCGAGCGGCTAGCGGCAACCACCAATGCAATCGAATGCATCGACAGAGTTTTAGGAGCGTTCGATTACGCTGGTCCGCTAAGTGATCGACCAAGCGGAATGCGGAACTTGCTAGTTGACCGACATAGCGTTAGTCGCTTCATCTTGGACGAACTTCGGAAAGGTAACGACGGTTTCAGCACAAGAGAAATAGCCACAAAAATCATAGTGCTAGATGGTCTAGACCCAATGGACAAGAAGATCATGCACGACATGATAAACAGAGCTGGGAAGGTGCTGCGCACGCTGCGTCGCCACAACGTGGTCAAGGGCTCTTACGATGCGCAGCGGATCATGCATTGGTCGTCCGCCGAGTGACGTTCTGGCGCTCCCCTTATCTGCCAATTTCCTTGCGCCACCAACCTAGAACGTCTAACACCCCATAGAATCAATTCGGCCACACATCCCCAGGGCTCCGACGCTCGTATGGATGGCGTCAGGTCTTTTCCTTGTAAGGCTGGAATCCGCTGTGATTCAGTCTTGTCAAGGTGATTCGCACTCAAGCAATCACGAGCGGCCAGGGGCAGCGATGACAGCTTTACGTCTCATGGAAAAAGCAACGATCGACACTTCTGCAAGCGACCTCCGGCAGTCCGTGTACGAGTTAATTCGGAGGAAGTCGTTCATCCAGAAGCCAGTGACGCTTTCCTCTGGCAAGTACAGCAACCACTACTTCGATATGAAGCCGACCATGCTCGACCCAGTAGGGGCGAACATCTTGGCTGAGCTAATCTTCGCGTCGCTGCCAAGCTCGCGCATCGATTATGTTGGAGGTCTCGAACTTGGTGCGGTGCCGCTGATTGGTCCGATCGTAATGCTAAGCGCCCACAAGGGGCGACCGATACCTGGCCTTATCGTTCGCAAAAAGCCCAAGGAGCACGGAACGCAGCGGCTGGTCGAGGGAGCCGACGATGTTCAAGGGAAGAACGTGCTTGTTGTCGATGACGTGACCACGACGGGTGACTCTGCACTCAAGTCTATTCGGGCGTTGCAGACAGCTGGAGCAAACGTAGTGCTCATTATCTCGATCCTCGATCGAGAGGAGGGCGCAACGGATCTGTACAAGCGTGAAGGCATAGCATTCCGGCCTCTGTTCAGGGCTAGCGAGTTCCTGAACCAGTAGCCGCGCGCTGCCAATATCCCTTCCAGTTGCGGCTGACGGGATGCGCCAACGCCAACCCAGTCACGCGATCGACAATCGTTCCATTGTCCTCCCGGCGATGGTCCTCCATCCACGCCGCATGGCTGGCGTAGGCGTGCAGATGCTGCGGGCTGACGTGGTGGTGCTGGCCCTCGACCATCTTCCGGAGGCGAGATAAAAAGCTCTCGGCTTGGTTGGTGCAGGCGCCGCCCTTGCTGTACGCCTCCTGATGGTTGATGCGCCACGTCAGGTACTTGGCGTGCAAGTTGTCCCAGTGGGACGCTTCGTCGGCGTGGACCTCTGAACCGTCCGCGACGACCGCCCGGACGAAGGCGACGCCATCGGCTTCCGTCTTGGTGACGGTCGTAACCGTGCGGCCCTTGCGCTCGCGGGCGACAACCACGACGCGGCGCTTGCCGGTCTGGTTCTGCACAAGGCGGCGGTCGATGCGGTCCTTCTTCTCGTTGGCCGGGCGGATGTAGCCGCCAACGTAGCAGCCGTCGACCTCGACCGTTTCGCCGTCGCCGCCAACCTGCTGGCCGGCGATCTCCGACGCCATCGCTTCGCGGAGCTTGTGCGCCAGCACGAAGGCCGTCTTGTGCTGCACGTCCAGATCACGGGCGAGTTGGAGAGCCGAAACGCCCTTGGCGCCATTGGCGATGATGACGATGGCGCCGAGCATGTCCACGAAGCTCAGCTTCCGGCTGGCGAAGATGGTGCCGCTCGTGACGCTGAACTGATGATGGCACGCTTTGCACTTGTGCTTGCGGCGCGTGGTAATCTCGTAGGACTCGACCGAGCCGCACTTGGGGCAAACCGGCTTACCGTCGTTCTCCGGCCAGCGGAGCTGCTTGAACAGATCCCACGCCTTGTCCTCGCCCATCGCGAACACGTCGCGGAGGCGGATCGTGCGGGCTTTGGCTTGAAGGAGGAAGTGCGTCGCCATGACCATCACCATATTTGATGCTTGTGACATCAGTTATGGTGCATAATGCCATCGTTGTCAATGGCCTTTGCATCAGATATGATGACAAAAGGCACGAATCGACGGAGGCGGACCATGTCCGACATGGAAGACTTATGGGCCGACAGAGCCAAGGGCATCCTGAAAGCCGAGTTGAAGCGGCGGAACCTGACCTACGCCGACTTGGCGACGCGTCTCACTGACGCCGGCCAGCCATATGACGAGCGGAACCTTCGGAACAAGGTTGCCCGTGGTAGCTTCACAGCGGCATTCCTGTTCCTTTGCCTTTCGGTGATCGGCTGCCACACGGTCCGGCTGGACGATTTTATGGAGGCCGCTTGATCTAGGTCGGTTGCGGCTGGCTTACTCCGCCAACACAATGCAGGCGTCCCAGTAACGAGTAGCGCCGATGTTCAAGCGTATCTGTGTCGTGGCCCTGACCTCTGCGTTGGCACTCGCCGACGTAGAGGTCCGCGCGGAAGTCCCGCAGATCGCTCGAGCACCTGCCGAAGTCCCCTCTGCTCCGCAGAAGCCCGAAGATGGCATGAGCGCGGAGAAGAAAGCTGCTATTGCCGCAGCCATTGTCGCAGGCTCGATCGCGCTCTATTTCGCGCTCGGCCGACCTTGCGCCTGTCCCTACCACAAAGCGCGAAATGGAAGCTCGTGCGGCGGCCGAAGTGCATGGTCGCGTCCACGCGGGATAAAGCCGCTCTGTTACCCGACGGACATCACCGCGGCGATGATCGCGGCCTACGTTGCCACCAAGGCGATGGTAGTGTATCAGTTTGAAATATGACGCTGTTGACAGCTACGTGCCGGCTCATCACGTCTCTGGTATGCTTAGCGTAAAGCAGCCCAAGGAGACATCATGCCCAAAGGCCCAAAGGGTGAGAAGCGCCCTGCTGACGTGATCGCCAACGCCATCAAGGTGGCGAGGATCGCGACAGGCGAGGAACCAGACGAGATCGAGAAGACTGACGACGGCAAGGACAAGGCCGCAGTCAGTCTTGGGAAGCGTGGCGGTCGGGCACGCGCCGAATCGCTAAGCCCTCAGCGACGGGCGGAGATAGCCAAAAAAGCATCTGTAACGCGTTGGAAGAACTCAGAAAAATAGTTTTTGAATAATATTTGTTGATTTTGCAGATTTCAGGCGTACAGTTCTCCCAACATCTGGGGGACTGCCGCATGGATCGCTTTTCCGAAGCCGACGTTAAAGAATCTCTACAGCCTTACCACGCCAAGATCAGGGCGATGGTACAGCGTGGCCTCGATGAGTGGCTTGCGGTTTCAAAGTGGCGTGCCGAGGCTGGCTTCGCGCCGATCCTGTATCCGAGGACGGTTACCAACTACGTCTTTGACGCAATAGCGCGCAACGCCAGAAGCGCATTCGCGCTCGACGCCACAGTTCGCGTCCTCGATGAGGCGCAGACGGTGAAATTTTGCTTTGGATCTGTCGTTATAGGTCGCTTCAAGAAGGGCGACGATGACAACCTTGGGCAAAACATAGAAACGCAGGCTGTGCTCCAGTTCATAGAGGCGGAGCAGACGTTGCCAGGGCTGCCTCCAGAAGCTGCCAAGGTGGAGTTCATTTGGGCGGCTAACGACATAGGCACCGAGCTGAAATCAGTTCTCGTCGTCGCACGCGACGGCGATGAAGTGCTGTGGTCGTATGAGATCGACGATGAGGCAGGCACCTCCGTTGTTGAGCTTCCATTGTCGCCGGCCTCGGACGACGACGCGCCGCTTGTCAGGCCGAAGCGCATCGCCCCTGCTAAGGGCTCGGAAGGCAAGTAAGTTATGGCAACATTTGGAGACTTGGTGCGCCTAGCGCGCCACTATCGCGGGTTCACACAAAGCCGTGCGGCGGAAGCGATTGGTGTCGCTCAGGCAGTATTTTCACGCATAGAGAACGATCTCATCGAGCCAGATGACCAGATCAGGGAGAAGGTGTCAGCAGCGTTTGCATTGCCGTCAGCTTTCTTTGAAGTTTCTGATACCGTTTATGGGCCGCCAGTTTCGGTCCACACGATGCTTCGTGGAAAGGCCGACGTTAGCGCTCGTGAAGTCGACATGATCACGGCGGAGTTGAACATCAGATTGTTCAACATTCGTAAGTTTCTGGAGAATGTAGACTACTCTCCCGTTACGGAGCTTCCGGGTCTAGATATTGAGCGGTATGAGTCGACGCGGAAAATTGCAGCGACAGTTCGTGCTCATTGGAAGATAACAAGCGGTCCGATTAAGAATCTGACGAGGCTTATCGAGAAAGCTGGAATAATTGTTGGTGAAACGAATTTTCATGGCGCTGCCGTAAGCGGTGTAACTTTCGCCGCACCGGGTAAGCCACCGTTGATTTTGGTTAACAAAGACCATCCAGCAGATAGGCTGCGATTCACGCTTGCTCATGAGCTTGGGCATTTGGTGATGCATCGGTTCCCTACGGCAACGATGGAAGATGAAGCAAATCAATTTGCTTCCGACTTTCTTATGCCGCCAGGTGAGTTGATTGATGTGTTCAGAGGCCGGCGCATTACGCTTGAGTTGTTGGCAGCATTGAAAAAAGAGTGGAGAGTTTCAATGCAGTCACTCCTTATGAAGGCTCAGTCTCTTGAGTGCATTTCAGACAACCAAGCCAGATACTTGTGGCAACAGATCAGCGCCAGAGGATGGCGCACACGTGAACCCGCAAGTCTTGATTTTCAATTCGATCATCCAGAAGTGCTGCCTTCAATTTTGAAGTCGCATTTAACGGATTTGGGGTTCTCGCTCGATGAGCTAATCGAAATGTCGCGGATCGGGCCGAAAGAGTTCCGCGCATTGTATGGGGCTCTTGAGCCGGGCGAACCTCCGCGACCGCGGCTAAGAATTGTGAACTAACATGCTTGACGCCAAGCATGGCGCATCATACATTAAGGGCATGAACAAGCTGCCCACACATAAGCGCGTCCAAATCCTCTCGATGCTCTGCGAGGGAGCGTCCATGCGGTCGATCTCGCGGGTGTGCGACGTGTCGATCAACACCGTCGCCAAGTTGCTTGAGGATGCGGGCAAGGTCTGCATGGCGTTCCACGATGAGAAGGTCGTGAACGTGAAGGCCAAGCGCGTGCAGATGGATGAAATCTGGTCCTTCACCTACGCCAAGCAGAAGAACGTCGCAGCGGCCAAGGCGGCACCGGAAGGCGCTGGCGATACGTGGACGTGGACCGGCATCGACGCCGAAAGCAAGCTGATCCTGCAATGGTACGTCGGCCCCCGCGACGGCGAGACGGCCAAGTTCTTCGTGGACGGTCTGGCGTCTCGTCTTGCCAACCGCGTGCAGCTCACCAGTGACGGCCTCAAGGCGTATCTCGAAGCCGTGGAAGGTGCCTTCGGTGCCGACGTGGACTATGCCCAGCTCGTGAAGCTCTACGGCGCCGCTCCTGAGAGCGCCAAGGGCCGCTACAGCCCCGCCGAATGCACCGGCATCATCAAGACGCCGATCGAGGGCAAGCCCGACGAGAAGCACATTTCGACGAGCTACGTGGAGCGCCAGAACCTCACCATGCGCATGAGCATGCGCAGGTTCACCCGCCTGACGAACGGCTTCTCCAAGAAGCTGGAGAGCCACATCTACGCGATCTCGCTCTACTTCGTGTTCTACAACTGGATGCGCATCCACAAGACGCTCAAGGTCACGCCCGCGATGGCGGCTGGCCTGACCACGAAGCTGATGACGATGGAAGACCTCTGCGACCTGATGGACGCCGCCGCGCCGAAGCCGGGACGGCCGAAGACGTATAAAAAAAGGTGAGTGAGGCCATGTAAAATGGGGTACGATTCGGCAGCTTCACGGTCAGGCCATCAGAGTGGAGGCTGCCATGACTGTTCCTGTCCTGTCAGCCGCTCAGCGACTGGCATACAAGTC
>JAEUMD010000002.1 GCA_016793635.1 Hyphomicrobiaceae bacterium
GCCAGGGCAGTCCACGTGCGCATAGTGGCGCTTGTCCGTCTCGTACTCGACGTGCGCCGTCGAGATCGTGATGCCGCGCTCACGCTCTTCCGGAGCCTTGTCGATCTGGTCGTAAGCCGAAAACTGAGCCATGCCCTTCTCGGCCAGAACCTTCGTGATCGCAGCCGTCAGAGACGTCTTGCCGTGGTCGACGTGACCGATCGTTCCGATGTTGCAGTGCGGCTTCGTCCGCTCGAATTTTGCCTTCGCCATCTCGGCTCTCCGTCTCTAGTTGTCGTTCCCCGGCAGCGCGGAGAAATCTTCGATCATTACCTCCCTGGCGCCGTCATTCGGATGCGGCGGCCAGGGCAGCTTGGTTCCAACAGATCAGGCGTACTTGGCCTTGACCTCTTCCGCGACGTTGCGCGGGACCTCAGCGTAATGCGCAAACTGCATCGAGTACTGCGCGCGGCCCGTGGACATTGAGCGCAGCGTATTGATGTAGCCGAACATGTTGGCGAGCGGCACGTAGGCGCGGATCACAGTCGCGTTGCCGCGCATCTGCTGATCGCGGATCTGACCGCGCCGCGAGTTGATGTCGCCGATCACCGAGCCGACGAAATCACCCGGCGTCACGACCTCGACGTCCATCACGGGCTCGAGGATCTTGATGCCGGCCTTGTCGCAGGCTTCCTTCATCGCCGCGCGGGTCGCAATTTCGAACGCGATCGCAGACGAGTCGACCTCGTGGTAGGCGCCGTCGAACAGCGTCACCTTCATGTCGACGAGCGGGAAGCCGATGAGGATACCGTTGTTCCAGACCGACTCGATGCCCTTCTCGACGCCCGGGATGTACTCCTTCGGCACCGTGCCGCCGATGATCGACGAGGCGAACTCGTTGCCCTTGCCCGTATCGTTCGGCTCGAGGCGCAGCTTGACGCGGGCGAACTGACCCGTGCCGCCGGTCTGCTTCTTATGCGTGTAGTCGACCTCGGTCGCGCGGGCCAACGTCTCGCGATAGGCAACCTCGGGCGCGCCGGTGATCGTCTCGACACCGTAGGTGCGACGCAGAATGTCGACCTTGATGTCGAGATGAAGCTCGCCCATGCCCTTGAGTCGCGTCTCGCCCGACTCCGAGTCGACGACGACACGGAACGACGGATCCTCGAGTGCCAGCGTGTTGAGCGCGAGCGCCATCTTCTCCTGGTCGGCCTTCGTCTTCGGCTCGACCTTCATCTCGATGACGGGGTCCGGGAACTCCATCTTCTCGAGAATAACCGGCTTCGACGGATCCGACAGAGTTTCGCCCGTGCGGGTATCCTTGAGGCCCTGTAGAGCGACGATGTCGCCAGCGAAAGCCTCCTTGATTTCCTGACGCTCGTCGGCGTGCATCAGGTACATGCGGCCGGCACGCTCCTTCTTGTCGCGCGAGGTGTTCGCGAGCGACATGCCCTGCTCGAGCTTGCCCGAGTAGATGCGGCAGAAGGTGATCGAGCCGACGTGCTCGAAGTTCATGATCTTGAAGGCGATCATGGCGAGCGGCTCGCTGTCGAGCGGCTTGCGCACGGCTGGTTCGTCGGTCTTGGCGTCGATCGCCGTATAGGCTTCGCGATCGCTCGGCGCCGGCAGCAGATCGACGACGGCGTCGAGCAGCGGCTGGACGCCCTTGTTCTTGAACGCCGAGCCGCACAGCATCGGATAGAAGGCACCAGCGATGGTGCCCTTGCGCAGCAGCTTGCGCAGCGTATCGGCGTCCGGCTCGGTGCCCTCGAGATAGGCTTCCATCGCCGCGTCGTCCATCTCGACAGCGGCCTCGATCATGGCGCCGCGGTACTCGTTGGCCTTGTCGACGAGGTCGGCCGGGATGTCGACCTTCTTGTAGGATGCGCCCTTGTCGTCGCCGTCCCAGATGATGCCCTGCATCTCGATCAGGTCGATGACGCCAGCGAAGTCGCTCTCGGCGCCGATCGGAAGCTGGATCGGGACAGGACGCGCGCCAAGCTTGTCCTTGATGTCCTGGATGCACATGTAGAAGTCCGCACCCGTCTTATCCATCTTGTTGGCGAAGATGATGCGCGGAACGTTGTACTTGTCGCCCTGACGCCAGACCGTCTCGGTCTGCGGCTCGACACCCTGGTTGCTGTCCAGAACGGTGACAGCGCCATCGAGCACACGCAGCGAACGCTCGACTTCGATCGTGAAGTCGACGTGGCCTGGGGTGTCGATGATGTTCAAGCGGCGCTTGCGACCGTCGCGACCGGGCCAGAAGCAGGTCGTCGCGGCGGACGTGATGGTGATGCCGCGCTCGGCCTCCTGCTCCATGAAGTCCATGGTGGCCGCGCCGTCATGCACTTCGCCGATCTTGTGCGAGATGCCGGTGTAGAAGAGGATCCGCTCGGTCGTCGTCGTCTTGCCGGCATCGATGTGCGCCATGATGCCGAAGTTGCGGTAGTCCTCGATGGGGAATTGGCGGGCCATGATCCTGCTCCGGTCGGTCCGTTACCAGCGATAGTGCGAGAACGCACGGTTGGCGTCGGCCATCTTGTGCGTGTCCTCGCGCTTCTTCACTGCGGTGCCGCGGTTGTTCGCTGCATCCAGAAGCTCGGCCGAAAGACGTTCGACCATCGTATTCTCGTTGCGATTGCGCGCCGCCGTGATCAGCCAGCGAATTGCGAGCGCCTGGCGGCGCTCGGCGCGAACCTCGACCGGGACCTGATACGTGGCACCACCGACGCGACGCGAACGGACCTCGACGGCCGGCATCACGTTATCGAGCGCCTGACGGAACATCACGACCGGATCCTGCTTGGCTTTCGCCTCCATACGGTCGAGAGCGCCATACACGATGGTCTCGGCGGCCGACTTCTTGCCGTCGCGCATGACCGCGTTCATGAACTTCGTGATGACGATGTCGCCGAACTTGGGATCGGGATCGACTTCGCGCTTCTGTGCACTGTGACGACGGGACATGCGTGTTGTCCTTGAGATCAGTAGCTAGGTTCTCGAAAACCCGGCGGCCCGGACTATGCCGGACCTCGCGGGCCGATGGAGGCGGCGCATCGAGGCGCCGCGCGGATCACTTCGGACGCTTGGCGCCGTACTTCGAGCGGCGCTGACGACGCTTGGCGACGCCCTGCGTGTCGAGCACGCCGCGGATGATGTGATAGCGAACGCCGGGAAGGTCCTTCACGCGGCCGCCGCGGATGAGCACCACGGAGTGCTCCTGCAGATTGTGACCCTCGCCCGGGATGTAGCCGATCACCTCGAAGCCGTTCGTGAGGCGGATCTTGGCGACCTTACGAAGCGCCGAGTTCGGCTTCTTCGGCGTCGTCGTGTAGACACGGGTGCACACGCCACGCTTCTGCGGGCAGGCCTCCATGTGGCGCGACTTCTCGCGATAGGTCTTGGGCTCCCGCGGCTTGCGGATCAACTGCTGAATAGTCGGCATACGCCTCGTCCATTCCCCAAGCGCCGCGACGAACACCATCGCAAACGCCAAGCCGAAACTGCCGAGCCTCGATTGCTTCGAGGTCCGGCACGAAAAAACCATAGGATCTAACGAGCCGTCGGGCCCGAAGATCATGGTCCGAAAATGTTCTCTGCTTTAGATACGGTAGCGTTTGGGACTGAACACGCGCGAAGAAGCGCGATAGATGCCCACCGCCTACCGTGAGAGTGGGGAACCTATATACATGCCCCATGCCCCGGTCAACAGGCGTCGCTTAAAAAATCGAAAAACCAAACGCCCAGCGGCTCGGCGTCACACCGCACCTCAGACCGGAAGCAGGAAAGTCGGTACGCCAAGCAACGAGAACGCCGTCATTGCGGGCCTTTTTCTTTTCACTCCGGTGAGCGCACGCGACCGGACTGCGATGCAACGTCGCGCTCGAAACGCGGGTGGCGCCGCGCGCGAAAGAACATCCACCGACCATGGCAGCCGACGAATCGGCGACGGAGATCTTGGCGCCAGCACCCCACGCCTTCGCCGAGTTGCCTCTCCACCAAATAGCGGAAAAGCGGCCGCCCATCCAGGCGGCCGCTTTTCCAATCCACGGTTCGATTGCGATGCGATCAGATCGCTTCGTCCATCGGCCGACGGCGACGGCGCGCCGGTCCATCCTCCGACGGGCCGGCGAGGGCCCGGTCGGCGTCCGCCTTTGCCTTCTCCTTCGCGATCAGCTCGTCGCGATGCGTGGCGATCTTGCGCAGGCGACGCAGCATGCCGCCTGTGCCGGCCGGGATGAGGCGGCCGACGATGACGTTCTCCTTGAGCCCTTCGAGGGTGTCCGACTTGCCGTTGACGGCGGCATCGGTGAGCACCCGCGTCGTCTCCTGGAACGAGGCAGCCGAAATGAACGAACGGGTCTGCAGCGACGCCTTGGTGATACCGAGTAGAACCGGTGTCGCCGTCGCGATGCGCTTGCCCGCCTTCTCGGCCTCGGCGTTCTTCACGTCGAACTCGATCCGGTCGACCTGCTCGGACTTGATGAGGTCCGTCTCGCCCGGATCCGTCACCTCGACCTTCTGCAGCATCTGCCGGACGATCACCTCGATGTGCTTGTCGTTGATCGTCACGCCCTGCAGTCGGTAGACGTCCTGAATCTCGTTGATGAGATAGGCCGCCAGCTCCTCGACGCCCTTGATGGCGAGAATGTCGTGCGGGGCCGGATGGCCGTCGTAGACATAGTCACCGCGCTCGATGTGGTCGCCGTGCTGAACCGCGAGGCTCTTGCCGCGCGGAATGAGGTACTCCACCGGGTCGGCGCCCTCGTCGTCCGGCTTGATCGTGATGCGCTGCTTGTTCTTGTAGTCCTTGCCGAACTCGACGGTGCCCGAGATCTCCGCGATGATCGCGTGGTCCTTCGGACGGCGCGCCTCGAACAGCTCGGCGACGCGCGGCAGACCGCCGGTGATGTCACCCGACTTCGCCGATGCCACCGGGATACGGGCAAGCACGTCGCCCGCCTTCACCTTCGCCTTGAGGTCGACCGACAGAATCGCATCGACCGGCAGCAGATAGCGGGCATCGCCGCCGCGCGCGACCTTGATGTGACGGCCCTTGTCGTCCTTGACGACGATGGCGGGCTTGAGCTCGGCGCCACGCGGCGTCGCGCGCCAATCGATGACGACGCGGTTGGTCGAGCCCTTCACCTCGTCCGTCTGCTCGCGCACGGAGGCACCCTCGATCAGATCCTCGAAATCGACGTTGCCATCGACCTCGGTGATGATCGGGCGGGTATAGGGGTCCCATTGGGCGAGCTTGGTGCCGCGCTTGACGCTGTCGCCCTCGTCGACGTGCAGACGCGCGCCGTACGGAAGCTTGTGCGTCGCCAGCTCCTTGCCGCCCTGGTCCGAGATGACGATAGCGAGATTGCGCCCCATCGCCACGAGACGGCCCTGCGTATCCTTCACCACAGCGCGGTTCTTGATATGCACCGTGCCGTTGAAGTCCGACTCGATGAACGAGGTATCGACCACGTTCGCCGCGCCGCCGATGTGGAACGTGCGCATGGTGAGCTGCGTGCCCGGTTCGCCGATCGACTGGGCGGCGATGACACCGACCGCCTCGCCGATGTTGACGGGCGTACCGCGCGCGAGGTCGCGTCCGTAGCACTTCGCACAGACGCCGCTGACCGTCTCGCAGGTCAGCACCGAGCGGATTCGGATCTCCTGCACCTCGGCCTTGCCGATCGCCTCGGCGTGACGCTCCTCGATCAGTTCGCCCGACTTGAGGATGACCTCGCCGGTCGCCGGATTGAGCACGTCCTCCTGCGCCGTGCGGCCGAGCACGCGGGCCGCCAGCGACACGATCACCTGACCGGCGTCGACCACCGCCTGCACCTTGATGCCGGCGTCGGTTCCGCAATCGATCTCGGAGATGATGGCGTCCTGGGCGACGTCGACGAGACGGCGCGTCAGGTAGCCGGAGTTGGCCGTCTTCAACGCGGTGTCGGCGAGGCCCTTGCGCGCGCCGTGGGTCGAGTTGAAGTACTCGAGAACCGACAGGCCCTCCTTGAAGTTCGAGATGATCGGCGTCTCGATGATCTCGCCCGACGGCTTGGTCATCAGGCCGCGCATGCCGGCGAGCTGCTTCATCTGCGTCGGCGAACCGCGCGCTCCCGAGTGGCTCATCATGTAGATCGAGTTGATCGGCCGATCGCGACCGGCGTCGTCCTTACGGACGGCCGAGATGCGGTCCATCATCTCCTTGGCGATCTGGTCGGTGCACTTCGACCAGGCATCGACCACCTTGTTGTACTTCTCGAGCTGGGTGATGAGGCCGTCGTTGTACTGCTGCTCGAACTCGCGCACCTGCTCGGTCGTCTCGGAGACGATCTTCGTCTTGCTGTCCGGGATCACCATGTCGTCCTTGCCGAACGAGATGCCGGCGCGGAACGCGTGGTAGAAGCCGAGCGCCATGATGCGATCGCAGAAGATCACGGTCTCCTTCTGGCCGCAGTTACGGTACACGGCGTCGATGAGGCCCGAGATCGCCTTCTTGGTCAGAAGCTGGTTGACGAGCGCGAACTTGACGTTCGGCTTCTGCGGCAACAGCTCACCGAGGATCATGCGGCCCGGCGTCGTCTCCGCGATCTCGGTGTAAGGCTTGCCCTCCTCGTCGTAGGAGGTGACACGTCCCTTCACCTTCGCGTGCAGCGAAATCGCCCGCGCTTCGAGAGCGTGGCGAATCTCGCCGACCGAGCCGAACACCATTCCCTCGCCCGGCTCGCCGTCGAGAATCATCGACACGTAGTAGAGACCGAGAACGATGTCCTGCGACGGCACGATGATCGGCTGGCCGCTCGCCGGATGCAGGATGTTGTTGGTCGACATCATCAGCACGCGCGCCTCGAGCTGAGCCTCGAGGCTCAGCGGAACGTGCACGGCCATCTGGTCGCCGTCGAAGTCGGCGTTGAAAGCGGCGCAGACCAGCGGGTGAAGCTGGATCGCCTTGCCCTCGATCAGTTGCGGCTCGAACGCCTGGATGCCGAGGCGGTGCAGCGTCGGCGCGCGGTTCAGCATCACCGGGTGCTCGCGGATCACCTCGTCGAGCACGTCCCAAACCTCGGGGCGCTCCTTCTCGACCAGCTTCTTCGCCTGCTTGACGGTCGCCGCCTGCCCCTGCGTCTGGAGCTTGGCGTAGATGAATGGCTTGAACAGCTCGAGCGCCATCTTCTTCGGCAGGCCGCACTGGTGCAGCTTGAGCTCGGGACCGACCACGATCACCGAGCGGCCCGAATAGTCGACGCGCTTGCCGAGCAGGTTCTGGCGGAAGCGGCCCTGCTTGCCCTTCAGCATGTCGGCGAGCGACTTCAGCGGCCGCTTGTTGGCGCCCGTGATGACGCGGCCGCGGCGGCCGTTGTCGAACAGAGCGTCAACCGCTTCCTGCAGCATCCGCTTCTCGTTGCGGATGATGATGTCGGGCGCGCGCAGCTCCATCAGCCGCTTCAGACGGTTGTTGCGGTTGATGACGCGACGGTAGAGGTCGTTGAGATCGGACGTGGCGAAGCGGCCACCGTCGAGCGGCACCAGCGGGCGCAGCTCCGGCGGAATGACCGGCACCTGGGTGAGGATCATCCACTCGGGCCGGTTGCCCGACTCGATGAACGCCTCGATGACCTTGAGACGCTTGCCTAGCTTCTTCGGCTTGAGCTCGGTGGTCGCCTCGGCGATCTCCTGGCGGAGATCGGCGGCGATCTTCTGCAGATCCATGTGCGAGAGAATCTCGCGGATCGCCTCGGCGCCGATGCCTGCGGTGAAGCTGTCCGGGCCGAACTCGTCGAGCGCCTGGTTGTACTGCTCCTCGCTCAGCAGCTGCTTGTCCTTGAAGGGCGTCACGCCCGGCTCGATGACGATGTAGTTCTCGAAATAGAGAACGCGCTCGAGATCCTTGAGCGCCATGTCGAGCAGCAGGCCGATGCGCGAGGGCAGCGACTTCAGGAACCAGATGTGCGCCACCGGGGCGGCGAGCTCGATATGGCCCATGCGCTCGCGGCGAACCTTGGCGAGCGTCACCTCGACGCCGCACTTCTCGCAGATCAGGCCCTTGTACTTCATGCGCTTGTACTTGCCGCACAAGCACTCGTAATCCTTGATCGGTCCAAAGATGCGCGCGCAGAACAGGCCGTCACGCTCCGGCTTGAACGTGCGGTAGTTGATCGTCTCGGGCTTCTTGATCTCGCCGTAGGACCAAGACAGAATGTCGTCCGGCGACGCGATCGAGATCTTGATCTGATCGAACGTCGGGATCGGCGCCTGCTGCTTGAAGAAATTGCTGATCTCGTTCATCGGCTCTGTCTCCTCGCGGGGCTCGCGGCACGCCCCGCTCGTTGATGGCACTGTGACCCGGCTCGCGCCCGGGCTTCATTCTCGTCGGGGCGCCTCAGCTTCACGCGGCGCCCGTCATCGTCTCGAATTCCACGCGCACACCCATGGTCGTTGCGCGTCTTATCCCTCGCGGCGGCGGGCCCGCGCGGGGTATCCCCGCGCGGGCCTCCACACATCGCGTCGTCCCGCTACTCGGCCGCGGGCGGCAACTTGGCCCGCTCCTCAACGGGCTGCTCCTCGACAAGCGGCCCCTCGGAATCGACCAGTTCGACGTTGAGACCCAGCGCGCGCATCTCCTTGACGAGCACGTTGAAGCTCTCCGGCACGCCGGCCTCGAACGTGTCGTCGCCGCGCACGATCGCCTCGTACACCTTGGTGCGGCCGGCGACGTCGTCGGACTTCACCGTCAGCATTTCCTGCAGGGTGTACGCCGCGCCGTAAGCCTCGAGCGCCCACACCTCCATTTCGCCGAAGCGCTGGCCGCCGAACTGCGCCTTACCACCAAGCGGCTGCTGGGTGACGAGAGAGTACGGTCCGATCGAGCGGGCGTGAATTTTGTCGTCGACAAGGTGGTGCAGCTTCAGGATGTACTTGTAGCCGACTGTGACCTTGCGATCGAACGCCTCACCGGTGCGCCCGTCGAAGAGCGTCACCTGGCCGGTCGAATCGAAGCCCGCCTTCTTCAGCAGCTCGACGATGTCAGCTTCGTGCGCGCCGTCGAATACAGGCGTCGCGATCGGAACACCGCGGCGCAGATTCTCCGCCATCGACACCACGTCCTCGTCGGAGGCGTTCGTCGGGATCTCGTTCTTCTCGTAGATCGAGCCCATCACCTCGCGCAGCGCCTTCGCTTCGCCGCTCGCATTCCACTTCTCGAGCGCCTCGTTGACGAGCCGGCCAAGACCACGGCAGGCCCAGCCGAGATGCGTCTCGAGGATCTGTCCGACGTTCATGCGGCTCGGCACGCCGAGCGGGTTGAGCACAACGTCGACGGACGTACCGTCGGCGAGGAACGGCATGTCCTCCTGCGGCACGATCATCGACACGACGCCCTTGTTGCCGTGACGGCCGGCCATCTTGTCGCCCGGCTGGATCTTACGCTTCACGGCGACGAAGACCTTGACCATCTTCATCACGCCGGGCGGCAGCTCGTCGCCACGCTGGAGCTTCTCGACCTTGTCGGCGAAACGGTTCGAGAGGCTCTTCTTGGCATCCTCGTACTGCTTGCCGATGGCCTCGACCTCGGCCTGCGCCTTCTCGTCGGCGAGACCGATCTCCCACCACTGGCTGCGCGGGATCTCGTCGAGAACGGCGAGGTCGATCTGGGTGCCCTTGCGCGCACCCTTTGGACCCTTGGCGACTTCCTTGCCGAGCAGGACTTCCTTGAGGCGCGCATAGACGTTGCGATCGAGGATCTGCAGCTCGTCATCGCGGTCCTTGGCGAGACGCTCGATCTCCTCGCGCTCGATCGCCATCGCGCGCTCGTCCTTGTCGACGCCGTGGCGGTTGAACACGCGAACTTCGACGACCGTGCCGGCGACGCCCGGAGGCAGCCGCAGCGACGTGTCGCGGACGTCGGACGCCTTCTCGCCGAAGATGGCGCGGAGCAGCTTCTCTTCCGGCGTCATCGGGCTCTCGCCCTTCGGCGTGATTTTGCCGACCAGGATGTCGCCCGGGTTGACCTCGGCGCCGATGTAGACGATGCCCGCCTCGTCGAGGTCCTTGAGCGCTTCTTCCGAGACGTTCGGAATATCGCGCGTGATCTCTTCCGGCCCGAGCTTGGTGTCGCGGGCCATCACCTCGAACTCCTCGATGTGAATCGAGGTGAACACGTCGTCGGAGACGACGCGCTCGGACATGAGGATCGAGTCCTCGAAGTTGTATCCCATCCACGGCATGAACGCGACGAGCACGTTCTTGCCGAGCGCGAGGTCGCCGAGGTCCGTCGAGGGACCGTCGGCAAGAATCTCGCCCGCTCGCACGCGATCACCCACCTTCACCAGCGGACGCTGGTTGATGCAGGTATTCTGGTTGGAGCGCTGGAACTTGCGCAACCGGTAGATGTCGACGCCCGGCTTCGAGGCGTCCGTCTCCTCGGTGGCGCGGATGACGATACGGGTCGCATCAACCTGATCGACGATGCCGGTGCGGCGGGCGGCGATGGCGGCGCCGGAATCGCGGGCCACCACCTCCTCCATGCCGGTGCCGACGAGCGGCGCCTCGGCGCGGATCAGCGGAACCGCCTGACGCTGCATGTTCGAGCCCATCAGCGCGCGGTTGGCGTCGTCGTTCTCGAGGAACGGGATGAGCGCCGCAGCAACCGAGACGAGCTGCTTCGGCGAGACGTCGATGTAATCGACCTTCTCCTTCGGCGCGAGCAGCACGTCACCCTGGAAGCGGCAGGTGGTGAAGTCGTCGGTGAGGCGGCCCTTGTCGTCGATCTCGGCGTTGGCCTGGGCGACGTGGTGGCGCATCTCCTCCATGGCCGAGAGGTAGACGACCTCGTCGGTGACCTTACCCTCCTTGACCTTGCGGTACGGGCTCTCGATGAAGCCGTACTTGTTCACGCGCGCGAACGTCGCGAGCGAGTTGATGAGGCCGATGTTCGGGCCTTCCGGCGTCTCGATCGGGCAGATGCGGCCGTAGTGCGTCGGATGCACGTCGCGCACTTCGAAGCCCGCACGCTCACGCGTCAGGCCGCCCGGACCCAGCGCGGAGAGACGACGCTTGTGCGTGATCTCGGACAGCGGATTGGTCTGGTCCATGAACTGGGAGAGCTGCGAGGAGCCGAAGAACTCGCGCACCGCCGCCGCCGCGGGCTTGGCGTTGATGAGATCCTGCGGCATCACGGTGTCGATATCGACCGAGCTCATGCGCTCCTTGATCGCGCGCTCCATGCGCAGCAGGCCGACGCGATACTGGTTCTCCATCAGCTCGCCAACCGAGCGCACACGGCGGTTGCCGAGATGGTCGATGTCGTCGATCTCGCCACGTCCGTCGCGCAGGTCCACCAGCGTGCGGATGACCGAGATGATGTCGGCAGGGCGCAGCGTCCGCACGGTGTCGGGCGCGTCCAGCTCGAGGCGCATGTTCATCTTCACGCGGCCGACGGCCGAGAGATCGTAGCGCTCGCTGTCGAAGAACAGACCGTGGAACAGCGCGGTCGCCGCCTCGATTGTCGGCGGCTCGCCCGGGCGCATGACCCGGTAGATGTCCATCAGCGCTTCCTGGCTGTTGGCGTTCTTGTCGATGTTGAGCGTGTTGCGGATGAACGCGCCGATGTTGACGTGATCGATGTCGAGGATCGGGAACTCCTTGACCTTCTGGTCCTTGAGCTCCGCAAGCAGCTTGGCGTCGAGCTCGGCACCCGCTTCCGCGTAGATGCGGCCCGTCGACATGTCGACGATGTCCTCGGCGAGGTACTTGCCGGCGAGATCCTCCGAGCTGACGAGCAGCTCCTTGAGGCCCTCCTCGGCCAGCTCGCGCGCCTTGCGCGCTGTGAGCTTCTCGCCTGCCTTGATGACGACGTCTCCGGACTTGCCGTCGCGCAGATCGGCCGTCGGCGTCATGCCGCGCAGCTTCTCCGGCATGAACGGCATCTTCCATCCGTGCTTGGAGTCCTTGATGGCGATGCGCTTGTAGAACGTCTCGAGGATCTGCTCGTCGTCGAGGCCCAGCGCATAGAGCAGCGTCGTCACCGGCAGCTTGCGGCGACGGTCGATGCGCACGTACACGATGTCCTTGGCGTCGAACTCGAAGTCCAGCCACGAACCGCGATAGGGGATGATGCGCGCCGCGAACAGCAGCTTGCCCGAGGCGTGCGTGCGCCCGCGGTCGTGATCGAAGAACACGCCCGGCGAACGGTGCATCTGCGATACGATCACGCGCTCGGTGCCGTTGATGACGAAGGTGCCGTTCATCGTCATGAGCGGCATGTCGCCCATGTAGACGTCCTGCTCCTTGACGTCCTTGATCGACTTCGAGCCGGTCTCCTCGTTGATATCGAACACGATGAGGCGCAGCTTCACCTTGAGCGGCGCGCAGAACGTCATGTCGCGCTGCATGCACTCGTCGACGTCGTACTTCGGCGGCTCGAACTCGTAGCCGACGAACTCGAGAGTTGCGCGGCCGGAGAAGTCCGAGATCGGGAATACCGACTTGAAGACGGCCTGGAGGCCGTGATCGTCAGGGCGTCCGCCCGGCGGCTCCTTGACCATCAGGAAGTCGTCGTAGGACGACTTCTGAACCTCGATGAGGTTCGGCATCTCCGCCACTTCCCGGATGGTTCCGAACTTCTTGCGGATGCGCTTGCGGCCGTTGAAGATCTCGCCCATTTCCGCTCCTTCGCTGTCCCGCGGCTGCCCGGCCGCGTACGTGTCTGGTCCGTCCCTCTGCCGTCCCGGGAAACCCTTGCCCCTCCCGGGGGCGCCGCCTCGTCTCGCGAGCCGACCGGCGCCTGAAACGGCTCGCCGGAAGCTCCCCGCGCGGTCTTTCGACCCGGGAGAGCCTCCGGAGAACCGTTGTCGAATTCTCCCCCGCCCCACCGCGCTCGAGCGCGGTGGGGAGAGGAAGACCATGCTTACTTCAGCTCGACGGTCGCACCCTGATCCTCGAGCTGCTTCTTGATCTTCATCGCCTCGTCCTTCGACACGCCTTCCTTCACGGCCTTGCCGCCGGCCTCGACGAGATCCTTCGCCTCCTTGAGGCCGAGACCGGTGAGGGCGCGGACCTCCTTGATGACGTTGATCTTCTTGTCGCCGCCGGCCTTCAGGATGACGGTGAACTCGGTCTGCTCTTCGACCGGAGCCGCAGCAGCGGCCCCCGGAGCGGCGGCGACGGCAACGGCAGCAGCCGCCGACACGCCCCACTTCTCCTCGAGCATCTTGGCGAGCTCGGCCGCCTCGAGGACGGTCAGCTTCGAGAGGTCGTCAACGATCTTGGCGAGATCGGTCATTGTGTTAGTTCCCTTCGGTTTGAACCAGTTTCTGCTGTGGCAGCCTCGCTCCACGAGCGATGGTCTGCGATCTGCTCAAGGCGCGGCCATACGGTCTCCCGACGCCGCGCCGCCCTGTGCGTCCTATGCGGCCTCGCCCTGGCTTGCCTTCGCCTGAATGACGCGTGCGAGCTTGGCTCCCGGCTCCTTGACCGTGCGGGCGATTTTCGTCGCCGGCGCGTTGAGGAGGCCGATCAGCTTTGCGCGCAGCTCATCGAGCGACGGCAGCTCGGCGAGAGCCTTGACGCCGCTCGCATCAAGAACCGTGCTGCCCATCGCGCCGCCGAGGATGACGAGCTTGTCGTTCCCCTTGGCGTATTCGACGGTAGCTTTCGCTGCGGCGATCGGATCCTTCGAGTAGGCCAGAATGGTCGGGCCCGTCAGAAGCTTCTCGATGCCTGCGGCGTCGGTATCCTTGAGTGCGAGCATCGCCAGCCGGTTTTTGACCACCTTGACGGAACCGCCTGCGTCACGGACGCGCTTGCGGAATTCCGCCGAGTGGGCAGCCACCATGCCGACGTTGTGGGCGACGACGATCACACCCGTGTTCTTGAACACGTCGTGCATCGTCGACACGAGCTCACGTTTCGCGGCTCTATCCACTTACGCTCTCTCCACAGTGCGCGAGACGGACGCCTTGAAAGCGCCATCCCGCGGGTTGCACCTGCCGCCTCCAGGGAAGCCCTGGAAAGCGACGCTCGAGACCTGTCCTCCGCGTCGATGGGCGACACGGGTGCGACCCAGAAGGTTCAAACCGCTCGATCTGCCGCCTCTCGCGAGCGCGGCGAATTGTGCGGGTTGTCTCCCGTCTCATGCAGGCCCCCTCGATTTGGGTTTAGGCGTCGGGTGCGGGCGAATGCCCGACCTTCGGCACCTGCAGTCTCGGACAGGTCCAAGCCGGCCCTCGAGGGGCCGGCCCGGATATCCCGGGCAGAGCCCGGAATTTCGTTAGGACGCCAAAGCGGCGCCCCTTTGCGACGCGGCTGCGATCAGACGACCGGGCCGGTGGTCACCGTCGCGGTGTCGACCTTCACGCCCGGCCCCATGGTCGAGGAGATCGAGACCTTCTTGAGATAGGTTCCCTTGGCACCCGCCGGACGCGCCTTGACGACGGCATCGACGAACGCGCGCAGGTTCTCGACCAGCGCCGCCTGGGTGAAGCTCGACTTACCGACGCCGCCGTGGATGATGCCGGACTTGTCGACACGGAACTCGACGGAGCCGCCCTTGGCGCCCTTGACCGCGCCCGTGACATCCATGGTCACCGTGCCGACGCGCGGGTTCGGCATCAGACCGCGCGGGCCGAGCACCTTACCGAGGCGGCCGACCAGGCCCATCATGTCCGGCGTCGCGATGCAGCGGTCGAAGTTGATGTTGCCCTTCTGGACTTCCTCGACGAGATCCTCGGCACCGACAACGTCAGCACCGGCCGCCTTCGCCTCTTCCGCCTTCGCGCCGCGCGCGAACACGGCGACGCGAGCCGTACGGCCCGACCCGTTCGGCAGCATGCACACGCCACGGACCATCTGGTCGGCATGCTTAGGATCGACGCCGAGGTTGATGGCGACGTCGATGGTCTCGTCGAACTTCGACTTGGCGCGATCCTTGACGAGCTTCACCGCGTCCTCGAGCGCGTACGCCTTGGTGCGGTCGATGCCCTGCTTGATGGCAGCCATGCGCTTGCCACCGGCAAGGCGCGTTTCCTTGATCTTCTCTGCAGAGATGTTCGCCATTGCCTTACTCCACGACCCGGATGCCCATCGAACGCGCGGAGCCGGCGATCGTGCGCGCCGCCTGCTCCGGGTCGTCGGTGTTGAGATCGTTCATCTTGGTCTTGGCGATCTCACGCACCTGAGCCATGGTGATCTGGCCGACGAAATTGCGACCGGGCTCCTTGGAGCCGCCGTCGAGCTTTGCCGCCTTCTTGATGAGGAACGACGCCGGCGGCGTCTTCATCACGAACGTGAAGGAACGATCCGAGAAGACCGTGATCTTCACCGGAATCGGGGTGCCCTGCTCCATGTCCTTCGTCTTGGCGTTGAAGGACTTGCAGAACTCCATGATGTTCACGCCGCGTTGGCCGAGCGCGGGGCCGATCGGCGGCGAGGGATTGGCCTGCCCCGCCTTGACCTGCAGATTGATATAGCCGTCGATTTTCTTCGCCATTTGATCCCCTGTACACTTGGAGCGGACGCGCCACCCCAGGGTTAGCGGTTCACGGACTTCGCGCCTCCCGCCCCGGCATCGACCGGGACGACACGCGCGGGGCCCTCCCGCACGACACCGGCTGCCATTCGCGGGACCGTCCTACGACCCCACCCCTGACAACCCTTCCGGCGCTGGTGCGCCCGAATCTTCTCCAACCGCCCGCCATTCGCGGAGCAAGCACCGCACACCTCGGGGCCAACCCCCGCGGCGGCACGGCGCCAAATCTTTCCTCAGCCTGCGATCTTCTCGACCTGCGCGAACTCGAGCTCCACCGGAGTCGGCCGGCCGAAGATGGACACGGCCACCTTGAGCCGCGCGCGCTCCTCGTCGACCTCCTCGACATGCCCCTGGAACGAAGCGAAGGGACCGTCCGCGACCTTGACCTGCTCGCCGATCTCGAACGTGATCGTCGGCTTCGGCCGCTCGACGCCGTCCTTCACCTGATTGAGGATGCGCATCGCCTCATCCTCGGAGATGGGCATCGGCTTGTTGTCCGCCCCGAGGAACCCCGTCACCTTCGGCGTGTTCTTGATGAGCACGAACGCAGGGTCGGTCATCTCCATCTTGACGAGAACGTAGCCCGGCAGGAACTTACGTTCTGCCTGGATCTTCCGCCCCCGCTTAACCTCCACCACTTCCTCGGTCGGCACCATCACCTCGTCGAAGAGGTCCTGCAAACCGGCCGCCTTGGCGCGCTCCTTGATGGCATCCGCCACCTTGCGCTCGAAGTTGGTGTAGGCGTGCACAATGTACCAGCGCTTCGCCATCTCAAGTCTCTGTTTGTGTTCTTCTTGCCGATCCCGCCCGGGAAGGCCCGGCGACGGACGACGGCTCAGCGACCGATCCGCAGCACAACGCTGACCAGCCAGCCCATGATTTGATCGGCGAGCATGAAAAAGATGGATGCCAGCGTCACCATGATCAGAACCATGACGGTGGTAATCCAGACCTCTTTCCAGGTCGGCCAGGTGACCTTTGCGGTCTCGGTCCTGACTTCCTGGATGAACTCGAAGGGATTCTTCGCCATCAACAAACCTTATCCGGCGGCGACCGAACAGCCTGCCGCGCGAGGGCTCCAGTGGAGCTTACGTCTTCATCGCGCATCCGGCCCGCCCAGATGGCGCGCGAAAAACCAAAACACCAGATCCACCGCCCTCTCTGGCGGATCCGGCATCACGAATCAGATGGCAGGGGCAGAGGGTCTCGAACCCCCAACCTTCGGTTTTGGAGACCGACGCTCTACCAATTGAGCTATGCCCCTAGTGCGCCCGATTGGCGCGTCACTTGATCTCTGCTCTTGGGGAGGGCATCCTTAGCCGAAGATTCAGGTCTTGTCACGCCCCAAGACGCTGAAGCGCTTGCGTGTGACAATTGGGTAACTTTTCGCCGCCCCGCCGTGAAATTCCGACATCGGACGAGAGCGCTATCCCCTCTCGATCACCACCGCCGTTCCGTACGCCAGGACCTCGGTCACGGCAGACGCCATTTCGTTGGCGTCGTAACGCATCGCGATAATGGCGTTCGCCCCCATCCGTTCGGCCTGCGCGACCAGCAACTCGAAAGCCTCCTGTCGCGCCTGCTCCGCGAGCCGGGTATATAGAGTGATATTGCCTCCGAACAATATCTGGATCGCGGCGCCGATATTGCCGACCACGGAGCGCGAGCGCACGGAGAGCCCGCGCGCGATACCGAGAACCTGAACGACGCGGTGCCCGGGTATGTCGTTCATCGACACGACGATCATGACCGTTCCTCCGACTCGTTGATCAACTCGTCGAGCTTCTCGAGAACTTCGCAGGCGTCATCGTAATCGCCAGCCTCGACATACATGTGAACCCGGGCGACCAATCCGGCAACGCTCAAGTTAAGCCGCTCGGCCGCGGCCAGCCGATCCTCGGCGAGTTGTATCAGTCGCTCCCCGGCCGATGTCACGCGCGGACCCCAAGCCCCAGACAGCAGAAAGGCGACAGAACATGCTGCCGCCTTTCAAATCAAGCTCGACGATGCGCCTGCCTTACTCGACGATTTTGGCGACGACGCCGGCGCCGCGCTGAAGTCCGGCTTGGCGGACTTCAGCCAGCTGACCTCTTGTCGGCGCCTCGATCGATCGTGCCGGGCGGGCCGCCTGCCTTACTCGACGATTTTGGCGACGACGCCGGCGCCGTGCTGAAGTCCGGCTTGGCGGACTTCAGCCAGCTAACCTCTTGTCGGCGCCTCGATCGATCGTGCCGGGCGGGCCGCCTGCCTTACTCGACGATTTTGGCGACGACGCCGGCGCCGACGGTGCGGCCGCCCTCACGGATGGCGAAGCGCAGCTTCTCTTCCATCGCGATCGGCGTGATCAGCTCAACCGACATCGTCACGTTGTCGCCCGGCAT
>JAEUMD010000003.1 GCA_016793635.1 Hyphomicrobiaceae bacterium
CGGGTAGTCGCCCGCGTGGTCGAGCACCATCCGGACGGCGCGCTCACGCACCTCCGGCGAGAACTTCGGGGATTTGGTCTGCTGTGTCATGGCTCCACTCTCTCAAGAGTTGGAGCCTCCGGCAATCTCGGGGCGGTTCAGACCGCTGCAAAGATCGCCCATCGCACCCGCTTTGAGTCGAAACCTGACCAAAGTCGCTTGAAGAGAAACCGAGATCGTCGACCAGCGACCGTTATCGAAGCCTAGTGTCAGCTCCGCTACAATCGGCAGACGCTCCGAAAGCGGTCCGATCACAGCCCCTGGGAGTGGGAACAATTGGAGGACAGGCAGGATGCAAAACGCATATAGGACGAGCCAAAACCGTCCTCCGCCCACATTTGAGGTTGAGCTAGATCGAGAACCGTCGGATTCCTCGACAAATTCCCAAGCGCGACGACCAGTAGTGCAACTGCAAAAAATCTGGACAACTACGTTGTCTCAATAAGCCCGTTCCCCCACTATCAGAAGGACCGCGAACACAAGAACGAACGCCAATAGAAAGAGAACCATGAGAGACGATCACTCCATCCCGATGGAGTTCCACAATATTTGCGCGAATTGGACAACACTCAGGGGCTGTGGCCTCCGCCACCACCGGACAGGCCTATGGCCGCACCCACGGCACCGGCGATGACAACGCCACCAATAACATATCCCGTCATCCCGGCTCCAGCAGCCTCGGGAGCCACCGTCGTTGCAAAACACGGCGCCTCTGCGGGGATCGTCACCACTTGCCCAGCATTTACGGTGACTTGGCAACCCGGAGAATAAACAATCGTGACCGAGCCGCCGTCACTAACGAGCACCTTGTTGCCGGGACCAACTTGCGCACCACTACCCGCCGGCTGGAAACCATCACCGCGACTGACCGATGCGGTGCCTTCGTTGACGTAAATCGTGGCCGCAGACGCAGGCAGGACGGCAACAATAAAAGCTGCTAACCCCAGGAGCAATCTAGCCAAAGCAAATATCCCCCAACTATCGGGCGACAGCACGCAAACGGCCCTAGCGGCGTTACAAAACATACCCATGCCGCTACCGTGGTCCAGCCACTAGAGTCAATGTCCGACATGAAGATCCGTTCACTTTCCATGCTGACCGTGTGCGCCGCGCAACGAAAATCTAAATTTTAGGCGCCATCGCACCTGCTCCCCATCAGCACCACAGTTCTCCGAGCGTCAGCTTTTCAAGGATTTGACATTATCGCTGGTAAATTAGGTGTGCACGGACGAGGAAGATGCATGATCGATCGCCACTGTCACATTCTGCCCGGTATCGACGACGGAGCTCGTGACAGGAGCGTGTCGCTCGAAATGGCTCGGGCCTACGTAGCTCAAGGCGTCACTCACGTAGCGTGCACACCGCATATTCTCCCAGGCCTCTACCATAATAGCGGCCTCCAGATCCGAACGGCTGTAGCCGAGCTACAGGATAGCATCGACGCCGAGGGGCTCCCGCTCCGCCTCCTCACTGGCGCCGACAACCACGTCGTGCCGAATTTTGTTGCCGGATTGCAGTCCGGACACCTCCTGACCCTTGCCAATTCTCGTTACGTTCTCGTCGAGCCCCCGCATCATGTTGCGCCGCCGCAACTCGACTCCATGTTTTTCAATATTTTAATCGCAGGCTACGTGCCGATCCTCTCACATCCAGAACGACTTACGTGGATTGAGCACAAGTATTCGCTGATGCAGCAACTTGCAGCGCATGGAGTCTGGATGCAGATTACGTCTGGATCGCTTAACGGCCGCTTCGGCAGGCGCGCCCTCTGTTGGGCTGAACGCATGTTGGAAGAGGGGCTCGTTCATATTGTTGCGAGCGACGCGCATGCCCCCTTCCGACGGCCGCCAGATCTTGCAGAAGGGCGGCAATTTGCAGCCCGTCGCGTTGGCGAGCTTGAGGCCGAGCATTTAGTTGTGACACGGCCTAACGCTATTCTGAACAACACTTCACCGTTCGAGCTGCCGCCTCCAACTTCAATGAACGACACCGAAGAGATAGCCTATAATGTTGCGAATAGTTCTAGTAATCGCACTCGGCATGGCCTGCGGATTGGTGAGCGGTTGCGGCGTCTCTTCTCTTAGCGATATGACACCCGGAGCGCAGAGTCTCGGCTCCGCAAGTGAAGCGCCCAAATCGGCATCAAACCCTTCCAACAGCACCGTCGCCGCCACGGATCCGTCCGTGAAGGCGACCGCCGCCTCGTTGACGGCCGTAGCCCAACCTGGGAACGCCGCCTATAAGATCGGCCCGTTCGACGTGCTCGACGTCTCCGTCTTTAAGGTTCCTGAGCTCTCCAAGACCGTACAAGTATCCGATGCTGGGACGGTCAACTTGCCCCTCGTTGGAGAAATGGTCGCCGGCGGACGCACGGCTCGCGAGGTGGAACAGGAACTGACCAAAACGCTCGGCGATAAATACCTGCAAAAGCCGCAGGTGACCGTGCTTGTAAAAGAGTACAACAGCCAGCGTGTGACCCTCGAGGGCGCGGTGAAAAAGCCGGGCGTATTCCCGATACAGGGCCGCCTAACTCTCTTACAAGCATTGGCCACCGCTCAGGGTCTCGACCCCAGCGCCGATTCGACAGTCGTCATATTTCGTGACCAGGACGGTAAGCGGGCGGCTGCTCGGTTCGATGTGTCTGAGGTTCGCAGCGGCGCCGTCGCCGATCCTCAGCTCCAAGCCGGAGATGTGGTGGTGGCCGGCTCATCAGCGCTGAAGGAAGCGTGGAACAATTTCCTAAGAGCACTCCCGATAGCGAGTGCCTTTGCGCTTCTCTAACGCGCACGATTTCAGAACGGGGCGAGATGCTGGACAAAGGACACGACGTCGACCGACCGGAGCCGTCGGCGAACGGGCCGTTGGTCGCTGCCGAGACGGCACCACCGCTAGCGCTTCGCGATCTAGCCGGTGCGCCAGGGTATGGCCCGGGATACGGGTATGCGCAACAGGATGACGGGGGCGATCTCGCGCAGACGCTCCAGCAGTACTTGCGCATGGTCGTCAAGCGCAAGTGGTTGATCTTGTCGTGTCTGCTGGTGGTCTTAGCGCTCGGTACCGTTCGAACACTCATGCAAACGCCGCTCTACACGGCATCGGTTCGCATTCAGATCGACCGGGAGGGCGTGAAGGTTGTCGAGGGCGGTGATACCTCGCCCAGGGACGCTGACGATTTCGACTTCATGCGTACCCAATACGAACTCCTGAAGAGCCGTTCGATGGCTGAACGCGTTGCTTCTCGACTAGACCTTGGTGCCGACGAGAGCTTCTTCGCGCCGCGTAACATATCCCTGACAGGCCAGCTGCGGTCGCTGCTCTTTGCGTCGTCAAAGCCGGGCTATCCACCCTCCAAAGCGGAGAAGGTGTCCTGGGCAGCAGGTATCGCGCAAGACAGCGTCGCCGTGCGGCCCGTGACCGGCTCGCGACTGGTCGATATTGAGTACACAGACCCGAGCCCCGAGCGCGCCCAGCGCATCGCCAATGCCTACGCGGAGGCGTATGTCGCCTCGAATATCGATAAGCGCTTTGAGGCAAACCAATACGCAAAAACGTTTCTCGATGACCAGTCGAAGCAATTAAAGCTACGCCTCGAAGATTCGGAGAAGGCGATGCTAGCGTTCGCTGAACGTGAGCAGATCGTCCAAGTCACCGAAAAAACCTCGATCGCTGAAGCAAACTTGGCCGCAGCAAACGCCGCGCTGGGATCGCTCATTTCAGAGCGCATCAAGAACGAACAGCTCTGGCGCCAAGTCGAGAACGCCAACGCGATAACGCTACCGCAGGTCCTGTCCAACAGCGTCATTGACGGACTCCGTGGCCAGCGTAACGAATTGAAGCGCGACTATGAGCAGAAGCTTGAGACCTTCAAGCCAAGCTATCCGGCCATGGTGCAAATCTCCAATAAGATCGGCGAGATCGACCGTCAGATTTCGAACGAGATCAAGACCATTAGATCCTCGCTACAGGCCGCTTACGAATCCTCCGCCGAACAGGAGGCGAAGATGAAGGCGCGCATCGATGAGCTGCGGATGTCAGCGCTAGATCTGCAGAAGCGGGCGATTCAGTTCAACATCCTAAAGCGTGAGGTTGAGAGCAACCGAGGCCTCTACAATGAAATTCTGCAACGCTTCAAGCAAGTCGACGTCGCGAGCGGCGTTGGCACCAATAATGTGTTCATTGTCGACCGCGCTTTAGCGCCCCAAGTACCGTCCTCGCCAATTTTGTCGCGTGCGCTGGTCCTCGCGTTTGCGCTTGGCCTGGGCCTGGGTTTGGGCAGCGCCTACCTGCTCGAGATACTCGACGATCGCGTCCGAGCGCCGGAAGACGTCGAACAAATCTCTGGCCTGGCGACCCTCGGCATTATTCCACGTGTCGACGCCAACATCATGCAGGGAGAGCTCTCTGACCCGCGATCCGCGATCTCGGAAGCCTACCGTTCGACGGCAACCGCACTACAATTTTCGACGGCAGGAGGGCTGCAGCGTTCGATCGCTATCACGAGTGCCGGACCCAGCGAGGGCAAGTCGAGTACGGCCATCGCCATCGCCCGCCATTTTGCGACCATGGGGCGTAAAGTTCTGCTGATAGATGGCGACATGCGTAAGCCATCCCTGCACGACAAGCTTGGGCATGACAATTCGAATGGCCTTAGCAATTACTTGACCGGATCGGCGGTTCCACCCGACGTGATCCAGGCGACCGAACACCCGAACCTCGCGCTGATGGCTTCCGGCCCGCTGCCTCCCAATGCGGCAGACCTGCTTGGCGGAACGCGGATGTTCTCGCTGATCTCACACGGTCTTGAGGTTTTCGATCTCATCGTAATTGACTCGCCGCCGCTGCTGGGTCTCGCCGACGCCCAACTTCTGGCCAGCGCCGCCTCCGCGACTGTTTTCGTCGTCGGGGCCGGGGAACAGCGCAAGGGCATGATACGCTCGGCGCTCCGGCGTCTTCAGCTCTCGCGCGCCAACATCATCGGGGTGGTGCTGACCAAGTTTGACCTTAGGGCCGTAGGTTATGGTTATGGTTATGGTTATGGTTATGGGTATGGCTACGGTTATGGGTATGGCAAGGACGACTATAGCAACGGGCACAACGTCGACCCCAACTCAGGCGAGCAGCCTCGCTTGCCAAGCAGCTCGCTGAACTGACCATGGCGGACCTCGATTCGATCTCCGCCGCGCTTGAGTTTCTCCGCAATCGAGAGGCGCCGCTGCCGGACGGTGTCGCAACGTTGCTGCGGATCGCCGTTAGCGACCCCGATATCACAGCGGCCACGGCAGGATCGACCGGACATTCCGGGGATACCCTGCGGCGCGCTGCCGGATTGTTCAGCGCGCCAAATCTGCTCGATCCCGCGGCTCACAAATATCGCCGCCTCGGCCTCCACGACAAGGCCCTGCCCCCGGAGCTACGTCGGCGGAAACTCTCACCTTCGCAATCATAGCAATCTATCCCACATGTCCTGACGGGGGACACTTGACGAACTGCGCGGACACGCGTCGCGCGTTCGATTTCATCGAAGTCGGTAGCCCCGAAGAGCGCCTTTGTCGCCGCCGCAGCCACAGAGCGCGGTGGACGGCGGCTCAAATCCGCAAGAGAGCAGCCGCTCTCAAGGCTTGGGCGGACGCCCGAGTAGGCCGAGTGCCGTTGCTGTGCGCGGCGGCTGCCCGTGACTTACCGCCGGCGTAGCTGTCGATTTTCGCTTGGCCGACCGCGGCCGTGCCGGCAGCGGCGCCATTGCCGGAGCAAGCGAAGGAGAATCGGTCAACGCAATTGGCAAGGTCGTGACCGGGCGGCTCGAAACCGTAGCAGGAGTCGTTGCTTGGTCTGTCGGCGCGGGTGGCGCGACGTTGCCATGACCGAGCCCCATGCGACCCTCGAGTTCCGGAACCGGGCGCGATGCCGCTGTTTCCGCCTGCTGTCCTGCATCGCCTTGCGCGCGAGGTGCTGCAGCGGCAGCGGTGGCGAGTGTCGTCACCGTGCCGGGCAGCGCCACGACAGGCGGCGAGACGACAGCCGGGTCGGGGCGCCATCCAGACGCAGCGGGCTCGTCTGCCACCTTGATCGCAATCTCGGACGCAGCGGCGTTCGAGCCGATGGCCCAAGCGCCTATCGCGAAACGGCGGCTCAGTTCTTCCGCACGCGAACGGACCTCTTCCGAGAGGACACGGGCCTCACCCGCATCACGCCGCGCGTCGGTGAGCGTTCCGGAAAGGTCGATGGAAGCCGACGACGCTGTGCCGCCGAAGATCGGCATTTGCCGCAGGCTCGGGAGAACCGAGGCGAGACCGCTCCCGAATACGAAGGCTCCGCCGTTGGATGCTTGCTTGCCGCCCTCGGGTTCGCCGGGCGGCGCGATCGCCGCGTGCAAAGCATCCTTCAAGCGGTCCAGCGCAGCTCCGTCGAGAAAGCTCGGCATTGCGCCCGCCAAGGTTTCGCTGAGTGGCGCGGGGCGGCGGGTCTCCTCTCCATAGGGCGTCACGATGGAAGGATCGCGCGCGAGATCGTTGGCGGTCATCGGGTGCGGAGCGGGCGCGCTTAACGCGATCTGTGCCGATGCCGAGGTTTGATTTCCCGTGAGTGCCAGCGCGATCAGTAGGACTGTCGCTTCCGCCGCCTTGAATCGAGAGTTTGGTCTCGGTGGCATCCCGCAGGCTGGAGAATGGTTCGCAGCATGACCAGCAGCGAAGAGCTGCGCGCTATCGGCGCGGGCGCCCACGGAAAACGCGATACACATGACGCAATACTCGAACTACATGGGTCCCCGGCGCGAGTCACCACCGGTTCGCGTTGATCGCTCGCATCGTCACTGCCGCGCTCGTGCGGACTGTCTCGGAGTGCCACCGCTCTGCGGTTCGCCACGACGCGCCGACGATCAACAGCTGATCGGATGCCCTGATCGGGCCGACGCAAAGGGGCATGTGAGGAAGGATGCAGCCACGCCCCCCGACGCCGGCCCATGAAGCGATTAA
Organism: Hyphomicrobiaceae bacterium; assembly: GCA_016793635.1. GTDB lineage: Bacteria > Pseudomonadota > Alphaproteobacteria > Rhizobiales > Hyphomicrobiaceae > JAEUMD01. Next base: position 7,014 of record JAEUMD010000003.1, read on the forward strand.
CCCCGAAAATCGCGTTGAAATTTTGTCAAATCGTATGAGGCCGTGCCCAATTCGGCAAAAAGCTGTCGCACTTTCGTCGCGACAAGAGGTGCAGCGCTGCGCGGGGCGAGGCTCTAACCCGCGCGCCATACGGATTTGTCGGGGATGCGCAGGTTCGAGGCCCGGCGCGGCAATGACTCTCACGGGAGACAGAAAACGGCGGACGGGGAGTGGAAAATCCGGCGCTCGACGGCCAAACTTCCATCTGGCGCATCGCGCTCGCGCAGAACCCTGCCTCGAGCATGCGACACGACTGCGATGGAACCCTTGGCCAAACTCCAGGCCGTCGTCCAAGGTACTAATCAGAAACTAATGACGCGTCGGCTTGGCGATAGCGGACGTATCGAAATGCCCCGAGCGCAGGTCGAACTCGATCTGCTGGCTATCGCGACCGCTCTCGGCCAGCAGATGCACGTGCACCTCGTTGGCACCGAGCAAGGCACCCTGATGGCGCACTTCCGCAAGGTTGAGCGACGGCGATGCGGTAGCCAGCCGATTGATGGCGAGCACCGTGCGGCCCCCGTCCTTTTCGCGACGAACGAGGATGTAGTTGCCACTGCTCAGCGCGGGGCAATCGAGCAGCGTGTAAATAGTGTGCACGTAGCGTACGCCGGACGCCCCCCGCCAGAACAGGAAGCGCTGCATCAGATCCGGCTGTGGCTCGATCGTCGGCTGCTGGTTCATACGGCGCATCGATCTCTTGGACTTGTTCTCAAAGGCCTCGGCAAAACTGATGACACGCGCACTCATGTAACATCCCCTCGTCACACCTCGTGACGCCGAAGCGAACTCCCCGACAGCCTGCAGCGTGCCGAAAACTTCTAGCTGAAATATGGCTCCGAGACGGAGAACTGGAGGCATGGACAACGCCAGGTTAAGATGCGCTCCATCCACCTCCCGTTATCCCGAGCGAGCCCTTAACGAAGGGTTGCCCTGAGTGCATTTCAGTCCGAACACACGCAGCCTGTTGCGCTTCTGCATCGAGGCGCGGCGGGCACCTGCCACACGTCAGCGGATTGACGTTCGGCTGGCGTGCAGGGCCCGAGCAACAACGATCATCGCGCTCGCATCGACCATGGGTCGCGCTCACGTCATTCACACTTCGAGAACCCGCAATCGCGGCAGATCGAGCACCCCTCCTGGCGTTCGATCCGCGCCGAAGAGCATCTGGGGCAGAAGTGTGCTGGCGGCGGGCGCCGCGTTGCATCGCCAGCCTTATCCTCGTCAGACTGCCCGCGCAGCCCGGCTCCACCTTCCCTCACCTTCGCTCTGGCACTGGAATTAACCCTGGTGCTGGTGCTGGTACTCGCACCGCCCGTCAGCGACAGCGAACTGGTTGCGGCGTGCCCCGCTCCAACTTCCGCATCGCGTCCCGCGACCAACTCGACCGAAACCGGGCCGATGTCCGTACCGCTCACCATCTCCGGCGTATTGAACCCGATCTCGACGAGATGACGCTGAATGACGTCGCCGATCGCTGCCAACAGGCTTGGAACGTAGCGGCCCTCGAGCCACTGGCCACCCTGCGGATCGAACACGGCCTTGAGCTCTTCCGCGACGAACGACACATCACCACCACGCCGGAATACCGCGCTGATCATCCGCGTCAACGCCACCGTCCACGCGTAGTGATCGAGATTGCGCGTGTTGATGAAGATCTCGAACGGCCGCCGCCGCCCACCGCGCTCGATGTCGTTGATGGTGACGTAAATCGCGTGATCGCTCGACGGCCAGCGCAGCTTGTATGTGAAGCCCTGAAGCACCGCGTCACGCTCCAGCGGATGCGAGATGTAGACCACCTCCCGTTGCCCCTGAGGCACCAGCGCACGTGGCACGTCCCGCGCCACCGCGCGCGCCGACGCGGCGCCTCTAGTCTCGTCCGCCGTGGCAGCGACCTTGCCCGTCGATGCCAGTTCCGCACTGGCGGACGCCGCGGCGGCACGCGGATGATCGACTGTCGACTGGGGGTGCGCCGCCTCGCACGGCGCCTCACTCAGACCTGCCACGAGCACAGCGCCGGTCACCGCGTTCGGCCGATAGGTCGTGCAGCCCTTGAGACCGAGTGCGTCCGCCTCGAGGTAGATCGCCTCGAATTCCTCGAATGAGCATTCCGCGGGCACGTTGATCGTTTTCGACATGGAACTGTCGACGTGCGGCTGAAGCGCGGCCTGCATGGCGAGATGCGCCGATGGTGTCAATTCACGCGCAGTGACGAACGCTGGCGGCAGCGGCGCATCCTCGCCGAACCGGCGGCGGAACTCGGCGAAAGCATGATCCTCGACGATCTCCTCGCGCCGCGCCCCCGTCTTGTCGAGTAGGTTGCGCCGATAGCGGTAGTCGAAAATCGGCTCGATCCCACTCGAAACGTTGCCGGCGAGGAGAGAAATCGTCCCCGTCGGGGCAATCGACGTGAGGCAGCCGTTGCGGATGCCGTGGCGTGCAATCGCAGCCCTGGTCGTTTCGCCGAGGCGCGAGACAAAGGGCGCCGCCAGGAACGCATCATGGTCATAAAGGGGAAACGCCCCCTTCTCGCCAGCAAGGCCGGCGCTGGCACGGTAAGCACTCTCGGCGATCGCCCCCATCCAGCGCCCCGCCAAATGCCGGGCCTCGGCACTATCGTAGCGCAGCCCCACGAAGGCGAGAGCATCGGCGAGGCCCGTGACCCCGAGCCCGATCCGCCGCTTCGAGAGAGCCTCCTGCCGCTGGCGGGCAAGCGGATAACGCGAGACTTCGATGATGTTGTCGAGCAGGCGCACCGCAATGCCGACCCGCTCATCGAGCCGTGCAAGATCAATGTACGCGTCAGCCGCGTACGGGTTCTCCACCAGCGCTGCCAAATTGATCGAGCCGAGAAGGCACGCACCGAACGGCGGCAGAGGCTGCTCACCACAAGGATTCGTCGCGCTGATCGTCTCGCAATAACGCAGATTGTTGGCGCCATTCACGCGGTCGATGAAGATCACGCCCGGCTCGGCATACTCGTAGGTCGCGCTCATGATCCGCCGCCACAAGGCGCGCGCCGAAATCGTGCGGTAAACCTTGCCGCCGAACACCAACGGCCACTCCGCGTCGCTCTTAACGGCGTGGATGAACGCATGGGACACCAGCACCGACAGATTGAAATTCTGGAGTTGCCCCGGCTCGCGCTTCGCGTCCACGAACATCTCGATGTCGGGATGGTCCGCGCGCATGGTGGCCATCATCGCCCCGCGCCGCGCGCCAGCCGACATGATGGTGCGACACATAGCGTCCCAGACGTGCATGAAGCTGACCGGGCCCGAGGCGTCGGCACCGATGCTGCGCACAGGCGACCCGGCGGGCCGCAACGTTGAGAAATCCATGCCGACGCCGCCGCCGGCCTGCATCGTGAGCGCCGCCTGTTTCACGCCATCGAAGATCGACCCGAGATCATCCTCGATCGTCCCCATGACGAAGCAGTTGAACAGCGTGACGGAGCGCGCGGTTCCAGCCCCCGCCAGAATACGCCCGGCCGGAATGAAGCCGAGGTCCGACATCGCGTCATAAAACGCGCCCGCCCAACGCTCCCGCGCACGCTTGCCACCCTTCTCGGCACCCGCCGCGGCCCTGGCGACGCGCGTCAGCGTCTCGTCGAGCGTCTCCTCCGCCGAACCGTCAGGGCGAACGAAGCGATACTTGCTTCGCCAGATTTCCTCGGCGATGGCGGCCTTGAAGTGCGGCTTAGAGGGCATGGCAGCATCCTCGTCGGACAATCACCGCAATGTAGCAATATCGCCAGGGAAGTCAATTAATGTTCCGCTATTGTTCTTTTTTTGTTTTTGTGAGATCTTACCGATCAGGTGGTATGCGCCCGCTGACTTGGGGGCCGGGAATGCGCCTCGTTCAAAAGCCTTTCAGTGGCTGTTTCGATACGGGTCTGCAACGCCTCGCGGAACGCTGCGCGCGGCAAACCAGGCGGAATGGCTGGAAGAAACTCGACGACGATGGTCCCCGGAACACGGATCCAACGCCGGCGTGGCCAGAACACTCCGGAGTTGAGCGCCAGCGGCACGCACGGAAGGGCGAGGGCTTCATAGATCGCAACGACGCCTGGCTTGTAATCCGGTGGTGCACCGGGCGCGCGGCGCGTGCCCTCCGGGAAAATGACGATTTCGCGACCGCTCGCGGCCCTGTCCTTCGCGTCCCGGATCAAACGCTTAAGGGCCGAGGGGCCGCGCTCCCGCTGGACGAAGATGTGACGGAACTTGTGACTGAACCATCCATAGAGCGGGATCCAGCCGAGTTCTGCTTTCATAACCATAGCCGGATCGCGAAACAGCGTGATCAGCGCGAACGTGTCCCATGCCGACTGATGCTTCGCGGCGACGAGAACCGCCCCCTCCGGCAGATGCTCGCGGCCGCGAACCTCGAGTTGCGTGCCCACGATGACCTTGAGCCACCAGAGGGAGGCGTGCGCGTGCGCCTTGAGCCCCATCATGGCCCATCGCCGCGGGCCGAGAAGCAGCGGAGAGCCGAGCACGAGGAACACGGCGGTATTGAGATAAAAGACAATGGCGAAGACGATGGAGCGCAGCATGCGGGGATTTCGCTCTTAGGCAGGGACGGACAGATCCGGCTTTGGCAATGGTCTCGGGGCGTTGCCGGGGTCAGCAGGCTTCGACACTAATCAGAGCACCGCCGTACCGCAAAGCTCGTTGCCGAGCCAGGGCGCCTGTCGGCCGCCGCTGTGATGGCGTTGCAACCGCCCCATTGCCGGATGATATGCCAGCCTCGCGCACCGCGCGCTACTTCGCCAACTTGGCGCTCGTAGGATCGCCAAGGGGAGTGGACGCGAGCGTTGACGACTGAAGGCCGTGCAGGACCCGGGCCGCGGTCAGGCGCGCCGCCGCTGGCAGAAACTTCAGGTACTCCGACAGCAGCAGGCGGGCCGTCCCGGGATGCAGCCACCAGGCTTCGACGGGGAACGACCTCGGCACGACCGCATGCGGTTCGAGGCGAACGTCCGGCATGACACGGGAGAACTCCGCGAGACTACGCGGCATATGATAGTTGGACGTTACCAGAAACAGGCTCTTGAACCCGTGGTGACGGAGCCAGACTCCGGTCTCTGTCGCGTTGCCGATCGTATCAAGCGCCTTGGTATCGATATCGACGCAGCAATCGAGTATGGAGGGCGCCAGCCCCGTGATCCGCGCAATATCACCATTCGAGACGCGCGGATTGACGCCGCTGATCAGAAGGCGGCGGCCACGACCGGACTCGAGCAGGCGCGCACCCTCCGCGATGCGGAAGTCGGCGCCAGTGAGGACAACGATGGCGTCGGCGTCACCGGCCCCGCGGATCGGTTCGCGCATGACATAGCCGGCGAACAGAACGAACCCGAGCGCGATCATGGCCAGCGCCGCGCCGGCCAATCCTATCATCGCTCGAAGTGGGCGCCGCATGGGCTGGTTCTCGATTCTCCTACAGGTGTTCAGTTTTGCAGACGCAGCGCCGGAAGCAACCCGCCTCGACAGATATTCGCCGCCGCCGAAGGAGGAACGAAGCCGGCCGCCTCTCCGAAGGCAGCAATGCCAGGACGAGACAGGGTGCGGGGCCAGTTCAAATAGCCAAACCCGAACAGCCCCTTCCGGACCGCCCTTGCCCCTTTGAAGCTTGCCCTTTTGAAGGTTGGATGGTCCATGTCTCGTGGAGCAACGCGCGGGCTAAGGCACCCGGCGCGACCGAAGGCCTTCGGACCCATAGTGCTACCGCACTTTGATGGAAGTAGGATCGGCCGAGAAGGATTGTCGTGAAGGGCACGTTATTCCGCTGACCAAAGCGCGCCAGGCAGTCCTGCTATGACAAAGGGTACCACTGCATCCTTCACAGCCCCCACGCACGGCACGCAGCTCACGGGCGAAAGCTCGAAACACGGACGGCCGATACTCCGAGGATGGGCCGGACGAAAACCACACGAGCGGCCTTTTCCGCCGCACACCGGTCGTGTACCCGGCCGACCCCACTGCAAACGCGCTCCGGCTCTCGCCTCAGGCGCGGTTATTGAGGATGCGGTAGACGCCCAGCCGCGATGTCAGCATGCACAGGGACGAGATCACGACGACCACGATCATCAGCAGGACATAGCCCGCCGCGTCGAGCGTCCCCGAGCCGATCATGCGGTGCATCTCGGCGAGCGTCACCTGCCCACCGCCGAGGAGCTGCATGATCCATGGCATCGAAAAGAAGACCAGCATGGCGAACAGCGCGCCGACCAGCCCCGCGCGGACACCGAGGCGCAGGAAATGTTTCTCGAACTCGCGCGCGATGAACCGGTCGGTCGCGCCGACGAAATGCAGCACCTCGACGATCTCGCGGTTCGAGGCCATCGAGCTCTTCGTCGCCGAGATGATGATGGCCATGGTCGCGGCGCCGACGAGAACGAGGATCGCCAGGCCGCCAAGCGCGAACGAGCGGGTGACGGTGCGGATCTGCTGCTGCCATTGACGATGGTCGTCGAGGGTGACGCCCGCGTGCGCGGCGGCAAGGCGCTTGCGTACCTCTGCGAGATCGGGCGGGGCGGCGCGATCAACCTCGACGGCGATGATGCGCGGCACGGGTAGTGCCTTCCAGGCGTCCGAAGTGCCGAGCCAGGGCTCGAGCAACGCGCCCGATTCCGCCAGCGAAAGCACGTTGACGGCGGAGACGCCGGCCTCGCGCTTCAGCAGCGCTTCGACCGATGCAATGGTTTTCTCGGTATCGACGCCGTCGCGCGGCTCGACCTGAACCGAAACCTCGCTGGCAATGTCCTTCAGCCATGCGTCGGCCGACTGGTTCATCATGTACACGGCGCCAGCGGTGAGACAGGCGAGGAAGCACATGATGGCGATGACGAGCGTGAGCGAGCTGCCTGTGACGGTACCCGCCGGAACGATCGGTGCGTTGCCGTGCATGCTGCCGGCCGCAGCCTCCGCCGCCGCTTGGGTTGCATAGGCAGGGCGGGCCTCGGGCGCTTCGAGACGAGGAGCGGACGGCTCGGCAAAAGCCGGCCCCGTCACCACGTCATCGTAATCGAGCGAGGGGGGCGGCGGGAGCGGCCGCGATCCGGGCCGTAGGGGCGGTCTGTTAGACGATGCGGACATGGCCCTCGTGCAACTCCAGTCGCGGCGCCTTGAACTGACGCATCAGTTGGTGATCGTGGGTGGCGATGAGCACGGACGTGCCGAGCCGGTTGAGCTCGACGAATAGCCGCAGCAGACGCCGCGCCATCTGCGGGTCGACGTTACCGGTCGGCTCGTCCGCCAGCAGCAGCTCCGGCTTGCCGATCACCGCACGGGCGATCGCGGCGCGCTGCTTCTCACCGCCCGAAAGAACCGAGGGGTAGGCATGCATCCGGTGGCCGAGGCCGACCCATTGCAGCAAGTCCGTGACGTCCTCGCGATAATCCGAGACACGCCGGCCGACCACGCGCAACGGCAGGGCGACGTTCTCCCAGGTGGTCAGGTGATCGAGCAGTCGGAAATCCTGGAAGACGATGCCGATGCGGCGGCGCAACTGGGCGCGCTGCTGCGTCGAGATGTGGCTGACGTCCTGGTTGAAGAGATGGATCTGGCCGCGCGTCGGATGGATCGACATGAACAGCAGCCGGAGCAACGACGACTTGCCGGCGCCCGAAGGACCGGTGAGGAAGTGGAACGAGCCGGGTCGCAGGTGAAAATCGATCTCGGAGAGAATTTCCGGACCGGTATCGTACCTCAGCGCTATGTTGTTCAGCCGGATCAATGCTGCCGTCGCAATTCTGCTAAAGGTTCCAGTCTAGAGCATCATCCGACCGCACAGAACGGCGGAAGGCCACGAGCGGACTGATGACGAGCGGTCTGATGAAGTGTCCTGGAACGCTCCAGGTTAGTGCCGTTTGTTCCGGTGAGCGGAACCGCTCCAGGTTCCGACCTATCGGATAGCGCTCCAGAAGCACCTAAGTCGGTGGGTCTTCGGAAGATAGATCGGCTAGGAATGTGGCGTCCTCGTGTAAGCCCTGCCGTGCCACCTGCCGCACCGGTCCGGCCCCTGCGAATAGCAGAGCCAGCGCGGCGCGGGTTCCACCCACTGTGCATGCCTCGATGTCGGAGGCGGGCGTGTTTGGCAAGTGGGCAAACGCAGCAGATTATGGATAATTGGGCACGTGCCTGTTTCTGGAGAGCCGATGAAAGAGACCGTGACCCGATCGAACCCCGCCGCCGCCCCCGCATCCGACAGCGTCGAGGTGATTTACACCGCCGAGGCGATCGCCGCCCGGGTCGACGAACTTGCCAAGGAGATCGCCTCCGCGCGGCTGGAGCCCCTGCTGGTGATCGCCGTGCTCAAAGGGAGCTTCGTTTTCGCCGCCGATCTGATCCGCGCGCTGAACCGCGCCGGCCTGGAGCCGGAGGTCGATTTCATCACGCTGTCGAGCTACCGGAAGAACCGCATTTCGCAGGGCAGCGTCGACATCCTGCGTGACGTCGAGATGGACGTTGCCGGCCGCAACGTCTTGCTGATCGACGACGTGCTCGATTCGGGCCGCACCCTCGCCTTCGCCAAGGATCTGATTTCGGCACGCGGCGCACGCTCCATCAAGACCTGCGTGCTGCTGGCCAAGGCGACACGTCGGGCCGTCAACGTAGAAGCCGACTTCCGCGCCTTCGACTGTCCGGAGACGTTCGTCGTCGGCTACGGCATGGATGTCGCCCACCGGTTCCGCGAGCTGCCCTATGTCGGGCGGCTCACGGACGACTGATCCGAGACCGGCGGGCCGGGCGGGTCCCGGCGCGCATTGCCGATATGGCGAGCGAGAACCGCTACCGAGCCCGACAAACTAGCCGCGTGAGTTTGAGATGGCCCATATCCTGCTGGCGGACGACGACAAGGCTCTGCGCGACCTCGCCGCCCGCGCGCTCGAGGCGGACGGCCACAAGGTCGCGACCGCCAGCGATGGAACCGAAGCAGCGCAACTTCTCGAAGCCGGCCACTATGATCTCCTCGTCTCGGATGTCGAAATGCCCGGATGCGGCGGCTTCGAGCTGGTACGGGACTTCGCGGCCCGCAAACCCCGCATGCGCTTCTTGCTCGTCTCCGGATTCATCGAGAAGCTCGAAAGCGCCCCCGCCGGGACAGGCGGCAAATACGTGACGCTGGCGAAGCCTTTCACCCTCGAACGGCTGCGCGCCGAAGTCTCGCGTCTGCTGCGCTGATCGCTGCCCGGCATGCGACGGTGAAGGGGCCGTCCGGCTGGCGCGCCTTTTTAAACGTCCGCGTCGCTCAGATGACGGCGGTAGCTGAAACGCCGCCGGTCGCCCGGCTTCATCCGCCGCACGAGCCGTGCCCCCTCGGCCCGGCAGCGCTGCGCCCGGCACAGCGCTTCCGCCCGCGCCGAGGCTGGCCCAGCGCTTGCGCAACGGCAGGGTGCCGACCGGCAGCGCCCGAACACGCCACCGATGACGCCCAGCAGTCGCTCGAGTTCCCGTTCGCGGATACCGAGCTCGCGCATGTGACGGAGCGTGTTGACGAGATAGTCGAGGTTGACGCCGGAGAGCCCCCGCGCCCCCGTGATGAGCCGCGCCTGGCACGCGAGCGGCAGCCGGCCAACGTAGCTCGGATGCGCACGCTCGACCAAATAGGCGACGGCGAGGACCGGTTTTGCATGGGACCGGGCGTCGAGTTCTGCCTCCACCCGAACCTCGCGGTAGACTCCGTTCACCTGCTCGCGTTCCCGCAGGTAGGCGAGCGTCGCGCGGGCCTCTTTGGCGGGGACGCGATAGACGAGCCCTTCGCAGACGCCACCACGGTCGAGACCGAGCACGAGCCCCGGGCGCCCCGGCGAGCCGCGGTGATGGACGGAAGCGACACAGAACCGGCGCGAATAGCCGGTGACCCGTGCCCGCGCGACTTCGGCGAAAGGAAATCCGGGTCGCCACATCAGCGAGCCATAGGCGAAGACCCAGAGGTCGCCGCCGCGATCGCGCGATTGGTCAGCAGAACCGGCGAAACGGGTCATGCCTTCGTCCTTACGTTCGCCTCGTCGTGCGGGCCCGCGTCGGCCCAATTTTGAATGGTGTCGCCAATTTCTCGAGAGGGCGCTCCATCAGAATGCCGCCCCGGAACACTCAGCCCTGCGGCGGCTTCTTCGTTTGCGGCGAGCGCCCGAAATCGGGTGCCGGCGTATCCTGCCCCGCCATGATGATGCCACGGCGGATCTCGCGCGCCTCGCCGAACAATTGGAACAGCTCCTCGCCGTCATCATAACGAATGGCCCGCTGGAGGTGGAACAGGTCCTCGGTGAAGCGGCCGAGCATCTCCAGCACCGCGGCTTTGTTGTTGAGAAACACGTCGCGCCACATCGTCGGATCGGAGGCGGCGATGCGCGTGAAATCACGGAAGCCGCCAGCCGAGAACTTGATGACCTCGCTGTCCGTGACCCGCTCGAGGTGCGCCGCCGTGTTGACGATGTTGAACGCGATCAGATGCGGCAGATGGCTGGTGATGGCGAGAACCCGGTCGTGATGCTCGGCCGTCATCAGCTCGACGTTGGAGCCGAGCGCCTTCCAGAATTGAACGAGCCGCTCGACCGCTTCCGCGCGAGCCGTCGCCGTCGGCGTCAGAATGCACCAACGACCGTCGAACAGTGATGCGAAGCCCGATTCCGGACCCGACTGCTCGGTGCCGGCAATCGGATGGCCGGGGATGAAATCGACGCCCGCGGGCACGTACGGGCCGACATCGGCGACGACCGCCGCCTTGACCGATCCGACATCCGTCAGGATCGCCCCGGGCGAGAGCGCCGGGCCGATCGATTTGGCGATACGGGCATAGGCACCGACGGGCGCGCAAAGGATGACGAGATCGGCGCCCGCCACCGCTACTGCGGGATCGGCGAAAGCCGCATCGACAAGGCCGATCTCGACCGCCTTGTCGCGCGTCGACGCGGTCGGCGACGAGCCGACGATCGTCTCGGCCAGACCGCCGTGGCGCCGTATCGCGTGCGAGATCGACGAGCCGATGAGCCCGATGCCGATCAAGGCGACGCGCCGGAACCGCACCTCAGCAGCCCCCGTCATGAGCCGCCTCCCGCAACGAACTCGGCGAGCGCGGCGACGACGCGCCGGTTCTCGTCCTCGGTACCGACCGTCAGGCGCAGGCAATCGCCGAGACCATAGCTCGCGACCATGCGCAGGATGAGCCCTTTCGACTTGAGAAACGCATCCGCGTCCGCCGCCGTGCGGCCAGCGTCGCGCGGAAACCGGATCAACAGGAAATTTGCGACGCTCGGCGTGACGGCGAGCCCGAGCTTGCCGATCTCGACGTCGAGCCACGCCAGCCAGCGGTCGTTGTGGGCGGCAGCGGCTTCCACATGCCCCTGATCCTCCATCGCCGCGGCTCCGGCGGCAATTGCCGCGCTCGAAAGATTGAAGGGTCCGCGAATTCGATTGAGCACGTCAGCGACGCCGGGCGGGCAGTAGGCCCAGCCGATACGCAGCGCCGCCAGCCCGTAGATCTTGGAGAAGGTTCGCGTCATCACCGTATTGGCGGTGGTCGCCACTAGCTCGATGCCGGACTCGTAATCGTTGCGCCGGACGTATTCCGCATAGGCCCCGTCTAGCACCAGAAGAATGTCCGCGCGCAGCCCTGCCCGCAGCCGGCGCACCTCGTCGATCGGAATATACGTGCCGGTCGGGTTGTTCGGGTTCGCCAGGAACACCATCCGCGTCTTGGCCGTGACGCGCGCCAGGATGGCGTCAACGTCCGTCCTCAAGTCGCGCTCCGGCGCCACCACAGGTGTCGCGCCGTTGGTGAGAATGGCGATGCGGTAGACGAGAAATCCGTGCTCGGTGTAGATCGCCTCGTCGCCCGGCCCCAGATAAGCGTGCGCGAGCAGGCTCAACAGCTCGTCCGACCCCGAGCCGCAGACGATGCGCGCCGGGTCAAGCCCGTAGCGTCGACCGATCGCCTGGCGTAGCGCCGTCGCCTGCCCGTCCGGATAGCGCTCGAGCGCACCGGCGGTGGCCGCATAGGCCTCGACCGCCTTCGGACTCGGGCCCAACGGGGTCTCGTTCGAGGAGAGCTTCGCCGGCTTGATGCCCGACGGCAATTTGCTTTCGCCCGGCACGTAAGCCTCGATGTCGAGAATGCCGGGGCGCGGCACCGGCGCGGTAGAGGTCATGGCGGTGTCTTTCGGTTGATGCAGGCGATGGAGCAGGTGAACCGGCGGGCGGTGGTCGCGGCAAGTGATAGACGAGCCGCGCCGGGATGCAAAGCGCTGGCCGGGGCGGGCTGCCACGCCCCGCCCCTTGACGCTCGCGGCCCCACTCCGATATTCAATGGGCGATACGTCGTGGTGATTTGGCCGGCCGGCTTGCAGCCACGTAAAACAACTCGCTAAAAGGCCGTGCGAAACCGCCTCCTCGGTGCAGCCCGGCCGTTTCGAGGGCAGCGCCATGGCGGTAGCCGAAGGTGCCGCCCGCTACGCCCGGGAGACGTCGCACCGATGGCCGCCATCGACCCGAGACAACACCCTGACCTGATCGAGCGCGCGGCCCACAGCCTCGCGCCGCAGACCGTGCAACGCCTGCGCGAGGCCTGGACGCCGTCGAGCAAGGTCGTTCGCTTCGCGGGCTCTCCCCTCGCGCTCGACGGCGGGTCGCGCCTCGAAACATTCCAAGTCGCCTACGAGACGTGGGGCGAACTCAACGCCGACAAGTCGAACGCCGTACTCGTCTGTCACGCGCTGACGGGAGACCAATACGTCGTCGGCGAAAATCCGGTGACGAAAAAGCCCGGCTGGTGGGAGACGCTGATCGGTCCCGGCCAGCCGATCGATACGCGGCGGTTCTACGTCATTTGCGCCAACATCCTCGGCGGCTGCATGGGAACGACCGGCCCCGCTTCCATCAACCCCGCGACGGGCATGCCCTATGGGCTCGGCTTCCCCGTCATCACCATCGGCGACATGGTGGAAGCGCAGGTGCGCCTGATCGACCACCTCGGCATCGACCAGCTCTTCGCCGTGATCGGCGGCTCGATGGGCGGCATGCAGGTGCTCGAATGGTGCGCACGTCACAAGCAGCGCGTCTTCTCGGCCATGCCCATCGCCACGGCGCCGCGCCACTCCTCGCAGAACATCGCGTTCCACGAGGTCGGCCGGCAGGCGGTGATGGCCGACCCGGATTGGGCGCGCGGCGACTATCACGGCAACGGCAAGGTGCCGAGGAACGGTCTCGCCGTCGCGCGCATGGCCGCCCACATCACCTATCTGTCGGAGCAGGCACTGCACGAGAAGTTCGGCCGCAACCTGCAGAACCGCGAAGCGCGCACGTTTTCCTTCGACGCCGATTTCCAGGTGGAAAGCTACCTGCGTCACCAGGGCTCGACGTTCGTCGATCGCTTCGACGCCAACAGCTATCTCTACATCACGCGCGCCATGGACTACTTCGACCTTGCCGCCGAGAACGGCGACGTGCTCGCCAACGCCTTCCGCGGCACGCGCACGCGCTTCTGCGTCGTCTCCTTCACCTCGGACTGGCTCTACCCGACGCGCGACAGCCGCGAGATCGTGCAGGCTCTCAACGCCGTGGCCGCCAACGTGTCGTTTGTGGAGATCGAGAGCAACAAGGGTCACGACGCCTTCCTGCTCGAAGAACCGGAGTTCTTCGCCACCATCACCGGCTTCGTCAACGCGGCCGCCGCTCACCGCGGGCTGCAATGACATCGCGTCCGGCGCCGCGCGCCACGGCGTGCCGCCCTAACGAACAGGCCCAACGAACAGGCAAGTGTGCCAGCATGACGTCCGAACCGCTCGACATCCACCACGCCGCCGCATCGCCTCGCCTCGATCACCTGCTGATCGCGGAGATGGTGTCGCACGGCTCGCGCGTGCTCGACGTCGGCTGCGGCGACGGCGCGCTCCTGCAACTGCTCACCGATACCAAGGGTGTCGACGGACGCGGCATCGAGCTCTCGCGCGAGCGCGTCAACGCCTGCGTCGCGCGCGGCCTTTCCGTTATCCAGGGCGACGCCGACCGTGACCTCGCCGACTATCCCGACGATGCCTTCGACTATGTGATCCTGAGCCTCACCATCCAGGCGACCCGCTATCCCAAGACCGTGCTCGAGAACCTGCTGCGCATCGGCCATCGCGCCATCGTTTCGTTTCCGAACTTCGGTCACTGGCTGATCCGCGCGCAACTGCTGTTCACGGGCCGCATGCCGATGACGGCGAACCTGCCCGAGCCCTGGTATGCGAGCCCCGACGGCCATCTCTGCACCATCAAGGATTTCGCCGATCTGGTGACGAAGATCGATGCCGAGGTGGAGGACGCGGTCGCCGTCAACGCTCGCGGCCGGCGCATGGGTTTGAAGCGTTCGATCCGCTTGCAGAACCTGTTCGGCGAGAAGGCCGTATTCGTGCTGAAGCGAAAATGAGCGTGGCAGGGGCGGCTTTGACCCTGAGCACGCATAGTGCCGGTGCGCAACACTCGTGTGGCAGGGAACGTCGGGATCGGACGACGGGGCCTAGCCGAAGTCTACTTTTGCCTCTATCACGTGAGGATTACAATCAGCCTCCAGAGGTAACTTGGTGCATCTACCAAGCAGCGAGGTTAGGAACGAGATGCTGGGTATCCCCCAGCTTGCGCGATTTACATTTCCGTATCAAGACGGAGATAAGCGCCACCCAACATTAATCATAAAAGCGCACTCCCTGCTTCTGAAATACATCGCACAAGGCGTTTTGCTTGAAGTCAGCTTTTTCACCACTTCAGATGGGCATCCGGCCTTTGCTCTTTATATTGACGATGAACCCCAAAAAGGTGTCTTTTTGTGGTCACTTCTAAATCACGGAGATGAAGTTGCCGCCATAAGACATATTAGTCAATGTGGTGAATGTTCTATCTATCTCTTCAATGAGGCGTGTGCCAATTGCGCCTGGACTTCAGCGTCTATAGAGATTGATGCGTCCATACTTGCAATGCTAGACGCTATGCCGATGAGCAAGGCCACTCCAGCGGTTTATGCTGATGAAATCGCGAAAATTCTTGATCAGCTACGCGACGGTACAGTCCGAGGCGTTGTGCGTTCAATTGTTTTGCCGAAGGCCAAGTGGAAGCCACTTAAGAGCAGCTTTATCCTCAATGGCGCGCTGCACACAAATCTTAACCTGCTTGCCGACAATGAGGGTACTCATCAGGAGCAGCTCGCTCACACGTTGCTGGGCGATTTGTCACCACAGGGCGCCTACGTCAATCCGCAGTTACACGAGCCGAGCGGAAAAAAAGAGTTCACTGACGTATTACTCTCACATGAGTTTGGAACCGTTTTATTAGAATCTAAATCGCTTAGCATATTCGAGCAACGCACCAATCTTCCCGACCGTTCCAGGCTTTCCAGAAACATTGAAAAATCGGCTAAAAGGGGAGTTAGTCAACTGCTGATTGCTTCGCGCAAGCTTCGTGAGTACGTGCCAATATTTGATCAAAACGGAAGTGCTCTCGAATTGGAAAGAGCGCAGCCGCCCCATGCCATCATTCTTGTGCCTGATCTCAGCCTGCTGACGCCCAAAAATGACGACTGGCTCCGCTGCATCGTCGACTTTATGAAGAAAACCAAAGGATTTCTCCATCTACTTGATACTGTACAGTTATTTCGAGTTATGCAAGCAGCCCAAATGATAGCCACCAATTCTAACACAACCACGCCAATGATGGCATTTGACTTCTATCTGATCGAGCGAGCGAAAACGGTTATCAAAAGAGGTTCAATCGACGTTGATATGATTCTTCGATTGCAGAAGTAAGTTTACGTTTGTTCATGGTACCCCAAGAAAAAGGCAAACCGAGCCCACGGCGGGTCGGCAACGTCGGCATCGAGACGACATCGCCGCCTCCGTGACAGCGAAAACACAGCAACACAGAATGTCCGTGTCTTCGATGGGCAGGTTTTGGCCCAAACCCGCCCTTTCCCCATCGCCGCAACACACCACCGGGAGCTGACGACGGTGGTTTTGGGGAGAGAGCTGGCAAGCTCGCGCTTGCCGATGTGCGTAATCGCCTCCGTCCCTCCGGCGACGATCGGCGTTTCGGCGAAACCGGGCGTGATGCGCAACCTGCCCGAGCCCTGGTATGCGAGCCCGACGTCCATCTCTGCACCATCAAGGATTTCGCCGATCTGGTGACAAAGATCGATGCCGAGGTGGAGGACGCGGTGGCCGTCAACGCTCGCGGCCGGCGCATGGGGTTGAAACGCTCGATCCGCTTGCAGAACCTGTTCGGCGAGAAAGCCGTCTTCGTGCTGAAGCGGCGTTGAGGCCCGCTATTGCGCGGACTTCACCAGCGCACGCGCGGCTGCCGCTGCGGAATCCGCGTATCCTGCATCGCGATGGATCAGCATGGTCGCGAAGGCGCCTTCCATGAGCAGCACGACGCTACGCGCGAGCCGCTTCGGATCGACGAGCCCCGATTGCGCATAGCGCCTCGCCAGCCAAGCCTCGAACTTCTTCTTGTGGGCGGCGCCGATTTTGAGCGCGGGATGTCCCGGCATGTTGGCGAGCTCTGCCGCCGTGCGCAGAAAGCCGCATCCCTTCCATTTCGGATGCCGCGCGCTCTGCGCCACGTGCAGGAAGATCTCGGCGGTCCTGTCGGCGGCGCTGCCCTCCGCCTCGTCGTACCACTTTTCGAACAGCGCGAGGCTCGGCTGGTCGCGCGATGAGAGATAGCCGGCGACGAGGTCGTCCTTGCTCTTGAAATGATAGTAGAGCGTCTTCTTCGTCACCCCGGCCTTTTCCGCGATGGAATCCAGACTGACGGCGCGAATACCTTCCGCATAGAAGAGCCGGTTCGCCGCGTCGAGAATGCGGTCTCTGGTCGTCCGTTTCACCATGTATACTCACCAGTGAGTTTTCTTCATCCATCGGCACGATTAGCGTCGATGTCAATGCGGATGGAGAGAACGGAGACGCCAATGGATACCGTATTGATCGAGAAGGCGGGGCGGATTGCACTGTTGACGCTCAATCGCCCGGAGAAGCTCAACGCCATCAACTACGCGATGGCCGACCGGCTGCTCGCGCTCCTCGATTTGCTCGAGGACGATCGGGCGGTCGGCGCCATCGTCATCACCGGCGCGGGAGAGCGCGCCTTCTCGGCGGGCGGCGACATCCACGAATTCTCGAAGAGCGTGCGCAACGGGGCGGACGAGGCCCTGAAGCTCTTCGCCCGGCGCGGGCAGGCGGTTACGCAGCGGATGGAGGCGTTCACCAAGCCGATCATCGCCGCCGTGAACGGTATCGCCTACGGCGGCGGCTGCGAGTTCACCGAGGCCGTTCACCTTGCCGTCGCATCGGAACGCGCGGTCTTCGCAAAGCCGGAAATCTGCATCGCCATCCCACCGACGTTCGGCGGAACGCAGCGCCTCCCGCGCTTGGCCGGCCGCAAACGTGCCCTCGAGTTGCTGTTGACTGGTGACAGTTTCAGCCCGCAACGCGCCTTGGAACTCGGACTGGTCAACAAGGTCGTTCCCCACGGCGAACTTCTGAAAGAGAGCTTCGCGCTGGCGGAACGCATCCTGAGGCATTCGCCTCTTGCAGCCGCAAGGATCATCACAGCCGTCACACGCGGGCTGAACACCACGATCGCCGAAGGGCTCGCGATAGAGGGCGAGCAGTTCGCGCGGATGGCCTCCACGCGCGATGTGCACGAGGGGCTTGAAGCCTGGATCGAGCGCCGCACCCCGTCGTATACCGGTACGTGAAGCAAAAAGGGCGGCGGCTCGGAAATCGGCACAAGCGCACGGTTCCGCGCCCTCCTCAAACAGGGCGTGGGACCTCGCGTGCATGTCGGGGCGATACACTCATCCGGCGCAATCGCAGAGCGCTTCACGACTCAACCGATCGCCGGAGGCAACCACCCCACCCGCACGCGACGGCCAAGCCGTGAGACGCACCACCACGGATCAGGCAGGTTCCCGCGAACCGCTCTATTCGGATGCAACTTTCTTTTTCGTGGACGTGGCGCTCGGCTTTGCTGCCGCGTTTTTGGTCTTTGCCTTTGAGGACGCGGCAGCGGGCTTCTCGTCGCCGCCAAAGCCGAAGTCGAAGATCGAGAACATCGGTGCGTTCTCGCTGACCCCGCCCGCGTAAGACTGAAGGACCTTCACCTTGGTTCCGACCTTGGCGATCGAGGCAAGGTGTATCACGTGCTCGTTGGTCAAGCGGAAGCATCCCGACGAGTTCGCCCGTCCTACCGTTCGGTCGTTGTTGGTGCCATGGATGCGGTAGACGGTGTTCCCGAGATAGAGCGCGCGCGCACCCTGGGGGTTCTTGAGGCCACCCGTCACCGTGAGCGGCAAGCCCGGCACGCGCTTGTGCATCTCCGGCGGCGGCGTCCACGACGGCCATTCCGCCACGCGGCTGATGCGCTCCGTACCGGTCCAGGTGAACCCCTCGCGGCCGACGGAAATCGGATACTGGTAGGCCTTCTTGCCGGCGAGGACGTAGTAGAGCTTGCGCTCGTTGGTATCGATGATGATCGATCCCACTTCCTCGTTCTGATCGAAGTAGACGATCGGCGGCTCGGCCGGCTTGATGTCGGGCCGCTCACCACCTTGCATGAATTTCGGATAGACCGTCGGGCCATAGGATTTGCGGCGCTCGGCGCGCGCGGCTTCCTCCAGTTCGGCCTTGCGCTTGACGTCGCTTTCGAAGACCGGGCCCCTGTCCGTCCATCCCTGCGCCAGGAGACTTGCCGGGCCGATCGTCAGAGTAGCGGCCAAAACGGTCAGTGCAAAGAAAACACGTCTCATCCCAATCCCTCAACGTCCTCTCGCTGCGTTTGTCGCGCGGCGACGACACCCCGATTATCCGCTAAGGAGCCCGTACCACAAGTTTGCAAGGCCAGTTTTCGGCACCTTCCTCACAACTGTTGCCTCCCTGCGCCAATCACTCGATCGTTCGGCGTGCTCGCTTCGGCGCTTGCCCTCCCCCGGAGACTCGCGCGCTCCGCGCCGTCAAAACGGCAAGGTCGCCGGCGGATTCCCACTCAGATGCGTGAGCCGAGCACGGCGGGCGCGGTAGCAGCCGCCGTCCGCGCCCGCTTGCCGACCAACGCGACCATCTCTTTCCGCGCTTCGACGATGAGGACACCTGCAAATCCGGGCGTAATGCCTTGCCCGAGGCGCTCCCACGCCGTCGCCGAGCGCACCACGAGCCGGTGATCGAACGGCGGCAGAAACAGCGCGGTGGTGCAATCGATCGGTGTCAGCATGGCTTCTTCGAGAAGATGTGCGAGCTGCCGGCGGCTGTAGGGCCGTCCCTGACCGAATGGTGTCGTATCCATGCGTGCCCAAAGCCCGCGCCGGTTCGGCACGACGATAATGACGCTGCCGGAGGGCGCCAGCACGCGCCACATCTCGCGCAGCAACGGCCGCACCCGCTCGGCCCCCTCCAGGCAGTGAACGGCGAGCAGCTTGTCGACGGACGTGTCGGCGAGCGGCAGGCGGTCCTCCTCGACCAACGCCGTCAGCACTCCTCCCTCCTTCGGCCAGACGAGAGCGCCCTGCGTCGCCGGCATCAACGCGGCGACGCGCGATGCGTCGTGACGGAGACTCCCGAGGTAAGGGGCGGCATAGCCAAGGCCGACGATCGTCTCACCGCGAACCACCGGCCAGCGGCGGCGAATTCGCGGCATCAGCAGGCGGCGCACCACCTGTCCCAGCGGTGTCGCGTAGAAATCGCGAAGCTCGGAGACATCGACATGCATGGCCCGCACTCAAGGCAAATTCGCCGCGGAGCGCAAGCCCCGCCGCCGGGAGTTGCCCGAAACCGCGCCATTCTCCAGCCGTGTTGGAAATGGCTGTCCTGGCGGGACGGTCTTGCTAACATAGTCTGATGCCGCAATGATCCAGGCGCGTGCATCGCAATCGAAAAAAATGCCGGGAGGACCTTACATGCCGATAACGACCGCATGCCCGACCACGTCCACGATCCGCGGGCGTGCCTGTGCACTGTTCGCCGCCATCGCAGCGACCGCCGCAGCCACTGCACCCGCTAGCGCCGAGACGTTCATCAACGTTCTGACCGGTGGCACCAGCGGCGTCTACTACCCGCTCGGCGTCGCCCTTTCCAAAATCTACGGCGAGAAGATCCCGGGCGCGCGCACCCAGGTTCAGGCGACCAAGGCCTCCGTCGAGAACCTCAACCTGCTGCAGAAGGGCAAGGGAGAGATTGCTTTCGCCCTCGGCGACTCCGTGAAGCTCGCCTGGGAAGGCGACGCTGACGCCGGGTTCAAGGAAAAGCTGGACAAGTTGCGCGGTGTCGCCGCCGTCTATCCGAACTACATCCAGATCGTCGCGGCGAAGGACAGCGGCATCAAGAGCATCGCCGACCTCAAGGGCAAAGGTCTTTCGGTCGGCGCGCCGAAATCCGGCACCGAGCTCAACGCCCGCGCCATCTTCGGCGCATTGGCGATGAGCTATGCCGATCTCGCCAAGACTGAGTACCTGCCGTTCGCTGAATCGGTCGAGCTGATCAAAAACCGCCAGCTCGATGCCACGCTGCAGTCGGCCGGCCTCGGCGTCGCATCGATCCGCGACCTTGCGAGTGCCGTTCCGATCACCGTCGTCGCCATTCCGGCAACTGTCGCGGAAAAGCTCGGCGCACCGTATGTCGCCGCCGACATCCCCGCCGGGACCTACGAGGGGCAGACCGAAGCAGTGCCGACACTCGCGGTCGGCAACATTCTCGTGACGCATTCTGACGTGCCTGAAGAGGTCGTCTACGAGATGACCAAGCAGTTGTTCGAGAACCTCGACGGACTCGTCGCAGCCCACAAGGCGGCGAAGTCCATCAAGCCCGAAACGGCCGCCAAGGGGCTGCCGCTGCCGCTGCATCCGGGCGCCGAGCGCTACTACAAGGAAAAAGGGCTGCTCTGATCGACCTCCGACCTGATGGAGAGAGGACGCGCTCCTCTCTCCGTTCTTGCCGTGCACGAACGCTCGCCGAGCGCTAACGAGAACGGGCGAAACCGACCATGACCGGCGCACCAGGCACCCCGAACAACCCGGCCGGACTGACGCCAGAGGCCGAGGCCGCGCTCGATCTGCATGACCCGCTGGCGCGTTCGTTCCCCGCCGGCCCGGAGGGTACGGTTCTATTCACCGTCGCTATCGCCTTCTCACTGTTCCAGCTCGCCACCGCCGCTCACGTCATCGACTTGCCGAGCCAGCTCGTGCGCACCACGCATGTCGGCTTCCTCGTGCTGCTCGTATTCCCGCTCCTCGCCGCCGCGCGGCACCGCACTTGGCCATGGCATGTCGCTGCGTGGGCTCTGGCACTGACCGGCTTCGCCGTCGCGATTTACCAATGGATCGAATACAAGGAGTTGATCCTCCGCTCCGGCGACCCGACCAATCTCGACATCATCTTCGGCTGCGTCGCCCTCGCCGTTTTGTTCGCCGCCACGTACCTGTTGATGGGCGCCGCTTTGCCGATCCTCGCAGGGCTCTTTCTCGCCTACAGCCTGCTCGGCCACCTCCTGCCCGCGCCGCTCAATCACCGCGGCTATGATTTCTCTCAGGTCATCGATCACCTCGCCTACGGCACCGAGGGCATCTACGGTGTCCCGACCTACGTGTCCTCGACCTACATCTTCCTGTTCATCCTCTTCGGCGCGTTCCTCGAGCGTGCCGGCATGGTGCAGCTTTTCACCGATGTCTCGCTCGGCCTCGTCGGCGCCAGCAAGGGCGGCCCGGCGAAAGTTGCAGTGATCTCCTCGGGGCTGATGGGAACGATCTCTGGCTCGGGCGTCGCCAACGTCGTCACCACGGGGCAATTCACAATTCCGTTGATGAAGCGCTTCGGTTATCGCGCCGCGTTCGCCGGCGGCGTCGAGGCGACCGCGTCGATGGGCGGGCAGATCATGCCGCCCGTCATGGGCGCCGTCGCCTTCATCATGGCCGAGACGCTCGACGTGCCCTATTCCGAGATCGTCAAAGCCGCGGCTATACCAGCCATCCTCTATTTCGCCGCCGCATTCTGGATGGTCCATCTGGAGGCGGGCCGCCGTAACCTGCTCGGCCTCTCTCGCGACGAACTCCCCTCGGCGCCGCGAGCGCTGGCCAATGGCTGGCACCTGATCCTGCCGCTCGCAGTGCTCGTCTACCTGCTGTTCTCCGGCTACACGCCGCTGTTCGCCGGCACCGTCGGTTTGGCTTTGACCGTACTGCTGATCCTCGGTGCTGCAGCCGCGCTCGGCCTGCCGCAAGGCGTTCTGCGATTGATCTTCTGGATCGGACTCGGCCTCGCCGGCGCATCGTTCTTCAAGTTCGGGCTCGCGGGCGTCGCCGCTGCCATCGCCGCGCTCATCGCCGTCAACCTGCTGATGACGAGCGGCCGCGCGACCGTATGGAGCGCCATCGTCGGCCTCGCCGAAGGTGCGAAGACCGCTCTCTCCGTCGGCATCGCCTGTGCCATCGTCGGCGTCATCATCGGCACCATGACGCTGACCGGTGCGGCGACCACCTTCGGCGGCTATGTCGTTTCGGTCGGCAAGGACAGTCTGCTGCTCTCGCTCGTGCTGACGATGCTCACCTCGATCGTGCTCGGTATGGGGATCCCCACAATTCCGAACTACATCATCACGTCGTCGCTCGCCGCCCCGGCCCTGCTGGAACTCGGCGTGCCGCTGATCGTCAGCCACATGTTCGTGTTCTACTTCGGCATCCTCGCCGACCTGACGCCGCCGGTCGCACTCGCGTGCTTTGCCGCCGCGCCCATAGCGCGCGAGTCCGGGTTTCGGATATCTCTCGAGGCAGTGAAAATCGCCGCTGCCGGTTTCGTCGTACCTTTTATGGCCGTCTACACTCCCGCACTGATGCTTCAGGATGGCGGACCACTCGCCACCGCCTGGGGGTATCCGGCAGCAGTCGTCTACATCGTCATCAAGGTGGCGATCGCCATCGGCCTCTGGGGCTCGGCCGTCGTCGGCTACTTGCGTCAGCCGATGACCTGGTCGGAGCGCATCCTCGCCGCCGTCGCGGCCGGCATGCTTGTGGCGGCACTACCGCTCACAGACGAGATCGGTTTCATTCTCGCCGCCGCTGCATTCGCCGTACATCTCTGGCGGACGCGGCGCCGTGATGACACATCGGCCTAGTGTTCCGTCTCCGGCACTTGGTTCCCAGTGCAGCATGCGATCGACCAAGTGTCGGAGACGAAAAGAACACTAGCAACTCGATGGTTCGAGTGTTGCTTTTGTCACTAACGCTTGGCAGACCACCGTTCAGCAACCGGGAACCACGCGTTAGTGACGCAACACTAGGTGCACGGACGTCCATGGGCATCTGCATCGCGAGTGGAGGAGTGGTCGCGTACCTCGCCGTGTCGAGTTTCACGCTGCAATGGATGCACACCGTCGAGCACTCGGCTTGGGAAGAGGACTGGCGCATCGCCACGGGCAACCGGCTCGAACTCGTCGAAGCTCGTGTGAAGGGCTCCGGCGCCGGGATGGAGCCACCCGATGGTGCCCGCCTGGAAAGCGGCTGGTGGCGCTATCGCCCCAATCTAAGATCGCTCGACACCGTGCGCCTGGCCGACCTCGGCGGAGCGGCCGGACGATGGCGCGTCTGCACGGGCGGCGGTGCCTGCCAGGAGATTGGCAGCGGGCGGGCCCCCACCGACGATCGCCATGACGGGATCGTCATCACGGCCTGCGACGAGGCACCGACCGCCGTGCCGTGAATGTCACGCGAGACCATCGCCAATTCCAGGACTTGAAGTCCGCCCTTCCGACGCCGACGTGCACCGTGAACTTGATACCCTGCCGCCAGCGGGCTAGTCAGGGCCCGAATGCCGCAATCGGACCGAAGAGGACCAGATGGCCGCCATCGAGATCCACCAGTTCTCCATCCTCAACGACAACTACGCCGTTCTCATCCACGATCCCGCGACCGGCGCCACCGCATCCATCGACGCCGCCGAATCCTATCCGATCGAGCGCGAACTCGAGGCGAAGGGTTGGAAGCTCACCGACATCCTGGTGACGCACCATCACGCCGACCACACCGAGGGCATAGCCGAGCTCAAGGACTCCACGGGTTGCCGCGTCGTCGGGCCACGGCGCGAGGCGGCGAAAATTCCACGCATCGATCTCGAAGTCGGCGAAGGTGAGAGCTTCAAGGTCGGCAGCATCGACGTGCACGTAATCGAGACGCCCGGGCACACGCTCGGGCATGTCGCCTACATCGTTCCGGCAGCCAATGCCGCCTTCGTCGGCGACACCCTGTTTTCGCTTGGCTGCGGGCGGATGTTCGAGGGCACGCCGCAAGGCTTCCACGACGCACTGCGCAAGCTCGCCGCTCTTCCGGGCGAAACACAGGTCTATTGCGGCCACGAATACACGGTGTCCAATGGGCGCTTCGCCCTGACGGTCGATCCCGACAACGCGGCGCTGCAACGGCGCATGCAAGAAGCCGAAGCTTTGCGCGCAAAAGGTTTTCCGACGCTGCCGACGACGATCACCGCGGAACTCGCCACCAACCCGTTCCTACGCGCCCATGTACCGGCCATCCAGCAAAGGCTCGGCATGGAGGGTGCCCCGGCATGGCAGGTCTTCGGCGAGTTGCGCGATCGCAAGAACCGCTCGTGACGGGCACGGCAGGGCGGACCATGAACCATCTCACAGCAGACGCCGTGATCGCGCTGCTCGAGCTTGCCCCACATCCCGAGGGCGGTTTTTTCAGGGAAACGTTCCGCGACACGGCCACCGTGGTCGGCACGGGACGGGCCGCCTCCACGGCGATCTACTTCTTGCTGCCGGCGGGCGTCGTATCGCGTTGGCACCGTGTCGACGCGACGGAAACGTGGCACTGGTATGCCGGAGCACCACTCGAGTTGTCGATCGCACCCACTCTAGGCGGAGCTCCCGAAGCCACGCGCCTCGGTCCCGATCTCGCCGCCGGGGAGCGCCCGCAGGGCATCGTGCCGGCGCATCACTGGCAGCAGGCGCGGAGCCTCGGCGACTGGACACTGGTCGGCTGCACGGTCGCTCCGGGGTTCGAATTTTCCGGCTTCGAAATCAAGCCAGACGGCTGGCAGCCGGGCAACGCCGGATGAGGCAATCGCGCGTCCCGTCCTGATCGCGTCGCAACGTCGCCGGCAGGTCACACGCTGCCGTTCGAATCGGGTGTCTCGGGGCGGTGTGACGGCTTCGTCCGATCAACGGGTTATCCACGCGCAACCCCCTGCGTTTTTCCGGGTCAACCCGCTGTTTTTACGATGTAATTTTCTTTACCCCGGGAGCGAGGCCCAGGTGCGCTTGCCGCTGCACCACGACTCATAAAGACTGCGCCGCAATCAAGTTTGCGGCAAAGCGGGGGCCACCAGTCAATGAAGCGCGGGAACACAGGGGTGTCGTTGAGCACGGTGTTTGTCGACTACGACAACATCTATCTGTCGCTCAAGCGCAAGAGCGAGGAAGCCGCGCGCCGATTCGCCAAGGATGCGCCCGTCTGGCTCGCGGAGCTGGCGTCTGGCAAACTCATCACGCCGACCAATGGCCCCGCGCTCGAAACAACGCGCCGCATCGTCATGAGCCGCTGCTACGGCAACCCTGTGCCGCGCCGCAACAGCGCCGACAACTCGACCGACATGAACTCGTTCCCGTTCGTGCGGCATCACTTTCTGCGTTCGGGCTTCGAGGTGGTCGATTGCCCGCCGCTCACCGCCCAGCTCAAGAACTCGTCGGATATCCGCATGGTCATGGATATCCGCGATTATCTCAACCACGACACCTACTTCGACGAGTTCATCATCCTCTCGGGCGACGCCGACTTCACGCCGCTGCTGCATCGGTTGCGGGCGCACGCGCGCCGCACGGTGATCTTTGCCAACGACTATACCGCTGCCCCCTACACCGCCATCAGCGACGGCGAGGTTCGTGAGAGCGACCTCATCGCGCTTCTGCTGGAAGGGCGCGCAATTTCCCAGACGGAGGGCAACGAGGCGCTTCCCGCCGCGCGCGCTCTGCCGGGCCAGCCGCTCCCGAGCCCGTCCGAGATCGACGGCATCCGCCGCGAGATCGTGAAGGAAGTCATCGAGGCGGTTCGCTCCGCTGGCCAGCCGGTTCCGCTCGAGGCCCTCGCCGACCGCGCGGTTCGCAATCTCGGACACGAGCGCACTGTCGGCATGGCCTGGGGCGGCACAGGCAGCTTCCGTGAGCTGCTGTTGAAAGCGCTTCCCGAGGAAATCCGCCTCAGCGAGCAGCCACCCTACTTCGTTTACGATGCGAGCCGCCAGATCGCCCAGCAACCGGCAGCCGCCAAGCCGGAGCCGGCGCGTCAGCAGATTGCCGAGGAGCCGCGCGCCGCGTTGCCCCCGGCACCGTCGTTCACGCTCGATCCCCTGCTCGAGCCGCGCACGGGTGGCCGACCGGCGCCGCGTCCCGAGGCCCGGCCCGACCCGCGTCAGGATCTTGCCCGGCACGAGCTTGCCCGCCACGAGCTTCCCCGTAACGACCTGCAGCCGGCTCAGCCGCGTGAGCTCGCCGCCGAGTATGCCCCTGCGCGCCAGGCGCCGGCGCCCGCTCCGGCTCCGGCCCTCGCTATGGGCCTTGCCCCGGCGGCGCAGTCCCTGCAGCCGGCGGCCGCCGCTGCTCCCCCTACCCAGGCGGCTCAGCCGGGCCTCCGCCAGATGCCGATGCCCGCCATTCCGGGCACCGATCGGCGTGCCTTCGCCGCTCCGCAGGCTCCCACCGCGCCTGCACCTGCACCGTCCGCGCAGCAGGCCCCGCCGGCACCGCGCCAGCCCGCCGCCCCAGCCAACGCTCCCGCCAGCGCGCCTCCGCCGCAAGCTCAGGCGCCGGCTGCCACCGCTCAGCGCTCGCCGATCGACGGCGCGACGGCGATCCAGCGCTCGATCGCGCGCATTCACGACGCCTGCCAGGCGCCGCCGCTTTCGCCGCCCGAGTATCGCTCGCTGTTCGACATCATCGCCGAGGAGATTACGCGCAACGGGCTCAGCGGCGCTCAAACCCTGGTCAACATCGCCGACCGCGCCACGCAGTCGGGCATCGAGGTTCGCCGCGACGACATCCGCTTCGTGCTGGATGTCATCAGCGAGACCGATCCCTGGTTCGAGCAGGGCGCTTCTGCAAAGTTGTTCGCTGGCCGCTTCCGCAATTTCGTGGTCGCGCGCTGCCGCAGCCAGGGCCTCAGCCTTTCCGCGGAGGAGCTCGACCTGATCGACGCCTGGTTCGCCGGCGCGCCGGCCCAGCAGCGCGCGCCGCAGCGCCAGCCGGCACAGCCGGCCGCGCCGCAACCCCAGCCCCAGCCGCAGCCCGCCGCACAAGAGCCGGCGCCTGACCGCTGGTGGAATGCGACGACCCAGCCGGCACAGGGCTTCGGTAACCCCGACGAGATCGGCGGCGACGAGTTCCCGCGGATCGTACGCCGCAACGTTCGCTGACGGCCCCAGGGTAAGATCGATTGAGATGGAAGCGCTCGGCGCTTCCATGGAAGTCTATTGAATACTCGTGGCTCGTCTCTGCCCCTCCCCGAAACGTGTTCTCTCGCGCCACCTCGCCAAAGGGGTGGCGCGAGCGCTTTCGACGTAGCGTCGCTCCCTAGCCATGGCGCCGGTTGCGCGCCGTCGCGGGGCCCCTTCGCTTCGCCGGGTTCTTGTCTTGGCTGCCTGCTTCACGTATCGAGAAGCGTCCGGGCACCCCGCCGCGCGGGTAGGTGACGGCACCGGGCAAGCGCAGCGCATGCCTCGAGGTAACTTGCTGCGAAAACTCGATTGAGAAGCGCGTGAAGACACGCGAATACGGAACTTGCTTTCGGCACGCCGCCGGCGTGCACTTTGATCCGTACCGGATGGCCCCGTAGCTCAGCTGGATAGAGCATTCGCCTTCTAAGCGAATGGTCGCAGGTTCAAGTCCTGCCGGGGTCACCACCACTCTCAGATCAGGGCTTGCCCGCTTCGCTGGAGCAGAAACGTAGTGCGGCGAAGTCCGGCTCATGCCGAGTCACAGCGGGCAAAGGTGCTCTGCGTCAATGAGGCAGTGAGCACGTCACGCTTTCGAGCAGAACGCCGAGCGCTTCACGTTCGAAGCAATCGCACTCGCCATCCGATCACACGCGAGCCAGTGCTCACGCACTCGAGACGTGCGGCAGAGGAACCGCTGCGCGCTCGAATGCCACCCGCTGACGCTCCGCGACCGTCGCCGCATCGAAGTCCTCGACGGTTTCGTTGAACAGACGATACCAGTTCTGCCGCGCCTCGAGATGCAGGAACACGCCACCGAGACCAATCGCGGCCCGGTCCATGAACACGAACTCGCGCGGCACCTTTACCGGCCCCTTCTCGCGCAGGATCTTGTGCACGCTGAAGGCTTCCTTGCGACCGTACTCGCCGGGCGTGGTACCATCGGCGATGATCCGCTCGCGATCGTCGAGCAGCGGGCCGTAGATGAAGCGCGCCCAGATCGTGAGTGCCTCGATCAGCTCGTCGTTGAGCCCGCTGAACCCCCATCGCTCGTAGGCTGCGACCACCCGGTCGCGGTCGTTGGCGAGCAATCCGCGATAGAGCTCCACTACGCCCTCGACGAATGAGACCGGGAAGGTGCGAATGCAGCCGTAGTCGAGAAGATTTATGCCAGCCGGCCGGCCCTCCTCCTCGAACACGGTGTAGTTGCCGAGGTGGGGATCGCCGTGGATCACGCCGAAATGGCTGAACGGAAACCACCATGCGCGGAACATGGCGCGCGCCAGCGTGTTGCGGTCCTCGATCCCGTGGGCCTTGTAGTCGAGCAGCTTGCGCCCATCGAGCCATCCCATGGTGAGCAGCCGCCGGGTCGAGAGTTCGCCGAACACCTCCGGCACGCGGATCAGCGGATCACCGTCGAACACGAGCGCGTAGAGCGCCGTGTGGCGCGCCTCGAGCACGTAATCGAGTTCCTCGCGCAAGCGTGCCGAAATCTCCTTGATGATCTCGCTCGTGTCGATGCCGGGGTCCATGCGCGCATGGAGCTGGAAGACGACGCGAAGTTGCGTGAGATCGGCTTCGACGGCCGACTGCATATCGGGATATTGCAGCTTGCAAGCAAGCCGACGCCCGTCGTGCCCGACCGCCTTGTGGACCTGCCCGAGAGACGCTGAAGCGCTCGCTTCGGTCTCGAACGACTGGAAACGCTGGCGCCAATCGGCGCCGAGCTCCGCCTGCATGCGCCGGCGGACGAACGCGGGCCCCATGGGTGGCGCGGCGCTCTGGAGTTGCGACAGCTCGCGGGCATACTCCTTCGGCAGCGCCTCGGGGATCGTCGAGAGAAGCTGAGCGACCTTCATCAGCGGCCCCTTGAGACCGCCGAGCGCCGCTGCCAGGTCCGCTGCGCCCTTGGCGCGATCATGCTCGCCGCCGAGTAGGCGCTGCCCGGCGATCCTCAAGCCGACCGCTCCGACGTTGGTGCCTACCCGGACGTAGCGCGCGGCGCGGGCCGAGAACCTGTTCTGCTCGTCAGTCATGCTCGCGGGTCTCCTCGACGATCGTATTTGGTGTCTCGGCCGCGCACCGTCCAGGGCGCCGCGTCCGTGCATTTTGCAGCGGCAGCCGCGGCATGAGTTTGTTAAGGCTCGGGTCGCATGGTTACAGCAATGATTCGCTGCGCCGTTTGCAGCTGCTCTTGGACCGTCAGGTCCAAGTGGAGTGCTCCGGCCACCTTAAACCTCTGCCCCGTCGCCTGACGGGGTAAGGGAACTCACATTCGGGAGAACCGGGCAATGAGAGCGTCCCGCCTCATCTCATCGGCCGGATTATTGATGATCGGCATCGGCCTCGGCATGGCTTTCGTCAGCCCGAGAACCGTGCCGGACCATGCCGTCGACGTGGTTCTGCCGCCCCCCCTGACGCGCACGCCGGCCGTAACGATGGTGCCCGACCGTCCCGAGGCCGATACGGTCGTGACCTCGCAAGCGCCGACGGATGCACACGGCGGCGAAGCAACGGGGAACATGCCGAAGGAACCTGGGCGCGACGGCCTGTTCTCGCCCGCCGGTGCTGCCGTTTCGGCTTCCGGGTCACTCCTCGATGGGAGCGCAAAGCCTGCTGCCGGGCGAATCTCCGAGGCCGCCGTTACCGAAGCGACACCGGCCGACGCCGCTGAGGCGGAACCCGCCCGTCCCCTATCGAACGTGACGCGGGCGCGGGCGCGCCTCAAGTCCGTCAAACGCGACACCCCTCCCGCTGGCCGGCAGGCGTCACACAGCTTCGAGCACCCGCTCGGCGTCCGCTGACTTCCGTCGTTCGTTGCGGAGAACAGCACGCGCCGCGAGCCTATTCGCTGCCCCCAGCGCGCTGGCGTGATTGCAGCCGCGAGAAGATCTCCGCGAACTCGACCGCTCCAGAATTCTTGAGGTTCGCTTCCATGCGTTTGTCGATCGCTACCAGCAGCTCGCTCGAAGTCTTCTCCCGTACGATCGTGTTGCGATAGTAGGCTGCCCTGGCGAAGAAATTTGTGGTCGAGGCCCCCATTCCCGCTGGCGTCATCATCTCCAGGCCGGTGCCAGGGCCGGCGAGATTCATCAGCTCGAACTCGGCCCCGCTGAGCGCCCCCCGCCCCGCTTCCGCCGCCATTTCCGCGAGCCCCTTGAGCTTGATGATCTGCAACCACGGCCCGATGTCGCCATCGAGGTTGATGGCATGGATGCCACGACCAACGTCCGTGTTGGCGAAGGCGACGTGGCGCGACCACTGGTAGGGCACGGCGCGCGCTTTCTGCACCATCCGCTCGAGCGATTGCAGCTTAGCCTCGAGCCGCTTGTGCCGTTCGCCTTCGGGCGAAGTGCGGCGGATCATGGCCCGCAACCGCGCCAGCATATCGGGTCCGCTCTTCGACAGCTCGTTGACGGAGTTTGCCGCGAGAAGCTGCGCGTAGCCGAGCGCGGTGGAAATGGGTGTTCCTTTGCGGCTGATCGGATGTACGCCGGCCTGCATGTCAGCGGTGCCCAGTCCTCCCGTTTCCAGTGCATAGACCCGCAACACCTGATCGGGCCTGAGACCCAGCGCCATCGCCTCGGCGGCGTAGCGCTCCTTGAACACCGGCTCGGGCACGATTTCCGGCTCGAACCCGTAATTGCGGCGCGCGCTGTCGAGAAAATCGGCAACGGTTGCGATCGGATCGGAAGGTGGCGGAGGCGGTTCCTTCGCCTCGCGCTGCTCGCGGAACTCCTTCCACTTGCGCGCAAGGGCAACAGAGAGCGACGGTCCCTCGTACTTCGGAGGGTGCTCGGCGACATAATCCGCCGCCGTCAACGGCCGCCCCCGCTGCTTCTTGGCTTTCCTCCCCGACCGCTTCTTCTCGACCTTCCCCCAGTAGGCGTCGAGCCCCACGGAATGGAAGAGCTGCGCCGCGCGCCAGGCGTCGAAGGCGGCGGTTTCCTTGGCGTTGAGCGTGCGCCGGAATTCATCCGACATTTTATCGGCGTGGGCGGGGACTGGCGCCACGAGCACGGCAAGCCCTAGCGCCAGGATGCTCCAAAGTGCGCCGATTTTCGTTCCCGATCGTCTCATCATCTCGCTTTCCGAGCGCGTTCCCGCCGCATCGGCCGGGAACTCAAGGCCGGTTACGCCAGAAACGTGGCAAAGGGTTGTATCTCCCGAACATCGCCAGCGTGGGGCGAGTCGAAGCGTCGACCGAACATACCCGGCGCGATGCAGCGCCGCACGTCCGCGTGTCATCGGTATCCAAGATAAAACATGGTATTGCTCTCGCCATGATGCGACCAACGAATTCTGGGGCGGCGTTGAACTCGCCGGATGCCTTCCGGGCACTCGCGGCGCCGCGGCTGCGTGCCGAGCCGCGTTGGCCGGTGAAGCAGCGTGCGTCGGGAGACGACCCGGACACGATCGAAAGCCCGAGCGATTTCGATCTCAACCCCGATTATGCCGAAGTCCTGATCGCCGCACCGCCGCCGCGCCCGGCCGCCGTGCTGGTGCCCGTGGTCCGGCGCGCTCCGCTCACCGTGCTGCTGACACTGCGAACGCCGCACCTCAAGGCGCACGCGGGGCAAGTGTCGTTTCCCGGAGGAAAGGTCGAGGAGCGCGACGAGAGTGCGGTCGAAACGGCACTGCGTGAGGCCGAGGAAGAGATCGGGCTCGAGCGGCGGCTCGTCGAACCGCTCGGCTTTCTCGATACCTACCGCACCGGCACCGGCTTCGCGATCGCGCCGCTGGTTGCGCTGGTCGATACGGACTACACACTGCGCCTCGATCCGGGCGAGGTGGCCGAGGTTTTCGAGGTGCCACTCGCTTTTCTCATGGAGCCCGCCAACGCGCGGCTCGAGACGCGGTTCTGGCGCGGGCGCGACCGACGCTTCTATGCGCTGAGCTTCTCAGGGTTCGACATCTGGGGCGCGACCGCCGGCATGCTGCACAACATGCGCGAAAGGCTGTTTCAGGAATGATCCGCATCGTCCTCGAGAACCTGCTGCTGTTCTTCCTGCCGACGCTCGCCTATGTCGCCTATCGACTGTTGATGTCGAGTACGGCGGGGCGGAAGGGTCCCGCCATCGACGATGCCCCGTTCTTCATGCTTTTCGCGGCCGGCGCAGCCGTGGTGATCGCATCCCTCGCGTTCTTCGCGTCGCATTCCGGCGGTCGTCCTGGCGAAGCCTACGCGCCCCCGGTCATGCGCGATGGAAAGATCGTGCCGGGCCACAAGATCGATCAGCCTCCAGCGCCGCCAGTTGGCCCCGCTGGCGCGCCGCCGCAGCCGGGCCAGGGCGCTGCCGGCGCGGACAAGCGTAATCCGGGCTGATGAGCGGTGCGCCCATGACGGCTGCCCCACCACCTGACCGCCGCCTCGCCGCCGCCGAATGGCTCACGGCCGCCACGACGCGGCGCGTGCTCGCCGCGCTGGAGCGCGAGGGGCACACCGCCCGCATCGTCGGTGGCGCGGTTCGCAATACGCTACTCGGCCGCGCCGTGACCGACATCGACGTTGCCACCGACGCTCTGCCCGAACAGGTGATGCGCCTTGCCGCAAGCGCAGGCCTCGGCGCCGTGCCGACCGGCCTCAAGCACGGCACAGTTACCGTCATTGCCGACCACCACCCCTTTGAGGTGACGACGCTGCGCCGCGACGTCGACACCGATGGCCGTCACGCGACGGTCGCCTTCACCGACGACTGGCAAGCGGACGCGGCACGGCGCGACTTCACCATCAACGCGCTCTATTGCGACGCGCGCGGTGTGCTGCTCGATCCGGTCGGTGGCCTACCGGACCTCGAGCGCCGACGTGTGCGCTTTATCGGCGATCCGCACGCCCGCATTCGCGAGGACTACCTCCGCATCCTGCGGTTCTTCCGATTTTCCGCGGAGTACGGCGACGGGCGGCTCGATGCCGAAGGGCTCACGGCTTGCGTCAGCGAAAAGGCGGGGCTTGCCCGGCTCTCGGCGGAGCGGGTCCGCAGCGAGCTGCTGAAGCTGCTGGTCGCCCCGGCGTCGCATCCCGGCATCGAGGCGATGGGCCGAGCGGGCCTCATCACGCCGCTGATCGGCCGCGCGGGCAACGTCGTCGCGTTCGAGCGGATCACCGCCATCGCACAGCGCGGGGCGAGAACATACCCGCCCGCCGGTCCTGTCCAGGTGGGCGGCGCGCTTGTCCGCCTTGCCGCGCTTGCAGACGCAGAGCCTGTCGATACCGCCGAACTCATGCAGCGGCTGCGGCTCTCTCGCGCCGAGGCAGACCACATTTTGGCGCTCGCGAAGATTGCCGGGTTCGCATGCCCCGATCCGTCGATGGCCGGCCGGCCGCCCAGCGGCCGCACACTGCGCGCCGCCGCGTACCGGCATGGAACCGCCGCGGCGTGCGACGGGCTGCTGCTCGCCTGGGCCCGGTGCTCCACCGCCACCGACGATGCCCATTGGCTTACCGCACTCGCCGAGATCGCCAAGTGGCCGCCACCAGTCTTCGCATTTTCGGGCGCGGATATCCTCGCGCACGGCGTCGCGCCGGGAAAACGTGTCGGAGAAATCCTGCGGCGGCTCGAAGATTGGTGGATCGCAGCAGACTTCCCGACTGACCACGCCCGCCTCGCGGCCGAACTGACACGGCTGGTGATGGTTAGCAAAGAATGAAACTTTTCTCGGCACGGGGCATCCGCGGTGCTAACTTGGCGGCCTGTCGGGGACCGCTACGAGTGGAGCAGGCGTGCACGAGTTCTCCAGAAACACCGCAGAACTGCGCGATAGCGGTCGTCGCTTCTCGCAACTGGCTTTCGGGCTTCTCGCGCTCGCGGCATTGCTATTCGCCCTATCCGTTCACAACAGCCTTCTGCCGGTTGAACTCGAAGCCGAGGCGCGCCGGATAATCGCTTGGAGCTTCGTTGGGCTTTCCGCGCTCGATGCAGCGCTGCTGTTGGTCTGGGAGCGCTTCATCGGCGCAATCGCGCGCGGTTGAATGGCACGTGGGGCGATGCTGGCGTTCACCGGGGGTAGCAGGATAGTCGTGAGGCAAATCGCCCTTCCGGCCCGTTACTCTCGCCAACGTGATCCGGAAAATGCCGCGCGAAGCGAATAACCGGTTCGCACTGGGCAAAAAACGTCGGTTTCTCCGCGCTCGAATGGCCGAGACACATTATCCGAACAGGCCTCGCAGTTCTTCGTTTCCCGACGCGGGAAGGCCCCGGCACGGTCTCCCGTCCAGGGCCTTCAATCTCACGCGACCTGTAAGCCTAGGCGCAAGATGCGGGTGCGCCGTGGCTGGCCGATAGGGGCAGAAAGCCAGGGACCGGCGTGCGTCCCCTTGCGCGCCCCCCAGCACCCTAGATCGCAAAATCCTCGAGGGCCGCGCCTTTGGCCAACTTGGCGACGAGCCAATTCGGCTTGCGCCCGCGGCCCGTCCACGTCTCGCTGCGATCGTCGGGATTAGCGTATTTCGCCGACTTCGCCGACTTGGCGGCGACGCTGCCACGCGGACGACCAACGCGTGTGATCGGATAGAGCTCGGCGATGGTGAAACCACTGCCTTCGAGCAGGGCGTCGATCTTCTCCTTCACCTCGGCTTTGGCGCGGCCTTTCGCGGCGGCCTTGGCCTTGGCGAGCTTCGCCTCGAGGTCGTTGATGTCCTTGAGCGACATTTTGTCGACGTTGATAGACGCCATAATCTTTCTTCCTCATTCCACTGCGGCCCAGCGCGTCTTCTCGCGCAATCCCAGCCACGGTCCGGTGATCCAAGTCAGTGGTTTTGCCTATACCATAGGAGAACCACCAGTCGAATCACAAATCGCGTCGGCACGGTCGATAATTCAATTGCGAGGATCGCCCGCCTTCGAGAATCAAGCCGTCCCGCAGCTCACCTGCTGCCGGATTTCGCTGGAATTCGGAAGTTATCGGGAAAGTCTTGACAAAATACAAGCGCCGAGAGCAGAGCGAGGCGTTGTGACGTTGATTATCATTACCGCCCTGAAAGTACGGCCCGGCGGACAGTGCAATGCCACCCGAGGCATCAATTGATTTCCCGATGGCATCGTTAGGCAGCAATATGATTATTTTACTTGCAGCTTCGTCCGCAAGCCGCAATGCCGGGAACATGTCCGTTGCGGGGCTTGCCCCGCTGGGTGAGATTTTGTCGCAGAAGCCGGCAGTCCATGGGACTTGAAACCAAAGGTTGGCCTCGGCCGTATTACATAAGCGTCCGATCTGACGGATCTCGCTGACGCAATCGCGCCTCGACTTGATGAGACTTCGCACGGACCTCGTTGCACCGTCCCTGACGAGCCGCTACGGTCGCCGCGCATCCCCAATCCCGAATGCCGGGCCCCCGCCCGACCCCAGCGGAGCAAACAATGACACTCACCCTCCCCGACCTGCCTTATGCCTACGACGCACTGGCGCCCTACATGTCGGCTGAAACCCTGCAGTTCCATCACGACAAGCACCATCTCGCCTACGTCGACAACGGCAACAAGCTGGTCGGTCCCGGCAGCAAGTACGAGGGGCTGAGCCTCGAGCGTATCTGCGCCGCAGCCTTCGAGGCCAAGGACATGCCGGTCGTCAACAACGTCGGCCAGCACTACAATCACAACCACTTCTGGCAGTGGATGAAGAAGGGCGGCGGCGGCAATAAGCTGCCCGGCGCGCTTGAGAAGCTCGTCGCCGACTTCGGCGGTTTCGACAAAATGCGCAACGACTTCATCGAGGCCGGCAAGACCCAATTCGGTTCGGGCTGGGCGTGGCTCGCGATCAAGGACGGCCGTCTCGTCGTCATGAAGACGCCGAACGGCGAGAACCCGCTGATGCATGGTGCCTCGCCGATTCTCGGCTGCGACGTATGGGAGCACAGTTATTACATCGACTACCGCAACGCGCGGCCGAAATACCTCGAGGCCTGGTTCGATAATCTGGTGAACTGGGAGCACGTCGAGATACTTGCCGGCGCCGCCCGCTGATCGCGGTGGATTTGACGTTTCGACAGGAAACAGGAACGAGAACGGGAGCGGTGATCCGCTCCCGTTTTCATGTGCGGCGGGCGAGCGCAATCGCTATTGCGACTTGCAGACCTGGGACGGCCCGGAGAACCGGTTCAACGGAATTCGCAGATACGAAACTCCGTTGTCCTCCGTTTCCGGCAGCCGGCCGCCGCGGATATTGACCTGCAACGCCGCCAGCATCAGATGCGGCAGCGGCAATTCCGCGTCTCGCGCCTCTCTCAGCCTCACGAACTCGGCCTCCGTCGTTCCACCACGCAAATGGATATTGCTCTCGCGTTGCTCGCGAACAGTGCTTTCCCACTGCGGCTTGCGGCCGTTGCGCCCGTAATCGTGACCGACGAAAATACGCGTCTCGTCGGGAAGAGTGAGAATGCGCCGGATGCTGGCGAAAAGCTCGCGAGCATCCCCGCCGGGAAAATCGGCGCGAGAAGTCCCGGAATCCGGCATCATCAGCGTGTCGTGGACGAATGCAGCGTCGCCGATGACATAGGTAACGGAAGCGAGCGTGTGCCCCGGTGAGAAGATGACCGCCCCGGGCAATTGGCCGACTTCAAATGTTTCTCCGTCCTTGAACAGGTGGTCCCATTGCGATCCGTCGGTCGCGAAGTTCCCGGGCAGGTTGTAGATCGACTTCCAGAGTTTCTGCACCTCGACGACGTGCTCGCCGATGGCGGTTGGCGCCCCAAGCTTTTCCTTGAGATAGGGAGCCGCCGAGAAATGGTCGGCGTGGGGGTGGGTATCGAGGATGCGCACGACCTCGAGCCCCTCCGATGTGACGTAGGCGGCGATCTCCTCGGCGTTCACCGGACAGGTGCGGGCGGCCATCTCGTCGAAATCCCAAACGGGATCGATGATGACGGCCTTGCGCGTTGCCGAGCACGATGCAACGTACTGAACAGAGCCTGTCTTTGCGTCGTAGAATGCCTTCACGACGGTGCGGTTGTTGGCCTTCATATCGGTCTGCATGTGCGTGCTCCTTTCCTTAGGCGCACCGGCCGGTGATCCGGCCCGCGCGCTTAATCCGATCTGCTGGATATGGTTTTAGGGGCGTGAACCGCAAGGTTCAGTGACCCGTGTCACGGGGAGGCGCCGATGACCGCGAGTGCCCAGCACCTCGAACATCTCTTGGAGCTGCTCGCCGGAGCAGGCCCGGTCATCGCCCGGCGAATGTTCGGCGGTGCCGGGCTCTACGCCGATGGCATCATGTTCGCTCTGGTCGCCAACGATATCCTCTACCTCAAAGCCGATGCCGAAACTGAGCCACGCTTCCGCGACGCGGGCATGATACCGTTCACTTACACCGGCCGCGGCAAGGCCGTGGTGATGAGCTATTGGCGCGCACCCGAACACCTTTACGACGAGCCCGACGAGATGGTGGAATGGGCGCGTGCCGCGATGGCCGCGGCGCGGCGTGCGCAAGCGAAGAAACCGGCGACACCAGCCAGTCCAGCAGGACCGCGCAGAAAGCTCCCCACCCGGCCAAAGTGATCCCAAAGGCCGCGATGCGCGCTCATCCACCAGGTTCCGCCGCACGCAGTATTCAC
This sequence comes from Hyphomicrobiaceae bacterium, assembly GCA_016793635.1. Lineage (GTDB taxonomy): Bacteria > Pseudomonadota > Alphaproteobacteria > Rhizobiales > Hyphomicrobiaceae > JAEUMD01. Next base: position 45,056 of record JAEUMD010000003.1, read on the forward strand.
GGAAAAAGGACGCAGCTCCTGCGGCCGTCGCTATGACGCATGCCTCGACGCCCCGCATGGCGTCGGCCATATGCGCGGCGGTAGTACACTCCGCCATCCGAGCCGGTTCGCCGACACCTGGGAGCGCCACATCTATCGGCGTGGAGGGCAGTCGAAGCGTCGCCGCGCGGTGTAGCCGGCGGCTCCCTTGCCCACGCATGTTCCGGGCGCCACGTGATCGTGCGGCACCGATGCACTGAAGGACGAGCGCACACGGCACTCGCCTTGCGCGCATGCTCCCGCCGTTATCTGACGCGACATGCCGCGCGGCCAGGGCATTTCGTGGGACGAGGCCTCGCCCGCCGATGCAAGCACCACTCCCGCCGTCAGCATGGCCCTGCCGGTTTGGCCTATCATGTTTCCCTCCTTTGCGAAGTGCTGTCCTGCTTGGGGAGACGCACCACGGCCTCGAGCCCGCCCCCCCTTCGATTGGCCAGCACGACTTCGCCTCCATGCCCCCGCGCGATCGAGCGCGCGACGGTGAGGCCGAGACCGAAGCCGCCCGTCTCGCGCCCCCGAGCATCGTCCAGGCGGCAGAACGGCTCGAACACAGCCTCGAGCTTGTCGTCGGGGATTCCAGGGCCCTTGTCGGCGATCGTGATCTCCACTTCGGCGGGCAGCAAGCGCACACCCACCTCGGCCGCCCCGGCATGTCGGATCGCGTTGCCGACAAGATTGGTGAACATGCGTTTGAGGGCGAGATGGCGCCCACGCACGACGAGGCTGCCCGGGACCTCTATCGCTACGTTCTGTCCTGCATCCGACGCGTCGTCGGCGATGGTCTGGAGTATGGCTGCCAGATCAACGGGGGCCACCGCCTCCTGCACAGCGTTCTCGCGCAGAAAGCCGAGCGTCGCCTCGATCATCTGCTCCATCTCGGCGACATCGTGTTCGATCGACGCGCGCGGCTCTCCTTGCGGCAACGCCTCCGCACGCAGGCGCAGGCGCGTCAAGGGCGTGCGCAGGTCGTGGCTTATGGCGGCGAGCATCTGCGTGCGGTCGGTGACGAGACGTTCGATGCGCCGTCGCATCTCGTTGATGGCTGCAGCGAGCGTGCGCACTTCCCGCGTGCCGACCTCTTCCAACTGCGGGCCACCGTCGCCGGCGACAAACAGCGTGCGCGCGCCTGCCGCGAGCCGGTTGAGTGGATCTGTCAGCCAACGGCCGAGCAGCAGCGCAACCAGGATGACGCCGAGTGCACCGACGAAGCTCGTCACGAGAAAACTTGGCGACGTTATGCGTGTCCGCTGAAGCTGCGCCAGCGTGACGTTGAGCCAGCTCCCGTCCTCGAGAGCGAGCGCGATGAACGTGGTGTGGCCCGTGTCTCCCACCGGACCCGAGCTGCTGAAGAAGAGGCCGCGCCTCTGGAGATCCGGCGCCCGCTCGATCAGTACGGACCGAAGTGTCGTCGCCGCGGGATCGAGCACACCGCCGGGGATCGTCAGCGGCTCGGCACTCCAGTGCAGTTCCAACGCACCACCAGATAGACCGTGGGCGGTATCCTCCCGGCTTTCGACGGACACCGCCGTGATCGTCTTCGCCAGCACAAGCAGACGCTCGGCAACGCGATCGGCGTTGGACAGCATGGCCTCACGCTCGCTCGCCACGAGATAGAGGTACTGCGCCAGAAAAAGCGTCGAGCCAAGACCCAGCACGAGGACGAGAACAGCGCGGCCGGTGATGGTGTCAAGCAGCCGCCTCATCCCTGCTTCACCTCGGCGGTCAGCATGTAGCCCGCGCCCCGCACGGTCTTGATGAGGCTTTCAGTGGACTCACCAGCTCCCAGCTTGCGCCGGAGCCGGCTCACCTGCACGTCGATGCTGCGATCGAACCCGGCGAGCGCGCGTTTACGTGTCACCTCGATGAGATAGTCGCGGTCGAGTATACGATTCGGCGCTTCGAGAAACGTCAGCAGCAGATCGTATTCGCCGGTGGAGAGATCGATGATGACGCCGTCGGGGTTATTCAATTCGCGGCGCAGTGTGTCGAGCCGCCAGCGGTCGAAGGTGATCGTGCGGCCCGGCGGCTTGGCTTCTACCGGTGACATGCGCGAACGGCGGATGAGTGCCTTGACGCGCGCGAGCAACTCGTTCGGGCTGAAGGGCTTGGCGACGTAGTCGTCGGCCCCCATCTCGAGACCGACGATGCGGTCCGTCTCCGAGCCCTTGGCGGTGAGCATGAGAATAGGCACGGTCGATGACGTCCGCAGGTTGCGGCAGATCTCCAGCCCACTCATGCCCGGCAGCATGAGGTCGAGAATCAAGAGATCGATGTTCGCGCTGGCAAGATGGCGCGACACCTCGCGGCCATCGCCTATCGGGGTAACCCGGTAGCCGTTATCACTCAGCAATCCGGCAAGAAGGCGCCTCAGCTCGGGATCGTCGTCACACAGCAGGATATGGGCATCTGGCGGCAACGACGGCGGGCCTTTTGCAGCCGCACCGTTGTCGTCCTTCTCGTGTCGCGCGTCACCCATGGCACCGTGCCGTTCAGTCCTGCGGGGTCAGGCGGGCCTGGAAGCTCGTTCCGCCGACGTTCTTCGTCTTGATTGATGACCTTCATACCCATTGCCGCGACGAAGTCGCCCTGCCCCTTCATGATGCCTGTGCCGGCCGGGATCAAGGCGTCCTTATGAATCGTGCTGGCGACGAGAACCGTCGCGATGCGCGATAGCGACGATGCACGGCAGCAGATTGTAACGGAGCATCGGCATCACGGTGATCGAGTTGGCGAGGCTCGCCAGGATCGAGTTCTCAATCGCGGCGGGTAAGATCGCCGCCGTCCGTCAGTTGAGCAGGACGGCGAACAGCACGACAGCTACGACCACCATCGCCTCGATCATCTCCTTCTGCACCTTGGAAATCGAGGTCTGGTTGAAGTCGGCCTGTCGGAAGAGCACGCTGATGCGCACGTCGGGCGGCAGCCGTCAGGCTGTCGCAACGCCGCAGCCTCAATTGAACCAGAAAAAGCCGCCGCCGCCGCCACCGCCATAGGGCTTGTTTCGCCGATTGTTGCCTCCACCCCAGTAGTAATTGTCGTCATCGTCGTCGGAACGCTCAGGCTTGGCGCGCTCACGGATGGCGATGCCGCCCTGTGGCTCGCCGCTCATGATGACGACGAAATCGGTATCCTTGCCTGTCTCGAGATGGGGGGGCTCGTCGGAGATGATGAGAGAGGAGCCGGGCAGAACGATCCGCGAAATGCGCGCGGCCATGTCGCGCGGAATATCGAGCCGTGCGAGGGCTCGCTTGACCGCGGCCACATCGGTCACCGGCGTCTCGATCGGCGCGGCGCGCTTTCCTTTCGCGGCCTTCGGCGGCGGCTGGGCCGGCTCGATCTCGGTCGGGTTGCGATAGAGAGACACGGCGCTCCAGCGCAGATCGCGCGTGCCAGCAGCCGGCTCGTGCGCCGTCAGCACGAAGGTGCCGATCGGCTTGTCCGCGTCGCGGATCAATACGGGTGCCTCCCATATCGGATGGAACGCCTTGCGGACGTAGAGGCGCTGTGTCTTGCGGCTGATGAACACCGAAACGGGAGACGTATCGAGCTTGGCCTTTTCGGCGACTTCCATCGCCTGGGTATGGGCGTAGGCTGCTTCGTCAGCCTTGTCCTCCGCAGCACGCGCCGCGTCCTGTTTCGCCTTCAGTTCATCGCGCGCCTTGTCGCGCGCAACACGAGCGGCTTCGATGCGCCCGGGGGCCTCGTCCTTGACCTTCTGCGCCGCATCGAGCCGCTTCTGCGGTGCGCTGCCCGCCAGAACTTTCTCGGCTGCCGCCAGATCGGCCTCGAGCTTGCCCAGCGCGCTTTCGGCCTGACGCAGCGCCCGCTCGGCCGGCACAACGGCGGATTTTGCGCGGCTCGCCAGGGCACGCATTTCGCGTGAACGCGCGGCGGCCGCCGTCGCGGCGGCGGCGAGTGGAGGGACACGAGCCTCGAGATGGGCCGCAAAATTATCCGCGTCGGCCGCCGCGCCATCGGGCCTAGTGCTCGCCAATTGCACGCGGCGTGTTTCGGCTTCGACAGCCGCCACGACCGCCGGATCGCGGCGGAACATCTCAGGCTCGTCGATCGCGACCGGCGCGATGGCTTCGCGCGCCACGACCACGCGCATGCCGACACTGGTGAGGCCGAACAGCCGGTCGGCGAAATTGTAGGGCAGGCGCACGCAACCGTGCGAAGCGGCATAGCCGGGGAGCTCGCCTGCGTGCAGAGCTATACCCGTCCAAGTCAGACGTTGCATGAACGGCATCGAGGCGTCGTCGTAGAGGTTCGAATGATGCTCGACGTTCTTCTGCACGATGCTGAAGACGCCGGGCGGCGTCTCGTAACCTGTGGAACCGCTCGATACCGGCGATTCGAGCATCTGTGCACCCGTCCTGTCATAGACGGTGATCCGCTGCTCGCGCAGGCCGACGACTGCCAGCATCGGAACCTGTTTCGGCGGCGGTGCGGATGCTCCACGTGCCTCGCTGCGCGGCCAGCGTTGCTGCGCGAGCGCGTCTACCAAAAACGCACCGTGAGCGACGGCAAGGAGCCCGGCGAGGGCCAAGAGTTTGCGGCTGGCGTTCATCGGCCGGTGTTTCCTTCACTCGCCGCCGGAGCGGGCGCGGCTTCGGGCAAGGTCAACGCGACACGCAGACCGGCGTTGTTGAGGCGCACATCCGCCGGGGTCGCGTAGCGGTACGCCGACCGCAGGGCCCACGGATAATAGTTCCACGCGCCGCCACGCAGGATGCGCAAACGGCAATCGGGACGCGTCACGGCGGAGCCATCGGCCGGCGCGGCGCGATAGTCCGGCGCATAGCAATCTTGCACCCACTCCCAAACGTTGCCGTGCATCTCGTGGAGACCGAACGGATTGCGCGGCAGCGAGCCCGTGTCGACCGTCGCCTGCCGATAGATACCGATCTTGCCGGCCGCCCCGTAGACGAAATTCGCGTCGAAGTTGGCTTGCCGGTAGCTGATGGACTGGCCGACGGAAAAGGGCTGCGATTGCGCCGTCGCGCTGGTGATGCCGCGCGCCGCGTATTCCCATTCTGCCTCGGTCGGCAGGCGATAGGGTTTGCCCGTGGTCTTCGCCAGCCATGATACGAACTCGACGGCATCACCCCACGACACATCGACGACGGGGCGGCGTCCGCGCCCCTTCCCGTCGTCCGAGGGCTTGTGCCGGCAGCCACCCTTGGCGACGCACGTATCCCACTCCGAGAACGAGACCTCGTACTTGCCGATGGCGAATGCCTGCGTGAAGGTGACGAGGCGTTGCGGCCCCTCGTTGGCCTCGCGGCGCGGCTCGGTCTCGGGCGAGCCCATCATGAACTCGCCAACCGGCAGCTTCACCATCATTGGACACGACGAGCAGTCGCGGAAGGTGGGGTCCGGCTTGGCGGATCGCCGTCCCTGTGCGTCCGCGGCGGAAGCCGCGATCACGCACGCGATCGCCACGACGAACAGATGAATGGCGATGAGATGAACCGCCCTCCGTTTCATCACGAGCATGCTGCCTTCTGTCCTCCGATTGGCGCGCCGGCACCCTTCGGCTGCATCGGCATTGCCGGCGACGATAGCCCAGGCCCGGTCAACAGTACACGCCCCGTCTCGCACGTCGCCGATGCGTTGTCGCTCGGCCATTGGCAGGTGTGGCGCGGCGGGGGAAAACCTGATCCGAGGAGCCTGAACGTGCGAGGGGGCCATTCGATGGCAGCGCCCTCGACTTTTCGCGGAGCTGCCCGAAACACGATTGCAATTACGCGCCATCCCGCCGCCGTCACTCCGACGCGCAGGGCTGTCCGTCGCGCGGCTTCTCGCCACTCAGCCGGTACATGACCGAGCAAGCGACGCAATTGTTCGAGCGCATCAGGTCGTTGATGTGATCGAACGCACGGCTCTCCTCATATGAACGGGCCGGATCGGTCGCCACGATCTCGAACGCGCTCGCAAGCCCGCATCGCTGCGCCTCGCCCGCCTGTACAGCCACCAGCTTGCGGCTCGTCTCCGACAACTGCCACGTCAGCGGAATTTGCAGCTCCTGCTGGTTCATCATCACCATCGGCGTCCGCGACGCGAACTCGTAACGGGTGCCGACGTAGAGACGCGGCGCCCGGTTCAAAAACGCACGAACTCTCTGGCGCGCCATCTGGCCGCGGGTCGGCCGGGTGGTCAGCATCGTGCGGAGCGGCGACAGCAGATCGCCAAATCCCTGCACCGCGCCCGGCTTCAGCAGCACATCCTCGGTGAGGGTGATGAGATGGAGCTCGTAGCGCGGCACCTCGCTTCCGTCCGCCAGCTTGCCGGAAACGGCTTCGAGCTGGCCGAGCTCGGAAACGAGATCGAACGCGGTTTCGTCGCCGGAATTATCGATGTAGGCGCCGTCGACGAGGCGGAACTCGGTCAAGCTGGTGCGGAAGCGTGCGGCGGGCATCAGCCAGGGAAAACGGGCGCTGATGCCGAGCGCGGTTCCGAGGCTGATGTCCTCGTCCGGCTTCATTGCTTCCCACCCTTCATCGAGAAGCTTCATGCCGATGTAGACCGTGCGCCGCGTCCGCTGATGCAGCGTGCCGGCTTCCTGCGGACTGTCGATCGACATGAACGGCGAGATGGCGACACGCATGCCGTTCTCGACCTGCGTCGTATTCGCAATTACCGCGGGCGCGGCACCTGCCGCATCCCAGAGGCCAAAATAGGAATCTTTGAGCGGGTTCGCGACGCCTGGCAACGCCTCGTCCCAAGCGCTCTGCAAGGCCGCGTCGAAAGTGCGCGCGCGATCTCCATGGCGTTTCAGGATGGGCAGAAAGGCGTGCGGCAGATCCCCGAACAGTGTCGCAGCGACGACCGGCGATAGATAATCGCGAGCGAGCACGGCATTCGCCTTGGCCTCGAACGGGCCGATGCCGAGATCGCCGGTCCGGCCCCCCTGCCAAGGGCCATTGGTCGCGTAATGCTTTGCTAGAGCCGAGAAGACGCCGGCGCCGATCGCTCCGCCCGATACGCCGCTGATGGCGAAGACGTGCTGCGCGAAGTTCGGACAGCGGTCCTGCGCGCGTGCCAGGAACGTCGCCGCCAGGTTCGCCGCGTACTGCCCTCCGCCCTGCGCCGAGATGATGAAGATCGGATAGGGCTTCTTGATCTCCTCGAAGTGAGCGCGGTCCTTCCTGGCCTCGAGCCACGATTGCAGCGCAACGACGGTCGGCACCACCGCTTTCGGCTCGTTGCTCTGCGGGTCACGCGCCCGCGCAACAAGCTCGGGAACGTGATTGTCGCTCACGTTGAGCCAGGCGAACAGCGCCGCAACGGCGATCAGAATCGAAAGTGCCGGCACCCTGTGGCGGTCCCTGATGGCAAGAAGGCCCGCCAGCACAGCGGACGCCACCAGCGCGAAAAGCAACACGATCGAGAGACTGCCGATGAGTCTCGGCGCGCTCGTCGGCGCCCGATCGAACACCACGCCGAGGGCGATCCCGAACAGGAATAATCCGAGCACAGCCGAGCGCAGCCGCAATCCCGTCGTCAAGCGCGGGCCGAAGCGATCGAGCAAGACGATCAGGACCGCGCCCGCGGCGGCCGTCGCAAGGCCAGCGCCGGTCAGAAGCTGTGGCAGCTCGTTACCGTGCGCGAGGGCCGATACGATCGAGCTGTCGACCGCCTCGCCGGATTGGCCGATGGCAACCGTCATCGCGTCGGCACCGGCGCGCCAAAGGCCGACTGCCGCGCCGAAAACCGGCAGCAAAGCGGCACTTGCCGCGACCGCGCGGCGGGCCATTATGTTCGCGCTCACGCGCGTCGCCGCCCAGGCGAGCGCCCACAATCCAAGAGCAAATGCCGCGAGCGACAGCGCGGACGCGGCAATCACTCCCGCCTGCGGCGTCGAATCGTGAGCGAGTGTGCGCGCGATCTCGCGAATCTGCGGCACGATGGCCAGAGCCGCACCGCTGACGAGCCCGGAAATCAAGGCGCCGCGCGCCAAAACGACGGTGCGCCATGCCCCATCATCGGTACGTTCGCCAGCGCTCTCGATACGATCCATCGGCATGCCGCCTCCCCTCGGCCGGTCCCCCCAGAAATTTCACCCGCGCGCAGCGGCGAGGTCAATGCACGTCGCCCCCAAAACCCGCATCGTGACCGTCGTCGCGCCCCCCCGGAATAGGTTTTGCCGCAAACGCGCGACACAGTGATCCCTCATGTTGGAGCGCGTCAGGGCGGACGGAACGAAGCGGCTATCCGATTAAGACATCTTATGATCGCCATCAGTGGAGCGAACTTTACCTTATCGGGCTCGTTCGCTAGAGCCTTTGCCCAGAACTGCTCCGAGTAACTTTTCCCCTTGGGAGGCGACATGAACGAAATCAGCAAGTGCCCGATGCACGGCGCACGCGGCAACGTCACGTTCGGCGGCCGCTCGAACCGCGACTGGTGGCCGAACCAGTTGAACCTCAGGATTCTTCACCAGAACACACCCGCTGGAAACCCCATGGGCGGGGCGTTCGATTACGCCAAGGCCTTCAAATCGCTCGACCTGGCGGCGGTGAAAAAGGATCTGACCGCGCTGATGACCGACAGCCAGGACTGGTGGCCGGCCGACTATGGCCATTACGGCGGACTGTTCATCCGCATGGCGTGGCACAGCGCCGGCACCTACCGCACGGCGGATGGCCGCGGCGGTGCGGGCTCGGGAACGCAGCGTTTCGCCCCGCTCAACAGCTGGCCGGATAACGGCAACCTCGACAAGGCGCGCCGCCTGCTCTGGCCGATCAAGCGCAAGTACGGCAACAAGCTGTCGTGGGCCGACCTGATGATTCTGGCCGGCAACGTCGCGATCGAGTCGATGGGCGGCAAGACCTTCGGCTTCGGCGGCGGCCGCGCCGACGTCTGGGAGCCCGAGGAGGACATCTACTGGGGCGCCGAGGGCGAGTGGCTGGCGACGAGCGACAAGCCCGGCAGCCGCTATTCCGGCGACCGCGAGCTCGCCAACCCGCTCGCCGCTGTTCAGATGGGCCTCATCTACGTCAATCCGGAAGGTCCGGACGGCAAGCCCGATCCGCTCGCGTCGGCCCTCGACATCCGCGAGACGTTCGCCCGCATGGCGATGAACGATTACGAGACCGTCGCCTTGACCGCGGGCGGCCACACCTTCGGCAAGACCCACGGCGCCGGCTCGGCCACCCATGTCGGTCCCGACCCGGAGGCCGCGCCGATCGAGGCGATGGGCTTCGGCTGGCTCTCGACCTATGGCAGCGGCAAGGGCCGCGACACCATCACGTCCGGTCTCGAGGGTGCCTGGACCGCGAACCCGACGAAGTGGGACATGGGCTACTTCGACGTGCTGTTCGGCTACGAGTGGGAGCTGGTGAAGAGCCCGGCGGGCGCCTGGCAGTGGACGCCGAAGAACCTCCAGGAAAAGGACATGGCGCCCGATCCGGAGGATGCCAGCAAGAAGGTGCCCATCATCATGTCCACCGCCGACATGGCGATGCGCATGGACCCGGCCTACGAGAAGATCTCGCGCCACTTCCACGCCAACCCCGACGAGTTCGCCGATGCCTTCGCGCGCGCATGGTTCAAGCTGACCCATCGCGATATGGGCCCGAAGGTCCGCTATCTCGGACCGGAAGTTCCGGCGGAGGACCTGATCTGGCAGGACCCGGTGCCGGCGGTCGATCACCCGCTGATCGACGCCAGTGACGTCGCCGCGCTCAAGGCGAAGATCCTCGCCTCGGGCCTCACGGCGGGCGATCTCGTCGCAACGGCGTGGGCCTCCGCGTCGACCTTCCGCGGCTCCGACATGCGTGGTGGCGCCAACGGCGCACGCATCCGTCTCGCTCCGCAGAAGGATTGGGAAGCGAACGAACCGGCCAAGCTCGCCAAGGTGCTGGCCGCGCTGGAGGCCATCCAGGCGGGGTTCAACGGCGCCCAGTCCGGCGGCAAGAAAGTGTCGCTCGCGGACCTGATCGTGCTCGGCGGCTGCGCCGCGGTCGAACAGGCGGCCAAGGCGGGCGGGTACGCGATCGACGTGCCTTTCGCGCCTGGCCGCACCGACGCCACCGCCGAACAGACCGACGCCGACTCCTTCGCCGTGATGGAGCCGGAGGCCGACGGGTTCCGCAACTATCAGAAGCAGGCCTACACCGTTTCGGCCGAGGAGATGCTGGTCGACAGGGCGCAGTTGCTCAAGCTCTCGGCGCCCGAGATGACGGCGCTGGTCGGCGGCCTGCGCGTGCTCGGTGCCAACTACGGCGGCACCAAGCATGGCGTCTTCACCAGCCGCCCCGGCACGCTCTCCAACGACTTCTTCGTCAATGTCCTCGACATGGCGACGACGTGGAAAGCGACCTCCGACGCGAAGGACGTGTTCGAGGGCCGCGACCGCAAGTCGGGCGCCGTGAAGTGGAGCGCGACCCGTGTCGATCTCGTTTTTGGATCGAACTCGCAACTGCGCGCCATCGCCGAGGTCTACGCCCAGGACGACGCCAAGGAAAAGTTCGTCCGCGAATTCGTGGCGGCCTGGACCAAGGTGATGAACGCGGATCGCTTCGATCTCGCCTGATCGCGTGACGCCAAGGGCGAGATCGGTTCGAGGTGGCGCGTCGAGCGCTCCCATTAGGAGGGTGAAACGCCTCCCATGGATGGTGCCCTACACGGCCTTATCGAGCGACGGTCGATGAGAAGAAAGTAAGGAGCCCGGTTCCGGCTACACCCGGAGCCGGGCTCCTCCCGTCTATAGGTCTCGATATCGGGCCAATAGCGCTGCGCACCGCGCAAAATTCAGGGTAGACGCAGAACTCATATTTTCGCACTCTGACGAAATCAATTTTGTCTTTGAGTAGCGTTCAGAGGAGTGATCATGTCGTTGGTGGCCCTGCGGAAAGATGCAGCAACACCCGCCGAGCAACTTTGGAACGCGCTCGGCACAGTCAGACTGCTTCTGAGGGAAGGCACGCGAAGCTGGGGTACGGAGCTTCGTATCGAAAGGGGCCAGTTCTACAAGTGCCGGACCTCCGCCGAGGCCATCGATTTGATAAACATGACATTTCGTCGACGCATCGATGAACTTGATGCCGTTGGGGCTGAGTGGTGCCTGGCGATCCCTCCGGTTGGGCCACAGGGATTTGCGATCGACGTAGCACACAACTCCGGAGAACTCCGCGTCCTGTTCGGTGAGCTCGAGGAGACGTTCGTTGATTACGATCAGGCACTAACGTGGGTCGCCCGCGCCCTGTCCGACAGCTATCACCTGCGCATCCTCGTCAATCGTGGATGCAGGTACGAATGGTACCTCGAACCCGTTGACGGGGCGGGGCCCAGGCTCGCCACCGGGCAACTCAACTTCGCAGCGTTCTACTCCAAGCCAAGCGAGATCAGGTTCAGCAACGCTCTGACCGCCTGACGGCGTGCGTTAACGGGTCGCTGACCGATCCAAAAAACGAAAGCTCACCTCGAAGAATCGACAGGATTTCGGGGCAGCGGTCGAGTCGCGTCGACTTCAGCAGCCTGCTGACCGGTGTCTGCCTGTTCCGAAGCGGGATCGCCTTCCCATCCGCCTCTCTCGGTGGCTTCTCGGTTCGGATGCCGTAGACGCGCACGCGGGCATGACGTGTGCCGTCTCGCTCCCGCCAGACCACCGGCATGGCGCGAAAACTGAGGAAAGAGAGAGCCAAGGCTGACGCGATGAGTGGGCTCAGAACCAAGGCGAGCAGGATTGCCAGGACAACATCGCTACTCCGAGTCACCCAACGGCGAACGGACCTCTGCCACTCGTTGTGGAACGCCCGAGAGTTCAGACGTTCCCCATGACCTGCTTCGAGATCGTAACCGATCCGCATTCACGCCTCCGGGCTTGGATGCCGGAACTTCGCTGTGTTGCACGTCCACGTCAAAGCGCAGAGGGAGCGGTCGAAGCCTTATCCTCCCTTTCCACAAACATTTCCACGAGGCAGCCTCCTTACGGATTTTCTGCCCTCGCCGGTGAGATCGTGGATGGACTTGCGGAATGGTGCGGGTTTGCCCGACTTGGCTCCCCGCTGCACCAGGCAGCATTGTGTTAAGTCTGATCTGCGATGTTCCCGTGACCTGCTGTGCCGCGGCGGAAGTGCCGCGGCAGCCACGAAACCTCAACACGCGCAGTCAGCTCATGCTCATCGAAGCGTGCGAAATTCCCGACGTGAAACTGATCCGACCCAAGCAGTTTCGCGATGCGAGAGGCTTCTTCTCCGAGGTCTACAGCAAGAGCGCCCTGGCCGGCGCCGGGCTGCCCGACGAGTTCGTCCAAGACAACCATTCTTACTCCGCCCTGGCCGGCACCGTGCGCGGCCTCCACTTCCAGAAGCCGCCGTTCGCGCAGGCCAAACTGGTGCGCGTCACGCGCGGCCGCATCCTCGATATCGCGCTGGATCTACGCCGCGCCTCGGCCCACTACGGCCGCCACGTCGCGCGCGAGATTTCGGCGGAGAACTGGGAACAGCTCTACATTCCGGTCGGCTTCGCCCACGCCTTCTGCTCGCTCGAGCCCGACACCGAGGTCCTTTACAAGGTGACGAGCTACTACGCCCCTGACGCGGATGCCGGCGTGCTCTGGTCCGATCCCGACCTCGGCATCGACTGGCCGGTGACGGCGGATCACGCCACTGTCTCGGAGAAGGACGCGCGCCTGCCGCGGCTGCGCGACCTCAAACCAATGTTCTGATGTCGAGCCCGGATGCTCGGCCAAGGTACGGCACGGGGGCGGCAAGGCCGTCGCCCGCGGACGACGGCGAAGGAGGGTTATCCCATGCGCATCATCGTAACGGGTGGCGCAGGCTTCATCGGCTCGGCGGTCTGCCGCCATCTCGTCGGCGAACGCTGCATCGAGGTCGTCAATGTCGATAAGCTGACGTACGCGGCGAACCTCCAGTCTTTGGCACCCATCGCCGACCGCCCTGGCTATCGCTTCGTCAAGGCCGACATCTGCGACCGCGCGGCGATGGACGCGGTGTTCGCCGAGGCGCGGCCCGACGCCATCATGCATCTCGCGGCGGAAAGCCACGTCGATCGATCGATCACCGGCTCGGCGGACTTCGTTCGCACCAACATCGTCGGCACCCACACACTGCTGGAAGCCGCGCGCGGTTATTGGGAGGGGCTCGCGGGCGAGGCCCGCGAGCGCTTCCGCTTCCTGCACGTATCGACCGACGAGGTCTACGGCTCGCTTCCACCCGACGGCTACTTCGTCGAGACGACGCCTTATGACCCGCGCTCGCCCTATTCCGCCAGCAAGGCCTCGTCCGATCATCTCGTCAGCGCCTGGCACGAGACCTATGGCCTGCCGGTCCTCGTCACCAACTGTTCGAACAACTACGGTCCCTATCACTTCCCCGAGAAGCTCATTCCGCTGGTTCTTCTCAACGCTCTCGACGAAAAGCCGCTACCGGTCTACGGCGACGGCCAGCAGGTGCGCGACTGGCTCTATGTCGACGACCACGTCAAGGCGCTCACCCTGGTGCTCGAGAAAGGGCGCGTCGGCGAGACCTACAACGTCGGCGGCCGCGCGCCGATGGCGAACCTCGACGTCGTGCAGCGCATCTGCGACATCCTCGACGACCGCCGGCCCTGCAAATCGCCGCGCCGCAATCTCATCACCCACGTCGCCGACCGCCCCGGCCACGACCGGCGCTACGCCATCGATCCGACGAAGATCGAAACCGAGCTCGGCTGGCGCGCAAGCGAGACGTTCGCGACAGGCCTCGCCCGGACCATCGACTGGTATCTCGCCAACGAAAGTTGGTGGCGTCCACTGCGCGACAAGGTCTACTCGGGCACGCGCCTCGGCCTGCTCGACGAGAGGCCCGGCGGCAAGAAGCTCGCGAGCGCGGTATGATGGGCGAACGCGGACCCGTCCTCATCGCCGGCCGCAGCGGGCAGGTGGCACACGAACTCGCCCGCGTGCTGCGGCAGACCGGGCGTCCTTTCGTCGCCCTCGGTCGCGGCGACCTCGATCTTGCCGATCCGTCTTCCATCGCGCGAGGAATCTCGCAACACCGTCCGTCGCTCGTGATCAACGCCGCCGCGTATACGGGCGTCGACAAGGCGGAGGACGAGCCCACGGTTGCGCGCGCAGTCAACGCCACCGGCGCCGGCCTGCTCGCTGCCGCCGCCAGTCGCGCCGGCGCGCCTATCGTGCACATCTCGACCGACTACGTCTTCGACGGGACGAAACCCGCACCCTACCTCGAGACCGACGCGACGGCGCCGCTCGGTGTCTACGGTGCGACGAAGCTCGAGGGTGAGCGGCTCGTCGCCGCCGCCAATCCACGCCACGTCATAGTACGGACGGCGTGGGTGTTCAGCCCGCACGGGCACAACTTCGTCAAGACGATGCTGCGGCTCGGCACCGAGCGCGACGAGATCGCCGTCGTCGCCGACCAGTCCGGCGCGCCGACCGCGGCGGCCGACCTCGCCGAAGCGATCGCTCACATCGCCTCGCGCCTTGATTGCGAGCAACCAAATTCCGAGCGCTTCGGGATATTCCATGCCGTCAACGCCGGCGCCACGACATGGCATGCCTTTGCCTGCGCCATCATGGACGGCGCGAAGCGGCGGGGCGCCAAGGCCGCGCACGTTCGTGCCATCTCAAGCGCCGAGTATCAGACGCGCGCGCGACGCCCGGCGAACTCCGCGCTCGATACCGGCAAGCTGCTGCGCGTCTTCGACTTCGCGCTGCCCGCCTGGGAACTTGCGCTCGAGCGGTGCCTCGACAATCTGATCGGATCGCCGCGCTAACCGCTGCGAATGGGGGACGACATGGCAATCAAAGGCATCATTCTCGCGGGCGGCAGCGGTACGCGCCTCTATCCCCTCACCTTCTCGGTGTCGAAGCAGCTGCTTCCCGTCTATGACAAACCGATGATCTATTACCCTCTGTCCGTGCTCATGTTGGCCGGCATCCGCGACATCCTCATCATCACCACGCCGCACGATCAGCCCTTATTTCGCGGCCTTCTCGGCGACGGCAGCCATCTCGGCCTCCGCCTCTCCTACGCTGAACAGCCTCGGCCGGAAGGTCTCGCCCAGGCTTTCATCATCGGCGCCGACTTCATCGGCGACGACCGCTGCGCGATGGTACTCGGCGACAACATCTTCTATGGCCATGGCCTGCCCGAGCTGATGCAACAGGCGATCGTCCACACCGATGGCGCCAGCGTCTTCGCCTACGAGGTATCTGATCCCGCACGCTACGGCGTTGTCGCCTTCGACAAAGCCGGCCGCGCGACGTCGATCGAGGAAAAGCCGCGCGAGCCAAAATCGAACTTCGCGGTCACCGGGCTTTATTTCTACGACAACGACATCGTCGAGATCGCCCGCTCCATCAAACCGTCGGCGCGCGGCGAACTCGAAATCACGAGCGTCAACCAGCATTATCTGGAGGCGGGTAAGCTCAACGTCGTGCGCATGGGGCGCGGCTTCGCTTGGCTCGATACCGGCACATTCGACTCGTTACTTGCCGCCGGAGAATTCGTCGCCACGCTGGAGCGTCGCCAGAACCTCAAGGTTTCATGTCCCGAGGAGATTGCGCTGCGTCTCGGCTACACAACGTTCGCCGATATGCGGCCTTGGGTCGATCACCTCGGCAAATCCGATTATGCCAACTACGTGCGAAAAGTCGGCGAGCAACTCCAGCGTTGATCCCGCTCGACGGCGATCCGGTCGAACGGACCAGCGAGCAGTTCCCCCGACCGGGTCCAGCGGCGCTGCCGCTCGACGACGGCAATTCGCCGTACCAGGGGTTCGCGGGTTGTAGCCACAGCGAGAACGCCCTCTCGCCGTTCCCTCTCGCCGTTCGCTCGCCGCGACACGCCATCGAGTCCGCTGAAGGCGTCCCCCACATCGATCGTGTCTTCGCGCGATACTGATCGAGCGTGGTCTCTGCACCCGCATGAGCGAACGATACGAACCACGCGCTGCCCGTCGTCACGGCGCCGGCCGCCGCGAGGAACAGCGACGCAAAATCGATGTCGACATTCAACTCGCCCGTCGCACAATTGGCGGGATGCGGACAGTGCCCGTCTGCGACACTCGCGGCGCAGACATCAAAGGTCGCGATACCGGGCCAGTGTCAATGCGTCGCCAGCCACTGACGGGCGCGCTTCTGCGCGCTCGCGATCTCTGCCCGTGTCATGTCGCGCGAGATTTCCTGGCGAAACCTCTTGGCGTCGTCGTTGCCGCGTAGCGCCGCGAGATTGAACCACTTGTGCGCCTCGATCATGTCGAGATCGACATCGCGGCCGGTGCAGTACATCAGGCCAAGCTCGTAGAGCGCATCGGCGGCGCTACCACCCTGGCCAGCGAATTCCGCGACATCGCGCGGGGCGAACTCGAAACGTGCCAAAGCCGTCTCCTGTTGTTTATCGCCACCGAGGGCGGGAGCGATCTGGAGGCAGCCGCGGTCGGCTACCCACGTGGCGACCGGATGCCGCCTCAGGACACGATGTCAGTTGACGGATGAGAAGCGGTTAATCGAAACCATTTCCAACCACGCATCAATGCCTTGAGTTGTTATTTTGAAGTTATGGATTGTCTTTGTTGGGAACGTTGGACCCAACATGGCACAGCGGCTTCTTCATTATTTCCAATGATCGCGGATAGCTGTGGAACCGCCCATTCAGCTTCGGTTCAGCCGCTGCGGCGCAACTTCGACATCGTCACGCCGCGCCGTCGACAGAGCAAAGTCGCCAGCGTGGCCGAAGGGTGACCTCCCAAAGTGCGGGTCGCAACGCGACCACGTTCATGATGAGGTCCCCGCCGCTTGGGAAGGGGTTCCGCCGTGCTCGTCCGCACCGCCATCGTCGTCGCCATCGCCACGTCTCTCGCCGGATGTGCCAACGAGCGCGCCGCCGAGCCAATGGCGCTCGGCTTTCATGGCAACGCCACGGAGAGTACCCCCTCGCCGCCTCCTCGCCGCCGCGCCCTCTCCATCCCGAGGCCCGCGAGCGGCGTCCGCCAGACGCTCGGCGGCAAGGTGCTGTCGGCCATTGCGTTCGAGCGCGTGACCGGCCTCAAGGCCGATCCGAGCCGCCTCCGCGACCTCCACTAAAACCGTCTCAGCGGGCGTCGACCTTCAGCATCTTCCATTCCGATGAGCGATACCCCGTGGCGCGCCACATGTGGTGCCATGGCACCCGCATGGTAAGGCCGGCTTCCAGCTGCGGTGCCCGCCCGAGCACAGCGGCAAGAGTATCTGCCAGCGGGCGCGTTGCCTTTGCCGACTCGTCCCAGACCACGATCACGTCGCGCCGGGCTGGATCGAGGCCGCGCGGTACGAAGTGGCGCGGTCCAAGCAGAACGAACGACGCGCGCGGGAAGTGCGGGCGCAGGTTGCCCGCGAGCTCGTCGTCCACCGCAACGAAAACAGCGTCGTCGGTGGCACCGTGCTGACGCAACGCCTGCGCGAGACCGGCATAGGGAATACCCCAACGGCATTTCGAGCAGACCGGATCATAGACAAACATGTTGGCGAGACGCACGACCAGCGCCAGCACCGCGATGGCCAGCGCCACGCGCGCAAACACCATCTGGCGTGCACCGCCGCGTGGTGAGCGGCGCGCGACCGCGATCAGCCAGATCACGCTCGTGACGTAGAGCGGCATCAGCACGTGCATGGCGTAACCGCCGATGCCGAACAATAATCCACCTGCAATCGAGAACCCGACGCCAAGCACCATCGTTCCCAGCACCAGCCGCTCAAAGTCCGGCCGCGCCGGCTCGTAAGCGATCGCACCATCGCCACGCGCGAACAGGGCCCGGACATCGTCCCACGCCGTGCGCAAAAAGCCCGGAAATATCGCGGGAAGGATCGCGACGAGCGGCAGCAGGTACATGAGCGGTCCGCGCACCGCATCCTTGACGCCGATGGCGCGATCGAGCGCGAAGCCGCGACGCGAGGGCGTGAATATCTCGTTCCAATGCGCCGGATCGGACAGCAGCCAGCTGAGATACGGCGACGCCAGCACCAATGCGACGGCCGCCGACAGAAGAAGCCGCCGGCGAACGGTGCGCGCGCGGATCGCCGGCTGCATCGCCGCCGCGCCCCACAGGCACATCTGATAGACGGTATAATTCGGCTCGGTGTTGAAGCCGAGGCCCGCGATCACACCGAACAGCAGGTAGTCTCGCCATCGGCCGCGATCATAGAGGCGCAGGAACGCCCACAGCGTCGCCGCCACCGCCACCATGGCCAGCACCTCGTGGGTGAAGCCTTCGTGGTAGCGCCAGGAGATCTGGTAGATCAGCGCCAGTGACTCGACCGTCAGCGCCGCCCACAAGCGATCTCCGAGGATGCGGAAAGCTGCGAGGTAGAGCAGCACCGCTGTCCCGGTCAACGCCGCATACTTGATGGCGAGGAAGGAGACGAGGCGCGGCCCCGTCACCTGTTGAACGGCGTAGAGCACCCAGTCGTAGAGAGGTGGCTGGCGCGCCTCGTAGCCGAGACGCAACTCCTGCACGAGGATCTGCTCGAGCGTATCGTCTTCGCCGAGCACGCCCGAAGCCAACATGCGAAAGCCGGAATGCAACAGCACATAGGCGAGGACGGCCGCGAGCACGACGACGAGGCCACGAGTCCGCTCGCGCTGCTGCGCCGCCAGCGCCGGCGAAGACGTTTGTGGCGATGCCGTCACGGCAGTAGCACCGTCGAGCCCGTCGTCGCCCTCGCCTCGAGATCACGGTGAGCCGTCGCCGCCTCGCTCAAAGGATAGGTCTGGTTCACACTGATTTTCACCTTGCCGCTCGCCACCACGTCGAACAGCGCGCTCGCGCTGGCGACGAGATCGGCGCGCTTGGCGGTATAGGTGAACAGTGTCGGCCGCGTCGCGAAGAGCGAGCCTTTGGCCGCCAGGAGACCGAGATCGAAGTTTTCGATCTTGCCCGATGCGTTGCCGAACGAGACCCACAGCCCGAACGGCTTCAGGCACTCGAGAGAACCGGGATAGGTGTCCTTGCCGATGCCGTCGTAGACGACGTCGCAACCCTTGCCAGAGGTGATCTCCCGAACGCGCTCGACGAACTTCTCGCGGCGGTAGTTGATGACATGCGTGCAGCCGGCCTCGCGGGCGAGCGCCACCTTATCCTCCGAGCCGGCGGTTCCAATGATGGTTGCCCCGAGGTGGCGCGCCCACTGACAGGCGATCAACCCCACGCCACCGGCAGCGGCGTGAAACAGCATCACCGTTTCGGGGCCGACCTTGAACGTACGGCGCAAAAGGTACTCCGCCGTCATGCCCTGCAGCATCATCGCCGCCGCGGTCTGATCGGCGATCGCATCGGGCAGCTTCACCAGCCGGTCGGCGGGGATCAGCCGCTCGGTCGCGTAGGCACCGATCGGGTTGGCGTAGGCGACGCGATCGCCAGGGCTCAGACCCTCGACGCCCGGGCCAACTGCCTCGACCACACCCGCGCCTTCCATGCCGATGACCGCCGGCAACGGGCCGACGGGATAGAGCCCGGTGCGGTGATAGACGTCGATGTAGTTGAGGCCGACCGCCGTGTTGCGGACATGGGCTTCGCCCGCCGCAGGGGCCGCGAGGCTCACGTCCTCGAAGCGCATCACCTCGGGGCCGCCATGCTCGTGGATGCGAATCGCGCGAACCATGGATAAGTCCTCCTTCGCCGGGCCTTCGGTGGCGAAACGGCCGCACCAAACGGGACTGTCCGCCCCGCGGGACGCGCCTTGACCCCGCCATGAGTGCCTTCTATGGGCTCGCATGACGCTTCACAAGAGGATCGAAGATGAGGGACGTGAGCCCCCGCACGCGCCGCAACCCCGGCGCCACCGCGGCAGTCGTGCTGGCTGTGACGGTCGCGATGTTTTCGGGCGGCTGCGCCATGAACGATGCATCCGAACCTGTGCAGCAGGGCGGCATGTCGTGCCTTGACGACTCCCCCGCCTGCGTCTCCCAGCGCCAGGCCGCGCTCCGCCACCTCGTCACGCGCAGCGATCGCCACTGGGTGAAGGAACGCGCAAGCGTCGATGCCTATGCTTCCGGCGTTCGGCTCTTCGCATTCAAGAACAAGAAGAAAGAGCTGACGTGCGACGAGTTGCAGGTCGGCCGAAGCGAAGCCGACGCCGCCGACCGGGTGCTGCGCGGTCCCGACGGCAAGCGGCTGAGCCCCGCGCAGGTTTCACGCGGCACAATGTTCGCCGCCGAGGTTTCCAAGGAATTGTCGCGCGAGCAGGCGCGGCGTTGCCGTCGCGGCTGACGACGGGGACGCTTGGGAGCAATCTCGTCCGTCTGCGCTCTGAGCTGCGGCCCGGCATGAGCGGACGGCCCAGCAAAAAGATTAGCGCAATGTCTCTGCGTCGTCCGTCGTTTGCGGCCGTCGCGCCATGATCGTCGCCCGCGTCGGCATACGCACCGCCGACCAGAGCGGCAGATGATCCGAACCGACAGGCACGCCGACCCGCTGATCGACCACAGCCAGTTCGCCAGAGACGAACAGGTGATCGATCTGGAATTGCGGCAGGGGCATCGGCGCCGGCCAAGCCGGCCAACTGGCAAGCTCGCGATCTCCGGCGACGAGACCTGATTCCGCGAGGAAATCGGCATAGCTGTGCGTCAGCCGCGTCATGTTGAAATCGCCGGCAACGATGACGGAGCCATCGAGACCGCGGATGCGGCGCGCCAGCCCGGCGAGCTGATCGCGATGCCAGCCGTAGTGCCGGCTCGGCCGGTAGATGTGCGTGCCGAGCACCGTCACTTTGGCGCCGCTGACGCCGCCGATGCGGAACTCGGCCCAGACGAGCGGCGGGCTCGTCGGCGACGGCATCACCGTACCGGAACGGTCGAAGCGCTCGCGCGACAGCAGAACCTGCGCGCATGGCCACGCATGCGCGCAACTCACCTGATAGGGATAGGCGCGCTTCAGGCGGTCGAGCAGCACCTGCTTTTCGGGTCCGAACTCCGAGAGCACGACGACCTCGGCATCGGCCCGCGCCACGTAGCGGGTAAGCTCGTCGAGCGAGGAGTTCCCGCGAAATGTATTGATGGCGAGCACCCGCAACACCGGCCGCCCCTCACTCGACAGGCGGCCGATGCCGGTCTCCGGGCGCAGCACGGTCCGCCCGATGACGCCCGGGCGCTCGCGCGCGTCGAGCGTGAGGAGCGAAGGGGCGAGCGCGAGAACTCCGAGGCTCGATGCCAGGAACACCAGGCGACCACGCCGCAGTGCCAGCGTCGCGCCGGCGATGAGGGCGAGTGCCAGTGCGTGCAGCGACAGTGGGGCCGCGACGTCGAGGATCGGCCAAACGCCGCGTAGCGCCACCATCCACAGCAGCGCCCCGGCCCCCGCCAATAGCAGCCAAGCCGCGAGCGCGGCCATGCGTCCTCCGGAACCGGCGAGCAGGGCCTCAACGATCGACCGACCGACACCACGCGACATCGACGCCATCCACTCTCGGTACCGAACGCGCCGGAGGTTAGCGGGCGCGATCTGCAGCCTCGTCCCTATCGGCACAGCTCGACGCGAGCGCCTTCAAGGACGAGCCTCAACGCATTCTTAACGGTTTTGTGCCGAGAAACCACCCGGCGAAGCGCGAGTGTCGAAATGCAAGCCGCGTGCCTTGGCTGAAAAGAATTTTTTCGGAACGCCGCCCCGATTGGCTGTCGCACCATTGAATGATCTGGCCGAAAGCGTAGCTATGTTGCGCGCAGGCGGGAGGCAAAATGGCGGATGACCGCGCTTGGCACTCGCTTGCGCCTTGATCTGCCGCGATCGCCGGGCCATTTGAGTGCCGGCGGTCGAGGAACGCCCGCGAGGGGCGCCGCCCAGGAGACCGACCCGCCATGGGGTTACAGGAATACGCCGACGCCATCATCGCGTTCGTGCGCGACCATCCCAACTGGATCGCCCCCATTATTTTCGTTCTCGCATTCGGCGAAAGCATCGCCTTCATCTCGCTGGTTTTGCCGTTCTGGGGCCTGCTCGTCGCGATGGGCGGGCTGATCGGCGGCAGCGATATGACCACCTTCGTCACGATCTGGCTCGCGGCGAGCGTGGGCGCGGCGCTCGGCGATTGGGTATCGTATTGGCTCGGCTATCACTTCCACGACGACATCGCGCGCATGTGGCCCTTAAACCGGCATCCGGACCTGCTGCCGAGGGGGCATGCCTTCATGGAAAAGTACGGCGTCTGGGCCATCGTTCTCGGCCGCTTTTCCGGCCCGTTCCGCGCGTCCGTGCCGATCGTTGCCGGAGCGACTCAGATGGACCGTACCCATTTCCAGATCGCCAACTGGAGCTCCGCCCTGCTGTGGGCCTTCGTGCTCCTCAAGTTCGGTGACGGCATCGGCCAGGCAATGGGTCACGTGCGCCACTGGTTCGGTGCCTGAGGCGCGTGTGAGAGCCGCGCGATGACAATCTTCCAGACCGCAGGGGGCGCCGGACTGAAGGACGGCGTGCTCGCCCTCATCACCGAGCACATCGCACTGGCCGAGCCGGTCGTGTTCATGCTCGGGTTCGCCGAGAGCATCGTCTTCGTCTCGTTCTTCGTTCCCTCGACCGTCCTGTTCCTGGCCATCGGCGGCCTTCATCACGCGGCGGGGGGCAACTTCGTTCCGCTTTGGCTCGCGGCGGCGGGCGGGGCGTTCGCTGGCGACGTGCTGTCCTACGCAGTCGGCCGTTATTTCCGAGGCGAGGTCGCCAACATCTGGCCATTCTCGAAGAAACCAGAGTGGTATGTGCTCGCCCGCGCCTTCTTCCGCCGCTGGGGCATGGCCGGGATCGTCGTTTCGAAATTTCTCGGCATGATGCGTCCTTTCGTCCCGGTCGTGGCGGGAGCGGCATCGATGCGCTGGCCGTTGTTCCTCATTGCCAGCGCCGTCTCCTGCCTGATGTGGGCCGGCGTATTCCTCGGTTCAGGACACGGCATTCTGGCGCTGCTCGGCTGGTGATGGCGCCGGCTGTGGCCGTCTCGGCCCCGCGACGCGTAGCGGTTGATCGAAAAAACCTCCCACTTGGCCCAGCGGGCTTACACGAAGCCGACACATTAACGCCCGGCAAAGCCGGCCAGAGCTTGCGGCGGCGCTCCGGATCGCCTAGACGAGTGGGCAAATGGCTCGCCGTGCGCGGGCCTTTGCATTTCCCAACTCATCGAGACCAGCAGGGTGCTCCCATGGCCGCCACCTCCTCCCGTTCGCTTCGCAACGTCGAAACCCGCAAGAAGAAAGCCAAGCGCGTTATCCCGCGCGCCAAGGTTACGCGCAATCAGGGCAACACGGCGGGCGCGCGCAAGCGGCTGAAGAAGCTCGCCGCGAAGGCCCTGAACGCCCGCGCCAAGGCGGCCGGCTGAGCCTCCTTCGACGCTCCGTCGCTGGTTCCGCAAGACAGCTTCCGACCCGACGTGTCATGATCCCCAGGCACCGGCGCCAAAGCCGGGGTTCGGGGTGATTTGGCATGTCCGACTCAACGCGCGCGCTCTACCCGCCGACGTTCGAGCCGCCTTCGGCGCCGCTGCCGCTGCTGGCGTTTCTCACGCGCTGTGCGCGCAACCCGCTCGCCACCATACCCGCCGCCGCCTTCACCGAAGCGGTGACGCTCATCGAGCCCATCCAAGGCCGCAAGCTTCTCTGGGTCTGTGATCCGCGCTGGATCGAGCAGATCCTGGTCCGCGATGCCGAGAGCTATCAGAAGACCGAACTCGAGCGCCGGGTTTTCGCGCCGGTCGTCGGCGACGGTGTCCTGACCGCCGATGGGACCAATTGGCGCTGGCAGAGGCGCATGCTGGCGCCGCTCTTTCGCCATTCCGAAATCATGCGTTACGTGCCCGACATGCGAGGCGCAGCGGAAGCCTGCGTCGCGCGCTGGCGCACCTCGGCCGCAACCGGCCTACGCTCGATCGACGACGATATGACCGACACGACGTTCGACGTGATCGTCCGCACCATGCTGGCGGGCGGCGCACCGGGTGACGTGCGCTCGGTCCTCGAGGCCGGCAACGCCTATCTGGCGGCGACACCCTGGGTCATTGCCTATGGCATTCTCGGCATGCCGTCGTGGCTGCCGCATCCCGCCACGTGGAGGCTGCGTCGGTCGGCACGGGCCCTGCGTTCGGCGGTCGGGGCCATTATCGCCGACCGCCGGCGCAGGGGCGGCGATGCCAACGACCTGCTGGCCCGCCTGTTGGCGGCGCGCGATCCCGAGACGGGCGAGCCACTTTCCCATGATCAACTCGTCGACAACCTCGCGACGCTACTCGAGGCGGGGCACGAAACCACCGCCAAGGCGCTGACATGGACGCTGTACCTGCTGGCGCGCGCGCCCGAATGGCAGCACCGCGTACGCGAGGAAGTGCACGCCGCGACCGGGGGAGGCCAGGTCGAGGCCACCCACGTCGAGCGTCTGGCAGTCACCGAGCGCGTCATCAAGGAGGCCATGCGGCTCTATCCGCCCGCACCGATGATGTCGCGAGCGGCGCTGAAAGACGTCACCATCGCCGGGCACCGGGTGCCGGCCGGCACGCAGGTCTTCATGCCGATCTACGCCATCCACCGCAATGGGCGACTGTGGGATGATCCGGCCCGGTTCGACCCCGATCGCTTCTTACCGGAGCGCGAATCCGCGATGCCGCGCGCTCAATATCTGCCATTCGGCGCCGGCCCGCGCATCTGCCTCGGTGCGTCGTTCGCCCTCGTCGAAGCCAAAGTCCTGCTCGCAAGCCTCGTCGCCGCCGCATCCTTCGCCTGGGACGGGCGCTACGTCCCCGAACCCGTCAGCCGCGTGACACTTCGTCCTGAGGGTGGAATGCCACTCATTGTCGAACCGCTCTGACATTCGCTCCGGTCAGCCCGAAGTAGCGGGCGCACAATCGAAATCGTGATTTGCACATGACTGTGCGATCACCGTCTTTCGACTTCGCCGTGAGGGTCGGGCGCTGTAACGTCCGAGCTGACGAAAACGTAGCAACATGCGAGTAGGCCCGTTGCAGGACAAATCCGACGACATCGCTCAGTTGATGCGCGCTGCGAATGCCGGCGACGAGGGGGCCTACAAGCGTGCGCTGGCGCTGCTCGCGCCACGCCTCAGGGCGATCGTCGGGAATGGTTTCCGCGCCTACGGCTATGGAACGGACGATGTCGAGGATGTCGTGCAGGAGACGCTTCTGACGATCCATTTGAAACGGCAGACATGGGACGAGTCGCAACCGCTCTCGCCTTGGCTGAGAGCCATTGCGCGGAACAAGTTGATCGACCATCTGCGCCGCCGCGGCCATCGCCAGTACGTTCCGATCGAGGACTTCGAGAATATCCTGGAGGCGCCGTCCGAGACCGGACAGGCCGCCGCCAGTCTCGATGGTCGCAACCTACTCGACGGCCTGAAACCGCGCGAGCGCTCAATTGTCGAGGCGATATCGATCGAGGGCCGCTCGTCCCGCGAGGTCGCGGAGAAACTCGAAATGACCGAGGGCGCCGTTCGCGTCGCCCTGCACCGGGCGCTGAAGACACTTGCCGCCCGGTATCGGAGTGAATGAAATGCGCACCGAAGACCTCATTCGCGCTCTTGCCGCCGACACCGCCGCAACCCCTGCGCCACCGCGTCGGGCCATCGCAATGGCCCTCGCCGCTGGAGCGGCCGTTACGGCATTGCTGTTCTTCGCGCTGCTGGGGCTGCGCGGCGACATCGCGACCGCGATGACCGCGTGGCGCTTCGGCCTGAAGCTCGTCGTGACGTCAGCCCTCATCGCCACCGCGCTGTTCGCCGCAATCCGCCTCAGCGATCCGCTGGCGCCGCCGCGCGCCGCTCTCGCCCCGGTGCTGGCCGTTCCCGCACTGCTCGCCATCGGCGCGGGCGTCGAGATGTCGGCGCTGCCGCACGACGAATGGGCGATGCGTTGGATTGGCAAGAACTCGCTGGTTTGCCTGACCACCATCCCGGTGTTGGCGCTGGCGCCTCTCGGCGCACTGCTGTACGCCATGCGCAGCGGGGCGCCCTCCTCACCGTCGCTCGCGGGTGCCGCCGCGGGCTTGCTCGCCAGCGGCTCCGCAGCGTTCCTCTATGCGACCCATTGCACAGACGATTCCCCGCTGTTCGTCGCTACCTGGTATCCAATCGCGATCCTCGCCGTCACCGCCGCCGGCGCCCTGATCGGCCGTAAGGTGCTGCGCTGGTAGTCAGTCAAGGGCGCTACGGGAGCGAGAGGCGATCAATCCAGGCGGAAGCATTCTGCACTTCGATCGCAAGCGTGGACTGCGCCGTCAGTTCCTGACTTGACGATCAAGGCCAGTGGAAGCGTTCAGGAGAGCAATGCCCGCTCGATGATGCCGAGTGAGATCGCGACCTCGGTAACGCTCTCTTCAAGGAGAGCTGTCGCAGTCTCTTCATCGAGGAGCTTTCCGCCCTTACCTGCTCGCGGGCATAAAGCCCCCTCGCTCATCACGCCGCCGACAGAAACAGCAACCGCGACGCGAAGCCATACATCAGGATGGACGCTGTCGTTCTGGCTCCAGATACCAGACAGGATGTAGCGGAATTTCGCGCTGTGCTCGGCCAACTTCTCGATGTCGTCGATGATCAAAGGGCCGTGCGCCACGACCAAGTCCTCTGCAACGCCAGCGGCGACGAACGCAGCGTCGCGGACGCTGTCGCACGCATCCATCGCCGCGATCGCTAGGGTGAATGCCAGCCTGGGATACTGCTGAACGATCTCGGCCTCGCAATAGGACACCCAATCGGTCGGAGCCGTCACCTCTGCGTCCGGGAGTTCACCGTCGAGGTCGTAAAACAAGCGACCATGCTGCACGATCGCCTGTGCGACGCGCGCCAGATCGAGAGTGCCGTCGTCGCGGCGGCACGGATAACGATCGTCGGCATCGGGGCACGCCAAACACTCAGGGAGCCGCGCGTCACCCATCCACGCCTCACGCGATGCCCAACTTCTTCTTCAAGATCTCGTTGACCGCGGCGGGGTTGGCCTTGCCGCCGGAGGCTTTCATCACCTGGCCGACGAACCAGCCGAGCATCGACGGCTTGGCCACCACCTGTGCCACCTTGTCGGGGTTGGCCGAGATGATCTCGTCCACCGCCTTTTCGATGGCGCCCGTGTCCGTCACCTGCTTCATGCCGCGGGCCTCGACGATCTCGGCCGGGTTGCCCCCCTCGCTCCAGACGATCTCGAAGAGATCCTTGGCGATCTTGCCGGAGATCGTACCGTTCGAGATCAAATCGACGATGCCGCCGAGCTGCGCCGCCGAGACCGGACTATCGGCGATGTCGTGACCTTCCTTGTTGAGACGTCCGAGCAGCTCGTTGATTACCCAGTTGGCGGCGAGCTTGCCGTCACGGCCCCCATCCTTCTGCATCGAGACGACACCCTCGAAGAAATCGGCGCGCTCGCGCTCCGCCACCAGCACGCCCGCGTCGTAGTGCGACAGGCCGAACTCCTTCATGAAGCGCGCCGCCTTCTCGTCGGGGAGCTCCGGCAGATGCTGCTTCAGGTCGTCGACATAGGCCTGCGTGAACTCGAGCGGCAACAGGTCCGGATCGGGGAAGTAGCGATAGTCGTGGGCTTCCTCCTTCGATCGCATCGAGCGCGTCTCGCCCTTGTTCGGGTCGAACAGCCGCGTCTCCTGGTCGATCGTCCCGCCGCTCTCGATGATGTCGATCTGACGACGCGCCTCTACCTCGACCGCCTGGCCGATGAAGCGGATCGAGTTGACGTTCTTGATTTCGCAGCGCGTACCGAGCGGATCGCCGGGCTTCCTCACCGAGACGTTGACGTCCGCGCGCAGGTTGCCCTTCTCCATGTCGCCGTCGCACGTGCCGAGGTAGCGCAGGATGGTGCGCAGCTTCGTCACGTAGGCCTGCGCCTCTTTGGATGAGCGCAGGTCCGGCCGCGAGACGATCTCCATCAACGCGACGCCCGATCGGTTGAGATCGACAAACGAATAGTCCGGGCTCTGGTCGTGGATCGATTTGCCGGCGTCCTGCTCGAGATGCAGCCGTTCGATGCCGATGCGCTTCGCCTCGCCATCGACGTCGATCTCGATCTCGCCCTCGCCGACGATCGGCTGCTTGTACTGGCTGATCTGGTAGCCCTGCGGCAGGTCCGGGTAAAAGTAGTTCTTGCGGTCGAAGATGCTGCGTAGGTTGATCTCGGCCTTGAGGCCGAGGCCGGTGCGGATGGCCTGCGCCACACACTCTTCATTGATGACGGGCAGCATGCCGGGCATGGCCGCATCGACGAGGCTGACATGATCGTTCGGGTTGGCGCCGAACTCGGTCGAGGCCCCGGAGAACAGCTTCGCGCGTGAGTTCACCTGCGCGTGCACCTCCATGCCGACGATCACCTCCCAGTCGCCCGTGGCGCCCGGAATGAGGTTGCTTTTCTCGGCTCGTGCGGCCTTGCTCTGCATGGCGTTTTCCGTGTGCTAATCATGAGGTGGGCAGCAGCCCCTCGGGCTCTGGTAGGCCGGGCGGGAAACGAGGTCAAGCGCCGCCAGTCGATGCGGCGAAGCCAGCTCCCGAACGATGCGACCGGGAGCGGCGACCAGGACGGAGGGTTAAGGAATGCGGGCTGGCAAGCGGACCATAGCGGCCATCGTAGCGGTCACCGGCGTCGTGACGCTCGGCGGGTGCATCGACCAGATATACGGCTGGCACTACGACCGCACGAAAACCGGTGAGATCAAGGGTACCCTCCGCGTCACCTGGGTTGGCCGGGACAGCTTCCTTTACGAGCCCGATCCCGTGAACCCGCTCTATTTCAAACGGTCGGACGGAACCGTGATCCAGCCTGCCACCATGTATACCGACGGCGGCACGATCCCGATGGCGCTGCGTGCCATCAAATCCTATTCGCCGTGGGGCTATGCGCCGGCTTTCATCATTCACGACTGGCTGTTCGTGATGAAGCAGTGCCAGCTTCCGGGCCACGAGAAATACAATCTCGAAACCGCCGCCGAGGTGATGTCGGAAGCTGTGAAGTCGCTGATGGAGAACCCCAAGGTCGGCGCGCCGAACAAGCTCGTGCATTACTCGATGTACGAAGGCGTGCTCTCGTCGACCGCGCGCGACTATTGGGAGCACGGCAAGTGCAATCCGCCCGGAGCGGCGCTGGAACGCGCGCCCTCCCCCGCCAAGACGCGCTCGCTCGAAGCTCCCAGCACCCTCGGCGGGCCGCCCGTGCCGAAAGCCGCCCTGCCGAGCTTCACCATCACGCTCGATTGAGAATGCTGTCGCTCGGCCTGGTCACCTCCTCGGTTGACCAGACGCACGAGGGGGCGTTGGGCTGGACGGGAAGTTGCATGCCCATCGCGATCGGGGCGCCGATCGCCGGGCCAATTGCTTAACCAACCTCGATCAGAATGGAGGAAAGCCCGGCTCGCGGAAGCCGGCAACCTTGTCTGGAACAGTGGATCACGACATGACGATGACTTCGCCGGAGACCATTGCCCTCGCCGGCACCGCGCCGCGTCACACGGTAGCAGGGACCTATGGCAACTCGACCTCTCTCGCGTTCCGCTGCCGCGCCAACCGCTTCGCCCTCATCCGCCCGCTGATCGAGCGCATCATTGCCGAGAATGGCCGATGCCGAATCCTCGATCTCGGCGGCACCGAATACTACTGGAACATCTTCGGCAGCTACGTCGCCGACCACCCCGTCGAGATCGACCTCGTGAACTTCGAGGCCGGCGCCACGAGAAATCCCAAGATCCGCTCACTCGCCGGCGATGCGACCGACCTCGGCGCCTTCGACGACATGAGCTACGACCTCGTGCATTCGAACTCGGTGATCGAGCACGTCGGATCGTGGAAACAGATGATGGCCATGGCCGCCAACGTGCGCCGGCTGGCACCTGCCTACTACGTCCAGACGCCCTATTTCTGGTTTCCGATCGAGCCGCACTTCCGCGTGCCCGCCTTCCAGTGGATGCCCGAGCAGGTGCGCGCGCGGCTGCTGATGCGCTATAACCTGGGCTTCGGCGGCCGCCGGCACACCTTCGACGCCGCCATGCGGGCGGTACAATCCGCCGTCCTGCTCGACCGCCGGCAGATGGCCGAGCTGTTCCCCGACGCGCGTATCGAGGCCGAGCGCTTCTACGGCTTCACCAAATCGCTGATGGCGATCCGCGAGGGCTAGAGCATCATCCGACCGCACGGCATCGCGATAGCGATGAGCGGTCGGATAAAGATGCTCTGGAATCCTGGTGCTAGAGCGCTTTCGTCCGATCAGGGGAACCGCTTGCGGTTCCGTCAGTTGGGATAGCGCTCTTACGCCTCCTCGGCCCGAACCCAAGTTCAAGCGGCGATAGCGTCAGGGCTGCGCTGCGACGAGCGCCGGCTTTTCGAGACCGGGCTCCCACTTGCGGACTGGCAGGCCCGACTTGACCCAGCCGGTTCCGTTGCGGCCACCCGCCATCCCTTCCGCGACATTGATGACGTTCTTGTACCCGGCCTGCTCCAGCGGCCCGGCAAGGGTGGTGGTGCGGTTGCCGGTCCGGCAGATGATGGCGAGCGGCTTCGAGCGGTCACCGCCGAGAACCTGATCGAGCTGCTTCAGGAGCTCGGGACCCTGCTGGTGCATGGTTATCGTATAAGCGGACGCGGGCACACCGGTCTGCTTCCATTCCTCGGGCGTGCGGACATCGACGAGCGTGATCTCGCCCTTGAGCGCCTTGGCGTGGGCCTCGGCCGCGCCCATCACCTCGCCCGCTGCGGCAGCACCCGGCCCCATCAGCCGGACAACCGACAAAATGAAAATCGCAAGCGCGGCCACCATCGCCGCCTTGCCCCAGAATCCGCTGCTGAAGACATTCTCGAAAGCCATGCTCCACCTCTTCCGCATAGATATTCGGCGCCGCTGATATGGATCGCAGCGCGCACACCCGCAAGGTGCGGAATGTCTCACGGGGCGAGACCCCGGTCTGTGACGGGCGTTACCGCCCAGCGCGAAAACGTGCCAACGCGAAGCCCGCCGTGGCCCAGCCGAGACCGAACACCGACTGGAGCGCGACAATGCCTGCCTCGCCGCCAATTCCTTCCATACGGATGATGCCGAGAAGCACGCAGGCAAGGTACAGCAAGAAGCCGGCGAGCGCGGCCGCGAGAGCCGCGACGATCAGTTTCTGCCACTGGTCCGCCTTGAGGCCCATCCAGAAGGCAACGGCGATGACCGCAGGATTGAGCGCGGCGACGAGGGCCAGCATCGCCGGATCGAAGGCCTTGAGGGTAATCATGTGCGGTTCCATGAAATTGCTAGATCGCCGTGCCGGACGCGCACGTCACGCCCTGGCCCGTTGTCTTAGAGTTGCTCATCACTGCCGTGATGGATCGTGAGCGCGATGCGATACAGCGAGATAGCACGCAAGAGGCCTAGCCCGTCATTGCACGTCGCTCGCCGCCACGCACCGCGCGGTTCGCCACATGACGGGCGGGCGTTGGATCATCAATTGATCTTGTGATCCCAACCGGGCGTGATGAGCTGGCACACGGTTCGTGCGTTCTCGACCTTCCGGCCCGTCGCGCTCAGGGTGTAGATACCGGTACAGCGCGCGGCAACGGTTTCTCCGGTCGCCAGCATCTTGAGATCGAACTCACACACCGCCGCAACCTCGCGTCCAGCGCGGATGGCGCTGTGCACCTCCACGTGACCGATCTGCATATGCGCAAAGTTGAGTTCGAAATGCTGGGCGATGCGCAGGTTGCCGCGTGAGCGCAGCGGCAGCTCCGCCTTGTGGTCTCCGCCGAAAAGCCGCACGAGCCGCGCATCGACATGGGCCGTCATGACTGCGTGTCGCTCGAACACTTCACCGATCGTGAACGGGTCTCCGGCCCCGAACGCATCGAACGCGCGGCGTAGAATGCTGGGCACGGTCGGCCGGATAATATGTGTCAAGAATATCACCCCATGCACAAATGATGATGCATGGCTATCGCGGATCGCTCCGCTCGTCGAGATGTGGCAACAACCTGTGAGTTTATGACGAGGATCGCGTACCCCGGAAAACACACGTACTACAATTATATTTTAACTGAGTTTTTCACCTTTAACACAAATTAAGAATATCAATCTGACGTTGAGCGCCATCGAAACGCCCCGGAACGTTGACCAACGTTGACCGATGTCTGATCGCCTAGCGCACTGAATAACGCTTGGCGGGTGGCTCCAACGTGCGCGGTGGCGCGCGGAATTCCTGCATGTGAAGGAACTCTAGGCGACCGTACCGTCACCGTTGCCGCGAGGCTCGCCAGCTTCGCCATTTTGGCGGAGTTGCTCCTCCTCGTACTGCACGAACCAGCCGATCATCGTTTTCCATTGCGCGCCGACCATATCGACGATGTCGGGCGGCAGGCCACGGTCGCGGGCTCGCCCCTTGACCTTGTCAATAACCTGCTGAATGCGCCACGGCACGTGGGCACCCTCTGGCGTGTTGCGCTTGAGCTGCCAGGCGCGATCGACGTATCCGAAGCGCTCGGCGATGAGATCGACGAGGGTGGCGTCGATGCGGTCGATCTCCGCGCGCACCTCGCTCATATCGCGGCATTCCGGCGCCGTCTTCGCGGCTTGCTGGCGGTCCATCGTCATCCCGTCACCTCGATCCATACTGCGGTCCGGCGTCCGACACGCCAACTCAGGCGAGCCACCAACGCTCCGGCGGCACGAAGCGGCCCGCCGCATCCTCGATCACCTTGGCGGCGCGGAACAACGTGCCTTCGTCGAATGGCTTGCCGATGAGCTGTAGGCCGAGCGGCGTGCCCTCGTAGGAGACGCCCGCGGGAACCGAGATGCCCGGCAGGCCCGCCATGTTGACGGTCACCGTGAAGATATCCTCGAGATACATGGCAATAGGATCGCCGGATTTCTCGCCGAACGCGAAAGCGGGACTCGGCGTCGTCGGCGTCAGCACGACGTCGATGTCGCGGAAGGCCTCGTCGAAGTCGCGCTTGATGAGCGAGCGCACCTTTTGCGCCTTGAGATAATAGGCGTCGTAATATCCGGCTGAGAGCACGTAGGTGCCGATGAGTACGCGCCGCTTCACCTCCTTGCCGAAGCCCGCCGCCCGGGTCTGCTCGTAGGTGTCGATGAGGTCCTTGCCGGGTACGCGTAAGCCGTACCGCACGCCGTCGTAGCGCGCGAGGTTCGACGATGCCTCGGCGGGGGCGACGATGTAGTAGGCGGGAAGCGCGTACTTGGTGTGCGGCAGCGAAATTTCACGGATGGTGGCGCCCGCCGCCTTGAGCCAGGCGACGCCCTCCTCCCAGAGCTGTCCGATTTCCGCCGACATGCCCTCGACGCGATACTCCTTCGGCACGCCGACGCGCAGCCCCTTCACGCTCGCCTTCATCTGCGCGACGTAGTCGGGCACGGGCAGATCGACCGAGGTCGTATCCTTGGGATCGTGGCTCGCCATGGCGCCGAGCATGATGGCGCAATCCTCGACCGTTTTGGCGATCGGCCCCGCCTGATCGAGCGAAGAAGCGAACGCGACGATGCCCCAGCGCGAACAGCGCCCGTAGGTCGGCTTGATGCCGACCGTGCCGGTGAGCGCCGCCGGCTGTCGGATGGAGCCGCCGGTGTCGGTGGCCGTCGCGGCGAGGCAGAGGTCGGCAGCGACCGCGGCCGAGGACCCGCCGGACGAGCCACCCGGCACGAGACGCGCGTTCGAACCCTTACGCCGCCATGGGCTCACCACCGGGCCAAACGCGCTCGTCTCGTTGGACGAGCCCATCGCAAACTCGTCGTTGTTGAGCTTGCCGAGCATCAACGCGCCGGCATTCCACAGGTTCTGCGTGACGGTCGATTCGTAGGTCGGCGTGAAATCATCGAGGATCTTCGAGCATGCCGTCGTGCGCACGCCCTTGGTGCAGAAGAGGTCCTTGATGCCGAGCGGCAAGCCCTCGAGCGCGCCCGCTTCGCCCTTGGCGATGCGCGCGTCGCTCGCCGCCGCCTGCTCCAGCGCCATCTCGGGCGTCGCCAGCACGAAAGCGTTGATGGCCGTGTTCGCCTTCTCGATAGCGGCGATGTGCGCTTCCGTCAGCTCCTTCGACGTGAAGTCCTTGGCGGCGAGACCCTTGCGGGCCTCCGCGAGCGTCAACTTGGTGAGCTCAGTCACGTCACTTCTTCTCCTCGGCGGGCTTTGCGGCGGCGCCGGCCTCACAACGGCGGTATTCATCGGGTTCGTCAGAACCGCCACCCGAAACATCGAAAGTGTCGGGACCGGTCTTGGTGAAGGCGTACGTGGCGACGTTCGTGCTCGGTCCTTCGACGCAGTACATCAAGCCGACCCATACCCGTCCCGGCTCGTGTTCGAACACCTTGGTGAACTCGCACGAACCCTCCCAGCCGGCGAACCCATCGGCGGTCAGCACTTCGGGCACGGTCTCGACATTGCGCGTCTTGCCACCGGCAATAGCCTCGAGCTTCTTGCAGCCCGCCTCGGTGGCGAACGTACCGTCGATGAAGGTGCCGCGCTCCTTGGCGGCCAGAGGCGCGGCAAACATCCCCGAAACGGCGAGCATGGCTGCGGCGCGGAGCAACGAATTGCGCATGCCACTCACTCCACGACTTTGGGAACGACGAAGTAGTGGTCCTCGGTCATCGGCGCATTGCGCACGATGTCGTCGGCAATCGCGCCATCGTTGACCACGTCGACGCGCTTCTTCATCTCCTGCGCGACGACACGCGTCATCGGCTCGACCGTGCTGGTGTCGACCTGCTTCAACTGCTCGACCCAATCGAGGATGACAGAAATCTCGTTCTCGAGGCTCTTGGCTTCCTCGTCGGTAATCTTCAACCGGGCGAGGCGCGCCACCCGCCGGACCGTACCTTGATCGACGTGCATGATTCCCCTGCGGACTTGAGGCGGATACCGCCGAAATCTGGTCAGGCCGCACTCTTAGCGGCGTTGTTGGAGCCGCGCAACCGGCACCGCCGCGCCTCTGGATTGCTATTGCCGGAGCGGGCGCCCGGGATAGATTGGGTGCGCCAGGACCGCTGGAGACCGCTATGCCCGCCCCCCACTTTCCTACCGTCGTGTTCGCCGCTGCCCTCGTCGCCGGCGCTTCGCTTGCCGGGCCATGTCCCGTTTGGGCGCAAGGCGCTCCGATCGGCGGCAGCTACTCCGCCCATGGAACCAACCCGGATGGTTCTTCGTACACCGGCACCGTGGTGATCCGGCCCGACGCCGGCCGCTACCGGTTCAGCTGGCTGATAGCGAACGGCGATACCTTCAAAGGTACGGGAACGCGAGACGGAGATACCGTGGTCGTCGCTTGGGGCAGCAAATATCCGGTGATCTACCAGGTCGGCGCCGACGGCATCCTGCACGGCAAGTGGGACAACGGCCGCGCCAGCGAGACGCTGGTGCCGAAGAAGTAATCTCCCTCGACACCTCGCCGGTGGGGTCAGACCGTCACGGCCTTGCCGATCGGCGGCACGACGACGTTCTGGCCCGTCATCTCAGCCACGAACGCGTCGGCCGTCGCATCGAGAAGGCCGAACGTGGCGTAGTGGCAGGGAATGACCGTCTTGAACTTGAAGTAGGTGCGGCACGCATAGGCGGCGGTGCGTGCGCCCATCGTGAAGCGGTCGCCGATCGGCACGATGCCGATTTCGGGCTTCCACAATGCAGCGATCAACGCCATATCGGAAAAGACGTCCGTATCGCCCATGTGCAGCAGAACCGGGCCGCTCTTCGGCGTCAGCACCACGCCGTTGGCATTGCCGAGCGGATAGCCGACATCCATCTCGACGAGGGCCGCCGAATGGTCGGCGCGCACGAGCGTGACCTTGAAATCTCCCTGGTCGGTGGTGCCGCCGGTATTCATCGGGTCGATGTTCGACACGCCCTGCTTGGCGAGCCACATGCACAAATCGTAGTTGGTGACGACCTTGGCTCCCGTTTCCTTGGCGATTTCGACCGCATCGCCGACGTGATCGCCATGACCATGGGTGATGACGACGTGGGTGGCGCCACGGATCGCGTCCGCGAAGGCGACACCGGAGCCCGTGAAGCTCGGGTTGCTCTTGAGGAACGGGTCCATAAGCACGACGCTCGCGCCGGTTTCGACGCGGAAAGCAGAATGGCCGAGCCAGGTGATCTTCATGTGTCTCGTCAGCTATGATTGCAATGAGGCGATGAGGTTTCGTAGGCCGAACCGCCGCCATGGCGGCGCGGTCGCAGTATAGGCAGCCCTCCGCAACGGGCAACGGGAGACGACCTCGTGAATTCCAACACTCCGCCCGCAGCATCGCCGGGTGCCGCTGGCGCCGCACCGGCGCCCCGCTCCAGCATCGTGACCGACGCGAGCGAGTTCCTCGGTCTCGCCGGACCGTGCGGTCGCCTGCTCGGCCTCGACGTCGGCACGAAGACGATCGGCCTCGCCCTATCGGACGTCCTGCGCATGGTCGCGACCGGCACCGACACGATCCGCCGCACCAAGTTCCGCGACGATGCCCGCCAGCTTCTCGACCTCGCGACAAGCCAGCAGGTTGCCGGCTTCGTTATCGGCCTGCCGCTCGACATGATCGGCACATCCGGTCCGCGCGTACAGGCGACGCGCGCGTTCGCCCGCAATCTCGCCGCCCTGACCCGTCTCCCCATGCTGTTGTGGGACGAGCGGCTGACGACGGCCGCCGCCGAGCGCATGCTGATCGAGGCCGATCAGAGCCGTAAACGTCGCGCCGAGGTGATCGACAAAGTGGCGGCGACGCTTATTTTACAGGGAGCACTCGACCGCCTGCGGACTGCGGGGCCAGGAGCCTCGTCATCCGCACCGTAATAGCGGCGCGAATGCCGATGATATCGCTACCTACCTATGCCCAAGCACGACATCGAGGTTGCGAGCGTTCGTCATGTCTTTGACGTCGGACCTCGCTCTCGCGGTTCCGTAACGCCACCCCTTCCACACCGCTCGCCCTACCACTACCGTCACGCCAGAAGGCGAAGCCCCTGCTCAATCCCAACGCGCGATCGCGCTGTATCCGGTCCCGCACGACGACCGCGACACCACGATCCGAACCGGCTGGACCCCATGACCGTGCTCGACATCCTCTCACTCGTCTGGTTCGCGGGCACACTCGGGCTATTCGAGATCGCCTTGCGGATCGAACGACTGGCGGCCCGCAGCCTCACCGCTTCCGTGCAGGAGCAACGCCGCCGCTGGATCGCCAACATGGCGAAGCGAGAACAGCGACAGTACGACGCTATTCTCATGTCCAACCTCACGCAGAGCCTCGCATTCTTCGCGTCGACCAGCGTGCTCGGCATCGGCGGGCTCGCCGCGATCCTCGGCTATGGCGATCAGGCCCAGCAACTTCTCGAGCAGATCCCTTATGTGGCCCGCGCCACGCCGGCCGTCTGGGAAATCAAGATCCTCTTCCTGATGGGTATTCTGATCTATGCATTCTTCAAATTCGCGTGGGCGTTCCGACTGTCGCATTACACAGTCATAACGTTCGGAGCGATGCCGGCCTCCGACCACCCCGATACGCTGGAACGCGCCCGCTACGTCGAACAGATCGCCGATCTGCTCGGCCTCGTCGGCGACCACGCCAACGCGGGTCTGCGGTCGTTCTATTATGCGTTCGCCGCCATTGCCTGGTTCTTCCACCCGCTGCTGTTCATCGCCTCGGCGACGCTGGTGACGCTGGTGCTGCTCAGGCGGGAATTCCTGTCACGGGCCTCGCGCATCCTGCGCAAGGTGCATGCTCCGGGCTGAACGCTGCTGGTGCGGAACGGCTGCCACCATTCGGACACGAATACCCGTTCACGTGAAATTGTATCTCAGCGCCGGGCTCGGCCTCAGGCCGCCTGGCATTGCATCGGCACTTGGCTGGGTGATCCGATAATCGTCTGAAATTGCTCGCACACAGCAGGCTAACCTCATCGAATTGTCGGCTGGCGGGTTGACGTGGCAGGGCGCTCCCTCCGAATTCTGGGATGCCACGTACAAGTCCGCTTGCATAATCCGCCGAAATCGAAATACTGTATTTCCGTTGGCGGGAAGATATCCGGCTCTTGCGCTCGCTGCGCCGCATCGCCGTTGCTCCGCACCTTCGACGACCCGAGCGGTCGCCCAACACACCCGACAACGTACCTCTGGGTACCAGCTTCGCATGAGCCCAATCCACAGCCAGGGAAGCACTGGACTATGAACACGAACAACAGACCCCAGGTGCCGTCTTCGGCTCTCCACCTCCTGCATCGCGCGGGCCAGATTGCCGATGAGTTGTTCACGCTCAAGACTGGAGGCAGCGATCTAACCCCCAGGCAATTCGAGGTACTCCGCGCTATTTCCATGTCGGAAGAACCGAGCCAGACGGTTCTCGTCGAGATGACCGGCATCGACCGCTCGACGCTCGCCGACATCGTGCGCCGCCTCGTCGATCGCGGCCTCGTCAGCCGCAAGCGCACGCGCCACGACGCGCGCATGTACGCGCTACGCCTCAGCGAGAAGGGCGAAGCCGCCATCCATGCCGCGACGCCGGCCGTCGAGCAGACGGACGAGGCGCTGCTGAGCCCGCTGGCTCAACGCGAGCGTGAGGCGTTCCTCAAGGGGCTCGAGCGGGTCGTCGAGGAATACTCGAGCCGCCAGGCCGGTGAGCCGCAGTCACAGCAACAGCCGTCACCGCCACAGCAGTAACGGACCGCAGCAAAAGCCGACCGCGGAACAGTCTGCCCAGAGTGCTCCACGGTCAGCAAACCCATCCCGGCTGTCGGGACACCACCGTATCGGGCGCCGTTCCCGACCGCCGCCCCGCCCGATGTCTGGCGGTGAGCTTCATACCGACGGTTGCGGGTCCCGGCGCACCTCGGGAAGCGCTACGTAACCATACCAGCCTTGCCGCCCCGGTGCGCGCTGAGGCCACCTTGCCTTGTCGGCGAATTGAGCCTATGAGGCGGCTTCGATGAAAACTTCTGTCGCGAAATCTCCCCGGTTCACCCACCGGCACCTGCTCTCCTGCGAGCAGTTGTCCGCGCCTGATATCGAGCATCTCCTCGATATCGCCGACAAGGCGGCAGACTCCAACCGGTCGAAGAACCGCAAGACGGACGTTCTCGCCGGACGCTCCCTCATCAACCTGTTCTTCGAAGCCTCGACCCGCACGCAGGCGTCGTTCGAGATGGCCGCCAAGCGGCTCGGCGCCGACGTCCTCAACATGAACGTCTCGACCTCGTCGGTGCAGAAAGGCGAGACGCTGGTCGATACCGCCGTCACGCTCAATGCCATGCGGCCGGACATCATCGTCGTGCGTCATCACTCGGCTGGCGCTGTTGCCCTGCTCTCGCAGAAGGTCGATTGCTCGGTCGTCAATGCCGGTGACGGCGCGCACCAGCACCCGACGCAGGCGCTGCTCGACGCGCTCACTATTCGTCGCGCAAAGGGG
Organism: Hyphomicrobiaceae bacterium; assembly: GCA_016793635.1. Lineage (GTDB taxonomy): Bacteria > Pseudomonadota > Alphaproteobacteria > Rhizobiales > Hyphomicrobiaceae > JAEUMD01. The sequence goes on from JAEUMD010000003.1 coordinate 84,438, forward strand.
CGCGTCGGTGGTCTCACCGTCGCCATCTGCGGCGACATCCTGCACAGCCGCGTCGCCCGCTCGAACATCACACTACTCAACACGCTCGGAGCGAACGTTCGGATCGTCGCGCCATCGACGCTGCTTCCGGCCGCCGCCGACCGGCTCGGCGCCGAGGTCTTCACCGACATGCGCGATGGCATCTCCGGCGCCGACGTCGTCATGATGCTGAGACTGCAGAACGAGCGCATGGAGGGTTCCTTCGTGCCCTCGACCCGCGAGTTCTTCCATTTCTTCGGTCTCGACCAGGAAAAGCTCGGCCTCGCCAAGCCCGACGCGCTGATCATGCACCCCGGCCCCATGAACCGCGGCGTCGAGATCGCCTCGACTGTCGCCGACCATTCCCGCAGCGTCATCCGCGAGCAGGTCGAGATGGGTGTCGCCGTGCGCATGGCCGTACTCGAGGCGCTGGCGAGTAACCTGCCGAGCTGATCGGATCGGTTCGCGGAGTAGATTTTCTTACAACGAGCGAGGAGCCGATGGCCGCCACCGCACCGAGGTCGTCAGCAGCCGGCAAGGGCGCTCGCAGCACAGCGCAGCCGGGGCTGCCGCGCACCGCCTTCCTCAACGCACGACTCGTCGATCCGGCCACCGGTCGCGACGAGCAGGGCGGACTTCTGGTCGAGGGCTCGGCCATCGCCGATCTCGGGCCACATCTGCGGCGTAACGCGCCATCTGGCGCCGATGTCGTCGACTGCCGCGGCTGCGTGCTGGCGCCGGGTCTGATCGACGCCCAGGTGTTCGTCGGCGAGCCGGGCGCGGAGCACCGTGAAACCCTCAAGACCGCCTCGCACGCGGCCGCGGCCGGCGGCGTCACCACCATCGTCGTGATGCCGGACACCAAGCCCGTGATCGACCAGGTGGCCCTCGTCGACTTCATCCAGCGCCGTGCGCGTGACAACGCCGTCGTCCACGTCGCCACCATGGCGGCGGCCACCAAGGGCCTCGCCGGCGAGGAGATGGCCGAAATCGGCCTGCTCAAGCGAGCCGGCGCCGTCGCGTTCTCCAACGGCAAGGAGAGCATCGCCAACACGCGCGTCATGCGTAACGTGCTCAACTACGCCAAGGATTTCGGCGCCCTCATCGTCCATCACACCGAAGACCCTTACCTGTCGCGCAACGCCGCGATGAACTCGGGAGAGACGGCGACGAGGCTTGGCCTCTCGGGCGTTTCGAAGGTGGCCGAAATCCTGGTGCTCGAGCGCGACCTCAGGCTCGTCGAACTGACGCGCTCGCGCTATCACGCCGCGATCCTCACCTGCCCGGAAAGCCTGGAGGTGGTGCGCCAGGCTAAGGCACGCGGTCTCGCCGTCACCTGCGGCACATCGATCAATCACCTGACGCTCAACGAAGGCGACATCGGCTCGTACCGTACCTTCTACAAAATGCGCCCGCCGCTGCGCAGCGAGGACGACCGGCGCGCGATGGTCGAAGCGCTGGCCGCTGGCGAAATCGACATCATCGTCTCGAGCCACGACCCGCAGGACGCCGACGTCAAGCGGCGGCCGTTCGCTGAAGCCGCTGATGGCGCGGTAGGTCTTGAAACGTTGCTGGCCGCGGGCTTGCGACTGGTCCACGGCGGCCATGTCACACTCAACCAGCTCCTCGCGCCGATGACCGTCAATCCGGCGCGCCTGCTTGGCCTCCCCGGCGGCCATCTCGCCAAGGGTTACCCTGCCGACCTGGTGCTGTTCGACCCCGACGAGCCATGGGTGGTGAACAAGGACCTGCTGCGCTCTCGCTCCAAGAACTCGCCGTTCGACGAGGCGCGGCTGCAAGGACGGGTGCTCCGAACCGTTGTTGCCGGCGAGACGGTCTATCAGTACGCTGGCGTCGAGCGGACCTGACACGCTCCATCACGCGATCAATGAAGCCGTTGACGGGGGACTGAGCCCGATGGATCTCGTTCTGAGCCCCTGGAGCCTCGCCGCCATCGCACTCGGCTACCTGCTCGGCTCGATCCCCTTCGGCCTGCTGCTCACCCGAGCCGCCGGAATGGGTGACGTGCGCAAGATCGGCTCTGGCAATATCGGCGCCACCAACGTCCTGCGCACCGGCAACAAGAAGCTCGCCGCTCTGACGCTTCTGCTCGACGCACTCAAAGGCACCGCCGCGGTATTCGCCGGCCATTGGCTCGGTGCGCACGGCGGCGTCGCCATCCTGGCCTCGCTGCTCGCCGGGCTCGCCGCGTTCCTCGGCCATGTCTTCCCGATCTGGCTCGGCTTCAAAGGCGGCAAGGGCGTCGCAACCTACATCGGCGTTCTACTCGGCGCCGCCTGGAAGCTCGCCGTGATCTTTTGTGGCGTCTGGCTGCTGACCGCCGTCGCCACCCGCTATTCCTCGCTGTCGGCGCTGGTCGCGGCGATCACGGTTCCGATTGCCGCCTGGTTCGTCGACTCCCCCGCCCTCGCCCTGCTCGCCGCGATCCTGAGCCTGCTGCTCATCTGGAAGCACGACGCCAATATCCGCCGCCTCCTTGCGGGCGACGAGCCGCGCATCGGATCTGCCAAGAAAGCCTGAGCGTGGACCTGTTCGCGGCGGCGCCGCTGCCCATTGCCGTGCTCGACCACGAACAGCGTGTCGCCTGCCTGCGGCTCATCCGCTCAGACAATGTCGGCCCGGTCACGTTCCGGGAGCTGGTCAACCACTACGGTGGAGCGGACGCCGCGCTCGCAGCGCTGCCCGAGCTCGTTCGGCGCGGCGGCGGCAAGGGCCGCGCTCGCGTCACCTCGCGCGCCGAGGCCGAACGCGAGCTCGAGCGTGCCGGCCGCACCGGCGCCGTGCCGCTGTTCACGATCGAGCCCGGCTACCCGCGCGCGCTCGCAGCCATCGAGGCGCCGCCCCCGCTCGTCTACGTGCGTGGCGACACCACGCTGCTCGAGCGCTCCGCCATCGCGGTGGTCGGCTCGCGAGAGGCGTCTGCGGCCGGCCTCAAGCTGACGCGGCTTCTTACCCACGGCATCGCGGCGGCCGGTTACGCGATCGTCTCTGGCCTCGCCCGTGGTGTTGACGCCGTGGCGCACGAGGCCGCGCTTGCAAGCGGCACCATCGCTGTGGTCGCGGGCGGCGTCGACGTGATCTACCCGCCCGAGAACGACGCACTGCAGAGGGCCATCGCCGAGCGCGGGGTTGTTGTTTCGGAGATGCCACCGGGCTTCCAGCCACGAGCCAAGGACTTCCCCCGCCGAAACCGTCTGATCGCGGCGTTGTCGCTCGGCGTACTCGTCGTCGAGGCTGCACGCCGTTCCGGCACGCTCGTCACCGCACGCCTCGCCGCCGAGCTTGGACGCGAAGTCTTCGCGGTTCCCGGTCACCCGCTCGATCCCCGCGCGGAGGGGACCAATCATCTGTTGAAACGGGGCGCGACACTCGCCACCTGCGCCGACGACGTGATCGACGCGCTGCGGCCCATATCGGGTCTGCCCACCGGGGCGTTCGCCGAGGGGCCTCCACCCGTGACGCTGCAACCGCCGCCGTTGCCGCCACCTCTGATCGGAGACGACGATCGCGCCCGTGTGCTCGCCGCGCTCGGTCCTGCTCCTTGCGATCTCGACGCGCTCGCCCGCGCCTCCGGCCTGCCCGCCCGCGCCATCGGCATCGTGCTGATGGAGCTGGAACTCGCCGGCCGGGTCACCCGCCATGGCGGCCAGCTCTTCTCACGGATCGATTAGCGGCGTGGAATTGGCGTTGATGGAACGGCGTTGGCCGACTGTCCTGTTCCGCGCGACGTACACTTCAGCGCATGCGGGCCGCCTGCTGGCGCGCCTCCGCATAGGCGAGATCGAGAATCCCGGCGAGAGTCCGCAGCTCCGCCCGCAGCGACATGTCGCGCAGCTCGTGCACCATGTCGGCGACATAGTCGAGCTGCTCGGCAAGGGCGGCGCGATACGTGTGCTGGGCCTTGCCCTCCTCAGACGCCAGCTCCATTTCGTTCCGGTCACTGCTCACGATGCCCTCCCGCGCCGCCGTCTGGCGCGCCGCCGAATCCCGCACACAACCATTGAGGGCAATATGCTACCTTTAATTGCATTCGTCAAACAGGCGCCACCCGCCAAGGTTTGACACGAAGCGGCACTTCGCAGATGTTGCCCCGCCGTAAGCAGGAATGCCGGACCGTCCCTAGCCCGTATGCGCCGCATTCGGGGCGCACCATGCTATTCCAGGCCAGATGTGGCGCGTGCCGCCCGGGCCAGACCAGAAAGACGCCTGATGAACGTCGTTATCGTCGAATCCGCCGCCAAGGCGAAGACCATCAACAAATATCTGGGTCCGAGCTACAAGGTCATCGCGTCTTTCGGCCATGTCCGCGACCTGCCGAGCAAGGACGGCTCGGTCGAGCCGGACCAGGACTTCAAGATGCACTGGGACGTCGACAGCAAATCCCAGAAAATCCTCAAGGAGATCACCGAGGCGGTCAAGCGCGCCGACAAGCTGATCCTGGCGACCGACCCTGATCGCGAGGGCGAGGCGATCTCCTGGCATATTCTAGAGGTGCTTCGCGCCAAGAAGGCGCTCGGCAAGGACCTCGAGATCGAGCGCGTCGCCTTCAACGCCGTCACCAAGCAGTCCATCCTGGCCGCGCTCAAGGCGCCGCGCGAGCTCGACCAGCCGCTGGTCGAAGCCTATCTCGCCCGCCGCGCGCTCGATTATCTGGTCGGCTTCACGCTCTCTCCGGTGCTCTGGCGCAAGCTGCCGGGAGCCCGCTCTGCCGGTCGCGTGCAGTCGGTGGCGCTGCGCCTCATCTGCGACCGCGAGCTCGAGATCGAGACGTTCCGCACCGACGAGTACTGGACCATCGAGGCGCTACTGGCGACGGCGAAGAACGAAGAGGTGCGTGCGCGCCTCTCGGCCATCGCCGGCACGACGCTGAAGAAGCTCGACATCAAGACCGAAGCGGAGGCGAGCGCCATCAAGGCTGCCATCACCGCGCGCGATTACACGATCGCGTCGGTCGAGAAGAAGTCGGTACGCCGCAACCCGTTCCCGCCTTTCACCACCTCGACGCTGCAGCAGGAAGCGAGCCGCAAGCTCGGATTCTCGGCCAAGGAGACGATGGCGGTCGCCCAGCGCCTCTACGAAGGCGTCGATATCGGCGGCGAGACGGTCGGCCTCATCACCTATATGCGAACCGATGGCGTGACCATCGTTCCCGAGGCCGTGGCCGAGATCCGCAAGGAGATCGAGCGCAGCTACTCCAAGCGCTTCGTCGCTCCGTTCATTCGCGAGTATACGGCGAAGGCGAAGAACGCCCAGGAAGCGCACGAGGCCATTCGGCCGACCGACATCACCCGCCTGCCGGCCAACGTCCGCAAGACTCTGAAGAAGGAAGAGGCGGCGCTTTACGAGCTGATCTGGAAGCGCACGCTGGCGAGCCAGATGGCCTCGGCCGAACTCGAGCAGACGACCGCTGAAATCGAAGTGCCTGGCCGTGACGGCAAGATCTACGGGCTGCGTGCCACAGGCTCCGTCATGCAATTCGAAGGCTTCCTGAAGCTCTATTCGGAAAGCCGCGACGACGACGCCGAGGACGACGAGAGCCGCCGCCTGCCGCCGCTGGCGCAGGGCGACAAGCTCGCCGAACGCGGCCTCGATGCACGCCAGCACTTCACCGAGCCGCCACCGCGCTTTTCCGAGGCGAGCCTCGTCAAGCGCATGGAAGAGCTGGGCATCGGCCGCCCGTCCACCTACGCCTCCACGCTCGCCGTGCTGCGTGATCGCGATTATGTGCGCCTCGACAAGAAGCGCCTCGTGCCGGAGGACAAGGGCCGCCTCGTCATCGCGTTCCTGGAGAGCTTCTTCAAGCGCTACGTCGAGTACGATTTCACCGCCGACCTCGAGGAAAAGCTCGACCTCATCTCCGACCACAAGCTCGAGTGGCGCGAGGTTCTGCGCGACTTCTGGCGCGACTTCATGGCCGCCGTCGACGGCATCAAGGAACTGCGTGTCGGCGACGTGATGGAGGCACTGAACGAGCTGCTCGGCCCCCACATCTTCCCGCAACGCGAGGATGGCGGCGACCCGCGCCAGTGCCCGGCGTGCGGCACCGGCCGCCTCAGCCTCAAGCCGAGCCGCTTCGGTCCGTTCATCGGCTGCTCGAACTACGCCGAGGGCAAGTGCAGCTACACGCGTCAGCTCTCGCAGAACGCCGACGACCCCAATGCCGGCCTCGATGGCAAGGTGCTCGGCTACAGCGACGACGGCGAGCCGGTGACGCTGAAACTCGGCCGCTTCGGCGCCTACGTGCAGCTCGGCGAGGGCAGTGACGACGAGAAGCCGAAGCGCTCGAGCCTGCCGAAGGGCATCGATGCCGCCAATGTCGATCTCGACTATGCCCTGAAACTGCTGAGCCTGCCGCGCTACGTCGGCGAGCACCCGGAAGGCGGCACCATAACCGCCGGGCTCGGGCGCTATGGACCGTTCATCCTGCACGAGAACGGTGACGCGAAGACCTACGCCAACCTGGAGAGCATCGAGGATGTCTTCACGGTCGGCCCGAACCGCGCCGTCACCGTACTCGCGGAGAAAAAGGCGGGAGCCGGCAAGGGCCGCTTCCAGCGCTCGGGGCCGAAGGTTCTCAAAGATCTCGGCGCGCATCCGAGCGAGCCTGGGAACGTGCAGGTGCTCGACGGCCGCTATGGCCCCTACATCGCGCACAACAAGGTGTACGCCAACGTGCCGAAGGGCACCGAGCCGACCGCCGTGACGCTCGATCAGGCACTCTCGCTGCTCGCTGAGCGCATCGCCAAGGGCGGCGTCAAGAAGACGGCGAAGAAGGCTGCCACGAAGCCGAAGGCGAAGGCCGAGAACGACACCGCCGCCAAGGCCCCCGCGAAGAAGGCTCCCGCCAAGAAAGTCGCGGCCAAGAAGGCCGCACCGGCGAAGAAGAAGGCGGCGGGGTGATCCCCAAGAGGCCTCCGGACTTCCGCGACGTGGGTTGAGGAGCGAAGCATGTCGAAGGACTCCAGACGGCCACGCAAGTCCGCGGGCAAACCGTCGGTGCGCAAGGAGCGCGACATCGACGGCGGCCTGCCGACGCGCGAGCAGATCCTCGAGTTCGTCCGGCGCGCACCCGCCAAAGTCGGCAAGCGCGAGATCGCGCGGGCCTTCGGCGTCAAGGGCGGAGACCGGATCGCGCTGAAGCAACTCCTCGCCGAGATGGCCGACGAGGGCCTGCTCACCGATTCAAAGAAGGCCATCCGCCAGCCCGGACACCTACCGCCCGTCGCCGTCCTCGAGGTTTGTGCCCGCGATGGCGACGGCGATCTCGTCGCCGAGCCCGTGGTGTGGGACGACGAAGAGGGCCCGCGTCCGCGCGTGCTCATACTGCCGACCCACCGCGCCGACACGGAGGATACAGCGAACATCGGGATCGGCGACCGCGTGCTCGCTCGCATCGAGGCGCTCGCCGAAGCCGACGTCGAGGGCTATCGCTTCGAGGCGGAGCCGATCCGCAAGTTGCCGCGCGACCAGCGCCGGCTGCTCGGCATCTTTCGCGCCCACCCGAAGGGCGGCGGCTCGATCGAGCCCATCGACCGCAAGGCGCTGCGCTCGTGGTCGATCCAGAAGTCGGACCAGGGGGACGCCAGCGACGGCGACCTCGTTCGTTTCGATCTCGCCAAGCGCGGCCGCTTCGCTGTGCCCCAGGCGCGGATTCTGGAGGTACTCGGCAATCCCGACGACCAGCGCCAGATCTCGCTCATCGCCATCCACGCGCACGGGCTGCCCGACGGCTTTCCCGAGAGCGTGCTACTCGAATCGGAAAGCCTGCCCGCGCCAAAGCTCCAGGGCCGCGAGGATCTCCGCGACATTCCCCTGCTGACCATCGACCCCGCCGACGCGCGCGATCATGACGACGCCGTCTACGCGGAGCCCGACACGTCGCCCGGCAACGAAGGCGGCTTCGTCGTGCTCGTCGCCATCGCCGACGTCGCCCACTACGTGCGTCCCGGCAGCCGGTTGGATCGCGAGGCGCGCGTGCGCGGCAATTCGGTCTACTTTCCCGACCGTGTCGTGCCGATGCTGCCCGAGCGCATCTCAAACGATCTGTGCTCGCTGCGCGAAGGCGAGGACCGTCCGTGCCTCGTCGCCCGCATGGTGTTCGACAAACGCGGCGAGAAGCGGTCGCAGAAATTCTTCCGCGCCATGATGCGCTCGGCGGCCAAGCTCTCCTACCAGGAGGCGCAGGCCGCGTTCGACGGCGATCCGGGCGAGAAGGCCGCGCCACTGATGGAGCCGGCGCTGTTGCCGCTGTGGACCGCCTATCAGGCGCTCGCCGCCGCGCGCGACCGGCGCGGGCCGCTCGATCTCGACCTGCCGGAGAAGAAGATCAAGCTCGACAAGGAAGGGCGCGTCGAGCGCGTCGTGGTACCAGAACGCCTCGCCGCGCACCGGCTGATCGAAGAATTCATGATCCAGGCGAACGTCGCCGCGGCCGAGGCGCTGGAGGCGCGCAAGTCGCCGGTGGTCTACCGCGCGCACGCCGCCCCCTCGAAGGAGAAGCTCAAGAGCTTGCGCGAATTCCTCGAAACGCTCGACCTGAAGCTGCCCGCGGATGCCTCACTGAAGCCGGCCGATTTCAACCGCGTGCTCGAACGCGCCAAGGACCTCCCCGTTCCCGAGCTCGTCAACGAGGTCGTCTTGCGATCGCAGGCACAGGCCGAGTATGCGATCGAGAACTACGGCCACTTCGGCCTTCATCTCAGCCGCTATGCGCACTTCACCTCGCCGATCCGCCGGTACGCCGACCTGCTGGTGCATCGCTCTCTGGTGCGCGCGCTCCAACTCGGCGAAGGTGGCCTTGCCGACGAGGAGACGCCGCGCCTCGCCGAGACCGCCAAGATGATCTCGGAAGCGGAGCGGCGCGCCATGGCGGCCGAGCGCGAGACGATCGACCGGCTGATCGCGTCGCACCTGGCCGATCGCGTCGGAGCGAGCTTCAACGGCCGCATCGCCGGCGTCACGCGATCCGGCCTTTTCGTGAAACTCGACGACACCGGGGCGGACGGGTTCGTACCCGTGTCGAGCCTGATCAGCGATTTCTACAATCACATCGAGGAAGCGCACGCGCTGCTCGGCGCGAGATCCAATGCCGCCTACCGGCTCGGAATGAACGTCGAGGTCCGTCTCGTCGAAGCGATTCCGTCGGCGGGCGCGCTACGCTTCGAGATGCTGACGCCACCGGAGAAGGGCGCGCTTGGACCGGTGAAGGGCGGCAAGCGCCTCAACGTACGCCGCATCCGCCCGCAGCACGGCCGCCGGCGTTGATCTCCCGCACCTGCCCGCCGCAGGAAAAGCCGACTGCCCCGCGTCAGTTTCACCGCTTGATCTTTGCCGCCCAAAGAGCGACCAAGGACACATGATTGAACAACAGACTTCGGCGAGCACCGCCACCGAGATGCCCCGTGACGTGCAATCCGCCATGCTGCGCGGCGCCGCGCAGCGTTGCCCCGCATGTGGCAAGGGCGAGCTTTACCGCGCGTTCCTCAAGGTCCGCGACACCTGCCCGTCGTGCGGCGAGGCGTTGCACCACCATCGCGCGGACGACGCGCCGCCCTACTTCACCATGCTCGTGACTGGCCACGTCGTTGTCGGCGCGCTGATGACCGTCGAGTCGACGTACGCGCCGCCGATCTGGGTGCACGCCGTCCTCTGGGGGCCGGCGGTGGTGATCCTCAGCCTGCTGCTGCTGCCACGCATCAAGGGCGCCTTGATCGGCATGCAGTGGGCGCTCCGCATGCACGGTTTCGGCGGCAAGGCCGACGAGATCGACGTGGCACCCGAGGCACGCGCCGGACGGGCCTGATCGTCACCGGAAGCGAAGGGTTCGGTTGCCATGACCGATAATCCCGCCGCCGCGCCGCCCTCATCCGGCGAGGCCAAGGTGCCGGGCGCGCGACGCCTGCGCCCGCGCGACGCTGCGACGCTCGTCCTCGTGGACCGCTCGGGCAGTGAGGCTCGCGTCTTGATGGGACGGCGGCGTTCCACCCAAGTCTTCCTGCCGAACAAGTTCGTGTTTCCGGGCGGCCGGGTCGACCGCGCCGACCGGTCGGTTATGCCGGCCGACGATCTCGCGCCCGACGATGCCGAGTTGCTGCTGCACGACATGAAGGGAGCGGCTAGTGCTACGCGTGCACGCGCGCTGGCACTTGCTGCCATACGCGAGACGTTCGAAGAGACGGGCCTCGTTATCGGCAAGTCCGCTGGTGCCCCCGCAGCAGGCTCCATCCCCGCCGCGTGGCAGCCGTTCCTCGCGACGGGCCATGCCCCCTCGCTCGCTGGCCTCGCCTACTTCGCCCGGGCCATCACCCCACCCTCACGCCCGCGCCGCTACGACACGCGCTTCTTCCTGGCCGATGCCCGCCTCGTGGCAGCGGCGGGGAAGCCCGCCGACGACGAACTCGGCGACCTTGGCTGGTTCACGCTTTCAGAAATGCGCGGCCTCGATCTACCGAACATCACCCGGGCGATCGTCGAGGATCTGGCGACACATCTCGAACGGCCGGAGCACGATCGATGCGTGCCGTACTACTGTTTTCGGCACGGGTCGTTCCGTCGCGATCTGATCGTCCCTCCACCAGCTTGACAGCGCACGGCCCGCGAGTATGTTGCGCCCTCCGGATTTCACGAAACCCTGTCGAAGGCAATCATGGCAAAGCCAGTCGTTCAGAAAATCAAGCTGCTGTCGTCGGCAGGAACCGGCTTCTTCTACGTGACCAAGAAGAACCCGCGCAACACGACCGAGAAGCTGGTGATGAAGAAGTACGATCCCGTCGTGCGCAAGCACGTCGAGTTCAAGGAAACCAAGATCAAGTAGGGTTTCCACCACTTCATGTCTGACCGCGGTTGCCCACGGGGCGCCGCCCGCGCAATTCGATACCTCTGCCAGGGATTGCATAATCGCTATCTGTGGAGGAGCAGGCTTGTCCGCGATGCAGCCGATTGGCCGCTATCGAGCGACCGGCCAGGCGGAGCGGCGGAGCCGAGCCCGGCGGAGCGGAGCAGCAACGACACGATAGACGACCCGGCTTCGCGCACTGGCGCCGCCGGCTATCGAGATGATGATTTCAGGGAAGTAGAGGGGCGGCCAGGAGCCGAAACATGTCTCGGCAGCGGGGTATGTTCCGAGTAGGTCTCAGCTCCTGGCACTCCCAAACGGTCAGCCAAAGAGGGCGTTGGCCTTCCGCAGGGTCCGCGCGTTCGGTGCAGAATGCAGCAACGTTGAGGAGGCTCTCCTGCTGCTAACTGAACCGACCGCTTTTCCCGCTGCACCAGGAGATGCGGCGAACCTAGTGGCGGGAACTCTATTGTCGTAACGATCGACCTGGACCAATCCACGACCGAATCAAGGCGATCAATACGATATATTCCACACTGTCAAGTTGAACACTGCCTTCAACTTATGAGATCGCGCAGAGGAACGCAAGATGCGCGCGAGGGCCGCAGCCGGGCGGTCAAGTCTAATTGACTGACTAGCACCAGCCTTGTCATTCCGGTTCAATCCTCAATTTGGAAACCACCATCCTCACCGCCCTCTTGGTATCGCATAAAACCCTAATATTTATAATAGATTATTACCGCATCGGAACAATCCATAGTGGTTGTGGTGGTCGCACGCCCCTGACGTCCTGCGACAGGCTGTCACACCCTTGTCACGCGTTCGGTTAAGGCAATCCGTGACCGCTCACACAACCTGGAGGCGTAAGCAGACAAAGGGGGGTGCTGACGAACATGGACGGCGGTCGCCGCGCCGTTCACGCCGCGGCGGCGTTGACCCGGTTGCGCCCGGAGCGCTTGGCGGCATAGAGCGCCTGGTCGGCGCGCTTGAACACCGTTTGCGGGGTATCGTCGGAATGCTCGAGCGTCGCGATGCCGACGCTCGTCGTTACGCGGATCGAAACGTCGGCGGAAATACGGAATGGTTCCGCGGCGATCGTCGCGCGGAGGCGCTCGCCCACTTGGTAAGCACGGGCGATCTCGGTGTCCGGCATGATGATGACGAACTCCTCGCCGCCGAGCCGGCACGCGAGGTCGATTCCTCGTGTATTGCGTTTGAGGCGGCTCGCGAACTCGCGCAGCACCTCGTCGCCGGCGTCGTGGCCGTAAGTGTCGTTGACCTTCTTGAAGTAGTCGATATCGGCGACGAGCATGGAGAGATGGCGGCCGCTGCGCAGCGCCTCACGCACCAGAGTCTCCAGGTGGCTTTCCATATAGCGACGGTTGTGGAGGCCGGTGAGCGCGTCCGTGATGGCCTGCTCAACCGTCTCTTCCAGACGGTTGCGGAGGTAGTCGGAGTGGCGCTTGCGCTTGATCTGCGTCCGCACGCGGGCAAGCAACTCGTGCTTATCGATCGGGCGGATCAGGTAATCGTTGACGCCCATGTCGAGGCCGCGCAACAGGCGCGCCTCCTCGCCCGGCTCCACCAGGATGATGATCGGGAGGTGGCGGGTACGTTCGAGCGAACGAAGCTGTGAGCAGAGCCTCAGGCCATCCGAGCGCGCCAGGCTGAGACTTATGATGGCGACGTCGAAGTCGTATTCCGCAAGCGTGATGAGGGCCCGATTAGGATCCTGCTCGATGAACGTATCGTGCACCTTGGCCAGCGCTTCGAGCAGGCGCACACCTGAACGCGGATGATCCTCGATGACGAGGACACGACCCGAGCGGCCAGACAAAGCTTTGTCGAGCGCCTCGTTATCGGTGATCCCGAGCTGCCGGCTGGTCGAAGCCCGCATCAGCATCTCGTCGTTGAGCGTCTTCAACCGCGCCAGGTTCTTCACCCTCGTGACGAGCGCGATGTCGTCGACGGGCTTGGTCAGGAAATCGTCGGCACCGTTCTCCAGGCCCTGGATTTTGTCGGAAGGCTGATCGAGCGCCGTCACCATGATGACGGGGATGTGGTGCGTGTTGGGGTCCGACTTGATGCGCCGGCAGCACTCGAAGCCGTCCATGCCCGGCATCATGACGTCGAGAAGCACGACATCGACCCGCTCACGGGCGCAGACCTCGAGTGCCTCGCGGCCGCTATAGGCCGTCAGCACCTCGAAATACTCCGCCGCCAGCCGCGCCTCGAGCAGCTTGACGTTGGCCAGAATGTCGTCGACGACCAGAACGCGGGCGGTCATTTCTCATGCCTTGCGCATCGAGCGGATGGCCGTTGCCCACTTGGCATAGACCGGCCGCGAGTAGGGAACCTGTTGGCGTCACGCATCCCCGAGGAAGCGTCGGACCGTTTCGAGGAACGTGACGACCGAGATCGGCTTGGAGATGTAGGCTTCACAGCCGCCCGAGCGGATGCGTTCCTCGTCTCCCTTCATGGCAAAGGCGGTGACGGCGATCACGGGAATGGACCGCAGCGCGTCGTCGTCTTTCAGCCACTTGGTGACTTGCAGCCCGGAAACCTCGGGCAGTTGGATGTCCATCAGGATGAGATCGGGGCGGTGTGCCCGCGCGAGCTCCAACACGTCCAGTCCGTTACGGGTCTGCACGGTGCGATAGCCGTTCACGTCCAGAAGGTCGTGGAAGAGCTTCATATTGAGCTCGTTGTCCTCGACAATCAGCACGGTCTTCGCTAACCGCCTTGAAGGGCGGTAGCCCTGCTCAGCCGCCATACTGGTCTCTTGGTAGGTCATCACGTGCGAAAACCTGCTCGAAGTTTCCCGCAGTTGTGCACCGATTCTGCGATCTGAACTCCCGGATACATTGCAGGCGGAGCCGTAACCAACAGTTTAAGCTCTCGAAGAATTCCGCCCGAATCGAAAGGTTTGATCTCTGGCCGGATCGCTGGCAGGCGCCATAGGGAGTGTCGGTGGGACGCGCGGGCGGATCGCTGGCCCGGTAATCGCTGGCCGGGAGATCGCTGGCCGGGTGATCGCTGACCGGGTGGCTGACCACGCGGCAACTCGATCGCTCGCAAGACGACTGACCGGATAGCAGGAACGACAACGATGAAGACCCGCCTCGGGCAGCCCGACCGCGACGCCGCTGAAACTCTCGCCATCCGCGCGCTCGGCTTTCTGGCGCGCGATGGTGACCGGCTTGGACGGTTCCTTTCGCTGACCGGTATAGGTCCGGGCGAGTTGCGCAGCCGCGCGGGCGACCCCGCCCTGCTCGGTGGGGTGCTCGAGCACCTGCTCAGCGACGAGACCCTGCTGTTGGTGTTCGCGACCGAGGAGGCCGTGCCACCAGCCGACGTCGCGCTTGCCCATGCGGCGCTCACGGCACCCGTTGCCGGCGCGTCGCGGCGCTTCTGATGTGCGGGGGGGGGGGGGCTGTGGCCATGTCCGTGATCGGGGCATCCGGCGATCCGGCTGCGGGCGGGGTGAAGGCGGTCGCCGACGTCGAAACCGTCGACAGGGAGGCCGTAGAAGCGACGCCCGACACCGCCCCGACCATCGGCATAGACCTCGGCGGAACCAAGATCGAAGGCATCGTTCTGACCGCCGACGGCCGGACACTGGTAAAGCGGCGCATCCCCTCGCCCCGCGAGGACTATCGCGCCACGATCGAAGCTATCGCCGGGCTCGTCGGCTGGCTCAAGGCGGAAGCTGCGAGCCAGCTGCCCGGCCCGGCGCGCGTCGGCATCGCCATTCCGGGCTCCCTCGCCCCCGCGACGGGGCGGGTTCAGAACGCCAACTCGACCTGGCTCAACGGCCAGCCGCTGCAATCCGATCTTACGGCCCGGCTCGGCACGCCGCCCCGCCTCGCCAATGACGCCAACTGCTTCGCACTGTCCGAAGCGGAGGACGGAGCGGCCGCTGGGGCACGTTCGGTGTTCGGCGTCATCCTCGGTACGGGCTGCGGAGGGGGAATCGTGCTCGGCGGCCGGTTGATCGACGGACCGCGTGGGATCGGCGGCGAATGGGGGCACAACCCGCTGCCGTGGCCGCGCGACGGCGAAACGCCGGGGCCGCTCTGCTGGTGCGGCAACAGCGGCTGCCTCGAAACCTGGATCTCGGGACCGGCCCTTGCAGCGGATCACCGGCGCGTCACCGGGGCAGATATCTCGGTAGAGGACATCGTTGCGAGCGCTAGGCGGAAGAGCGATGCCCCCGACGTGCGCGCGGCCCGCTCGACGCTCTCCCGGCATGCCTCGCGGCTCGCCCGCGGGCTCGCCAGCATCGTCAACGTCATTGATCCCGAAGCGATCGTGCTCGGCGGCGGGCTATCCAACCTCCCCCACCTCTATGCCGAGGTGCCGGAGCTCGCCCGGCCCTTCATTTTCGCCGCCGACCGGCGCATCGACCTGCGGCCACCCCGGTTCGGCGACGCGAGTGGCGCGCGGGGGGCGGCGCGGCTGTGGCGCACGCATCGAGAGCGGTGACGGCCGGCGGGAGGAAGGACAGCAGCTCGGCGGATCAGTCGACCGCGAGAATGGCCTCGCTTACCTTGATGACGGCGGCGACTTCCGAACCCGTCTGGAGCTTCAGCTCGTCGACCGCATCCACCGTCACCGTCGAGGTGATCACATTTCCACCGCCGACATCGACCTTGACCTGGGCGGCGACCGCGCCCTTCTTGATCTCGGCGACCTTGCCCTTGAGCGCACTGCGCGCGCTGAACTTCGTGCTGCTCTCCACTTTCGATCTGATCTTTGAAGCCCCGGCTCTTTGAAGCCCCGGCGAGGACGGCGGGCTCAGGGTCTCTTGACAGCGCCGGCCCCAGCGCCCTCGCGGCAATCGCTCGCCGGAAAGTACGTGACATCGGCAAGCTCGCCTCTGACAGCGAATTCACCGTAGTCGATGACGAGACCGCTCGATACGCCATTTTCGAACAGCCGGAATGACAGCTCGTAAGCGGGCACCGCATCCTTGCCCGCCTGTTGCGGCTCGAAATAACCGACCGAAACGGGCCACGAGGCGACGCCGGCAAGCTTGGCACGATCCACAACCCGCGCCGGGAGAACCGCGCCAGCGGCGGTCGAGCCACGGCCAATGACGGCGCTTGTCATGTAGACTTTCTCGCCCTTCTCCGAACCGTCGTAGAGATCGGCAACGAAGTGGTGGCGGCCGGCCCGCGCCTCCGACACCAATTCCTCGGAGTGGCGCATCGGAAACATCGGGCGGCCTTCGAGCCGCAGCTTGCGCGCCTCCGGTGCCGTCAGCTCCACATCGATAGCCGACGCACCGTGCGCCGGGCGCGCGTCGCCGCTCGTCTGCTCGACCAGCTCCTGGTCACGGAATTGCGCGGAGTTGAAGCGCAGGCGCTTGTCCGCGACATCCTCGAAGCTCGAGGTGCGCAGGTCGTTCAGCTGCTGGCTGCCGTCCTGCGAGGTCATGCGGGTGACGAAGCGCATGTTCTGGGTGTAGCCCTCACACCTGCTCCCCTGCAGCTCATAGACCATGCGGCCCTCGACTTCCGTCACGCCGGAGCCAGTCGCGGCCCGCGCAAGCGTGATGTCGTAGATGGCGCGATGCGGCGCGAACTGGACCGCATGCTGGGGGGCGCCGGCAAGCGCGGCGGGGGCAAGGAACGCAAAAGCCGTCACGGCGGCGGAAGCCCGGGTGACCGCCCGGCCGTGGCGCACGGGTTCAGTCATGACGTCTCCTGTTCGTTTCGGTTTTTCTGCAAGGTAAGGATCGCGGACGGGATTTGAAGGCCCTGCGGCACCGGGGAACGAGGTCCGGCGCTGCGGTCCTCAGGTGGACCGCCGACCGAGGCGAGATTAAGAAGGTGGGCCGACAGACGTCCGAAGGAGAGAACACCATGAGCACGACCATCGAGCAGCGACTTGCCGCCCTTGGCCTGACGCTGCCTGACGCGCCCGCGCCGGTCGCCAATTACGTCCCCTACCACATCGCTGGCGAGCTTCTCTACATTTCGGGTCAAATCTCGAAGGCAGGCGACGGCACGATCGTGACCGGGCGTCTCGGCGACGGCCTCTCGATCGAGCAGGGACAACTTGCCGCACGCCACTGCGCACTCAACATCCTAGCCCAGGCGCGGGCCGCACTCGGCAGCCTCGAGCGCATCGCCCAGGTGCTGCGTTTGAACGGGTTCGTCGCCTCGACGCCCGACAGCGGAGACCAGCCGAAAGTCATCAACGGTGCTTCCGACCTGATGGTCGAGGTGCTGGGAGACGCCGGCCGACACACCCGCGTGGCCGTCGGCGTCGCCTCGCTGCCCGCCGGCTGCGCGGTCGAAATCGACGCGATCATCCGCATCAAGCTTTGAGCCGCCACGACACGAGGTGCGGTAAACCATGATGGAGCGCAGCCAGTTCTGCCGGCCCATCGCCCATCGCGGGTTGCATGGCGCACCGGGCGGAGGCGCGGTCGAGAACACGTTACCCGCGTTTTCCGCCGCCATCTCGCGCGGCTATGGGCTGGAGTGCGACCTGCGGCCGGGCAAGGGCGGGCTGCCGCTCGTCTTCCACGACGAAACGCTCGATCGCCTCGTCGCCGGCTCCGGGCCGGTCGCGCAACTCGGCCCGGATAATCTCTCCCACCTCGCCTACAAGGGAGATCCCGCCGCGCGCATACCGACATTCGCAGCCCTCTGCGATCTCGTCAGCGGTCGCGTCCCGATGCTGGTCGAAATCAAGAGCGAGTGGGGGCCAATCGACCGCGCTTTTCTTGCCGAGGTGGCGCGCATCGCCGGCGCCTACGCCGGTCCGCTGGCCCTGATGTCGTTCGATCCCGCCGTCATGACCGCAATCCGCGCGCTGGCGCCGGACGTTCCCCGCGGCATCGTATCCGGCGACTACATGCGCACGGCCGACGATGCCGAAGACCATTGGTGGGAGGATCGGCTCGACCGCAACCGCGCCGAGCGCCTGACCAACCTCCTTGAATCCGGCCCAGCCTCCCCCGACTTCTATGCCTACGACGTGAGGGCGCTTCCGACCCCCGTGACGCGCTACGTCCGCGAGGTCCAGGGATTGGCGATGTTTACCTGGACCGTGCGCACAGCCGAGGATCGCGCAACCGCGGACCAGCATGCCGACGCGCCGATCTTCGAGGGCTTTCTTGCCTAAATCCGTGACGGCCAGGGACGAGCGACGCATGCTGCGAGATCGAGCGCGAAATGCCGGCATCGGAGGACACGCGTGAGTGGAGCCGGTGATGCGCCGGAACGGCAAACGGAGGACGCGGCGAGCGTCACCGTGACTGGACGCATCGCCGACATCACCGCGGCCGACTGGGACCGCCTCGCCAATCCCGATCCCGCGCGTTTCAATCCGTTCGTCACCCACGCGTTTCTAAGCGCGCTGGAGGACGCAGGCTGCGTCGGTGACGGCACCGGCTGGCATCCGCGTCATCTCGTGCTCGCCGAGGGCCACCACATCACCGGCGTGATGCCCACCTATTTCAAGACGCACAGCCAGGGCGAGTACGTGTTCGATCACGCCTGGGCCGACGCCATACACCGGGCCGGCGGGCGCTATTACCCGAAGCTGCAATGTGCCGTACCGTTCACGCCCGTGCCGGGGCCTCGCCTCATGGTCGCGCCCGGCGATGGCGAGGAAGAGAAACGCACCTGGCTCACAGCCGCCGCCCTTGAGGTGGCGACGCGGGCCGGCGCGTCCTCACTTCACGCCACCTTCCTCGACGAGGCGACGTGGCGCTGGCTCGGCCAACACGGCTTTCTGCTTCGCACGGGCCAGCAGTTCCACTTTGCCAACCCCGGCTATGCCACTTTCGACGACTTCCTCTCATCACTCGCCTCGCGCAAGCGCAAGATGTTGAGACGCGAACGCGCCGAGGCGCTGAGCGCCGGGCTCACGATCCGCCACGCGACCGGCCGCGACATCACGGAAACCGACTGGGACGCCTTTTTCGCCTTTTACATGGATACCGGTGACCGCAAATGGGGGCGTCCGTATCTCAACCGGCGCTTCTTCTCACTACTCGGCGAACGGATGGCGGAAAGGTGCCTACTCATACTCGCCGAACGAAACGGCCGGCCGATCGCGGGTGCACTCAACCTGATCGGCGGTGATTGCCTCTATGGGCGCTACTGGGGCGCCGTCGAGCACCACCCGTTCCTTCACTTCGAGCTCTGTTACTATCAGGCCATCGAGTTCGCCATTGCGCACGGCCTGCCGCGCGTCGAGGCGGGCGCGCAAGGCGAGCACAAGCTCGTGCGTGGCTACGAGCCGGTGACCACGTACTCGGCCCACAAGCTGTTCGATCCCGCGCTCGAGAAGGCGGTGGCGCGGTACCTGGACCACGAACGCGAGATGATCGCCGAGGTGAACGCGGAATTGATGGGACAGACGCCGTTCCGTAAGGATCTCAAGGCACCGCCGGACGAGACGTGAGCCGACCACTTCAATTCGGCGCGGCTTGCCTCTAGGGTGCGATCGGTTGCGATGAACGCGCTGTGCGCCCTCATGCCAAGCGAGAATTCAACGCCAAGCTCGCCGCATGATTATCATCACGCCGTCATTGGAAGTGCGCGCCGCCCTTCCAGAAAAAGCTGCCCGACCGACAAGCCTCCGAGGACCCGGCCATGAACGCGACGCCCGCCTACGATCCCGACAACATCTTCGCCAAGATCCTGCGCGGCGAGATCCCATGTCACAAGGTCTACGAGGATGACGACTTCATCGCATTCATGGACGTGATGCCGCAGACGCCGGGACATACGCTGGTGCTGCCAAAGGCTCCTTGCCGCAATCTGCTCGATGCGCCACCGCAGGTGCTCTCGCGAATCCTGCCGCTCGTGCAGAGGCTGGCGCAGGCCGTGAAGACGGCGATGGGGGCCGAGGGCATCACCATCAGCCAGTTCAACGAGCACGCGGGCGGCCAGACGGTGTTCCATCTGCACATCCACATCATCCCGCGTCACGAGGACCAGCCGATGAAGCACCACGCGCGTGGATTTGCGCCGAAGGAGGAGCTTGAGGCCAACGCTGCGAAGATCCGAGCGGCGATCGGCTGACGCGTGATAAGGCGCCGGCCACGGTGCTGCCGTCTGTTTCGCATTCAAGTTGTCGCCGCCTGCGTCATCACGATTTCCGCCGGG
Organism: Hyphomicrobiaceae bacterium; assembly: GCA_016793635.1. Classification (GTDB taxonomy): domain Bacteria; phylum Pseudomonadota; class Alphaproteobacteria; order Rhizobiales; family Hyphomicrobiaceae; genus JAEUMD01. Next base: position 104,442 of record JAEUMD010000003.1, read on the forward strand.
CCGGGTCCATCTGCTCGGGTGCCAGCTTAGGCTCGATCAGGTGTGCCGCGTCGTCCGCATCGACGGCGACACCGCGGCCATCGATCAGCGGCAGCTCGCCATCGTTCCAACCCTTTATGCCGAGCTTCATCGAGGAGACCTTCTCGTAGCCGATGAGGCGCATGACATAAGCGGCGAGCGCGCTGCGGTTGCCCGAGCGGCAGACGACCACGACGGGGCGCTGGCGCGCCGCGACCAGATCGGGCTCGGTTTCGGCATAGTCGTACTCACACGCCGCCTCGAGGATGCCACGCGGCACGTTGATCGAGCCCTTGATGTGGGCGGCATCGAACTCGCTCCGCTCGCGCACGTCCAGGATCAGCACCTCGGGCGTCTCGCGCATCATCCGTTCGACATCCCAAGGCATGATCTCGGCCACCTCGGCCGCCGCCCTGGCGGAAAGTGACCTGTACGTCTCGCGGGACATGCGTTTCGTTCTCCCTGGTCCAGAACATCATCCGATCAGGGGTACCTCTTACGGTTCCGTCTGATCGGATAGCGCTTTAGCGTTTCTCTGGCCAAGGAGCCGCCCTGCTCCCATATGGTCAAGAGCGCGAACGCCGCAGGCGGGACGAATAGAATTCCGCTCAACCCTCGCCATCACTTCAGCCGGCGCAAGCAGGCTCTGCCGCCGAGGGCCACCGACGCGAGGGGCGAACCGTCAAACTTCTCAGCTCGCGCGAGCGGGCTCAGCGGCCAAGGGCCGCCGGCGTAAGCGCCGTGAACCAAAAGAAAGGATTTCCGCCATGGCCCGCGTTCTCGTAATCGGCGCAAGCCAAGGCGTCGGCCGCGAAGCTGTAAAAGCGCTGCTCGCCGACGGGCATCACGTCACCGCGTTTTCTCGCAACGCCTCTCGGCTCGCGATCAATCACCCTCAACTCGAGAAGCGTGATGGCGATGCGCTCGACGCCACCACCGTCACCGCCGCGCTGCACGGCCAGGACGTGGTGATCCAATCGCTCGGTGTCAGCGTCGGCCTCGACGCCATGCTGAAGGGCACGACACTGTTCTCCCGCGCCACGCGCATTCTCGTCGACGCGATGATGGCCAACGGACCGCGCCGGCTCGTCGCGGTCACAGGTATCGGCGCGGGCGAAACACGCGGACAACTGGGCTTCGTCTACGACGCCCTCATGTTTCCGCTGGTTCTCAAGCGTGTCTATGACGACAAGGACGTGCAGGAACAGATCATCAAGCGCTCGAGCCTCGACTGGACCATCGCGCGCCCCGGCATTCTCACCGACCGCGTCGCCACCGGCAGCTATCGCGCACTGACCAAGCCCGAGGAGTGGCGCGCCGCCCCCATCGCGCGTGCCGACGTCGCGCGCTTTCTCGCCGACGAGGTGCGCGAAGGGCGCTTCATCGGCAGGGCACCGGTCGTCATTTCGTGACGGCCGCTCGGCGGTCGCTCAACCGAACAGCAGACGCCCTGCGACCAGCACCAGCGCGCCTGTTCCGACGCCCGCCCCCAGGTGTCGCCCCGTAAAGAGAAAAACCGCGATGCCGGCCGCCATGGCGCTGAGACGGACGCCGCTGCTCACCGCGGCCAGCGCGCCCGCAGGAAACAGAGTGAGACGCACTACGAGGCCGGCGACGAGGGCCGATGCCACGCCGCGCACCCACTGGAACCACGGGCTCTGAATGTCGATGCGGCTGCCGACGGCCAACCCGAGCCAACGCCATGGCTCGTGCATAAAAAGCGAGATGGCAAGCATGAGAAGAAGCGTCGTCGCGCCTGTGCCGAGCTCGTTCATGTGCGCTTCTCCAGGCGACTGGCGAAGAAGGCGAGCGTTCCACCGAGAAGGCCGGTGATCAGCAGGTCGAAGCCCGGCACCATCAGGAATAGCGGCGGCTCGAGCAGAAGCCCGGCGACGATGGCAAGATAATCGGCCCGTTCCGTCGCGCCGGACAGCAGCGCAAGCAGAAAGTAGACCGGTGTCAGGAACAGCAACACGGCCGCGATGAGCGACGGCACCGTGCCCGCGAGCAGAAAGCCGGCTGCCGTGCCGACGAGGCTTGCGATCAACAGCCCCGTGCCGATGCCGATGAAGTAGTCGAAGCGGTGAAGCTCAGGCACGCGCGGCAGGCGTCGGTAGCCTTCCATCCAGGCGGTGACGGCGATGAAATGCGCAGCGAGCAGCATGCCGGGCCGCGTGGCGCGCGGTCCCTTGAGATAGGGCGTCAGCAGCACGCACATCGGCACCAGACGGACACCCGTGAGCATGACGACCAGGGCGCCGCCCATCAGCGCGCCGCCGCGCGCGAGCTGATCGACCATCACCACCTGCGCCGGGAGCGCGAAGAACACCCCCATCATGAAGACCGCGTCGACGACGGTCAGCCCAGCATCGCGGGCAAGCGCACCGAATCCCGCTGCCGACGCCAGCAGGATCAATCCTGGCACCTCGAGCGCCACGGCGAGGCCCTTGCGGAACACGCCGAGGCGAGAGAGGCCGCGCCACCAGGCGTCGTCGCGGGCGGGGCGAGGCAGTTCATAATCGTCTGAGGGAAACACGATCGGTTTGCCGGTGAGCGGTTCGATACCCGCTTCTTTCCACATTTCTGGTCAGGCGACACGCGCCTTGTCGTCCCATGTGGTCATACTTTTGGGCCGGAAACAACGTTCGGGGGGTGAGCGCATCATCGCTACGGCATCAGTTGCATTCCGCCGCCCGACGGCATACCGCCCGCTCGCCGACACTCGCCAGCAGAGCGCCCGCCGCGACGCTTGGCAAGCGCGACAAGTCAACGCGCCACAGCGAACAAAATGTACGAGGCCGGCCGCGAGGTCCGCGGCCGGCCCAATTTTCCATTGCGGTGGGGCTCGTCGAAGGAGTTACTCGCCCTTCTTCGGACGTGGCACGCTCGGCACGATGCCCGAACTTCCACCCGGTGCCGAGCCAGACCCACCCTTTGCGGATGGCGTCGACTTATCCTTCTTCTCCCGCGGTCCCGGGAGCGCCCGGCGCGGCGCGGCATCGGCGGCAACCACCTCCTCCGTCTCTTCAGCCTCGCTCTCGTCCTCGTCGTCGGCGGGCTTCGCCTTGCGCGCAGGGTCGGCGGGTATGATCTCGAAGCCGAGCTTCGACGCCTCCCCCTCGCCTTCGACGACGACGCGCACCGTGCCACCGTTCTCCAGTCGACCGAACAGCAACTCGTCGGCGAGCGGCCGCTTGATGTGCTCCTGGATGACGCGGGCGAGCGGGCGCGCGCCGAACTTCTCGTCGTAGCCACGCTCTCCAAGCCACTTCGTCGCGGCTTCAGAAAGCTCGAACGTGACACCGCGATCGGCGAGCTGCGCCTCGAGCTGGAAGATGAACTTCTCGACCACCTTGGTGATGACCTCGGGCGGCAGGCCATCGAACGCGATGACGGCGTCGAGACGGTTTCGGAACTCCGGCGTGAACAGCCGGTTGACCGCTTCCGTATCCTCGCCCTCGCGCTTGGCGCGATTGAAGCCGATCGGCGCTTTCGCCATGTCGGACGCCCCCGCGTTCGTCGTCATGATGAGAATGACGTTGCGGAAGTCGACCTGCTTGCCGTTGTGGTCGGTCAGCTTGCCGTGATCCATGACCTGCAGAAGGATGTTGAACAGGTCCGGATGCGCCTTCTCGATCTCGTCGAGCAACAGCACGCAATGGGGATGCTGGTCGACGCCATCGGTCAGCAGGCCGCCCTGATCGAAGCCGACATAGCCGGGCGGCGCACCGATCAGACGCGAGACGGTGTGCTTCTCCATGTATTCCGACATGTCGAATCGCAGAAGCTCGACACCCATCAGGCTCGCGAGCTGCTTTGCGACCTCGGTCTTGCCGACACCGGTCGGACCCGAGAACAGATAACAACCGATCGGCTTCTCCGGCTCGCGGAGCCCCGCGCGGGCGAGCTTGATCGCCGACGACAGTGCGTCGATCGCCCGGTTCTGACCGAACACGAGACGCTTGAGATCGCGCTCGAGATTGACCAGCACTTCGGCATCCGACTTGGTGACCGTCTTCGGTGGAATCCGCGCCATGGTGGCGACGGTCGCCTCGATCTCCTTGACGCCGATCTTCTTCTTGCGCTTGCCCTCCGGCACCAGCATCTGCGAGGCGCCGGTCTCGTCGATCACGTCGATCGCCTTGTCCGGCAGCTTGCGGTCGTGGATGTAGCGTGCCGCCAGCTCCACCGCCGCCTTGATGGCGTCGTTGGTGTACTTGAGCTGATGGAACTCCTCGAAGTAGGGCTTCAAGCCGCGCAGGATCTCGATCGCGTCCTCGACCGTCGGCTCCTTGACGTCGATCTTCTGGAAGCGGCGCACGAGCGCGCGATCCTTCTCGAAGTGCTGACGGTACTCCTTGTACGTGGTCGAGCCGATGCAGCGCACGGCGCCAGACTGCAGCGCGGGCTTCAGCAGGTTGGACGCATCCATCGCGCCGCCCGAGGTGGCGCCGGCACCGATGACGGTGTGGATCTCGTCGATGAACAGCACCGCGCCCGGATAGTTCTCGACCTCGCGCATCACGGCCTTGAGCCGCTCCTCGAAGTCGCCGCGATAGCGCGTGCCGGCGAGCAGCGCGCCCATGTCGAGCGCAAAGATCGTCGCGTCGCGCAGCACCTCGGGAACCTCTCCGCGCACGATCTTGCGCGCGAGGCCCTCGGCGATGGCTGTCTTGCCGACGCCCGGGTCACCCACCAGCAGCGGGTTGTTCTTCTGCCGGCGGCACAGCACCTGGATGGTACGCAGCACCTCGGGCTCGCGGCCGATCAGTGGATCGATCTTACCGTCGCGGGCCTTCTTGTTGAGATTGACGCAATAGGTGTTGAGCGCGTCCTGCCCCGACTTCTTCTCATCGCCGTCGCGCATCTGTTCCTCATCGACGCCGGTGACGGGGCGCGGCTCGGACATCCCAGGCCGCTTGGCCAGCCCATGACTGATGTACTGAATGGCATCGAACCGCGTCATCTCCTGCTCCTGCAGGAAGTAAGCGGCATGGCTCTCGCGCTCGGCGAAGATGGCGACGAGCACGTTGGCGCCGGTGACCTCCTCGCGTCCCGACGACTGCACATGCACGACGGCGCGATGGATGACGCGCTGGAAGCCGTTGGTTGGAGATGCCTCGCTCGATCCCTGCATCACCAGGTAATCGAGCTCACCATCGACGAACTCGATCAGCCGCTTACGGAGCTTCTCGAGATCGACGTTGCAGGCGCGCATAACGGCTGCCGCGTCGCGATCGTCGATCAGCGACAACAGCAGATGCTCGAGGGTGGCCGCCTCGTGATTACGCTCGTTGGCGTATTCGAGCGCACGATGCAGGGCTTGTTCGAGGCTTTTCGAGAACGATGGCACTTATGCCTTACTCCTTCTCCATGGTGCATCTGAGCGGATGCTGATGCTGACGAGCGAAATCGGTCACAAGTGTGACCTTGGTTTCCGCGACCTCGAAAGTGTAAACTCCACAGATGCCGACGCCCTTGTGGTGCACGTGAAGCATGATGCGCGTGGCGTCCTCGCGCCCCTTGTTGAAGAACCGCTCCAGAACGTGCACCACGAACTCCATCGGGGTGTAGTCGTCGTTCAGAAGCAGGACTTTGTAGAGCGACGGTTTCTTCGTCTTCGGCCGCGTCTTGGTGACGATGCCGGTGCGACCTTCGCCGTCACCATCGTTTTCGTTGCCGCCGCCGGTTCCGTTACCGCGCTTGCCAGGCTCGTCGTTCTTTCCGGCCAGACGCGCTCCCTCGACCGCCCGGACATCGGTGGCGGCAAGCCAGCCGGCTGAGCGAGCGGATGGACCTCGGCTGGGCGCAAGGCAGGTTTCGGATAGGGTGTGGCTCATGTCTCTCGGCGGCTCAGCGATCGGTTGCTCATGCATGCCTCCGTGAGCACGTGCTCCGGAGGCTACTTCGCCCGGACATTCGGTAGATGCGTTCGCAGCGCAATCGTGTTGTAGCGAGAACCTGCGAGCGCGAATTATCGAGCGTTATTCGTTGAATGTACTGGACCCTCCTCCCCCTCGCAATCGGGCTGCGGCGAGCGCGCCAGCCTCCAATTCGAGCACTGCGCCAAAGAAGCCAGCAGATCATGTGGGGGGAGGAAGCGACAAAAAAAGGCCCGGCGCGAACGCCGGGCCTCAGAAACTGCGGGACGAGAGCGGTAGCTCAGCGCTGGCCCTGCATCAGCTTCTCGACCGGGCGGTAGGCTTCCTTGGCGAGCTCGGCGTACATGCTGCCGATCTTGGTCATCTGGTGCATGTACTCGTCGTAGCTGCGCTTGACGTACTTCGTCTGGAGATCAACGACCTGCTCGACCGACTTGGCGCCGATGATCTTCTCGAACGTCGCCGTGCCATCTTCGAACGAGCGCTTCGTGTAGTCGCTCATTTCCGCGGCAATCGCCTGCCAGCTCTTGGTCATCTCGCTGAACAGCTTCATCGTCGTATCCATGTTGGCCTGGCCGAGCTTCTGGATGTCCTCGAAGCCCTTGATGTCGAAACCCTTGATCATGATCGTATCCTCGTGTTCGGGGGTGGACGCCTGGGCAGCGAACCGGCCGCCCTCAAGATAATGCTGCATTGCACAACCGCATGCCTCTTTAATAGGCGCAGCGCCGGAACGTTTCAAGTGAAAAATGTTGCAGCGCACAAAACTTTTGACGCACCCCCGCGCAGGGCCCGTCCGTCCGCCTTGACGTTCACGTTAACCATCTGTTTCCCGGAAGCTGCGAGATTCGTCGAAAACGAGGCGGCGGACGCCAAAAAGCTGCCCGAAAACAATGGTTCGCTTCCCTGGTCATCGGGGCGGGGCACAATTGCCGCAAAAGGCATCATTGCCGCGGCCAGATTCCGGACAATTCAATCGGGATCGGACCGCCGGGCCTTCACTACAGGGATCGGGTGTCACTATCGTGAACGGCGATGCAAACTGGGCCTTGAACCGCGCGCATTTCGGCGCCGGCCGGCACTCCTTCGTTCGGGCGCTCATGGCGGTCCTCGGCGTTGCCATCGCGTCGCTGGGGGCGGCGAACGTTGCCTCGGCGGCCGAGCGGTCGGCCATGGTCATCGACGCCAATTCGGGTGCAGTGCTCTACGCCACCGATGCCGACGAGCCGCGCTATCCCGCCTCGCTCACCAAGATGATGACGCTCTACATGGCGTTCGATCTCATCGAGAAGGGGCGCCTCAGCTATACAGACAAGATCACGATCAGCGCTCAGGCTGCCGCACAGCCGCCGTCCAAGCTCGAGCTCGAGCCGGGCGAGACGATAGCGGTTCGCGATGCGGTCCGCGCGCTTGTCACCAAGTCGGCCAACGACATCGCGGTCGCTCTCGCCGAGCACATCGCCGGCAGCGAGCCGAACTTCGCCCGCCTGATGACGCAAAAGGCGCGCGAGATCGGCATGAGCCGCACGACATTCAAAAACGCATCCGGCCTGCCGAACGACGAGCAGAAGACCACCGCTCGCGACATGCTGACGTTGGCGTTGCGCCTGCAGGACGACTTCCCGAGCCACTACGCCGTGTTCTCGACCAAGAGCTTCACCTACAAGGGCTCGAGCTTCCGCAGTCACAACACGCTGCTCTATCACTATCAGGGCACCGACGGCGTCAAAACCGGATATACCCGCGCCTCGGGCTTCAATCTCGTCAGCTCCGTGCGCCGCGATGGCCGCCATCTGGTCGCAGCCGTATTCGGCGGCAACACGGCCGGCAGCCGCAACGCGCAGATGCGCGCGATGCTCGACCGCGCTTTCGCCAAAGCCTCGACCAAGCGCACGCGGCGCAAGGAGCCTCTGCTCGTCGCCAATCCCGCCCCTGCCAAGCGTCCGCAACCGGCGGCATGGGCGACGACGGTCGCCGACAAGGCCAGTCCGGCGGAGAAGCCGGCGGCCAAAGCACAACCGAGGAAGGCGAGTGAGCCGCAGGTCGCTCAATTGCCGGAGAAGCCGGCGCCAGCCCCTGCGTCAGCACCCGCCGAGCCCCAAGCCGCGTCAGATCTGTCGTCGCGCATCGCCGTTGCGCGCGTCCGCCCGGTGATGCTCGACACGATCGTCGAAGGCGGCGCCGAGACCCGCACGGCATCGCAGGTGAATGGCGCGATCGTGCCGCACTCGCCCGCGGCTCCGCCGGCCCTGCGCGACACCCAACCGGCGCCAACGGAGACGGCGACGTCAAACACGGCGTCCAACGAAGTCGCTCTCGGCCGTGCGCCATCGACCCTGCATGAGCAGTTGGCCCGAATTCTCGCCAGCAATGGGCATGGCGGCAATGGCAACGGTTCGGCGATGGCGGCTGCCGCGGCGCCCACTCCGCAGCCCCCGACCTATAATCTGCGCGGCCCGGTGGATTCCCCGGCCGAAGGCTCGTCGCAGGCACCGGCCGCCGCGTCTGCGGGCACAATGCGCCTAGCCGCCACCTCGCCCGCCGCGCGCGGATCGCATGGCGGCTTCATGGTGCAGGTGGGCGCCTTCAACAGCGCCGAGGAAGCGGCGCGCCAGTTGAAGTCCGTCCGCGATCAGTTCTCCGGTCTGCTCGCTGCCGCAGAGAACGTTACCGAGCCGGTCGCAAAAGGTGACCGGCAGTTCTATCGCGCCCGCTTCGCCGGATTCGATCAGCCGCGCGCCACCGAGGTCTGCCACGAGCTGCGCCGCCGCTCGATCGATTGCTTGGTTGCTCGCGGACAGTAGCCACACCGTCGCCGCGCGCTTTTTGGCGAGCCGACACCCGTCTCCAGGGTGCGTTTCATCGTGAGCGCATTTGCCTCGAGCCCATGACCGACGGGTCTCACTTGAGCTTTTCGAGCAGCACGCCCTTCGCTTCGTTGATCTTGGCGGCGAGATAGGTCGAGCCGCCGCGGTCGGGATGCAGCCGCAACATCAGCTCGCGGTGTGCCTGGCGGACATCCTCGCGCGTTGCGCCGCGCGACAGCCCCAGGATCTCATAGGCTTCTTCCACCGACATGCGCCCATCCGGCGCGCTCGCCATGCGCTCTTCACCGCGCGCCACGTCCTCGCGCCAGGTCGGGTGGCGATGATCGAGGTAGACCTCCAGGATCTGCGCCGACTGTTGGTCGGTCAATCGGCAGTCCTGCCACAGCAGCGCCAGTTCCTCCGCCGCGAGGCTTTCAATGGCACGTCCCGAGAACAGGCCGCGCGTCACGGTTCCACTGATGCGCCCGGTGTCGTGCTCCAACTCCATCTCGAGATGATCGGTGACGACGCGCGATGTTTGCCCGCTCGAGCGGGTGGTGCGCCGCGAGGCGAGGCCGAAACCGTCACCCAGAAGCCAGAGCCCCAGCATCGCGGCGGGCATCGAAAGCGCCGCCACCCCGCGAACCGCGAGCAGCACCGCCACCGCGATCATTGCCGCGCCAACCCCGCGCTTGATGTTGCGCGCGAGCCGCGCCGGGCTGGCAGTGGTGAAGCGGTTGACGAGCACGAGCACGACGGCGAGCGCAAGGAGCCCGAGAATGAACGCCTGCATCAGCCGCGGCCCTCCGATGCCGACCGCGGCAGCGGCAGCGACGCGAGCAGGCGCCGTGCCCCCTCGGCACCGTTCCCCTGCGTCAGCCGTTCCAGTGCTGCACGCCCGCCCGCCGCGTAGACGGCGACGGCCGCAAGCAGCTCGCGCAATTGCGCGGCGGCGCCAGCATCGAAGCGGCACCACGCGCCATTCGTGAGGCGCGCGATCTCACGGAAAGCCCGCTCCGCGACCCCGTCACGCCCCTCCTGGAACAGGAAAACCGGCACGCCGAGCAAGGCCAACTCGCCCGCGCGACCGCACAAATCGTCGACGGCCTCCTCCATGCAGTCGCCGACGTAGACGAGCGCGTTGACACGCTTCTTCTCGGCCTCGCTACGGGTGTGCGACAACACCTTGCCGATCTGCGTGTATCCGCCCTGGCACGACACCGTCGACATGAGGCGCGCGAGCGCATCGGGGTCCGACACCCAGCGCGAGGCACGGCATTCACCGGCACCGCGGAAGTAGACGAGCTGCACGTCGAGCCCGCCGACCGCCTTGACGGCACCGAACATCTCGGCCTGCAGGGCCAGCGCCATGTCCCATGTCGGTTGACGGCTCATCGTCGCATCCATGGCGAAGACGAGACGGCCATTGCCCGTCGCCGCTTCCGCCGGCCGGCTTCGCATCCGCTTGACGAAGTCGCTGACCTCGGCGTCGCTCGAGCGCTCGACCGCCAGTGGCGCCGTGCCCGTCGCGGGGGAGACGGGATGAGAGCGGCGCACCACTCCGTCAGCGACCGGCCGTGGCATCGCGGTCGGCTTGTGAGATGGTTTCTCGTCCTTGCTCATCGAACGGCCCGGTTCCCGTACTCGGCGCCTGCACTTGCAGATGGAGCCTGTGGCGCACTGCGCACCCAACAACATGGCGACGCCGCATGTCCGGCGCAACGCGGTCGTGTTCGGCGTGATGCGAGCGACGGCACGGGCTCACTGGCCTGTGTCTGACGGCGATCACTCCATCCCCGCCCCCGTCATCCCCGCCCCGTCAATCGCGCGACAGGAGATCGTAATTGCCGCCCGTCGCCGTGATGTCCGTGGTGCGCACGCGCTCCGTCATCAGCGCCCGCAGCATGTGCGGACCGCCCGCTTTCGGCCCGGTTCCCGAAAGCCCCTCGCCGCCAAACGGCTGGACACCGGGTACCGCGCCGATCTGATTGCGGTTGACGTAGAGATTGCCGACCCGGGCATGCTCGGCCACGTGGTCCGCCACCGCTTCGATCCGGCTGTGCAGCGACATCGTCAGTCCGTAGCCGACCGCATTGATCTCGCCGATCACCTCGTCGAGCCTGCCGCGCGCATAGCGCACGACGTGCAGCACGGGTCCGAACACCTCGCCGCCGATGTCGCCGAGCCGCGACACCTCGTAGATCGCCGGCGTGACGAAGGTTCCCGGCCGGCACTCGTTCGGCAGCGGTAGATCGACCAACTTCTTATGGCCACGCGACATCCGCAGCTTGTGCCCTTCGACCGTGTCCTGCGCCTGCTCCTCGATCAGCGGGCCGATGTCGGTCGCCGGGTCGAGCGGATCGCCGAGATCGAGCGCCTCGGTGGCGCCGACGAGCATATCGATCACGCGCGGCGCAATCTCCTCCTGCACGTACAGAATACGAGCCGCCGAGCAGCGCTGCCCGGCGCTGTCGAAGGCGGACCGAACACAGTCGCGCACCACCTGCTCGGGCAGGGCGGAGGAGTCCGCGATCATCGCATTGACGCCACCGGTCTCCGCGATGAACGGAACGAGGGCGCCGCGCCGCCCAGCGAGTGTGCGCTGAATCGACCAGGCCGTCTCGACCGATCCCGTGAACACGACCCCCTTGATCCGCTTGTCGCCGACCAGCATGGCGCCGATGTCGCCTGCTCCGGGCAGCAGTTGGAGACAATCCGGCGGAACGCCAGCCTCGTGCAGCAGCAGCACGGCCGCGTGTGCGACGAGTGGACTTTGCTCAGCCGGCTTGGCGACGACGGGATTGCCGGCCGCGAGCGACGCCGCGATTTGCCCGGTGAAGATCGCCAGCGGGAAGTTCCACGGGCTGATCGCCGCGATGGGCCCGCGTCCACGCAGCGAAAGCGTGTTCACCTCACCCGTGGGCCCGGGCAACCGCAGCGGCTCTCCGAGCGTGCGGCGTGCTTCGCTCGCGTAATAGCGCAGGAAATCGACAGCCTCGCGCACCTCGGCGTGGGCGTTCTCGAGTGTGCGTCCCGTCTCGCGCACGATCAACGCGATGAGCTTCGCGCGGTCGCGCATGTACATGCGAGCGGCAGCGTCGAGCACTTCGGCCCGGCGCGCCGACGGTGTCATATCCCAGGAATGAGCGGCCACCGTCGCCTTGGCGAGCGCCGCTTCCACCTGCGCGGCGTTCGCAACGTGAACCTCACCGAGCCGCTCGCGTCGGTCGTGCGGACAAAGCGCCAGGCGCGCAGGTGCCGAAGCCTCGACGGCACCGCCAATGATCGGCGCGGCAATGAATGGCTGTTTCTGTAGCGCAGCGCGTACCTCGCCGAGAAGGCCGTCGCGCACCGCCGGCTCGGCGATCGCCAATCCCTCGGCGACGTCGCGGGCGGTCAGAAGAATGCTGCGTGGCCTCGGCAGCCGGAGCGATGCTTCGATGCGGGCCTTGCCGCCATCCGTCCATTCCGCGGCGAGCGCCTGCACCGGATCGGCGACGATTTCGTCCACCGTCGTCGCCGCGTCCGATATGCGATGCACGAACGAGGAGTTGGCACCGTTCTCGAGCAGACGGCGAACGAGATAAGCGAGCAAATCCTCGTGCTCGCCGACGGGCGCATAGATCCGGGCCTGACGGCCGAGCTTGCCTTCGCCGACCACCTCCGCGTAGAGCGCCTCGCCCATGCCGTGTAGCCGCTGGAATTCGAACGGCGCGGCGCCGGCGATCGCGTGAACGGCGGCGAGCGACTGAGCGTTGTGGGTGGCGAGTGCCGGATAGAACGCCTCACGGTAGGCGAGGAGGTAGCGGGCCGCGGCGAGGTAGGAGAGATCGGTGTGGGCCTTGCGCGTCAGCACAGGGTAATCGGCAAGACCACGCTCCTGCGCCCATTTGATCTCGCTGTCCCAATAGGCGCCCTTGACGAGACGCACTGGAATGCGCTTGCCCGTCGCTTCCGAGATCTGCCGCAACCAGCGCAGCACGGGCATGGCGCGGCGCGAGTATGCCTGAACGGCGATGCCGAGCCCCTGCCATCCGTCGAGCGCGGGGTTGGCGAGAGTCGCGGCGAAGCTCTTGAGCTCGATGTCGAGCCGGTCCTGTTCCTCGGCGTCGATTGTGATGGTGACGCCGCGTTCGCGCGCCGCCCGCGCCAGTGTCAACAGCCGTGGCTCGAGCTCGTCGGTCAACCGGCGCTCCTTGCCCGGCTCGAATCGCGGATGGATCGCCGACAGTTTCACCGAAATGTTCGGCCGGGCCGTGAGTGCATCCGCATGGCTGCCGCCAGTGAAGCGTCCGGCCGCCGCGCCGACTGCTTCGATCGCGTGCATATAGCGGTCGAAGTATCGTTTGGCGTCGGCGTCGCTGCGTGCCGCCTCGCCGAGCATGTCGTAGGACAGGCGATAGCCCTTCGCTTCCCATGACGCGGCGCGCCTGATCGCCTGCTCGATGGAGCGGCCGAGCACGAACTGGTCACCGAGCAGCTTCACCGCACGGCGCAACGCCTGGCGAATAACCCCTTCGCCGGACCGCGCCACCATGCGCTTGATGGTGTCGAGCGGCGAGGCGCCGTCCGCCGATCCGAATCGTACGACCTTGCCGGTCAGCATCAGCCCGAAGGTGGAGGCGTTGACGAACGTACTGGCCGAAGCGCCGAGGTGCCGTGCCCACTGGCCCTCGCCGATCTTCTCGGCGATCAGCTTGTCGGCCGTGTCCGCGTCGGGAATGCGCAGCAGCGCTTCCGCCAGACAGAGCAGGATGACGCCTTCCTCGCTCGACAGGCCATACTCGCGCATGAAGGCATCGACGCCGCCGGCACTGCCTTGCCCGGACCGCATCGCGACGACGAGACGCCGCGCGATCTCGGCAGTGCGCCGCGCCTCGTCCTCGGTGTAGGCGGCGCGCTCGACGAGCATGCCGACGAGGCGCGCCTCGTCGATGAGATGGAACGCGGAGATCTCCTCGCGCTGCGGCAGGCGAGCCGAAGCCCCCGCGTCCGCCGCGCTCGGCTTCGCCGCGTCTTGTCTGTCCGCGTCCGCGGCTGCCCTGGCCTTCAGTCCCAAATCCGCCTACCCTCGAACAGTTGCTCCGGCACCTGCCCGGCGCGGCACGCCGCGCCGCATCGGCCGATTCGCCGTTTCAGCGCGATGTTAGCAAATCGCCGCGCGGTCCGCCTCTGGCCGACACTTGACGGCGCTACCGCCTTCGACGCAGCGTGCCGTCGCCTCATGGCGCGACGACTCCCAAAGCCGCTTCAGCACCAGGACGACCATGGCATCGCGAACCCGTAACGTGAAAACGCTGCGTACCGTCAAAGACATCCGCAAGGCCGTTCAACTCTGGCGAAAGGCCGGCGAGCCCGTTGCGCTGGTGCCGACGATGGGCGCCTTGCACAATGGGCACCTCACGCTCGTACGCGCGGCGCAGGCGAAAGCGAAGCGAGTCGTCGTCTCGATCTTCGTCAACCCCACCCAATTCGCGCCGACCGAGGACCTCGCCCGCTATCCGCGCGATGAGGCTGGCGACCTGGCGAAGCTCGCAAGCGTCGGCGCGGATCTCGTCTGGGCACCGGAGCCCGCCGAAATGTATCCCGAAGGGTACGCCACGATGATCGACGTCAAGGGCGCGGCGCTCGGCCTCGAGGGAGAATTCCGCCCGCACCACTTCGGCGGCGTCGCCACCGTCTGCTGCAAGCTCTTCTCGCAGGTCACGCCCGATTACGCGCTGTTCGGCGAGAAGGATTTCCAGCAGCTCGCCGTCGTCCGCCAGATGGTGCGGGACCTCAATCTGCCGCTCGCCATCGTCGGCGTGCCGACCGTGCGCGAGGCAGACGGACTGGCTCTCTCATCGCGCAATCGCTACCTTGGCCCGGAGGAGCGCGCCATCGCACCGGCATTGAACGCGGCATTGCTGACGGTCGCGGAAAAAATAGCCGGGGGCGGCCGGGCGGGTGTGGCTGTCAAATCGGCGATCACCGCCGTCGAGCGGGCGGGTTTCACCAAGGTCGACTATATCGCCGTTCGCGATGCCGAGACGCTCGGCGAATGGAAGCCGTCGAGTGGACGCCCCGGCCGCGTCCTGGCCGCCGCGTGGCTCGGCCGCACCCGGCTCATCGACAACGTGCCAATCGCTGCCGTAAAGAGCTGACTTCGACGGTCACCGAAGGGGGGGGAACCATGCAGCTCGATCGGACGGACATCGTCTACGGCGGCGGCGCGGGAGCCCTGATCGGCATCGGCTATCAGCTCGGACGCGCATGGTGGGAGGGAGACGTTACGGCCGGCATGAACTCGGGCCTGCTGGCAGCGGCTGCGGTCGGGGCCGCTGCGGGTGTGCTCGCGCTGACGCTGCGCCGGGAACGCTGAGCCGCGTCAGCACCGTGATGTTCCGCGCGGCCTTGTCGCGTGGCTCGGCGGCACCAGCGGGCTTCCCAGGCGTTCGCACTTGGGCCACCTTCGCGCGATACCTACCCGCGACACCTGGATGCCTGCGGACACCCGGGTGTTCATGCGTTCTTTCAATTGCCGATGTAAGAAGGCTTTGTTTCAGACTCGCAGAGGCCGGATCGCGTGCTTGCCCACCGTGCCAGATTCGCCAAGCTCGTCACCGCGCTCGTCGTTGCGGCGGGTCTTTCAGCGTGCGCGGCGGATTTCGTACGCAACGGCATACCCTCGGCGGAGCTTGCCGATCATGCGGTCGTTCATGACATGCAGGGCATCCGTTATTGGGGAGACGAGAAGCCCGCGGATTTCATGGCCGAGTTGCGCCGCCGCCTGCCTCACCTGCCGCGCCTCGCGCAGGGCTCAAAACGCATCAACGGCCGGCCGGTGGTCGAAACGCTCGCCCTTTCGGGCGGCGGCGGCGATGGCGCCTTCGGTGCGGGCATCCTCACCGGATGGACGGAGCGCGGCGACCGCCCCGAATTCGAGGTCGTAACCGGCGTCAGCGCGGGCGCGATCATCGCCCCGTTCGCCTACCTCGGGCCCCGCTACGACCGAGCGCTGAAGGAGATCTGGACCCAGTACCAGACGTCGCAGCTCGTCACCGCGCAGATCCTCCCGGGCATCCTCGGCGGCTCCTCGCTCGCCGACACCACGCCGCTCGAAAATCTGATCGCTCGCTACGCAGACCAACAGCTCCTGCGCGAGGTGGCGGCGGAGTATCGCAAAGGCCGGCTGCTGTTCGTGCTGACCACGAACCTCGATGCCCAGCGCCCGGTCGTATGGAACCTCGGCGAGATCGCGGCAAGCGGCCACCCCAACGCGCTCGAGCTGTTCCGCAAGGCCATCATGGCCTCGGCGGCGATACCCGGAGCGTTCCCGCCGGTCGCCTTTCCCGTCGAGGTCGATGGCAAGACGTACGACGAGTTGCACGTCGATGGCGGAACCACCCGCGAGGTGTTCGTTCTGCCCGTCAACGTCCCGTTCAAGACCTACGACCGCCTTTACGACAAGCCCCCGATCCGCCGGCTCTACATCGTGAAAAACGGCAAGATTGCGCCGGAGCAGGAGGTCGTGAACGCCAAGACGCTCGACATCGTCTCGCGCTCGATCAGCACGCTCATCAAGAACCAGAACCTCGGCGAGCTCTATCGCATCCATCGCATGGCACAGGATGCCGGCGCCGATTTCAACTTCATCGCCGTACCGGTGACGTTCAATGTCAAATCGAAGCAGTTCTTCGACCCCGTCTATCAGTCGGCACTGTTCGAGGAAGGCCGCAAGATGGGCGCGGCCGGCGTGCATTGGAACAAGATACCGCCGATGTAGCGCGGCGGTCTCAGGCGCGAAACTCCCGCACCGTCCCGCCTCGATCCCTATTTGGCCGGCGTCTTGGCCTCCGGTGGCCCGAGGCTATCGAGATAGGCGATGAAACCTTCGATCTGCGGGCCTTCGAAAACGAACACCGGCATGTCGGGATGGCCTGAGACGATGCCTTCCGCCAATGCCTCGGCAAGATCCTCGCTCGGGTAGCGCACAACGACATCGCGGAACGGCGGCGCCTTGTCGTGCGGGCTCTTGTCGTCGGGACCGATGGCGTGGCAGCGCGAGCAGTGCTCCCGTGCGATGGCGCGGCCGACCTCGGCAAGCTTGGCCTGCTCGTCGTCGGTGGAATCGGCAAGGGTCGCGGTAGCGAGCGCGGGCAGCATCGCCGAAGCGAGCAGCGCCGCCGCTGCGAGCCGTTTCATGGTCGTCTCCCCGTAACTGCTCGTGCGCGATGGGCCGCGCGCGGAGGCGCTGCAGCCAGATCGCACCCTCGACTCGTGGTTCGGGCCGCGATTGACGCTTTCGATGAAAACGTTAAGCGCTTTCATCGCAACCGATCGCACTTTCGATTCTCCGTCACGGGTGCGATTCACGCTTTCGATCGAAGCGCAGAGCGCTTCAATCTCAACCGATCGCACTTTCGATTCTCCGCCACGGGTGCGATTCACGATTTCGATCGAAGCGCAGAGCGCTTCAATCTCAACCGATCGCACCCGCAGCGCCGAGTTCTCAGAAGAGCTGCGGCTGCCACCAGTGCAGCGCGGCTTTCACCAGTGTCGGATTGAGCAGGTAGGCGATGCCGACCAGCGCCACGACCAAGAGCAGCAGCAGCAGGATCGACCAGCTCAGCGGCACGCGATAGCTGAGGCCGGTGCCCGGAATGCCGAGCGTGATCATCTTCTGGCCCTGGGTGCCGACGTTGATGGTCGCGCCCTTGCCGCCGACGCTGGTGCTGACGCCGGTCTTGCTGAGGTTGATCTTCACGCCCGGAAAGATCGTGAACGTCTTGCGGAACCTTACGCCTGGCAGCAGTGCCATGGTGCTCTCCTTCGATTAGCGCAATGCCGGACTCGGCCGGCTTCGACGCGATGCTTTTCAACCGTCCTTGCGGCCGATGCCGAACCAGCCGCCGAGGCGTTCCTTCACGTCGGCGATCTGCTCGCTGACCCCGCCCATCGCCGAATTCATCGCCGCGACTCGCTCGAAAGCGCCGTCGACATCGAGCGGCGCGTCGTACTTCTTCGAATTCTCGACGTCGCGCGCCATCACCGCCTTGCGTTCCTCGGGCTTGAGCGGCCCGATGCGGCCCATCGGCGGGCGGATCAGCGAGCGCTGCACCATCGACGGCTCGCCTTTGTTGCGCAGCGTGGAAACGAGCGCCTCACCGACCTTGAGCTGCTGGATGGCGCGCTCGGTATCGATCTCGGGATTGGTGACGAACGTGTCGGCCGCCGCGCGGATGGCCTTCTGCTCCTTCGGCGTGAAGGCGCGCAGCGCGTGCTGAATGCGGTTGCCGAGCTGGGCGGAGATGCGATCGGGAACGTCGGCCGGGCTCTGCGTCACGTAGTAGACGCCGACGCCTTTCGAACGGATCAGGCGTGTGACGCGCTCGATCTGGTCGAGCACCGCCTTCGGAGCATCGTCGAACAGCAGGTGCGCCTCGTCGAACAGGAACACGAGCTTCGGCTTCTCGAGATCACCGACCTCGGGCAATTTGTCGAACAACTCGTCGAGCAGCCACAGCAGCGCCGTCGCATAGAGGCGCGGGTTGTCCATCAGCTTGTCGGCGGCGAGAACGTTGATGACCCCGAACCCGTCGCGCACCTTCATCAGATCGTTAATATCGAGCGCGGTCTCGCCGAAGAAGTTGTCCGCACCCTGCTCCTCGAGCACCAGCAGGCGGCGTTGCAGCACGCCGACCGTTTGCTGCGCGATGTTGCCGTAGCGCGGGCGCAGCTCGCTGGCCCGGCGGCCGACCTCCTCGATCACCGCGCGCAGGTCGCGCAACTTGCGGATGACGAATTTCGGATCGCGGGTGGTGCGCCGGTCCTCGGCCCAGCGGAAGGCGATGTTGAGCACACCCTCCTGGGGCTCGGTGAGATCGAGCAGGCGCGACAGGAGCAGCGCGCCCATCGATTGGGCGCTGGTGCGAACCGGATGGCCCTGCTCGCCAAAGATGTCCCAAAAGGCGACCGGGAACGCCGCGTTGTGATAGCCGGGTAGCCCGATCTCCTCGGCCCGGTTGACGAGGTGCTTCTTCGGCTCGCCGGCGACGGCAATGCCCGAGAGATCGCCCTTGATGTCGGCGGCGAACACGGGAACGCCCGCCGCGGAGAAGCTTTCAGCGAGGACCTGGAGCGTCACCGTCTTGCCCGTGCCCGTGGCACCGGTGATGAGGCCATGGCGGTTGGCGAGCTTCAGCTCGATGAACTCGATCCCGGCGTGGCTGCCGCCCAGCAGGATGCGTCCGTTCTGGGCGAAGAACCGCGGATCCGCCGCGGGAGAACCCGGCTCGGCCTCAGGCTGCTGTCGCTCGCTCATTCCTCGCTCCTAGATATCGCCCCGCGCGGGGGCGGCCGGCCAACCACCGGCGGCGTACCGCGAAGCCCGGGAACAGGCGGCCGTATTCTTGGCAGCGGGCCCGGGCGCTCGAATCGCTACGCTTGTATATCCAGATGACATGTGGGGGAGCGCGTTGCAAATTCAGACGCCACGCGATCCCCCGAAAATTCCCCGCATTTCGGCCGCCGTGCCGCGTCGCGGGGCAGACCTTGTGGACTGGGTTCGGACCCACCTCGGGCAACCGCTGTCGGCACCGCCGCCACCGGCTCCATCTCGAGCCCAGCCTCACACGGGGCAAGGACCGATCAATCCTTGGTCGTACAGCCCCGAATGGATCGTGTATTGCAGTTGCGAAAGCCACTATAGACAATCGGTGGGGGCGGATGCTCCCGACCAGCCTGAAAACACTCGTGAACCGACGGGACCGTGACCCGATGACAGACACCCCCATGCCGCTCGCCGCCGACTTCCCCACCGCCAGCCGCGAGGAGTGGCTGAAGCTGGTCGACAAGGCCCTCAAGGGTGGCGATTTCGAGCGTCGCATGGTGTCGCGGACAGCGGATAGCCTGAGAATCGAGCCGCTCTACACACGCGCCGACGCTCCCAAGGCCGGCGGCGTGACGCCCTTCGTGCGCGGTATCGGCGCCGAGACCGAGGGAATGGGCTGGAGCATCGAGCAGGTGGTCGTCGCCGGGACCCCCGACGCCGCCAACGCGGCGGCGCTCGCCGAGCTCGAAGGCGGCGCCAACGGCCTCGTGCTCAGGATCGCGGCGCCCGGCCAATCGGGCATTGCCATTGCCAGCGGCGCCGACATGGCGCGTGTCCTGGCGGGTATCTATCTCGACTATGTTTCGATCGTGCTCGACGCCGGCGCCGACGCCGAGCGCGCCGCCGGGTTTTTCCGTGAAGCCATCGCTGCGCTCGGCAAGCCGGCCGACAGGGTTTCCGTCCGCTTCGACATCGATCCCATCGGCGTCGCCGCCCGCACCGGCCATTCGCGCCTGCCCCTCGACGCCGCCATCAAGGCCGCGGCGGCGAGCGCGAAGGTGCTCAAGGATGAGTTCGCCCTCGCCCGCACGGTCCTTGTCGATGGCCGTATCGCCCACGAGGCGGGCGCCAGCGAGGCGCAAGAGCTGGCCGTCATCGCCGCATCGCTCGTCGCGTACCTGCGCGCGTTCGATGCCGCTGGCGTCGACGTCACCGCCGCGCTCGCGCAGATCACCGTGGCCGTCTCCGTCGACGCCGACCAGTTCCTCGGTATCGCCAAGCTACGGGCTCTGCGTCGCATCATCGCCCGCATCGCGGAAGCCTCGGGCGCGGGTGCTGCCGTCACGCCGCCACGTATCGCCGCCACCACGTCCGCGCGCATGATGACCAAGCGCGACCCGTGGACCAACATGCTGCGCACCACCATCGCCACTGCGGCGGCGGCGTTCGGCGGCGCTGATGCGGTGACGGTGCTGCCCTACACCTGGGCACTCGGCATGCCCGACTCGTTCGCGCTCCGCATCGCCCGCAACACGCAGCTCGTCGCGCAGGAAGAATCTTCGCTCGGCCGCGTCACCGATCCGGCCGGCGGCTCCTGGTATGTGGAGAAGCTGACGGACGACCTCGCCCACGCCGCCTGGAGCCTGTTCCAGTCGATCGAACGGCAGGGCGGCATCGTCTCGGTGCTCGCATCCGGTTCGCTCGTCCGCGACATCACCCATATCGTCAAGGATCGCGACAAGGCGATCGCCACCGGCAAGCAGCCGCTCACCGGCACTTCCGCCTTCCCGCTGCTCGGCGACGACGGGGTGACCGTCGCGCCCTGGCCCGCGGCCGCTCCTCCCGTGGGCGAAGCCCTCATCGAACCGCTGTTCGCACATCGCCTCGCGGCGCCGTTCGAGGATCTGCGCGACGCCGCCGACGCCTATACAGCCGAGCACGGCAAGCGGCCGACCGTATTCCTCGCGAGCCTCGGCACCATCGCCGATCACACCGCCCGCACCACCTGGGTGAAGAACCACCTCGCCGTCGCCGGTATCGACACGATCGTTTCGGACGGCTACGCCTCGCCTGCGGAAGCCACGGCGGCGTTCAAGGGATCGCACGTCACCACCGCCTGCATCTGCTCGTCCGACGACGTCTACAAGCTCCACGCGGAGGCGACTGCGAAGGCCCTGACCGAGGCTGGAGCGGCGCGCGTGCTCATGGCGGGGCGGCCCGGCGATCAGGAGCCGATGCTGCGCGCTGCCGGCGTCGATGGGTTCCTCTACGCCGGCCAGAACGCCGTCGAGACGCTGACAGAGCTGCAACACGAGCTGACCGCATAACTGGCGTCGCCTTGCCGGGACACACCACGATCAGAGCGCGTCGGGCTCGGGCGGCGCAAGCATCGGCTGCGGCCGGTTCAACGCCGCCACGAGCGCATAGCTGATGATCATCAACAGGAACCACGCGCCGAGCTTGCCGAGCGAAACCATGTGCCAGCCCGCCTTCTGGCTCGGATAGACCCACGCGGCCGTGAACGTGCCGATGTTCTCGGCGAGCCAGATGAACAGCGCGACGAGGAAAAGGCCGAGCAGCATGGGCATGCTGCGGTGTTCCTTCCACACCTTGAAGTGGACCCAGCACGGACCGAACAGCAACGCCGCCCCGAGGAAAAGCAGCGGGCGCATATCCCACGTGAAATGGTGCGCGAAGAAGTTCACGTAGATCGCCACCGCGAGCAGTCCGAGCGCCCATAGCGGCGGATGACGTGTGAAGCGGAAGTCGAACAGCCGCCACACCCGCGCAATGTAGGAGCCGACGGCCGCGTACATGAAGCCGGTGAACAGCGGCACACCGCCGATCCGTAGCAATGACGGCTCCGGGTAGATCCATGAGCCGACGCTGGTCTTGAAGATCTCCATCGCCGTGCCGACGACATGGAAGACCAGGATGACGCGCGCCTCCTCCCATGTCTCTAGGCCGAAGCGCAACATGACAATCTGGATGGCCACCGCCGCCAGCACCAGGAAGTCGTAACGAGCGAGCCAAGCCCCCTTCGGATAGACGAGATGCGTCGCAATCAGCAGCGTCAGCATCAGCCCGCCGAACAGGCAGGCCCAGCCCTGCTTGATACCGAAGCGCACGAACTCGTAGGCGAAGTGCGAGAAGAGGCCACGCGCCTCTGCCGCTTCGCCGATGCGCTGCTCGGCGGCGATGAAGCGGGCGAGAGGTGGCCAGAGGCGGGCGGCGCTCTCGTGGGGAGGGGTTGGCGGCGAAGCCCCGCGCTGCGGGAGTGATCCGGCCGGCGCAGCGTTCGGCGGCGAAGCGCCGGCGGGCCGATCCCGCGTCTCGTCAACCCGCTTCTGCATGGCGCCCCCGGCACATGGTGTGCCGGATAGTCCGCACCCGATTGGGGCGCGGGCGGGGCCGTCGGCCCGAATTCGCAGTGTTCCCCCTGGAACTGCCGGCGGAGGGCGCGTGCGGCATGCTGCCTCCAGATCAGAGGCCGCCCTGGCCCGCCCCGACAAGACGCAGGAGAAGCCCGATGTCTTTCGCCACCCAGCTTGCCACTGCCTTCCTCGTCGCAACCGCCTTCACCCTGTTGCTGACCGCGGTCGGGCCGCTGCTCCCCGGACTTATGGCCGCGTTCCATGCGAGCCCCGTGGCCGCCGGATCGGTCGGCGCCGTCGCATTGGCGGTCGGGCTGGTGTTGTCGACGCTGATCGCCTGCCAGCGCTGAGCGCCGCCCTGACACTCACGTCTTCCTTGCCTTCCTCCCCCTGCCTTCCTCCCCTGCCTTGGCCGGTGCCCCCCACCGGCCTCTTTTTTTGCCCGCCGAAATCCCCTTATCGCATCAACTTGTTGCGCCGCACTTTCGCAGCGGTTGCCGCACGCCGCCGAGGCCGTATGATATGTTCTGCAAAGGTATGGCCGAACGCGCCACCGCGCCCCGACGACGAGATGGACATGACCCGGATCCCCGATTTCACAGCCCTGGACCTCGACGGGCCGTCGCCCGCCGCAACCGCCGCCGCGTCGACCGGTGAGGCCTGGACGACGCCCGAGGGCATCCCGGTGAAACCGGTCTACGACGCCGCCGACATCGCCGGCCTCGATTTCCTCGACACCTATCCCGGCATCGCGCCTTACCTGCGCGGCCCCTACGCGCCGATGTACGTGACGCAGCCTTGGACCATCCGCCAGTACGCGGGCTTCTCCACGGCCGAGGATTCCAACGCCTTCTACCGCCGTAACATCGCCGCCGGCCAGAAGGGCCTGTCCGTCGCCTTCGACCTCGCCACCCACCGCGGCTACGACAGCGACCACCCGCGCGTGAAAGGCGATGTCGGCATGGCCGGCGTGGCGATCGACTCGATCTACGACATGCGCACGCTGTTCTCGGGCATCGCGCTCGAACAGATGAGCGTGTCGATGACCATGAACGGCGCGGTGCTGCCGGTGCTGGCGCTATTCATCGTCGCCGGCGAGGAGCAGGGCGTCTCCCCCGACAAGCTTTCAGGAACCATCCAGAACGACATCCTGAAAGAGTTCATGGTGCGCAACACCTACATCTATCCGCCCGCGCCTTCGATGCGCATCATTTCGGACATCTTCGGCTACACGTCCAGCTACATGCCGAAGTTCAACTCCATTTCCATCTCCGGCTATCACATGCAGGAAGCGGGAGCGACGGCGGATCTCGAACTCGCCTACACACTCGCCGATGGCGTCGAGTATGCGCGCGCCGGCGTCGCCGCAGGCCTCGGCATCGACAAGTTCGCGCCGCGCCTGTCGTTCTTCTGGGCGATTGGCATGAACTATTACATGGAGATCGCCAAGATGCGGGCCGCGCGCCTGCTCTGGTCGAAGCTGATCCAGGCTGAGTTCAAACCGAAGGACGCCCGCTCGCTGTCGCTGCGCACGCACTCGCAGACCTCGGGCTGGTCGCTGACGGCGCAGGACGTTTTCAACAACGTCACCCGCACTTGCCTCGAGGCCATGGCCTCGACGCAAGGCCACACGCAGTCGCTGCACACCAACGCGCTCGACGAAGCCATCGCCCTGCCGACCGACTTCTCCGCGCGCATCGCCCGCAACACGCAGCTCCTCATCCAGCAGGAAAGCGGCACCACGCGCGTCATCGACCCGTGGGGCGGCAGCTACTTCATCGAGCGCCTGACACACGACCTCGCCGCCAAGGCATGGGCGCATATCGAGGAGGTCGAGAAGCTCGGCGGCATGGCCAAGGCGATCGCGGCCGGTATTCCGAAGATGCGCATCGAGGAGGCGGCGGCCCGCACGCAGGCGCGTATCGACTCGGGCCGCCAAACCATCGTCGGCGTCAACAAGTTCCGCGTGAAGGACGACGCGACCATCGACGTGCTCAAGGTCGACAACCGCTCCGTGCGCGAGCAGCAGATCGCCAAGCTCCAGCGGCTGCGCGCCGAGCGCAGCGAGAAGGATGTCGAGGCTGCTCTGACCGCCCTCACCGAAGGTGCCAAGGGCAACGGCAACCTGCTCGACCTCGCGGTCAAGGCGGCGCGCGCGAAGGCGACGGTCGGCGAGATTTCGTTTGCGCTCGAAAAGGTTTTCACACGGCATCAGGCCGAGATCCGCGCGATCTCCGGCGTCTACAGGGCGGAGGCTGGCGCCATGAACAAGGAGGTCGCCAACGTGCTGCGCCTCGTCGAGCAGTTCGAGAAGAACGACGGGCGCCGCCCGCGCATCCTCATCGCCAAGATGGGCCAGGACGGCCATGATCGCGGCCAGAAGGTGATCGCCTCGGCGTTCGCCGATCTCGGCTTCGACGTCGACATCGGGCCGCTGTTCGCGACACCGGAGGAAGCCGCGCGCCAAGCGGTCGAGAACGACGTGCACATCATCGGCGTTTCGTCTCTCGCCGCGGGCCACCTGACGCTGGTGCCCGAGCTCAAGTCCGCGCTCGAGAAGGAAGGCCGCGGCGACATCATGATCGTCGTCGGCGGCGTCATCCCGCCGTCGGACTACGACGCACTGTTCGCGAGCGGCGCCAAGGCCGTGTTCGGCCCCGGCACCAACATCCCCGAAGCCGCTGCCGACCTGATCGGCAAGCTCAACGCGCTCTTGGGCTACGAGGCACGATCCGCGGCGGAGTGATGCTGCCTCGCATTGCGGAACGCCAGACGGCCCCAGCGCCGCTCTCACCGAAGAGGGCGCGGGGGCCGATCTGTATCGGAATGACGTTTGTAATCAGAATGACCGAAGTCGCGTAGCGCGCAGCCCGACGAGCACGTCGTCAGAACCTCTGTCAGAACCGCTCGCGCCAGCCGATCGGACGGCGCGGATATTCGCCATCCCAATCGCGCCAGTTGTCACCGTCGCGCCAACGGGCAAACCGCCGTCGCGGCTCCAACGGGCGCGCTAGCACGACCTCACCACTGCAGCGGTCGATGCTCAGACTGAACAGCCGGCCGTTCGGGCGGCGCGCGTCGACCACGACATACGCTCCACGCGGCTCGGGCCATTTGAAGTCGTGCCAACCGTCTGCGGCGAGCCGGTGGCGAACGACGTCATTCGGGACGCAATCCACTTGGCGGCGAGCGTATCTCTCCCGCTCGTAATCGTCCTCGTCGCGGCGGTCGCCGTAGCGATCGTAGGGCTCGTCCTTGAAGGACGGCGGATAATCGAGATCAGCGGCGACGGCAGGCAGCGAAGCGCCGGCGAGGAACAGGGCACCGAGCGCCAGACCGAGAGCGGATCGACCGCCAGGGACCGGGCGCGCCTTGAGCCACTCCATGACGTTCTCCTGTGATGAGACAAGTTGTGCCGGGGCATGCGCCCGGGATTGCACGAGATTGAGCGTTCCAACATGAACGGCAGATGAACCAAAACCCAAGAAAATTATGCTCTGACAATTGGTTAGTGCGCGCCACCGCTAACATTACAGGAACCCGTTGCGGCAGCGCCTATGCCAGAAGGTTCTATAGCGCCAAGGAAATAGACAGCGGCTGCACCGGTGAGACAGAGCAGCACGAACCCGACCAATTCCTCCATCTGCCCGTCGACCGTCGCATCGAAACCGAGCGCCCAGAGCAGCAGGCGACCGAACCCGTAAAACAGCATCTCGACGAACGGCCCAAGAACGGCTTGCAGAAGTTCTTCCATGCCGTCGATCTGGTGAGCGGGTCTGGCGGCGACAATCCCGTTCGTGGTCCGCGGCATTGAACACGGTAAACGGCTCGACCTCCACTCCGCTTTCCCCCTCGAAGTGGTGATGGCCGCCGGCGAGCGTTTCCCCGCGGCGACACACGAGACGACGAGTGGCGCGAGTTCAAGTCTGATCGCAATTGCCGCAGCCGATGCTAGACCGGTCGCTCCGTCACGGATGCTGGCCCGCACGCACTCAAACTTTTCGCGCGCGCCATCAACGCGTTGTCCGCGCGAGCCAGCCCTCGGCTGCGGCAGAAGCGCGCGTCGCTCTCATGCCAATTCGTTTCAAGCGAGCCAACCGCCGCTGGCCGTGGCCTCATTTTCGCCCCATCGAACCCGGCTCTGACGCATGCCGCCCGATCGCCGGATGAACATGGCGAGGGGTGGCGGGTGCCGCACCGACACGTGGTGGGGCGCTCCAGCAAAGCCAAGTCGAGGCCCGGATCAAGGCCCGGATCAAGGTACGTCATCATGAGCAATTCTGAATTCAGCCGCCGCTTCGCGGCCGGCGCTCTTCTCGCCGTCGTGTCCAGCGTCACCCTCGTTCCGTTCGCGACAACCGCGCGCGCCGACATCGATACCGTGAAGCATGCCAAGAGCTGGACCTATCAGCTTCAGGGCGACACCAGCCGCGTCAACCGCACCGACGCCGATGTCGCCGTGATCGATCCCGATCACGCCGGTGGCGCGCAGAAGTACAAGGCGAAGCGCAACGGCGGAAAGCGTGCCGTGCTCGCCTACATCTCGATCGGCGAGGTCGAGGAAGGCCGCGGCTACATGAAGAAGGGCGGCCGCAAGTACTCGACCGGGCGCACGCAGGGCTGGGCCGGGAACTATGCCGCGAAGTACTGGGAAGCCGGCTGGAAGTCGCTCGTGAAGGAGCGTGTGCGCGAGGCGATCCGCAAGGGATATGACGGCGTCTATCTCGATCGCGTCGATACCTATGAGAACGTCAAGGCACCGGGCGGCTCGAAGCAGGAGATGGTCCGCTTCGTCGAGGAAGTCTCGCGGGCGGCGAAGGGCGAAAAGGGCGATGCGGCCGTCGTGGTGCAGAACGCAGAGGAGCTTCTGTCGAACGACCGCTACGTCGCCGCCATCGACGGCGTCGCGAAAGAAGACCTCTATCACGGCATCCGTCACGACAAGCGGCGCAACAGCGCCGGCGAGATCAACGCCAGCGAGCGACAGCTCTCGCGTGCGAAAGCCAAGGGCAAGGCCGTGATGGTCGTCGAATACCTCGACGGCGCGCAGGCGGAGAACGTGAAGGCGCGCGCGCGGTCAAAGGGCTTCGTGGCGACGACGGCACGGCGGCAACTGGATTGAACCGCGAACGGCGAAACGCGCAAGAAACCACTACGAGACAGCCTACGACAATGGGCCGGAAGCATCACGCTTCCGGCCCATTCCTTTTCCGCAACCTCAACCGTCTCATGTGGAGCAAGGGCTCGACGGCTGGCGAGGTGTTTGGCGATTACGCGATCCGGCGCGGTTCACACACTTCTGGTCAAGCGCTCCCACCGCCCATTTCGTCGAGCACGCGGCGCCGCGCCAGCATGCGGTCGCGATCGGGAACATGGATCAGCCCCGCGATCTGCCGGATGAGACGGTCCTCCTCGGGATCGAGCCGGCCATCGGCATAAGCGACGCGCCACAGCATCTCGATCACACCGACCTTCTCCTCCGCGCTCATGTGCGTGTTGATGTTGTGGGTGAACGGGAAGTACTGAACCGTATCCTGGATGCGCGCGTCGGCCTGGGCGACCAACGCCGCCACATCGGCCTCCGCCAGCTCGAAACGCTGCGCCAGGAGGCGCGAGATGGTGTCACGCTCCTCGCCGCCGAAGCTCGAGTCCATGCGTGCGGCTTCGACGAGAAGTGCTGCGACGGCGAGGCGCAGGTCATCCTTCGACGAGCCTTCACTCGCCGCGTCGCCCTTGAGCAGCCTCAGCAGTTGATCGAACATCGCCGGCTTTCCCCCTCGCGCCGCATGCGAACCGTCAAACCACGGCCTCCATGCGCTCGAGCTCGTCGATCATGCCCTCGAGGACCTTGAGGCCCTTGTTCCAGAACCCGGGATCGCGCGCATCCAAACCGAACGGCGCCAGCAGCTCGGAATGATGCTTGGAGCCCCCCGCCTTCAGCATCTCGAAATACTTCTCCACGAAGCCCGGATGCGCCTCCCGGTACAGCCCGTACAGCGAGTTCACGAGGCAGTCGCCGAAGGCATAGGCGTAAACGTAGAACGGCGAATGGATGAAGTGGGGGATGTAAGACCAGAACACCTCGTAGCCGGGTTTGAACGATATCGCCGGACCGAGGCTCTCCGACTGCACGTCCATCCAGATCTCGCCGAGGCGGTCGGACGTCAGCTCACCCTGCCGGCGCTCCTCGTGCACCTTGCGCTCGAACGTGTAGAAGGCGATCTGGCGCACGACGGTGTTGATCATGTCCTCGACCTTGCCGGCGAGCATCGCCTTTCTCTCACGCCGGTCCTTGGCCTCCGACAGCAGCTTCTGGAAGGTCAGCATCTCGCCGAACACGCTCGCGGTTTCGGCAAGCGTCAGCGGCGTCTGCGCGAGCAGCGCCCCCTGCTTCGCCGCCAGCACCTGATGCACTCCGTGACCGAGCTCGTGCGCGAGCGTCATCACGTCGCGCGGCTTGCCGAGGTAGTTCATCATCACGTAGGGGTGCACCGACGGCACCGTCGCCGCCGAGAACGCACCCGGCGCCTTGCCCGCACGCACCGGCGCATCGATCCAGCGCTTGTCGAAGAACGGCTTCGCTATCGACGCCATCTCCGGCGCGAAACCGGCATAGGCCGAAAGCACTGTCTCTTGTGCCTCCGCCCAGGTGATGGTGCGGTCCGGCTTCTCGGGCAGCGGCGCGTTGCGGTCCCAATGCGAGAGCTTGTCCATGCCGAGCCACTTCGCCTTCATCGCGTAATAGCGATGCGAAAGGCGCGGATACGCTGCGCGCACGGACTGGACGAGCGCGTCCACCACCGGCGCCTCGACGCGGTTGTTGAGATGACGGCTGTCGGCGACATCCTTGAAGCCGCGCCAGCGATCCGAGATCTCTTTGTCCTTGGCGAGCGTGTTGGTGATGAGCGTGAAGAGCCGGACGTTATCCTTGAGCGTCTTGGCCACCGCCTCTGCGCCGGCACGGCGGCGCGGCTCGGCGGCATCCGACATCAGGTTGAGCGTCGGCTCGAGCGTCATCGGCTCGGCCTCGCCCTCCACCTGAAAGCGCAGCGCGCTCATCGTCTCGTTGAACAGGCGATTCCATGAGCCGCGCGACGTCTGCCCCTTCTCGTGGAATAGCTGCTCGAGCTTCTCGTCGAGCTGGTAGGGCTTCTCCTTGCGCAAGTCGTCGAACCACGGCTTGTATCGCGCGAGATCGGGGTGGGTGAGCGCCCTGCCGAGTGCCGCATCATCGATGGTGTTGAGCTCGAGCTCGAAGAACAGCAGATCGGAGGAGATCGCCGTCAGCTTTTCGGAGATGTCACCGTAGAACTTGGCACGTGCCGGATCGCTCTGGTTGGCGGCATAGAGCAGGCCGGCATAGGAGCCGAGTTTACCCATCAGGTCGGAAAGCTGCTCATAGGCACGTACCGCCTGCGCCAGCTTCGCGCCGTCACCACCGGCCGGCGCCAGCTTTCCCTGCCACCGCTCCTTGAGCGACTTGGCGTCGGCCGCGGCGCTGGCGAGATCGCGCGTCACCGCATCGCAATCGGGTGCGGCGTAGAGATCGCTGAGGTCCCACTCCGGCATCGGTCCGAGGTCGAGCGATTTGGTCGCCATGGGCGCGTTCATCGTATGTCCTTCTCAGAAAAAAGCATGCGGCGGGGCAGACGGTCGGAGCCGCAGGTCACTGTTCCACCAGTTAGGCCGCCACGACGCCGACGGCAAGGCCGAGCTACGTTTCGCGGCCACCTGCGGGCTGCCGCGTATGGAGGTCGGACGGGAGATGACTTCGGATCATTATTCCGCCGTCAACCACGTCTGCGAACAGCTCGGGCGTTCGTCTTGCGATTGACATGTCGGTCCCCATAATGGGGGCAGGAGAAACAGAAAAACGAGGTTTGATTGAGTTCCGATCTACTGATCCCCGCGGTTATTTTCGGGGGCATCGCGACATTCGCGCTTTCCACATACGTCAAGTATCGCCGCCGTCTCGCATTCATCGACGGCTACCAGTGGCCGAAGGGCCTGATCGAGCGCCTCAGGCACCACCATCCGAGCCTCCCCGACGGCGACATTTCGCGCATCGAGCAAGGGCTGAGGCAGTTCTTCCGCGCCTACCTCAAGGGTGGCTTCCGCTACGTCTCGATGCCCTCGCAGGCGGTCGACGATCTGTGGCACGAGTTCATTCTCTACACGCGATCCTATGACGAGTTCTGCCGCAAGGCGTTCGGTCGCTTTCTGCACCACACGCCAGCCGTGGTCCTCGCCCAGGGGAAGAAGCAGACCAACGAAGGGTTGCGCCGCGTCTGGTGGCAATGCTGCAAGGAAGAGGGGATCGACCCGAAGACCCCGGCGGCGCTGCCGCTGCTCTTCGCGCTCGATACCGATCTCGCGGTTCCGAACGGATACCGCTACGTGCCGGATTGCCGGAAGCCGGCCAACTCCACCGCTCGGGGCCAGGAATTCACCATCGGTGTGAGCTTCGGAGCCGGCACGCAATGCGGCGGCGACTTCTCGTCCACGTCCTTCGATGGCGGCACCGACGGCCTCGGCGACGGTGATGGCAGCGGCGATGGCGGTGACGGGGGCGATGGCGGGGGATGCGGGGGCGATTGAGCCAGCGCACCCCAACGCCTCACCTGCAACAAAAAGCGTCAACGTGGTCGATCTCTCAACCGCTTGTTTACCGAACTCGGGCAACCTCCTCTCCTGTGAGTTGTCACAACGTCCATGCGTGTCTCCAGGCGAGACAATGCTCAGACGAGTGACGGTGTCCTGTAGCGTGAAAGTGTCGAGTGCCCGATGGCAAAGCGCGTACTTATCGTCGATGACGATCCGGCCCAGCGCCGCATTCTCGAGGAAACCATCAAGCGGATGGGCTTCGAGACCAAGACGACCGGCTCCGGCGAAAGCGCTGTCGAGCTGCTCGAAGGTGCCGACGCGAGCACCATCTCCATCGTCCTTCTCGATCTGATGATGCCCGGCCTCGACGGCATGGGTGTTCTCGACCGCCTGGTCGGCAAGCCGGGCCTGCCCCCGATCATCGTGCAGACCGCGAACGGCTCGATCGACGCCGCCATCAACGCCATGCGCGCCGGTGCAGTCGACTTCGTCGTCAAGCCGGCTTCGCCCGAGCGTCTCGAGGTCTCGATCAAGAGCGCGCTCAAGATCGAGGCGCTGGCTGGCGAGATCAACCGCATCAAGAAGCGCAACGAAGGCACGCTCACCTTCGACGACCTCATCATCCGCGGCGACGCGATGCATCGCGTCATCGCGCTCGGCCGCCGCGCCGCCGCCTCCAACATCCCGGTGCTCATCGAGGGCGAGTCGGGCGTCGGCAAGGAGCTCATCGCCCGCGCCATCCAGGGCGAGAGCGAGCGCGCGGGCAAGCCCTTCATCACCGTCAACTGCGGCGCGCTGCCTGAGAACCTCGTCGAGTCGATCCTGTTCGGACACGAGAAAGGCTCGTTCACCGGCGCTACCGACAAGCGCATCGGCAAGTTCCAGGAAGCGGACGGCGGCACGCTGTTCCTCGACGAGGTCGGCGAGCTGCCGCTCGAAGCGCAGGTGAAGCTGCTGCGTGCGCTACAGGAAGGCGAAATCGATCCGGTCGGCTCCAAGCGTCCGGTGAAGGTCAACTTCCGCCTCATCTCCGCGACCAACCGCGACATGATCCAGCAGGTCAAGGACGGCAAGTTCCGCGAGGATCTCTACTACCGCCTCAACGTCTTCCCGATCTGGGTTCCGCCGCTCAAGGAGCGCATCGAGGACGTCGCAGAACTCGCCAATCACTTCGTCGCCCGGTTCGCGGCCGAGGAAGGCAAGCGTATCGTCGGCATTGCCCCGCAGGCGCTTGCTCTGCTCAGGGCCTATGCCTGGCCGGGCAACGTGCGCCAGCTCGAGAACGCGGTTTTCCGTGCCGTCGTGCTTGCTGACGGGCCAGAGCTGACTGTCAACGAGTTCCCGCAGATCGCCGCGCACGTCGAAGGTTACGACGTGACGATCCCGCCGGCACCGGCACCTGTCTCCAAGCAGCCGTCGTACACAGGTCCCGCGCTGCTCGGCGCTGAGGATCGCATTCCGCAGACGATCGAGGTGCGTCCCAGCGACGGCATCGCTTCGCTCGGCATTCCCGCCATCACCGCCGACGGCGACGTGCGCAGCCTCGAGGATATGGAAGCCGACATGATCCGTCTCGCGCTCGGGCGCTACCGCGGTCACATGACGGAAGTCGCGAAGAAGCTGAAGATCGGCCGCTCGACGCTCTATCGCAAAATGCAGGAATATGGCCTCGAGCCGCGCGCCGGCTGAGACCGATCCCAAACCAATCGAAAAACAGAACCTCGCTTTGCACCAACTCGGCGGGCCGGACGATCTCCGGACCCGCCGCTTTCATTCCGGGGTGAACGCAAGTGCTGCGGGTTTCGTAACGCGATCACCCACCGCAAAACGCTCGCCCTAGCATCGACCGGCAACCGATTGAGACCTAGATGGACGCAGATGGCGTCGCGCTCCTCCGCGACATCAAGTTCAATCTGAACCTGCTTCTGGCCGCGACGTTCTTCGTCGTAGTCTTTTCGGCCCTCCGCTTCATCAGAGTGGTCCGGCAGGACATCGGTGAAGCTCTTGGCAAGGCATTCAAGACCGAAGCCGAGACGCTCTTCGAAATAGGGGAGCTGGCGGCGCTGATCGAGACTTGTGCCGCCTATCTCAAGACGCGGCCGAACCACGCCTATGCGCTATGGTTCCTCGGGAGAGCATACTTCGCCGGGAAAGACTACGAGAGCGCCCGGATTCCGTTCGAGCGCCTGAACGAGCTGGAACCTGCATGGGATGCGAACATCCGGCCGTTTCTCAACATAATCGACGCAGAGCGTGGCGACGATCTCTGACCGGACTCCAATGCATCTCCGGTGCCGTTCGTCTGCGTCCCGAACTGGATGCGTCGGCCGGATCATGGCCAAGCCAAAGGGAAAGGCCAGGGTTTCCCCTGGCCTCTTGCTTTCAGAACGGGATCTCGTCGTCGAGGGTCTTGTCGAAACTGCCGCCCTTGCCGCCGCCCGACGAACCACCGCCTCGCGGCGCGGGCGACGAGGCCCGGCGCGGTTCGGGTGAGCCGTAACCGCCACCGCCACCAGAGCCACCGGCATATGGATCGTCATAGTCGGCCTGACCGCTCTCCATCATGCCGCCGCCGGCGCGGGCACCGCCGCCGCCCGGACCGTCGAGCATTGTCAGCGTCGCGCCGAACCCTTGGAGCACCACCTCGGTCGAGTACCGCTCCTGCCCCTGCTGGTCCTGCCACTTGCGCGTCTGCAACTGGCCCTCGATGTAGACCTTGGAGCCCTTGCGCAGATATTGCTCGGCGACCTTGCACAGCCCCTCGGAGAAAATCACCACCGAGTGCCACTCGGTCTTCTCGCGCCGCTCGCCCGAATTCTTATCGCGCCACGTCTCGCTGGTGGCGACGCGCAGGTTGGCGATGGGCCGCCCGTCCTGCGTGCGGCGGATCTCGGGGTCCTTGCCGAGATTGCCGACGAGAATGACCTTGTTGACGGAACCGGCCATGTCGAAAACTCCTTCTGATTCATTTTCCCTGGCGGCCCGTGGTGCCAGAGGGACTTTGCGATCCGGCATTCGACGAGGGCCGAGGGGCGAACTTCCTGTGATGCGACCTCTGACCGCGAGCTGGGCCGCACGAAGACCGCACGGCTAACGAACGGCGCACGCCAACGTCGGGCAAAGTTGCCCGGCCCACCTCGGCGCAGAACGTCCTGCCACCGTCGCACTAGCAACGCCGCATTGCATCAGCACACTGCGCCGTCTCCCAGGCACCGGCACAACGGTCCCTAGACCGCCAGCATCGAGCCGCCACCATCGAGCAGTCAGAACACCGCACCGGTTATGGCGCGCACGCCAACGCGACTCGGCACCTACCCTAGCCACGTCGAGCGCCGTCCGCTCGCCCCACCTGCCGGCCGCGAGCCGCTGACATTGCTTTGTCCACGGGTTTCGTCGTCCAGGGGTTTCGCGGCAATGGCGAGCTGGCACCGCTCGAAACATCGCAGGCCGAAGCCTGTTCTTGCATTGTTCTAACATAATGACTTGGGCGAAACCGCGCAAGATGCGCGCTTGCGCCCGGCACCTGCCGTCAAGGTGCGGGCGCAGGTTCCGGGCCGCGCCCGCACGTCTGGTCGTTCTAATTTCCGCTGCGCGCGATATCGACGGCTGCGGCGAGACTGCGAACCATCTTGTCGGGCACCGATTTCCCCGCCGCGCAATCAGGCGACTTGATCCGCTCGTAAATGCCGATCAGGTCACCTCGAAACCCGCTCGATTGCGCCCGCCGGGCGACACCCGTCGCGAGCGCACCGTGGGTCCAGCGCGGCCGACACATCGCGGTCGTCAGGTATGCGGTCAGATCGTTCGCATAGGTCGGCTGCTCCGTGCGGCTCGCATCGGCGATGATCGCCTTCCACCGCTGTGCATCCGGCGTTCCAGCCCAGCGTGCGCTGGCAGCCGTATCGAGCAGCGGCGTCAGTGCCTCTTCCACCAGCTTGCGCGTGCGCTCGGACACAATGCGCTCGACCGACCGGCGCATCGCCGCGATCTCCGCCTCGGCGGGCGGCGCGACGATCGCGCCCGTCGCATCGGTCATGGCCAGCGCGGCGGCCGCAGGAGGCCCCGCCGCCCAGACAACTCCCCCCCGCATGTCGACTGCGGCAAGCCGCACGCCGGACATATCGGTTCCGATCAGCTTCGCCTGACGCATGCTCGCCGCCTCGAGATCGGCGTCACGCAGCACGGCGGCATGAAGATTGGCATAGTCCAGACCCGCCCCTTGCAGCCCCGCGCTGGAGAAGTCGGCGAACTGGAGCTGCGCACCGGTGAGGTCGGCCCCCTGCAGGGAGGCGATCAGAAAATTCGCGCCTTGCGCCTGCACCCCGCCCGTCAGGTCGGCCATCTCGAGATGAGCGCTCGAAAAGTTCGCGCCGGTCAACAGCGCGTAGGGCAACGACGCTTCGACGAGCTTGGCCTCTTCCAGCCGCGCCCCCCTGAGATCGACGCCCACCATCTGCGCCCGGTCGAGACGCGCGCGCGAGAAATCGGCATTGCGCGCCGTGGCACACTGCGCCCGCACCCTGTCCTCAGACAGCAGCAGCTCGCTGACGTCGGCGCACTGCAGCCACACGTCGCGCAGATCCGAGCCGACGAAGCTCGCGCCCGAAACATCGGCACCCGTAAGGTCGGCCTGATGCAGGTCCGAGCGGTCGAGCCGGGCGAAGCGCAGGTCGCGGCCGCGCAATTTCAACGTCGGCTCGCCCTCACTCACTTCCTTGTCGACGACGAGATCGGTGTCGGTGACGATCAGGTTGCGGGCGAAAAGGCCGAACAGCGCGCCGTCGTGCTTCGAAGCCAGGAACGGCAGCAGGAAACCGCCCTGGTATCGCTGATCGCGTTCGAGGTCGCCGCTGCGCGCGACGCCCAGCATGTCGCGGCCCATCCGGTCCAGCGCTTCGCCCGGCACCGTGGCGATGAACAGCGACACGAGCGAGATGAACCCGACCACGAGAACGGTCGCCGAAAAGCGGATCGGATGGGCGGTGCTCGTTCTGCTGAAGGCACGCGTGAACGATGTTTCCGCGCGCATCAGGAACACGCCGATGAGCGCCAGCATGACGATGTCGGCCAGCAGCACGACGCGGTGGCTCCACGTTGTCGTAACGTCGTGATACGGCAGGAAGCAGACTTGAATGTAGAGCAGGAGCACGACGGGCAGCAGCACCAGCGTCAGCCAGCTCATGCCGTGCAGGAAGCCGCTCATCACGTTCGAGCGCTCGGGGCCGGCCATCGCCTGCACGAAGAAGAAGTTGTCGAGCTCGAGCCGCAGCGGATGCGTGCGCCGATCGCTTGCTTCCAGCATGCGCAGCGCGTGATCGAACTCCAGCGTCTTGCGGGCCAGCAGCGCGAGCTGTGAGACCAGGCCGAGATGGAGCAACACGAGAATGACGGGCGCGAACTGGAAGAATTGCGTGAGCTGGATCGAAACCTGGAGGATCGGCAGCGAGACGGGTGTCTCGCGCAGCAGATCTGCGTGGGTGACGCCAGCGACGGCGATCGTCAGGTAGGTCATGAGCGCGAGGAAGATCAACCAGGCGCTGTGCGCCGTGTTGCTCGACTCGTTGACGGCTTCCAGAAGGCTGTACGGGTTGACGGGAGGCTCTGCTTCTACAGACGCCGGCAACAACTCGGACATACGCAACCGCTCCCTCCGAAAACCCGGGCAATTTCATCCGACCATAGCGGAGAATGTATAACTGTGACACCTCGGCCGCTGGCAACGCAACCTCGTGTGGCGCAAAGGCTTCAAGCCAGCGATAACCGCCAGGGCGTCCTCCCTCCCAGCACCACACGAGCCGTCGCCCGCCACACACAGGCACGCGACCGAGAGGGCTTGACCGCCCCTCCCCGGCGCGCCATCGATTGATCCGCGAGCGGTAGCGCGGTTCGCCGCGCCTAGCCACCCCGCCCCCCCGCTTCACCCCGCCCCTGCGGCGGCCCTGCTCCGAAGGACGCGATGCCCCGTTACGACTGCTCCAAATGCCCGGGCTACTGCTGCTCGTACCCGCTGATCGCCCTCGACCGGCGCGACGTCGAGCGGCTCGCCAAGCATCATGCCATGAGCGTCGAGGAAGCCCAGCGTGCCTTCACGCGCACCGCACATGGCCGCAAGTACGCCATGCGCCGCAAGAAGGACGAGATCTACGGCAAGATCTGCCGCTTCTTCGACACCAAGGCTCGCCGCTGTACCGTCTACGAGGCGCGCCCCGCCGTCTGCCGTTCGTTCCCGGGCGACGGTCGCTGCGGTTACTACGACTTCCTCAAGTTCGAGCGCCGCGCGCAGGACGACCCCGAATTCGTCGCCTTGACCGACCATAGCGACTGAGCAAACGCGCTCCACTCCGCCTGACGGCTGTAGAGGGACCAAGCATGATCACGCTCTTCATTTTCGGTCCCGCCTTCGGCCTGCCCGATCCGAGCCCGTTCGTCACCAAGGCGGAAGTCCTGCTCAAGATGTCGGGCCTTCCCTACCAGACGAAGCGCGCCGACGTGCGCAAGGCGCCGAAAGGCAAGCTGCCGTTCATCAAGGACGAGAGTGGCGCCGTGATCGCGGACTCCACGCTGATCCGCTTCTACCTCGAGCACAATCGAAACGTCGATTTCGACAAGGGGCTGTCGCCCGCCGACCGCGGCGCGGCGTGGATGATCGAGAAGTTCTGCGAGGATCACATATACTGGATCGTCATGCGCGAGCGCTGGCAGATCCGCGAAAACTTCGAGAAGGGCCCGAAGCACTTCTTCGACCCGCTGCCCGCCCCCTTGCGCCCGCTGGTGATCTCGATGGTGAACCGCCAGTTCCGTCGCAACCTGTGGGGCCAGGGGCTCGGCCGGCACTCGGCCACGGAGCTCGACGAGATCGCGGCGCGGGGCATCAACGGCCTCGCCGACTTCCTCGGCGATAAGGACTACCTGATGGGGGCCGCGCCGTGCGGCGCCGATGCCACGGTCTGGTCGGCGGTATTCGGAATCCTCTGCCCGCATTTCGAGAGTGCCACACGCGCCGTCACGGAGCAGCACCCGAACCTCGTCGCCTATGCCGAGCGGGGCCGCTCCCTGTGGTATCCGCACATCGCGCCGTTCGCATAATTCGGCGTCGCCCCTGACATAATCAGACATCTGACGATTCGATCTGGAGGGGCCGTCAGTCGGGGCATGATCGCCCGCCGCGCGCCGGCGGGTTGCATTGCCGCCCGGTCGGAGTTCCGCTACCAAATCGGCCTCATGAGCAAAGCACCGAAGAAAAATCCACCCGCCGCCGAGCCGTCGCTGCTGAAGACGATGGCCGTGGGAAAAGCCCTCAACACCATCCACGTCCGCGGCGCGCGTGAGCACAATCTGAAGAACGTCGACCTCGAGATCCCGCGCGACGCGCTCGTGGTTTTCACGGGGCTTTCAGGCTCGGGCAAATCCTCGCTCGCGTTCGACACGATCTATGCCGAAGGGCAGCGCCGCTATGTCGAAAGCCTTTCGGCCTACGCGCGCCAGTTCCTCGAGATGATGCAGAAACCCGACGTCGACCATATCGATGGCCTATCGCCAGCGATATCGATCGAGCAGAAGACTACGTCCAAGAACCCGCGCTCGACGGTCGGCACCGTTACCGAGATCTACGATTACCTGCGCCTCCTGTTCGCCCGCGTCGGCGTGCCGTATTCGCCCGCGACCGGTCTGCCGATCGAGAGCCAGACCGTCAGCCAGATGGTGGACCGTGTGCTGGCGCTGCCGGAGGGCACGCGCCTTTACCTGCTCGCGCCGATTTCGCGCGGCCGCAAAGGTGAGTTCAAGAAGGAACTCGCCGAATTGCAGAAGAAGGGCTTTCAGCGCGTCAAGATCAACGGCACCTTCTACGAAATTCCCGACGCGCCGAAGCTCGACAAGAAATTCAAGCACGACATCGATGTCGTCGTGGACCGTATCGTCGTTCGCGCCGACCTTCAGAGCCGCCTCGCCGACAGCTTCGAGACGGCGCTGGCACTCTCCGATGGCCTTGCCTTCGCCGAGTTCGCAGACAAGCCATTGCCGAAATCCGAAACCGAGGGCGCCAACAAGAGCAAGAACGAGACGCACGAGCGCATAACGTTCTCGGCCCGCTTCGCGTGCCCCGTCTCCGGCTTCACCATCGACGAGATCGAGCCGCGGCTGTTCTCGTTCAATGCACCCGCCGGTGCCTGCCCGACGTGTGACGGCCTCGGCACCGAGTTGCAGTTCGAGCCCGATCTGGTCGTGCCCGACGGGTCGCTCTCGCTCGCGGACGGCGCCGTCTACCCGTGGGCGAAGACCGGCGCCACCTCACCTTACTACGAACAGACGCTCGGCTCGCTCGCCAAGTTCTACAAAGTGAAGATGAGCACGCCCTGGGAGCAGCTCCCGAAGCACGTGCAGCTCGCCATCCTCTATGGCTCGGGCGACGAGGAGATCCCCTTCACCTACTTCGACGGCACACGCAACTACACGACGGAGAAGACGTTCGAGGGCGTCATCCGCAACATCGAGCGGCGCTGGCGCGAAACCGACAGCGAGTGGGTGCGCGAAGAGCTTTCGCGCTACCAGGGCTCGCACCCTTGCGAGGCGTGCGGCGGCTATCGCCTCAAACCTCAAGCTCTTTCCGTGAAGGTCGGCGGCCGGCACATCGGCGAGGTCGGCGATCTTTCCATCCGCAAGGCCAACGACTGGTTCGCGGAACTTCCCTCGACGCTCACGAAGCAGCAGAGCGAGATCGCCACACGCATCTTGAAGGAGATCACCGAGCGCCTGCAGTTCCTCAACGATGTCGGGCTCGAGTACCTCACGCTTTCGCGTTCGTCCGGCACGCTGTCTGGCGGCGAATCGCAACGCATCCGCCTCGCCTCGCAGATCGGCTCGGGCCTCACCGGCGTGCTCTACGTGCTCGACGAGCCGTCGATCGGCCTGCACCAGCGCGACAACGATCGCCTGCTGGCGACGCTCAAGCATCTGCGCGACCTCGGCAACACCGTGATCGTCGTGGAGCACGACGAGGACGCGATCCTCGCCGCCGACCACGTCGTCGATATCGGTCCGGGAGCCGGCGTGCATGGCGGCGAGATCGTCTCGCAAGGCTCGCCCGACGACATCATGTCCGATCCCTCGAGCCTCACCGGCCAGTATCTCTCCGGCGTGCGCCAGGTGCCGGTGCCGAAAGCACGCCGCCAGCGCCAGCCGGGCAAGACGCTCACCGTCGTCGGCGCCCGCTCCAACAACCTGAAGAACGTGACTGCCGAGATACCGCTCGGCCTCATGACCTGCGTCACCGGCGTCTCCGGCTCAGGCAAGTCGACGCTGCTCATCGACACCACCTACAAGGCGGTGGCGAGGCGCCTCAACAATGCGCGCGAGCATCCGGGCGAGCACGATCGCATCCTCGGCCTCGAGCACCTCGACAAGATCATCGACATCGACCAGTCGCCCATCGGCCGCACGCCGCGATCCAACCCGGCGACGTACACGGGCGCCTTCACGCCCATCCGCGAGTGGTTCGCCGGCCTTCCCGATGCGAAGGCGCGCGGCTACCAGCCGGGACGCTTCTCGTTCAACGTCAAAGGCGGGCGCTGCGAAGCGTGCCAGGGCGACGGCGTCATCAAGATCGAGATGCACTTCCTGCCCGACGTCTACGTGACGTGCGACCAGTGCAAGGGCAAGCGTTACAACCGCGAAACGCTCGACGTGCGTTTCCGCGACAAGTCCATCGCCGACGTGCTCGACATGACCGTCGAGGAGGGCGCCGAGTTCTTCAAGGCGGTGCCGTCGATCCGCGACAAGCTCGCGACGCTGGCGCGCGTCGGACTCGGTTACATCAAGATCGGCCAGCAGGCGACGACGCTTTCGGGCGGCGAAGCCCAACGCATCAAGCTCGCCAAGGAGCTGTCGCGCCGCGCGACGGGCCGCACACTCTACATTCTCGACGAGCCGACGACGGGCCTGCACTTCCACGACGTCGCGAAACTGCTGGAGGTGCTGCACGAGTTGGCCGACGCCGGCAACACCGTCGCCATCATCGAGCACAATCTCGAGGTCATCAAAACCGCCGACTGGATCATCGACATGGGACCAGAGGGCGGCGACGGCGGCGGCACGGTCGTCGTCGAGGGCACGCCGGAGACGGTCGCGGCGTGCGAGGCAAGTTACACCGGCCGATACTTGCGCGAATTGCTCGGGCGGCGCACGAAATCCTCGACATCGCTCGGCAGCGGCAAGCCCAAAACCGGCAAGAAGCAGCCCGCGGAGTGAGATCCCACGCGGAATAACCCTCTCGAAATCCGCAATGCGACCTGACGGCCAACCGCGACGATGTTCTGAACTCTTGCGTCAGAAAAAAACCGCGGCAGCCCGAGGGCTGCCGCGGTGTTCCAGTCTCGGCGAAGCCGTGTCTGTCCTGTTCACGGCATCGCGGGACCGACCCGGCCTCAGCAACCGTGATTGCGCATGCACTGGCGGAACCGCCAGTTGCCCCAGCCCCAGCGATCGCCGCATTCGTTTCGCCAACCGGCGCAGCGGCCATAGCCACCGCCACCCGTGCCGCACGGCACGTTGCCGACGCCGGGCACGTGACGGTGATAGCGAACCGGACCCTGCTCGCACGAGCGGTGCCAGCCGTGAACCGTCTGGATCTGGCTCTCCGTCACGGCCCTGCCGTCCGCGATGCCGCCCATGGGCGCGGCGAATGCAGGGGCCGCTCCGGCGAGCATGAAGCCGAACATCGCCGTAGCGATCGAGCGTTTGATGGTCATGCCTATTCTCCGATGAGAGGTTGATGCGGGTAACATGTTGAAGGCTCGCTGAATGCAGGATGAACGTTGCGTGCCGACGACGGTCTGTGCCGGCGAGCGGTCTGTCGCGTCAAGACATCTCCGGTGGAACGCCGCCATGAACGGCGCGAGCGGTCCAACGTTTACGCCCCCTTGCAGCAGGAAAATGCAATAGCGGAGCATTTCCGTGCTCTCCCGAACCGCCACCGCCGCCCCTGCTTCATCGCACCGGCACCGGTGCGGCCCGCGGTCCAGCATATTGCATGGCGCCGGCCGCGACGCAGATCCGTCGTCGCCCGAGGCGGCAAATTGCTAGCAATGCTAGCAAGTTGCGCGCACGCGAATGCGCTTGCGTTGCAGAGACACATGACATATGCAGATTGCACCAGCACTTGTGCGGTAGCACCTTCAGATTGGTGCTAGCACTGCTAGATCGGCCGGCGTCCAGCGATCGGCCAATGTGCAGCGTACGAGTAGCGTGCAGCGTGTGAGTAGCGTCCGTCATGTCCGTCGTTGCCATCATTTCGACCAAGGGTGGGGCCGGTAAGTCCACCGTCGCCGTACACCTTGCCGTCGCCGCGGCCATGAAGAAGCGCCGCCCCCTGATCCTCGACTTCGACAAGCGCCAGCTTTCCGTTCTGCTGTGGGCGAAGGGCTTGCGCCGCCGCACCAAGTCGCCCGCCATTCAGAAGGGCGCCATCGATACCCTCGCCGAGGACATCGCTGCGGCGAGCAAGAAGCACGATCTCATCATCATCGATGTCGGAGCCGGCGGCGGTGACGAGGTGCGCAACATCGCCACCATCGCCGAGCACATCGTCGTGCCGGTGCGCGCCTCCGCCTTCGATATCGCCGCAACACGCAACACGATCGAGCTGCTTCGCGCCTCCGCCGACAATACGGAGCCCGAGGAACTCGCCTACCGCAACGCCCTTGGCAAGGCCGTGATCGTCCTCAACTGCACCCCGCGCAGGCCGACCGCGAAGTGGCGCAAGGAGGTCGACGAGGCGCTGGAATCGTGCGGCGCGGGCGGCGTGCAGGTGATCGGCTCACTCGCCGATCGCCCGGCCTACAGCACCGCCATCGAGCGCGGCCAGGGCGTGACGGAGGAGAAGGAGGACGAGGACGCGGTCGCCGAGATCATCGCGCTCTATGACGGGCTGGCGGAAATCGAGAAGGAGCGCGTCAACAAGCTCAAGAAGACGAGGCGCACGAAATGACAAAGGCAAAGTTAGCGCGCGAGGTTCCGGCCAAAGCACGCAAGAGCACCGGCCACGCCAAGTCCGGAAGCGAAGGTAAAGCTGGCCGCGAGAGCAAGGCAGGCGCGGCCAGCAAGCCGCGCAATCTCGTCCATGCGAGCGTCGCCATGGGCCAAGCCGCGGACGAGGAGGACGCGCGCCATCCCAAGGCAAAGTCCACCACGTCGAAGCCCAAGAAGCCGAAGACGCGTGAGGGCAAGAAGGGGCTCGTCCTCTACATCGAGCCCGAAGGCGTGCTGGCGTTGCGCCGGCTCGCGCTCGACAACGACAGTGACGTGCAGCGCATGGGCCGCCGCGCCCTCGAGCTGCTGTTCGCCGAATACGGACGCGCCTTCCCGGCGAGCACGGAACCCGCCGCTGCCGCCGCCAAATCCTGAACGACTCACTCGCTCTAGTGTTCCTTCTCCGACACTTGGTTCCCAGTGCAGCATGCGATCGACCAAGTGTCGGAGACGAAAAGAACACTAGCAACTCGATGATTCTAGTGTTGCTTTTGTCACTAACGCTTGGCAGGCCACCGTTCAGCAACCGGGAACCAAGCGTTAGTGACGCAACACTAGCCCTGCTACACGTCTTGCCCGAGGAGCCCCGAGACATGTCCCTCGCCAAAGCATCGCGCAGCATGAACACCGCCATCGACGAGATGCGGCTCGCCTCGAACTTCGCTTCGCCGCGCGTGTTCATCTCCTATGCTCGCCCCGACCGCGAGCGAGTCGAGGTGCTGACGGCACGGCTGAAATCGCAGGGCTATCAGGTTTGGTGGGACGACGAGATCGTTCCCGGCGAGTTCTTCGACGAGCGGATCAGCGATGCCATCGACGAGGCCCATGCCGTCGTCGTGCTGTGGTCGAAGAATTCCTACAAATCCCGCTGGGTCCGCTGGGAGGCGACCCAGGGCCTCAGAAGCGGAAAGCTCGTTCCCGTCGTCACCGAGGATCTCGACATGCGCGACATTCGCCCGCCGTTCAACGATCTCGATACGCTCGTATCGAATGACGAGGCGGGGCTACTTGGCGCGCTGAGGCGTATCAAGCCCCGCGAGAGGTGAACGGCGATGGCAGCACCAGACTGACCGAGCACTCCGCGTCGGGGCTGCTACCGTCGACGCGCCTTGGTGCTGTCCATGCCGAGCTCACTGAGCGCACGAACGACGGGGTAATGTTGCCATCGAGCAGGGCTTGCAGTTCGTGGGATGGGCTCAACGAGCGCGGCGCAATGACCGATCGCCGCACCATGCTCCCGTCAAAGTATCGCCTGACGCGGCCTGCTAAAGACCCACGAACCAGCAAACCACTGAGACAAGCAGAGCGTGCACGGCCGGCTCCGGTCGCCGCCTGCCGGCGTCCCGCAACGTTACCGTCTCCACATTGAACCGAGAGAAATCGCATGGCACCGTACACCTTGACCGCTCTCGTGATCGCGGCAGCCGCGGTCACCGGCCCAGCGCTTGCCGCCGAGCCGGCCTACGTCGGCGTGTGGTCGAAGCGCATGGAACACTGCTCGACGAAGCAGGACAAACCCGGTGCTCCAATGGTCGTCACCGAGAAGGGATTCGATCAGCAC
This sequence comes from Hyphomicrobiaceae bacterium, assembly GCA_016793635.1. Lineage (GTDB taxonomy): Bacteria > Pseudomonadota > Alphaproteobacteria > Rhizobiales > Hyphomicrobiaceae > JAEUMD01. Next base: position 149,024 of record JAEUMD010000003.1, read on the forward strand.
GACCTGCACTGCTCGTTCGAAAAGATCGCGCCGGTCGCGGCCCCCGCAAGCGGCTCACCCGCTGTGCCCGAGTTGAGCGTACTCGCGAACTGCGAGTGGAAGGGCAACGCAACCAAGATGGAGATGACGTGGTCGGTTTCGGGCGAGACGCTCTCCATCACCGACAAGGGCGGCATCACCCAACTGAAGAAGTGCGTGAAGCCGTCGCCTGCGACGGGCACCGGGAAGAATTGAGAGATCGCGCGGCGGGTCATGGTGCGCGGAGCCTGGCGGCCGCGACGGCGACCGCAACGATACGTCCGGCGCGTCAGTTCTTCGGCATCGCCTCGACCAGGGCCTTGAGGCTTGCGAGACCCTTTTCGTAATCGGTGCCGACCATCTCCTCCATCTTGATGCCGAGCATCATCATGGCGGCGCGCTCGAAGAAGCCGTTCTCGCCCGAGAGCGTCCAGGTGACGCTCGTCCCCTCACCTGCCGGTTGCAGCGCCAGAACCGCACCGCTGGTGCCTGTGAAGGGTTTGATGAAATCAAGCCGGATTGCGACCCGCTCGTTCGGCTTGCTCTCGACGATCGTCATCTTGCCCTCGCCGACGTCTTTGTTGCCGGACCAGGCGAACGAGGCCCCCTCCCCGGACGTCACCGACGAATAAGCGACCTGCGCGGACGGGTCCTTGCGCGCCCAGGGCGACCAAGCCTGGAACTTCTTCACATCGTTGACGTGAGGGAATACGGCGGCGGGCGGCGCAGCAATGGTCGTCGATCGGGCGACATTGAACGCCGCAGGTTGCATCCACACGTAGGTCAGAAAAGCCGACATTGCCGACACGAAGCCGATCAGCAGGTTCTTGAGCATGTTCGCTCCTTGGCTGTAGCCGCGGGCGGCGCCGAGCGGCGGGTTCGGCGTTCCTTTTGATCGGACGCGGCGCTTCTGTCGAGCGCGATCCGAACAATGCACCCGATCTCCTTATCTTCGGGGCAGGGCGAGCGCGCTGACCAAAAGTCTACGTTGGCCGACGCTCGGCATCCCATCAAGGTTTCGCACTGTGCGGAATTCATGCCGGGGGCCGGGGGACGGGGGGCGGTGCCCGTTGCGTGCCAGTCTCACGGGCTCGGACGTGGCCCTGTGTGCGCCGCGTCGCGGTGAGCGTGCACCCACTCCCTCACCTGCTCGTAAGCCTTCCAGGCGTTGCGCAGCGCGACGAGGAACGCCGGCACGACGGCAAGCGCCATGATCTTTTTCCACTCGAGACCGCCGGCCGAGGCGAAGTACCCCATTCCGTCGCGGACCAGCTCCGCAACGACGCGGGTCTCGAAGATCTCGTTGGCGTGCAGACCAGCCTGCGCAACCGTCGCCGCCATGTGCACGAGCATCCACGCCCAGGCGAAGAACGCGGCGAGCTGGTGCATAAGATGCACCGCGAACGCCAGCACCCGGATCGGCCATTTGAAGTGATGAATGAAGGGCCGGATGACGTGTCGCATCGCTCTGCTCCGAGGTCTGATCCCGACTTCGAGATTAGATCGGAATCGGCCGGTGGCGAATCGCCTGACGCGGTTCGGCGGCGCGCCGACCGGAATCCTGCCGCAACCATGACGGCATGATCGCCGCCGGCCAGGGCAATTAGGCTCGCAAGCATGCAAACGGGCAACACCGCACAACCACCCGCGAGAACGGGCCCCGATCGCGGCCGGTGCGGCTGGAAATCCTGACGTGCGTCGATTAGCTTTCTGGCGAACCTGAGGAGTGAGAGATGCTTCGCCGATTTGCCGCCCCCGTTACGCTCGCCGCGACGCTGACGCTTGGCGGGATGGCCGCCATTCCGGCGCGTGCGGTCGAGCCCGAGCCGCCAGCGCAATTGATCTCGGCTGAAGAGGCGCTCGGTATCGCCGTACGCCAGAAGCTCGACGTCACAGACCGCGATGCGCGAGCCGGCGACAAGGAGGATCGCGAGGCACTCTCCCAGTTCTATGTCTCGCGCAACAACGCGCCGATGTGGGTAGGCGCTACCGGCATCACGCCGCGTGGCAGGGCGTTGGCCGAGGAGATCGCGCGTGCCGCCGATTGGGGTCTCGACCCGAAGGAGTTCGCATTGCCGCCTCTCGACCTCGGCGCCGCGCCGGCGCGCGAATCGCTGGTCGACGCCGAGGCCAAGTTGTCGCTCGCGGCGCTGCGCTACGCTCGGCATGCGCGCGGCGGGCGGATACCGAACCCGCGCGACATGAGTTCCTATCTCGACCGCGATCCCCAGATCGTCTCGCCGGTGAAGGTGCTCGAAAAGCTATCCGCCACTGACGATCCCGGCGGCTACCTGGCTGGCCTCAACCCGCAGCACGAGGCGTTCAAGCGACTGCGAGCGAAGCTGCTCGAGATCCGCGGAGCCGAAAAGCAGAAGGCGGCAGCGGCGGACGAGCCGGTGCGGATGCCGGAGGACGGGCCGACACTTTCGCCGGGCCAACGCCACCCGCACGTCGCGATTCTGCGCCAGCGCCTCAAGGTGCTCCCCAGCGAGGCAGATGCCGAACTCTATGACGATGCCCTGCTCACCGCGGTCAAGACGTTCCAGCGCGAAAACGGCATGACCGCCGACGGCCTCGTCGGACGTCGCACGCGCGCCAGCTTCAACGGCGACGCCCCAGAGAAGCGCAAGGTCGATGACGGGCTGCTGATCGCCAACATGGAAGCCTGGCGCTGGATGCCCGAGGACATGGGCGAAACCCACGTCTGGGTGAACCTGCCGGAATTCATGGTGCGCGTGGTGAAAAACGGCGCCGTGATCCACGAGGAGCGGATCATTTCGGGCAAGGTGGACAATCAAACCCCGGTCTTCTCTCACGAGATGGAGACGGTGGTGCTGCACCCCTTCTGGGGCGTGCCGGAGTCCATCAAGGTCAAGGAGCTGCTGCCGAGTCTCGCGCGCGGTTCGTCACTGTCCCGCCAGGGCCTGCGCCTGCAATACAACGGGCGTGACGTCGACCCGACCCAGATCGACTGGTCGCGCGCCGACATCCGCAACTATCACGTCTATCAGCCGCCGGGCGGCAGCAACGTGCTCGGCGTCGTCAAGTTCCTGTTCCCGAACAAGCACCAAGTCTACATGCACGACACGCCGACCAAGGACCTGTTCAATACCTCGACGCGCACTTACAGCCACGGCTGCATGCGGGTTCGCAACCCGGTGAAACTCGCCGAGGTGGTGCTGCAAGAGGACAAGGGCTGGGATGCGGCCAAGGTGGCGGACCTGCTGCGCAGCGGACCTGAGAACAACAACATCGCGCTCGAGAAAAAGATTCCTGTCCACGTGACCTACTTCACGGCCTGGGTCGACGACGCCGGTCAGCTCCAGAGCCGCCCGGACATGTACAGCCACGAAAAGCGCATCCGCCTCGCGCTCGCCGGCAAGTGGAACCAGATCCCGCGCCACCGCGACCATCTGGCCCCTGTGCCCTACGTGCGGCCGCAGATCGTCCAGAACGAGTACGGCTCTAATTCCATGCAGAACTTCTTCCAGAATCTGTTCGGCGGATTTTGATGTCCCTTTGGACTGACTAACAGACTATTACGTCTTGATTTTTTGAATTTTGGAACGCCGGATCGCCTGCTGATTAACTCGCGTTGTGGACCACGTTTGTGGAACACACAAGACGTAGACGCTGGATCGCGCGCAGTGGATGGTAGAAGCTCTGCCATGGACACGGAAAAGCGTCTCGCCGACCTGCTCGCCTTCGTGGCGTCAGACGGTCGCGTCTGCCCCCGGCCGATGGAGTGGCAGGACTTCTGGAAAATGCTTCCCCAGGCGAGGCGAACCGCGTCGGGGTTCACGCCTGCTCCACCGCTCGTTCTCTCGGCTTGGCACGGCTCGTCCGACGAAGCGAAGGCTGCTCGCTTGCGCGAGCACATCTTATGGGCTGCCGAGCGCGGTCGGCTCGATGCCGCCGACCGCTTCCTTCGCTCGTTACCGGTGGAGGCTTGGCATCACTCTGAGCCGAGTAAGCCAAACTATTGACCGCGCCCCGCAGCCTGCCTGACCTTCAAGACTTTAGAAAGGGCTTGCCCCCGGATTGTAGCTTTGCGTTGGCGGCAGCGCGCTTTGCCTGCAACTTCGCAGGGCGCTCGTAGTAGTGATCCATCAATTCTTCCACCACATCGATACACCAGTCGGCCTCGCCAGCCTCGACTTCGATCAGTTGAAGCGTCGTAACATCGGTGATCGGGTGCGCTCCGAAGTTACCGAAGTGCCTGATCGCATCAACGGCATCATGGACGCTTGCGGGCAGGGACTTCCTGTTGTCAGGCTCCCTCAGAACGGCATCGATTTGCTGGACCAAGTTCTTCTGTCTGTAGCCCTGTTCAGCCAGGATACCCTGCAGGCAGCGCCGCGACATGCAGGCCGAGGCTGCGGGGCTCAATTCGAGTACGGCGCAAGCCTCGTGGTAGGCCTTAACATGTCCTTCGGTGGTGTTTGGGAAAGACCTGGTGGCTCTCCCAACGGGATATAATCGACGATGCCAATCCGTTAGCGTGAAAGCACCTTGCTCGACGCCTCCCCTACGAACAAAAAGCGACTCGCTTCCACAGCCTGCGCAAACAACAACAGAAAGCTGGTAACGTGGATGCCGCTCTGGCGCTCTGCCCGTCAGCGCTGCTCCGGGGTCGCCGCTCATAGCCACAGCCGAATACATCATATGTGGCTTGGCTCTTTGACCGCAGTGGGCGCAGATCAGGTACCCGTCATCCAGGAACTCGGCAAGCTGGTCTACGAGGACGTCGCCGGGGTAAGTAATTCGCGCCATCGAGGGCCACTCCAATTGTGATTGGTGCCAGGTTAGCCGGCGCCGCAACCAGTTGATGCCTGACGCTAACTGAAGCAGCGTCGCTGCTTGATCCACAACCGAGCCGCCGCCGTGACGAACTCTCGCGCAATAACGTGATCGCCGTTCCAGCACCAGATTAGACGGCCATCCTTCCACACTTTTGGAAGCGGCTTACCTTTGTCATAATACCGGATGCGAGAGTGTACTCTCAGCAATTCCCACGGCTTCCGCCATCAGACCGGGCGGCGCAATTTTATGTGCGCGAAAGTGTTCTTTTGCTTCCGATATGGCCCCGTATGCTTTGAGTTGGGTCCCTGCCTTTAAATTCTGGCGGAACATCGCACAAGCGCGGCCCCCCTCTCGCGGCGGACTTTCTGGCGCTTCTAGACGGGCAATCCGATATTTCCAGCCGAATGTGCGATGTGCTCCGCGTTGCATTGGCAAGTCGCCCGAAAATATAGGTTAGCCTCGCATGTGATGTCGCCCGGCGAAGGCCGTACCGGGGGACGCCCTCCGGGTCCCCTCCGTAAATCGGTAACCATCTGGAGCGATTGCCCAACGCTCGCCAGGTCGTCAAACATCGCACCCAAGTTTCCATTCGCCCCCTCGAAACCCGTCAAAAATCCCATCGAAAACATCGCACCCAAAGCACGATACGCGAGAAACGCGACTTCAAAAGCAAATCATTCGGAACTCACAGCGAAGCCGACGAGACGAGGCAACGCGAGCCGATCCACGACACGACGACGAGCACGACGACGTGCATGCATTGCCATCGCCTGCCGTGCCCCATGCCCCACCCATAGGGGAGCACGGCCTTGCGTGTGGCGTCTAGCACCTGCGGCCGGGGAGGCCGCTGGTGCGAGGGTGCGCTGTAGCCTCACGCCTTAGCCTCGCGCGTCGTGTCTGGATCGACGATGTAGCAGACCAGTGCAGGACGGCAGCGCTGCCACGTGGCGAGGGGTAGGGCGGCCGTCCTGCCGGTGGGTGGGATATGCCCCGGCTATGATCGGAGGCTTTGGCCGCCGCGCTGAGAGGCCGGAACGACAAGGCCAGCCGGTTAGGGCTGGCCTCGTTTCCAGGGACAAGGTGGGGGGCTTATTCTGCGCCGAGTGCCCGGTACACACTGGCGCGGGATAAGGCCAGCCGCTCGCCGATCTGAGTCGCTGAGAGGCCTTCCTCGCGAAGCTGCTGGCACCGGGCCGCCGTCTTGGCGTCAATCTTGGCCTTCCGGCCGAATTTCACGCCGCGCGACTGGGCCGCCTTGATGCCCTCAGCCTGACGTTCGGCACGAAGCCGCGTTTCGAACTTCGCGATGCCCGCCAGAACCGTGAGCATCAACTCGCCTTGCGCAGTGTCCGTGCTCAATTCTGGCTGTTCCGTGAAGATCAGCTTCACGCCGCGCGCTTTCAGGTCCGCCACGATCTTGAGCAGATCAAGCGTGGAGCGCGCCAGACGGTCGGCGCGCGTGACGTACAGCGTATCGCCCTGGCGGACGTACCGGAGGCACTCGGCTAGAACCGGCCGCGCGCCGTCCAGGCCGGACTGCTTCTCACAGAACAGCCGATCCAGGGCGAACTTGCCGAGCGCGATCTCCTGCGAGTGCAAGTTCTGTTCGTTGGTCGAGACGCGGGCATATCCGATGGCGGCCATTCGGGTTCTCTCTCTAAAAGTCTTAGACGTTCTGAGAACCACTATATGAGACGGCTTCTGAGACAACAATCCAAATGTCGCGTGAAGTAGACCATTTGAGACGGAGAAAGCGAATAAGGTAAACGAAACACGAAGGCGATTTAGGCCGGTTTTTTTTCGGGTTCGGGTTCGGCCGAAATGAGATCAAGCGGCGCTTCGATGTGGCGGTGCGACGTGCCGTGCGATGTGGCCGGGGTGGTCCCGTGTTGCATATCGAAAGCGCCCTGGAAAGGGCCGTGCCAATCCGGGCATTATCGGCGGGAAAAAATTGTACCGCGCGACCTAGCGGCTAATGGAAAAAATCGTGCCCAACAATGCTCAGCCATCGGCTGAACGGCGCGCCAAAACACGAGATCGGGCCGAACCGGTGAAACTCCGCCACCGGAGGAAGATGGTTAACGCCGCCTCGCCGCGATGGTTAATGCTTAACCATGCCACCTGTTAACTATGCGATTTTGGAAAATCTTCACTGTTCAGTAACCAAGAGGGGTGGCCGTGTTCACGGTAATATTTCACGTCTGTAACAATTATCACGAAACGTGGTTGGGCTCCCGGCGCTGACATCGCACCTTGCGGACATCGCACCTTGAGGACCGACATCGCACGTTGCGTCTAGGCCTTCCACCCTTGGCGCGTGGCGTTGGGTGCCTTCCAGGGCGATGTTAGCACCGCCTCCGGGGCGTTGCTGGCGTCCTGGACGGCTTGCCGCGCCTCCGGGCTGCGCCGTCGCGTTCAGTCGCCGCTGCCGGGTTTTGTTACGATGTGAGGGTTTGTTACGATGTGTTACGATGCGGAAAGCCGCCACATCGTAACAACTTTTCCCAATGATTTCAGTTACTTATGAGATTTGTAACGATGTAACGATGTAAAATAGCTATATAGGGAAAAACGGGTTCACACACTTGTTGTGAGGATGTAGGGGACCCTCTCGGGAAAAACCCGCTCCGCGTCGTTACACCGTTACAAACGCCGTAAGCCGTTGAAAACGCGAAACAATGTGCCGCTTCGCCATCGTTACACCCGTCGTTACACCCCCGGCCACCGTTACAAACGCCACGAAAAAGGGCGCAACCGTTGGCCGCGCCCCGTCGTCTTCGTCGCTGGCCTTCGTCGGTCCGGCCGGTTCACGCCGGTTCAGGCTTGCCAAACGCGGCGAGGCCTTTCGCATCGGCCGTTTCGCCTTCCTGCGAAGGCTTCCAACCGTCGCTGCCGAACTGGTTTCGCTGCCAGACGTACACCGACAGCTTGCCGTCTCCGCGCTTGTATCCGCGCGCGGGTTCTCCGGTGTCTTTGAACCGGATCAGCTTGCTCTCGAACCCGAGCGCCGCCATCGCCGCCGCCACGTCCGCCTTCATTTGAACGTGTCGCCGCTCCACCGGTATGCCCAGCGCCTCGTAAACGTCATGAGAGCGTACGCAACAGGCCTCCGGCAGTGCTGCCAGCTTCACTTGCAACGCGTCTTCGTACGCGTTGGGGTCCATCCGTTCCGCCTGCGCCGCCTGCGCCGCCTCCCGGTATTCCTTGGGAAGTTCGATCACGGCCGCGTCCGCGTAGTGTTCACGGTAGCGCGCGACAGCCTCCGACCATAGTTGATCGCGGTCCCGGATCAGCGCGGCGAAGTCGGTTCCGCTACAGGCTACCGGCCAAAAGCGTCGGTTGCCCGTTTGGTCGCGCAAATACTTCGCGTCGTTCGTCGTGCCGCCATAGACGAACTGGCGTGGCACTTCCTCGACGAACCAGCCGTAAGCCGCGCGCGCCTTATCGACTTGCCGCGATATCTGCGCCTTGATTTTTTCGACCTCCGACTTGCGCCCGCCGACCATCTCCGGAACTTCCACGATCCACTTGCCCGAAGTGGCTTCGATCACAAGTTTAGGGTCCGCGCCGAGTGACGCGTTATCGGTGAACCAAGGCGGGCTTGCCAACACGCGAAGGAATGAACTTTTTCCGGTGTTCTGCTTGCCTTCGAGCACAAGCATCGAGTCGAATTTGACGCCCGGCCGATAGATACGCGCAACCGCCGCCACCATCCACGTTGAACCGAACGCCGCGTTCAGCGGCACGTCTTCCGCCCCCGCGTACGTGGTCAGCATCGCATCGAGCCGCTTCACGCCGTCCCATGTTAGGCCGTCTAGGTATTCCTTGACCGGGTGGTATGCCGACAGGTGCGCAACGTCGTTCAAGTAATGCCGCGCGTTATCCTTCGCGACGATCAGCCCGAACTTGCTCTCAATTGAGTGAACGATCCGGAGTAAGCACGCATCCGTCAGAAACGGCTCGCGCGGAACGCCTGCGACTTCGACGCGATCCGTGAACAGGTTATGCCGCAGCCCGATGCCAAGCCGATGCAGCGCACGGCGGAAGTTTTCGAACGTCTTCGCGATACCGCGCTCGCCTTCGTCAAACGGGCTCGCAAGGTCCATCTGCCCGAGTATCGCGGGATGCACGCTGCCTTCAGGCAACGTAGCTTTCGCAACACGTACACGCTGCGCCTCACGCACCGCCGCCGCCTTGACCTCCGCCGCCGCCTTGATCGTCTCGTCAATCGCACCGCGCCCGGCCGCGTTCGTCGCTCCGGCCGCCGCATAAAGCAGCGTCGTCAACTCGTGGCGCTCCAACGGATCGGCAACGCCCGCGACCATTGCCGCAACCGGCCGAACATCGGCCGCGCTCGGCTTCTTAGGCAGAGCATCGATAGCCGCGCGAACCTCGAACGCGCGCCATCCGAACGCAGCGCGGACCCCATCAGGATCAACACAGAATTCGATCAAGTCGAACGTCGTGAACGGTCGTCCCTTCGTCATGTCGTCTGCACTTGCGCCGATGACGAGGCCGTAAACCGAGCGCGCCACATGGTCCCATGAAGCCGAACCGCCGCCGCACTTGGCATGATTGCACGTGATAACCCCGTGCCGCAGTACCGGATCAGTCGAACGCGGGTCAGCGTCACGCGCAAACAACGTCAGTTTGCCCGGCGCATCTTCCTCGGTATGCGCGGTCTCGCTGGCGCTCATGTGGGGCTGGTTCAAGCAGTAGGCTTCAACCGTGCCGTCGTCTTTCTCGCGCGCGTCCGTCCCGTGCTTCGCTAGGAACTTGGCCCAACGAAAACCCTTCACGTCCGCAAGACGGCGGAACTCGTCGAACCTCGGCAAGTGCTGAGTGTCGGCAGGGATGCGAACGCGCGTGAGGCCTTCGTGATCGTGTCCGCCGTGTCCCGTCGTGGCGCGTTGCGCCTCGACCTCCGGAGCATCCTTCAACACCTCGTCAAAATCGACTGCCGCGCCGTCGAACCATTTGAAAAAGTAGTCACGCTTCGCCGCTGCGTTCGGCACACGCGGGAAGTAGATCGGCTGCGAAAGCTTATCAAGGCTCGCGTCGTCTTTGACCCCGTCGCCAAGCTGCATCCATAGCGCCCGGCGAACACGCTTCAACGCAACCGGATCGGCCGGAACGGCCTCCGCAAGGAACAGGATGACGCGAGCGCGCGGAACCTCCGGCGTGCTCGAATAGGTGGTGTGAACGATGCCCGCAAAGCCGCTGCGCTCCACGGCCGAGCACAGCTTGTCCAGGTCCGCGCCGTCGTCCAGGTCGAACGCGATAAGTTCGATACTGCTCATGTTTTCATTGTTGCGCGGGCCGTCCGCCTTCAATGCGCCCGTGACGTACAGCGGCCCATCTTTTCCCCCGATCTCGACCTTGTCCGGCATGAACCGCGCCGCGAATTGCCCGAGTTGCGCCCGGCCGTTCCGCGCTACGTCTTTCGTGCTCGCCGCGATCCCGAGCGTAATCTCGCGCTCCAGTAACGCGTCGGCGGCCGGTTGCTCAGCCTCAACGGCCGGGCGTTCAAACGTCCCATCGTCGCGAACCGTGACGCTGCGAGTAGCCCGGCCGGAGCGCTCCGGCTTGTCCAGCATCGAGAACCGGCGAGCGCTCGCAGCTTCGTCCCCACCACCGGACCGGCGCACATGACCTGACGTTGAGGCTGAGCGGCTTTCCCGGCCCGGCCCGCTACCAGCATGCCCAGCGCCACGAGGAACGCCGTGAACGACGCCAAAGCGCTTCGACCTACGACGGCGGCGCGTCGGGAATTCGATGACTTCCGCCTCGCCCTCATATTCGAGGGCGTCAACGGCGGCTTCGTCGGTCGTTTCGGCCGCGTCATCGTTAACCATGTCCATCATGGTTTCCGGATTACTAACATCGGCTATTGCATTCGAAGGGTTACGCGTGTACATTTAAGTCTTCCTGAGTTGTTTTCTGAACCCGTCGCGCTCACAACGCGGCGGGTTCTCTGTTTCCCGCAAGGCTCAGAAATTGGCCCGCGCGGAACGAACCATTCGCCCCATCGTCGGACCTAATCGAACTCTGCCGCCTACAAGGCCGCAGAGTCCGAAACGTGACCTTAACAGATTGTTACCGGCCGCACAATCCACATTTGGCACATTTTCTATAAGATTTTAAAACCGTCCGTTGTCGTCTCTGTGCTCGCCCATTTGCAGGCCGGTCCGGACTCTCCCCGCAGACTCAACGGCTTGCATTAACTTTATTTGTGTCGGCACGATTTATGCATTTGACAAATTGCTCCGAGTCCTGTATACGGGTTAATGAGAATGGTTAACGAACCGGAAAGAGGCGTCCCGAAGTGGTACAGAAGCGTATGGGCCGGAAGCGGCTTCCACCCGGCGAGAAGAAAACTCGGCAGGTGCTCTTTAACGTTCGGCCCGACGAGTTTGAGCACATGCAATCAGCAATGGGTTTGACCGGTCAGACCATTTCCCATTTCGCCCGCGATGCCGTGGCGGCTCATGTCGCACACGTCTTCGCCAACGCCGCCACGAGCCCGACCGAAAACCCCAAGGAAAACGAGTAATGAGTAACCGCCTTTCGACAATCGACGACGCCCGCGAAATTTTCGACGACGCACAAGCCGTCTATCGCGAGGCCGTTCGCCGGATCATCCGCGACAAGTTCGCGGCCGTTGCCAGTGAGGCGCACTTTGACGACATCGTGGCCGCCCTGATCCTTGCCGCGCCTGCCGACGTGATTGCCTATTGGAGCGCCCTTAAGGCCGGTCCGGAGGAAGCGGAGAACGCAAGCCGACGCCTTCACCGCGCCGTCGAAGACCTCGCGCGGCGCGAACCGATGCTGTTCATCAGCGATATCAGTCTAAGCGCCGTTTTCAGCCTTCGCATGGTCGCAGACTATCGCGGCTCCGCGACTGACGATCAGAAGCGCTACTTGCGTCGCGAGCTAAAGGACGGCCACGACGTTGAGGGTAGGCGTCGAGAATTCGTGCGCCTGTCTCGCGTGCTCTCGAAAATGGACTTCGCCCGAGCGCTCAAAGCCGCGCCGGAGTACGCAGCCTTTTGCGCGCGAGGCTGAACATGACGCGCGCCGATTATCTCGCCCGACTAACCGAGCGCTTCGACGCCTTCGCTGCGACGGTCCGGAAGCTGCTTTCGCAGCGCACGGGACTGCAAGTCACCGTTGAGCACGCCAACGATATCGCCGCCGCGATCCTTACGCCCATGCGGTTCGCTGCGATCCTTGCGGACGCCATCGATGATGAAACCGTGTGGGGCATAGTTGACCGTGCGCGCGTCGATGACCCGGCGCTTTTCATTGTGCCCAGCGCCGCCCGGTTCAACACGCTGTTAACCCGGAAGGGAATGACGCTGCCGGACGCGCGCGCCATGTTCGAACGCCTATCACCGGACGCACGAAGACGCGTTGCATATCACGCCTAACAGTCCCGCAACCCTGTAACCGAGTTGAGTACCCCATGACCGCCACCGCCAAGATTGCCGCAGCCCGTGCCGCCCTCGCTACCAGTTTGAAGGCCTCGCGTCCGCTGCTCGAAGCCGATCAAATCGCCGCCGCCGTCGATATCCTGCTTGCCGATGACAGCATCGCGCATGCGGTCCAGAACGTCGATTGGTTGCAGACCCAGGAAGGCGCGGCCGACCTACTGCGACGCCATGAAGGCAAGATCGCAAGCGTCGCGACCGAAGCACCGTCTCCCGTCAACGTCTATGAGCACTGGCTTTCTGAGCAAGCCGCTATCGGCGGCCCGGTGCCGCCCGACGTTCGCATCACCCTCTATCGGCGCGCTCACGGCCTCTCACGCGATGAACGAGCCGCGACGTGCATCAAGGCTGAGCCTGTGAAGGCTGAGCCCGCGAAGAAAGCGCCAGCGCCGCAGTCGGTCGTCAACGCGTTGCCCGGCCGCGTCGGAGCGCCGAACTACAGCCATCCGGACTGGGACCGTCTGATTGAAAAGCGCACGGGCCGTCCGGCTGGTCAGCTTCTCGCCAGTCAACGCAAGAGCTACATCGACGCCCTGCTTGCCAGCGCCAGCGACGGTGTGCCGCTCGCGCCGGATGATGGCCGCCCGCTCACTGAGATCACAAGCGTAACGCAGCGAATGACGCTGGCGCGCCAGCGGGCAAGGCTCGCCGCACGATGAACCCGAGACCTGCACCACCAACAACCGACACAGTGCCGCCCGACTTCAACGCAGACGACACGCTGCCGCGGCCTGCACAAACGAGTGACAAGAAATGAAAGCTTCCCGAACCGCCCGCCTCGTCGATGCCGAGGCAACTGTTACGCTCCGCGACCTCGCAGACGGCGCAGAGACGGCCACGGCTACCGAGACCCCGGTTCGCCTGCCGCGCCTGTCTGGCGCGTATTGGCAAGCCGACGCCGGGCCGGACGGCGTGTTGAACATCAGCGTTGACGTCGCGGAGCTATCCGAGACCGGCACTTATGAATTCCAGTTGATCGCGGATAGCTCACCGACCGTGAGTGACAGCCCGACGACTGTTCACAGCGTGCCGATCACGGCCACCGGTTCGTTCCGGTTCGACCTCGATCTTGCGACCATCCGACAACTCGCCGGAGATGATGCCGCGTACCTCGCCGCACGCATCGTCATAGGTGGCGCTGATCCGAGCATCAACTACGCCGCTTGGATCGACTGAAACAGCCAATCGCTGCGCCGCTTTCGCAGTGATTGGTCATTGGATCAGAACTCGTCGCGACATAGACGGCGCGGCGATCACTCGCTCCGGTCGGGAGTTCCCCGGCTTCTGATCGGAGCGCCTTTCTTCACGAGGAACCATGTCAGAAGCTTTGCTGCCCGCCGAAATTCGAAGCTCCGCCGCTGCTGCCGGTCTAGGCCGCCGCGTCTGGGAACAGCTTTACGTCGCCCTGACATTGATCCGCTACGGCGCGAGCCTCAACACCGTAAGGCTCGCCCTCGATGTCAATTGGCGTGAATTACACGCAAACCTGGCGGTCGCGGGTCGCTTGACGATCACTCCGGACAACGCGCCCCGGTCCAAGCGCCACGGCTCACGTTATGGCTTCCTGTACAGCCCGCGCGACGGCGTCGAATTCCCAACGCTCGGCATGGTGCAAGGCAAACTTTACAGCGGCCCGAAGTGGTGAATTGCTGACTGACGTGGTATAGAATAACGCTCACCCAACCGGAGCACCCCAACATGCGTATGAACACCGCCGCCGCGCGCGACATCCAGCTTTTGGCCGAAACCATCATTGCGGCCCGCACCCTCAACACTCGGGACGGCCGGGCAATCCTGCGGCAGGCCAGGAAGGAACTGAAAGAGCTAGTCCAATGAGCAGCGACGACGACAAGCCCGCCAACAAAGCCGACGAGAAGCCCATGACGCGGAGCGAAATCGCGCGGCAGGAAGCGCTCGCGAGCATGCACGAAACCGCGCGCCGGTCGCGCTGGACTGTGCGCAATGAGCGCCACAAGAGGAAGCCGAGCTAATGCGAGACACTGCCCACCGCGATCAAGCTATCAAGCGCATCGTCGATCAAGCGCTTGACGCAGGCAGCGCCGTTGAAGCGCTCCGCGTGATCGCCCGCGATTTCCATTCGATCTACACGGACCGCGCGTCCCCGCGTGTCATTATCAGCAACGTTGAGATTGTCTGCCGCCTCGCAGAATTTTTGCCCGAACCTACCGACGTCGTCGCGCCCGAAGCCGTCCGCTATGGCCCGTCACAAAGGCGCTTCGTCGATAAGCGCGCCCCGCGCATTTGTCAGGACGGCAGCCTATCGAAGGCGAAGCCGAGCTAACCCTATGTGCCATCCACCGCGCCAGTATCGCCGCCCGCACAAGACCCGTCGCTTCCGGGCGGGCACGACGAACGGCAGGCATTTTGCCGCTAGTGAGCTTGAACAACTGATCTGCGACGCCAAGGAACGCACGGCTGCACGTGACGCGGAGGAAGCCGAACGGGCCGCAGCGAGAGCAAAGCGAGAGGCTGAGAAAGCTGCGGCCAAAGCGGCGAGAGATGCCGCACGCGCCGCAAGGTTCGCAAAACTCGCCAGTATGACCGACGCTGAGCGCGAGGAAGCTCTCAAGGCAAAGCGAACGCTTTACAACAGGACCTATTACCGCCGCCGTGTGGCGGGAGAGATACCGGGGCGCGATCCAGAGGCAGACCGACTGCGGCACAATGAGAGAATGAAAATCTATATGAGAGAATACCGCACGCGGCAGAAGTGAGCCGCGCCGGTCCGATCTCCAACAGTGCACGGCCCGCCTCCGTTCTCCCCGTCTCTCGTCGCCGTTGGTTCGTCTCGCTGATCGCCTAGCGTCTCGCTTGTGGTGGTGCGAGTGTGCAAGGTGCAAGGTGCGATGTTTTGCGGCCATCGGCCGCCAGGTTGAAGGGCCAAAGAGCGTCAATCTGAGTGACGTTGCGTCATTCAAAATGCCAATTAACGTCATTGCTTTCAAAGACTTGCATGCCTAACGGCGACGCGTCACACTGCCTCCACGTTCAACCAACACAGGAGGCCTTACCGATGAACCCGATGACCGATGCCGAGTTCATCCAGAGCGATCTATTCCGCCACGAAGCCGACGCGTTGGCAGCCTGCGAGCGATTGACCAGCGCCGCGCAACGCGGCCTTGGGGCCGTTAACGACATGAGGGCGCGACTTGCCGAGGCGAGCGCGGCCGTGGATGCGTTGGAACGTCTCCGGCTGATCGATGTCGCGACATCGCACTGAACTTCTAGCGCCTCGACGCGCCTCTCGATGCCCAGCGCCTCCATGCCTCTCGCCGATCCAGTCTCGACACGAGCGCCTAGATCGGGGTGCGCGGTGGTGCGATGTTTCCGACTGATGGACTGCCAGCGGCACGGATCGGTGGGTATGGATCAAACGCCGGGATCACTGCGGTATTCACACGCCAATGTAGCCGAATCCGTTGTGAAGATGACGCGCAGCGCATAGGCTCCAACGTACGCTGATTGGCCATGGGTTCCCAAGCCCACGGGAATCTCGACCGAATACAGCAGGTGGCTCATGCGCGACGAATCGAAAAGCGAAGCTCCGATAAGCGGCGAACTCGCCGGTGCGGCCGCTGCTGTGGTCAACTCCAGGGCCGCCGACAAGCTGGCGAATGCGGTCGCGGGGTTGGTACAGGTACCGCAGAACATTCTTGACTACATCGCGGGACCAAAACGAATTGCGGCGGTGGAGGCGGCGCGGGCAGAGGGCGCCTTGGCGCACGCACGGGCCCAGGCCGAGGCAACTCTAGAGAGCGCTCGCGCCCAAGCGGAGCTTGAGAAGCTGAGGGCCGAAACCGCCGAATACCTTCTCGATCACGAGATGCGTCGAACGTTGAACCGCAGGGCGATAATTGCGGAAGCGGCGAAAGCACTGCCTCCTCCGTCAACGCCAGTGGCAGATGAGAAAGTATCCCCGGACTTCGTTCATACTTTTTTTGACGAGTTCGACGGGATCAGCGATCCAGTGGTGCAAAGGATCGTCGGCAGGCTATTCGCAGGAGAGGTGGTGAAGCCGGGCTCTTACCCGCGCCGCACATTGCGCGTACTCCGCGACCTTGAGTCATCCGACTTCCGCATGTTCACCGAGCTATGCCGGTTCTCGTGGAACTTGGGTGGAGCGTTAGCCCCGCTTGTGTTTAATCTCGCAGATGAAATCTACCGGAAGCACGATGTGACGTTCGCAAACCTAACACATCTGGATTCGCTGGGGCTTTTGACGTTCGACCCGTTGGCTGGCTATGCTTTGCCTGAACTTCCGGCGAAAGTCGTGGTGACCTACGCTACCTCAGTGGTCTTGATCGAGCCGCCGAAAACATCCTCCAACCTAAGTACAGGTAAGGTTCTGTTGTCGGACGCTGGTAAGAGGCTCGCTCCCCTCACCAATGCAGAGGCTATCCCGGAGTGCCTTGACTACACTGTGGCGAAGTGGACGGCCGACGGCCACAAGGTAACCATTGTGACCCCGCTCCAAAAGCCTCCGTCCCAACCTCAAGGGTGAGAGCATCGACGCTCACGGGGGGAGGCGCGAGTTTCAATGCTCGATGGAGCGGCACCGGTCGGCCGGGTCAGTCCAGGTCCGGCCGGATCAGCGGAAGCCACTTCGCCTTATCGGCATACGTGCAGGGCGTGCCGTAGCGGCTATGAGCGTCACGGCCTCGTGCGTGGCCGACCATCGCCTTGTGGACGTACTCCGGAACTCCGGCACGGATCGCCGTGGCGATAAAGGTATGGCGAGCGCCGTGTGCTGTTGTCTTTAATCCGAGTCCCCTGAAAAACTTCGTGAACTTCTGCTGAGCATGGTTAGCGGGGTCTTTGCCGTACCAGACCGGGTCATCGTCTTTCTTCGTGCATTTATGGACGTATTCATAAAACCCCAGGCATTCGGGATGCAGCGGCATAGCTCTTGCGGAGTCGTGGTTCTTTATCTCACCGTCCATTGTGAACCGATCTGGCAACACGTCGCGCCGCCACATGTCCGCCAGATCGGACGCACGCGCGCCGTGAAATATCATCATTCGGAGCATCCAGGCATTATTCGGCGATAGTTGACCTAGGTTCGCTAGGATCAAGCGGACTTCTGCCGGGGAGAAGCCTTCCGGCTCCGGGACGGTGAACTCGTGTACGTTCTCCATAGCAACGCCAACGCCAATCCACGGATTGCGCTCGACGAGGTTCCGGCTCAATGCGTGCTTCCACAAGGTCCGAAGTGAGCTAACGCCTTGTGCTGCTGTGACGCGCGTATATGGCTGGCGCTCAACGTATGCGATGAAGGCCGCAACGTGGCGTTGCTCAACCTTCGCCACATCATTGCACTTCGTCACGTTGACGAACCGATCTGCCCACATGCGCATTCGGCGAATTGCGGCACGTCTCGGGTTCTTCCGCTCAATCCAGATTTCGACGATGTCCGCCAGCTTCCGCTTCGCTGCGGCCTTCGCCTCGCGTTCTTCTGCGAGTATTTTCCGAGCGACGGCAGGGTACGCGGGATGCCCCAGCGGGATAACGGTATTCGCCGGTATCGGGACGTTTGTCGGGATCATCGCGTAAGTGTTCAGCAGTGCGTCCCGAAGCGCGCTGATGGGATTAGGATCACCAGCACGAGCTTTCGCGACCGTTGCGGCGAAGTCGAGACCGGCCGCATGAGCGCGGACCTCAGCAGCGGCATTTGAGAGACGGCCAATATAGACGACGTGTTCATCTTTGCCGAGTGTTGCAGCTACGTCCTTCGGGTATCGGCGACGGTACAGATACCGGCCGTCGCGCTTCACGAGGCCGGGCATTTTCCTAGCCATATTGAACACCGTTTGTGGGCCGTTTTGTGGAACACAGATTGGCCCGAGTTGCGGCTAAAAAGCTAAACCTTTCATAATATTAGTTGGTTACGGTTAATTTCCGGTGCTGGATGCAGTGTCTCTTCCAGAACCTGTTCGGCGGGTTCTAAGTCGCGATCGATACCGTCCCACCCTCTACGACAAGCCAACGGCCGACCCGCGATGCGGTGCGGCCGTTGGTGTTTCTGCAATCCGCTGCGCGCAGGGCCATTCAGGGTGAAGAGCGCCGGCCCGCGCGCCAGTGTTCCGTCTCCGAGACTTGGTTCCCCGTGCAGCGTGCGATCGACCAAGTGTCGGAGACGGAACACGAGCGGCATAGCGAAGCAGGCAGCCACCCTGCCGGACCGCACTCCGCGCCCACCCCAATTCCGTCGCTATTGAATGGCTTAATCCGACGATGGTGGACGATGGTCTGCCCCGCGGCCGCAGCGCCGCGGGACGCGAGCAGAACCCGCCAGTGGCAGGGACACGCGGCGTTAAGGGTTGGGGATTAACCTTACGCTAGCCATTCGCTCCGAAGCCCATACCGCGGCGGTTGCGCCGCAGGCCGGTCGCAGGGACCGGGCCCGGATGCCGGGATTTCAGGTTCGGCTCTGGTGGGCGGGTGAGCATTGTACGGGGACGTTTACGCGATGTTGAGCGCTCGAGCTCTCACGTCAGGCGCTGCTGCGTTGATCGCGGTGTGCGCGGGAGTAACCGCGCTCGTTGCGCGCGGCGACGACGAGCGCACGCTGAGCCTCTACAACATCCATAACAAGGAATCGCTGTCGATCGTCTATATGCGCAACGGCAAGCGCGACGCCGAGGCTCTGAAGAAGATCAATTGGTTCATGCGCGACTGGCGTACGAACCAGCCGACAACGATGGACCCGGAGCTGATCGATCTGATTTGGGAGGTCCACGCCGAGCTCGGCTCGCGCGAGCCCATTCACCTGATCTCCGGCTACCGGTCCAGCGACACCAACGAAAGCCTGCGCAAGAACGGCGGCGGGCAGGCGAAGAACAGCCGCCACACCGTCGGCAAGGCCGCCGACGTGCACTTCCCCGACGTGCCGGTGAAGCAGATCCGTTACTCGGGCCTCGTGCGCGAGCGCGGCGGCGTCGGCTATTATCCGACCTCGGGCGTGCCCTTCGTCCATTTGGATACCGGTAACGTCCGCCACTGGCCGCGGCTGCCGCGCTACGAGCTGGCCCTGCTCTTCCCGAACGGCAATTCCAAGCATGTCCCGACCGACGGCCGGCCGCTGACGCGTCAGGACTACGTCGTCGCCAAGTCGCGCTATCAGGAGCTGGCGCAGCAGGTGGCGGCGTTCTTCGACCTGCGCAACAGCCCGAAGCAGCCGACCACGCTGGTCGCGGATGCGGGTGCGGGTGCAAAGGCACAACCTGGTTGGGGCGCCAGCGTCTCCAAGGGTGAGCGTATCCCATCCGCCGCCGTTGCCGCCGCCGTGACATCCGCAGGGCCTGCCGCTCCGACCGCGAAGACGGCCGAGGAAGCCAAGGTCGCCGCGCTCTCGCCCGCCGCCCCGCCGCGCCTCGTGGCGGAGCCGCGCCTGCTGTCACAGCCGGCCCGGGCGCAGCCGCCGCGCGACGCCGAAAGCGCCAACGCACCGGCACCTGCCAGCGTCGCCGCCGCTGCGCCGCAACCGCCGGTACCGGCCGGAGTTTCGCCCGCCGACCGCAGCAGGCTCGCCTCACTGTTCAGCCTTGCGTCCTTCATGCCTGAGCCGACGCTTCTCAAGCCGCCGGCCCGCGTCTCCGATGACGACCGCCGTATGGCGCTCTCGAGCCTGACCGGTGGCAGTGGCCCAGCGCCCGCCGCACCGCCCGCCGCTTCACCCGCCAACGAGCCGCGCGTCGCCGCCATCGATCCCGCCACCCTCGGCGCGCCCGGCGCCCCGCAGAGCCTGAGCGACGTCGAGCGTGCTGGCTGGTCCACCGGCTGGGCCGCAGCGCCCGAGTTCGACGAAGAGCACCCCGACGAGATGTCGTACCGACCGTTCCCGGTCGCACCGCTGTTGACGGCGACACCCTCCGCAGACGATCCGGTGCTCACTCGCATGGCCCATCCGCGTGTGCGCGAAACGCTGGAGCTGCTCGGCAAGGAGAATGACGAGTTGCCGATGCGTCTGCGCCCCGGCCAGCAGCAGATGGCCCTGCTCATGGCGCAGCAGTTCCGCGGCGCCGCGGTTGATCTCTCAGCGCTCGACGAGGCGACAGCCAACGATCCGATCGGCAGTCTCGCCCGCCGCGTCGTCACGACGAGCGACCGCTAAACCGTTATCGACGCCGATATCGACTTCCACAAAAAAGCCGGCGCTGTTCCATCGCCGTCGATAACGCTCGATGGCCGTGCCCGCCAAGCCAAGGCAGCACGTGGTAGCTCTTCAGCGTTGCTTCGTTCCTGGTGTGCGCATCTTCTCCGCCTTCGTTGGCGTCGAGCCCGACAAAGTTGCCGCATCGTCAACCGGGGCGCGGGCGACCGTCAGGGGAAGCTTGCCCCGAGCCTCGACGAGGAGGCGGCCGAGCTCGGCGAAATCGCGTTTGCGCGGACTCGTCTGGCGCCAGGCCAGTCCGATTGTGCGGAACGGCTCGGGATCGGCGAACGGCATCAGCTTGAGATCGCGACCGCGCGTTTCGATCGGCAGGCTGATCTCGGGTAGCAGGGTGATGCCGTAACCGGCCGCCACCATCTCGACGATCGTCGAGAGGCTCGACGCGCCGAACGTGTTTACCCCGTCGACCTCGCGCAAATTGCAGTAGCTGAGCGCCTGATCGCGCAGGCAGTGCCCCTCCTCGAGCAGCAACAGACGCTCACCCGCAATCAGCTCGCGCGTCGCTCTCACCATCCCTGAGAGCTTCCGCCCCTCGGGCAGCGCCAGGAGAAAGCGGTCCTCAAATAGCGCCATCGTCTCGAGGTCGGGTTGGGTGAGCGGTAGCGCCAGCAGAATGCAATCGAGCTTGCCGGCAGCCAGCTCGTCGAGGAGATGCGCGGTCTGGGTCTCGCGCACTTGCAGCTCGAGGTTGGGAAAGCTCGCGCGCACCAGCGGCAGTAACGGCGGCAGCAGGTACGGCGCGATGGAAGGGATGACGCCGAGCTTCAGCGCGCCAGCCAGCACGGCATCGGAATGCTTGGCGAATTCTATGAGCGCACGGACGTCACCGAGGATCCGCTCGGCTCGTTGCGCAATCTCCCTTCCCTTGTCGGTCAAGTAGACACCCGAAGAGGTGCGCTCGACGAGATCGATGCCGAGGCTCTGCTCCAGTTCCCTGATCTGCATGGATAGGGCGGGCTGCGTCACCGCGCATTGGTCGGCCGCGCGGCCGAAATGCTGGCAGCGCGCAAGCGCATCGAAATATTTGAGCTGTTTCAGAGTGACATGCGCCATTTGACCGTCTCCGCCGCGATTCCGGAGCCCCGCACGACGCAGGCCCCCGTTCGCAAATGGCCACCCGAAGTGCCGGCGCCACCCGATCCCGTGCGAGATGCCGCGATCACTGCGGGAAAGTCGCCTCAGCCGATCCGTTGAGCCACGCGCGATTCGCCAGATCGGATATCACTCCGGCCGGGCCGGAGGCCGCCGTTCGTTGCCCGCATCGTGGCGTCGCAGAAATGTGAACGGTGCCGTGGCGCGGGCAAATCCGAGAACTATCAACCACCATAAGATCACCTGATCGATCGCCAGCCAACTAACGATTTGCGCTGATCCCAACCTTTCTCCTTATTTCCGCCGAAGCGCGACGCACCCAAGGCGGCGCTTACCCGGTGCCATGACGGTTGCCGACGACACTGAAATTCGGGCCCGAAGGCGCCGCGGCCATGGCCGACGCTGACGGGCACCTTCTCGCTAGCGGCGAAGCGTGGCCAACGGTCATGCTCCGTCGCGGGCGCTCCCGGCCTGGCGCCGAACTGGACCGGGGCGCCCACACGAAAAAAGGCGCGGCATCCCGAGGGATGCCGCGCCATTCAATTCCAGGCCCTGTGCGCTCGCGCACTGCCGCGTATGGCACTGGATGGGGCTACTCCGCCGCCAGCATCTCGTCGGCCATGGTCTCGAGCCGCGCTCCGTCCAGCATGCCGAGCGCGTGCATGTAGACCTCGAGGATGCCCTCCTCCTCCTGCCGCTCCGTCTGCGATTTCTTGCGGAGCTGGATGATCTTCTTCATCGCCTTGACGTCGAAGCCGAGCGCCTTCGCCTCCGCGAACTTGTCGCGGATGTCGCCGCCGATCGCCTTCTTTTCTTCCTCCAGCCGCTCGATCTGCTCGATAAACTGGCGAAGCTGGTTCTGTGTCGAAGCCTGAAGAGTGGTCATTCTCGCTACCCCGCAAATACTTGTCCGGTCCGCTGCGACCGCCGCAGTGCCGCGCCGCGACCGGCCGGCCATCGAACTCACATCAGGACGCTAGAGCCGGGGTCCGGCCGCTTCAAGGCGCCCCTCAGCATCATCCAGAGCTTTTGCTGGGCAGTGGAAATCTTGGAGCCGTTTGAGGTGCCGGGTGCTTCGTCGCGGCGTTGAAATGCCTCACCCAGCCCAAAATTCTCGCAGGTATTGTAGCATGCATGCAACTCTACTGATCCGTGCATAACAAAAGGGAGACGCCCATGCGCATCGATTCGACAACCCGCAAACCACTTTTGGCTATGGCCGCGCTCGGACTGCTTGCGACCTCCGCGATCGCCCAGCAGCAGCCCGCGGGTGCCCCTCCGCAGGCACCCCAGCAGCAGACCCAGGCCGCGCCCGGCGCCATGCCGCAGCCACCGATGCAGCCGGGTATGATGCAGGGCCCGATGAGTGGGCCTTACCAGCACCGCGGCCCGATGATGGGCGGGCCTGGCGGTCCTGGTAGCAACATGGGGCCGGGCGCGATGGGCCAAGGGCCGATGGGCCAGGGTCCGATGGGGCCGGGCCACATGGGGCAGCCTCCGATGGCGCAAGCTCCGGCCGAGCAGAGCCAGATGGGTCCCGGCCCGATGCCGCAGGGCCAGGGGCCGATGCTGGGACACGGACCAATGATGGGGCATGGTCCAATGATGGGCCAGGGGCCGATGATGGGCCAGGGCCCGCAGGGACCGATGGGAGATGGCCCGCGCGGCCCCGGCATGATGCGCGGCGCCGGTCCGATGTGCTCTGCCATGAGTGGGCCGGGTGGCGCGGGTCCGGGAGCCGGACCGGCTGGCGGCTGCCCGATGATGAGCGGCGCACAGGACTTCACCGCCGGCCGCCTCGCGTTCGTCAAGGCTGAGCTCGGCATCACGGAAGCCCAGCAGGCCGCCTTCGATGCAGTAGGCGAGGCCTTCAAGAAGAACGTCGCCGGCATGCAGGAGGCGCGCATGGAGATGATGTCCAGCATGCAGACTGCGCGCGGCCCCGTCGATCGCCTCGACGCTCACCTTAAGGCCATGGAGAAGCGCATGGCCGCGCTCAAGGAGTTCAAGGCCGCACTCGACAAGCTCTATGCCGGACTGAACGAGCAGCAGAAGGCCATCGCCGACCAAATCATTCCCAGCATGATGGGCGGTATGATGATGGGTCCGATGGGCGGTTGATACAGCCGGCCGAGAAGGCCAGCCCGGTCATCGTCGAACATGCCGAAGCCGGCGGGACGGAAACGTCTCGCCGGCTTCTTTCTCCCGGCAGGCGTACGGGACGGGGGAGACCGCGCGCCGCCGCAGAGAGATTACTGGCGGAAGGCACGCCGCGTGGCCGGTTCCGTCCCGCCGCCGCCTGGCGCCTTGAGCGACGTTGGCCCGCCGATGTCGAGGCGGCAGACGGAGTTGCCCTGGATAACGACCGGCTTGTAACCGTGCGGGCACGCGGCGGCGGGCGATGCGGCGGCGATGAGCAGCGCGACGCCGAGGGCGATGCCGGTGAGGGCGGCCGCGAGCGTGGTGGAGATCGAGACGCCGGTGGATTGGGCGAGCGCGGACATGGGGTTCCCTTTCCCTTGAGCTGTGGGAGAGCCTGATCGCTCCCTCCTGCAAGGTTCGTCGCACCACTCACGCCATCGGTTCGAACGCCCGGGCAAAAAAAATGAGCCGCCCCCGCGGGGCGGCTCATCGCATGCGAGGCTCTGCGACCAGCTCAGCCGCAACCACCGCCAAAGCAGCAACTTCCCGAAGCGCACGGGGGCGCGTCCGACGAACCCGACGCATACCCGCCGCCGGTGTCACCGCCTCGATTGGGCTGGGCGATCAGGGAAAGCTGGCGCGCGAGGTCGGTGCTGCCGCAAGACGGGCATTCGGCCGTCTCACTCGAGCGCACCAGCGTCTCGAACTCCTTGTTGCAGGCATTGCAGTGGAAGCCATAGATCGGCATGGCCGTCTCCCTCGTGGAATGTGTTTCGGTACCAAATTTGGCTTACGGACCGCGATCCGCAAGGGACGAAACATCGCAGCACCGTGACAGCCCGAGCTCGGCCCTGACCAAGTGGGGCTATTCGGCCCGCAGCGCCGTCCCCAGACGCGCCCGCTCCGCGAAGTGGTGATAAAGCACGCCGCTCGCGACCGCCGCGAAGAAGCACCAGACAGACGAGAACGCCTGCCAATAGAAGGCGTAGGTGACACTCGCGCCGGCCAGGACCAGAGCCCCGAGCACACGGATGGCCCGATGCGACGAGATCAGCGGCGCCGCACACGTCGCGAGCATGTAGAGCGCGGCGAGGCCGAGCGGCAGATGGTCTTTGCTCTCGTAGACGATGTGCCCGCCGAGTATCCAGGCCTCGCGCTTCGCCGAGACGATGTCGCTCAGGAAATAGAGGCCAACCGCGACGCCGCCCGCGACCAGCGCCAGCATCGCCCCGCGCCGTTGCCGGTCTGGCTCGACGAGCGCGGCTGCGAGTGGCGCGTAGACCGGCCAGAACACCTTCGCATAGACGAGGAACACGAACGTCAGCAGCGACGCCTCCGGTCCGTGCGGCGCAACGGGAAGCTGGAGCCAGAGCATGCCTTCGATCGCCTGCTGCAAGGAGAACAGGAGCGGCATGGACGCCAGCGGCACCTCGCGGACATTCTGAGTCTTGGTGAGGCAGGCGATGCCGACCACTCCCGTGATCCCTGCCGCCACGAAGCTCGCTGGCGCCGAAAAGCACATCTGTCCTCGCCTCCACCGCTTGCCCGCCGCGACGGCGGAACTCCCGGTCCCCATCGTCCCGCGCGATCGGCGAGCATCGTCGCACATCGCCGCCGACTGAGAAACGGCCAAGGCCAGTGCGCGCAATCGATCACCAGCCGCGAATGTGCGCCGCCTCAGTGCTCCTTCGGCCGGTTCACCTCGAACGCGGCGAGCTTTTCAGCGCTGGCCTCCTTCTGGTGCTTCGCCTGCCAATCTTTGTAGGGCTCGCCGTAGACGATCTCGCGCGAGGCGTCCTTGTCGATCGCGATGCCTTTCTCCTTCGCCGCGTCCATCATCCAGTTGGCGAGGCAGTTGCGGCAGAAGCCGGCGAGGTTCATGAGATCGATGTTCTGCACGTCCGTGCGCTTGCGCAGGTGCTCGACCAGCCGGCGGTAGACAGCCGCCTCCAACTCGATGCGCGTGTTGTCGTCGATGTCCGCCATGGCGGTCTCCCTGCATGACAAAGGGCCAGGATTGTCCCTGGCCCGGGTAGATAGGTGAAGGCGACGCGGCTCGGCAACCCCACGCAGCGTGGGCTCGTGCCAATGCCGGGATCAGATGGGACCGAAAGAGCCCGAGGCGAACTCCCCGAGCGCCTTGGCGGCATGCTCCTCGCCGATGTTCAACGCCAGCCCGCGACGACCGGCGATGGCGCGCATGATGCGGGCGATGCGCTCCGCCCATGCCCGCTGCCCGTCCGCCGTGCGGATCAGATCCTGGCGCACCTCGATGATGGCATGCGGCAGTCCGCGCTGCGTGCCATGCATCCACATGCAGTCGCCCTGCAACTTGCCGGTGTAGGGCTCGTTGTCGCCGACCAGCAGGTCGCCCTCCGCGACGAAGCGATCGATCAGCGGTCCGGCGAGACGGTCGTCCGCGTCCCACAGCACACCCACCTGCCACGGACGGATATCACCCCGCCAGACTTCCGTGAAACTGTGGATCGAGAGCAGCGTCGGGTGGGGATGGTGCGCGTGCGCCTCGTCAATCAGTGCGTCGACCGCCTTGTGATAGGGCTCGTACCATGTCGAAACGCGCTTCTGTCGCTCCTCCGGCGGAAGAACGCGGTTGCCGGGGATGATGGCTCCGTCCGAGAGGCGCATGACGAGGGTTGGATCGTCGAGGCCGCGGTTGGGGTCGATCAGCAGGCGCGAGAAACGGGTCAGGATCGCCGGCACGCCGAGAATGCGCGCGATGCCCTCGACGACGCCGGCAGCGCCGATGTCGTACGCGATATGCCGCTCGAGCTCCGACGCCGGCAGGCCGAGCGTCCCGTACCCCTCCGGCATCCGGTTTTCGGCGTGATCGCAAATCAGGATGAGGCCTGCGTCGGCGCGGCCCGGAACGATCCTGTGGCTTTCGGTGAAGGCCGCCGCCACCATCGGTGCGCCGCCCGGCATGACGTGTTTGTGCATGGCCGGCGACTATAGGGCGGGCCGTGGCGGGTGACCACTGCCCCCACGCCGCAGTCGGCTTGCGCCGGGTCAATGCAGGCGGGGCCTCGGATGCCGCGCGGCGCTTGACGGCAGGGCGGCGATCTCGCAAACACGAGCACGACTTTCGACCAAGGCTGACGACCGCCGCGAACGAAGCAAGAGCTTCGCGGCCGGGCTGGCGAGCGTTTGCGCGTCATCGGGCGGCCTCGGAAGGGTTGAGGTACTTCGCCAACGACAAGGAAAAAAAGCCATGCCCGCGAGCCCGCCCCCTACCCCCTCTGCTGAAACCCGCGCGTTCCTGCTGAAGCTCTACGAGACGGCGGTGAAGGCCGCGCACCCGTCGAGCGCGGTGCCGCCCTATTTGCCCGAAGTGCCGGAGGGCGGGCGCATTCTCGTCGTCGGCGCCGGCAAGGCGGCCGCGGCGATGGCACAGGCGACCGAGCGCCATTACATCGCTAAGGGACAGGGCGATCGCATCACCGGTTTCGTCACCACCCGGCACGGCTTCAAACTGCCGACGGAGATCATCGGCGTGCTCGAGGCGGGCCACCCGGTTCCAGACCAGATGAGCATCGACGGCGCCCGCCAGGCGATCGAGTTGGCGGCGAGCGCTGGCCCGAACGACCTCGTACTCGCACTGATGTCGGGCGGCGCCTCGGCACTCTGGTCGGCCCCTGTCAACGGCATCACCTTCGCCGACAAGCAGGCGCTGACGAAGCAGCTACTTCGCTGTGGCGCGCGCATCTCCGAGATCAACACGGTGCGCAAGCACCTCTCCGGCATCAAGGGTGGCAAGCTCGCGGCGGCGACATACCCCGCCCGCCTCATCACGCTCGCCATCTCCGACGTGCCGGGTGACTTGCCCGAGGCGATCGGATCGGGGCCGACAGTCGCCGACCCGACCACCCTCGCCGACGCCCGCGCGGTGATCGAGCGCTACAAGCTGACCATTCCCGACAACGTCGCCGCCGCGCTCGCGAACCCGGCCAACGAGACGCTGAAGCCCGGCGACCCCAAGCTCGCCAGCGCGACGTACGTGATGGTGGCAGCACCGAAGGCCTCGCTCGCCGCGGCGGCCGAGGTCGCGAAGGCGGCCGGTTACGATGTCGTCCAGCTCGGCGATTCCCTCGAAGGCGAGGCGCGCGACGTCGGCGCCGAACAGGCCCGGCTTGCTCTGGCCGCGAAGGCGCGCGGCGAGCGCGTCGCGATCATGTCGGGTGGCGAATTGACGGTCACTGTGGTCGGCAACGGCAGTGGCGGCCCCAACCAGGAGTACGCCCTCGGCCTCGCAATCGCGCTCGGCGGTGCACCCGCCATCGCAGGTCTCGCCGGCGACACGGACGGCATCGACGGCGGCGGCGGCAATGCCGACGACCCGGCCGGCGCGCTGGTTCTGCCCGACACCCTTGCCAGGGCCGCGGCGCTCGATCTCAATGCGGCCAAGTTCCTGGCCAACAACGATTCCACGGGGTTCTTCCGTTCCCTCGGGGACCTCGTCGAATGCGGACCCACACAAACCAACGTCAACGACTTCCGCGTCGTGCTCGTCGAGTAGCGCGCGGAGGGTTGCTTGAAGACCGGAGCCCCGTCGTGAGAAACGACCGCGACGCAAGACGGCGGGTGGCGCTCCACCTCTTTGGCTGGCGGGCTGCGGCTGCCGTGGTGGCGCTGTTCGTCACAGGCTCCGCGCCGGCCCGCGCCGACCTCAAGCTCTGCAACTCGACCGACAGCCGCATCGGCGTCGCCATCGGCTACCAGGACAAGGACGGCTGGGTCACCGAAGGCTGGTGGAACATCGCCTCGCAAACCTGCGAGTCGCTGCTCAAGGGCGCGGTACCGAGCCGCTTCCTATACGTCCATGCCGTCGACTACGACCATGGCGGTGAATGGGTGGGCCGCAACTTCATGTGCACCAGCGACAAGTCGTTCGCGATCCGGGGTGTGCAGGATTGCCCCAATCGGGGCTATAAGCGCACGGGCTTCTTCGAGGTCGACACCGGAGACGCCAAAGACTGGACGATCAGATTGACGGATCCAGACGCAGGGGGAACCAAGGCGGATGCGACGCAATAGGCGCGTAAAACTCATAGCGACACTGGGACCGGCATCTTCGCCGCCCGAGATGATGGAGCGCCTGTTCCTGGCCGGCGTCGACGTCTTCCGCATCAACATGAGCCATTCCTCGCACGAGCTGGCCCGCCAGCTGATGTTCGACGTCCGCTCCGTATCGCGGAAGTACGGTTGTCCGATCGGCGTGCTCGCCGACCTTCAGGGGCCGAAGTTCCGACTCGGCACGTTCGCCGGAGAGCGTGTCGACGTGCCGGAGGGGTCCGTCTTCCATTTCGACCGCAACGAGTCCGCCGGTTCGTCCTCCCGCGTCTTCCTTCCCCACCCGCAGATCTTCGACGGCGTCGAACCGGGCCACACGCTGCTGCTCGACGACGGCAAGATCCGCATGCGCGTGGTCGAGGCGCGCGACGACCGCATCTCGGCCGAGGTGCTCGTCGGCGGCAAGCTCGCCAGCCGCAAGGGCATCAGCCTTCCCGACACGCTGCTGCGCATTTCTCCGCTGACCGAGAAGGACCATGCCGATCTCGGCTGCGCGCTGGAGCTTGGCGCAGACTGGATCGCTCTGAGCTTCGTGCAGCGGGGTGACGACGTCGAGGAGGCGCGCAAGCTCATCACCAACGGCGCCGCCATCATGGTGAAGATCGAGAAGCCCTCGGCGATCGACGACCTCGATGCGATCATCGCTGCGGCCGACGGCTTCATGGTGGCGCGCGGCGACCTCGGCGTGGAGCTGCCCGTCGAGCGCGTGCCCGGGTTGCAGAAGCGCATAACGCAGGCGGCCCGTGCTGCGGGCAAGCCGGTCGTCGTCGCGACGCAGATGCTCGAAAGCATGATCACCGCCCCGGTGCCGACCCGCGCCGAAGTCTCCGACGTCGCGACCGCCGTGTTCGACGGCGCCGACGCGGTGATGCTGTCGGCGGAATCGGCGGTCGGCGAGTACCCGGTCGAAGCGATCCAGATGATGGACCGCATCGCCATCCAGGTGGAGAACGACCCGAGCTACGCGACGCTGGTGCACGCCACCGCAATCCTGCCGCAGCCGACGTCGCACGATGCCATCGCGGCGGCGGCCCACGCCATCGCCGACACGGTGAAGCTCGCCGCCATCGTCTGCTTCACGGCGACCGGCTCGACGGCGCTGCGCGTCGCACGGGAGCGTCCGGGCCTGCCAGTGATCGGCCTCACGCCGGTGCACGCGACCGCCCAGCGCCTGGCCCTCGTCTGGGGCATCCACTCGATCCTGACGAGTGACCCCGACAAGCTCTCGGACATGGTGCGCAAGGCTTGCCGCCTGGCCTTCGAGAACGGTTTCGTGCGCCCAGGCGAGGGTATCCTCATCACGGCCGGCGTACCGCTCGGCTCGCCCGGCACCACCAACATGATCCGCATCGCCTATGTCGACGAGAACGGCGACGCGGTCGGCGGCGGCTGAAATCGCAAGCGAACTCGATGCATGACGAGCGGGGGCGGGCCGGACGTGGCCGCCCCCGTTTCATTTCGGGCTGTGCGGCGTGCCCCGGAGTTCGCGACGCGGTTGGCACCTGACGTGCATCAAACTTGGCAGCGAACGCCCGAGATGGAGCCCGAAACCTCCGCCGCACGGCGCCGATCGCACCCTAAGGAGATGTTTTCCATTGCTCTTCACGGCTTGTAGGTGGCGCTCGTGCGACATCTTGGAAGCGGAGAGCCGTCGAAAGCAGCGCTCCAGAAGGGGACAGCCATCGAACCGGAGACAACCCGGATGCCATCGCGAGACACTCTGCTTCTGGCCGACATCCTCGAGCCCGCCCGCAATAATTTCGGAACGGTCCGGCTGATCCTTGCGCTGGCCGTGGTCGTCTCGCACAGCTTCTATCTGGCAACAGGCGTCGCGCTGACGTCCGAGCCCATCCACGCCATCACCGGCTACTCCCTCGGCCAGCACGCCGTACAGTTGTTCTTCTTCTTGAGCGGCATCCTGGTGACGCAAAGCTTGGAGCGCGGCGGCGTCGTCGCTTACGCCAAGGCACGCGCCCTGCGCATCTTCCCTGGCCTCACGATCTGCGTACTCGCGACGGCGCTGCTCGTCGGCCCGCTCGTCACCAGCCTTTCGCCGGCCGCCTACTTCGCCGACACCGGCCTCTACCGCTATATCGTCCAGACGATCCTGCTGAAGACGGGCATGGCCCCCCTGCCCGGCGTGTTCGAGACACTTCCTGCGGCCGGCGTCGTCAACTCGTCGCTCTGGACGCTGAAGTACGAGGCCGTGTGCTACGTGCTGCTCGCCGCGATTGGCGGTGCCGCCCTGCGCTTCAACGTCGCCCGCCCGGTCGGCATTGCCGCGCTCGTCGCGTTCCTATGGGTGGCCGCCGTGAACCCGCCCGAACTCGCTTACGGGAACGGGCTCCTCGACCAGATTCAATACTTCGCGCTGTTCTTCGGCGCTGGTGTCCTCGCTTACGCGATGCGCCAGCACTTGCCGCTCAACGCCGTCGGCGTCGCCGTCGCGCTCGCCGTGCTGGTGGTGACGAACCGCACCGGTGCGGCCGAGATCGGCCAGGCGCTCGGCCTCGGCTACATCATGCTGTGGGCGGGGTCGCTGCCGACCGGGGCGCTGCGCAACTTTACCAACCGAAACGACTATTCCTATGGCGTCTACATCTATGGCGTGCCGGTGGGGCAGGTGCTGCTGCACTTCGCGCCCGGCATGCCCGTGGCGAACCTCATCCTCGCGACGGCAGCGATCTCGCTTGCCCTCGCAGCGCTGTCGTGGACGTTCATCGAGCGGCCGAGCCTCGCGCTGCGTCACGCCCGTCGCCGCACCGCCACCGGGCGTCACACGGTGTCGCCGCTACCGGATCTTTCACTGCCGAGTCGCGTCGCGCGCGTCACCGGCGTTGGCGGAGCGAAACGCTGACGCTGCGTGGCCGAGCTGCGCGATGCCCACTCGCCGGCGCCGTTAGCGGCAGCCAGCCGGCAGGTCGTCAGATGCCCTGGCCTTCGACTTCTCGCTTCAGCGTCTCAAGCGCCTCGGCGCCGCCGTCCCAGAACGGGTGGACGTCCATCAGCTTCTGGTAGGCCCGCAAGGCGGCCTTGCGCTCGCCGCTTTGCCGCATCACCTGCGCCACGCCGTCGAGCGCCTTGAAATGGTTCGGCTCCAGGGCCAGCGCCTGGCGCAAGGCATTAAGCGCACCTTCCGGATCGTCGCGGAGATAGGCCACCAGCGCGCGCCTGTTCCAGCCCTCCGCATAGCCCGGAGCCAGTTCGATGACGGTGTCGGCAAGCTTCTCGGCGAGTTCCAGCTTCTGCTCCGCTACCGCTTTCAGAACACGCTCCATGAGCACGTCGATGGTATCGCTGCCGGTATAGAGCCAGAGGCGCTCGATCGCCGCGACCAGCGGCACGGCCTCGTCTGCCGTGCCCACGGCGGCGAGATGGGCATAGAGGTCGTCGAGCATACGGCGGCGCTGCGCTGGAGTGTCCGGAGCCTCCGATTGCATCCACGCGGGCTTTTTGCCGCCGGCTGCGCCGGCAGCGCCCGCTGCCGGACCGGCGACGCCCGGATCACCACGCTCTCCCGGCGCGGCTTGTCCAGCCCCCGCCTGTCCAGCCCCCGCCTGTCCGCGCCTCTCCGGCCGCGGCGCATCGGACCTGCGATCATTTGGCCCTGACGAATCCGGCCTTGCGGAATCGGGACGGGCCGAATCGGGTCGAACTCCATCAGGTTTATGCAGGTTCGGCGCTCGTCCCCACGGCGGAACCTCGCGCTGGCGCGGATCGGCCGAGAGCGGTGCTGCAAAGGCTAGAATACCGATTGCCCCGACCAACAACGACACGGCAGCAGGAATTGGCGTGGCGGCCTTGGAGGGCGGCTTCCCAGAGGGACTAGGGCGCGCACGTTCGATCGACAGGTGGGGCTGTGTCATGCCCCCGAGAATAGAGCGGGCGGCCCCAGCCGTCAAAGCTGTGCCGCCCTCTCGAATCCATCTCCACCGCGTACCGACCGGCGAGGGCACAAACGGCACCTTCGGGCGGTCTTCCGGGTCTGGCACGAACCCGAAGGCCCGCGCCGCGTTCTCAGCCCTGGCGGGCTTTGAACTTACGCTGCGTCTTGTTGATGATGTAGACGCGGCCCTTGCGGCGCACCAAGCGGTTGTCGCGATGGCGGCTGCGCAGCGACTTGAGCGAGTTCCTGACCTTCATATCCGTCACCGATCGAGTTGAAGCCACCAGGAAAAGCCGCTCCAGCTCCCCTGGAGCTTTCCAGAGGGCGAGGCGGCGCCTGACGGCATAGGAAAATAGATGCGCGAACCTAGTCGCAAGGGTGACGCCTGTCAACTTGCGGGTTCTGGATCGCGGCGAGGCGGGACTGGACAGTAGCGCGCCGACTTGTAGAAGCGTCGCACGGTGACCACTGAATGTTCGGGATGGCGGAGCGAGGCGGCGGAACCGGGGGCATCCCTGGAAAGGGATGGTGGGCACTAGAGGGATCGAACCTCTGACCCCTACCATGTCAAGGTAGTGCTCTACCGCTGAGCTAAGTGCCCGGTCTTCCGCGCCATCGGCCGGAGGCGATCCCTATATCGGCATTGCCGACGAAGAGCAAGACGCATCGAGCGATGTTTTTCGATCGCCTAACGGGCGCGTTCAGGCGGCGAGAACGCGCTCGACCTCGCGGACCAGATCCTTGAGGTGGAAGGGCTTGGAGAGCACGCGCGTATCGCGCTTGGAGGCGAGTTCGCTGTTGAGCACCACGGCGGCGAAACCGGTGATGAACATGATCTTCAGCTCCGGATCGAGCTCGCTCGCCTTGCGCGCCAGCTCGATGCCGTCCATGTGCGGCATGACGATATCCGTCAGCAGCAGCGTGAACGGTTCCTGCTTCAGCAGCTCATAGGCCTCGAGACCGTTGGCGAAGCTCGCCACGTCGAAGCCGGCACGGACCAGCGCGCGCTCTAGAAAGCCGCGCATGGAATCGTCATCCTCGGCGAGCAGGATACGGCGCATGGGGAGTTGCGAGGGCTGTACGGTCATAACTCGAGACTATCTCTTTTTGGACGCAAGTTCAGCAGTTGACGAGGTGCCATTTGAATCTGGCGCGAGGATGGTAAATGGAGGGTGAAACGCGGCGGGTTTTTTGGCGATCCACAGCGCCGTGTGTTCGGGCGCACGCCGTCCTTAGAACTCCGCCTCGCCGCATCGACAGCGCGTGCGACAACTGGCAGAGTGAGAATTCGCGAGATTGCGCGCCGTAGCCCTTCCCTTCCGACTGCGAGACCGATGCCTGCCCTTGAGCTTTCCGCAATTGCCGCCGAGCTCGATCCGCCGTTCGTGGTCTCACAGCCGCTACAGCCGCGCGTGCCGTTCGTGTTCTGCTCACCGCATTCGGGCCGCATCTATCCGAACCATTTTCTCGCCCAATCCAGGCTCGATCCAGTAGCCCTGCGCCGCTCCGAGGATTGCTACGTCGACGAATTGTTCGCTGCCGTCGTCGGTCTCGGCGCGCCACTCATCGCCGCGCGCTTTCCGCGCGCCTATCTCGATGTGAACCGCGAGCCGTACGAGCTCGACCCCCAGCTCATCCGCGAAAAGCTACCGCAGTTCGCCAACGCCCACTCCGCCCGCGTCGTCGGCGGCCTCGGCACCATCGCCCGCATCGTCGCCGACGGCGAGAGCATCTACCGCGCGCCACTTGCGCTTGAAGCCGCGCTCGCCCGCATCGAGGCGCTCTACATGCCGTTCCACGCCGAGCTCAATCGCCTCCTGCAACGGACTCAGGAGCTGTTTGGCTACGCCATTCTGATCGACTGCCATTCGATGCCGTCCGCGCCGATGTCGCGAGGGGTGCTGACACGGCCGGATTTTGTGCTCGGCGATCGCTTCGGCGCATCCTGCGACACGCAGCTCTCGCTCTTCGTCCGCGATCATCTGGCGGGAGCCGGCTACGACGTCCACATGAACCGCCCCTATGCCGGCGGCTATATCACCGAGCATTACGGCCGACCGAGCCGCGGCTGGCATGCCCTCCAGATCGAGATGAACCGCGGGCTCTACCTGCACGAGCAGACGCTCGAGAAGTCGGCGGGGTTCGATCGCCTCGCCAATGACCTGACAACGCTGGCGAGCGCTATGTTCGCGTCACTTCCCTCGCGGTTCGGTCGATGCGCCGCCGCCGAGTAGGTGCGAGCTGAGAACACTGGACATCTGAGCGCGACGAGCCGCGACTGCGAACGACGCGGTCGCAGCGAGATGGTCCAATCACTGGTGGAGGGGGCGGGGCATCCTTGCGGCGCTGCGGCCAGCCAGCTCCAGAAATGCGCCCAGAAAAGAAAAGGGGCCGTTCGAAAATCGAACGGCCCAAGTCTAGGGAGGAAACGCCCAAGGAGGGCTACGACAGGCAAGCGAGGCTCGCCGATGTCGCAATGCAATAATTAAGGGTGCGACGCACAAACTGCAAATGCAATTCTTGCATGGCTGAAGCTCCCCCAGCGGCTAGCTCCCAAACGGGGCTTGGCTGCCGCGGGCAAGCGCCTCAATCGCTTAATTCCTTACGAAAAGTGTGGGTTGAGCTTGCCGATAAACCCAAGCAGTGCGGCTGGATCGCCAATCCACGGCGCCAGACGCAGCGCCAGCTCGAGCGATGACTATCGATTGAGGATTTTGCTGCACCGCACTCGAGCGGGCAAAAAAAATGGCCGCTCGTCATGCGAACGGCCCAAGTCTAGGGAGGAAACGCCCAAAGTGGGCTGTGAGGCGGCCGGTGAAGCGGCCTCACACAAGACATGCTGAGCTTGTTCGCCGGCCTTCGCAATCGGACAAAGTGACAATCTCGCCGTAACGTAACGCTGCGATGCAACATTGACACACTAAGGTTGTTGGCGGAGGGATTCGCCACGCTTGGTTTAGGCGGCCCGAGCGTCGAGCCGCAGTCGCCAAGGTGCAGCCGTCGCGGCAAACAACGCCGATTCACGTTCGGGCACGGCGTCTCGTGCTTCCTTCTCTCCCGGTCGCGGTCTAGCGTCTCAACGCTTGCTGACGACGAAATCCAATCGCAGGTGCTCACACGTGGCCAAGGACCGCCCTCCCTCGTTCAAGTCGCTTCTCGACACCGCGCACCAGCTCGCCGATCTCTCCGGGCCGGTGATCCTGCGCCATTTCCGTAAGCGGATCAAAGTCGACAACAAGCAGGACGGTGGCTTCGATCCCGTCACGGCCGCGGACCGTGGCGCAGAGCGCGTCATCGCGGATGCCCTTGCCGCCCGCTTTCCCGATCATGGTGTCGTCGGCGAGGAGTACGGAATACGACAGCCCGATGCGCGCTATCGCTGGATCGTCGACCCCATCGACGGTACCCGCTCCTTCATCATCGGCACCCCTATGTGGGGCACGCTGATCGGCCTCGTCGATGGAGCAGCGCCTGTACTCGGCATGCTCGATCAGCCCTATACCGGCGAACGCTTCTGGTCGGCCGAGCGCGCCTCCTACATGCGCAGCATCGGGGGGAAGACGAGCCGCCTCAGGACGCGGCAATGCCCGCGCATCGAGGATGCCATCGTCGCCACCACCCATCCGGACCTGTTCGCGCAGGGACGCGAGGCACAAAGCTTCGAGCGCGTGAAACGCCAGAGCCGCATGACCCGTTTCGGAGGTGACTGCTATTCCTATGGGATGGTCGCCGCCGGCCTCATCGACGTCGTCATCGAAGCGGGGTTGAAGAGCTTCGACGTCGTTGCCCTCATCCCGATCATCGAGCGGGCGGGCGGCCGCGTCACCACTTGGGACGGCAGGCCCGCGACGGAAGGCGGCAATGTGCTCGCGTGCGGAGACCCGGCACTGCACGACGCCGTCCTCGAGCTCGTCAATCGCTGAAACCGCCACACGGTCCTCGGCGGGAACGCTACGTGACGGGCGTGGTCAGGCCGCCGCCGGAGCCGATACACCGAGATAAGCGTCGAAGGCTGCCCAAAAGCGCTGCCGGATCGGGTCCGCTTCCTGAAGGATTTCGTGCAGGGCGCCCGGCAGCAGTAGGTGACTGCCGACCTTCAGTCGCACCCCCAATTCCTCGATGGCCCGCGTCGAGACGATCTTGTCCTGACCCGCGGCAAGCATCAGCACCGGCACGTGCACGCTCGGTGCGAAATCGGGCTCCGCGATCATGTGGCAGACCCGGTAGGCGGCCCTGAGCCAACCGATGGTCGGAGAGCCGAGACCGAGATCGGGAGCGGCCTCGAGCACGGCGCGCGTGCGCGACCAGCGTTCGGCATCGCTGGTGAGACCATTGCCCTCGAAACGACCCTGTTCGGCCGGAACGCCATTGCCGCCGAGCACGTAGGCCGAGGACAGCCCGACCCGGGCGAACACTTCCGCATAGGCGTAGGCGAGTGGCTGAGGAAAGCCGACCTTCTCGTCGGCAAAGGCGATCATCGGCGCCGTCAGCACGATGTGCGAAAACCACGACCCGCGTTGAGTCGCCGCGCGCAGCAGAATGTTGCCGCCCATGGAGTGGGCGAGCCCGACGTACGGGGGCGGACAGTCCGGCAGGACGACATCCTTCATGAAGCGGATGAGGTCCTTGTCGTACTCGGCAAAGTCGTCCACGTGAGACTTGTTGCGGTCGGCCAGCGGACGCGCCGAGCGGCCTTGCCCGCGCCAGTCGAGTGTCGCGACGGCGAACCCGCGACGTCGAAGGTCGGCAATCGTCTCGAAATATTTCTCGATGAATTCGGCCCGGCCCTGGAATAGGCAAACTGTGCCGCGGCGCGGGCTGCGTGTCGCATCCCATCGGGCATAGCGCAACGCGGCCCCGTCATAGCCGGCGAATGTGCCGACGACGGCACCGCTCGGCACCGGATTGCGCGCCAATGACACAAGCTCCATGCCGGCTCCGAAAGTCTCCCGTTAGACCAACTTCAGAATAACACCGCAGTCACGCAGCGGACAGTCGTCGCGCCCTGGTTATTGCGGGTCTCGCCGAACTTCACGCCGCCGCCAACCCGCGACCAATCGGCTGCTTTGGCTTCGTCAGCGATGCCATTGCGAACGATGCCTCGCTAGGCGCCACCCAGCAAACCATAGTCGCGCATCAGCCGCCGGCGAATCTCATAGGCGGGGCGCACTGCCTCGCTCGACAGGAACGGCGAAGCGGTGGCGCTGTCGAACGAAATCTTCTCGCCCATAGCCCATCGCCGCCATAGATACCGGTCGATCGCCAAGCGCGTGTCGAGCGTCTCCCGCACACCCGGCGAAAGGTCCTTGAGCTTCACCGGCTGCCAACCCGTATCCTTGCTCCATTGCTCGCCCGTGTTGGCCCGCTCCGCCACCTCGGGGATGCCGAGTTCGCGGGAATGCCAGGCGGCAAGCTCGTCGGTTTGCGCAATATCGACAACGCGGTCGAGCGATCCGAGCGTCTCGTCGAGCATCGCCACCTTCGCTCGCACCGAAAGGCGCGCAATCTGCTGCCAGGACATCTCGTGCCAGCGCTCGAGAAAAAAGTGCGCGACAGGATCGACCGACATCGAGCGCAAGTGAAGCTCGAAGGGATAGGGCCGCAGACCTTGGCTCAGGTACCGCATCATGCGGTAGTTGTAATAGGAGATCATGAGCTGGACGGGATCGCGCAGCACGACACTGCGGATCACCTGGCGCCCCGGAAACAGCCGCTCGATGGACTTGCCGAGGAAGTGTCCGGAGACGACGGAAATGTCATCAGTTCGAGACGGCGGACGCGCGTCGTACTTGCGGCCGAGCACCTCGAGCGGAATTTTCCGTGTTCTCTTCGCCGGGCTCCAGAAACCCGTTGGTCCGAGGTGACGCTTGAAATGCTGCTCGAGCGTGGTTCCCGCGCACTTCGGCACGTGCATCACGACATGTAGGCTGCCTGTCATCGACGTGTCCCGATTGCGCCCCGCTTAGCCCTAGTGTTCCGTCTGCGATACTTGGTTGCCTGCGCAGCATGCGATCGACCGAGTGCCGCAGACGAAAAGAACACTAGTAACTTGATGATTCTAGTATTGCTTTTGCCACCAACACTTGACTGACCACCGTTCAGCAACCGGGAACCAAGCTATAGTGACGCAACACGAGTTGCGATCGGTCGAGACTGACGCTCGGGGCGTGTCGATCCCTGCCGATCGCGGCTCAAGGCTGGCTGTAACCCAAATCCCGCCGACAGCGAAATACATTCCCAGCGTCAGGTCAAACGTCCGAGGAACACGAGCGGGACACCCTGCCAATCGAACTCGTGGGCACTGGTGAAGCCATTCCGCCGGTAGAACCCGACATTGCGAGACATGGCTCCGGTCACCACGTGAACGCCGGGTAGCCCCGCCGCGGCGACATCGCCAACGAAGCGCTCGATCAGCGCTTGGCCAATTCCGAGCGAGCGAGCGCTACTCGCGACGTTGATATGGAGGTGCGCGGGAAATCTGGCGGTCCATTCGGACAATCGTGGAAAATAGCCAATATCGCGGTAGCGCTCGGTTTGCGCGGGGTCGTCCAGCGCACCGGCGAGATACCCGACGACGCGCTCATCGCCGACCGCTCGGTCGGCGAACGCCAGGTGGAACAGCTCGGGGGCGAAATCGAGATATCGACCGAGCCAACGCTCGCGAAAGGCGGCGCGGACCGCATCGCTCGGAAATGTCTTGGTGAGGCTCGATTCATAGAAGATCGCATCGAGATCCGACCGGATCGTCTCCAGGCTTTCGATTTCGCTCGCGCGGCGGAAAACGATGGCGTGTGGGTTCGGCATTTCGGGACAGTGCTCGCGATGGTTCCAAGAGCGACAGAGCCGGAGCGGCCTCCACGCACGCAAAAAAGGGGAGGGCTCTGGCCCTCCCCTTTCACGCACCGAAACTCACTCGATGCAGTCGTAGTACCTGTTCCACCAATAGCTGCTGCCCGTGCGGCGCGCCTTCCTCAGTAGCCAGCCACACTCGCCGCCGTAGTAGTAGCCCGGGGAGCTATAGTAATAGTACGACGGGACCGAGTAATAGATGCCGCCACGCGGCCGGCGACCGTGATGGTGATGACCGCCTTTACCAGCGTGAAGGCGCGGACCGGAAAAACCGCCGCCACGCGGCCCGCTGCGAACCCCGCCGCTGAACGACTTGCCGGAGAACCCGCCGCCACCGCCGCTGAAGCCCCGGCCACCGCCTCCGCCACCCTGACGGACGTCGATAACAAGGCTCTTACCCGTGGACGGCATATCACCCGCAGCAACCGGGACGGCGCCTGCTCCCGGAACCAACGCGAGCGACGCCGCTGCAAACGCCAAAGCTCCAAGTGTCATCCTCAACATGGTGCACGTCCTTTCTGGCATGGGTAATTGGCTTATGCCTACTCGCATGAGCCGCCTCCGCGAGCGCGACGAGCGCTGGCAATCCGACGTCGGCCGCCGCCAGCCATTCATGGCGCCCGTCTCCTAGCTTCAGAGCA
Source organism: Hyphomicrobiaceae bacterium (assembly GCA_016793635.1). Lineage (GTDB taxonomy): Bacteria > Pseudomonadota > Alphaproteobacteria > Rhizobiales > Hyphomicrobiaceae > JAEUMD01. Next base: position 189,224 of record JAEUMD010000003.1, read on the forward strand.
CGAGCATTGCGTGGCCCCCATGCGACCGCGCATACGACCGCGCCTAGCTAGCGCTTTCCATATGTGCACAACGCGCGGGAATTCAATTGGATGCATCACTCCGCCCCAGTCGCGACCACAAGCCTCTTGCGGAACGCGGGGGGCAGGTCGCCCGGAATGGCAGCGGCCTTCTTGGGAGCGGCCGGAGCAGGACCGCCGTAGTTGCGGCTGAAGGGCTCGCTCGGGTCGTCGGGTTGGTTGACGGAGCGGGCGAGAGGCGGGCGCTGCACGGGCAGGCCATCATCCTCCATCTCCTCGCGCGGCGCGGGTGCTGCCGCGACTTGTTGAGGATAAGGAGAGCCGACAGAGGCAGCCGGATACTCGGAGCGCGCTCCGCAGCCGCCTGCAAAGGCGACGAGCAGAAGGGCGAGGGAGGGCTTCGACCACACGACGAGCGCGCGGTGGGTAACGCTGTTACGCAACAGAGACATGGCTACGCCTTTCAACAAACGCGAACATGCATCCGTTGAAACACGGGTATGGTTAAGGGGCCGCTAACCAGCGCCCTACTTCGAAACGGCGGGCCTCGCTCCGGCCCGGATCTCCAAGCCTCCAGCCGTAGCCCGAGCTCGCAACGAGGTACCGCAACCGCGCCGGATCCGATTGGCAGCAAACCCCACTGCATGCTGCTAACAACTTGAGTTATATCAATTTTATGGAACGCCACGGCGAGTCGTGGCTTAATCGACGAAACAGAAAGCCCCAAGGAGACGGTTCAACGAAATCCCGTGCGCAGCAGCGAAAGGAGTGGACATGGCACGAGACGACTTCGCCGCCCAACTTGCCGGATACAGCCTCACAACGGCCGAGATACTGTACCGGATGCCCGATCACCTTTCGCTCATTCAGACGTTTGTCTGGCAGGACTACGACCTGCACCCCCGCTTCCCGCGGCTCAAGGGGTTCCTGGACTTCTGGATCCGCAACCTCGAGGGGCCGCTCGTGCAGGTGACCGTGCAGTGGCAGACCGCGCTTGCGGCACCGCGGGTGCAGGCTATCTCTGGGTTCAGTATCGATGGCCGCTCCGGCGAAAACGCGTTTAACCGGCCCGCCCACACCAGATGGCTCCAGTGAAAATCCGCCCCCTGGCCTGACTTCGCACCTGCGCTACGCGGGGAGAAGAAACGCGCATCCGCCGCTGCGGATTGCGAGTTCGACCGCATCGCCGCGCTGCGCCTCTTCGACCAGGGCCAGCAACTCGTAGGTCACCGGCCGCGTCGCCAGCGCCTCGAGACGACCTCGGACCAGCACGTACGGTTTGATGCCGCCGGTTCCGACCTCGACCGCGAACCGCAGCGGGTTTTCCGGCCCCACCCGCACCACGTCGTCCACGTTCGTCCTGAGCACGATCACCCGGTCTGATCCTGCGCCGAGCACCTCCATCTCGACCGCGAGGAACGGCGCATCCTCGACTGCGACATCGACCTTCTCCACCGGGGTAACGAGGTAGTGGCGGCCGTCCGGGTCGCGGCGGAGCACGGAGGCGAACAGCTTGACCAGCGGCTGGCGCCGGATCGGACTGCCCCGGTAGTTCCAGGTGCCGTCGCCGGCGATGGAAAGGCCAACGTCGCCGCAATAGGGCGGCTGCCAACGATCGACCGGCGCGGGGCCGCGGCGCGAGCCTTCGCGCAGGGCCAGTTCCAAACGGCCGAGCGGCGGAACGGAGGCGCCTTCTGCGGCGCCCGATCCCACTCCCGGCCCCGGCCCAGCCACAATCGCCGCCTCTTGGTCAACGCCCGAACGGGGCCCACAATCCGTTGAGGATGGACCGGAAGAAGATGATCCGCTCCGGTCCCCCACCTCGCCGGTGTCGCCGCAATGGCCACTTGGCTCCTCCCCGCGCGGGGTGCTGTTCACGGGTCTGCTCATCTGTTGGTTACGTATCCTTCACTTGACCCAACCGCCCCGCGTCGGATCGATTAGCTCCGAACCTCCCGGGCCGTCGTGTAACGGCGCTCCGGCCTGACGCCTGTGTCGAACCTCAAACTGGGCTATAGTCCTCGAATGACAACATTGACAGAGACCGACGAGCACATCGTCGCGCGCATCGAGGCCGCCGCGGAACGCATGCAGAAGGCCCACAAGGCCGCTGCATCGGTAATTTTCGGCCAGGACGAAGTCATCGCACGCGCGCTGATCACCATTCTTTCCGGCGGTCACGCGCTTTTGATCGGCGTGCCGGGCCTCGCCAAGACGCTGCTCGTCGAGACGCTCGGCACCGTGCTCGGGCTCGATGCCAAGCGCATCCAGTTCACCCCGGACCTGATGCCCTCCGACATCATCGGCGCCGAGGTGCTCGAGGACAACCCTGGCCAGCGGCGCACCTTCCGTTTCATCAAGGGCCCGATCTTCACCCAGCTTCTGATGGCGGACGAAATCAACCGCGCCAGCCCGAAGACGCAGTCGGCGCTGCTCCAGGCCATGCAAGAACACCACGTCACCGTCGCCGGCCAGCGCCACGACGTGCCCCACCCCTTCCACGTGCTCGCGACGCAGAACCCGCTGGAGCAGGAGGGAACCTACCCACTGCCCGAGGCCCAGCTCGACCGCTTCCTGCTGCAGATCGACGTCACCTACCCGGACATCAACGCCGAGCGGCGGATGCTCTACGCGACGACGGGCACGGCCGCACGCAACGTGGAGACCGTGCTTTCCGTCAACGAGCTGATCTCCATCCAGCGTGTCGTCCGCCACATCCCGGTGCCCGACAAGGTGGTGGAGGCGATCCTGCGTTTGGTACGCTCCGCGCGCCCCGGAACCGGCGCCAACGCCGATACCGACCGCTATGTCGCCTGGGGCCCGGGCCCGCGCGCCAGCCAGGCGCTGATGCTCGCCGTGCGCGCCCGAGCGCTGCTCGAAGGGCGGCTGGCTCCCTCGATCGACGACGTGGTGGCGATGGCCGATCCGGTGCTCAAGCACCGCATGGCCCTGTCGTTCGCCGCCCGTGCCGAGGGACAGGACCTGAGCGGCGTGATCGAACGGCTCGCCACGGCTCTGGAGTAGGCGGCGCATGGCAGGTAGCGGCACCCCCAACGGCCCGCAACGGGCCGAAACGCATCGGCCGCAGTCCCATCTGGCGGGCACGCGGGCTGGCGCGGAGGTGTTTGCCCACGAGATGGAGGCGCACGGTCTCGCCGACCGCCTGCCCGATCTTCTTGTCGAAGCGAGCCGTATCGCCGCCACCGTGACGCACGGCATCCATGGGAGGCGCCGCGCCGGCCCGGGCGAAACGTTCTGGCAGTTCCGCCAGTTGCAATCGACCGACGACGCGCAATTGATCGACTGGCGCCGCTCGGCGAGCTCGGACCATCTCTACGTGCGCGAGCGCGAGTGGGAGGCGGCGCACACCATGTGGCTGTGGCCTGACATGTCACCGTCGATGGCGTTCCGCAGCCACCTCTCCGACGTGACGAAGCGGGCGCGGGCCATCGTGCTGATGCTCGCGGCAGCGGAACTGCTCGTGCGCGGTGGAGAGCGCGTCGGCCTGCTCGGGCTGACCCAGCCGACCGCCAGCCGGCGCGCGGCGGTGAAGCTTGCCGAAGCACTGGCACAGCGCGCCGACGATCCCGTACTGGTCGCCAGCCTGCCGCCGAAGGCGCGCATCTCGCGCTTTTCGGGCGTGCTGCTGATCAGCGATTTCCTCGATCCTCTGGATGAGATCGCGAGCCGGCTCGAGGTGCTCGCCGGGGCGGGCGTGCGCGGACATCTCGTTCAGGTGCTCGACCCGGCTGAGGAAACGCTGCCCTACGACGGACGAACCGAATTCATCGCCCCGGAAGGCTCGCTGACGTGGATCGCCGACCGCGCCGAAAGCCTGCGTGATGCCTACAAGGCGCGGCTCGAAGCCCACCGCGCGGGTCTTGCCGCCATTGCCCATCGCCTCGGCTGGACATTCCTCGTGCATCACACCGACAGGCCGGCCTCCGAGCCACTGCTCGCCCTCATCATGCACATGAGCGCTGGCGGCTACCGCTGGCAGCAGCCCTCCCCTGCGAAGGGAGCGACGGCATGAGCTTCGGCGCGCTGGCGTTCCTCAATCCATGGCTGCTCGCGGGCCTGCTGTCGCTGCCGCTCATCTACCTGTTGCTGCGCACCGTGCCGCCGCGCCCGAAGCAGGTGGAGTTTCCGCCGACGCGCATCCTCGCCGGTCTCGAGAACCGGGAGAAGACGCCGGCCAAGACGCCGTGGTGGCTGCTGCTGATCCGTCTGCTCGCCGCCGCCCTCGTGATCCTCGCCCTCGCCGAGCCCGTGCTGAACCCCACGCGCGAACGCGCATTAACGGGCAGCGGCCCTGTGGTCATCGTCGTCGATAACGGCTGGGCTGGCGCGAGCCACTGGAGCGAGCGCCGCAACGCCGCCGAAGCCATCATCGATACCGCGCAATCGCAGGGCCGCCCCGTCGTGGTCGCCGCCAGTGCAGTGCGCGGTACGCCGACACTGCGGATCGAAGCACCTGTTACCGCACGTGCGACGCTTGCGGCTCTCAGCCCGCAGCCGTTCGCGCCAGACCGCGCCGCGGTCGCCGCCGGCCTGAAGACCGCCCTCGCGAACGCGACCGGCGGCACCAGCATCGTCTGGCTGACCGACGGCATCGATCACGCGGGCACGTCGGCGACGTTCGTCGATGGCCTCGTCACTCTCTCGCGCGGCGGCTCGTTCGCGGTCTTATCCGATGGTGAAGGCAAGGAGGCTTTGGGCCTCGCCGCCATGTCCGGCCAGGGTGGCCGGCTCGAAGCGCGGATCGTCAGGAGCAACGGCGGCGCACGCTCGGGGCAGGTGCACGCGCTCTCGTCACGCGGCGAGCGGCTCGGGGAAGCGTCCTTCTCTCTCGCCGCCACCGAACCCGCGACCACGGTCTACTTCACGCTGCCGCTCGAACTGCGCAATCAAGTAACTCGCGTCGAAATCGCAGGCGAGCGTTCCGCCGGCGCGGTGTCGCTGATCGACGCCCAATCGCAATGGCACCGGGTCGGACTGCTGTCCGGCGAAGCGCAGGAGCAATCGCAACCGCTGCTGGCGCCGCTCTATTACATCGAGAAGGCGCTGGCCCCATACGCCGAGATCGTCCACGCCAAGGATGCTAACCTTGCCGCCGGCATCGACAGCGCGCTGAAGCAGAACGCGACTGTTCTGATGCTTGCCGATATCGGCACGCTGTCCGGTGATCTGGCAGCCCAGGTCGAGGAATGGGTGAGCCGCGGCGGCGTCCTGGTGCGGTTCGCCGGCCCGCGTCTCGAAAAGGGCGGCGACGCTCTCCTGCCCGTTCCGCTGCGGCTCGGCGGCCGAACCCTAGGCGGCTCGCTCTCGTGGTCCACGCCGCAACCACTCACCGGCTTCGATGACAAGAGCCCGTTCGCCGGCCTCGCGGTCCCTCCGGATGTCACGATCAACCGTCAGGTCCTGGCCGATCCGCAACGTCTCGGAGCCGACGTCGGCGTGTGGGCGCGCCTGCAAGATGGCACGCCACTCGTCACCGCGCGCCGCCTCGGCCAAGGCCAGATCGTGCTGTTCCACGTCACGGCCAACTCCGACTGGTCAAACCTGCCGATCGCTGGCGTATTCGTCGACATGCTTCGCCGCCTCGCCACGCTCGGCCGCCTGTCGAGCCCGGCGCAACCCCAGCCGACAGCGACCGCGAGCAGCCCGGCCAGTACCGCCGACCCGTCGCTGGCGGCGACCGATGTGCTGCCGCCGCGCGCCACGCTCGATGGCTTTGGCACTCTCTCCGCGCCGCCGCCGACCGCAGAGCCGCTGCCAGCCGCACGCATCGCCGAGATCGAAGCCGGACCGAAGAGCCCGCCGGGCCTCTACGGGCCCGAAGGGGCAGCCCGCGCCCTCAACGTGCTCAAGGCGACATCGAGCCTCGCGGCGCTGCCGCCTCTGCCCGCCGGTGTCGAGCGCATCGGCTACGCCAACGAGACCTCGCGCGCGCTGAAACCGTCACTGCTCGTGGCGGCACTGGCGCTCGTCTTCGCCGATATTCTCGCCGTTCTGCTGCTGAGCCTCGGCGGCTTCGCGGCACTGCGCCGCCGCGCCGCGACCGGCGCTTCGGCCGCGGCCGTCGCGCTGGCCTTCTTCGCCGTCATGCCGCCGGGCGACGCCCTCGCCCAGCGCGCGGCTCCGACGGCCTCGGCCGCCGCCGACGCGATCGCGTTGCAGGCGACGAGCAAGGTGACCTTCGGCTACGTGTTGAGCGGCAACGCCGCCGCCGACGAGACGAGCCGGCAAGGCCTGAGCGGTCTCTCGCGCGTGCTCGCCGCCCGCACTGCCGTCACGCCCGGCGATCCGCTCCCCGTCGACATCCTCAACGACGAGATCGCTTTCTTTCCGGTGCTCTACTGGCCCGTTCTCGAGGACGCCGATCCGCTACCGGCGCCGACGCTCGCGCGTATCGACGCCTACATGAAACAGGGCGGCATGATCGTCTTCGACACGCGCGACTACGGCAGCGGGCGGCCCTCGGGCTCGGCGATCGCCGGTCGCGATCAACCGCTCCAGCGCATCCTCGGCCAGCTCGACATCCCACGCCTCGAGCCGGTGCCTGAAGGCCACGTACTGACCAAGTCGTTCTACCTGCTCCGCTCGTTCCCGGGACGCTGGGATGGGGGGCAGATGTGGGTCGAGGCGGAAGGCTCGGGTGAAGCCGCCACCGGCGGCCGGCAGGCGCGACGTGCCGACGGCGTCACCTCCATCGTCATAACCTCGAACGATCTCGCCGCCGCGTGGGCGCTTGATGATCGCGGCCGTCCACTCTATCCCGTCGTGCCCGGCGGCGAGACCCAGCGCGAAATGGCGTTCCGAACGGGCGTGAACCTCGTGATGCACGCGCTGACCGGCAACTACAAGGCCGATCAGGTGCACGTGCCTGCCCTGCTCGAAAGGCTCGGCCAATGATCGCCACACGAAGCGCGCGGCGAACCGCGGAGGGCGCATCATGAGCTGGTCGATCGATTTCGCGCCGTTGGTGCCGATGCCACTACTCTGGCTGGCGGCGGTCGTCGCCACGCTGCTGGTGGCGCTCCTTCTCGTCCGCCGTACCCGCGGTGCCTGGCTGCGCGGGCTCGCCCTCGCCGCGCTGTTCGCCGCACTCGCCAACCCGACCCTGCGCGAAGAGGAGCGTGAAAGCCTCGCCAACATCGCGCTGGTCGTCATCGACGAGAGCACAAGCCAGACCCTTGCCGACCGTCCCGAGCAGGCCGAGCGGATCAAGGCCGATCTCGAGAAGAAGCTCGCAGCGATCAAGGGGCTCGAAGTGCGATGGGTGAGTGCGGCACGCCCTGTCGACGGCGCGCTGTCCGGAACCCAGCTCTTCGCCGAGTTGAACCGCGCGCTCGCCAACACGCCGACCGACCGCGTCGCTGGCGTCTTCATGATTACCGACGGCGAGGTGCACGACGTTCCGAAATCGGCTGCGGCTCTCGGCTTCGATGCTCCCGTGCACGCACTGCTCACCGGCCGCCCCGACGAGTTCGACCGCCGCATCGAGGTCATCGAGGCACCGCGCTATGGCATCGTCGGGCAGACACGAACGGTGGAGCTTGTCGTGCGCGAGACGGGCCGGGCTGGCCGGGCCGGCGAAGCAGTCGAGCTGACGGTGCGACGCGAAGGGCGCCCAGACGAACTCGTACAGAGTGTGATCGGACGGCGGACGCGCATCGAGATGCCCTTTCCGCACGCTGGTCAGAACATCATGGAAGTCGAACTCGGCACCGCGCCCGGCGAGCTGACGCCGGCCAACAACCGCGCCGTCGTCGCAGCGGAAGGCGTGCGTGAGAACCTGCGCGTTCTGCTCGTGTCGGGCGAACCGCATGCCGGCGAGCGCACGTGGCGTAACCTCCTCAAATCCGACGCTGCGGTCGACCTCGTGCATTTCACGATCCTACGGCCGCCGGAGAAGCAGGACGGCACGCCGATCAATCAGCTTTCGCTGATCGCCTTCCCGACGCGCGAGCTGTTCTCCGAAAAAATCCGCGATTTCGACCTCATCATTTTCGACCGCTACCAGCACAAGGGCATCCTGCAGCTCATCTACTACGACAACATCGCCCGCTATGTTGAGGAGCACGGCGGCGCGCTGCTGATCGCCGCGGGCGACGATTTCGCCGGCAACTACAGCCTCGACCGCACACCGCTCGCCCCGGTGCTGCCGGCGATGCCGACGGGGCGCGTGCTGGAGCAACCGTTCAAGGCGCAGATCTCCGCGATCGGCGAAAAGCACCCGGTGACGCGCGGGCTGCCGGGTGCGGCCAACCGCGTCGCCTCGACCGAGCCGACGTGGGGCCGTTGGTTCCGCCAGGCAGAAGTTCGCGCGCAGCGCGGCAGCGTCGTGATGACGGGTGCCGAGGACGCACCACTCCTGGTGCTCGACAGGAAGGGCAAGGGCCGCGTCGCGCTCTTGACCTCCGATCAGGCCTGGTTGTGGGCGCGCGGCTTCGATGGCGGCGGCCCTCACACCGATCTGCTGCGCCGCCTCTCTCACTGGCTGATGAAGGAGCCCGACCTCGAGGAGGAGCGCCTGCTCGCCAGCTCGAAGGGTCTCAAGGTCACCATCGAGCGGCGCACCATGGCCGACAGCGTTCCGCCTGCGGTGCTGCGCACGCCATCGGGCAAGACGGCCGAGGTAACGCTGGAGAAGGCCGCGCCCGGCATCTGGCGGGCGACAGAGGACGTTCCGACGCCGGGCCTCTACAAAGTGAGCCAGGGTGAGCTTTCGGCGATTACGCACGCCGGTGTCGAGGACGTGCGCGAGATGAGCGAAGTGACCGCGACGCGCGATCGGCTCGAACCTATCGTGACGGAAACCGGCGGCGGCGTGGTATGGACGCGCGGTGCGGGTCTCTTCTCCGCGGCAGGCGACGTCACGGTTCCGCGCATCTCGCTGATGTCGGGCGCGCGGGTGATGGCGGGCAACGGCTGGCTCGGGCTCAAGGACCGCGCCGCATTCGTTACCCGCGGCGTCAAGCTGACCGAAATGTTCACCGGCCTTCTTGCCCTCGCCGCCCTGCTGGCGTTGATGGCCCTCGCTTGGTGGCGTGAAGGCCGATAGGGTGCGATCGGTTGAGATGAGAGCATTCTTCGCTCTCATCGAGTGCGTGAATCGCACTCGAACACATGTCCTGACCGTGCGATCGATCGAGATGGAAGCGCTCTGCGCTCTCATCGGGAGCGTCTCTCGCACGCTCGGCTCATGAGCGTTATCACTCAGGCGCCGAGCCGGAACAGCAGCACCCCCGCGACGACTGCCACGATGCCGGCGAACTCCATGCTCGTCAGCCTCTCGCGAAAATAGAACGTCGAGATCAGCACCGTGAACACGGCCTCGACCTGTCCGACGGCGATCACATAGGACGCATTCGTCAAAGCGAACGCGGCGAACCAGGCGATGGAGCCCAGCGCGCTTGTTAGGCCGACCAATAGTGCGATCCGACGCTCGTCCCAGATACGCGCCAGAAAGCCCGGCTCGCGTATTGCCAACCAGCCGCCGAGCATCACGACCTGCAGCCCCGTGACCGTAACGACGGTGACCGCGCCGCGCTCGAGCGCGCTGGCCATGCCGAGCGCCTCAGTCGCTTCGCGGATCATCAGGTTGCATAGCCCGAACATCGCTCCGACGAAGAGCCCCGTGCGCAGGGAGGCCCCGTCGATCGCCGAAAGCAGACCGGTGATGCCGCGCCGGCCGCTGCCGGCGGGTGCCTGCTCCGCGGAAAGCACCGCGGCCCCGGCAAGTGTCAGCGCGATCGCGACCCAGCCGGCGAAGGCGATGACCTCGGAGAAGAACAGCGTCCCGAGCACGGCGGTGAAGACGAGGTTGGTTCGCGCGAGCTGATTTGCGACGGCGAAATTGCGCGTGCGGTAAAGCGACAGTAGCGCCGCGGTTCCGAGGTTCTGCGTCAGTGCCGCCACGAGGCAGGTGACGAAGAAAGCGAGGCCACCCGCCGCGACTCCATTCACCTCCGGCACGCCTAGCAGGGCGAGATAGGCGACCATGAACGGAAAGCCGAACAGCGCGCGCACGTAGGTCGAGGCGAGCGTCGAGAGTCGTTCGGCGAGGCGCTTCTGGGCCGCGGTCCGCACCGCTTGCAGGAGCGCGGCGAGAAGGGTCAGCCAGATCCACGAATGCTGCATTGCGAAAAACCGTCTTGGAAAGGACTGCTACCGATGCCGCTTGTGGCCCGCCATCGCAATGTGGAACTCTCTCGGCGATGACGGTCTTGTGGAAAGGGTGCTGCCATGCCGACCGAGCCAGAGTTTTCGCCGTTGCCACGTCCTGTCGGAATCCTCGGCCTCGACGCGCTCGGACTCGCGGTTTGCGGCCGACTGACGGCCAGTGGCTTTTCAATCGTCGCCTACGACATGGACGCTGCGCGGCGGCAAAACTTTCCGTGCAAACAGGCGACCGTCACACTCGCGCCGAGCCTGTTCGACCTCGGCGATGCCGTCGATGTCGTCATCTCGACGCTGCCGAACGCGCACGAGCTTCGCGCGGCCATGCTCGGTGACGAGGACAGGCCGGGCGTTGCGGCGGCGCTGCGGCCTGGCAGTGTCGTCGTACAGTTCGGCGAGGGCCCCTACGACGGCATTCTCAAACTTGCAGGGACGCTCGGCTCGCGCGCCATCGGCCTCGTCGATATCTTCACCTGCAACGGCATCAGTGCCGCGAGCGAAGGTCGCATGGAGCTGCTCGCCGGAGGCTTCGCGGAACTTGTCGACAGGGTTCGCCCGGCACTGGCGCCGCTCGGCACGCTGGAGCGTGTCGGCGCCGCAGGTACGGCAACGGGACTGGCCGCGCTGCGAGGCTACGTGCGCGCCGCGCGCCTCATCGCGCTGAGCGAAGCGATGCTGATCGGCTCGCACGCTGGCATCTCGCGCGATGTTCTCTCGCGCGTGTTCGACGGCACCATCGCCTCGGGGCCGCAGAGCCGGCGCCTCGCCGGCCTCATGCAGAGCCAGATGCGCCCCGCGCCTTTGCTGCGTCAGACGCTGAGTGCCGTAGAGGACGCACTCGAATTCGGCGAACGAATCGGATTGAGCGGCGATGGCGTTGCGTTCGCGCGCGACCTGCTCGGCGATGCTCTCGAGACAACCGGTGACGCCGCCGACGAAAGTGCGCTGCTCTGCCATCTCAGCGAAGTCGCCGCCGACGCCAACTGAGCCCTCGGCGCCCGCCCGAGTTGCATTTGCTGTTGATATGTCAGGCCGTCATCCGGCCGGGTTTGCCCTCGCGCCACGACTCGCGGAACGCTTGAGGCTCGTCCCGAACGCCTGGAGTCCGCGCCCCATGAGCCTCCTTTTCCGCATCGTCTACGCCGCCCACGCGAATGGCACGCACCACAAGCTCGCGCTGGACGGCCTGACAGATCTTGCCCGCAGCGATGCCGAGGCGTGGCAACGGTTGTTCCTCAAGAACGTCGCGCGCCTGCTCGAGGGCTCGAAGGCTCCAGATAACCAGTTCAAGGATTTCAAGAACCACGTTCTGCACGTCGGTGACAACTACTGGGGTGGAGCGCCAGAGCAGGCCCAGAATTGGTACGGCAAGCTCGTGGCAGCGCTCCGCGATGCGAACTGGGATGAGGCGGCCTGGTGCGCGGGCGTGCTCAGCCACTACGTCACCGATCCCGTTCACCCGTTCCACACCGCGCAGTCGGAGGCCGAGAACGCCATCCATCGCGCGGTCGAATGGAGTATCAACCGCGGCTACGACGCCTTGCGCCGCGACGCCGCGGCCCGGGCGCGCGCGGAGACGGCGGTTACACCCGATGGCACGGGCTGGCTCGCCGAGCTCGTCTGCCGCGGCGCGGAAAAGGCAAACAAGCACTACGGCGCGCTCATCGCGCATTACAATTTCAACGTCGGTGTCGTCGATCCGCCGGCGGGCCTCGATGCCCGCGCGCGGGAAATCGTCGGCGACCTCATCCTCTATGCCTCGTCGAGCTTCGCCCGTGTGCTGGAGCGCGCGATCGACGAATCTGGCGCCACGGCGCCCGACGTATCGCTCACCGCCGAAACGTTCCTCGCGACCCTCGCCATGCCGCGCAAGTGGATGGAGAAACGGCTTGCCAATGCCGAGGACCGACGTGCGGTCGAAGCCATGTACGACGAGTTGATGGCGACCGGCCGCGTCGAAAAAACCTTGCCCGAGGACGACCGCGTAGTGCGCGATCTCCACGCCGCGGAAGTGTTGAAGCCGCGCCAGGAAAAGCTGGCCTCGGCACGCTCCGGCCGCATAGCCAAAGCACCTGCTCCGCCGCTGCCAACGCAGCGCACCTCAATGCAGGCGACGCCGGAGCGCCCCGTATCGCTGTCGGCCCTTGCGTCCGCTCCACCACCGCTGCCGCCCGCGATGCCGTACATTCCACTTCCTGACTCCACCACGCCCGCCGCCATCATTCCGGTTCAACCGCCGGTCCCCGCAAGCGACCCGCCCGCCCCGGCACTGTCGTCCGTTCCGCCGGTCCCGCGCGCGCTCGGTGAACGCTTGGCCCGCATGGCAATTGCGCCGCTGGCGGCGACTGCCGAGAATCAGGCGGACGATGAGGCCGGCGAATCTTCCCGGCACGCCACCGGCACTTCTTCACGCCGCCGGCGCATCACACTTGACGACGACGTCGAGGCGGCGCCCGCCATCGGCGTCCGGCTTTCGGAACGCTTGCAACGTATCGGCATCCGTACTGTCGGCGACCTCCTCGCCGCCGATGCGGGCGACACAGCGCGGCAGCTCGACGTACGTCACATCTCCGAGGCCACCGTGGCGCTCTGGCAGGGGGCGACGCGCCTTGTCATGGCTTTGCCGATCGTCAACGGCACGCAGGCGCAATTGCTGGCTGGAGCCGGTTTCCCCTCGGTCGAGGCGATCGCGGCCGCAGACCCGGTGGACCTCTCGGCCGCGCTCCTTCGGTACGCGACGACGCCCGCCGGCCAGCAGTTGCTGCGCGACGGCGATGTTCCGGATGTCGAGCGTACAAAGAGCTGGATCGACGCCGCGGCCGCTGCGGTTTCCGCTGCGGCTTGACGTCATGCGGCGGCGGATCACCGGCTTTTACGAAGACCTCGAGGGGCACTTCGTCGCCGTGCTGGCGTGTGGCCACGAGCAGCACGTCCGCCACAAGCCACCGCTCGTCGAGCGCCCCTGGGTGCTCACGGCCGAAGGGCGCCAGGGCATGATCGGAGCGGAGGTCGAATGCCGCGCCTGCGACGCCGCCGGGTGGAACGAACCCATCGAAGATGACGCCCCCGAGGACAAGACCAATCACTGAAGCACCGGCGCCACACCCTCACATGATCCACGCCATTGCCCAACGCTTGCCGCACTAAACCCAAGTTTCAGCGGCCAACTCCCGTCACAAGCAGCAACGGAGCGGGTACCGGTTCATGACGGCATTGAATCCGACGAGAGATCGCATTCTCTCCCACGGCCTCGGCATCGCCAGCCAGCAGGGCCTGCAGGCGCTTTCCATGGGTACGCTGGCGCGCGAGCTCGACCTGCCGCGCTCCGGGCTTACATCGCATTTCGCGGACAACGAGAGCCTGCAACTCGGCGTGCTCGAGCAGGCGGCCTCTCTATTTCTACGCGAAGTGATCGATTCGACGGCTTCGATGGCAGGGGACGCGCGCTTGAAGGCGCTGTTCGTGCGCTGGATCGCGTGGTCGCGCTCGCCCAAGCTCAAGGGCGGCTGCCCGTTCGTTTTGGCCAGCCGTCAATCGGAATCGCTGGCACCGCTGCTGCGCGTGCGCCTCAAGGAGGTACTCGACACGTGGTCGCAGGTCCTGGGAGAAGCGGTCGCCGCAGCCAAGACCAACGGGTTTCTGCGACCCGACATCGATGCCGACCAGCTCATTTTCGAGATGCACGGCCTCTATCTCAGCCATCACTTCTTCCACTGGTACATGAAGGACAACACGGCCGAGTACCGCACGCTCAAGGCGTTCGACCGCCTGATCGCCGCCTGCCGGTGACCGCGGATATGCGTCAGCCTTGATATTCACGGCCCCTGCTGCCACATCGCTCTAACTGCTGCCGACTACTCCCGCAGACCCCGGGGTGCTCACCGCAAGCCTGCACCTCGGGTCGCGTGGTCGTCTCAACGCAGTCGGAGCGATGAAAACCAAGGAGCACGCCGATGAAGTACTTCCTCGCCAAAACGGTCTCGAAAACCTACGAGGAGGCCGTCGCCGCCGCGACCGAAGGGCTCAAGGAAGAGGGCTTCGGCGTCCTTACCGAGATCGACGTCAAGGCGACGCTCAAGAAGAAGATCGACGTCGACGTCCCGCGCTACATCATCCTCGGCGCCTGCAATCCCAAGCTCGCCCACAAGGCGCTGTCGGCCGAGAACCAGGTCGGCGTTCTGCTCCCCTGCAACGTCGTCGTTCAGGAGCACACGGACGGCCGCGTCGAGGTCTCCGCGATGGACCCGGTCGGCGCCATGGCCATGATCGGCAATCCCAAGCTCGACGAGATCGCGGCCGACGTGAAAAGCCGCCTCGAGCGTGTGCTGGCCAAGCTCTGAGCCGTCGCCCAAGCTAAATCCACATCGTCGCGCTCGGGTCTTGCGCCCCGGCGTGTTCCGTCACATTCTACGCGCCATCCGAGGGGCGCCGGGCTACCGGCTGAGATCGCGCTGCAGGACGCTCGACCGCATGGGTCGCGTCCGCGCGAGCACCCTTAGAACCTGATCCGGGTCATGCCGGCGAAGGGACGGAATCGAGCGAAGACCCGCCCCCCTCGCCACCCGATCCGAATTTGCCGACGCCCGATGACGCGTTGCTGCGCGCCGTCGCGCGCTCCCAGCAGCACGTCCGTGCGCCACGCGGCCCGCGGACCAGACCGCGAGCACGACGATGAACAAGCCGCCACGCCCGTCCGATCTCTCCCTCCCGAAGGTCACGACCGGGCCGATCAGTGCCTCGCGCAAGGTCTATTCGTCGCCAGAGGGGCATCCCGACATCGCCGTGCCGCTGCGCGAAATTTCGCTCACCGACCCTGAGGTGCCGACGTTCCGCGTCTACGATCCGTCGGGGCCCTACACCGACGACAATGCGGTGATCGACGTGGCGCGCGGCATGCCGCGCATCCGCGAGGCGTGGGTCCGCGCGCGCGGCGGGGTCGAGTCTTATACAGGGCGCGACGTGAAGCCCGAGGACAACGGCAACGTCTCGGGCGCGCACGCGGCGCGCGTCTTCCCGACCACCCACCAGCCTTTGCGCTCTGCGAATGGCGCACCCGTCACGCAGTACGAGTTCGCCCGCGCTGGCATCGTCACCAAGGAGATGATCTACGTCGCGCACCGCGAGAACCTCGGCCGCACGGCGGCGCTCGCACGGGCCCGCGACGCGGTCGCCGATGGCGAAAGCTTCGGTGCCGAGATCCCGGAGCACATCACGCCCGAGTTCGTGCGTTCCGAAATCGCGCGCGGCCGCGCCATCATCCCGGCGAACGTCAACCACCCCGAAGTCGAGCCGATGATCATCGGCCGCAACTTCCTGGTGAAGATCAATGCCAACATCGGCAATTCGGCCGTCACATCCTCTGTCGAGGAGGAGGTCGAGAAAATGGTGTGGGCGATCCGCTGGGGCGCCGACACGGTGATGGACCTTTCGACCGGCCGCAACATCCACACCACGCGCGAATGGATCCTGCGCAACTCCCCCGTACCGATCGGCACGGTGCCGATCTATCAGGCGCTCGAAAAGTGCGGTGGCGATCCCGTGAAGCTCACCTGGGAGCTCTATCGTGACACGCTGATCGAGCAGTGCGAGCAGGGCGTCGACTATTTCACGATCCACGCCGGCGTCCGCCTCGCCTACGTGCCGCTGACGGCGAAGCGCATGACGGGCATCGTCAGTCGCGGCGGCTCGATCATGGCCAAGTGGTGCCTCGCGCATCACAAGGAGAGCTTCCTCTACGAGCGCTTCGACGAGATCTGCGACCTGATGCGCAAGTACGACGTGTCGTTCTCGCTCGGTGACGGCCTGCGTCCCGGCTCGATCGCCGACGCCAACGACCGCGCGCAATTCGCGGAACTGGAGACGCTTGGCGAATTGACGAAGATCGCCTGGGACAAGGGCTGCCAGGTGATGATCGAGGGCCCCGGCCATGTGCCGATGCACAAGATCAAGGTCAACATGACCAAGCAGCTCAAGGAGTGCGGGGAGGCGCCGTTCTATACGCTCGGGCCGCTCACGACCGACATTGCGCCCGGCTACGACCACATCACGTCGGGCATCGGCGCCGCGATGATCGGCTGGTTCGGCACCGCCATGCTCTGCTACGTGACGCCGAAAGAGCATCTCGGCCTGCCGAACCGCGACGATGTGAAGACCGGTGTCATCACTTACCGTCTCGCCGCCCACGCGGCCGACCTCGCCAAGGGACACCCGGCCGCCCAGCTCCGCGACGACGCGCTGTCGAAAGCGCGCTTCGAGTTCCGCTGGGAGGACCAGTTCAACCTCGGCCTCGATCCCGACACGGCACGCGCGATGCACGACGAGACGATGCCGAAGGAGGCGCACAAGGTCGCGCACTTCTGCTCCATGTGCGGTCCGAAGTTCTGCTCGATGAAAATCACGCAGGACGTGCGCGACTATGCGGCGAGCACCAACGCCGGTATCTCGGCGATGGCTGAAGCCGAGAAGGGCATGGCCGAGATGAGCGCCAAGTTCCACGCGCTCGGCGACCAGCTCTACATCGACGCCGACAAGATCGACGCGGCGAAGAAGGCGAACAAGGAGCTGGGTTAGATCCGATCGTCTCGAGACCGCAGCGGCAGAACCGACCAGAGCGAGAAGGTATAAGAATGACCCGCCTCTATGGTGAAGAACACCGCAAGCTCCAGGATGCGTTTGACAGCCGGCGCATGGCCGACCGCATCGAGCAGATCGCGATGAAGACCGAGATCGGCGACGACGAGCGGGCCTTCATCGAGAGCCGCGACATGTTCTTCCTGTCGACGGTGGACGAACGCGGGCGACCCACCGTCTCCTACAAGGGCGGCATGCCTGGCTTCGTGAGGGTGATCGACGCGGCAACCATCGCCTTCCCCAGCTACGACGGCAACGGCATGTATCTCTCGATGGGCAACATCGCCGGCCAATCCGAGGTCGGCATGTTGTTCATCGATTTCGAGCGCCCGTTCCGGCTGAGGCTGCAGGGCCGCGCAACCGTCACGCGCGACGATCCGTTGCTCGCCACCTTCAAGGATGCCGAGCTCGTGGTGCGCGTGGCGCTGTCGGAACTCTGGATGAACTGCCCGCGCTACATTCACCGCTACCAACGGGTACAGACGTCACGCTACGCACCAAGCGATGGAGCCGAAACGCCGCTGTGTGAATGGAAGCGCATCGACGCGGTGGGCGACGTTTTGCGGCCGCACGAGACAGAGGCCGTGGCGCGGGCCGGAACCATCGGCATCGAGGAATGGATGGGCCGCGTCATCACCGGTGACGAGAAAGCCTGAAACGGGCGGCACCGCCCAGTCACTTCTTTCCCTTCTTCGGCGGCGTCTTCAGCGTCGTCACATCCTGCCCCATGACGCTGAAAGTCCCAGCTTGCGGCCAACGCTGCTCGTCGAGCTTCACCGCTGCGTCGGTGGAGTCCATCGCCAGTGGAATTCCCGAGTTTGAAGATACGCGGATGGTGACCTCACCGGAGAACTCCGCATTGGGGACTATGGTGCGTTCCGCCTTCGTCGCCGTCACCCAATTGACGACGCTGGTATCGCCGCACTTGTCCTTCCAGCCCGGTGGGAACGTCGCCGCGTTACAACCAGCCCCCTTCAGCGTCAATTGCTGACCGAGCTTGACGCCACCGCTTTCGATCAGCGCCTTCATGGCATCGCGATTACCCGGCGTCAGCGCGACCTTGCCGAAATAGTCTGTCGCCTTGTCGCCGCGCTTGCACAAGCAGTTCACATCGAGTGCCACAGGCTCAGCGCGAGCCGGAGCGAAGGTAAGCGCAATCGAGAATGAGAAGGCGACGACCAACTTAAAATTTCGCATCGTTAGGACGGTCTCCGAGGACTACTGCGAACTCACCGCATCATCCTCGACACCACCGCGCGGGCAAAGCTATCACTCCCACAAGGGTAAAGACTGCAAATATCGCCGCCCATCGCTCCAACATTCCCCACCACGAATGATGTTCACGCTAACCTTTTGCCGTCTCCCCGCCTCGGTCGCTCACTTTTTGTCCGCCTCTTCTGCGTCCGGCTTGTCGGCCTTGAACAGGCTCGCCAGCGTCTCGGCATCGCTGCGAGCTTTGGCCTGCATGCGCTTCTCGTCGGCGTAGTGGCGGAAGTCGTCGGCAAGGCGGCGCTCATCGTGGGTGCGGAACGTCTCGATCGCGAACTTCACCTCTCGTTCGGGTAGGCCTATGCCGCGCAACAGCTCCTGAGTCAGGTCGAGCGCTGAAAGAAACGTCTCGCGGCGGATGACGTGAACGCCGAGGTCCATGAGCCGATGCACGTGGTCACGGTTGCGGGCGCGCGCATAGATCTTGAGATCGGGATAGTGGCGGCGCACGAACCCGGCGGTGCGCAGCGATGCCTCGACGTCATTCATCGTCAGCAGAATGGCGCGTGCCTTGTCGATGCCCGCCGCTTCGAGAATATCGGGACGGCTCGGGTCGCCGAAGAACGCCTCCGCGCCGAAGCGTTTCACCATGGCTACCTGCTCGGCATCGAAATCGAGCGCCGTGAAGGGAATGCCCTTGGCGCGCAGGATGCGCCCGACGATCTGGCCGACGCGGCCGAAGCCCGCGATGATGATGTGGCTCTCCATCTCGGGCAGCGCGTCGAAGGCCTCGGATTTGCGCCGCCGCAACAGCATCTCGTCGGCGAGTAGAAGCAGCGGTGTCAGCGCCATCGACAGCGTGACGACGACCGCGGCGAGATCGGCGAGCCGCTGGTCGATGACGTAGGCCGCGACACCTTGCGTCAGCAGCACGAACGCGAACTCGCCACCTTGGCTGATGGCGAGCGCCAAGCGGCGCGAGCTGGCGTGATCGAGACCCTGCCAGCGTCCGAGCACGTAGAGGACCGCGCCCTTGACGAGCGTGAGGGCGAGCACCAGACCAAGAATGAGAAGCGGCGAGGACGCCAGCAGGTCGAGCTGCAACGACATGCCGATTGCCGTGAAGAACAGTCCGAGCAGCAACCCCTCGAACGGCTGGATGTCGGCGTGGAGCTGATGGCGATAGGCGGACTCGGCGAGCAGCGCACCGGCGAGAAACGCACCGAGCGAGGGAGAGAGCCCCGCCTCCTGCATCACCCAGGCCGCGCCGACGACCGTCAGCAAAGCCGCGGCCGTCATCGCTTCCTTGACGCCGGTCCGAGCGATCAGCCGGAAGCCGTGCTCGATCAGCGAGTAGCCGACAACCACCACCGCCGCGATCACACCGAGCGCTTTCAGCGCCGCGGTCACGTCCATGCCGTCACCCGCGGCGCCGGTGACGGCGAACAACGGCACGATGGCGATGAGCGGAATGGCGGCGAGGTCCTGGAACAGCAGGATGGAGAAAGCGGCGCGGCCGTGACGCGCGCGCAGCTCGCCCTTTTCCTCGAGAACCTGCAACGCGAACGCCGTCGACGAGAGTGAAAGCGCGAAGCCGAGAAACAGTGCGAGTGGCGGCGCGAGACCGGCGGCAAGGCCAAGCCCCGCCAGCGCGAGCGCCGTTGCCAGAACCTGCGCGCCGCCGAGGCCAAGGATCGACGCGCGCATCGACCACAAGCGGCCCGGCCGCAACTCGAGACCGATCAGGAACAGCAGCATCACGACGCCGTATTCCGCGAAGTGCAGGATCTCTTTGGCCTGATAGACGGTGAAGACCTGGCCGGCGCCATAGGGACCGAGAGCGATTCCCGCTGCCAGATAGCCGAGAACCGTGCCGATCCGCAGCCAACGCGCGAAGGGCGCGGCGATGGCGGCGGCGGCGAGAAGCAGCGCGATATGTAGAAGCGTTGTGTGTTCCATGACCACGGAAGGCGAGGTTCGGTCAGCAGACTATTTTGGAAACGCGCGCGGCGGCGCGTTCCGGCGCAGCAGCCGCCTCGCGTCAACCGATCCGTATCCACCGGCCAATCCGGCTTCAGTAGGCGAGCTGGCCCGTGAAAACGACAGCTTCACTCTCACCCTTGCCCTTGGCAGAGGATTTGACACCCGAGGGCGGCACGATGTCGCCGATGACAATCGGTGCCTCGCCCGCGTCGGCGAGGGCGCGCATCACGTCGGCAGCCCGAGCCCTGTCGGCAACCAAGATCATACCGATGCCGCAGTTGAAGGTCCGCAGCATCTCGGCGTCGTCGAGGCGGCCGGTCGCGGCCAGCCAGCCGAAGACCTCCGGGATATCCCCAAGTGAATCGAGATTGACCCGCGCCGCTACGCCTTCCGGGAGAACGCGCGGCAGATTTTCGGCGAGACCGCCACCCGTGATGTGCGAGAGGGCCTTGATCGCGCCCGCCGCCGCTCCTCCAGTCGCCCTCAGCGCGGCGAGTAACGGGCGGACGTAAATCCGCGTCGGCTCCAGCAGCGCCTCGGCCATGGACTTCTCCCGCAGGAACGGCGCGGCATCGTGCCAACCGAGCCCCGCCTCCGCCACCAGCCGACGAACCAGCGAATAACCGTTGGAATGGACCCCGGATGATCGCAGGCCGATCAGCAGGTCGCCAATCGCGATGTCGGTGCGCGGCAGAAGCTCGCCACGTTCAGCGGCGCCGACCGCGAACCCTGCGAGATCGTAGTCGCCTGCCTTGTACATGCCCGGCATTTCCGCCGTCTCGCCGCCGATCAGCGCAGCCCCGGCCTGCCGGCAGCCGTCGGCAATGCCGGCGACGACCGCCTTGGCGACCCCGACGTCGAGCTTGCCGCATGCGAAATAGTCGAGGAAGAACAGCGGCTCGGCGCCCTGAACGACGAGATCGTTGACGCACATCGCGACGAGATCGATGCCGATCGTCTCGTGGCGGCCGGTGTCGATGGCGATCTTGAGCTTGGTGCCGACGCCGTCGTTGGCGGCGACCAGGATCGGATCACGGAAGCCGGCGCGCTTCAGATCGAACAGCCCGCCGAAGCCGCCGAGGTCGGCATCCGCGCCTGCCCGGCGGGTCGCCTTGACCAGCGGCTTGATCGCTTCCACAAGGGAGTTGCCGGCGTCGATATCGACGCCGGAATCGCGGTAGGTGATCGCAGTGGCCTTGCCGGGTCGCTCGTCTGACATCTCGCCTCGCTGGTCGGTGCGTCGGGCCGGCCTCGCGAAACCGGTCGGGCCCGGTACGCGCCAGCGGCCAAGGACTGCTGCGGCCGTGACGACGCACACCGGCGGTTGCGGAGCGCGGGATCGCTCGTCGCCGGCAAGTGCGCTTCGCTGGCGCGAGCCGTCGGACTGCCGAAAGTCGTATACCCGGAGGGTCGGCCGCTTCGGGTGGCGGGGTGTTAGCAGGTCGCGCACGGGGCCGCAACTCGCCGCCACGCAGCTCCGACTGCCCGCCGCCGCATTTGCGTAGTATCGAGCGCCGGAGTTGAGTATGCCGTCGCCTGCGCGCGGGCCTCGGGCGGCGGGTGCTACACTTGCCCGTGCATCCGGCGCCTTTGCCTCAACAGCGAAGGCGGACGTCGGACAATCGATGGGAGCTCGGATTGGGAATGGGTCGTCGCACGGGGGGTCTTTCAGCAGCGGGAGCCGGACTTCTGGCCGCCGCCCTCGCATTCGTGCAGTTCGCGGGGGCGTCATGGTGCCCGGCGCTGGCCCAGCGCGGTGGAGCGAGCATCTATACCGTCGCGAACTACCCGGTCCAGGCCACCGCCAAGGACGCCGTCGCTGCCAAGGAGCAGGCCTTGGCGGATGGTCGCAAGGCCGCTTTCCGCTCGCTCCTGAAGCGGCTCGTGCCTGTAACCTCCTACCCGCGGCTCAAGGCCATCACCGACATGCCGCTGACCGGCTTTTACGACGGCTTCGCGGTCCGCTCGGAAAGCAACTCCTCGACCTCGTATATCGCAACTCTCGATTTCAGCTTCCGCGCCGACGCCGTGCGAAACCTGCTGCGGCGCGAGGGCATACCCTTCGTCGAGGAACAGGCGAGCGACGTCGCCTTGATCGCCGCGGTCCGCGAGGGCGGCAAGCTCGCGCGTGCTGGCTCGGACGCGGGCGGCTGGCTCTCCATTTGGCGCGACCTCGACACCTCGCACACGCTGACGCCGCTGCGGATCGAATCGCCAAAACCCATCGTCCACAACGACATGCTCGAAAAGCTGGTCACCGGTGACGACAGTGCCATCCGCGTTCTGGCAAACGAATACGGCGGCGAGAACGTGGTGACGGCGATCGCCGAGGTCGACAAGCCGGCCGGACGCCTGCACGTGATGCTCGCCGGACGCGACGCCGCCGGCACCTTCGCGCTCAAGCGCAGCTACCGACTGATCGATGGCGACGTCTCCTACTCCATGG
Source organism: Hyphomicrobiaceae bacterium (assembly GCA_016793635.1). Lineage (GTDB taxonomy): Bacteria > Pseudomonadota > Alphaproteobacteria > Rhizobiales > Hyphomicrobiaceae > JAEUMD01. The sequence continues at coordinate 211,695 of JAEUMD010000003.1, forward strand.
AACTGGCAGCGGTGATATCTCTCGGCATCATCGAGGGCCGCTGGAAGGCGGTTAAGACCCGTTGGCTCGGCGCGTCCGCCGCCGCCGGTGCTGAGGTCGGCGCATCGGCGACCGCACTCGCAGGCGGTGTCGGCGAGGCGGTGCACATCGAGGCCGAGTTCGCCGGTCTCTCGCAGTGGACCGCAATGCGCGACAAGCTCGAAGCGACGCCCGGCGTCTCCGGCATCGCCATCGCCGCCATGTCGGCGCGCGGCGCCGACCTGACGCTCAGCTACCCCGGCGGCGGCCCATCGCTCTCCGATGCCTTATTGGCGCGCGGGCTCAGCCTTACCGACCTCGGCGGCGTGTGGCTGCTCAAATCGCGCTATTGACGCGGCATTCCCCCGCGCCGAGACGGGCTTGCGCAACCCGACCGCATCTGCAAGCCTCCGCAGCGCTCCGGCGAGCCATACCGCCGACGCATAACGACGCCAGCCCCGCCTCTCCCGCGGCAACACCGGACCTAATCCCTTGAGCATCCCGAACATCATAACGCTGGTCCGGGTGATGTTGGTGCCGGTGGTGTTCTGGCTGCTGCTCACTGGCGAGGTGAAGCCGGCCTTCTACCTGTTCGTTGTCGCCGGCATCTCGGACGCGGTGGACGGCTTCCTCGCCAAGCGCTTCGGCTGGGCGACGGAACTCGGCGCCTATCTCGACCCGCTCGCCGACAAACTGCTGCTCGTCTGCATCTTCATCGCCCTCGGAGTCGGCGGCCATCTGCCATCGTGGCTGGTGATCGCTGTCGTCTCACGCGACGTGCTGATCGTGCTCGGCGTGCTGCTCGCCTGGCTGCTCGGGCACCCGGTGGCGATCCATCCGCTTGTCGTGAGCAAGACAAATACCGCCGCGCAAATCGTACTCGCCGCCGTGGTGATGGCGGATCTCGGCTTCTCGCTCGGGCTCGGTGCGCTGCGCACCGCGCTGATCTGGCTGACGGCCGGGCTGATCGTCGCCTCGCTCGCGGCTTATGCCAGGACTTGGCTTCGGCACATGTCCGGCTATGAATCGGTCGGGGCGGGCCGCGGGCAGCGGCCCGGCGACGGCTTTCGGTAAGGACGTCACGCGCCGGACGCTCTCGGGGACGAGGATGACGGCGAGACCTCGTCCGCGATAAAGCGGAAGGGGCACATCGGCCGGGTATGGGTGGAGAAAAGCACATGAGCGAGCCGGCACGGTCATTGGCGGAGGGCGGCGTCCGGCTCGAGCGCCAAGCTCTGTTCTGGATCGCCGCAACGGTGGTCGTGGTCCTGCTCGTCGGCTTGCTGCGCGAAATCATGCTGCCGTTCATCGCCGGCATCGTCATCGCCTATTTTCTCAACCCGGTCGCCGACGCCCTGGAGCGGCTCGGGCTGCCGCGAGTCGCCGCCGCGGTGCTCATCATGATCGCGGCGATCCTGGTTCTGGTCGCCGCCGCCGTCTTCCTCTTTCCGCTGCTGGCGGCGCAGGCCGAGCAGCTTGCCTCCGCGCTCCCCGACGAGCTGGCGCGCCTCTCGGTGAAGCTCGAGGCGTTTCTGCACGAACGCTTCGGCGATCGCTTCCCCGGCCTCGAGACGAGCTTCAAAACCGCGCTCTCCGGCGTTTCCGAGAACTGGGCGTCGATCGCGGCGTGGGCCGCCTCCTCGCTGTGGAACCAGAGCATGGCGGTGGTCAACTTCCTGTCGCTGCTGCTCGTAACGCCGCTCGTGGTCTTCTACCTTCTGCTCGACTGGCACGCGATGATCGCGCGCGTCGATAGCTGGCTGCCCCGCGCGCACCTCGCGACGTTGCGCCGGCTGGCCAGTGACGTGAATGCCTCGGTCGGCGCGTTCATCCGCGGCCAGGGAACGGTGTGCCTCATCCTTGGCGTGTTCTACGCCGCCGCCCTCAGCGCCGCGGGCCTGCGGTATGGCCTGCTCGTCGGCCTCGCCACCGGCCTGATGGCGTTCGTTCCCTTCGTCGGCTGGACACTCGGTCTCATCGTGTCGTCGGTTCTCGCCGTCGTGCAGTTCTGGCCCGACTATGTCCCGCTCGTCATGGTGATCGCCATCTTTCTCGCCGGTCAGGGCATCGACGCCGGCTTCCTGAGCCCGCAGATCGTCGGCTCGAAAATCGGCCTCCACCCGGTCTGGCTCATCTTCGCGCTGTTCGTGTTCTCCTACCTGTTCGGCTTCGTCGGCGTGCTCGTCGCCGTGCCCGTGGCGGCGGCACTCGGAGTCCTCGTCCGCTTCGCGCTCGAGGCCTATCTCAACAGCTCGGTCTATTCCGGCGGCGCGCCACGCGCAGTGGCCGAAGCCCCGCGCAGCGAGACGGTACGATGAGCACCGAGCCGCGCCAGCTCGTCCTCGAGCTGCCGCTCGCGCGGGCGCTCGACATCGACAACTTCTTCGTTTCGCAATCGAACCGCGCTGCCGTCGAGCTGATCGAGCGGTGGCCGGATTGGCCGCACTGGGCCGGCGTTCTCGTTGGCCCTGAGGGTTCCGGCAAGTCGCATCTCGCACACGTGTGGCAAGAGCGCGCGGCGGCTCACGCCTGTCAGGGCAGCGCACTCGGCGAGACTGCCGTCGCCGCGTTCGACGAGCGCCCGACCATGCTGATCGAGGATATCGACCGCGGCATCGGCGACGAGCGGATCTTCTTCCACTTGCTCAACCTCGCGCGGGAGCGCAAGGGCTCGATCCTGGTGACGTCACGGCAGGCCCCGGGCGAGCTTTCGGTGACGCTGCCGGACTTGCGGTCGCGGCTGCGCGCGTTGCCGCTCGCATGCATCGCGCCACCCGACGAGGCCTTGCTCAAGGCGGTGCTCATCAAACTATTCGCCGATCGCCAGCTCGCCATCGAGCCGCACGTCGTCAGCTACATCGCCCTGCGCATCGAGCGCTCGATGGCGGCGGCCAATGCCATCGTCGAGCAGATCGACCGTCGCGCGCTCGCCATGCAACGCAGCGTCACGCGCGCGCTGGCCGCGGCCGTGCTTCACGACACGACGCCAGAGAGCGACACGGGCGACGAGGTCGAGGACAACTGAGAGGATGGCGCCGAGCGCCTCCCTCGCCGAGATAAGCAGGCATTCGTCCCGGGAGGGGCGGGCGCACGTTCAGGAGAAGGCCCCATGACGAGTGCGCGCAGCAAGAGCGCCGAGAAGGCGGAGAAGACCGAGAAAGCCGAGGCGGAACGCGGCGTGAAAACCGCTCCATCGGCAAGCGAACTCGGCGCGGCGGCGCCGGAAGGTCCCGCCCGATACTACAATCGCGAGCTCTCCTGGCTCCAGTTCAACAAGCGCGTGCTGGAGGAGGCCAAGAACGAACGCCACCCGGTGCTCGAGCGGCTGCGCTTTCTCGCCATCTCCGCCAACAATCTCGACGAGTTCTACATGGTGCGCGCGGCCGGCATCGTCGGCCAGATCGCCGCCGGCATATCGACCACGTCACAGGACGGATTGACGCCCGCGCAGCAACTCACCGCCATCAACCGTTTCGTCTCGACGCTCGTCACCGAGAAACAGATGATCTGGGTATCGCTGATCGAGGACCTGGCGAAGGCCGGCATCCACCTCGTCGACGAGAAGTCGGTGACGAAGGAGGAACGCGGCTGGCTCGAGCGGTTGTTCATGAGCCACATCTTTCCCATCCTGACGCCGATCGCCGTCGATCCCGCGCACCCCTTCCCGTTCATCCTCAATCTCGGACTGACGCTGGTGGTCGAGATGAAGAGCCCGGCGCGCTCGATGAACGGTCTCATCCCGATCCCGAGCCAGCTCGACCGCTTCATACGTTTGCCAGACGGCGACGACGGCCCGGCTTCGATCCGCTTTGTTCAGATCGAAACCATCATCGGCATGTTCCTGACGTCGCTGTTCCCCGGATTCGAGATCAAGGGGCGCGGCGCATTCCGCCTGATCCGCGACAGCGACATCGAGATTCAAGAGGAAGCCGAAGATCTTGTGCGCTCGTTCGAGACGCTGCTGAAGCGGCGGCGTCGCGGCCATGTGATACGGCTGGAACTCGAATCGGCGATGCCGGAGCGCCTGCGCAAGTTCGTCATCGAGGAGCTCGAGGTCGGCGACGAGTCGATCTTCGTCAAGGAGGGCATCCTCGGCCTCGCCAATGCCACGCAGATGATCGTGCCGGACCGGCCCGACCTGCAGTTCAAACCTTTCAATATCCGCTTCCCCGAGCGCATCCGCGAATTCAACGGCGACTGCTTCGCCGCGATCCGAAAGAAAGACCTCATCGTCCACCACCCCTACGAGAGTTTCGACGTGGTGGTGCAGTTCCTGCGTCAGGCGGTGGCCGATCCCAACGTCATGGCGATTAAGTGGACGCTGTATCGCACCTCGCGCGATTCCCCGATCGTCAGGGCGTTGAAGGAAGCAGTCGAGGCCGGCAAGTCGGTGACGGCGGTCGTCGAACTCAAGGCGCGCTTCGACGAGGCCGCCAACATTCGCTGGGCCCGCGACCTGGAAAGTTCGGGCGTGCATGTCGTCTACGGTTTCATCGAACTCAAGACGCACGCCAAGCTCGGGCTCGTGGTCCGGCGCGAAGGCAACGACCTCGCCACCTACTGCCATATCGGCACGGGTAACTACCATCCGCAGACCGCGCGCATTTACACCGACCTGTCGCTGTTCACGAACAATCCCGCGATCGGCCGCGACGTGACGCGCATCTTCAATTTCGTCACCGGCTATGGCGAGCCGGGCACGCTCGAGGCGATGGCCGCGAGCCCGCGCGGAATACGCGACAGGATTCTCTCGCACGTGCAGGAGGAGATCGAGCACGCGCGCGCCGGACGCCCGGCAGCGATCTGGATGAAAATGAATTCCCTCGTCGACAAGAAGATCATCGAGGCGCTCTACGAGGCGAGCGAAAGCGGTGTCGAAATCGACATCATCGTACGCGGCATTTGCTGCCTGAAGCCGGGCGTGCCGGGCCTTTCGTCACGGATTCGTGTCAAAAGCATCATCGGACGGTTTCTCGAGCATTCCCGCATCTACTGTTTCGGCCGAGGTGAGGGGTTGCCGTCCGCCCGCGCCGCCGTATACATCAGCTCGGCCGATATGATGCCGCGCAATCTCGATCGCCGCGTCGAGGCTATGGTCCCGATGTTGAACCCGACCGTCCACGCGCAGGTGCTCGAGCAGATCATGGTGGCGAACTTGACGGACAACCAGCAGAGCTGGCGCATCAACCCGGATGGCTCCTCGACCCGCGTGGAGCTCGAGAGCGGTCAGGAACCGTTCAACGCGCACCTCTATTTCATGACCAATCCGAGCTTGTCGGGCCGTGGCGCCAGCCTCGCGCTCAACCGTCCCCCGGAGTTCAGCCTGAAGCGGCTCAAACCCGCAAAATAGGACAAGCGGTCGTGCCATCCCTCTCGCAGCTTCTATCCGAGCGAGGCCGCATTCGCGAACTCGAGCCGATCGCCGTCGTCGACATCGGATCGAACTCGGTCCGTCTGGTCATTTACGAGGGAGCGGTGCGGGCACCGACGCCGCTGTTCAACGAGAAGGTGCTCTGCGGCCTCGGCCGCACCGTCGCCTCGACCAACCGGCTCGCCGAGGAGGGCGTCACGCGCGCGCTTGCGGCGCTGAAGCGGTTTCACGCCATCACCCGCGATCTCGGCGTGAAGAATGTCCGCGCGATCGCGACCGCGGCGGTGCGCGAAGCCGAGAACGGACCCGACTTCATCACCCGGGGCGAGAAAGCCCTCGGCGTGCATATCGAAGTGCTATCCGGCGAGAAGGAGGCGATCCTCGCGGCCAGCGGCATCATCATGGGCTTCATCGCCCCCGACGGCATCTCCGGGGACCTTGGCGGCGGAAGCCTGGAGCTGACCGACATCGCCGGGGGCAGTCTCACCGAGGCGACCACACTGCCGCTCGGCGGTCTTCGCCTCATCGACACCACCAAAGGCAAGCTCGATAAGGCGCATCTGATCGCCGAACAGGCGGTCGGCTCGGTGCCGTGGGTCAAGAACGGCCGCGGCCGCCCCTTCTACGCGGTCGGCGGAACATGGCGCTCGCTCGCCAAGATGTACATGGAGCAGACCAGCTATCCGTTGCGCGTGATGCACGGCTTTTCTGCCCCGACGCGGGCGATGATCTCGTTCTGCGACCAGATCGTGAAAGCCAAAAAGCTCTCGAGTCTCGCGGGCGTCGGAGAGGTATCGAAGGCACGGCGCGACGTGCTGCCGTATGGCGCCGCCGTGCTGGAGAGCGTGCTGCGGCGCATCGAGCCGTCGGAAGTGGTATTCTCCGTGTTCGGTGTCCGCGAGGGGCTCGTCTACTCGCTTCTGCCGCACGACGAGAAGGTCAAGGATCCGCTGCTCTCGTTCTGCGAGGACTACGCGCGGCTGAGATCACGCTCGGCCGAGCACGCGATCGAACTCTGTCAGTGGACCGACGCGCTGTTCGCCTCGGCGGACATCGACGAAACGCCGGACGAGCGCCGGCTGCGTTATGCCGCCTGTCTGCTCTCTGACATCGGCTGGCGCGCTCATCCCGACTATCGGGGCGAGCAGAGCCTCAACGTCATTGCCCACGCCGGGCTCGGCGGCATCGACCACATGGGCCGCATTTATCTGGCGCTGTCGGTCTACTTCCGCCACGCCGGACAGGGAGAGTCGCAAGGCGAGCACCTGTCGAACCGGTTGAAGGCGCTCGTGCCGAAGCGGGTGCTTGCGCGGGCCAAGCTGGTCGGCGGGGCCGTGCGCGTCGCTCACATGCTGTCGATTGGCATGCCGGGCGTCATCGACCTGACGCCGATGCGGGTCGAGGACAACCGGCTGGTGCTGCGCATTCCCTCGCCGTTCGCGGACCTCGACGGCGAGCGTCTGCGCCGTCGCCTTGCCATGATGGCGGGCCTGCTGGGCAAGGAACCGCACGTCGAGTTCGGCTGAATGCTCAGAGCGTGCATTTGTCCGCGTTCGCCCGTGCCAGCGCCTCGCTTCTTCACGGATATGTCCCCACTCGCACCAGCCCGTATGTCGTTGCGGGCTTAACGCGTCGGGCAAATCGATTATATGTGACCACTGAGCGGCCTTGCGCGACTTCCGGCGAGAGGCCGCGACACCAGACGGCCCGCGGCGATCTTCCGCACTCCCGCCATCGCCGCGCGGCCAACAGCACGGACCTTGCAGAACATGGCCAGCGATCCCTATGGCATTCTCGGGTTGCAGCGGAGCGCGACCGACGACGAGGTGCGCGCGGCCTTCCGGCGGCTGGCGAAGACCAGCCATCCCGACCTGCACCCGGGCGACTCCGCCGCCGCCGAGCGGTTCAAGAAATTGTCTGCGGCCTACGACATCCTCGGTGACGCCGAGAAACGCCGCCAGTTCGACGCGGGGTTGATCGACGCCTCGGGGGAACCCGTCCGAGGCTTCGCCCAGCGCCATCGCGGCCAGCCTGGAGCCCAGCCGCACGCCCGCGCCGGCACGCCGGGCGGCGGCCCGTTCAGCGACATTTTCTCTGACATTTTCGGCGAGGGGGGATTCGGCGGCCCACGCCAGGGCCATCCGGGCTTTCGCGCCCGCGGGCAGGACGTGCGCTACACGCTGGAGGTCGACTTCCTCGAGGCCATCTCCGGCACCCGCAAGCGCGTGACGATGCCGGACGGCGGCGTTCTCGACCTCGTCGTGCCCGAAGGCGTCGTCGACGGTCAGGTGCTGCGGCTCAAGGGCAAGGGCAAGCCGGGGCTCGGCGGCGGCGAGGTCGGCGATGCGCTGGTCGAGATCCACGTGCGCCCGCATGCCGACTACACGCGCTCGGGCGACGACATCACCATGAACCTGCCGGTCAGCCTCGACGAGGCGATCCTCGGCGGGCGTATCGAGGTCGGAACGCCGACGGGCCGCGTGCACGTGACGCTGCCGAAGGGCACGAGCTCGGGCCAGGTGTTCCGCCTGCGCGGCAAGGGCGCGCGCAACACCGCCACCGGCAAGCACGGCGACCTGCTCGCCAGCGTCCGTATCGTGCTGCCGGAAAAGATCGACGACGGCCTCGCCTACTTCATTTCCGAGTGGCGCAACAAGAACCGCTACGACCCGCGCGGAAAGTGATGTCGGGTATTGGTGGCGATGGGGCACGGAACGACGCACGACGCACTGACCCAACAGGCAAGCGCCACGGCCATTGCCTTAGGCGAAACTCTTGTGCAATTTGCATATCGTCGATTTTCTACTTGAGTGACCTCGACCATGAGCGACCGTTCTGCCGCTGCGACACCGGAAGCCGCGACGAAACAGGAGCGGGTCGATTTCCTGAAGCAGGTGATCGCGTTCACCGAAGGCAACGTGCGCTCCTACGACACCAAAGCGCAGATATCGTTGGCCGCATTTGCGGTCTCGGCTAACCCACTGGTTGCGATTGCGACGTCTGGCTGCTCGGCGAGCGGCGGTAAGGCCGTGCTGATGGTACTGGTGCCCGCATATCTTGCGACCATACTCAGCTACCTCTGGGCGATCTGGCCGGTGGCTCCGCCTGTCGCGCAACTTACCGAGGGACTGAAGCAGCAGAATGCTTTCTTCGTGCTCGATCCACTATCGCTGGGTGCACCCAGCTATGTCGAACGACTGAACAAGCTGGCGGTCGAGCCGGAATTGACGGCCGAGGCACTGAAGCTCGCCTATATTCGACGCGTGAAAGCTCGCCGGTTCAAGACGGCGTTGGTTGCGACGCTATCCACCTACTTGCTGGTTGCGATTGCATTCTTCTTCATCGGGCGTTGCTTCTAGCCGGGAGCACTCCATGATCGCCCCTACCTCCCGTCGTCTCGCGGCAATCCTGGCGGCCGACGTGGCCGGCTACAGCGCGCTGATCGGCGCTGATGAGGACGGCACGGTCCGCACACTAAAAGAACATCAAGCGGTGGTCTTCCCCCTGATTGCGCAGTTCGGCGGTCGAGTGATCGATACGGCCGGCGACGGCATCATGGCGGAATTCGGGAGCGTCGTCAGTGCTGTGGAGTGTGCGCTACTACTCCAGAGCACCATAGCCGATCGCAACAAGGACGTGCCGGCAGCACGGCGCCTCGCGTATCGCATTGGCGTCAATCTAGGCGACGTCATTTTCGACGAGCACCGCATTTATGGCGACGGTGTCAACATCGCCGCACGCCTCGAGTCTCTTGCCGAAGCGGGCGGGATTTGCATCTCCGGGAAAGTACACGACGAAATAAAAAGAAAGATCGAGGTCAGCTATCACGATTTAGGCTATCAGAACTTAAAGAACATTTCTGAACCCGTTCAAGTGCTGCGGATATATCGCGGCAATACTCCTGGCGACAACAATACTCAAACTTCCAATCCGCAACAACCTATCCGCCGCGACCGTCTCCACCGCTTTCCGCTGCCGGCCAGTTCCCGAGGGGTCATCCAGAAAAGTGGTACATTTGTCGCAACAGCGTGTTTTGTAGTCGGTTTGATATGGCTTCTGAGGACCCCGGGAACCCTGACAGGTCTACCAGCGACCATTATTCCGCATGACGCCGGCGTGGCCAAAAAAGCGCTCGACCTCAACACTGTGCCGTTTGTCAGCGATTTCAGTCGCAAGGTCTTGCGCGAAAACTATTTGCCCGGAAAGGATATCAAGGCTTTCGCGATCTCATTCGTGGGCCTCGGAATTGCCACCGGAAAGGAAAGCGAAGCTAGTGCGACGAGCCAAGCTCTCGACCAGTGTCAACGTGCCAATTCCGCTCTGAAGTGCGAAGTATTTGCGATCGGCGACACTGTCGTCAGCGGCCGTGACAAACCGCCCTTGCCGCCGCAACCGTGGGTTCCATCCCGGCACTCTACGCTACAGGACTTTGACGTTTCGCTCCTTCCGTTCGGAAATGAAGATGTGCGCACAGCTATCCGCGGCAATTTTGGGAGTGGCGATGCACAAAAAGCATTGGCTATTTCACCCCTTGGAAAATACTCATATTACTGGAGTCAAAGCTCGACTGACGAGGCCGTCCGCCGGACGCTTGAAATGTGCGGTGACGAGTACGGCCTCCCCTGCCGGATTCTTGCGATCAATTCTTCTTTTGTGTTGCCGGTCCCCGAAACGATGCGGGTAACTGGCTTTTTCAATCCGGAAATCGAAGCTCGCGTTGCTATCGCTAGCCGACCCAGCTTGAAGCAAAAGTTTGGCGCGCGCAATGATTGGAGTGCGGTTGCGACTGGCGTTGCTGGACTTCCCGGATTTGCTAGCGGCCAAAGCTCCGAAGCGTCGGCAATTGCGGAAGCAAAGAGGTTATGCGGCGAGGTCGATCTGGATTGCCGCATCATCGCAATTAGCGACTTCTCGGTGGCACCACGTTGAAGGCCACGGCAAGAGGAAACTAGCAACGGCTGCCGCCTTTCCGGCTTGGACTGAATCGCGAGGGATTCCCAAATCAGTCGCTCCGTGCTTCAAGCGGTGTGCCGGAAGCGGAAGCCAGCATGCAAAGCGAGACCCTACTCCTATCGACTTGCGTGAGTGCGAGGCGGCAGCAGACTGTGCCGCGGAGGAGGCCACCGGCGGCAATTACGTCTGCGCCACCGGAACGCCCCGCTCGCGCACGAGACTGACCGCCTTCACCCTAAACTCACGACTGAAACTCCGCCTCTGCATACGCCGCTCCGGCCTCACTTTGACACCTAAACTGGGCGTCCATGGAACCGGTTGCAGGCGAATAATAGCTGCCGAGAGTTCGGAGAGTGGTCGAGAGCGTCGCTCGATGGCCGCTACCTCTCACAGCAATCGGTCCCGGAATCGTTCCTGGGCCCGCTGGCGGCTACATCGTATTTTCTGGCTAAGTATTGGTGGGTGATGAAGGATTCGAACCTTCGACCCGCTGATTAAGAGTCAGCTGCTCTACCAACTGAGCTAATCACCCATCTGCCCGTGCCGTGGATTGGGCACCGGCGGCTGCAGCGGCGGCGCGACACTTGCACCGCTTGGACAGCAACGGGGCCCGTAGGGCCCCGAGGCCGTTCGGATAGCACCATCCTCCGGGCGTGTCCAGCGCTCAAAACAGCATTTATCGAGCTGGCCGCGCCAGCCGCGAAAGCCGCGCGATGACAGGCGCCACGGCCGTTCCGGCACGCCGCTCCATCTCGCGATAGGCCGCAAGGACCTCTTCTCCGAGCGCCGTCAAAGTCGCCCCGCCGCCGGTCTTGCCGCCCTTGCTCGCCTCGATCAGCGGCAGCTCGAAATGGCTGTTCAGCGCGACGACGAGAAGCCATGCACGCTTGTAGCTCATCCCGATCCGCCGCCCGGCTGCGGCGATCGACCCCGTCTCACGGATGCCCTCGAGCAAGGCGGCCTTACCCGGGCCGATGCCGATCCCTGGGGCGATGACCACGCGCAGGCGCGGACCGACAGTTTGATTGCTACCCATGCGGCTCCTGCTGCGGGGTGAGGACGCCACGAGTCGGCGCCGGCCAATGCCAGCGGCATACGAAAAATAGCCCATGCGGGCCGGAAAGTGGAGCCCGGCGACCGGCCGGCCCGGTCGCAGAAACGCAGTACGGCCGAGGCACGGCTGAAACGAAGTGGCGATCAGGCGCGCTACGCCGCCTTCAGCTCACCGAGAATCGGATCGTCGATGCTCGACCAGACGATGAAGCCAGGATTGCGGAAACCCCTCTCGGTCTTCCCATAGCGCAACGGTGCTCCGGCGGCATCGGTGACGATGGCTCCCGCAGCGACCGCGATCGCGTGCCCCGCCGCCGTATCCCACTCCATCGTCGGCGACAGGCGCGGGTAGAGATCGGCAGTGCCGTCCGCGACGAGACAGAATTTGAGCGACGAGCCGATGCTCGTCATGCCGCCGACCTCGACCGAGCAATCGCGCAGCCACCGCTCGAGCTCCGCAGCTCCATGGGCGCGGCTCGCCACCATGACACGGCTGCGGCCGGGCGAAGCTGGGCGCGCGGCAAGGCGCGTCGCAGACCCGAGAGCGGCCTGCCAATCTCCATTCTCCGGGTCGAGCGTCGTCGCCACGGCTTCCTCGTCCGAGAGCGTCACGTAGAGGCGTGCGAGCGCAGGCGCATAGATGAGGCCGAAGCTCGGCGTGCCATCCTCGACCAGCGCGATGTTGAGTGTGAAATCGCCACGCCCGGAAATGAACTCTTTGGTGCCATCGAGGGGATCGACCAGGAAGAAGCGCGCCGCTGCCGACGATGGCGTGGCGCCGGCATTGGCAACTGCTTCCTCAGCGACGACGGGAACACCCGGCGCGACGCGGTCGAGGGCGGCGATCACGATCGCCTCGCACTCCGTATCGGCGGCCGTCACGGGCGAGCCGTCGCTCTTAGTGTCGAAGTCGCCGCGCTTGGCGAAGTGACGCATCATCGCCTTCGCGGCTTCCATGACATCCGGCATCAGGCTCAAGACGAGCGGGCGAAAGTCTCTCAAGGTCCGGCCTCCGGTTGGTTTGTCGCGACGGCCGCGTCACGACGGAATTGGCGGCGAGGCCCTGTCTAACCGTGCCCACTGTGCGCCTGCAAGCGTTTCACGGAAATTGCACAGACTGAGCCACCCGACATTTGGCCGAATGGGATTGGCTCGCCGCATCGCCATGAGCGAATGCGCGTTCAACAACAGTGGTTCCGCCGCGAACTGCTCCGCTTTTTCGGAGAACTCTGGCATAAAGCTCGCTCGCAACACCCGCACAAGCCGCATCTCGATCGAGTTGGTCATGGGACTTCAGCGAATTCTTCTGGTGGACGACCACGCCGTGGTGCGAGAGGGCGTGCGGCGGCTGCTGCTCGACATGCCGGGCATCGAGATCTCCGAGGCGGCGACCGGGCAGCAGGCCCTCGACGCGATACGTAGCCAGCCGGTCGATCTCGTCATACTCGATCTCAATCTCACTGGGATCGGCGGCCTCGAGCTGCTGCGCCGGCTGCTGCGCGAATTCCCGAATACACGCGCGATCGTCTTCAGCATGCATGCCGAGCCCATCTACGCCTCGCGCGCGCTGCGTCTCGGCGCCAAGGGGTATGTGAGCAAGAGCGCCGCCGCTGAAGAACTTGTCGCTGCGGTCAAGCGCGTCTCCGAGGGCGGCCATTACGTCGAGCGCGAGCTCGCCAACCAGATCGCCGTCGGCTCGGGCGGCGGCGCAGACCCCCTCCAGCAGCTCACGACACGCGAGATCGAGATCCTGCGCCAGCTCGGCGCCGGACGCAGCATGTCACAAATCGCCGACGAGATGGGCGTCTCCTACAAAACGATCGCCAATACGTGCAGCATCATGAAGAGCAAGCTCGGCCTCGAGCGCACCGCGGACCTCATCCGCACATCTTTCGACCTTTTCGAGCGTTGAGGGCGTGACGCCACACCTGGAATGATCCGCGTCGGTTAGAGAGGCCCGAGGTCAACGCACTGCCGAACGATGCACGTGAGACTCGACTGCGCGCCTCGCCAGCCTCCTCGGGTATCAGCACCACGCGAACGCCGGTGTTATTGTCGAAGTCCGGCGACGGTAGCGGTTGCGGAGAGACGGCCACTCGACGCCCCTCACAATGCTTCGAGAGGGCGGCATCCAATTCGCTGTGTGCACTTGACTTGTGCCACTGCTGCGGCCCTCATGACGTCACTGACATCGAGAACCGCGCCACATGCCCTTCCGCCAGCGCATCAAGTCGACGACCTACGGCTTCGCCACTCTGGCCGAGCTGCTTGCCAAGGCGTCGCCCGCGCGCGCTGGAGATCGGCTCGCCGGCATCGCGGCTGAAAGTGCGGAGGAGAACGTCGCGGCCAAGATGGCGCTCGCCGACCTGCCGCTTCGCGACATTCTCGCCGAGCCGCTCGTCCCCTACGAGACGGACGAGGTGACGCGCCTCATTCTCGACACTCACGACACGGCCGCCTTCCAGGCCATCGCGAGCCTCACCGTCGGCGAGTTGCGCGAATTGCTGCTCGAACCCGCATCGGATAGCGCCGCACTCGCCCGGCTCGCGCCCGCCATTACACCAGAGATCGCGGCGGCGGTATCGAAGCTGATGCGCAACCAGGACCTGATCCTCGCGGCGCGCAAATGCCGTGTCGTCACGCGGTTCCGTAACACCATCGGTCTCGCCGGAACGATGGCCGTTCGCCTGCAACCCAATCACCCGACCGACGATCCCGCGGGCATTCTGGCCGCGATAGCCGATGGCCTCATGTACGGCGCCGGCGATGCCGTCATCGGCATCAATCCCGCCACCGACTCGATCGCGCGCACGGATTCGCTGCTCCGCCTTCTCGACGATCTCATCGTTCGTTTCGCCATACCGACGCAGGCGTGCGTGCTGTCGCACGTCACGACGACGCTCGCACTGATGGAGAAAGGCGCGCCCGTCGATCTAGTCTTTCAGTCGATCGGCGGCACCGAAGGCGTCAACCGCTCGTTCGGCGTATCGCTCGCGATGCTCGCCGAAGCGCAAGAGGCAGCGCGTGCGTTGAAGCGCGACACACTCGGCGACAACGTCATGTATTTCGAATCGGGACAGGGTTCGGCATTATCCGCCAATGCCCATCACGGCATCGATCAGCAAACTTGTGAGGCGCGCGCCTACGCTGTCGCCCGCGCGTTCTCGCCGCTGCTCGTCAACACCGTCGTCGGCTTCATCGGCCCCGAGTATCTCTACGACGGAAAGGAAATACTGCGGGCCGCGCTCGAGGACCACTTCTGCGGAAAGCTCATGGGGCTGCCGATGGGTGTCGATGTCTGCTACACCAATCACGCCGAGGCGGACCAGGACGATATGGACGCCATACTGGCTGTGCTCGCCGCTGCCGGCGTCACCTACATCATGGGCGTGCCTGGGGCCGACGACGTCATGCTCGGCTATCAATCGACGTCGTTTCATGATGCCCTGTTCGTGCGGGAGGCATTCTCGCTCAAGCGCGCGCCCGAGTTCGAAGAGTGGCTGCGGGAGATGGACATCACGGACGAAGCCGGGCATCTGCTGCCGCCGCGTTCAGACCACCGGCTCATCGCCAATGCCACGACACAACGGGGCTGACGGAATGAGAGAACGACCGCGCGACCCCTGGCTCTCGCTCGCCGCCCTGACACCGGCACGCATCGCGCTAGGCCGTGCGGGCGCATCGCTGCCGACGCGCGAGGTGCTGTCGTTCGCGCTCGCGCATGCGCAGGCACGCGACGCCGTGCACGCGGGCCTCGATCGACCCGCGCTTGCTCGCAGTCTCGCGGCGCTCGGACTAGCGACGGTCGAAGTCGAAAGCGAAGCTGACGGGCGCGACCGCTATCTCGCACGACCGGATCTCGGCCGCCGTCTCGCCGCGCCATCGCGGGAGCGTCTCGAAAGCCTTGCACACGCTCCTTGCGATCTCTGCCTCATGGTTGGCGACGGTCTCTCTGCAACGGCAGTCGCCGAACATTCGCCAGCCTTGATTGGCGCCTTTCTCCCGCACGCCGCGCGACTCGGATTGAAACTGGCGGCGGTCGTGATCGCACGCGGCGCGCGCGTAGCCCTCGGCGACGATGTCGCGTTAACACTGAATGCCCGCGCGGTCGCCGTTCTGATCGGCGAGCGCCCGGGCCTCTCCGCGGCCGACAGCCTCGGCATCTATCTCACCTATGGCGCGCGTCCGGGCATGACGGACGCACAGAGAAACTGCATTTCCAACGTCCGTCCACTTGGTCTCGCGCCGTCCGAAGCCGCCGCCCGGCTCGCGTGGCTCGTCGAGGCCGCACTGTCACGCGGGATCACGGGCGTCGATTTGAAGGACGAGAGCGATGCCCTTTCCCATGCCGCCGCAGAGGCACCCACTTTGCCGCGCTGACATGAGCGGAGCGGCCGCTTGGATTGCTCCAGCCATCACATCGCCGCATCTCGCGGGCACCTCTCGACCATGAAGTTTGCTTTTGACATGGATGATTGTCGCCGCCGTTCTGGTCCGGTGGAATTGATGCCGCAGGTTTGCCGACGCACGTTTGTCCGCATGCTCGGAGCATCGGCGCTACTCGGAGGCCTCCCCGTGCAATCTCCTTCCGCACGTTCGCCCGCGCGCCCGGAACCGGCAGTCGTTACGGGCGCCGCGGCACTCGCCGCTGCCGCGTTCGCCCCGCTTGCTGGTCATCGCATCGGCCTCATCACCAACCAGACGGGTCGCGTCGGAGACGACCATCTGGCCGACCTCCTCCGCGCGACACCCGGCGTTCGATTGACCGCAATATTCGCACCCGAGCACGGCTTTCGCGGAACCGCGGAGGCCGGCGCCAGCGTCGCGCACGGCGTAGACCGCAAGACCGGCGTTCCAGTGCGAAGCCTCTATGGCGCGACGCGCAAGCCCACGCCCACGATGCTGCGCGATATCGACCTCCTGGTCTTCGACATCCAGGACGTCGGCGTGCGCTTCTACACCTACATTTCGACGATGGGGCTGGCGATGCAGGCCGCCGCCGCCCGCCGCATTCCCTTCATCGTGCTCGATCGCGCCAACCCGCTCGGCGGGGAAGACGTCTCTGGCTTCATGCTCGACACCGCACTCAAGTCGTTCGTCGGTCAGTATCCGATGCCGATCGTGCACGGCATGACGGTTGGCGAGATCGCCCGCATGATCAAGGGTGAGCAATGGCTCGATGGCCTCGAGGGGCTGGACCTCTCCATCGTCGAGATGAAAGGCTGGCGGCGGGGAATGCGCTGGCCAGAAACTCGGCTCGACTGGATACCGACGAGCCCCAACGTGCCAACGTTCGAGACCGCTCTCGCCTATCCAGGGATCGGCCTCGTCGGCGAGACGCTGGTCAACGAAGGCCGCGGCACGCCGCATCCGTTCCTGCGTTTCGGCGCCCCATGGCTCGACGCGCGGAACGCCGCCGATGCGCTTAACGCCGCGTCTCTCGCCGGTGCCCGCTTCGCTCCGCTCCGCTATAAGCCGCGCTCCATTCCACACGTTGCCGCAGACCCGCGCTTCGTCGGCGAGGAAATCCCAGGGGTACATATCGAAATTGCCAACGCCTCGGCCTATCGGCCGCTGGAGGTCGGCATGCACGTGCTCGCGTATCTGCGCAAGGCGAGCCGCGCGGCGGGAGCGCCGCTGTTCGGCAAGCTCACGATGTTTCACGCGACTTCCGGAACCAAGCGGCTGCACGCAATGATCGAGCGTGGCGTTAGTGGAAGCGCACTCGTCGCCTCATGGGCGGACGAGGCCGAGCGGTTCAGGCGCCGTCGCGAGCGCTATCTCATCTATTGACGCAGCCCCGCCGTCACCGACACGCACCTTCACCGTTCTGGGTTGCGGCGAAGCCCCAGGGCGCGGCCGGTCGCGAATGAAATTCACAACGTGGATGGATCGCGGACGTCATTCAAACAATGACCATCGGACTCTAGACGGACCGCAACGGAAGGTTCACGAGCAGGTTCTGCGGCTTCATCCGCAAGCGCTTCGCGGTACTCATGGCAAGCCCGAGATAGATCGGCTTGCCGGCGACGCGCTCAATTACAGGCGCACCCGCGGCAAGTCGCATCCGAAAGAGAGCGAGAATGCGTGCGTTGTCCTCCAGCGACGTACCCCGCCCCTCGTACAGCGCGTTGAGAATGCCGGTCGCCTCGGCGTCGAGCCCGACATGCCAACGCCAATCGGCGTCGTCGATGCGCTGCAACGGCTCGATACGCGCCTCGATGCCGAGGAGGTGTGCCAGCCAGGATTCGAGAACCCTTGCCAACGCATCGAGCGCGGGCCGCCCGAACCGTAGATCGACGACCGTATCGAAGCTGTCAGATCGGCCCCAGTACAACGCCTTGTTGTCGTCGTCGAGCACATCGAGGTCGACGCGACGTTGCGGCGTTCCGGTCGCGGCAAGCAGCGCGCCGATTCCGGATTGGGGCCGCGCCTTGAGCTCGACCGTCTCCTCGTCCGCCAGCAGCACTCGCCCTTCATCCGTCGAAACGTTCTGCACGCGAAAAAGCAGCTCGGCGGCGCGCAACCGCATCGGGTCGTCGGCGCGCGACAAAACGTTGCGCAGAATAACGTGCACCAACTGATCGAGAAACAGCGCGGGAAACTCCACCTGGTCCCGTCGTGCGATGTCGAGATAGGTGGCTTCGATGGTTCCGTTCGCAACGAGCGCGTCGCGGAAGGCGAGAACGAGCCGATAGTTGTCGGCGGCATCGGCATCGGCGAGCGACGCGAGGCGATCCGCGCCCACGGCCATGAGCGGATCCAGGATCAGATCGTCGTAGAGCTTGAGCTCGGCCGGGCACGATGTCTCGATCGGCCGCAGCTCGGGACGCGCGAAATAGGCACGCAAATAATCCGGTGTCACCTCGAGCAATCCGCCGTTGCCGACACGCAGCAAATGCATACCCGCCGAGGTCCAGAAATTCCGCCCGCTCATAAAGTTTCCCTCTGGCCTTCCCCATCCGGCCGAGCGTCGATCGCGCGGAACGCCTCGCGGATCCGCCCATCTTCGTCGAACGTTCGACTCACCGTCAGCAGAGAATTGAGCGCGAGACCTTGCGCGAGATCGGCGGCGAACTGCACCTCCTCGCGCGCCGCTTCGAGCGCCGTGTCACGATCCGGTGCGCCCCAATCGTCGACGAAATGGCTGGCGAGCGCGTCGAGCAGCGTCGCGCGATCCTTCGCCGTCGCTTCGCCGACGCTGACGAACGTCGCGCGGCCAAGACTCGGCAGCCCGAGAAAGCCGTTGGCGAACGCCTGCCGCGTCTTGCCCGTCAGGTGCTCCGGAGAAAGATGCGCGAAGGCGAACGCGCCGGATACGGCCCACTCGTCGGGCTGCGCCGCGCGGTCGAACACGCGCGCGTCGGACCCGTCGAAAACGATGACGCGCAGAAGCTTCACGCGACCTGCTCCCCGCGCCACGCCAGCAGATCGATCGCGTCGCTCAGGGCCGTGGGTGGCGCGGCATCCGGTGTGCGCGCGATCATCCCCGCGCTGTCGTCGAGTGTCGCGCCATTTTCCGCAAGTGCCGTCCAGCGGTCGCTAACAGGCTCGAAACCCTCGTGGCTCCACACGTCGAGCCAAGCCAGAACATGTGCTGCGTAAGACTGGAGGACGAGGCTGCGCGTCAGCTCCCCACCACCTTCGGCGTGAACCGTGGTCTGCTCGGGTCGATCGCCCGGCTCTCCGCCACCGACCGGCAATTCGAGGCGCAGTAGAATGCCGATCGCCAGCCAGTCCGGCGTCTCGTCGAGATTAGCCGTGGACGAGGCCAGCCGCAGCTGGCCAGCGGCACCGCCATTAATGGCGATGGTGTCGGGCCAGCGCAACGTGATCGCCGTCTTAGGTGGCATCAGCACACCGAGACAATCGGCGAGCGCCACCATCGCCAGCGGGCCCATCTGAAGCGAAGGCGCGAGCGCGATCTCCGGCTCGAGTATGAGCGCGATCTCGGCGCGATCGTTGGCGCGGCTCCACACGATATCGCCAGCCCCGATCTCCTGTGTCGCGGCGAGGCGGCACGCGTGCTCGAACGCCGCCACCGGCGGCGAGACCGCCAGTGGCGTCAGTAGCGGCGGAAACTTGGGATCTTCGAACAGCATCAGGCCCAGCGCGTTCTCGCTTCAGGTCACGATCAGATGAGAGGGGATCGCGGAGCGCATCGCTCTTCAACCGATCAAGCTCTAACCGAGCGTGATCTCCTCCTCGACGACGTGGTTCAGTGGCGTTCCCTCCGCGGTCAGCACCATACGCACCTTGAGCGTCCCTTTTCCAGCAAGACCGCCCTCGCGCACGATGCGTTCGATCTGCTGCTGCGAGGTGACGCCAACCTGCTTCAGGAACTTTCTCATCGACATGTTGAAACGGTCTTCGGCGGTCTCACTCGACATTTCGGCTCTCCGTCAATGTGGTTTCGTCACGTCCTTGAGGTACGCGATCAAGGCGTCGCGCCGGGCCGGATCGGTGATACGTTGCAAGGGCATCTTCGAGCCGGGAGTGTAGTGATCCGGCCCGAGCTCGAACAGTTTCGAGATCGTCTCGTCGTTCCACACGATGCCGAGAGAGCGCAACGCCGGGGAATAGGGATAGCCCGGCACCTCGCCCGAGCGGCGACCGAACAGTCCATAGAGCGTTGGCCCCGCGCGGTTACCGCCGTCCCTCTCGACCGTATGACAGACACTGCACTTGCGCGCGAATTCACGCTCTCCGCTGCTCATGTCACCCGCGCCCGAGGATTCCTCCCCTCCGACCTGAAAGCGGCGCGGAAACTCACCCGAAACGGGCTCGAATGGCTTGCGCGGTGTGACCTGCCAAAGCGATACGAAATCGTCGAGGCCGCCGTAGTAGACGGCGCGCCCGTCGTTCGCGAAACGCAGCGCCCAGACCGGACCTCGCGGATTGACGTGCTCCTCGATCAACTTCCAGTCGCCGAAACGGAGCACGCGCACCACCCCGTCGCCGCCGCCCGTCGCGACGAGGCCGGGCTTTTCGATAACATCAAGCGAGAGCACCGGGCGCTCGTGCGACGGTAACTCGGCGACAACCTGTCCGCTCTCGCCATCGACGACACCGCCAGCGCCGTTGAGCGCGCCCCAGGCCATCTGCTCGGTGCCCGGCACACGCGCGAGAACGTTGATGCCCCAGCCGTGCTTGTACACCGGCCGCAGATAGCGCCCATCCGCGCGATCCCACGCGGCGATGGTGCCATCGTAGCTGCCCGTGTAGACGGTCTCGCCCGAGCCTGAAAAAACGACGGCGTTGACTGGGCCCTTGTGGCCATTGAGGACGGGCCCCGCCTCGAGCTTCTCGAGGTCCCAGAGCCTTGCCGTGCGATCCCAGCTCGCCGTCGCCGCGTAGCGACCATCCTCGGAGACCGAGATCGCGACGATCTTGGCGGAATGGCCCGTGAAACGATGTATCAGCTCACCGGACTCGAGATCCCAGAGCCACACGACACCATCGTCACCCGCAGCCACCGCGCGTCTCGGCTTCTGGTTCTTCGACGGTACGAACGCGACGGCATTCACCGCGCCCTCGTGCCGGTCGAAGCGATGCATCAGGCGCGGCGCGGCACCTGCCACATCCCATAACACCATCGCGTAATCGAAGCTGCCGCTCAGCACGAGGCTCGCGCCGAGATCGACCGCAAGCGCTTTGATGGGACCGCCATGTCCGACAAGGCTGCCCTCCGCAGCGCGGCCGGCAGACTTGGCAGCCCGCGTCTCCAGCGCTTTCCGCACATCCGCGCCCGTGAGCTCCGCGTCCTTCTCGCTCGGCACCGCTCCAGCGTGCACCTCGCCGGCATGACCGAACCATCCAGCGACGAGGAGTGCCAGCAGGATGATTGCGAACGAGGAGCACCAAGCGGCGCTCAGCTTCGCTCTTAGACCAAGTGGCATCGCTAGACGCCTGTTCGAACCAACACGCGGACGCAGCCTGTCAGTCCTTCAGGTGCTCGGCAATGAATTCGCCAAGGCCAATGACCGGCATCGCGTACTCGTAGTTTTCCAACCCTTCCTCCAGCGTTGTCCGGCAATTCGCGCAGGGCGATACGACGAGTTCGAGACCGTCGACCGCCTTGAACTGCGCGAGCTTGCAGGAGAACGCTGCGTTCATGTTCTCGTGGGCGCGCGGATTCGCGGAGACGCCGCCACCGCCGCCGCAACACAGGTTCGTGACGCCGCTCATCGGCATCTCGACGAAATTGTCACTGACGTGATCGATCAGCGCGCGCGGCTCGTCGAGAAGACCGCCACGGCGCACGATCTGGCAGGGGTCGTGCAGCGTGATGCGCCGCTTGTCCTTGTCGCGCATCTCGAGACGGCCTTCGCGACGCAGCTTGTCGAGCACCTCGAGAATGTGCACCACCTCGAACTTGTACTGGCGCCCCATCAGGTTCGGCCCCTCCCAGCGCAACGCGCCATAGGCGTGTCCGCATTCGGGGCTGATCACGTACTTGACGCCCAGCTCCTCGGCGGCATCGACGACACGCGATACGAGCGTGCGCGCCGTCTCGCGCGAGCCGATCTGAACACCGACGTTGGTCGCCTCGAACGCCTTGGTCGAGATGGTCCAATCGACACCGGCCTTGGCGAAGATGCGCGCAAGCGAGCCGATGACCTCGGGATACCCCATCACCTCCATGGCCGACAGGATGACCATGTAGTCTGCACCCTGCTTGTCGAGGGCGACGGGTATGCCCGTTTCCTTTTCCTGGCTGGCGATGGTCGCCTTGAGCGCCTTGGGCGTGACGTTCATGGGGCTGCCGGTGCGCAGAGCATTGGCTTCAGCGGAGCGCAGACCCTCTGGTGCGAGATCGGCGGCGACGAAGCCTTCGCGCATCTTGCGAACGCTGCCGGCGATGTCGATGCCCATCGGGCAAACCAGCGTGCAGCGGCCACACATGTTGCACGAGTCGTAGACGAGCTCCGACCACTCCTGAAGCTCCTCGAACGTCAGCTCGGCCGGCGCCAGTCCAATGCCGCGCATCAGCGTCGAGAACGGCGCCTTATGACGCTTGTAGGCCTTCACTAGCGGTTTCAGCTTGTAGGTCGGCGTATAGCGCGGATCGTTGGTGGAGAGATAGAAGTGGCACGCCTCGGCGCATTCACCGCAATGCACGCAGGCATCGAGGTAAGAGGCGATGGCCGCGTCCGTCACCTTGAGAAACATGTCGACGGCGGCGGCGGCGCGCGTTCCTTCGCCCGCGGCGGCGGAACGTTCAGCCGAGGCGGCCGGAGTAGCGGTTGCAGCGACAGCGGTCATGGCGTAACTCCCCGGCGCCCGTAGATGGCACCCGTGTAGCCTCGGCTCAGGGCGAAGGTGAACGCATGCATGAGGCGGCTGAACGGGAAGTAGATCAGCCATAGATTGACCAGTCCCATGTGCAGCGTGCGCAATCCGGGATCGCTTTCACCGAGCGCGAAGCACCCTGTGAGCATCACCAGGAACGTCAACCACGAGCCCATGTGATCGTCACGATCGCTGATCTGGCGCATCACCGGATCGGCGATACGCCGAACCCAAAGCACGATGAGACCGGCGAAGGCGATTTCGGCGGCGATGATGAACCACGTGCGCGACATCGCCGGCCAGCCGAAACCGAGGATGCGCTGCTCGATGAATTTGACGTGCGGAGCGGCGAAGAACAGCAGGGCGAAGAGACCGAGATGGAAGGCATATCCGGCCAGCCAATGGAACCACGTACGCTCGGCGAACGTGGTGCGGGGCACGAAGTGGCGCAGGTTGCCCTTGATGAAGCCCACCGCCGCCGAATGCTTCGCCGGACTGAGATCGGTCTTGCGGCCGATGGCCAACAACCCGATCACGCGCCATGCCGCGCCGACCAGGAATACAGTGGCCGCGAAGTACCACATCGGGCCTTCGACGAATTGAAGCAGAGTCAACAGCGCCTCCGTCTGGTTCGAATGGCGGCGGGAGCCGGCCAGCTTCTCATGTCACACACGTCGTCATGATCGGCCATCGTCACGCGACAAGAGATCGTCACTACGTTGCGCGATCGCGGATCGCCCCACCATGCTCTGCATCAACCTCGCGTCGCGAAGTAACAGCACTGTCGATCGAACACGATGCACGGTCGGCGCTAGACTTGGCCGAGCGCGGCCTTGGCTTCGGCAACCGATCGGTTGGTTGTCGCCTCGCGCTTGTGGGCCTCGTACCAGAGGTCGTGGTGCTCCTTTGCCCAGTTCTCGTCGACGGTGCCGCGCGTCATGCCCTCGAGCGCGCCATCCATGCCGATGGTCGCGAGGTAGATATGACCGAGACCGAAGGCGATGAATCCGAGCGCGGCGATGGCGTGCGCGAGGTTGGCGAGCTGTAGATAGTTGCGGCTGCCGAGGAACTCGGGGAACAACATCGCGAAGCCAGAGGCGCTGAGCACCAGCCCGAGCACGACCGACCACCAGTACCAAGTCTTTTCACCGAAGTTGTAGCGATGCGAACTCGCATGGCCGCCGAAGAATCCGCCGCCCTTGAGGAGCCACCAGAAATCCGCGACCTGGAAGAAGTTGCCGCGAATGAAGGTCACGAACAGCAGCAGGATCGAGACGACGAAGATCGGACCCATCAGGTTGTGGGCCTGTAGCGAGGCGCTGGCGATCATCGAGAAGACGGTAGGACCGACGACCGGTAGCAGCACGTAACGGCCGAACAGAATGACGAGTCCAGTGAATGCGAGGATCAGCCACAGGCCGGCGGCGAACCAGTGCACGATCCGCTCGGTGAGCGAGAACCGTGGAATGACTCGTCCGGTGCGGCCTCCACTGATCGGCATGCGACCACGCACGAGATAGTAGAGAGCGATGGCGCCAGCGACACCGAGCAACACCCAAGCGCCCCACGTCGAAACCTTGCCGTTGCGCAAGTTGCGCCACGCCTCGCCCTCGGACTGAACGAGCTGGCCCGCCATAGGATCGGGAATTGTGACCTTACCGGCCTCTCCCTTTCTCACGCGCTGCCACATCTCCGTATCGAAGATCGCACCCTTTCCAGCGGTCGGGTTGACGACTTCGGGCGCGACAGCACCGGGCCGACCGCCTACGGGGGAATTGGCTGGGTCACTTGGCGGAGCGACATTCTCGACGGCGCCGGCGGGCGGGCGAACGCTTTGCGCCATACCGGGATTAGCCGCGGCAACCACCATGACCAAAGCGAGGAGCAGCACCCCTGCGAGTGCCGCGGCCAACCGGCGGAACCCGGAACTGCGCCGTGCAACCGCACCGATACGGCGATCAAGAGCCGTAGAGACGATCATGTCATGCTCCCCATTGCGTATGCGCGATCTCGCACGTCTTGGTCTGGCGCCACTCATCGGCCCGGAGGGCGAAACCACCGATCCGCTCGGGACGCAGCAGCGACGCCTCCTCGACCGGTGCCATCATCGCCCCCGCTCCGCGCGTTCTCGCAGCAGCTTCCGCTGCTGATCCGTCAAGGCTTCATCTTGCTGGCCGGTGTAAGTCCCCTTTTCCAGGTGCACCGGTCTGTTCTGTTCTTCGGCCTTGCAACCGGCGAAGAGAAGGCTCGTCGCCCCGACGGCCAGCAGCAGCCCGCCGCGTCTCGTCATGTGTGATCCTCGAGTCGGACGCCGGTCCGAAATGCAGATGGTCGATCGACGCCCGGTGCGCTCGCAACGTTGGTTCGAGGGAGACCGAGGCCATTCGCTTGAGCCATCGCCCACGGTGGCTCGCGGGCGGCGGCGCGATCCGCGTGGGTGCGGCTCGCGATGCAGGAGGCCCCGGCGCCGGGGCCTCCGAACACGTTCGTTTAGGCTCAGCCGGACTGGCCGGGATAAGCCTTGCCCCAGCCCCATGCACCCGTGCCGAAGCCACGCGACACGACACGCTCGCGGTAGATCTTCGAGACGATGTCACCGTCACCGGCGAGCAGCGCCTTGGTCGAGCACATCTCCGCGCAAAGCGGCAGCTTGCCCTCGGCGAGACGGTTGCGGCCGTACTTCTTGAACTCGGCGTCCGAGTTGTTGGCCTCGGGTCCGCCCGCGCAGAACGTGCACTTGTCCATCTTGCCGCGGCTGCCGAAGCTCGTCGTCTGCGGATACTGCGGCGCGCCGAACGGGCACGCATAGAAGCAGTAGCCGCAACCGATGCACAGATCCTTGTTGTGCAGCACGACGCCATCGGCGGTCTGGTAGAAGCAATCGACCGGACACACCGCCATGCACGGCGCATCCGAGCAATGCATGCACGCGACCGAGATGGAGCGCTCACCCGGCTTGCCGTCGTTGATGGTGACAACACGCCGGCGGTTCACGCCCCACGGAACTTCGTGCTCGTTCTTGCAGGCGGTGACGCACGCGTTGCACTCGATGCAGCGCTCGGCGTCGCAGAGGAATTTCATCCGTGCCATTCGTCTGGCCCCTTCTCTCTCAAGCGCGGCTGATCTTGCAGAGCGTGGTCTTCGTCTCCTGCATCTGCGTTACGACGTCGTACCCGTAGGTTTGCGCCGTGTTGGTCGCTTCGCCGAGAACGATCGGATCGGCGCCGTGCGGATACTTCGAACGCAGATCCTTGCCCTGGAACATGCCGCCGAAATGGAACGGCATGAACGCGACGCCCTTGCCGACGCGCTCCGTCACCATGGCCATGACCTTGACCTTGCCCTTCTCCGGCCCTTCGACCCACACCGTCTCGCCATCGCGAATGCCGAGGTTGTTGGCATCGGTCGGATTGATCTCGACGAACATGTTCTGCTGGAGCTCGGCGAGCCACGGATTGGACCGCGTCTCGTCGCCGCCGCCTTCGTACTCGACCAGACGGCCGGACGTGAGGACGATCGGATAGTCCTTCGAGAAGTCCTGTTTCTGGATCGATTCATAAAGCGTCGGCAGGCGCGAATGGCGGCGGTCCGCGTGGGTCGGATAGGTCGCCACCAGATCGCGGCGCGGCGTGTAGAGCGGCTCGCGGTGCTTCGGAATGGGATCGGGGAAGTTCCACACCACGCAACGCGCCTTGGCATTACCGAACGGGGCGATGCCATGCTTGATCGCGACGCGCTGGATGCCGCCCGAAAGGTCGGTCTTCCAGTTGACCGCGCCAAGCTTCTCCGCCTCGCTGCTGCCGGCCACCTTGGTGATCGCCGCCAACTCGGGTTCCGTGAGGTCCTTGTCCCAGCCGAGCTTCTGCAGCATCGCCATGGTCACTTCGGGGTGGCCATCCTGGATCTCGGAACCGACCGGATAGCTGTTGACCGCGAGCATGTTGTCGCGCACCGCGTCACCCGTCGCGTACTCCTTCGGCGCCGTCAGGCCGAAGTTGGCACGGAAGCACAGGCCGCCTTCCGCCACCGGCTTCGACGGATCGTAGAGATTGGCGGTGCCGGGATGCTTCATCTCGGCGGTGCCCCAGCACGGCCACGGCAGGCCGTAGGTCTCACCGTCACACGGGCCGCCGTTGGCCTTCAGCGTCACCTTGTCGAAGGTGTGCTGGTTGGCCATGTGCAGCTTGAGGCGCTCGGGCGATTGGCCGGTATAACCGATGGTCCACATGCCGCGATTGAACTCGCGGGTCATGTCCTCGATGTTGGGCTCGTCGCCTTCTACCTTGATTTGATTGAACATCTCCTTTTCGAAGCCGAACTTCTTCGCGAGCTTGTACATGATGGTGTGGTCGGGCAGCGCCTCGAAGAACGGTCCGAACACCTTCTCACGCCATTGCAGCGAGCGGTTCGATGCGGTGACGGAGCCCGCCGTCTCGAACTGTGTTGCCGCCGGCAGCAGGTAGACGCCGTCGGTGCGGTCGTGCATGACGGCCGTCACAGTCGGATAGGGATCGACGACGACGAGCAGGTCGAGCGCTTCCATCGCCTTCTTCAGGTCAGGACCGCGCGTCTGCGAGTTGGGGGCGTGGCCCCAGTAGATCATCGCCCGCAGCTTGTCCTTCTGCGTGATGTTCTTCGGGTCCTCGAGCACGCCATCCGCCCAGCGGCTCACCGGTATGCCTGCGAGCTCCATCGCCTTCTGATCGACGAAGCGCGCGAGCAGGCTGTCGTAGCTGACGTTCCAGACACGCGCCCAGTGTTTCCACGAGCCGGTGGCGAGACCGTAGTAGCCCGGCAGACTGTCGATGCTGAGGCCGAAATCGGTGGCGCCCTGCACGTTGTCGTGGCCGCGGAAGATGTTGGTGCCGCCGCCCTCGACACCCATGTTGCCGAGCGCGAGCTGCAGGATGCAGTAGGCGCGGACGTTGGCGTTACCGGTGGTGTGCTGCGTGCCGCCCATGCACCAGATCACCGTGCCGGGCTTGTTCTGAACCATCGTGCGGGCGACGCGCAGGAGCTGCGCACCCGGCACCCCGGTCACCTTCTCGACTTCCTCGGGCGTCCACTTCTTCACTTCGTCGCGGACGTACTCTATGCCCCAGACGCGCTTGGAAATGTAGTCCTTGTCTTCCCAGCCGTTCTCGAAGATGTGCCAGAGAATGCCCCAGATCAGCGCGACGTCGGTGCCAGGACGGAACCGCACATACTCGCTGGCATGTGCCGCCGTCCGCGTGAAGCGCGGGTCGAGCACGATAAGCGGCGCGTTGTTCTGCTCCTTCGCCTTCAGCAGGAACTGAAGCGAGACGGGATGCGCCTCGGCCGGGTTGCCGCCGATGAGGAAGATCGCCTTCGACTTCTGGATGTCGTTGTAGGAGTTGGTCATCGCGCCGTAGCCCCACGTATTCGCGACGCCCGCGACGGTCGTGGAGTGGCAGATGCGTGCCTGGTGGTCGACGTTGTTGGTGCCCCAGAACGCGGCCAGCTTGCGGTAGAGATAGGACTGCTCGTTGGAGTATTTGGCCGAGCCGAGCCAGTAGACGCTGTCAGGCCCCGACTTCTCGCGGATTTCCAGAAGCTTGTCGCCGACCTCGTTGATGGCGTCGTTCCAGGAGATCCGGACCCATTTGCCTCCGACCAGTTTCATCGGATACTTGAGCCGGCGCTCACCGTGCGCGTGCTCGCGCACCGCAGCACCCTTGGCGCAATGCGAACCGAGATTGAGCGGACTGTCGAACGCCGGCTCCTGGCCGACCCAGATACCATTCTGGACCTCGGCGAGAACCGTGCAGCCGACCGAGCAGTGCGTGCAGACCGTCTTCTTGATCTCGACCTTGGCGGCAGAAGCAGCCGGATTGGCCGCCGCCGGGCGCACACGGCCACTTGCCAGCGTTCCCGCCGCGGCTAGGCCGCCGATCGTGAGACCGGAATTGCGCAGGAAAGCGCGACGATCGACCGAGCTACCCGCCTGATCGTCGAGTGCCGACGAGAGCCGTCCGCCGCGTGCTATTCCCTTTGTCTTCTTCTTGAGCATGGCAGTCTCCTCGCTCCTCGGGCGCCGCTCGCGAACCTACTGGCCGCGCGGCCCCTACCGAATTCTCTTCGATCAGAACCTGGCGCGGTCGTAGTAAGTCTTCACGTGCTCGCTCTCGCGGTAGCCGTTCGCGTCGGCAGGCTTCGCCACTTCAGCCGTGGCGCTCTCCGCGCCCATCGCAACGGCAGCGGTTCCAACCGAGCCGATGCCGAGCAGTTTCAGAAGGCTGCGTCGATCCGTTTCGATCTTCTCGGCGGGCAACTTCTTTGCATTGTCTTGCATTGTTCTGCTCCCCTGCTCGCCATCGGGTCCGGCCCGATCGCGTCTCTCTCTTACCGTCTTCTCTCGTTCGCTCCGCCGCCGCGGATACTTCCCAGGCTCCGTTCCTTCACACCATCCGGAACGCGCCGTTTTCGATCTCGATGAAAGCACGGCCGACCGCGCCGACCTTCGCATAGAGCCTTGCCGAAGCCGCCTTCTCGAGGTCGCGGAACATGACGCGCGCCCAGCTGCCGAGATGGGCTTCGTAGAATAGTTTCTGCTCGGCCAGGGCAAGCGGCTCACCGAAGCTGCCGTCGATCAAGCCCGCCATCATCTCGAGCAGCGAGGCGATGTGGTCCTCGGGCTCCGTTGCCTCGGGATCGCGCTCAATGCCCAGCCGCTCCATGTCCCGACGCAAACGGGCGAGCGGCTTCTCATGCAGGAAGCCGGTGAGGTAATAAGAGCCGTAGGGTAGGATCTCGCCGCGCGCGAGCCCGATGAAGAGGTCTTGATACTCGGCAGCGGCCTCGGCGGGGTTCGTCTCGCGGCAGATCGCGGCGAGGCCGTCGATCGCCTGCCCGAAGCTCGACGAGTCGCCCTCGAGACCCGCGCCAAGCGTGAGTTCCTCCGTCCCAACCGGTCCCGACAGCAGGCGCGCCAGAAAACGGTAAACGTCGGCCCGCAGCAGATCTTCGGCGGCAACCGCAGCGAAAGCCTGGTCATGCTCGGATATGGCGGAAGACGGCAGCGGAGGCATGCCCTAGCTCACCCTCCCAGGATTCTCAGGCGACATCAGATGGCCACCCCTTGCCCTTTTTGTAGCATGAGTGTGCACACGTTCCGGAAATCCTGCAACCAGTTGATGCAGTTTGCTCATCACAATTGGAATATTTTGTTCGCCGCACCGCAACATTGACGACCCATTCCAACCCACGAAGCGAGCGTGGCTGAGATGTGGAAACCAGCACAAATGCGGGGCTGGAGCACGTTGGTGGCATGCCATCCACCACGTTGCTGCACCGCATCCCGCTCAACTCTCCCGCTTGCCCGATCCTGTGGACTTGGCCGCCGCGAGATAGTCGTCCGTCGTTCGCACGCGCGGCCGCTCGCCGTAGGCATAGGGATCGCCGCCCGCCTCGCTGAGCGAAATGACACGGCAGTCGTCGCACATCTGGATCAGGCGAACCTGCGCCTCGTTCTTGAACATGGCGTGCTTGCCCTTGAGCTTGTCGACGATGCGCTCGACGCTCGATCGCGAGCCGAACGGCTTGCCGCACCGGACGCATTCGAACGGCTCCTCGCGCTTGAGCGAGACCAGCGTCTCGGCCGCCGCCGTGAAGTCGTACGAAGGCTCGAGCCTGATTGCTTTCTCCGGGCACGTCGCCTGACAGATCCCGCATTGAACGCACGATGCTTCGACGAATAGCAATTCAGGCCGCTCGCCGCTGTCGCGCAGCGCTTCCGTTGGGCAAGCGCCGACACAGGCGAGACAGACCGTGCAAGCCGACGTGTCGAGCACCACCCGGCCATATGGAGCCCCGGCGGGCAGCGCGATCCGCTTCTCGGGGGCAGGCGCTACGGCGTGGATGGCGGCGAACGCCGAACGCGCCACGCTCCGCTTGTCGGCGTGGCCCCGCCTCGCCGCGCCGCCCCGCCCCCCGATCGCCTTGATCGCAGGCAGACCATAAAGCGCGCCTTCCACGTCATCGGGATCGCGCCCCGTCAGCAGATGCAGCCGCGATTCATCGAAGCCGATGGCTGCGAGTATGGACGACATCAGTCCGATCTCGGCCGCGAGCGCCTCCACCTCGGCAGGCTGCTCCGGCGAAGCGAGAATGACGACGTGCTCGCTTCCCGCGGCCAACAGCTCGGCCAACAGATCATGGCCGACCTGATGCACGGAATGTAGCGACAGTGGCAGCACGTTTGCCGGCAGACCCCGTCCCGCCCGAGCCATCGCCGAGATCAGCGGCGCGCCATGCCGCTCGTCATGCAGCAACAGCACCGGACGCGCGCCCCCGCACGCAAAATAGGTTTGGAGCAAAGTTTGCGCGCGCCGCGCAACATCGTCGCTCGAAGGGTAGTCATAGCTCGCCGCGCCGGTCGGACAGACAGCGCCACAGTTGCCGCAGCCGCCGCAGATAAACGGATCGATCGACACGTGGTCGCCGTTCGGCGTGATGGCGCCGGTCGGACAAACATCGAGGCAACGGTGGCATCCGGTCTTGCGGTTGCGCGAGTGGGCGCAGATCCCCTCGGTGAATTGGACATAGATCGGCTTCTCGAACTCGCCAACCAGATCGGCGATCTCAAACAGAGCGCGGTTGACCGCCGCAGGGTGCGCGGGATCGACCGCGACATACCCATCCCTCCGCTGCGATGCGGAGAACAAGCGTGGGGCCCCTGACATGTCGAGAATCAAGTCGCAATTTGATTTCGCGCCGTCGCGCGCCATCGTGAACTCGAACTGCCCTCGCGAGGATGGGAGCGGCGCAGCGTAGCCATCTACCTCGACCTCGAAGGCGCCGAGACGCCCCGAGGCGCGCTTGATGCGGCCCTTGTGCACCGGCACGCTCGCCGTAGCGGGAGGGATGGCGCCTTCGGCGTCGATCAGCAGAACCGTGACGTCGAGACGCGAGGAGAGGGCCTCGGCCGCGTCGAGCGTCTCCTGGCCCGAACCGTAGACGAGGCATACGCCCTGCGATGTTAGCGAACGCACGCCGGCGGGCTTGACGTCGACACGCGCCTCGGCCAGCAGCGCGGCCATCTTCGGCAATGTCGCGCTCTTGTTTTCGCACCAGCCGGCACGCTCTCGGATATTGGTGAACCTCAACCGATCTTCATCGACACCAAGTTCGTTCGCCACCTCACGGAACAGCGGCGCCTCCTGCGTGCAGGCAACACGCACCGCGCCCTCTCCCCGGCACGCCGCCTTGAAGGCACTGATCTCCGACCGGCAGAGCTCGTGGTGCAACGGCAGCGCGCCCTGCCCCAACATATCGCCAAGACGCTTGGCATCGACATCCATGGACCGCTGACACGAACAGACGAGCAATTTCTCGTCGGAAGATTTCATTCGTGTGCTCCCCAGACTTTCCAAGATAAGTGCGCTCGCGCGCGTAAGCGTCCGCGCCGGTCGCCAGCGCGCATCATACGCAAGTCTTAGAAGGCAATGGACCCGCCGGTAAAGACCAAGTTATACGTCGATGAACATGGCGCACGCGGAAGCGTTATTCTGAAAACAACATAACGAGGTCCTCGCGAGTCATGTCGAATTCAGAGCTGATCAACGTCAGCGTCATCGTTGCTCGCGAACGCCTCGACAGCCCGTGGAGCGATCACGTCTGGCGCGTCGTGGAAGTCGTGGCTGAACCGCTGGCGCTGCCGGCGTGGACAAGTTTGCGCCAATCGCCGGACGCC
This sequence comes from Hyphomicrobiaceae bacterium, assembly GCA_016793635.1. Lineage (GTDB taxonomy): Bacteria > Pseudomonadota > Alphaproteobacteria > Rhizobiales > Hyphomicrobiaceae > JAEUMD01. The sequence goes on from JAEUMD010000003.1 coordinate 244,094, forward strand.
GAGATTTTTCACGCGGGCGCGACGACGCTCGTCCTGCATCGCAAGGACACCAGCGCCTACGCGGAAAACCTCGCGGGCGAAAAGCCCGTGCTCTACGTCGTGCTGCGGGAGAATCCGGCCGCCGGCGAAGGGCCGCCCATCGAGCTGCTTCTGGTCGCCGCCTCTGCCTTCGAGGCACAGGCCAACGCCGAAAGCGGCACCGAGATCGTCGGCCGCGTGCTCATTCCGCCGGCCATTCTCGCGCGCATCGAAAGCTTCGTCGCTGAGCATCACGTCGCCGAGCGGTTCGCCAAGCGGCAGCGGACCGCGCATCATCGCGCCGAGCAGCATCAATTCGGCCAAGAACCTATAGAGGCGTTGCGGCGCCGTATGATCGGCGCTGGCCGCGACCCCGGTGAACGCGACGGAGGCTAGGTCGAGCCATGAGCAAAGAGCACGAAGGCGTTCTCGCCCGCTGGTCGCGTCGCAAGGCCGAGGCGAGAAACGCACCGCTTGAGTCACCCGCCCCGGAAGAGTCAGGGCAAGGCGCGCCCGTTAACGACGAGCCGCACTTGGCGTCGCGCCATGCGACCACCGCGCCTTCGAACTCGCCCGCGGCCACTCATGATCCTGCAGAGGCTGATCTGCAGACGCTCGACATCGACGCACTGGATGCCTCGTCGGACTATACGCGCTTCATGAAAAAATCGGTTCCGGCCGACGTTCGCTCGGAAGCTCTACGCAAGCTCTGGACGAGCGATCCGGTGTTCTCACTTCACGATGGCCTCGACGATTGCTGCGGCGACTACACGGATGCCCAATGGGCAACAGGCGCCATTGCAACGGCGTACCGCGTCGGCAAGGGCATGCTGACGGACGAGGAAATTGCGGCTTGGGAGCGGCTCGGCCGCCCGGACGACGACGTCGCATTTGCGCAGAGTGAAGGTGAGGCGGACGTCGCTGGCGAACCGTCTGAGCCGAAGGGCGACGCGGTCGCTCGTTCGGCGACCGGAGAGCCGGATGACACGGCGACCACGGCGGCGGCGAACGCGCAGCAGGTCACCGTCGAGACTGAGTGCAGCGATGGGCGTAGTGGGCCGAAGGATGGCGATGGACGCAACACTTCGTCCCGCGATTCTTCAACGCCATCGTGATCGGCAACGGAAATGATTCCGAAACGGGCCTCTCTCCGCCACTGGGTGTGAGGCAGGGCGCCCATCCTTCTCGAAGACAGCATACCTTGTGCTGCGGCGTCCCAATGCGAGGTGGACGACCGCCGGAAACTCACGCGCAATGGGATGATAAGGGCGATCTCGCGTGAATGGCGGGCCTGACGGGACCAAGTTCGAACTCCAGCCCGAAGGGCTCGGGAGCAAGGCGACCCGGCACGAGTGCCGCCCCCGCGGAGCGCCTACGGCGCGTGAGCGCAAAAATGGCGGAGGGAGTGGGATTCGAACCCACGGTACGGTTTCCCGCACACACGCGTTCCAGGCGTGCGCCTTCAACCACTCGGCCACCCCTCCGCGAACTCGTGAAACAGGCGCGGAATATAGCCGGATGCCCCCTCGACGCAAGCGCGGATTTGCGCGGACTTACCCGCCCCACCCGCGGGGCCGCCACGACGCAGGGGCATGCGGCGCGCAGTTGCCTTGCGGTGGCCTGCGGGCGGTACTAAAAGGTCTGCGGCCGGGCGGTTAGCTCAGTGGTAGAGCGCCTCGTTTACACCGAGGATGTCGGGAGTTCGACCCTCTCACCGCCCACCAACAGTATTCGCCGACACACCCTTTCGTCTCCCATTCGGTGCTTGGCCGCGAACCGACCGGACGCGCGCATCGTTTGCCGTCACTTCCAATAGCTCGCCTCAACCGACTTCCCGAGACGGTTCACACGCGCCCGTGCGACTCGCCACGAGAGAAACGATGGCATCTGCGATCAGCCGGGGCTGGCCGAAGTCTTACGCTGGACGCGGGCGTCGAAGCGCTCGACGTTGACGACGACGCGCTCGTGCGTGCCGTCTCCGATCAGTTCCTTCTCGTCATGCACGGAGACACGGAAATAGATGGTTCGGCCATCGACCTTCACCACCTCGGCCGCGGCCGTCACACTCATTCCGACCGGCGTCGCCGCGATGTGACGGACATCGAGGTGGATGCCGAGGCTCTGGTGCCCTTCAGGCAGCAGGTGCTCGCACGCGGCGAGCGCGGCCGCCTCGATCACGTTGATCATCACCGGCGTTGCCAGCACGGCGATGCGCCCCGAGCCGACGCGCGGCGCGGTATGCTCCGGCGCGACGATCAGCGTCGAGGTGCCGCGTGCACCTGCCGCGATAGCGTCGGCCAGCTTCGATTGCTCGGTCATGAGTGCTCCCTGAGGATCGGCGCCTCAGCATGCCCGCACGTCGCCCCTGAGGCGAGAGTGCAAACGCGTGCGACCCTTTCAACCGATCGAAACGAGATCAGCCTCACTGCAGTTGATTAGGGTGAGGGACTGCCACTTGCACCGGCGCAGCAGGTGTCCGCTCCGCACCCGATGCCAACCGTGTGAATAGAAGCGTGCGGACTGCCGTATTGGGCCAGTGGCGTGCATGGCTCGGCTGGTGAGCACTTGCTTACAGTTCGTCCGGTTCCTGGTAGGTTGGCAGGCAGACGAGACCAGCGAAGGGAAGCAGTAATTGAGCATTTCCACGTCGGGCAACGACTTAGTTCTTTCGGGCAGCTTCAACCGTGAGGCGCTGCAGCGATCTTGCGCCGCTATACACAATCTCAGAAAGCAGGGCTGCACGTCCGTCAATATTGATATGACCAAGTTGGCGACAGGTTTTGCGGCAGACCTGCTTCCGTTCGCGACCCATTGTCGAGCGCTCCTGATCGACGGATTTGGTGCCTTTCTAAGGCTGCCCGAGGATCCGAAGTTTTCTAGGCTTTTCGTAAACTCCAACTGGGCTCATCTGATCGATCCTCGCCAATTCGATCCATCCAGTTTCGCATCAAACAAGCACTTGCCAGCGATGATCTATGTCGACGCCGAGACCCACTATCAGTCCGTCAACCAAATCATGAACAAGTTGCTGGGATCCCTTGAGGGTTTCTCGCGCGACCAACTGGCTGCCCTAGAATGGGCAGTTAACGAAATAACAGATAACGTCCTCAATCATGCGGATAGTCGTGTTGGAGGAGTTGTCCAGCTCACAACATTCAGCAAGTCAGGAATTGTCGAATTCATTGTGTGCGACACGGGCGTTGGAATTCCTAAAACGCTGCGGGACGCCCACGTTCATTTGACTAGCGATGTCGATGCGCTCGATCGAGCAATTAGAGAAGGCGTCACCAGGAACCGGCAGACCAACATGGGCAACGGATTGTTTGGCTCCTATCGGATTTCCCAGCTTTCAAATGGGTATTTCTCGATTTACTCCGGCTATGCAATGTTGAGTCTGACCAAGAAAGCCGGCTTGCATGTTGCCAAGCAGGCTATTCCTTACCAAGGTACGGCGATAGTTTGTGGCATAGCAACGGACAACCCCAATCTGCTGTCTGAGGCACTTGCATTTAAAGGTGAGAAATACACGCCAGGCTACTCTTACGTCGACAAGCTCGTTGAAGATGGTGGGGCAACAATTGTCTTAACGAATGAGGCGAAATCATTCGGCTCAAGAGATGTCGCCAAGCCTGTCAGGATTAAGATCGAAAATCTTTTATCGGCCGCGCCGGAGCGCGTTGAGATTGTGCTCGACGATGTTGCGCTGATCAGTAGTAGTTTTGCTGATGAGGTATTCGGCAAGCTATTCGTACAGCTGGGCCCAATCACGTTCATGAACCGCCTAAAGATCAGCGGTGGCAACAATGTTGTACGCCAACTCATCGATCGGGCAATCACGCAACGAGTCGCTCTTGGAAAGAACAGCCCGTACGGTTAAATATGGCTCATTGTCGATTGGCCACTGGGAAGCAGCCGGTGGCATGCCCAGGGTCGCGATGATCGGAAGCGGAAGAGCGCCAGTGTGGCAAGCTCCGTGATCGCCCTATGGCGCTTTGGGTCATAATCGACGGTCGTGCGAGAGTTGGTTTCGAGCAAAGGCGCGGCAGCTTGTGCTCCCATCGCGCCTCGCATGCCTACATACGTCGAGCAAGCAGCCGCCCCTCACCCACTCCCCATCAAGGATGGAGGGGGGTGAGCCTGCGGCACGGCAAAGCCAACGCCCAACCCGGCGCCGGCGCCAGTGCATCGCCCCCGGGCGGAGGTTGCCAGGTCGCATCGGCGACCGGATCGCCAACCGTGAGCGACGACATCACAGCGGGATGTTGTCGTGCTTCTTCCAGGGATTTTCGACGGTCTTGTTGCGCAGCATGTTGAGCGCGCGGCAGATGCGCATGCGCGTCGCGCGCGGCAGGATCACCTCGTCGATGTAACCGCGCTCGGCGGCGACGAACGGGTTGGCGAAGCGGCGCTGGTACTCGTCGACACGTCCCTTGATCTTCTCCGGATCGGAAAGCTCCGAGCGATAGATGATCTCGGCGGCGCCCTTGGCACCCATCACCGCGATTTCAGCGGTCGGCCAAGCGTAGTTGACGTCGCCACGGATGTGCTTCGAGCTCATCACGTCGTAAGCGCCACCATAGGCCTTGCGGGTGATGCAGGTGACCTTCGGCACGGTCGCCTCGGCATAGGCGAACAGAAGCTTGGCGCCATGCTTGATGAGGCCGCCATACTCCTGCGCGGTGCCCGGCAGGAAGCCCGGCACGTCGACGAAGGTTACGATCGGAATCTCGAAACAGTCGCAGAAGCGCACGAAGCGCGCCGCCTTGCGTGACGCGTCGCTGTCGAGCACGCCAGCGAGCACCATCGGCTGGTTGGCGACGATGCCGACGGTGTGGCCCTCCATGCGAGCGAAGCCGACGACGATGTTCTTCGCGTAGGCATCCTGGATCTCGAAGAAATCGCCTTCGTCGACGACCTTATGGATCAGCTCCTTGATGTCGTAGGGCTTGTTCGGGTTGTCCGGAATGAGCGTATCGAGCGATGGATCGAGCCGGTCGGCGCTGTCGCGCGTCGGAAGCTCCGGCACGCCATCGATGTTGTTCGACGGCAGGAAGTCCATCAGGCGGCGCATCTGCAACAGCGCCTCGACGTCGTTCTCGTAGGCGCGATCGGCGATGGACGACTTGGTGGTGTGCACCTTGGCGCCGCCGAGCTCTTCCGCCGTCACGGTCTCGTTGGTCACCGTCTTCACGACATCGGGACCGGTGACGAACATGTAGCTCGTATCCTTCACCATGAAGATGAAGTCGGTCATCGCCGGCGAGTAGACGTCGCCGCCCGCGCACGGTCCCATGATGAGCGAGATCTGCGGAATGACGCCAGACGCGAGTACGTTGCGTGTGAACACTTCGCCATAGCCGCCGAGCGCGTCGACGCCCTCCTGAATGCGCGCGCCACCGGCATCGAACAGGCCGATGATGGGCGCGCGATTCTTCAGCGCCATGTCCTGGATCTTCGTCATCTTCTTGGCGTGCGTCTCGGAAAGCGAGCCGCCGAACACCGTGAAATCCTTGGCGAACACGTAGACGACGCGGCCGTTGATGGTGCCCCAGCCGGTGACGACGCCGTCGCCCGGGATCTTCGTCTTCTCCATGCCGAATTCGGTCGCGCGGTGCTCGACGAACATGTCGAACTCCTCGAACGAGCCGTCGTCCATCAGGAGTTCGATGCGCTCGCGCGCGGTCAGCTTGCCGCGCTTGTGCTGCGCGTCGATGCGCGCCTGGCCACCACCGAGACGGGCGTTCTCGCGCCGCTTCTCGAGCTCCTCGATCACATGCTTCATGGGGAGGGATCCACCTGACACTTCGCCAATTGTCACAACGGGGTCAGATAGCACGGAGAGCGGTGGGCGCAAACGGAACGAAAGATAAACCGCGTGATGCCGCAGTCCCGCCGAAGCGGGTAGGCGGAACGGGTATCCGGCGCTCAGTCACCGCCGCCGCCGTCCCCGCCGCCGTCGCCGCTGTCGGAATGGGAGGCACCAACGTCGCCACCGTCGCCGTCGCTGTGCCTGGAGCGTCGTGAGTGGGCATGTGACGACCAGCCGTCGCCGATAGACGCGCCGCCATCGGCCGGAGCCCAGTCCGTCGCCGCGCGCCGGCGAACGCCCTGGCGGCGTCTCCGGCCGCGGCCAAGCACTCCCAGGAACAGGACAAGGGCCAGCGTCATAAGAAATCCGCCGAGGACGAGATTGGTCATCGTGTCACTGCTCATCTCCAGTCCATCCCTCCGCCGGTCGCGCTTTTCAGACCCGCGCGCGCATGAATTTGAAGGTCGCCCGCATGCCGAGCACGAGAACCGCCAACGCCATGGCCGCCATCGGCACGCCCAGCACGGGCAGCATCGCCTCCGAGACCGCGCTGGAGACGATGCCGAAATGAGTGGCCAGATCGAGGATCGAGAATGCTGCGAGCACGCCGAGGAAGACCAGGGCAACGACCGTCAACCGCCGTTCCTCTGTCCAGAGATAGGCCGCAAACGGCGTGCTCGGGTGCGCGCGCTGGCGAATGTTGAGGACGACGATCAGCGGCAGTACGACGGCGCTGAACAGCTTCGCGACGAGATCGAAGGTGTCGAGTGGCGCGGACATTTATGCAATTCTCCCGGGTTGGCGCAGGCGCCGAATGCGCCGCGATCCGGGTGAGTTTGCCGATCGGCGGTCTCGTCTTCAGTACCCGCCGGAACACCACTGCGACGTTACCTCAAGCCGTCGCCGCTTCCGGCGCGAATCGGCGCGAAAGATCCGCCGGCTGAAGCTCGATGGTCCCCGCGCCCTCGGCGTGGCCGGCGGCGACCAGCCAGCCCTGCTCCTCGAGCCAAGGCAGAGTCAGCTTGACGAAATTCGGCAGAGGCACTTCGACGGCGACGGCATCGCTCCATGGACCCTGGATGCGCGCCTCGGCCTCGGGGCGTGTCGCCCAGCACGGAAGCACGAGCTGATTCTGATTCTTCTGCGAGACGAGCAGTGCCGGTCCGTTGATGTCCTCAAGCATCCACACCGCTCGACGCAGTCTGGAGCGCTGCACGAACGCATCAATGCCCTCCTGCCGCAGCCGCTGCACCAAGTCCATGGGCTCGACCTCGGGCTCGACCGGCTCCGCCGACCAGTCGACACCGACCGATCGCTCGAGCGTGTAGAGCTTCGGCAGCACGTCGGCGATCAGGCCGGAAATGCCGATCTGCTTCACCCGCGGGTTCACCGTCAGCACGTCGGCCCAGCGCGCCGCCTCAGCCTCGGTGGTCCAAAGCAGCGTCACTTCCCGGTTCGGATCGTGCGGTGATGAGACACGGGCAAGGCCATCCTCACCGGCGACGGCGAAGACGTGCTTCTGGCTGACGGCACGCTTCACGAACCGGTCGCGCTGCGCGATCTCTGGAATACGGATGGCAGGTTGCATGGACTTCCCCGACGTTGCGACCGGTCAACGGTAGGGGTGATTCGGGTAACGAAAAGTTAACGCGTGTTAAGAGGTCCGCCCGCGGGACCGCGGCTTCCCGCGCGCTCATGGGCGCTGACAGCATTTGGCGTTGGGTCCGCCCGCGGGACCGCGGCTTCCCGAGCGTTGGTTTCCGCATAACCAACGAATTGGCGCGAATTTGTCGCCACTTGCTTCGATCAGGCGAGGGCCAGGATGCGGCTCGCGGCCTGCATGTCGCGCCAGCGCCGCTCGCGCCGCTCGGCCGCTTCCTCGTCCTCACCCCATTGCCGGATCTGCCAATCCTCGTCGACGTGCGCGGCTTGCCATGCCGCCTCCACGCCGAGGACCTTGTCGGCGTGGGCCAGCGCAATGAGGGCCGACCCGGTGAGCGTCGTCATGACGTGCAGCGCGGCGAGCTGGATCGCGTCACGGCCGTCGAGTTGCGCACGCAATCGGTCGAGCGCATCCGCGTCCTGGGCGACGTGGACGATCCCTTCGGCCACCTTGAAGTGTGCGCCGAGCCGGCTGGCGGCCCAGGCGATTACCGGGTTCCAGTGCATGGCCTGCAACTCCACCAGCCCCGGAGGCGAGGCAGCGCGATAGCAGATGAGATCGCTGCCGGCGAAGGCGACGATGTCCTCCGCGACGGCGCGCTCGTTGCCGGCGACACCGTCGAGCGCGGCGATCACGATGCGGCTGAGCGGCATCGTCGCAGGATTGATGCTCGTACCTTGCGCGTCCCATTCCTCGGCGAGCGCTTCGGCCAACGCGCGGCTCGCCACGGCGAGCTTGCGCTTACCCGGTGTGCGCGCTGCGCGACCGTCAAGCAGCACGGCGAAGCCTTCGTCATCGGGGCCGCACGTGGCCGCCTTGTAGAAACGCCGCGGCAGAGGCTTCATCAACGGCTCTCGGCCCGGCACCTTGCGGCCAGCTGCGCCGTTCGAACCGTTCGCGCCGGCGCTATCATCGCCTTTGTCGGAATTGGTCACGGGACCGGTCCTGTCTGCATCAGCAGCGCGTCGATGGCGGGGGGCAACTCCGAGAAGCTCTCGATCATCACGTGCGCGCCGCTGCGGCGTAACGAGGCGACATCGTGATAGCCCCATGAGACGCCAATTGCGTGGATGCGCGCCGCCCGCGCCATGTCGATGTCGAATGTCGTATCGCCGACCATGACGGTTCGCGCAGCGTCGGCACCGACCTCGGAGATCGCACGCACGATCATGCCTGGATGTGGCTTCGACGGATTGTCATCGGCCGTCTGGATGGTGGCGAATACACCTTGCCAGCCCAAGCGTTCGATGATCGCATCGACGCCCCGGCGGGATTTGCCCGTGGCGATGCCGAGCTGCACGCCCGGCATGCCGGCGAGCAGTTCCACAGTCTCTTGAGCGAGCGGAAACAACGGCTCGTGATGCTCCGGCTGGCGCCGCAGCTCCTGAAAACTCGTTTTGTAGCTCTCCGCCAGCGTCTCCAGCATGTCGCGGTCGGTTCCCGGCAGCAGGCGGCCGATTGCCGAAACCAGCGACAGGCCGACGACGCCCATGACTCGGTGGCGCTCGGGCAGCTTCAGGCCGTGCGCGGCGAACGCGGAATTCATCGCGGAGACGATGGCGTTCTGGCTATCGACCAGGGTGCCGTCGCAATCGAACAGGATCAGGGTCATTCAGGCGTTCTAATCCGGGCGGAAGTGCGTTGTGAATAGCGAAACCTCGGGTCTCATCCGATGGTGGAGGCCGTTCGACAACCGCCCCCGCCTCACCCGCGCCACATCCACGTCGCCGGCACCCACCGGTAGGCCCCCGCTTCGCGAACCGCGTGACCGAGGCCCGGGAACGAGATGTGATACACCAGCATAAGCGCCTTGTCGGCCGCAGCCATGTCGAGCAGCTTGCGGCGCGATGCCTCGGCCACCTGCTGTTCGAGGTCGGTCGAGGGCCACCAGTCGGGATGGCCGAACGAGATGAAGGGATGCGTCACGGTATCGGCGCTGACGACCAGTGAATCGGTTCCTGACGCGACGATCAGCGACATGTGACCGGGCGTATGCCCCGGCGTCGCCATGGTGACTATTCCTGGCGCGATCTCGGCTCCAGGCCTGAGGCGCGTGGTCCTGTCCGCGAGCGGCGGCAGGTGCTTCTTGGCGCCGACCGCAAAGCCCTTGAAGGCGTCGGCAAGGCGCGTCGCGGCGGCGTCACCCGTCCAGAAGTCCCACTCGGCATCGGCGATGTAATAGGTGGCGTTCGGAAAACGCGGCGACCCATCGAACTCGTCGATGAGGCCCCAGATGTGATCGGGATGGCCGTGCGTCAGCACCACCTTGTCGACGTCCTCGGGCTTATAGCCGGACGCGACGAGGTTGTCGGTGAGACGCCCTGCCGTGGCCTGCCAGTTCGGCCCGCCGCCGACATCGACCAGAATGAGCTCGGTGCCGGTGTTGATGAGGGGAATATTGACGTGTGACGTGCGGGTCGATGTCGGCAGCCTATTGCTCTCGAGCAAGGCGAGGACTTTCTCGCGCGGCTGATTGGCCGCCAGTAGGCTCGTCGGCAGCTCGTAGGAGCCGTCGGAGAGAATCGTCACCTCGAACGCCCCGAGCCTGAAGCGGTACCATCCCGCTACCTGACCGCCGCGCATAGGCGCGGCTGCTTGGGCGGGCGCGGCGCGGAATGGCGAGGGCGGCACCAGCAGGGCCGCGCCGGCGCCACCGATGAGGGCCCGGCGTGAAATCGGCGTTTGCGTCGACATGATCGTCACTCCGGATGGGTTTGCGTCAGGGCCTCTGCCGGTCATCGCGAAGGAGGGGCCTTGTAGCCCGCGCAAGACTATCCCTCACCCGTGCCGAACCGGTCAGCGTCGAGGCCGAGCAGGTCCCAGGTCTGGCGCATGTGCTCGGGAAGCGGTGCCGTCACGTCGATTTTCGGCTGTCCAGGGATTGGGTGCGGAATGATCAGGCGGCGGGCGTGGAGATGGAGTTTGTTGTCCATGTTCTCCGCCGGCAGGCCCTCGTCTCCCTTGTACTTGTTGTCGCCGACGATCGGGTGGCCGATCGTCGCCATGTGCGCGCGAAGCTGATGTTGGCGACCGGTGACGGGCTTCAGCGAGACCCAGGCCGCCTTCTGCCCGACGCGATCGATCACCGAATAGTGCGTCGTCGCGTGCATCGCTTCTTTCTGCTCGCCTGGGCCGGCCTTGCGCACGCGGTCCCCATCGGGACCGGAATCCTTCACCAGTGCCGCCTCGATCTTGCCCTGCGGCGGGCGCGGCACGCCTTTAACCAGCGCCCAGTAGGTCTTCGCCGCCGAGCGCGTCTGGAAGATGCGGCCGAGTTTCGCCGCCGCGTCGCGATGTTTGGCGACGAGCAGGACGCCCGTCGTGTCGCGGTCGAGACGATGCACCAAGCGCGGGCGGTCGCCGAAGCGATCGGCCATGCCGGCAAGGATGCCGTCGAGATGACGCTTGGTGCCCGTGCCGCCCTGCACGGCAAGTCCGAACGGCTTGTTCAGCACCAGCACGTGCTCGTCCTCGAACAGGATCATGCGCTCGACGAGATCGCGGTCGGCTTTGGACATCCCGGCCGGCGGCTTCAGCGACGGGGCCTTCTTCGCCGGCTGGCGCACCACGGCTGGCACGCGAACCTCTGCGCCCGAGACGAGCCGGTCGTTAGCCTGCACGCGCTTTGAATCGACGCGCACCTGCCCCGAGCGCAGCAGTTTCTGCAAGTAGGTGTAGCCGACGTCGGGGAAGTGGATGCGGAACCAGCGGTCGACCCTGAGGCCGTCCTCGTCCTTCTTCACGCGAATGGTCTCGACTGGCGCCACACTCATGAGAGCACCATACGGACGAGCACGACACCCGCGTAGAGCGCCGCGAAACCGACCAGGACAGATCCCGCGACATAGACCAGAGCAAGTCCCGTCTCGCGGCGCTCGAGGAGCACCAGAACATCGAGCGAGAATGCCGAGAACGTCGTGAAGCCGCCGAGAAAGCCCGTACCGAGCAACGTGCGCATGGTCGGTGAGCCACCGAAACGCAGCACGAGCAGCTCGACCAGAACTCCCATCAGGAACGAGCCGAGAATGTTCACCGTCAGCGTACCCCAGGGAAAGGCGGTGCCCAGCAGCCGTCCCATTCCGAGGTTGACGAGATGGCGCGCGCCAGCGCCGATGGCGCCTCCGGCGGAGGCGAGGAGAAGCATCTTCATGACGTTTCGGACGGTCCGTATCTCGCGGTCGGGTTGCCAGGGAGCGATTGGTTGAGACGCGAAGTGCTCCACGCCCAATTCGAAAGCGTGAACCGCACCCCACGCTGAAATTCGAGTGCACTATTCACGACATTGAAGGATCGCGAGAGCGGTGCCATCCACGTTGATAGCGCTCCAGGGATGACTGTTATAGAGAGCGCGGGAAAATTGCCACCCTCCAGCGGCTCCCCTGGCGGCCTCCCCCTCCCAGGCTATTCGACGTGGGTCTCCTTCACCAGCCGGCCGCCGAGTGCCCAGCCGAAGCTCCACCCGACGAGCAGGCCGAGGGCGTTCATCGCCATGAACACAAAAGAATGCAGGTCGGCGACGGTGTCCGGGCTGTCGAACGTGAACCGGGCGACGACCCAGCTCGCGACCGGCGAGCTCACGAAGAGCGTGGCGAGCAGGGCGACGCCCATGGCCGCGATCATGGCGATGAGGTAGCGCATCGAGCTCTCCCGGTTTCCAGCGACGGCCGCGTTGAAAGCGGCAGCCGACACCTCATTTGACCTCCCAGAACCAGATCTCTCCGGCGTCGGCGTAGTTCGAGTAGTAGCCGAGCCAGGAGAACCACTCCATGAGCCACTTGGCGCTGGAGCGGTAGCCGTTCCACACGTCAATGTGGTCGCCCGTCGGACGGTCCTTGTCGGTCGAGCGGCGCCAGTAGTCCTGGATGTAGATGACGCCGGTCCGTCCGAACAGTTTCGGATAGAAGTGCGCGGCCTCCGTGCCGGTGATCTTCTCCAGCGGCCCGAAACCCGGCAGGTTGGCGCGGGCGATGGCGCCGGCGAGCTGATTGGCGTTGATGAAGTGCATGGCCGAACGGGGATGCACGACGCAGTGCGCGCACCCTGAAAGCTGGCTCTCCTGCACGCCGGCACGCCGCAGCGCCGAGCCCATCCGGATCGCGCACTGGTTGGAGAAAACCGGATAGCCCTTCTTGATCGGCCGGCCCTCGAGATTGACGAGATCGGCAGGGGCGACACAGGGCAGTTGCACGCTTTCGTTGATCGGATGTCCGCGCCAGAGATCCTTGAAAAGAATCATCGCCCGCCCCCTGCCTCCCGCGCTCTGTCCATGCCCCGAAAATATCGCAAAGTCGTGTGTCGTCAGCAAGGCGCCCCGTTCGTACCCTAAACCCGTGCTCGCGAGCGCGGTCAGCGACTTTGAGAAAGCGCGAAGGGGTGTCAATCAATGTCGATAGCGCTGTCGCCCCGCGCCACGGCCGCTGTTACACCCGTTCCAGCAACGTTCGCCATATCTCGTCTGTTACCAACGAAGTCGTGAACGGCGCGGAAGGGCGCTAGCGTAACGTCCCAGGTGTTCGCCGCGACTGAACACCGGCGCCTGCACGCCAAGCGCCAAACCTGAAACCACTCTCACGGAGCCGCGTGCACGGCTCGGCACCCTCGTCTGGAAGGAAGCAACTCATGGCCCTCAAACCCCTCGCTCTCGCCACCGCGCTACTGGCCGTTTCGTCGGCCACCGCGTTTGCCGCCACCGCGGCGAGCGTCCAACTGAAAGACAAGGATGGCAAGCCCGTCGGCAACGTGGCTCTTCGCCAGACCACCAGTCAGGGCGTTTGGATGAATCTCGTCATCGACAATTTGCCAGCCGGACCACACGCCTTCCACGTACATGAGACGGGCAAGTGCGAGGGCGAGTTCAAATCCGCCGGTGGCCATTTCAACCCGGCCGGCATGAAGCATGGCGTTCTCGTCGAGGGAGGTCCCCACGCGGGTGACCTCCCGAATATCCACGTGCCCGACAGCGGACGTCTGACGGTCGAGTTCTTCGCCCCGCACATCACCCTCGAACGGGGAGCGAAGAATTCGGTGTTCGACGAGGACGGCTCGGCACTTGTCATTCACGCAGGCGTCGACGACTACAAGTCGCAACCCGCGGGCGAGGCCGGCGGACGCATCGCCTGTGGCGTGGTGAGCGGCGAGATCACCGGGGCACCGTCGAACACGAAGTAGCCCTGAAACACCACCGACTGCGATGGAAGCGCTTGGTGCTTCCATCGCGGCGTGGACCACGCCCCGGCATCAATCGATCAGATCGACGCCGAACACCTGGAACGAAACGACGAGGACGATGACGATGGCGAACGGCAGCGCCAGCACGCCGCTCGCCAGCGTCACCACGAGCCCCAGTACGCGATGACCCCGTCGGAAAAGCAGCCAACCGGCGGACACCGCCGGCACCGACGCCAGCAGCATTATGGCCACCTTGGCAATTGTCTCGGCACTCGGCAGCAGGTCGTGCATGTCTTGCTCTCTAAGGCCCGAGCGCCGCGGTATGGCGAGCACAACATTCGATCAGACAGCATGCAGGAGGAGTGCGGGCAACCTCAACCGCCGCGCTTCTTGCGCAGTCCGTCCCAGTAGGCGAGACGCTTGACGATCTCCCGCTCGAACCCCCGCTCTGGCGGCTCGTAGAACTTTGGCCGCCGTTTCATCTCGTCGGGAAAGTAGTTCTGGCCCGAGAAGCCGTCCGGGGCGTCGTGATCGTAGGCATAGCCCTCGCCGTAACCTTCGTCCTCCATGAGCTTGGTCGGCGCATTGAGAATGATCTTTGGCGGAGAAAGGCTGCCGTGCTCCTTGGCCGCGCGCATCGCCGCCTTGTAGGCGACGTAGGCGCCATTCGACTTCGGAGCCGTCGCGAGATAGATCGTCGCCTGCGCGAGGGCGAGTTCGCCCTCCGGGCTGCCGAGAAAATCGAAGGTATCCTTGGCCGCGATGGCCTGCACCACGGCGTTGGGATCGGCGAGACCGATGTCCTCGACCGCCATGCGCACCAGGCGGCGCGCGATGAAAAGGCGGTCCTCGCCACCATCGAGCATGCGGCAAAGCCAATAGAGCGCCGCATCGGGATCGGACCCGCGCACCGACTTGTGCAGGGCGCTGATCAGGTTGTAGTGCCCGTCGCGCCCCTTGTCGTAGAGCGGCGCGCGGCGCTGCACGAGCTTGGTGAGAGCATCGCGACCAATGGGTTTTGAACCCGAAGGCAGCGCTGCGAACACTTCCTCGGCCAGATTGATGATGGTGCGACCATCGCCGTCGGCCATCGCGACGAGCGCGCCGCGGCCTTCCGCGTCGAGCGGCAGCACGCGGCCCTCGACCTTCTCCGCGCGCGCCAGCAGCGCTTCGAGCGCCGCGTCGTCGTGCCGGTTGAACACCATCACAACCGCTCGCGAGAGAATGGCGGCGTTGAGTTCGAACGACGGGTTCTCGGTCGTCGCGCCGACCAGCGTAATGGTGCCGTCCTCCATATGCGGCAGAAAGCTATCCTGCTGCGCCCGGTTGAAGCGATGGATCTCGTCGACGAACAGCAGCGTGCCCTTGCCCTGTTCGCGGCGCAGCTTGGCGCGATCGAACACCTTTCGCAGATCCTGTACGCCGGAGAAGATCGCCGATATCTGCTCGAATTCGAGCTTGGTCTCGTTGGCGAGAAGGCGCGCGACGGTGGTCTTTCCCGATCCCGGCGGCCCCCACAGGATCATGCTGGAGAGGCGCCCCGCATTGAGCATGCGCGTCAGCGTACCCTCGGGGCCGACGATCTGATCCTGGCCGACCACGTCGGCGAGCTGCTGCGGACGCAACCGGTCGGCGAGCGGTCGCGGCGCACTCTTTTCCAAACCGGCGGCTTCGAACAGGTTCGTCATGGAGACAATCTCAGGTCGCCATTACTTCCAAGACCGGCGATCAGGTTCGAGGAAACGATCGAGGTGTGGGGCCGCAAAAGGCGCGCAACCTTTGACGTTCTGTTTCGGGCACCACGGTCACGCGATAGTGGGGCCGTTTGGTAGCACGATCAAAGAAGGGATTTGGCCAAGCTTTCCCCTTCAACCGCCAGCCGATCACCTTTGCGATCGAACTTAACATCAATCTCGAACCGATGCGCCGCGATGCTCCTTCGGGCGCACCGATGGCATACTGGGCCATGATGGCGCCGGCAGGTCTTCCGAACAACCGATCCGCCACTTGGCCGTTTGTGTGGAAGACCTGAGCAACGGTTCCCACGAGCGGGATTGACGGGCCGACCGTGTTCCCCATCGGCGTGTTGCAGCAACGTGCATACCAACGGTGAAGCCCATTGGGCGACAACCTGATGCCCGCGATGTACTCCCGACCAGCGTCGAACGATATCATCGCAGGGGCCACCTGAATGATGTCGGTACCTCCGTGCTCGTCCAGCAGATCCGGACGTCCCAGGTGGTGGGCGAAGGCCTGACAATCATCGCAGTAGCAGATGACCCGATTGACTGCCTGAGGCGACGCCTCGGCAACCGTGCCCTGCACGGCGCCGCAACGGCAGGCGAACTTGGCCACTGTTGCACCTCTGCCCATGACACCATTTATCCCGGCACCTGCAGGCTCAAGAGCTGACCGCCGCGCTCGATGCCGATCAGCCAGAGCCGCTGGCGCGCGCCGAGGGCCGCGTCGAGGTCGGTGATCGACTGCACCTTCTTCTCCTGCACCGAGACGATAACGTCGCCGGGCTGGAACTTCAGCCGGCCGGCGATGCTGCCGGGGCGAACCGACAGGATCGCGACGCCTGCGGTCGCGTCGATTCCGAGTTCGTCGGCGACGCCGGGCAGCAGGTTGGCGACACGAGCACCGTCGAACGGGTGACGGCCGGACAGGTTGCGCACGTCGTCCGGACCTGGCGGCGGGGCCGGCTTCAAGGCGAGCTTGAGGTTCTTCGTGCGCCCGCGGCGAAGCACCGTGATGTCGACCGAGTTGCCGACACCACGCGTCGTCACACGGTAGAGCGCCGATCGTGCATCCGGAACCTCGAAACCATCGACGTGGGTGATGACGTCACCCGCCTCGATCCCCGCTTCGACTGCCGGCCCGCGCGCGTCCACGCGCGCCACCAGCGCTCCGGCGATGCGGTCGAGGCCGAGCCCCTCGGCGATCTCGCGCGTCATGCTTTCGAGCCGCGCGCCGATCCAGGGCCGCTCGACCTTGCGGCCGGCGACAGCGCTGTCGACGTAGAGCCGCACGAGGTTTGAGGGAATTGCGAAGCCGATACCGACCGAGCCGCCCGAGCGCGAATAGATCATAGTGTTGATGCCGACAACCTTGCCATCCATGTCGACGAGGGCGCCGCCGGAATTTCCGGGGTTGATCGCCGCGTCGGTCTGGATGAAGACGGCGGAATCCGAACGGCCGACCTCCGAGCGTGCCAGAGCCGAGACGATACCGCTCGTCACCGTCTGCCCCACACCGAACGGATTGCCGATCGCGAGGACCAGATCGCCGACTTCCAGACTGTCGGAATCCTCGAACTCGAGATGCTCGAAGCGCTGGCCGTTGGCGTCGATCTTCAGCACCGCGATGTCGGTCTTCTCGTCCTGCATCAGAATCTTCGCGTCGAACTCACGCTTGTCCGCGAGTGCGATGCGGATCTCGGTCTCTCCGCGTGCGCGAACCACGTGCGAATTGGTGACGACGATCCCTTCGGGGCTGACGATGACGCCGGAGCCCAGCGATCGCTGGATGCGTTCCTGCGGCATGCCGAGGCTTTCGCCGAATAGCCGCTCGAAGAACGGATCACCCGCGAATGGCGAGGCGAACGTGCGCACGCGGCTCGACACGTAGACGTTGACGACGGCCGGCGCGGTTCGCTTCACGATCGGGGCGAAGGAAAATTGCATCTGCGCGCGCGAAGGGGGCGGCTCCCGGCGTTGCGCCTGGGTAACGCTCGGCCAGAGGCCGCCTGCTGCAAGCAGCGTCATGGCGGCGGCAAGGATGATGGCGACGGAAGCGGGGTGGCTCGTGTTGCTGTGGCGCATGGTCGATCTCCTCTTCCGGTCGAAGTGGCAGATCGAGCGCCATCGGGCAAGCCCCGCGAGTGCGGTCTGTGGAGAGCAACGAGGCGCGCGTGCCTCCAATTTAAAGCATCCGCAATCGCGCTGGCTCTGGCTCGAACGGCGGGCGATCCTCTGTATTGCCCCCGTCACGGCCCCGTGCGGCTGTTGCTCCCCGGCACGGACGGACCGTATTGCGATCAGTTCTCCATGACGCGAGCATTAAACTGCGCGTCGCGGCTTTACTTCGAGCGCAGGTAGACCACGAAGGCCATCAGCCACAACGGCACGATGGCAGGTGGGAAGACGATGCCCATGACGATCAGCGCGGCCACCAGAGGCGGCAACTTCGCCCCCTGGCCGAGGATCTCCTTGAGCTTCTCGCCGATCACCTCGGCTCCCGGTTTCCGGGCCGGAAACGACCAGGGCGCACCCGCGTCGCCGGCCGAGGTGCTGCTCGGGGTGCGCGGCGGAACGTGCGGGCGCTGCCCGGCGCGGTTGATGGCTTCGGACCGACGCTGTTTGGACGATTGTTTCGACGGCTGCTTCGACTTCCGCGCCGGGGCGGCGCCCTCTGGCACCGTCGGATAGCTCGGCTGAACCGGCGCCGGGGGAGGCGGCATTCGGGCGAGCGAGCCGAGCCCCGGCAGGTCTTTGAGCTGTGTCCAAAGCTCCATACCGTCGCGCCAGGCATAGTCCTCTCGCGAGAGCACACCACGCGAAACGCGATCACGCAGCTCCTGATCGTCGATGGGGCCGACGAGTTCCTTTTCACGAGAAACATACCAGCCGTTGGCCAACGCCGCGTCGTTCACCGCTCGTTCTCCCAAAGGGTTTCGTGTCGGAAATCCTATGCGATCCCGGTTAACCCGTCCCCAAGGCGCGGGCTGTTCCAAGCGAGACAGGGGTGGGGCCACTCCGGCCGTTTTGGTGGACCTCAACAAATTGCGCCAGGAGAATGCCCGTCGAGTGCTCCAACACCGGAGCGCCTGCCTCCGTTGAGGCCAACCGTCCGCTCGCTCGCCGCTCGGACGCCGACTAAATAATTTTGAGCGCTCTGAGGCTCAGCGCCGCGTCGCGGATCGCGGTTTCAGCGGAGCGGAATTCGTGGCCCAGCGTGTCGCGCGCCTTGGCGTTGGAGCAGACACGAACGATGCCGAGCTCCGGCAACACGGTCCGCAGGCGCTTATCCACCACCGCAAGGCCGCGCACCATCACGTCGGGCATTTCGAACCGGGGCACCTTGCGCGCGAGATCGGGCAGCGCCGCGGCGATCTGCTGACCGATGCCGTAGAGCGTCGCGGTGCCGTTCGCGGCGATGAAGCGCTCGCCCGCCGCGGCCGGGCTGGTCATCGCCTTGACGTGGATCTCCGCCACATCGCGCACGTCGGCGACCGGGAACTCGATGCGCGGCGCACCGGGATACGCCCCCTTGCCCATCAGGTGCTGGACTTCGAGCGACGTCGAGAGGTCGGGGTCGAGCGCCGGGCCCTGCACGAAGCCGGGATTGACGACGGCAAGCTCGGGCGCGCCGCCGGTCTCGCGAGCGAACGCCCATGCGGCCTGCTCGGCGAGCGTCTTCGAAATGATGTAGGGCGTGATGTCGCTGCGGGTCGTATCGGTCCAGTCGGCCTCCGAATAGACATGCCCCGGCTCGTGGCTCGCAGTGTACATGACGGCGACGGTCGAGGACGTGAGCACCACGCGCGGAACGCCAGCCTTCGTTGCAGCGCGCAGCACCCGCAACGTTCCCTCGCGCGCCGGACGCACCACCTCGTCGGCGTCGTTCGGCTGGGTGATCGGGAACGGCGAGGCGACGTGTATCGCATAGCGGCAGCCGCTCGCGGCTGCGTCCCATCCCTCATCGCGCGTCAAGTCGGCGGTGACCATGGACAAGCGCGTGGCGTCGACGCCCGCGCGTGCCATCGCCTTCTGCACGATGTCGAGGCCCTTCGCGGCATCGCGGGCCGTGCCGCGGACGGCGTAGCCCTGCCGCAGCAGCTCGGCGACGATGTGCTTGGCGATGAACCCGGTCGCGCCGGTGACGAGAACGGTATCGGTCATTTAGGCCTCGCTGGTTGCCTGACGGGCATTCGCCCCAGTTTCTCCCGTCTGAGAGCACTTCGCCATGGGGCGGTGGCGAGTTGTAGATCAGCGCGAACATTGCTCCGTATCATCGGGCCCGGTGCGCTGTTAGGCTGCGATCGTTCGAGGTGGAAGCGCTCCACCGCTGCATCGCGATCGCAATGCCCAACGTGAGTTCATCGTTGAACGTGCGGTCGGCGACCTCGATGGACCGCGCGTGCCACTCCATCGCCGTCGACAGCGGTCTGACAGGATCTCATGTCTGGTCTCGGAGCAGCCTCCTCATGGCGCGGATCGACAAGCTTCGCATGCGCGCTGTCCTCGGCGATGCCCCCAAGCCCGTAGTCGTGTGGCAGCAGCAGTTCGACGGCTTCAACGAGACGCTGCACGAGCTTGCCCGCAGCGACTGGGATCAGATCCCGGAAGTGCATTTATGGGAATACATTCACGACTTGGCGTATCAGAGGTTACAGCCAGACTTGTTCAGGCATGTTTTTCCGGCATGCCTCAAGTTCTGGTACGACACGCTGATGCGCGATGAAGGCGCGGAGTACGGTGACGCAGACCTCCATTACGCTCTTCTCCACGGCGAGATCCTCTCGAAGATGCTCGACGATGCCGAGCGACAGCGCGCGCACGACTTTTTCACTGACGGCTTCCTCGACAGGATCGAGATCGAGCGCGGTTTCAGATACGAGCGTCCAGGCAGATCCGCCAACGCCTGGATCTTCCGGCTCAACAGCATCGGTCTGGTAGCGCCTATCATCCCGGAGATCTGGCCTGCGTGGTGGAACGTGGACAGCCCCGGCAAGGCGGTGAGCGCCGTCATGTACGCCACGGGCCTCGTCTATCTCGGAGGAGAGAATCCGATCTATCAGGTCTGGACGCGCGAAAAGGGCGGCGGCGGCCCTTATCTCACCGAATGGGATTGCAGTGTGTTCGATCGTGCGTGGCTCGAGGAAAACATCGCGTTTCTTCGCGCAACCCTTACCCCGGCCTATGTGCTCGAACGTCTGGACACGGCCGCCACCGTTCTCGCGCATGAGCCCGAGGGCGAAATGGCGCGGCGCATTTCTCATGAGGCGGCGGATCGGACCACTCTCATCGAGATGCGCATCGCCGACCTGTTGGCGAACCTCGCGAGATTCGACTCCGCAAAGGACCGCTGGCTTTGAAGGGCAGCGGCGGCGTCAATCCCGTAGCGACAACGCCGAACCAAAATGAAACGCCCGGGAGCGTGCGCACCCGGGCGTTCGAAAATCAGAGGTCAGCGAAGCGGGATCAACCCTCCTGCGCGGCGACTATCTCGGCGTGGCGAGCCTTGTCCTCGGCGCCCTTGACGCTCTCGTCGCGATCGACCAGCTCGATGACGGCGCGCGGCGCGGAATCACCATAGCGGAAACCGGCCTTCAACACGCGCGTGTAGCCGCCATTGCGGTTCTTGTAGCGCGGGCCGAGCACGTCGAAGAGCTTCTTCGTCATGTCCTCGTCGCGCATGCGGGAAGCCGCGAGACGGCGCGAGTTGAGATCGCCGCGCTTGGCGAGCGTGATGTACTTGTCCATCACGCGCTTCAGGTCCTTCGCCTTCGGCAGCGTCGTCACGATCTGCTCGTGCTTGATGAGCGCGGCGACCATGTTGGAGAACATTGCCTGGCGGTGGCCGACGTCGCGCGAAAAGCGGCGGCCGAGCTTCTTGTGACGCATTGTCGTGATCCCTTGCGTTGTGAGTTGCGCCGGAGGATTCCGGCTCGGCCCGTGGGAGGTTCTTCGGCCTCACCTTGGCGGGCGCGTAACCCTCTCCCCGCTTTCCGGGGAGAGGGGATTCCAATTAGAACTGGTCCTCGAAACGCTTGGCCAGTTCCTCGATGTTGTCCGGCGGCCAATTCGGCACTTCCATGCCGAGGTGCAGCCCCATGGAGGCGAGGACCTCCTTGATCTCGTTCAGCGACTTGCGGCCGAAGTTCGGAGTGCGCAGCATCTCCGCCTCGGTCTTCTGGATCAGGTCGCCGATGTAGACGATGTTGTCGTTCTTCAGGCAGTTCGCCGAGCGGACCGAGAGCTCGAGCTCGTCCACCTTCTTGAGCAGCGCGGCGTTGAAGGCGAGCTCCGGATGGGCAGCCTCCTCGACGTGCTTCTTCGGCTCCTCGAAGTTGATAAACACCGAGAGCTGATCCTGCAGGATGCGGGCGGCGAGCGCTACGGCATCCTCCGGCGTCATGGAGCCGTCGGTCTCGACCGTCATGGTCAGCTTGTCATAGTCGAGGATCTGGCCCTCGCGGGTGTTCTCGACCTTGTAGGAGACCTTCTTCACCGGCGAGTAGAGGCTGTCGACGGCGATCAGTCCGATCGGCGCATCCTCCGGGCGGTTGCGCTCGGCCGCCACGTAACCCTTGCCGATGTCCGCCGTGAACTCCATGCGCACGGATGCGCCCTGGTCGAGGTGGCAGATGATGTGATCCGGATTCAGGATCTCGACATCCGACGAAGTCTCGATGTCGCCGGCGCGCGCCGGACCCGGACCATCTTTCTTCAGCACCATGCGCTTGGCGCCTTCCGAATGGATGCGCAGCGCGATTTCCTTAATGTTGAGGACAACGTCGGTCACGTCCTCGCGGACGCCGGCGATCGACGAGAACTCGTGCAGCACGCCATCGATCTGCACCGTCTTGACGGCGCCGCCCTGCAGCGACGACAGCAGCACGCGGCGCAGCGCGTTGCCGAGGGTGACACCGAAGCCGCGCTCGAGCGGCTCGGCAACCAGCGTCGCGGAGCGCGAGCGATCGCGACCGGGTGTGACCTCGAGCTTGTTCGGGCGGATGAGATCCTGCCAGTTCTTCTGCAGCAATGTGACCACGGATGACCTCTCGTTGCGCAGGCGTCCGAGCCTCCGGGAGGGGGGCTGGCGCTTGGACGGAAAACCTGATCTGACGTATCGCGAGGCCGGGCTGCATCTCTGCCAAGATGCGCGCCCGTCTTGCGGGTATGAGCCAGATCAGAACCAACTCTAGGGCCGTCGAGCCAAGTTATGCGCGCCGCCTTGGGGCGCTTGCGTGCTCGGTACGGGCAGTCCACTAGAGACGAAATACGTGCATGCGATAGGGATCGCCAGCCGGTGTCGGCAGCGACCTTCGGCGCACCGGCCGACGCGTCGGCGGCCGGTGCCCGGCTCAGACGCGGCGGCGCTTACGCGGACGGCAACCGTTGTGCGGAATCGGCGTCACGTCACGAATCGACGTGATCTGGAAGCCGACCGACTGCAGCGCACGCAGTGCCGACTCACGGCCGGAACCGGGCCCCGTTACCTCGACCTCGAGGATCTTCATGCCGTGCTCCATGGCCTTCTTGCCGGCATCCTCGGCGGCCATCTGAGCGGCGAACGGCGTCGACTTGCGCGAGCCCTTGAAGCCCATCGTGCCCGACGACGACCAGGCGATGGTGTTGCCCTGCGCGTCGGTGATCGTGATCATGGTGTTGTTGAACGACGCGTTGACGTGCGCGACGCCCGACGTGATGTTCTTCTTCTCGCGACGACGCATCTTACGCGCCTGCTGCTCTTTCGCCATGTCTCGTGCTCCGGTGCCGCGATCGGGGGCGGCGCTTGTTTACTGTACCTGTGCGATCCCGCTGTCCGGGATCTGTGATCATGCAGGCGCTCGTCCCGGCTCGCGGCCGTCTCGGCCAAGCGGCGAGGCGTTTCCCGGCGATCCCGCGAAGCGCTGTGGCGCGCTGCCGGAACCGCCGGTGTGGCCCAAGCGGACGTTAGGCCTTCTTCTTGCCGGCGATCGGCTTCGCCGGTCCCTTGCGGGTGCGGGCGTTGGTGTGGGTGCGCTGACCGCGGACCGGGAGCCCCTTGCGGTGACGCAGGCCACGGTAGCAGCCGAGATCCATGAGGCGCTTGATGTTCATCGCCACGTCGCGGCGCAGGTCGCCTTCGACCATGTAATCACGGTCGATGGTCTCGCGGATCTGCAGTACTTCCGCGTCCGTGAGCTGGTTGACGCGACGCTCGACCGGGATGTTGACCTTCTCGAGGATTTCCTTGGCGAACTTCGGCCCGATGCCATGAATGTACTGGAGCGCGATGAGGACGCGCTTCTGGGTCGGAATGTTCACGCCTGCAATACGTGCCACGTCGGTCTCCTCGTCGAGCTTTCGCTATATTCTTCTGTCACTTAGCGAGGCCGGCCCGCCGAGCCGCTCCCGCCATCTGTCTACGACATGATCGGCAAACGCCATTGCGACCGGGTCCGGCGGAAGCTCCGCCGGTAATTCCGGTCGCATGGGTGCGTCATGAAATCGCGGGTGTTTTAGCCCGCTGTCATGCCCTCGTCAACGATCCGTTGCGGCCTGCGTCATGCCGCCCCGGTAACTCTGCTGCGGCGGGCGAACGGGGTGGTGGCGCCCGGCGCCTCCACCTCGATCGTCAGCCGCATCCGACATTTCATTGGAAGCGCCACCGTATACCGCTGATCGCGCGGCAAACCGGTAGGCGCTTCCACATCTTGTATTCGGGCCCCGGCCCCGATCCGCGACCGCATTCGCGACACCGGATCGCTCAGTACCCTAGGCGCCCAACGCCTTGTTGAGCTGGACCGTAACCTCGTCGATGGGCGCCATGCCGTCGACCGACTGCAGGTACCCGAGCGCGTAGTAGTAGCCGATCAGCGGGGCCGTCTCACGGTAGTAGGCCATGAGACGATTCTTCACGGTCTCGGCATTGTCGTCGGCGCGGCGCGAAAACTCGGTCGAGCCGCACTGGTCGCACGTGCCCGCCACCTTCGGCATCTTGTGGAGGTCGTGATAGCCAGCACCGCACTTGGCGCAGCTGAAGCGGCCCGAGATACGTTCGACAAGGGCGCTGTCGTCGACACGGATCTCGATCACGGCGTCGAGCGTCTTGCCCTTCTGCTTGAGCAGTTTGTCGAGCGCGGAGGCCTGAGCCAGCGTGCGCGGGAAGCCATCCAGAATGAAGCCGTTGGCGCAATCTGGCTGATCGATGCGCTCGTCGATGATGCCGATGACGATCTCGTCGGAGACGAGGCCACCGCTCTTCATGACCGCGTCGGCGCGCCGGCCGATCTCGGTGCCGGCCTTGACGGCCGCGCGCAGCATTTCACCGGTCGAGAGCTGCTTCAATCCGCGTGTGGCGGCGATGCGCTCGGCCTGGGTTCCTTTGCCGGCACCCGGCGGTCCAAGTAGAATCAGATTCATTTCCGTCCCCTAGGCGATGACGCGCCCCTCAGCTTGGCCTTCTTGATCAGGCCTTCGTACTGGTGAGCGAGCAGGTGGCTTTGAATCTGCGCCACCGTGTCCATCGTCACGCTCACCGCGATGAGCAAGGATGTTCCACCGAAGTAGAACGGAACCGCGGCATAGGCGATGAGGAACTCGGGGAGGACGCAGACCGCCGCCAGATATATCGCACCGACGACGGTGATGCGCGTTAGCACATAGTCAATATACTCCGCCGTCTTGGCGCCGGGACGGATGCCCGGAAGGAAGCCGCCGTACTTGCGGAGATTGTCCGCTGTGTCGTGGGGATTGAACACGACCGCGGTGTAGAAGAAGGCGAAGAAGACGATCAACGCAATGTAGATGAGCATGTGCAGCGGCTGACCTCGGCCGAGAGCCGCGACGACCGCACCGAGCCAGTCCGGCCCCTGTCCCGCCGTGAACTGCGCGGCGGTGATCGGCAGCAGTAGCAGCGACGAGGCGAAGATCGGCGGAATGACGCCTGCCGAGTTGAGCTTCAGCGGCAGATGCGAGCTGTCGCCCTGGAACATCTTATTGCCGACCTGACGCTTCGGATACTGGATCAGCAGCCGGCGCTGAGCCCGCTCCATGAAGACGATCGCGGCGACGACCAGCAGCATCAGCGCCAGCAGGGCGAGCAGCAGGAACGTTGAGAGAGCGCCGGTGCGGGCGAGCTCGAACAGGCCGACGAGTGCCGCCGGCAGGCCGGCGACGATACCCGCAAAGATGATGAGCGAGATGCCATTGCCGACGCCGCGCTGCGTGATCTGCTCGCCGAGCCACATCAGGAACATCGTGCCGCCGACGAGCGTTACAACCGTCGAGACGCGGAAGAACCAACCGGGATCGATGACGACGGCACCCGCGCCGCTCGAAGAGCCTTCGAGGCCGACGGCGATGCCATAAGCCTGAAATGCTGCCAGCACCACCGTCAGGTAGCGGGTGTACTGGTTGATCTGCTTGCGGCCTTGCTCGCCCTCTTTCTTCAGTGCCTCGAGCCGCTTATCGACCGACGACATCAACTGCATGATGATCGAGGCGGAGATGTAGGGCATGATGTTCAACGCGAAGATCGCCATGCGCTCGACCGCGCCACCAGCGAACATGTTGAACATGCCGAGAATGCCGCCCGACTGCTGCTTGAAGGTCTCGGCGAAGGCGACCGGATTGATGCCGGGCAGCGGAATGAACGTGCCGAGGCGATAGACGAGCAGCGCGGCGAGCGTGAAGAGGATGCGCTTCTTCAGCTCCTCGGCCTTGCCAAAGGCGCCGAAGTTGAGATTGGCCGCGAGTTGCTCGGCTGCAGACGTCATGGTGCTTGTTCTCCCGAACCTCGTGCCCGCCGCCCGCAATCGGGGCGCCGCGCCGGCCGCATCTCCAGGAATTCCGTGGAGGCCACCGGCTCGCTCGGCCCGCCGGCCCCGACATGCCGGCTGATATGGTGCCGGGGCGGCTGAGTACCAACCGCCCCGTGTAGCTCGAATGTCACGATCGCGTCAGTCGCGACAGCGCCCGCATGCCGCCTGAGCGGACCGAGCAGCGCGTGCCGGCGTCACTCCGCACGACCTCAGGCCTCGGCCGCGCCGCCCTTCGCGGGCTTGCCGGAGCCGGCCTTCTTGGCCGCCGTCTTCTTGCGCTTGATCTCGTCCGCCTCGAGCACCTTCACCTCGATGACGCTGACCTTGCCGCCTGCCTTTTCGACGGCGGCTTTCGCGCTCGCGGTGGCGTGATTGACGGTGATCGAGACCTTGGCCTTCAGCTCACCCGTGCCGAGCAGGCGCAGACCGTCCATCGGGCGGCGCAGCACGCCATCGGCGACGAGCGTCTCGACCGTGATCGGCTTCGATGCATCGACGCGCTTGTCGTCGATCGCCTTCTGCAGGGCGCCGATGTTGATCTCGTTGTAGGCCTTGCGGTCCCACTTGTTGAAGCCACGCTTCGGCAGGCGGCGATGCAGCGGCATCTGGCCGCCTTCGAAGCCGCCGATGGCGACACCGGTACGCGCCGTCTGGCCCTTGCCGCCGCGGCCGCCGGTCTTGCCGACGCCGGAGCCGATACCGCGGCCGATCCTCACGCGCATCTTGCGTGCGCCGGGGTTGTCCTTGATGTCGTTGAGCCGCATGTGACCCGCTCCTCGAAAAATCTGCCTCAGGCCTCGCCGACGATGCGGACGAGGTGAGGGATACGGTTGATCATGCCGCGCACCGAGGGCGTATCCTCGAGCGTGCTGCGGCGATTGAGCTTGTTGAGACCAAGCCCGATCAGCGTGTCGGTCTGGATCTTCGGACGGCGAGCGGCGCTGGCGTACTGCTCGACGGTAATGGTCTTTTTCTGTGCCATGTCACTTCACCTCGATGAGTGGTGCCAGAGCCGACGCCATGGGCCTGGGCCGCGCGCCGAGGCGCGACCCGAGCCACCGGCATCAAGCCTCGGCGGACGCCTCGACGCTGGCCGAACCGTCACGGCGGCGGGCGACGATCTCGCTCACCTTCATGTTGCGGCGGGCCGCGACGCCACGCGGATTCTCCTGATGCTTGAGAGCATCGAAGGTGGCGCGGACGACGTTGTAGGGGTTGGTGGAGCCGAGCGACTTGGCGACGACGTCGTGCACGCCGAGCATCTCGAACACGGCGCGCATGGCGCCGCCGGCGATGATACCCGTGCCGGGAGGGGCCGAGCGGACGACGACGCGGCCCGAGCCGTGACGGCCGGCGCTGTCGTGATGCAGCGTGCGGGCATCGCGCAGCGGAACGCGCAGCAGGTTGCGGCGCGCCGATTCCGTCGCTTTGCGGATCGCCTCGGGAACCTCACGCGCCTTGCCGTGGCCGAAGCCGACGCGGCCCTTGAGATCACCGACGACGACGAGCGCGGCGAAGCCGAAGCGCTTACCGCCCTTCACCACCTTGGCGACGCGGTTGATGTGGACGAGCTTGTCCTGGAACTCGCTCTCGCGCTCCTCGCGCTCGCGGTCACGGCCGCGCTCTCTTCCGGGTGAACGTGCCACGGGAACTTTCCTTCCGTTAGAAATCGAGACCGCCTTCGCGGGCTGCATCGGCCAGCGCCTTGACGCGGCCATGATAGAGGTAGCCGCCGCGATCGAAGACGACCTCTTTCACGCCGGCCTTCACGGCGCGCTCGGCCAGAAGCTTGCCGACCGCCGCAGCCGCGGCCTTGTCGGAGCCGGTCTTCAGGCTGCCCTTGAGATCCTTCTCGAGCGTCGAGGCCGCGGCGAGCGTGTGGCCCGCCGTGTCGTCGATGATCTGAGCGTAGATGTGCTTCGAGGAGCGGTTGACGGAAAGCCGAGGACGGCCCGCCGCGCGCGCCTTCAGCGCGCGGCGAACTCGCGCCTTGCGCCGGTCGTACTGGGTGGAGTGCGTGCCCATGGGCCGGATCCTTACTTCTTCTTGCCTTCCTTGCGGAAGATGAACTCGCCCTTGTAGCGGATGCCCTTGCCCTGATAGGGCTCCGGCGGCCGGTACGAACGGATGTCGGCGGCAACCTGGCCGACGAGCTGCTTGTCGATGCCCGAGATCTCGATGATCTCCTGCTTGGCGCCGCCGACCTTGACCGAGACGCCGTCGGGGATCGGGTGCGAGACGTCGTGGCTGAAGCCGATGTTGAGGGCCAGCTCCTTGCCCTTCATGGCGGCACGATAGCCGACGCCCTGAATTTCGAGCGTCTGCGTATAGCCCTCGGTCACGCCCTTAATCAGGTTCGAGATCTGGGTCCGCGACATGCCCCACATGGAGCGCGCCTTTTTCGTCTCGTTGGCCGGAGCGACGCTGACGGCGCCGTCCTTGAACGCAACCGTCACGTCCTCGGGCGCCGAGAAGGACAACTCGCCCTTCGGCCCCTTCATCTTCACCGTCTGCCCAGAGACCGTGGCCGTCACGTTGGACGGCACGGAAACAGGCTTCTTACCAATGCGCGACATGGCTCTATCCAACCCTTCGCTTCAATTCTCAAGTCCCGGCAGCGGCAACGCGCCGGTGTATTTGGGCGGTCGACGCGACGTCAGAAGACGTTGCAGAGGACCTCGCCGCCAACGTTCTCCTCGCGTGCCTTGGCATCCGACATCACGCCCTTCGGCGTCGACAGGATCGCCACGCCGAGGCCGTTGGCGACGGTCGGGATGTCCTTGACCGGCGAGTACACGCGGCGGCCCGGCTTCGACACGCGCTCGATCTCGCGGATCGCCGGCTGGCCGTTGAAGTACTTCAGCTCGATCTCGAATGTCGCCGACTCGCCCTTCGGCTCGACGCGCGAATAACCGCGGATGTAGCCTTCCTCGGCCAGCACGTCCAGCACGCGGCCGCGCAGGTTCGAAGCCGGAGTCACCACCTTGGGGCGGCGGCGCATCTGCGCATTGCGGATGCGGGTCAGCATATCGCCGAGCGGATCGTTCATAGGCATCGCTCTAGGCTCCTTACCAGCTCGACTTCGTCATGCCCGGGATCATGCCCATGCTCGCCATCTCGCGAAGCTGGTTGCGGCACAATCTGA
Source organism: Hyphomicrobiaceae bacterium (assembly GCA_016793635.1). Lineage (GTDB taxonomy): Bacteria > Pseudomonadota > Alphaproteobacteria > Rhizobiales > Hyphomicrobiaceae > JAEUMD01. The sequence goes on from JAEUMD010000003.1 coordinate 273,432, forward strand.
GCTTGCGATAGTAGCCGCGCGGACGGCCAGTGACTTCGCAGCGGTTGCGAATGCGCGTCTTCGACGAGTTGCGCGGCATCTCGGCGAGCTTGAGGCGCGCGGCGAAGCGCTCCTCGCTCGGCTTCGACATGTCGTCGGCAATCGCCTTGAGGCGCTTGCGCTTGCCGGCGCACTGAGCGACGAGCTTACGGCGACGGTTGTTCTTCTCGATCGAGCTGGTCTTAGCCATTCATCTCCTCCAAAGGCCTTTCGGGTTCTGCCCGAGGTCCTCTAGCTGCGGAAAGGGAAGTTGAAGTTCTTGAGAAGCTCGCGAGCTTCCTCGTCGGTGGTGGCCGACGTACAGATGATGACGTCCATGCCCCAGACCTGATCGACCTTGTCGTAGTCGATTTCCGGGAACACGATGTGCTCCTTGATGCCGACGGCATAGTTGCCGCGACCATCGAAGCTCTTCGGGTTGAGGCCGCGAAAGTCCTTGATTCGCGGCATCGCGATCGTCACGAACCGGTCCAGGAACTCGTACATGCGATCGCCGCGCAGCGTCACCTTGGCGCCGAGCGTCATGCCCTCGCGAACCTTGTACGTTGCGATCGACTTGCGCGCCTTGGTCGTCACCGGCTTCTGGCCGGAGATGAGCGCGAGATCGGAAGCCGCGTTCTCGACCTTCTTGCGGTCGGCAACGGCCTCGCCCACGCCCATGTTGAGCACGATCTTCTCGAGCCGCGGAATCTGCATCACGTTGGCGTAGCCGAACTTGTCCTTCATGGCGCCACGCACCTTGGACTCGTACAGCGTCTTCATGCGCGGCTTGTAGTCGGCCGGGCGCGGCTTGGCGGGAGCCTTCGGAGCGGCGGCCTTGGCTTCCTTGGCGCCACCCTTGCCCTTGCCGGCGGCGGCGGCCTTGCCGTCCTTGGCCGGCGCCTTCTTCGCCTTGTCGTTGTCAGCCATGGCTTACTTCTTCTCCGGAATGATCTCGCCCGAACGCTTCGCGAAGCGGACCTTCTTGCCGTCCTCGAGAACGCGGAAACCGACGCGAGTCGGCTTGCCGTCCTTGGGATCCTCGACGGCGAGATTGGACAAGTCGATGGCGGCTTCCTTCGAAATGATGCCGCCCTCCTGCTGCGCCGTCTGCTTCTGGTGACGACGCACCATGTTCACACCGCGAACGAGCGCGCGGTTCTCCTTCGGGCGTACCTCGACGACCTCGCCGTGCTTGCCGCGGTCGCGGCCGGCGAGAACGATGACGTGATCGCCCTTCTTGATCTTCTGCGCGGCCATTACAGCACCTCCGGCGCCAGCGAAACGATCTTCATGTGGTTCTTGGCCCTGAGCTCGCGCGTGACCGGCCCGAAGATACGGGTGCCGATCGGCTCGCCCTGGTTGTTGATCAGCACGGCCGCATTGCGGTCGAAGCGGATCAGCGAGCCGTCGGCGCGGCGCACACCCTTGGCGGTGCGCACGACGACGGCCTTCATAACCTGACCCTTCTTGACGCGCCCCTTCGGGATCGCCTCTTGCACGGCGACGACGATGATGTCGCCGATCGTGGCGTACTTGCGCTTCGAGCCGCCGAGCACCTTGATGCACTGCACGCGGCGCGCGCCCGAGTTGTCGGCGACGTCGAGATTGGTCTCCATCTGGATCATCGCGTTACATCCTTCCTGCCGGCCGCCGAGCGACCGCTGATTGTAGCGCCGCCGGGCGACGCACCGTCCTCATACTCGGCCTTGCGGCCGCGAAATCCCGTCGCCGACGCCTCAGGCGTTGACGACCGTCCACCGCTTCTTCTTCGAGATCGGGGCGCTTTCCACGATCGAGACGCGGTCGCCGACCTTGTGGCCGTTGGCCTCGTCGTGCGCGTGGTAGCGCTTCGTCCGACGCACCGTCTTCTTGAGCAGCGGATGGGTATAGCGACGCTCGACCTCGACGACGATCGTCTTGTCGTTCTTGTCGGAAACGACGGTTCCTTGCAGCACGCGCTTCGGCATGACGTTCTTGCTCCCTTACGCGCGCTTCGCTGCGCCGGCCCGCTTCTGCTGGGCGATGGTCATAACTCGGGCGATGTCGCGGCGAACCTCGCGCACGCGCGCCGTATTCTCGAGCTGCCCCGAGGCTGCCTGGAAGCGCAGATTGAACTGCTCCTTCTTCAGCTTGATCAGCTGGTCGTCCAGCTGGTCGAGGGACATGTCCCTGAACTCGCCTGCCTTCATCTCTCGCTTCCTCACGTTTTCGGCGGCCGCCATCGGGCGCCAGCCGTAATCATCAGCCGATGCGCGTCACGATGCGGGTCTTGATCGGCAGCTTCGCCGCGCCGAGCACCAGTGCCTCGCGGGCGATCTGGTCCGGCACGCCGTCGAGCTCGAACATGATGCGACCCGGCTTGACGCGTGCCGCCCAGTACTCCGGCGAACCCTTGCCCGAGCCCATGCGCACCTCGGCCGGCTTCGACGTTACCGGCAGGTCCGGGAAGATACGGATCCAGACACGGCCAGCGCGCTTCATGTGACGCGTGATGGCGCGGCGGGCCGCCTCGATCTGGCGGGCGGTGACGCGCTCCGGCTCCATGGCCTTGAGGCCGTGCGAGCCGAAGTTGAGCGCCGTGCCACCCTTGGCGACGCCGTGAATGCGGCCCTTGAAGGCCTTGCGGAACTTTGTGCGTTTCGGTTGCAGCATCGTTCAAAATCCCAAATTACAGGCCGTCAGGCCGAACCGGCTCACGCCTCGGAGGCGCGCTCACCACGGTCGCCACGATCACCCCGGTCTCCGCGATCTCCGCGGTCGCCACGATCACCACGCTCCCGGCGGCGTCCGCTCGGCGCGCTACCCTCTTGCAGGTCCATCGCGCGCTTCTCGGAGGCCATCGGATCGTGCTCGATGATCTCGCCCTTGAAGATCCAAACCTTGATGCCGATGATGCCGTAGGCCGTCTGCGCCTTGGCGTAGCCGAAATCGATGTCGGCACGCAGCGTATGCAGCGGCACGCGGCCTTCGCGATACCACTCCGTACGTGCGATCTCGGCGCCGCCGAGGCGGCCGGCCACGTTGATGCGGATGCCGATGGCGCCGGCGCGCAGCGCCGACTGTACCGACTTCTTCATGGCGCGGCGGAACGCGATGCGGCGCTCAAGCTGCTGGGCGATGCCCTCGGCAACAAGCGTCGCGTCGATCTCGAACTTGCGCACTTCGACGATGTTGAGGTGAACCTCGCTCGCCGTCAGGCGCGCCAGCTCGCCGCGCAGCTTCTCGATATCGGCGCCCTTCTTGCCGATCAGAACGCCGGGGCGCGCGGTGTGCACCGTCACGCGGCACTTCTTGTGCGGACGCTCGATGACGACCTTCGAAATGCCAGCCTGGCGCTGCTGCTTCATGATGTGCTCGCGGATCGCCATGTCCTCGAGCAGGAGCTTGCCGTACTCGCCGCGATCGGCGAACCAGCGGCTGTCCCAGGTGCGGTTGATGCCGACGCGCAGGCCGACGGGATTGACCTTCTGACCCATTACTCGGCCTCCTTCTTCGCCGCGCCGGCCTTCGCCTTGCCCTTACCGGACTTGGCCTTCGCCTCCTCCTCGGGCTTCTCGCGCACGACGACCGTCAGCTGCGAAAACGCCTTCGTGACCGACGACGCGCGGCCGCGGCCGCGAGCGTGGAAGCGCTTCATGATTAGGTTCTTGCCAACGTGAGCCTCGGCGACAACGAGATCGTTCACGTCGAGACCATGGTTGTTTTCGGCGTTGGCGATCGCGCTGACGACGCACTTGCGCACGTCATCGGAGATGCGCTTGCGCGAGAACTCGAGCTCGGCGAGGGCCTGGTCGACCTTCTTGCCGCGGATCATGCCGGCGACGAGGTTCAGCTTCTGCGGCGAGACGCGCAGGTTGCGAACGACGGCCTGGGCCTCGTTGTCGGCGAGGCGGCGCTCTGTTTTCGGCTTGCCCATTACTTCCTCACCGCTTTCTTGTCGCCACCATGGCCCGGGAACGAGCGGGTGGGGGCGAACTCACCGAGCTTATGGCCGACCATGTCCTCGTTGATGCTCACCGGCACATGCTTGTGGCCGTTGTGGACACCGAACGTGAGGCCGACGAACTGCGGCAGGATGGTCGAGCGGCGGCTCCAGGTCTTGATGACCTCGTTGCGCCCCGAGGAGCGCACCTTCTCCGCCTTCTTGAGGAGGTATCCGTCGATGAACGGACCTTTCCAGACTGAGCGTGACACGAGGGATTCTCCTTCGCCGAGGCGATTAGTTCTTCTTGCTGCGGCTGCGGACGATGAACTTGTCCGTCGACTTGTTCTTGCGGGTCTTGGCGCCCTTGGTCGGCTTGCCCCAGGGCGTCGCCCAGTGCTTGCCGCCGTTGGTACGGCCGCCGTTCGGGTGATCGATCGGGTTCATGGTGATACCGCGAACCGTCGGTCGTGTGCCCTTCCAGCGCGTACGGCCAGCCTTGCCCGTCACGGAGTTCGAATGGTCGGGGTTCGAGACCGCGCCGATCGAGCCCATGCACTCCGAGCGGACGCGGCGCGTCTCGCCCGAGGAAAGCTTGAGCACGGCCCAGCCGCCATCACGGCCGACGAGCTGCACGAACGTACCGGCCGAGCGCGCGAGCTGACCGCCGCGACCCGGCTTCAGCTCGACATTGTGGACGATCGTGCCGATCGGCATCGAGCCGAGCGGCATCGCGTTGCCGGGCTTCACGTCGACCTTCTGGCCGGAAACCACCGTGTCGCCGACTGCGAGGCGCTGCGGCGCGATGATGTAAGCCAGCTCGCCGTCCTCATACTTGATGAGAGCGATGAACGACGTGCGGTTGGGATCGTACTCGAGCCGCTCGACGACCGCCGGCACATCGTGCTTACGGCGACGGAAGTCGACGTAGCGATAGGCCTGCTTGTGGCCACCACCGATGTGGCGCGTGGTGATGCGGCCGTCGTTGTTGCGGCCGCCCGACTTGGTCTTGCCCTCGGTCAGCATCTTGACCGGCGAACCCTTCCACAGGTTCGCGCGATCGACGATGACCAGATGACGAAGGCCCGGCGAAGTCGGACGATATGTCTTGAGTGCCATGGCGCCCCAACTCCCTTAGAGCCCGGTCGTCACGTCGATGGAATGGCCTTCCTCGAGCGTGACGATTGCTTTCTTCTTGTCGCTCAGCAGAGCGCGCTGTCCGCGGAAGGTCCGCAGCTTGCCCTTGCGGACGAGCGTGTTGACGGCCTTCACCTTGACATTGAACAGGTTCTCGACGGCGAACTTGATCTCCGTCTTGGTCGCCTTCGGCGCCACGTTGAAGATCACCTGATTGGCTTCCGAGACGAGCGTCGCCTTCTCGGTGATGACCGGCGAGAGGATGACGTCGTAAGCCTTGAGCTTGTTCATTGCCGTGCCTCCGCACCAGCGTTCTGGCCGTTGAAGCGGGCCTCGAGAGCGGCGACAGCCGCCTTCGTCAGAACCAGCTTCTTGCGGCGCAGGATGTCGTAGACGTTGATGCCCTGGATCGGCAGAACGTCGATGTTCGGCAGGTTACGAGCGGCCCGGGCGAAACCGATCTCGAGCTCGGCGCCATCGATGATCAGCGCGTTGTCGAGCGCGAGCTTCGCGAACTGATCGCGCAGCACGCGGGTCTTGCCGTCGGCGACCTTGGCCGCGTCGAGCACGACGATCTCGCCGGCCTTCGCCTTCGCCGAAAGGGCGTGGCGCAGCGCCAGGGCGCGAACCTTCTTCGGCATGTCGATGGCATGGCTGCGCGGCTTCGGGCCGAACGCCTTGCCGCCGCCGCGCCACTGCGGAACCGACTTGTCGCCGTGACGGGCACCACCGGTACCCTTCTGGCGGTACATCTTCTTGCCCGTGACGTTCACTTCAGAACGGTCCTGGGCGTGATGCGTGCCGGCCATCCGCTTCAGAAGCTGATAGCGGACCATGCGCTGCAGCAAGTCCTGGCGCGGCTCGAGACCGAAGATCGCATCCGCGAGCTCCAGTTCACCCGCCGTGGACGATTCGAGCGTGGTGACGTTGACTTTCATCACGCCTGCTCCTTGCTCTGGCCAGCGGAACCGCCGGCAGCCTTCATGCGGAACGCGCCGGGACGCGGCGTATCCTTGTGCGGCGCCTTCTTCACGGCGTCACGAACCTCAACCCAGCCGCCCTTCGAGCCCGGGACCGCGCCGCGCACCATCACGAGACCGCGCGCAACATCGGTGCGCACCACCTCGAGGTTCTGCGTGGTCACGCGCTCGGAGCCCATGTGACCGGCCATCTTCTTGCCCTTGAACACCTTACCGGGGTCCTGGCGCTGACCGGTCGAGCCGTGCGAGCGGTGCGACAGCGACACGCCGTGCGTGGCGCGCAGACCGCCGAAGTTCCAGCGCTTCATGGCGCCCTGGAAACCCTTGCCCTGGTTGACGCCGGTGACGTCGACGAACTGGCCGGCGACGAAATGGTCCGCGGTGATCTCGGCACCGACGTCGATGAGGTTGTCGGCGCTCACGCGGAACTCCGCGAGCTTGCGCTTGGGCTCGACCTCGGCCTTGGCGAAGTTGCCGCGCTCCGACTTCGTCAGGCGGGACGGCTTACGGGTACCGGCGCCGAGTTGCAGCGCCACGTAGCCGTTCTTCTCCTCGGTGCGGTGGGCGAGCACCTGCAGGTTGTCGAGCTTCAGCACGGTCACGGGGATATGCTCACCCGCGTCCGTGAAGATGCGCGTCATGCCCAACTTCTGTGCGATGACACCGGAACGCATTCGTGCATTCCTTCCCTTTATCAGGGGGTCGTGGTCGCCGGAGCGCCAGAGGACCCGAAGAAAACTCAGAGCTTGATCTCGACGTCGACGCCGGCGGCGAGATCCAGTTTCATAAGCGCATCGACCGTCTGCGGAGTCGGATCGACGATGTCGAGAAGGCGCTTGTGCGTGCGCATCTCGAACTGCTCGCGGCTCTTCTTGTCGACGTGCGGCGAGCGGTTCACCGTGAACTTCTCGATGCGCGTCGGCAGCGGAATGGGTCCGCGGACCTCGGCGCCGGTACGCTTCGCCGTGTTGACGATCTCACGCGTCGACGCATCGAGTATTCGATGGTCGAAGGCTTTGAGCCGGATGCGGATGTTCTGGCCGTTCATGTCTCTCGAACTCACCCTCAAGGAAAAGGAAGAAGCGCCCGCCGTGCGGGCGCCCCTCGCTCATCCGCCTGCCTTACTCGACGATTTTGGCGACGACGCCGGCGCCGACGGTGCGGCCGCCCTCACGGATGGCGAAGCGCAGCTTCTCTTCCATCGCGATCGGCGTGATCAGCTCAACCGACATCGTCACGTTGTCGCCCGGCAT
>JAEUMD010000012.1 GCA_016793635.1 Hyphomicrobiaceae bacterium
AGACGTTACCGAGGATGCCGACACCCTCACGGCGCTTGGGATCTATCCCCAGTCCCTGGGTACGCTCGATGTCACGGAAGGCGAGGACACACTTGACGTTTTGGGCCTGCTGCCCATCGCCGCCAGCGCCGATCTGGTGGAAGACAGCGATACCGCAAGTTCGGATGCTGTCATTTCCATCCTGGCGAGCCTGGACTGCACGGAAGAGGATGACACGCTCACCGCAACCATTCGTTTTGACGATGTTCTGGTAACGGTCCTGAGACCACGTGTGAGCAATATAACCCTGTCTCGGTCATCGCCCTATCAGATCACGTCAGCACGGCCAAATTACTCAGTCATTACAGCATAGCCATGGAGGATACGGCGATGGCCGAAGCAAAGGCCAAAGATGCAGATGGAACTGCAAATGAAGTGCGCCAGGTTGGACGCCCGTTCAAATCCGGCTCTGAGTGGAGTGGAAACCGTGCGGGACGCCCAAAGGGATCGCGCAATAAGCTTGGCGAAGATTTCCTCACAAAGCTTCAGGCAGACTTTGCCGAGCACGGTGAGAAAACCATTCAGCAGGTGCGCGAAGAGCGCCCGCATGAGTACCTAAAAGTCGTCGCGTCAATCTTGCCGAAGGAATTGAACGTCAGGACCGACGCCCTTACCGAGATGAGTGATGAGGATCTCGCAGCCATCCTTGGAGCAGTTCAGTCCGCAATCCTTGCAGGCGTTTATACGCAGGCTGGAAGCGGAGACGAAGCGCCGTCGCGACACTAACCGGCTTAAATTCTACGCGCCTTACGATAAGCAGCGGGAGTTTCATACTGCAGGGGCCACGTACCACGAACGCCTGTTCATGGCCGGAAACCAGCTCGGCAAGACATGGGCAGGCGGCTATGAGACGGCAATGCACCTGACGGGCCGCTATCCAGATTGGTGGGAGGGGCAGACGTTCGACAAGCCGCCGATCATCTGGGCATCAGGCGTAACGGGTGAAAGCACGCGCGATAATCCGCAGCGTGTTCTTATCGGTGATCCGCCGAAAGAGGAAAGCTGGGGAACGGGTACGATCCCGAAAGACTGTCTTCTGGATTACGGGCGGGCGATGGGTGTTCCGAACCTGCTCGATAACGCCATCATCCGATGGGGCGGCGGCGGAGATGTGCAGGCCGGTGAAGCGCTGTTGTACTTCAAGGCCTACGAAAAGGGCCGCGAGAAGTGGCAGGGGCCAACGATTGATGCGGTCTGGTTTGACGAAGAGCCGCCGCTCGACATCTACACGGAAGGGCTGACGCGTACCAACCGGGGTCAGCGCAGCCAGTTCGTCTACATCACGTTTACACCGCTGCTTGGCATGTCGGATGTGGTTTCGCTTTTTCTGCTTGAGCAGAAATGAGGTTCTACGAAATGAGAGTCGCTCAGCGGGGCAGAAAAATAAAAATCTACAGGAGAGGACGTTGAGCCGTCACGTCGTCTCGATGACGATTGATGATGTGCATCACTACACGGCAGAAGAGAAGGCCCGCATCATTGCGAGCTATCCGCCGCACGAACGGGAAGCCAGAACCAAGGGTATCCCTACGATGGGCTCTGGCCGTGTGTTCCCTGTTGAAGAAGACCGCATCAAGTGCGATCCGGTCGCGATTCCAAAGCATTGGGCACAGATCATCGGGCTTGACTTCGGCATCGATCACCCGTTCGCCGCAGCGCGGCTTGCCTGGGATCGCGACGCTGATTGCGTGTATGTCACTCACGGCTATCGCCAGCGCGGCGGTTATGAGAACGGCGAATGGACGGGCAATCCGGCCTATCATGCCGCGCAGATCAAGGGCTGGGGTGAATGGGTTCCTGTTGTCTGGCCGCACGATGGTCTGGCACAGGACCGGCAATCGGGTGAACGCCTTGCCGATCTCTACCGCAAGCATGGTCTCAACATGCACGCGGAGCGCGCGACCCATAGGGACGGTTCGAACGGTGTCGAGGCCGGTATCATGGACATGCTGGAGCGCATGCAGACTGGCCGCTTCAAGGTGTTTTCGACGGTCGGGGAATTTTTTGAGGAAATGCGCCTTTACCACCGCAAGGACGGCAAGCTTGTGAAAGAGCGTGACGACTTGATCAGCGCTGTCAGGTACGCCGTAATGATGCTGCGCTATGCGGCAACGGAGCCCGTAGCATGGGATTTTGCAAGCATAGGCCCCGGCGTTGGCGACTGGATGGGTGTATGAAGGACATCACGCAAACCGTTCTCACGCATTTGCTGGCAGCGCATCCGAACGCGGAAATAGTGGAAATTGACGGCAACCGGATCGTGCGCGTTCCCATGTACGACATCGCCACGGATCGCGCTTGGACCGAAGAGCGCCGCATCGTTTCCGATCCCGATCAGACGCCGATGGGTACTCTGCCCGTGCTCAATGTGCGCAAGGGGGAGAAGTTCAACCCAGAAGGTGAGGCGCGCGAAAGCCCGCTTGGCCATCTCTATCGCATTGTGGGCTGGACTCCGCCGCCAAAGGACGACAAGGACTAGATGGAAGACATCGTCAAGGAAGCTCGCGAGGCCATAGAGATTTCAGCCGACTTCGACCGGGACAACCGGAAGGAGGCGATGGAGGATCTGCGCTTTACGGCTGGCTTCCAGTGGTCGGACGCGGCGCGCGCCGAGCGCAAGGACCGGCCTATGATCACCATCAACAGGTCAAGCCAGTTTTTGCGTCAGGTATCGAACCCGATCCGGCAGAACATGCCTACCTTGAAGGTCGAGCCTGACGGCAATGAAGACTCTGACATGGCGGAAATCGCTAATGGTCTGTTCCGGCGCATTCAATACAACTCGTCCGCCTCGCACGTCTACGCCAATGCTGTCGAGCATATGGTGGCCTGCGGTATCGGCTGGTTCCGCATCCTGTCCGACTACACCGACGATGACAGCTTCGATCAGGAAATCATGATCAAGCGCATCTTCAATCCGCTGAGCGTGTTCCCTGACCCGTCCGATCTTGAGCCGGCGCGCGACAAGATGAATTGGTGTCTGGTTTCCGAGATGTGGCCAAAGGCGGCCTTCGAGAAGCGCTGGCC
>JAEUMD010000025.1 GCA_016793635.1 Hyphomicrobiaceae bacterium
GTTCGACGGGGGCGTGGTCGGAAAGATCGCACCGATGTCGAACGGCAGGAGGCCGAGGCGGCTTCCGAGGTCGAGCGCCTCGACGAAGGTCCGTGGCGTGAACACCCAGCAATGGCTGTCGATGTAGGTGCCCTCGGCGAGCACGCGCCGGCAATCCTCCATGAGGGCGCGCGGGTCGTGCTGGGAGGGCGTGCCGTCCGGGTTCGTGAAGCCGGTGAAATGGTCGAAGATCTGCCTGGGGTCGGGCCGGCGAAGTTTGCGCACATAGGCATCGACGAGCTCGCTCCCCGAACTCGTGCGTCGGCGGACGTCGTAGGTGAAGCGCTTGTCGGGAACGGCGAAGGAGGCGATGCCGCCGTCGGACAGGACCGAGGCGATCTCTCCGAGCCATCCGAAAAGGTCCGGAACGTGCTCGATAACGTGGCTGGCGACGAGATAGTTGAAGACGCGTTGGCCGCCGACGCAGTCGAGCAGCGTCTGGGTACCCCAGACATGGTCGACCTCGACCAGTTCGGCCGGGTCGACATGCCCCTGATTGGCGTACCAGCGCCGCAGGTCCTCGGTCGAGGCCCGATCGATGTACTCGATGCGTCCCATAGATCGGGTCACGATCGGCTTCGTCAGCGCCCCGATCTCGAGACCGCGGCCTTCGGCGAGGTCGATCAGCGCTAGCAGCTGGTCGCGAGCCAAGATTCCTCCGATGAGATCGGCCGGGGATCTATCGTTTAGTCGGCGGCGCGCCGACGGCCCCTTCGTAGCCGAGCGTCAATGTCGCCGCAACGACTCCGAGACGAGTCGCATCCAGAAGCGGCCGGCCGCGCGCGAGGCCGTCAAGGGTGGCACCAATCAGCGCATCGCCGGCGCCGGTGACGTCGCGGACCGTCGCCGCCTCGGGCGGAAGTCGGGTGCACCCCGACGCATCGGCGACCAGTGCCCCGTCGGCGCCGAGCGTGATGATCACGGCGCCGGTGCCGGCCGAGCGAAGTCGGCCTGCAGCCTCGGTCAGGTCGCCGGTCGCTGCCAATGCGCGCGCCTCGTCGCGGTTGGCGAAGATCAGGTCGAGCGCCGGAAAGACCGCTCGAAGTCGCTCGGACTTCGCGACTGACACGGCATCGGCAGCGAGGAAAGTGCCGGGAGGCTTCCCGGCCGCCAGATCGACAAGGGCCCGGGCCGGCAGGTTGGCGTCGACGAACCAGTGCGGCACGCCGTCCGCTGCCTCGGCCGCCCATGCGCCGTCGAATCCGTCGTAGATGGCCATGTCGGCGAAGGCGACGACCAAGCCGCCGGCCGGATCGAGAAGCGCCGTGTAGCCGGCGGTTGAGGCGCCGGCGACGATCTCGATTTCCGACACGTCGACCCCGGCTGCTCGGGTCGCGGCCAGCACCGATCGACCGGCTTCGTCCGCGCCGACGCGCGAGATCAGGCGGACCTGGTTCCCAAGACGGACAAGATTCTCGGCGACGTTGCGGGCGACGCCTCCGGGCGACGTGGCGACCTCCGCCGGATTGGAGCTTCCGAGCGCGACCGGGCCTTCCGACCGGGCGATCCGGTCGAGATGGGCGGCGCCGATCGCGGCCCAGGCGGTCACGGTCCCTCCCTCAGCGGAGCGCCGCCAGCACGCGCTTGGCGAAGCCGCCGAAGGCGTCCTTGCCGATCCAGCGGACCACCGCGACGAGGTCGTGATCGCGGTCGATCCAGACGATGTTCGATCCGGCGCCGAGCATGAAGACGTTGGACCTGGGCGCGCTCGGCGCCTGGGACCCGTCGGCGTTGAGCCAGAACAGCAGGCCGTAGCCCTTGTGCTGCTTCGACGGCGTCTCGCAGCGCTTGATCCAATCCTCCGACAGGATGCGCTTGTCGCCCCAGGCGCCGTTGCGGGCGCAGAGCAGGCCCACGCGCGCATGGTCGCGGGTCGAGATGAACAATCCGCCGCCCCAGTGTCCGCCGCCGGAGACCGAGGTGACCTTCTTGCCCGACTCCTCGACGACCGAGGTGCGGTAGCCGTGCCACTCCCAGGTGTCGCTGGCGCCGATAGGATCCATGATCCGCTGCTTCGCGACTTCCGGCACCGCGCGCTTCAGCACCCGCAGCAGCGACAGCGACAGCCGGTTCACGCGGACGTCGTTGTATTCCCAGTAGGTGCCTGGCGGCTGCAACTGGCGGAAAGTGCCCTTGGCCTTGCCCGCTCCCTCGGTCGCGAGGTTGCGGTTGCGGTCGACCATGTCCGGCTTGCCGAACAGCTCGCCCTCCCACTCGCTGGTCTGCTCCAGCAGGTGTCGCCAGGTAATCGACTTGTTCTGGTCGGTCTCGAAGCCGCCATCCTTCACCAGGTCTCGCACGGGCCGGTCGATGTCGGGGATCACGCCGTCGTCGACGGCGAGCCCGCAGACCAGAGCCAGATAGCTCTTGGTCACGCTGAAGGTCATGTCGGCGCGCGCGGTGTCGCCCCATTCGGCGACGATCCTGCCGCCGCGCAGCACGACGCCGTTGGGGCCGGTGCGCTCGCGGGTCGGGCCGATGATCTCGTTCCAGGGCGGCGGCTCGAAATGGCCGATCTCAAGATGCTTCAGGACGTCTCGCGGCCAGGCGGTCTCGTTCGCCTTGTGGAAGGCGATGGCTTCGTCGAGCTTGGCGGGATCGATGCCGGCATCTGCAGGCGTGACGGCGGCCCAGTCGGAACGGGAGGGGACGTATTTCATGGCGGCAGAGTTTAGCTGTCGTCACCGCCCTCCGCTCGTCTTTCCTGACGCCATTCCCGGAGGAAGCCTAATGAAGATCACCGGCCTCGAATCCGTCCAGCTCGGCGAGTTTCCGAACCTGCTCTGGCTGCGCATCCACACCGACCAGGGCCTGGTAGGCCTGGGCGAGACCTTCTATGCGGCCAGCACGGTCGCCTCCTACGTCCACGAGGTCTTGGCGGACAAGCTGCTCGGCGCCGACGCGCTCCGCATCGACAAGATCTCGAAGCAGATCGGTCACGACTACCTGATCGGGACCGGTTCGACCGGCGTCGAGATCCGCGCCGCCTCCGCCGTCGACATCGCGCTCTGGGACATCCTCGGCAAGCTCAGCGGGCAGCCGATCCACCAGATTCTCGGCGGCCTCTCGCGCGACCGTATCCGCATCTACAACACCTGCGGCGGCTATCACTACGGGCGGAAGTTCTCGAGCAAGATCGAGGACCGCTTCGGCATGACGAAGGAGCCGCCCGGCCCCTACGACGACCTCAACGCCTTCATGAACCGCGCCGACGAGCTTGCCGAGAGCCTGCTCTCAGAGGGCATCACGGCGATGAAGATCTGGCCTTTCGACTGGGCGGCGGAGGCGAGCGGCGGCAACAACATCTCGCCCGCCGAGATGGACAAGGCGATCGAGCCCTTCCGCAAGATCAGGAAGCAGGTCGGCCGGAAGATGGACATCATGGTCGAGCTGCACTCGCTCTGGAACCTTCCGACCGCGAAGAAGATCTTCGCCGCGCTCGAGGAGTTCGAACCGTTCTGGTTCGAGGATCCGATCAAGATGACCAACCTGGACGGGATCGAGCAGCTCGCGCGCTTCACCCGCGTGCCGATCTGCGCGTCGGAGACGCTCGCCGGCCGCATCGTCTTCAAGGATCTGATGGCCCGGAACGCCGCGGGCGTCATCATGCCGGACCTCGGCTGGGTCGGCGGCATCGGCGAGGCGAAGAAGATCGCGACGATGGCGGAGGCGCATCACCTGCCGGTGGCGCCGCACGACTGCGTCGGCCCGATCGTCCTGACATCGTCGATCCATCTGGCGCTGAACGCACCGAACGCGCTGATCCAGGAGACGGTCCGGGCCTATACCTCGACCTGGTACAAGGACATCGTCACCGTGATGCCGACCATCAAGGACGGCTTCGCCTACCCGATGACGGGTCCCGGCCTCGGCACCGAGCTGCTGCCCGACCTGCACAAGCGGAAGGACGCGACCGTCCGCTGGTCGAAGGCGTCCTAGAGCTTCAGCCGGTAGAAGTTCCGGTCCATGTCGGCGAGGTAGCGCTCGAAGACGAAGCCGGCGCGCTCCAGCACGCGGCGTGAGCCGGCGTTTTCTTCATGCGAGAAAGCGACGATCTCGGAAAGCCCGAGCTCGTCGCGCGCGACGGCGAGCGAGTGCGCGACCAGCTCGCTGGCGTAGCCCCGGCCCCAGGCGGATCGCGCGAAGCTGTACGCGACCTCGATTCCCCATCGGCGGTCGAACGGATCCTCGTAGAGGCCGCCCCAGCCGATGATCCGGCCGCCCTCCTTCTCCTCGACCGTCCAGGGCCCGCAGCCGACGCGGCGCCGATGACGCTCGTGCGCGGCGATATGGCGGCGGCAGGCGCGCTCGTCGGCGAAGTGGAGGGTGTAGCGCTGGGCGTCCCGGTCGCCGAAGAAGCCCATCAGCGCCGGCGCATCGGCGAGGCTCGAATGCCTCAGCCGAAGTCGCGCCGTCTCAGTCGTCCCCGCGCTCATCGGTTTTGTCGAGGTGACCGAACTCGGCGACCACCTGCACATAGACATCCCGCTTGAACGGGACGATGTGCTCCGGAAGGTCCTTCATCGGCATCCATTGCCAGCGGGCGAATTCGGGATGATGGGTCTCGAGGTCGATGTCGTCGTCCGAACCTAAGAACCGGAAGGCAAACCACTTCTGCGTCTGGCCGCGAAAGCGGCCGCGCCAGAGCTTGTCGCGGAGGTCCTGCGGCAGGTCGTAGGTGAACCATCCGGCGCTCTCGGCCAGGAGCTCGGCCTTGTCGGTCCCGACCTCCTCCATCAGCTCGCGCCTTGCCGCCTGAAGCGAGGTCTCGCCCTTGTCGATCCCGCCTTGCGGCATCTGCCAGGCGCCGGGCGTGCCGATGCGCTCCCCGACGAAGACGCGGCCTTGTCTGTCGAGCAGCATCACGCCGACGCAGGGACGATAGCCCGGTCTGGGTCTGGACGAAGGACGGCCGGTCATTGCGGCTGGCGGTCGACCACGGCGGTGATCGGTGCGAGCGCGAGGCCCTTTCCGTCGAGAGTCTCGACCCACTGGGCGATGCGTTCGATGGTGACCGGATAGGGCTGGCCGATGCCGATCGCGGAACCGCTTTCGCGCGCGATCCGCTCGAGCTCGGCAAGGCGGTTGTCGATCGCGCCGCGCGAGGCCTCGGCATCGAGGAAGCGGTTGCCGTAGGCGCGCGGAAGGCCGACCGCGGCTGCCATCTGCTGCGCGACGGACTTGGGCGTGCCGCGTCCGTCGACATAGAGGAGCCCGCGGCGACGGAGCAGGGTCAGCACCGGCTGCAGTGCCTCCTCGTTGGCGAAAAAACGTCCGGAGGTCGTCGTGACCACGCCGACATAACCCGGAACCCGGCTGAGCACGTATTCGAGACGGTCGAGGTTCTCCGCCGGGCTCAGCGCCGCGAGCAGCGTGTAGGGGCCGGGATCGTTCCGCGGGAACTCCGGCGGCTCGCTCGGCGCGGCCATCAGCGTCTCGTGGCCGGCGGCACGCGCCTCTTCGACCAGTTCCGACACGCGCGAGCCGTAGGGCGTGAAAGCCAGCGTCACCGCGCCCGGAAGATTCTGGATCGCGGCCGTGGTGGCGGCCGCCGAAGGTCCGAGATCGGTGATGATGATCGCGATCCGGGGCCGCTTGTCGCTGTCGTCGAAGGGGCGGGCATAGACCCGCCAGGCCTGGCGGCCGTCCTCGGCGATGATCGGCAGCGGACCTTTCGGCCCCTGCTCGATCATGCCCGGCTCCGGCGCCTTCTTGAGCTGGAGCGGCGGGCCGAAGCGTCCGGACGGGCGTGCCGGAGCGGCTGCCGTGGCCTGCTGGGCTGGCGGCGCCGCCGCCGGGGGAACTGCGGCCATCGAGGGCAGGCTCACCTGCGGACCCGGGCCTGGGGTGGCGGCCTCTTTCGGCGGCTCCTTGGGAGCCTCGGCCATCGCCGGAGCCTTCGCCGGTTCCTTGGTCTCGGCGGCAGGTTCTTCGTTCGCCGCACGGCCGTCGAGAGGGACCAGCACGCGCGGCACCTGGACGACGCGCTTGCTGACGGTCTCGTCGCCATGGAGCGCCAGCCAGGCGCCGAGCCCGGTCAGCGCCGCGACGACCACCAGCGTGCCGGCGACCGGTCCGCTCGGGCGCGGGATCGCGGGCAGCGGCAAACGGAAACGCCGGCGCTTCGACTCGGAAGCGTCCGGCGCATCCGCGACTTCTTCCTCCTCCGCCGGTTCCGGCGGAGGAGCCTTCTTGCGGCTGAAGAGCTTGGAGAAGGGGTTCTTCAATTCACCACGCGCTGCTGATAGAGGGCGATGCCGCGCAGCAGGTCGAGGGCGCGGGCGAGCTGGTAATCCTCGCTCGAGATCTGCGGCTGCACCTCGGCGCCGGTGGCCCCCGGCGTCGTCGCCGGAGCGGCGGGCGTGGCGGGAGGCGTCGTGCTCTGCGGTGCCGTCTCGACGCGGCCCTGCCCGGAATTGGCGAAGGCGCCGCGCAGGTCGCCTTCGCGGCGCTTCTTGGCTTCCTCGACCGTCTCGAAGCGCTGGGCCGGCACCTCGATGTCGGGCTCGATGCCCTTGGCCTGGATCGAGCGGCCCGACGGCGTGTAGTAGCGGGCCGTGGTCAGCCGGATCGCGCCGTTGCCGGGGAGCGGGATGATCGTCTGCACCGAGCCCTTGCCGAAGGACTTGGTGCCGAGCACGACCGCGCGGCGATGGTCCTGCAGCGCGCCGGCGACGATCTCGGAAGCCGAGGCCGAACCGGCGTTGATCAGGACGACCAGCGGCAGGCCGTCGGTCAGGTCGCCTGCCTTGGCGTTGTAGCGGGTCGCGTCGTCGGTGCGCCGGCCGCGGGTCGAGACGATCTCGCCCTTCTCGAGGAAGGCGTCGGAGACCGCGACCGCCTGGTCGAGCAGGCCGCCCGGGTTGTTGCGGAGATCGATGATGTAGCCCTTGAGGTTCGCGCCGACGTCCTTCTTGATCGTCTCGATCGCGCGCTTCAGGCCCGCGTCGGTCTGCTCGTTGAAGGTGGTGATGCGGATGTAGCCGAAATTGCTGGCTTCGACCCGCGAGCGCACCGACTGGATGCGGACGACGTCGCGCTTGATCGAGACGTCGAAGGCCTCTCGGCCCTCGCGGCGGATCGTCAGCTTGATCGCCGAGCCGACCGGGCCGCGCATCTTCTCGACCGCCTCGTTGAGGGTGAGGCCCTGGATCTGCTCGTCGTTGAGGTGGGTGATGAAGTCACCGGGCTTGAGGCCGGCGCGGGCTGCCGGGGTGTCGTCGATCGGCGACACCACCTTGACGAAGCCCTGCTCCATCGTGACCTCGATGCCGAGGCCGCCGAACTCGCCGCGGGTCTGCACCTGCATGTCGCGGAAGGTCTTGGAGTTCATGTAGCCCGAATGCGGATCGAGCGAGGTCAGCATGCCGTTGATCGCCGCCTCGATCAGCTCCTCGTCGGTCTGCTTCTCGACGAAGTCGGCGCGCACGCGCTCGAAGATCTCGCCGAAGAGGTTGAGCTGACGGTAGGTCTCGCTCGTGTTGGCGCCGCCCGTCTGCTGGGCGACGATCGGGGACGACATGAATGCAAACGCGGTCGCGCCGAAGGCGATCGCCGCGACGCCGAGATAACGCTTCATCCGTTCACCTTGCCAGTGCCGGCAGCCAACCAGGGTTGAGGGTTGATCGGGTGACCCTGTCGGCGCAGTTCCAGGTACAGCCGGGGATTGCCCTCCGTCGCCTGGACCATGGCGCCGACCGGTTCCCCAGCCAGCACCCATTGCCCGACGCCGCCGTCAATTCGCCCCAGACCGGACAAGAGGGAATGATATCCCTCGCCGTGTTCGATGATCAATATGAGCCCATAGCCGCGGAAGGGCCCGGCGAAGAGGATTCGCCCGTCATAGGGCGCCACCACCGCGGCTCCGGTACGCGATTCGTAGATCATGCCCTTGGCCGGCTGCGCCTGGTCGTCCGGCTCGCCGAAACGCTGGACCAGACGGCCGGCGACCGGCAAGGCCATCAGCCCGCGCGCCTCGGCGAAAGGCCGTGCAAGCTCGGCCGGCGGCGGCAGCGTCATGGCGAAGGGAGGCGTCGCCACCGACGGGGCCGGCTGCGCCAGCTCCATCGCAGGCGCCGTCGGCTTCGGCAACGGCCGGAGCGCCGAGAGGACACGCACCTGCTCTTCTTCGCGGGCGCGCCGTTCGGCCTCCAGGCGGTCGATCAAATCCTTGAGATCACGGGCCGAGGCGGTGAGTTCCTGCATCCGGCGCGCGACTCGCTCGGCCTCGCCCTCGGCCCTCTGCTGGAGGGCTGCCTTTCTTTTGAGCAGACGATCGAGCCGATTCTCCTCGACAGCGAGCGCCGCCACCGCCGATTCGCGATGCTTGCGCTCGTCGTGGATGCGCGCGCGCGTGTCGGCGAGACGCGCGAGGTCTCCGGCGAGGGATTCGGTCTGGCGCTCGATCTCGGGCCTGGCCGCGTTCAGCAGGATCGCGCCCTGGACGGTCTCGCGCGGGCTTAAGGGAAGAGCCAGCAGCGCCTCGGGGGGCACCCGCGCCCGGCGCAGCAGCGCCGCGGCGACGTCGGCGAGCTCCTGGCGGCGACGATCGAGCGCCGAAGACATCGTCTTTTCTTCCTCGGCCAGCTCGACCAGCCGGTCGTCGAGCCGTTGCACCTCGATACCGTGTGCCTGTGCTGCGCGGGCAGCCTGGATCTGCTCGGCCCGGACTTCGGTCACCTCGCGGGCGAGACCGTCGGCACGGCGCGTCGCCTCGACCAGCCGCTCGCGCTCGGCGGCGATGGCGCGTTCGACCTCATCGAGCTTCCGGGGCGTCGTGTCCTCGGCGCGCAGATCGACGGCGGGCGTCGCCGCCAGAAGAAGAAGGAGCGGGAGGTCAGTCCGCCGCACGGTGCTCGGCCGGGCGGCGCAGCAGCGAGCGTCCGGTCATCTCCGCCGGCTTGGGCAGGCCCATCACGTCCAGCAGCGTCGGCGCCACGTCGGC
The DNA here is from genome assembly GCA_016793635.1 of Hyphomicrobiaceae bacterium. Classification (GTDB taxonomy): domain Bacteria; phylum Pseudomonadota; class Alphaproteobacteria; order Rhizobiales; family Hyphomicrobiaceae; genus JAEUMD01. Next base: position 8,984 of record JAEUMD010000025.1, read on the forward strand.
GAGCTTGCCGTCGGCGAGCGTGATGCCGCCGCCGGCGCCGACCAGCATCGCCGGCACCAGGTTCAGCGTGTGCGCGGTGTGTGCCTGGCCGGTCTCGTGGTCGAGCATCTGCTCGGCGTTGCCGTGATCGGCGGTCACGAACATCACGCCGCCGGCCTTCGCCACCGCAGCCGCGACGCGGCCGACGCAGGCATCCACCGCCTCCACCGCCTTTACCGCGGCCTCGACGATGCCGGTGTGGCCGACCATGTCGGTGTTGGCGTAGTTGACGACGATCAGGTCGAAGCTGCCGGCGTCGATCGCCTCGACCAGCCTGTCGGTCACTTCGGGCGCGGACATCTCCGGCTTGAGATCGTATGTCGCGACTTTCGGCGACGGCACCAGGATGCGGCTCTCGCCCTTGAACTCGCGTTCCTCGCCGCCGTTGAAGAAGAAGGTGACGTGCGCGTACTTCTCCGTCTCGGCGATACGGAGCTGCTTCAGGCCCGCATCGGCGACGATCTCGCCCAGCGTGTGCGCGAGCGAGGCCGGCGGGAACAGCGTGTCGAGGAAGCGGTTGAGGTCGGTCGAATACTCGGCGACGCCGAGGGATGCCGCGATCTTCGGCTGCCGCGGCCGCTCGAAGCCCTTGAACGCCGGATCGAGAAGCGACGACAGGATCTCGCGCGCCCGGTCGGCGCGGAAGTTCGCCATCAGGATACCGTCGCCGTCGGCCATGCCCTTGTAGCCGGCGATGACGGTCGCCGGCACGAACTCGTCGCTCTTGCCGGCGGCATAGGCGGCATCGACGGCGGCCTTGGCGTCGGAGGCGTGCTCGCCGTCGCCGAGAACCATCGCCTTCCACGCCGTCTCGACCCGCTCCCAGCGCTTGTCGCGGTCCATCGCGAAGTAGCGGCCGATGACGGTGGCGATGCGGGCCTGCGAGTCGGCGAGGAATTTGGCGAGAAAGCCCTGCGCGCTTTTCGGCGGCGTGTCGCGGCCGTCGAGGAAGGCATGCACCGCGACCGGCACGCCGGCTGCCGCGACCGCCTTCGCCAGCGCGGCCATGTGGTCCTGGTGCGAGTGCACGCCGCCCGGGGAGAGCAGGCCCATCAGGTGGCAGGTGCCGCCCGAGGCCCTGAGCTTGGCGATGAAGGCGGTCAATGGCGCCATGTGCGCGAGGCTGCCGTCCTCGACCGCCTGGTCGATACGCGGCAGGTCCTGCATGACGACGCGGCCGGCGCCGAGATTCATGTGGCCGACCTCGGAATTGCCCATCTGCCCCTTGGGCAGGCCGACATGGAGCTCGGAGGCGTCGAGGAAGGAGATCGGCGCCTGCTTCGACAGCCGGTCGAGGTTCGGGGTCCGGGCCTTCAGGATCGCGTTGTCGTCGGCCGGTTCGGCGCGATGGCCCCAGCCGTCGAGGATGCAGAGCACGACCGGCTTCGGCCGTCGGGAGGAGGGCGTCGGCATGGGGCTTATATAGGCGAATCCGGCGGCGGCCGGTAGGCTCGCTTGAGATGACTTTCCTCACCCTTCTCGGCTGGATCGTCGCGGGCTGGGTCCTGCTCGTGGGCCTGATGTTCGTCGGCCAGCGATCATTGCTCTACCACCCCGACCGGTCGCTTCCGGATGCAGCGGAGCTGGGAGCGGCGGGCTTCCGGCCGCTGCCGGTGCGGACCGGCGACGGCCATGACCTCGTCGCCTGGCATCGACCCGCCGCGGAAGGTCGGCCGACCCTCGTGCTGTTCCATGGCAATGCCGGGCACCACGGCCATCGGCTGTTTCTGGTCGCACCGATGGCCGCACGCGGCTACGGCGTCGTCCTGGCGCCCTATCGCGGCTATGGCGGCGCTTCCGGCAAGCCGACCGAGGATGGGCTGGTCGCCGACGGCAAGGCGACACTTGCGGCGTTGGGGCTGCGGGAGCGGCTCGTGCTGTGGGGCGAAAGCCTGGGTGGTGGGATTGCGACCCGGCTCGCGGCCGATGCCGCGGCCGAGGGGCGACCGGTGCGGGCGCTGGTGCTGCAGGCGCCGTTCACGTCGGTGCATGAGCGGGCGGCGGAGCTCTATCCGTTCGTCCCGGCGCGCTGGCTGGTGCTCGATCGTTTCGACAACCACAGCCGGATCGCTGCGATCGGCACGCCGCTGCTGGTCGTTCATGGCGAGGAGGACACGGTCGTTCCGGCGGCGCATGGGAAGCGGCTGCTGGCGGCGGCGAAGGATCCGAAGCAAGGCGTCTTCATCCGCGGCGCCGACCACAACGACCTGCACGCCTTCGCGCTGACCGAGCACATCGCCGCGTTCCTGTCGCGGCTGGACTAGCCGGCGAGATCCAGCATCACCTGCAGTAGCACGTTGGCGCCGGCTTCGAGGTCCTTAGGGCTCGTGAATTCGCGGACGTTGTGGCTGATGCCGTCGACCGAGGGCACGAAGATCATTGCGGTGGGCGCCACCCGTTGCATCATCTGCGCATCGTGGCCGGCGCCCGAGGTCATGCGCCTGACCGAGAACCCCAGCCCCTTGGCGGTGCGCTCGATCAGGTCGGCCATGCGGGCATCGAAGATCACCGGCTCGAAGCGCGCGAGCCGCTTCGCCTCGACGGTGCATCCCTCGGCCTTCGCGGTCTCCTCGGCGAAGGTGGCGACGCGGCGCTCCGCCTCCTTGAGCCTGGCCTCGTCGGTGTTGCGGACGTCGACGGTGACGACCGCCTTGTTCGGGATCACGTTGATCAGGTCGGGGAACAGCTTGACCGATCCGACCGTGCCGACCTGGTCGCCGCCGATCTCGTTGGCGAGCCTGCGCACGAAGGTCGTGAGTTCTGCGGCGACGTAGCCGGCATCGTGCCTGAGTCGCATCGGCGTCGTGCCGGCGTGGTTGGACGTACCTTTGATCGTGAACTCGGTCCAGGAGATGCCCTGTAGCGTGTCGACCGCGCCGATGGTGACGCCCTCGCGGTCGAGCACCGGGCCCTGCTCGATATGCAGCTCGACGAAGCGATGCAGGCTCGGCTTCGCCACGGGCTCAGGCCCGGCATAGCCGATGCGGTGCAGCTCCTCGCCGACCGACTTGCCGTCGCGGTCGGTCGCGGCGAGCGCTTCCTCCAAAGGCATGCCGCCGACATAGGCGAGGCTTCCCATCATGTCCGGGTGGAAGCGGGCCCCTTCCTCGTTGGTGAAGAAGGCGACCGTGATCGGCCGCTCGGTCTCGATGCCGGCTTGGTTCAGCACCTCGACCACCTCGAGCCCGGCGAGCACGCCGTAGTTGCCGTCGTAACGCCCGCCGGTTCGGACCGTGTCGATATGCGAGCCGGTCATCAGCGGCGGCAGATCCTTCCGCCCCTTGCGGCGGGCAAAGACGTTGCCGATCGCATCCACGGTGACGGTCAGGCCGAGCGCCTTCATCCAGCCGATCACCAGGTCGCGGCCGTCCTTGTCCTGGTCGGTCAGCGCGAGGCGCGCATTGCCGCCGCCCTCGATCGCGCCGACCTGGGCCAGTCGGTCGAGCCGGTTCATCAGGCGGCCGATATCGATACGGAGATTGGCGCGGTTCATGTCGTCACTGGAAGAGGGCGAGCACCACGGCGTAGCGCGCGGCCTTGCCGATGGCAACCAGCGCGACGAAGGGCAGGAAGCGCACGCCGGCGGCGCCGGCGATCAGCGTCAGCGGGTCGCCGACGATCGGGACCCACGACAGCAGCAGCGACCAGGTGCCCCAGCGCCGGAAACGGTCGGCGGCCTTCTCGTAGGTCGGAGGCTTGACCGGGAACCAGAGACGATCGTGGAAACGCGCGCCCCAGCGCCCGATGGTCCAGTTGAGGACCGAGCCAAGCGTATTGGCGAATGTGGCGACCGTCAGCAGCAGCAGCTTGTCCGTCGTCGTCGAAAGGGCGACGCCGGCCAGCACCGCCTCCGACGACATCGGCAGCACGGTCGCCGCCAGGAACGAGGTGACGAAGAGCCCGCTTAAGGTCCAGAGATCCATCGGCGCTAGAGCCGCTTGAGCCAGAACGCCATCGGCTTCTCGGTCTCTTCCGTTTCGCCGATGTCGCGCCAGGGGAAGTGCGTGACGAAGGTCGGGTCCTTCGCATAGCCGCGCTTCTTCCAGAAATCGTCGAGCGGCTCGTAGCCGGCCGGCTTCATCGGATGATCGTCGGTGCGCTGCACCGCGCAGAAGCAGGCGGTCTCGTAGGCGCCGAACGAGCGCGCATGCGCCTCGCGCTCTTCGAAGAAGCGCACGCCGACGCCCTGGCCACGATAGCGGCGGTCGAGCACGCTTTCGCCAAAATAGAAGAAACGGCCGAGATCGAGGCCGCGCCCGGTGAATGGCCCGGTCACGTACTCGGCCTCGTCGGCGAGCGGCAGTGCGGTCGAGGCGCCGACCGCACGGTCGCCGTCGAGCGCCAGGATCACCGTCGCGCGCTCGGAGCGGATGTAGGTCTCGAGATACCTGCGCTCGTAGGCCTCGTCGCCCTCGTAGAGAGAGGGCCAGTCGCGGAACACCTGGATGCGCAGCCGCGCGAGATCGGGGATGTAGCGGCGCAGCGCTTCGCCGGTGACCGGCCGGATCGCGACCGTGCCTACTTGGCGCCGATCAGCCGGAGCCATAGCGGCAGATTGTAGTAGTTGGTGACCCGCGTGATGCGACCGTCGGCGAGCTCGAAGAAGGCGCCGCCGGGAAGCCGATAGGTCTGTCCGGTTGCCGGCGGCAGGCCCTCGTCGGTCTTGAGGTAGGTGCCGACCACCAGGTACTCGGCGGCGATGCGGCTGCCGTAGCCGAGGATCACGATATCCTCGAGCTTCTCCTTGTAGGAGCGCTCCATGCGCTTCATGAAGGCGAGGAAGGCCTTCCGGCCGATCTCTCGGCCGCCCTGGTTCAGGTCGTGGGCCACGTCCTCGGAGAGAAGCGAGACCATGCCCTCCCAGTCGCCGGCGTTGAAGCGGTCGTAGTAGAGGCGGACGGTTTCCGCCGTCATCGACTGCATGGCGAATGGCTCCTTGAGTCTAGTGCTGACGGGCGTAGCCGAGGACCGCGAGAGCCGCCTTGATATCGGGCATCGAGCGTTCGACCGCGGCCTCGCCCTCATCGATCACCTCGGCCGCCCGGTGGAATTCGAGCAGGCCGATATGACCCACGCGCGGGTTGATCGCGACATCCGGCGGCTCGCCGGCGAGCCTGGAGCGCGACAGGCGATCCTGGACGATGTTGAGCGCCGAGACCATGACGCCGAACATGGACGGCGCGTCGGGCTGGCGGCCGAACATCTTGTTGAGGAAGGAATCGAGGCGCCAGCTCTTGTCATCGGACTCGGACGACTCGAGTTCCGCCAGCAGATCGAAGCCGGCGACGGCCTGGTAGTTCTTGCCCGGAACCCGCGCCTTGCCGATGATGTCGGCGTGCAGGTTGACCGCGATGATGATCTCCGCCCCCATCGCGCGGCAGACAGAGACCGGAACCGGGTTCACCAGCGCGCCGTCGACCAGCCAGCGGTCGTCGATCCTCACCGGCGGGAACACGCCCGGAAGCGAAAAGGATGCGCGGAGCGCGTCGATCATCTTGCCTGAGTTGAGCCAGACCTCGTGGCCGGTCGCGAGGTCGGCGGCGACCGCGGTGAACGGCGCCGAGAGGTGCTCGATCGAGAGGTCGCCGAAGTTGCGCTCCATCTCCTGGACCAGCCGGTTGCCGCCGAACATGCCGCCGCCGCCGAGCTTGACGTCGAGGAAGGAGATCACCTTGAGCTTGGTGAGCGCGCGCGCCCAGGCTTCGAGCGTCGGCGCGCGGTTGCAGAGATGCGCGCCGCCGACCAGGGCGCCGATCGAGGTGCCGGCGATCAGGTCTGGCTGGATGCCGTGGCGGGCGAGAGCGCGCAGGACGCCGAGATGGGCCCAGCCGCGGGCGACGCCGGATCCAAGAGCCAGTCCGATCTTCGGCCGCCGATGTGTCGTCTGGGTCGCCATCGCCGCGTAATCTCTATCGGTCGGCCGGCCCTTGCAAGCCTCGCGGACGGGTCGTCCCGAGCACGAAGAACGAGGCCGACGCGACAGAGAAGCCGGTAATGATCAGCGCCATCGGCAAGAGCGCGGTGCCCAGCGTGTGACCGACGGCCACGGTGCCGAGGGCGCCCAGCGCCATCTGCAGGAATCCGACCACGCCCGAGGCGGCACCGGCGCGCGTCGGGTCGATGCTGATGGCGCCGGCGATGCCGTTCGGCTGGCCGACGCCGTTGCCCATCGCCACGAACATCGCGGGCGCGAAGATGCCGACGGGCGCCAGCGGCTGGGTCAGCGCGTGCGTCAGCATGGCAAGGGCGCCGAACAGCACCATTGCCGTGCCGACCGCCACCATCCGCTCGACGCCGAAGCGGCGGGAGAGCTTGCCCGAGAGGAAGTTGCCGATGAAGTAGCCGAAGGAGACGATCACGAACCAGATGCCGTAGTCGCTGGGCGGCCGATCCAGCACCTCGATCATCAGGTAGGGCGCGCCGGCGAGGAAGGAAAAGAAGCACGAGGTCGAGAAGCCGGTGCCGACGGCGTAGCCCACGAAGGCGGACCGTTTCAGCAGCACGCGGTAGCTGCGAAGCACGGCGCCGAATCCGATCGTCGGCTGCGGTTCCTTCAGCGTCTCGGGCAGGTAGAAGATGCAGCCGACGAACAGCAGGGCGCCATAGGCGGTCAGCACCCAGAGGCCCGCCCGCCAGCCGACCCAGTGGTCGAGGTATCCGCCGATCACCGGCGCCATCGCCGGCGCGATCGTCATCGCCATCGTGACGTAGCCCAGGACCGAGGCACCCCGGTCGCGGTCGTAGACGTCGCGGATGATCGCCCGCGTGATCACGATGCCGGCGCAGCCGCCGAGAGCCTGGGCGATGCGGCCGAGGATCAGGATGTCGATCGACTGCGCCAGGCTCGCGACCAGCGCCGAGGCGGCATAGAGGCCGAGCCCGGCCAGCATCAGCCGCCGGCGGCCATAGTGGTCCGAAAGCGGCCCGTAGACGAGCTGCCCGGCGGCGATCCCGGCGAGATAGAGCGTCAGCGTCAGCTGCACGGTGGCGATATCGGTCGCGAAGTACCGAACCAGGCCCGGCATCGACGGAATGAAGATGTTCATGGAGATGCCGCCGATGGCGGTCGCCAGAACCAGGATGAGGAGAGGCGGCCGCCCGCCGGAGGCAATCATGAAGGAAATGCGGAGAGGAGGTTTCGGTTCAGGCTACCATGGGCCGGCGCTTGACGGGGATCGTCATGATCGGTGATACCCCACGCCGACCGATGAGCGCGATGTCGAGGAGCGGATGATGGCGGGCACGGGCACCAGGATCGTCGTCGGAGCCTTCGTCGCGGCGCTGGCGTCGTCCTCGGCATGGGCGCAGAACGCCGCCGAGGGCGAGAAGCGTTTCGTCGTGTGCAAAGCCTGCCATACGGTCGAATCCGGCGGCCGCCACGGCGTCGGCCCGAACCTCCACGGCGTCTTCGGGGCGAAGGCCGGCACCAAGGGAGGCTTCGCCTTCTCGCCGCCGCTCAAGGACTCGAACATCGTCTGGGACGACGCCAACATGGCGAAGTACATCGAGAACCCGCGCACCTTCATCCCCGGCAACAAGATGGCCTTCCCCGGCGTCAAGCAGGAAGCGCAGATCAGGGACATCATCGCCTACCTCAGGCAGGCGACGAAGTAGGCATGGACCGACGCAGCATCATCCTCGGCGCGGGCGTTGCGGCATCGCTGCTGGCGTTGCTGCCGAAGGCGGCCCGGGCGACGCCGCAGGCTGCGGCCGATCTCCTGGGAAAGCTGGTGAAGGGCACGCCGCAACCGGGCCGCATCCGCCTGCTGGCGCCCGACATCGCCGACAACGGCGCCGCGGTGCCGCTGACGGTCGCGGTCGAAAGCCCGATGACCGATGCCGATCACGTGACCGCTATCCACGTCGTCGCCGACGGCAACCCCAGCCCGGGCGTCATCAGCGTCAGGCTCGGCCCGCACAACGGCAAGGCCGAGGTCTCGCTTCGAATCCGGCTTGCGGCAAGCGAGAAGGTGATCGCGGTCGCCGAGATGAAGGACGGGAGCTTGTGGATCGCGAGCCGCGATGTCGCAGTGACCGTCGGCGGCTGCGGAGCGAACTGATGGCCCAGGACATCCAGCCCCGCATCCGCATCCCCTCGCAGATCAGGATGGGCGAGGTGATCGAGGTGAAGACCCTGGTCACCCACGAGATGGAGTCGGGCCAGCGTCGCGACTCGAACGGCGCGCTGGTGCCGCGCCGGATCATCAACAGGCTGACCTGCTCCTACAACGGACGGCCGGTGTTCGAGGCGGCGCTCGAGCCGGCGGTTTCGGCCAATCCCTACATCGCCTTCTTCCTGAGGGCGACCGAGAGCGGCACGCTCGACTTCGCCTGGACCGACGACGACGGCACCGTTTATCGCGCCAAACAGTCGATAAAGGTCGGCTGAGACGCTTTCGCGCGGTCGCGCGCGGCGTTACCTTCGGAGCAGCGAAGGACGAGGTCATGGCGCGTCCGGGCGACCCGAAAGGACACTATTCGAGGCTGGGCATCGCCGTCTGGGCGACCCAGCAGGCGATCGATATCGCCTTCCAGGCGCGCATGCGCGAGCTCGAGCCCGATCGCAATCCGCCATCCGATGCGGCCGGGCGACGCGAGGCGATCCTCGAGGCGCATCGGACGCTCTCGGACCCGGTGCTTCGCCGCGCCTATGACGCCGAAAGCGCCGTCCCCGACGACGACGAGGCCGATGCCGATCCGGCGACCGCGGCGCCGGCATCGCCGTGGTATCGCCAGCGGCCGCTGCTGTTCGGCGTCGTCGCCTCGGCGACGATGGCGCTGATCGCAGCGGCGATCGTCCGCACGCCGGGACCCATGGTGCCGGCGCCGGCCCGGGCGCTGACGCCGCCGCCGATGGCCGTCGTGCCGCGCTACGAGCGCCGCGTCGTCACCGGCTCCGGCGTCAACTTGCGGCTGGGCCCCGGCACCGAGCACGCGCTTGCCGGCCGCGTCGCCCGTGGCGAGACGGTCGACCTGCTGCAGGCGGAGACGGACGGCTGGGCCCATGTCCGCCTCGGCGACGGTCGCCGCGGCTATATCGCGGCCCGGTTCCTGACGGCGCCCTGACAAAAGCTCGATCTTGCTTGCAGGCGGGTTGAGCTATCGCATACTGTATACAAAACTGCTGGAGAGCCTTCTGCAGCCGCTCGCTACCGCCTCGCCGCTGGCCGATCGCGTGTACCAGTCGATCGTCGATGCGATCTGCGAGGGGCGCTTTGCCCCTGGCGAGCGGCTGACCCAGGAGGATCTGGCGGAGCGGCTCCAGGTCTCGCGCCAGCCGGTGCTGCAGGCGATGGCGCTGCTCAAGGCCCAGGGCTTCGTCGAGGAAGCCGGCCGGCGCGGAGTCCGGGTGGCGCCGGTCGAGGCGCCGCAGATCGTCCGGCTCTACGAGGTACGCGGCGCGCTGGATGCGCTTGCCGCCCGTCTTGCCGCCCGCGACGGCGCTGCCGAGGCGAAAGCGCGCGGACCCGCTCTGATCGAGGCCGGACGCAAGGCGATCGCCGGGGGCGACCGCGGCCGGCTGATCGCCGCCGACCAGGACTTCCACCAGCTTCTCTACGGCCTCTCGCGCAATCCGCTCATCGGCGAGAGCGCCGGCATGCATTGGCGCCACATCCGCCGCGCGATGGGTGCCGTGCTCGACGATCCGGACGAGCACCGCCCCGTGTGGGACGAGCACGCCGCGATCCTCGCCGCGATCGCCGAGGGCGACGAGGTGCAAGCCGAAGTCCGGGCGCGCGCCCATGCCGAGGCCGCCGCCCAACGTCTTTCCCGCCGCATCCAAGCCGCCGCCCTCGTGGCTGCCTAAGGGGGCGGCCGCGTGACGTCAGAAAAGGAAACGCCATGAAGCTCTCCGACGCCCAGGTCGCCCAGTTCCAGAAGGACGGCTTCCTCGCGATCCCGGACCTGTTCTCGAAGGAAGAGGTCGCGATCCTGAAGGGCGAGGTGCCCGCTCTCTACGCCGAGCGGCGGCCGGAGAACGTGCGCGAGAAGACCGGCGACGTGGTCCGCACCAACTTCGCCGCGCACACATACAACCCGGTCTACAAGGCGCTGTCGCGCCATCCGCGCATGATCGGGCCGGCGATGCAGCTCCTGGGCGGGCCGATCTACATCCATCAGCACAAGATCAACGGCAAGGCCGCCTTCGACGGCGACGTCTGGCAGTGGCACCAGGACTACGGCACCTGGAAGAACGACGACGACATGCCGAACTGCCACGCGATGAACCTCGCGATCTTCCTCGACGAGGTGAACGAGTTCAACGGACCCCTGATGTTCATCCCGGGCAGCCATCGCGAGGGCGTGCTCAAGGCCGGCCACGATCTCACCACCACGAGCTATCCGCTCTGGACCATCGACCACGCGACGATCCGGAAGCTGGTCGAGCGCGGCGGCATCGTGGCGCCGAAGGGCGGGCCGGGCACGGCTCTGTTCTTCCACGGCAACCTGGTCCACGGCTCGACCTCGAACATGTCGCCATGGGACCGCCTGATCGCCTATGTCAGCGCCAACCGCGTAGACAACGCGATCCGCCGCTTCAAGCGCCCGGAATACATCGCGCATCGCGACTTCACGCCGATCGAGATGGGGTCCGACGACAGCCTTCTGCAGTTCCGGAAGAAGGCCGCGGAGTAATCGGATGAACCTCCACGCCCTCCTCGCCAAGCGCGCGGCCGCCGGCAAGCCGGTGCGCGTCGGGCTGATCGGCGCCGGCAAGTTCGGCTCGATGTTCCTGGCGCAGGCGCTGACCACGCCGGGCATGCATGTCGCCGCCGTCGCCGATCTCAAGCGCGACCGTGCCGCCGCCTCGCTCGCGCGCGTCGGCTGGAAGCCCGAGCAATTCGCCGCGTCGTCGTTGACGGACGCCCTCGCCAGGGGCACGACCTGGCTCACCGAAGACTCGATGGCGATGATCGCGGGCGACGGCATCGAGGTGATCATCGACGCGACCGGCTCGCCGCCGGCCGGCATCGCGCATGCACGCGCCGCGTTCCGCGCGGCCAAGCACGTGGTCATGGTGAACGTCGAGGCAGATGCGCTCGTCGGCCCGATGCTGGCGCGCGAGGCGGAGAAGGCCGGCGTCGTCTATTCGCTCGCCTACGGCGACCAGCCGGCGCTGATCGCCGAGATGGTCGATTGGGCGCGCGCCGCGGGATTCGAGGTGACCGCCGCCGGCAAGGGGACCAAGTACCTGCCCGTCTACCACGCCTCGACGCCGGAGACGGTGTGGGGCCATTACGGCTTCTCGGCTAGCCAAGTCGCCTCGGGCGACTTCAACGCGCAGATGTTCAATTCCTTCCTCGACGGCACCAAGTCGGCGATCGAAATGACCGCGGTCGCCAACGCCACCGGACTTTCGGCGCCGTCGGACGGACTGCTGTTCCCGCCCTGCGGCGTCGACGATCTGGCGCATGCGCTCAGGCCGAAATCGGAAGGCGGCGTGCTCGACGGCAACGGCAAGGTCGAAGTGATCTCCTCGCTCGAGCGCGACGGGAGGCCGGTGTTCCGCGACCTCCGCTGGGGCGTCTACGTCGTGTTCGAGGGCGCGACCCAGTACGTGCGCGACTGCTTCAAGCAGTACGGGCTGGTGACCGACTCCAGCGGCCGTTACACCGCGATGTACAAGCCCTATCACCTGATCGGGCTCGAGCTCGGCATCTCGGTCCTGTCGGCGGCGCTGCGCCGCGAGGCGACCGGCGTCGCTACCGGCTTCCGTGCCGATGCGGTCGCGACCGCCAAGCGCGACCTGGCGCCTGGCGAGCTGTTGGACGGCGAGGGCGGCTACACCGTCTGGGGCAAATGCCTGCCGGCCGAACGTTCGCTTTCGCTCGGTGCGCTGCCGATCGGGCTCGCGCATGGGCTCAAGCTCAAGCGCGCGGTGAAGGCCGGAACGGTCGTCGGCTGGGCCGATGTCGCGACCGACGGCGTCTCGTCCTTGATGGATCAGGCGATCCGCGCCCGCCGCGAGATGGAAGAGACGGCGCGCGGCGTGGCCCGCGCGGCGCAGTAGCGCCGCTCAGGCGCGAGGCTTCGCCTCCGGACGCAGCTTCTCGATCCCCATCAGCTTCATGACAAGGTGCTCGTAGCCGGGCTCGCTGGTCCCCTTGCGCACCTTGCGGAGGAAGTACTTCTCGAAGGCGACCTTGGCCGCGTGGACCCAGTAGCCCTGGCTCGACCAGTTGACGTTGCGCGGCGGGATCTGCGGCTGGGCGACGAAAGCGATGCCGTCATTGCCGAAGTCGGCCAAGCACACGGCATTCCAGGTTGGCTCGCGCGTCGGCTCCCTGCCCGCGAGGAGGTCGCGGATGTTGTGGGCGACGGCCGTCACCATCGACTCGATCATGTAGCCCGTCTTGGGCACACCGACCGGTACCGGCGTCGCCTCGACCGGCGGGATCGCGACGCAGACGCCGACCGCGAAGACGTTCGGGAAGGTAGGATTGCGCTGGAACCTGTCGACCAGCACGAAGCCGCGCGGATTGGTGAGGCTCGCGATCCACGTGCCGTCATCCTGCTTGAGGCAAGGGCTTCCGCGGAAGGCTGGGATGAACATGGAGAGCTTGGCGGGCAGGGTCTGCGAGCGCTTGGCGCCGCCGTCCTCGCCGACTTCCGTCACCGTGACGCTGTCGGGAGCGACCCGGTCGACCTTTGCGCTGGTGATCCATTTGACGTCGCGGTCGCGGAAGGCGGACTCGAGCATGCCTTTCGTGTCCCCGACTCCGCCCAGGCCGAGATGGCCGACATAGGGTTCGGAAGTGACGAAGGTGATCGGCACGCGGTCGCGGATCTTCCGCTTGCGGAGGTCGGTGACCACCATCATCGCGAACTCGTAGGCCGGTCCGAAGCACGACGCACCCTGCACCGCGCCAATCACCATGGGGCCGGGATCCGCGCAGAAGCGCTCCCAGCGCTCGGCGGCGGCGGCCGCGTGGTCGACGTGGCAGACGGAGATCGAGTTGTGCTCGGGGCCAAGCCCCTCGATCTCGTCGAAGGCGAGCGCGGGGCCTGTCGCGATGACGAGGTAGTCGTACGAAAGGCGGCTGCCGTCGCGGAGCTCGACGGCATTCTCCTTCGCATGGACGAGCCGGACGCCGGCTGCCGAGAAGCCGATGCCTTTGCGGGCGAACACTTCGGGGAGGTGGACCTTGACCTGCTCGGGCTTTCGCCATCCGAGCGTCACCCACGGATTCGATGGGACGAACTGGAACCACTCCGAATCGGAGACCGCCATGATCTCCGCGTCGCCGCCGAGGAGGTCCCGAAGCTCGAAAGCCATCGGCACGCCGCCGATGCCCGCACCCACCACGATGATCTTCGTCATGGCGCTCTCCTTCTGCGCGCGCTGCCACCGAGGCCGCGGTCCGGCGAGCGGGCCTTGATCTCGATCAAGGAGCGCGCGCCGGCTTCCGTCACCATGGCCTCATGGGAGCGAGGCGGGTTCCGAACTCAGTTGAACGCGCAGCCCGGTCGCGCGCCGAGGCGCTTGAAGACGATCGCCGCCGGGCAGAAGCCGGTGAGCGACGCCTGGATCAGGTTGATCCCGACGAAGGCGTTGAGCAGGAACCAGTAGGGGCTGTGGAAATAGCCGAGCGCGAGGCTGGCCAGGACCATGAAGCCTGCGAAGGCCATGACGGCTTTGTCGATCGACATCGGAGTCTCCTTTCGAGAGCGCTAGTTGCAGTAGAGGCGGTAGAGGAGGCCGATCACCTTCCGGGCCTCCGGACTGGCGAGCGAGTAGTAGATCGTCTGGGCTTCGCGGCGGGTCGCGACCAGGCCGTCGCGCCGCAGCTTCGCCAGGTGCTGGGACAGCGGCGACTGCTTCAGCCCGACGAGCTTCTCCAGCTCGCCGACCGAACGCTCCCCGTCGTGCAGTTCGCACAGGATCATCAGGCGGTAGGGGTTCGACAGGGCGCGCATCAGGCCCGTCGCCTCGTCCGCCCGCTTCTTCATCGCCCGTATATTCATATTTGCTAAATTAGATATAGCTAATATATATGTCAAGTGTCCTTCGACGGAGTGACGTGATGATCTTCAGGCTTCCAAGCTTCGCGGCGGCGTTGATCGCCCTGTTGCCGGCGGCGTTCGCCGCCGAGCCGGGCCACCCGGTGGCCCGCGTCGACGTCGACGACCGCAAGGCGGTGATCGCGACCGTGGAGACCTTGCGCGAAGTCCAGGCCCGGGCCCGGATCGGCGGCACGGTCGGACAGCTTCTCGTGCGCGAAGGCGATCGGATCGCGGCGGGCGGCCGCATCGCGCTGGTCGTCGACGAGAAGCTCGCGCTACAGGTCCAGGCCGTCGACGCCCGGATCCAGGCGCAGCAGGCGCAACGCGACCAGGCGCGCATCGACTTCGACCGGGCCGAGGACCTGCGCCGGTCCGGCACGGTTGCCCAGGCCCGCGTCGACGAGGCCAGGACCCGTCTCGACGTGGCGGAGAGGACCCTCCGCGCCGTCCGCGCCGAACGCGACGTGCTTCTCCAGCAGTCGGCCGAAGGCGCGGTTCTCTCGCCGGGGCCCGGCCGCGTCCTCCGCGTTCCGGTGAACGAGCGCAGCGTCGTGCTCGCCGGCGACGCCATCGCAATGATCGCGACCGACGCCTATGTGCTTCGGCTCCGGCTGCCCGAGCGGCACGCCCTCAGCCTCAAGGCCGGAGACACGATCCTGGTCGGCGCGCGCGGCCTGCAGGCGTCCGGAGCGCCGGAGATCCTGCGCCCCGGGCGGGTCGTCCTGGTCTATCCGCAGATCGACCAGGGGCGCGTCGTCGCCGATGTCGAGGTCGACGGGCTCGGCGACTACTTCGTCGGGGAGAGGACGCGCGTCTATGTCTCCACCGGAACACGAAGCGCCTTCGTCGTCCCGCCGGACCTCGTGGCCAGGCGTCATGGCGTCGACTACGTGCGGCTCGCCAACGGCACCGACGTCGTGGTTCAGGTCGGCGCCGCCACCGACAAGGGCATCGAGATCCTTGCCGGGCTTCGCGACGGCGACCGGGTGATCAAGCCATGAAGCTCGGACTTTCGGGCGTCCTCACCCGGGCGTTCATCGTCTCGCCACTTACGCCGCTGCTGCTGCTGGCGGCGCTGGCGATGGGCATGCTGGCGCTGATGGCCCTCCCGCGCGAGGAGGAGCCCCAGATCAGCGTGCCGATGGTCGACATCCTGGTCGCCGCCAACGGCTATCGTGCCGGCGACGCGATCGAGCTGATCACGCGGCCGCTCGAAGACATCGTCAAGGGCATCGACGGCGTCGAGCACGTCTATTCGAGCACCCAGGACGACTCCGTCGTCACCACGGCCCGGTTCCTCGTCGGCACCGACCAGGACGCGGCGATGCTCCGCGTGCATGAGAAGATCCGCGCGAACATCCGCGACCTGCCCAAGGGCATCCCCGAGCCGGCGATCGTCGGTCGTGGCATCAACGACGTCGCGATCGTCGTGCTCACACTCGAGCCGAAGGCCGAGCAGGCGGGCCGATGGGACCCGAACGGCCTGTTCCAGGTGGCCCAGGAGCTTCAGCACGAGCTGGTCAAGGTCGACGACGTGGGATTGAGCTACATCGTCGGCGGCAGCCCCAGCCAGATCCGGATCGAGCCTGACCCGGAGCGCCTGTCGCTCTACGGCATCACGCTCAACCAGCTCGTCGACAAGCTGACCAATGCGAACCGCTCGTTCCTGGTCGGCGCCTACCGCGACCAGGGGCGCAATGTGCCGGTGCTGGCCGGCCAGACGCTCCAGGGCGTCCCCGATATCGGGCTCCTCCTGCTCACGTCGCGTGACGGCCGGCCGGTCTACGTCAAGGACGTGGCGGACGTCGTCGTCGGCGGCTCCGAGCCGGACTTCCGCGCCTGGCGCTTCACGCCCGACGCCTCGGGCGCGCTCGACCGCAGGCCGGCCGTCAGCATCGCCTTCGCCAAGCGCAAAGGCGCCAACGCCGTCACCGTCGCCGGCGATCTGATCGACCGCCTCGAAAGCGTGAAGGGCCGCGTGGTTCCCGAAGGCCTCGCCGTCAGCGTCAGCCGCAACTACGGCGAGACCGCCAGCGACAAGGCGGACGAGCTGCTGTTCCACCTCGCGCTGGCGACGGTCTCGATCGTCATCCTGATCACGCTGGCGATCGGCTGGCGCGAAGGCGTGGTCGTCATGGTGGTGATCCCGACGACGATCCTGCTGACCCTCTTCGCCGCCTGGCTGATGGGCTACACGATCAACCGGGTCAGTCTCTTCGCGCTGATCTTCTCGATCGGCATCCTGGTCGACGACGCCATCGTCGTGGTCGAGAACATCGTCCGTCACTGGCATCGGCGGGGCGAGGGGGATCTCGTCGCGAAGGCGGTGGACGCGGTCGCCGAGGTCGGCAACCCCACCATCGTCGCGACGCTGACGATCGTCGTGGCGCTGCTGCCGATGATGTTCGTCAGCGGGCTGATGGGCCCCTATATGAGCCCGATCCCCGCGAACGCTTCGATGGCGATGCTGTTCTCGTTCTTCGTCGCGGTCACGGTCACGCCCTGGCTTCTCTATCGCATCGCCGCGCGCCGCTTCGCCGGCCCGCACGGCGGCGGACACGGGGCGCATGAGGAGCAGGGCGGCGCGCTCGGGCGCCTCTACCTGGCGATCGCAAGGCCCCTGCTTGCCGGCCGGGTTCGCTCCAAGCTCTTCCTGCTGACGGTCGGCGCCGCGACGGTCGCGGTCTGCGTCCTGTTCGCGACCCGCGACGTGACCGTCAAACTGCTGCCATTTGACGACAAGTCGGAGTTTCAGGTGGTGGTCGACCTGCCGGCCGGCTCGACCCTCGAGGACACCGAGCGCGTGCTCGCTGCGGCGGCCGAACGCCTGCGCGCCCTGCCCGAGCTCGCCTCGGTCGAGGCCTATGCCGGTACCGCGGCGCCGTTCAACTTCAACGGCCTCGTCCGGCATTCCTATCTCCGCCGCAGCCCGGAGCTTGGCGACCTGCAGGTCAACCTGCGGCCGAAGTCCGAGCGCGACCGCGGCAGCCATGCGATCGCGCTGGAAGGACGCCGCCTCCTCGCCGACCTGCCACGTCCCGAGGGCACGGTGATCAAGGTGGTCGAGGTTCCGCCCGGCCCGCCGGTGCTGGCGACCCTGCTGATCGAGGTCTACGGGCCGGACCAGGAGACCCGGGCCACGACGGCGCTGAAAATCCGCGAGGCCTTCGCCGGCGTCGACTTCATCGTCGACATCGACGATACGCTGCGCAAGCCGGGGGAGCGGCTTCGCTTCGCCATCGATCAGGAGAGCCTCGAGTTCCACGGCGTCGAGGAGCAGGCCGTCTA
Source organism: Hyphomicrobiaceae bacterium (assembly GCA_016793635.1). Lineage (GTDB taxonomy): Bacteria > Pseudomonadota > Alphaproteobacteria > Rhizobiales > Hyphomicrobiaceae > JAEUMD01. The sequence goes on from JAEUMD010000025.1 coordinate 26,318, forward strand.
CGACACGATCGCCGCCATCGTCGGCGGCGTGAAGATCGGCTACTCGCAACGCGGCGCCGGATCCAAGCCCGTCGACATCTCGATCGCCCTGCCGAAGTCGGCGCTGTCGCCGGGCGAGCGCATCCTCTCGACCCCGGTCCCGGCCGGCGGCACGAGGCGGGAGGGCGCCAATGTCGAGCTCGGCGACGTCGTGACGCTGGTGCGCGAGCCGGCCTCGCACACGATCTTCCGGCGCAACGGGCGGTTCGCCGAGATGGTGACCGCCGAACTTGCCGGGGCCTTCGAGGCGCCGATCTACGGGATGCTCGCGGTCGAGGACCGTCTCGCCGCGATGGACTGGGGTCCGGGCGGGCCTCCTGTGGTCGGCTATCACGGACAGCCGAAGGACGAGTCGAAGGCCTCGCTTCTGTGGGACGGCGAGTGGGAAGTCACCTACGTCACCTTCCGCGACATGGGTGCGGCCTTCGGTGTGGCCATCCTCGGCATCTACCTGCTGGTGGTGGCGCAGTTCGGATCGTTCCGGCTGCCGCTGGTCATCCTGGTACCGGTACCGCTGACCCTGATCGGCATCGTTCTCGGCCACTGGGCCTTCTCCGCGCCGTTCACCGCGACCTCGATGATCGGCTTCATCGCTCTGGCCGGGATCATCGTCCGCAACTCGATCCTGCTGGTCGACTTCATCCGGCACCGGCGCGAGGCGGGCGAGCGCCTCAGGCCGGCGCTGCTCGAAGCCGGCGCCATCCGGATCAAGCCGATCGTCCTGACCGCCGCGGCGGCCATGATCGGGGCGGCCTTCATCATCGGCGACCCGATCTTCCAGGGCCTGGCGCTGTCGCTCGTCTTCGGGCTGGCGTCTTCGACGGTCCTGACCCTGCTGGTGATCCCGGCGATCTACGTTTGGCTGCGGGACGACGAGCCGAAGGTCAGGCCTCTATCTGCTGGCTGACCCAGCGGCGAAGCTCGCCGGGAGGAAGCGCGCCCGAGCGGCGGGCGATTTCCTTGCCGCCCTTGAAGATCACGAGCGTCGGGATCGCCTGGATGCGATAGCGGGCGGCCAGCCCTTGCTCCGCATCCGTGTCGACCTTGGCGAGCCGCGCCTTCGGCTCGATCTCGGCGGCCGCCGCCTCGAACACCGGCGCCATGGTCCGGCACGGGCCGCACCATGGCGCCCAGAAATCGACCACCAGCGGCAGCTCGGAGCCGGCGTGCTTGTCGAAGCGCGCGGTATCCAGTGCCACGGGCTTTGCCTGGAATAGCGGTTGGCCGCACTGGCCGCATTTGCCGCCCTGCCCGAGCCGCTCCACCGGCACACGGTTCAAGGTATCGCAGCTCGGGCAGGGAATGATCTTCGACTCGGCCATATGTCTTTTGTCTCCGACTTCGAGATGGGTTGCGCGCGCAGCGATTCCAGCCCCCTTTCCGAGTGGATGGGTTGAGCCTGGGAGCGAGGCGCGCTATCAGGCGCATATGACAGCGGCCTCCTATGCCGAAGTATCGGCCGGGCTAGATGCCCAGGTCGCCTCCGGCAAGCTCAAGCCAGACCCCGATCAGATCGAGATCGCCCGCCGCCTCGACCGGCTGGCGGAGGAACTCGTGCGCCAGGAGAGCTCGGGATCGGGCTGGGGCGCGCGCCTCTTCGGCAAGAAGCCGGCCGAGCCGCCGCGCGGCGTCTATCTCTGGGGCGGGGTCGGCCGCGGCAAGTCGATGCTGATGGACCTGTTCTTCGCCCATGCGAAGATCGAGAGGAAGCGCCGGGTCCACTTCCACGAGTTCATGCAGGAATGCCACGAGCGGATCCACCGCTGGCGGCAGGCCAACCAGGTTTCCAAGACCTCGGAGCCGATCCGCCCGCTCGCGCGCCAGATCGCCGACGAGGCGCGGCTTCTCTGCTTCGACGAGTTCCAGGTCCACGACATCGCCGATGCGATGATCCTGGGCCGGCTCTTCTACGCGCTGTTCGAGCTCGACGTCGTCGTCGTCGCCACCTCGAACCGTCCGCCCGACGACCTCTACAAGGGCGGGCTGCAGCGCGAGCTGTTCGTGCCGTTCATTGGCCTCATCAAGCAGAAGCTCGACGTGATGCCCTTAGACGGCGCCACCGACTACCGGCTGGCGAGGCTCGGGCGGATGGCGGTCTATCACACGCCGCTCGGGTCGGCCTCGCGTCAGGCGCTGGCCGAGGCCTTCCATGCGCTGACCCTGGGCGCCCCGGGGCAGACCGAGCAGATCACGGTGAAGGGGCGCGTCGTCCAGGTCCCCCGCGCCGCGGAGGGCGTCGCCTGGTTCACCTTTGCCGATCTCTGCGACCAACCGCTCGGCGCCGGCGACTATTTGGCCATCGCGCGCCGCTATCACACGGTCATCCTGGAAGGCATTCCGGAGATGGGGCCCGAAAGCCGCGACAAGGCGAAGCGCTTCGTCACCCTGATCGATGCGCTCTACGAGCGGAAGGTGAATCTGATCTGTTCCGCCGTGAACCCTCCCGAGCTGCTCTACCCGAAGGGCGACGGCGCCTTCGAGTTCCAGCGGACGGTGTCCCGGCTGGAAGAGATGCAGTCGGCCGAGTACCAGACCCAGCCGCATCTGAAATAGGACCCGAGGAGGCCTGTCCGGCCAAGCTCATGGATCGTTAACGGCGGCTCCGGCACCGGGCTGCCTAAATCCCAGTCATCGTTTATTGCCAAGACATTACGCGATAGCTGCAAGTTGAGACGAACCCGCCGCGAGCCTTGCTCAAATGTCCAAATGAGGGTACTTACCCCTTTGAATATCTAGCCTTCCTTGCGTCTTAAGCTCCTCGGGGGATTCAACATGGCTCGCAACAAGATCGCGCTCGTCGGCGCCGGCAACATCGGCGGCACTCTGGCGCTCCTGGCCGGCATGAAGGATCTGGGCGACATCACGCTCTTCGACGTGGTCGAAGGCGTTCCCCAGGGCAAGGCGCTGGACCTGGCCCAGCTCTCCCCGGTCGAGGGCTTCGATTCCAAGCTCGCTGGCACCAACGACTACGCCGCGATCGCGGGCGCGGACGTCGTGATCGTGACCGCCGGCGTCGCCCGCAAGCCCGGCATGAGCCGCGACGACCTGATCGGCATCAACACCAAGGTCATCACCCAGGTGGCCGCCGGCGTGAAGCAGCACTGCCCGAACGCCTTCGTCATCGTCATCACCAACCCGCTCGACGTGATGGTGTGGGTGATGCGCGAGAAGAGCGGACTCCCGCACAACAAGGTCGTCGGCATGGCCGGCGTGCTCGACTCGGCGCGCTTCCGCTACTTCCTCGCCGAAGAGTTCAAGGTCTCGGTCGAGGACGTGACCGCCTTCGTGCTCGGCGGTCACGGCGACACCATGGTGCCGCTGATCCGCTACTCGACCGTCGCCGGCATCCCGGTGCCCGACCTGATCAAGATGGGATGGTCGACCCAGGAGAAGATCGACAAGATCGTCCAGCGCACACGCGACGGCGGCGCCGAGATCGTAGGATTGCTCAAGACCGGCTCGGCCTTCTACGCGCCCGCCGCGTCGGCGATCCAGATGGCCGAGGCCTATCTCAAGGACAAGAAGCGCGTGCTTCCTTGCGCGGCGAACCTGACCGGCCAGTACGGCCTCAACGACCTCTATGTCGGCGTGCCCTGCGTCATCGGCGCCAGGGGCGTCGAGAAGATCGTCGAGATCGCGCTCAACGCCGAAGAGAAGAAGATGTTCGACCACTCGGTCAACGCGGTGAAGACGCTGGTCGACGTCGTCAAGAAGCTGCCGGCAGCCTGACATCGACGCCGTGATACAGTCGCCGACCCTCACTCAGGTGGACGCTCGCGCATGAACATCCACGAGTACCAGGCGAAGCAGCTGCTCGCCAAATACGGCGTCGCGGTGCCCAAGGGCGGCGTCGCCTACACCGCCGACGAGGCGGTGAAGGCGGCGGAAGCGCTTCCCGGGCCGGTCTACGTCGTAAAGGCGCAGATCCATGCCGGCGGCCGCGGCAAGGGCGGCGGCGTCAAGGTGGTGAAGTCGATCGCCGACGTGAAGGCGGCCGCGCAGAAGATGCTCGGCATGAACCTGGTCACGCACCAGACGGGACCCAAGGGCAAAGAGGTCAAGCGCGTCTATATCGAGGAAGGCTGCGACATCAAGCGCGAGCTCTACCTCGGCATGCTGCTCGACCGGAAGCTCGGCCGACTGATCATGATGGCCTCGACCGAAGGCGGCATGAACATCGAGGAAGTCGCGGCGAAGACGCCGGAGAAGATCCTCAAGGTCTCGGTCGATCCCGCCTCCGGCTTCTCGTCGTTCCATGCGCGGAAGCTGGCGTACGGCCTCGGCCTCGAGGGCAGCCAGGTCGGATCGGCCGTCAAATTCATGACCGCGCTCTACAAGGCCTACAACGACCTCGACGCCTCGCTGGTCGAGATCAACCCGCTGGTCGTCACCGGCCAGGGCCAGGTGATCGCGCTCGACGCCAAGATGAACTTCGACGACAACGCGCTCTACCGCCACAAGGACGTGGAGGAGATGCGCGACCTCGACGAGGAAGAGCCGCTCGAGCTCGAGGCGCACAAGCACGAGCTCAACTACATCAAGCTCGACGGCAACATCGGCTGCATGGTCAACGGCGCCGGGCTCGCCATGGCGACGATGGACATCATCAAGCTCTATGGCGGCGAGCCGGCGAACTTCCTCGACGTCGGCGGCGGCGCCACCAAGGAGCGCGTCACCCAGGCGTTCAAGATCATTCTCTCGGATGCCAACGTCGAAGGCGTGCTGGTCAACATCTTCGGCGGCATCATGCGCTGCGATGTGATCGCCGAGGGCATCGTCGCCGCGGCCCGCGAGGTCAGCCTCAACGTGCCGCTGGTCGCCCGCCTCGAGGGCACCAACGTCGAGCTCGGCAAGAAGATCCTGGCGCAGTCGGGCCTGCCGATCATCACCGGCGACAACCTGGCGGACGCTGCCGAAAAGATCGTCAAAGCGGTGAAGGAGGCGGCCTGATGGCGGTCCTCGTCGGGCGCGACACCAAGGTCATCTGCCAGGGCTTCACCGGCTCGCAGGGGACCTTCCATTCCGAGCAGGCGATCGCCTACGGCACCAAGATGGTCGGCGGCGTGACGCCGGGCAAGGGCGGCACCAAGCACCTGAACCTGCCGGTCTTCGACACGGTCGGCGACGCGGTGGCCAAGACTGGCGCCGACGCCTCGGTGATCTACGTGCCGCCGCCCTTCGCCGCCGACGCGATCCTGGAAGCGATCGACGCCGAGATCCGGCTCGCGATCTGCATCACCGAGGGCATCCCGGTCCTCGACATGGTCAAGGTCAAGCGCGCGCTCTCAGGCTCGAAGACGCGGCTGGTCGGTCCGAACTGCCCGGGCGTGATCACGCCGGGCGAGTGCAAGATCGGCATCATGCCCGGGCACATCCACAAGCCCGGAAAGATCGGCATCGTCTCCCGATCCGGCACGCTCACATACGAGGCGGTCGGCCAGACCACCGCCGCGGGCCTCGGCCAGACCACCTGCATCGGCATCGGCGGCGACCCGGTCAACGGCACCAACTTCATCGATTGCCTGGACCTGTTCCTTGCCGACGACGCGACCCAGGGCATCATCATGATCGGCGAGATCGGCGGTACCGCCGAGGAAGATGCCGCAGACTTCCTGAAGAAGTCGAAGAAGAAGAAGCCGATGGTGGGCTTCATCGCCGGTTTGACCGCACCGCCGGGCCGCCGCATGGGGCACGCGGGCGCGATCATCTCCGGCGGCAAGGGGGGTGCTGGCGACAAGATGGAAGCCATGCGTTCGGCGGGAATCCGCGTGACGGAGTCTCCGGCGGCGCTTGGCTCGACCATGGTCGAGGTCTTGAAGGGGGCCTGACGACCGCCCCACTTTAGGGAGCGCGAGGGTCGGGTGGCCGCTCGCGTCGAGGACGAAATGGCACGCGCATCCGAAGCAACCTTCCTTAGCGGCGCCAACGCGCCGTTCATCGCCGAGATGTATGAGCGCTATGTCGTCGACCCGAAGTCGGTCGACGCGAGCTGGCAGAGCTTTTTCGGCGAGCTGACCGACGAGCCGGCGGCCGTCGCCTCCGAGGTCAAGGGTGCGTCCTGGAAGCCCAGGTCGAACCGCATCATCGGCAACGGCCACGACATGGCCGCCGCCGGCGTCGTCGCCAAGGGCGCCAGCGAGTCCGAGGTCCGCGCCGCCGCGGTCGACTCATTCCGTGCGCTGATGCTGATCCGCGCCTATCGCGAGCGCGGCCACCTCAATGCCAACCTCGACCCGCTCGGCCTCGAGAAGCCGAAGTACCATCCCGAGCTCGACCCCGCGACCTACGGCTTCGGCGACAGCGACCTCGATCGGTCGATCTTCGTCGCCGGCCAGCTCGGCTTCGAGGCGGCACCGCTCCGCCAGATCCTCGCCGCCGCTCAGGCGACCTACTGCGGCAATGTCGGCGTCGAGTACATGCACATCACCGACCCCGACCGCCGCGCCTGGATCCAGGAGCGCATCGAGGGCGAGCGCAACCACACCGACTTCACGCCCCGCGGCAAGAAGGCGATCCTCGGCCGCCTGATCGCATCCGAAACCTTCGAGCGCTTCTGCGGCGTGAAGTGGGTCGGCACCAAGCGTTTCGGTCTCGACGGCGGCGAGGCGCTGATCCCCGGCCTCGAGCAGATCCTCAAGCGCGGCGGCCAGCTGGGCCTGAAGGAAGTCGTGATCGGCATGCCGCATCGCGGCCGCCTCAACGTGCTCACCAACTTCATGAGCAAGCCGTTCAAGGCGCTGTTCTCGGAGTTCCAGGGTAATCCGGCGAACCCGGAAGAGGTCCAGGGCTCGGGCGACGTGAAGTACCACATGGGTACCTCGTCGGACCGCGAATTCGACGGCAACGTCGTCCATCTGTCGCTCACGGCCAATCCCTCGCACCTCGAAGCCGTCAACCCGGTGGTCGAGGGCAAGGCGCGCGCCAAGCAGCAGCAGCTCGGCGACAAGGACCGCAAGCTGGTGCTGCCGCTGCTGCTGCACGGCGACGCGGCTTTCGCCGGCCAGGGCCTGGTGCCGGAGACGCTGATGCTCTCCGAGCTCAAGGGCTACAAGACCGGCGGCACGCTCCATTTCATCGTTAACAACCAGATCGGCTTCACCACGGCGCCGTCCTACTCGCGCTCGTCCCCGTATCCGTCGGACGTGGCCAAGATGGTCGACGCGCCGATCTTCCATGTGAACGGCGACGATCCGGAGGCGGTGGTGCACGTCTCGCGCATCGCGATCGAGTACCGCCAGCAGTTCGGCTCCGACGTCGTCATCGACATGTTCTGCTATCGGCGCTTCGGCCATAACGAGTCCGACGAGCCGATGTTCACCCAGCCGCTGATGTACAAGAAGATCGCGACGCAGCCGACGACGCGCGAGATCTACGCCGGCCGCCTGGTCGAGGAAGGCGTCGTCACCAAGGACGAAGCCGAGGCGATGGTGGCCGAGTTCAAGGACATGCTGGAGGTCGAATTCCAGGCCGCCACCTCCTACAAGCCGAACAAGGCCGACTGGCTCGAAGGCAAGTGGATCGGCCTCGGCCTTGCTGCCGACGACGATCGCCGCGGCGACACCGCCGTCGAGATGAAGACGCTGAAAGAGGTCGGCGCCGCGCTCTCGCGCTTCCCTGAAGGCTTCACCGTCAACTCGAAGCTGGTCCGCCAGCTCGAGGCCAAGAAGAAGATGATCGAGAGCGGCGAGGGCATCGACTGGGCGCTCGGCGAGGCGCTCGCCTTCGGCACGCTCGCGGTCGAGGGCGTCCCGGTCCGGCTCTCCGGCCAGGACTCCGGGCGCGGCACCTTCAGCCACCGCCATGCGGTGCTGGTCGACCAGAAGACCGAGCAGCGCTTCGTGCCCCTCAACAACATCCGCGACGGCCAGGCGACCTTCGAGGTCCATGACAGCCCGCTCTCCGAGCAGGCGGTGCTGGGCTTCGAGTACGGCTACTCGCTCGCCGATCCCAACTCGCTGGTGCTGTGGGAAGCGCAGTTCGGCGACTTCGTCAACGGCGCCCAGATCATCATCGACCAGTTCATCGCCGCCGGCGAGATCAAGTGGCTGCGCATGTCTGGCCTCGTGATGCTGCTGCCGCACGGCTACGAGGGCGCGGGGCCGGAGCACTCCTCGGCGCGCCTGGAGCGTTTCCTCCAGCTCTGCGGCGAGGACAACCTCCAGGTCGTCAACTGCACGACGCCCGCCAACTACTTCCACGCGCTCCGGCGCCAGCTGCGCCGGCCCTATCGCAAGCCGCTGATCGTCATGTCGCCGAAGTCGCTGCTCCGGCACAAGATGGTGATCTCGAAGCTGTCCGAGATGGGCCCGGGATCGACCTTCCATCGCCTGCTCTGGGACGACGGCGAGGTGGTCGCCGACGAGAAGATCAAGCGGGTCGTGCTGTGCTCGGGCAAGATCTACTACGACCTCTACGAGGAGCGGCAGAAGCGCGGCATCAAGGACGTCTACCTGATGCGGCTGGAGCAGCTCTATCCGTTCCCGAAGAACGCGCTGACCAAGGAACTGAAGCGCTTCCCGAAGGCCGAAGTGGTCTGGTGCCAGGAAGAGCCGGAGAATGCCGGCGCCTGGACCTTCGTCGACCGTCGGATCGAGCAGTGCATGGTCGATGCCGGCATGAAGGCGACGCGTCCGGCCTATGCCGGGCGGCCCGGTGCGGCGGCGACGGCCACCGGCCTGCTCCGCCGGCACAACCGCGAGGAAGCCGAGCTCCTGAACCAGGCGCTGACTCTCAAGGCCTAAGACGAAGAACAACGAGGCGATCATGGCGACCGAGATCAAGGTACCCACGCTGGGCGAGTCCGTCACCGAGGCGACCGTCGCCAAGTGGCTGAAGAACGTCGGCGACGCGGTCGCACGCGACGAGCCGCTGGTCGAGCTCGAGACCGATAAGGTCACGCTCGAGGTCAATGCGACTGCTTCCGGCACGCTGGGCTCGATCGCGGCCGAGGCCGGCGCCACGGTCGAGGTCGGTGGCCTGCTCGGCACGATCAGCGAAGGTGCGGGCGGCGCCGCCGCTCCGGCGAAGCCGGCAGCCAAGCCGGCCGGAGCATCGCCCGCTACGGCGGCAAAGCCTGCGGCGCCTGCAGCCGCGGCGGCGCCCCTGTCGCCGGCGGTTCGCAAGATGGTCGAGGAGACCAAGGTCGACCCGTCCAAGATCGCCGGGACCGGCAAGGACGGCCGCCTCACCAAGGGCGACGTGATCCAGGCGGCCGAGGCCAAGCCGGCAGCTCCGGCCGCGCCGAACAAGCCGCGCGACCTGGGACCGCGCGAGGAGCGGGTCAGGATGACCCGCTTGCGCAAGCGCATCGCCGAGCGTCTCAAGCAGGCGCAGAACACCGCGGCCATGCTGACCACCTTCAACGAGGTGGACATGACCCACGTGATGGCGCTCCGGGAGTCCTACAAGGAGCAGTTCGAGAAGCGCCATGGCGTGAAGCTGGGCTTCATGAGCTTCTTCGTGAAGGCGAGCCTCGCGGCCTTGAAGGAGCTTCCGGCGGTCAACGCCGAGATCGACGGCGACGACCTCATCTACAAGAACCACTACGACATCGGCGTCGCCGTCGGCACCGAGCAGGGCCTGGTCGTGCCGGTGGTCCGCGATGCCGACCACATGGGCTTCGCCGAGATCGAGAAGACCATCAACGGCCTCGGCAAGAAGGCCCGCGACGGCAAGCTCACGATCGAGGACCTGACCGGCGGCACCTTCACCATCTCGAACGGCGGCGTCTACGGCTCGCTGCTGTCGACGCCGATCCTGAACACGCCACAGTCCGGCATCCTCGGCATGCACAAGATCCAGCAGCGGCCGATGGCGATCGGCGGCAAGGTCGAGATACGGCCGATGATGTACCTGGCGCTCTCCTACGATCACCGGATCATCGACGGCCGCGAGGCGGTGACCTTCCTGGTCCGCGTCAAGGAGGCCATCGAGGACCCGCAGCGTCTCCTCCTCGAGGTCTGATCCATGGCCCAGTCATTCGACGTCGTCGTCATCGGCTCGGGCCCGGGCGGCTACGTCTGCGCGATCCGCGCAGCCCAGCTCGGCATGAAGGTCGCCTGCGTCGAGAAGCGCGCGACCCTGGGCGGAACCTGCCTCAATGTCGGCTGCATCCCGTCCAAAGCGCTGCTGGTCGCTTCCGAGAAGTTCCATGAAGCCCAGCATGGTCTCGGCGACTTCGGCGTCGACGTTAAGGGCGTCTCGCTCGACCTGGCGAAGATGCTCGGCCACAAGGACAAGGTGGTCGACGCAACGGTCAAGGGCGTCGCCTTCCTGTTCAAGAAGAACAAGATCACGCATGTCGCCGGTACCGGGAAGATCACGGCGCCCGGCAAGGTCGAGGTCGCGCTGAACGCCGGCGGCACCGACACGCTGGAAGCCAAGCACATCATCATCGCCACCGGATCCGAGGTGATGCCGCTCAAGGGCATCGAGATCGACGAGAAGCAGATCATCTCGTCCACCGGCGGCCTGGTGCTGAACAAGGTGCCGAAGACCATGGTGGTCATCGGCGGCGGCTATATCGGGCTCGAGCTCGGCTCGGTCTGGCAGCGTCTCGGCGCCCAGGTGACGGTGGTCGAGTTCCTCGACCGCATCACCCCCGGCATGGACGGCGAGGTCTCCAAGCAGTTCCAGCGGATCCTCGGCAAGCAGGGGATCACCTTCAAGCTCTCGACCAAGGTGACCTCGGCGAAGGCCGGGAGGAACGGCGTCAGCCTGACGCTGGAGCCGGCCGCCGGCGGTACGCCCGAGCAGATGGATGCCGAGGTCGTGCTTGTCTCGGTCGGCCGGCGTCCCTACACGCAGGGCCTCGGCCTCGAGACGGTCGGCGTGGCACTCGACGAGCGCGGCCGGGTCAAGACCGACAAGCACTTCGCCACGAACGTGAAGGGCATTTACGCGATCGGCGACGTGATCGCCGGCCCGATGCTCGCGCACAAGGCGGAGGACGAGGGGATTGCGCTCGCCGAGATTCTTGCCGGCCAGGCCGGCCACGTGAACTACGACGTGATTCCCGGCATCGTCTACACGTGGCCGGAAGTGGCCTCGGTGGGCAAGACCGAGGAGGAGCTGAAGGCCGCCGGCGTCGACTACAAGGCCGGCAAGTTCCCGTTCTCCGCCAATGCGCGCGCGCGCGCCAACGGCATGACCGACGGCTTCGTGAAGATCCTGGCCGATGCCAAGACCGACCGCGTGCTGGGCGTGCACATCATCGGCGGCGAGGCTGGCGGCATGATCCACGAATGCGCGGTAGCGATGGAGTTCGGCGGCTCGGCCGAGGACATCGCGCGCACCTGCCATGGCCATCCGACGGTCAACGAGACGGTCAAGGAAGCGGCGCTGGGCGTCGCCGGTCGCGCAATCCACATCTAGTCCGGTGCCGGCGCAGCTTCGCCTCACCGCCCTTCTCGTCCTTTCCTGCGTCGTCGGGCTCGGCGGCTTCGGCGCCTTCGCGACCGCGCTGCCGACGCTGATGGCCGAGTGGCGCCTCGCCAATGCCGAGGCGGGCTGGATCTCCGGCGCCTATTTCATCGGCTATGTCGCCGCCGTGCCGGTACTGGTGGGCCTCACCGACCATGTCGACAGCCGAAAGATCTACCTCGTCGGCTGCGCCGCCGGGACGGTCGGCGGTCTCGGCTTCGCTCTGTGGGCGGACGGTTTCTGGTCTGCCGTCTTCTTCCAGGTCTTCGCCGGCGCCGGCCTTGCCGGCATCTACATGCCGGGCCTTCGCGTCCTCGGCGAGCGGCTGCCGGAAGACAAGCGTCTCCGTTCGGTCGCCTACTACACCTCGATGTTCGGCGTCGGCACGAGCCTCTCGTTCCTGACCGCGGGCCTGCTCGACGCCGCCTTCGGCTGGCGCTCGATGTTCCTCTGGGGCGGCATGGGATCCGCTCTCGCCGGCGTGCTGATGATCGCCGCGGTCGCAGGCCTGCCCCTCGTCATGTCGCGGACGCCGCCGACCGGCCGCCATCCGCTCGACTTCCGCCCCGTATTCACCAACCGGCCCGCGCTTGGCTACATCCTCGCCTACGGCGGACACTCGTTCGAGCTATTCGCGCTCCGGGCATGGATGGTGGCGTTCCTGCTCTATGCGTGGAGCCGGAGCTCGACGGAGGATGCGGGCCTCGTTGTCTCGCAATGGGTGACGGTCTGCATGCTCTCCGGCGTCGCGACCAGCATTCTCGGGGCCGAGCTTGCCCGCCGGGTCGGGCGCACCGCTCTCGTCCGCTGGATCGCAGGCGCGTCGGCCGCGGTCGGCGTCGTTTCCGGCCTGTCGACTTCGTTTCCCTTTTGGGTCGTCGCCGCTCTGATCTTCCTCTATTCCGCGCTGATCGCCGCCGACTCCGGCACGATCACCACCGGTACCGTCGCCGAGGCACGGCCGGACGAGCAGGGCGCGACACTGGCGGTCCATTCGATGGTGGGCTTTGCCGGCGGCATCGTCGGGCCGCCGCTGGCGGGCTTCGCGCTCGATCTCGGCGGCAACGCGACGCCCGTTGGCTGGGCCATGGCGCTGGCGGTGTGCGCCGCAGGCTCGGCGGTCGCAGCGCTCGCGGTCGGGTTTGCGTCCCGCGTCAGCCGAACAGCGAGTGGATCGTGAGCCAGGCGCCCGCGACGAAGGCGCCGAGCACGGCCGTGACCAGCGCGACCGACAAGACCGCAGTGATGAACCCGAGGATCACGAAGAGCCCGTCGCCGCCGATCAGGGCGAGGGAGAACAGCGAGATCGCGACCGCCGGCGGCTGATTGCCCAGCACGATCGGCAGCGCCATCAGGAACGCCATGAAAGCGCAGACGGCCCCGATGCAGCGCTCGGCCGCGGCGCTCACCAGGAGCGTCAGGCGCGGGTGGATCAGGCGTTCGCCGCGTTCGAGCCAGGGGAGCGCCTTCTCGAGGATGCGTGCGAGATCGGCGCGGGCGAAGGACTTGGATCCGAGCCAGCGCGGCAGCCATGGCGTCGGCGAACCCATCATCAGTTGGACGGCGATCAGGATCAGGGGGATGCCGAACACGGTCGAGATGCCGGGGATCGCCGAGATCGGCACCGCCATCGGCAGCGCCAGCAGCAGCATCGCGAGCCCGTAGGCGCGGTCGCCCAGCGTCTCGATCGCCTCGTCGAGCGTGATCCGCTCCCCGTTGGCGGGATCGGTCAGCCGCCTCAGGACCGCGGCGATGGTCTCGCCACGCACAGGCTCGGTCACGACCGGGGATGGGCGGCGCGGTGGACCTCGAGCAGCTTGGTGAGGTCGACCTTGGTGTAGCGCTGGGTCGTCGCCAGCGAGGCGTGGCCCAGCAGCTCCTGGATCGCGCGGAGGTCAGCGCCTTCGGCGAGCAGATGCGTCGCGAAGCTGTGGCGGAGGGCGTGCGGCGTCGTCGTGTCGCCGAGGCCGAGCGCGCGCCGGAGCCTGGCGACGGCGCCCTGCACCAGCCGCGGATGCAGCGGCCCGCCGCGAGCGCCGAGGAACAGCGCGCCGTCGGGGCCCGGGTCGTAGGGGCACATCGCGACGTAGGCCGCGACCGCCTCGGCGACGATCGGCAGGATCGGCACGGCGCGCGTCTTCTTTCCCTTGCCGACGACGGTGAGCGTGCCCTCCTTGACCGGTGCCTCGCGGCGCGTGACCGCCAGCGCTTCGCCGAGACGAAGCCCCGCGCCGTAGAGCAAGGCCATGACGGCGGCGTCGCGCGCGCCGTGCCAGGGCTCGGTCCCCTCGGTCTCGGCGGCGTCCAGCAGGTCGGAGGCTTCGGGGATCGACAGCGCCTTCGGCACCGGCTTCGGCAGCTTCGGCGTCCGGACCGAGCCGATCGCCGCGTTCTCGGCGAGACCGCGGCGGGCGAGGAAGCGGAGGAAGTTGCGGACGACCGAGAGCGAGCGCGCGACCGAGGTCTTGGCCCGTCCGCGGGCCTGCTCGGCCGCGAGGAAGGCACGGAAGTCGGCGGGCCTCAGGGCCGCGAGATCGTCGAGGCTCGCCTCTTGGCCGAGATGCCCGGTGAGGAATCCGAGGAAGAGCGCGAGGTCGCGGTTGTAGGCGTCGAGAGTGTGCTTCGAAGCCCGTCGTTCGTGCGCGAGCCAGGCGCGCCAGTCGTCGACGGCGCGGGCGACGCTCAGTTCGCCGGCTCCAGCCATGCCCGGACCGAGATCTCGAAGGCGCGGGCGAGGAAGGCGAGCAGGTCGGTGCCCTGGCTCGGATGGAATGTGCTCTCCCGCCTGGAGCCGAAGGCGATCACGCCGACCGGCGCCTCGCCGTTGACCTTGAGACGGACCAGCGCGTCCGAGCGGACGAGGCCGGCTCCGGCGCCGAAGATTTCGATCTCGCCCTGCGCCTCGGGGCGCAGCCGCGTATCTCGGCCCTCGCCGAGCAGCCGGTCGATCGAGCCGGCCGGGAGGCGCTGGATGCCGGCGACATGGCCGGCCGTGACCTTGGCGTCGCCGGCCTCGACCGCGACCGCGACGACGTCGAGATCGAGGATCATCGCCAGGTCGTGGGTCACGGTGTGGATCAGGTGCTCGAGGCTGGGCGCCTCGATCATCGCCAGCACCGCCGAGTGCACGCGGCCCTGGGTCTGCAGGTTGACGCGATTGGTCGCGATCAGCTTCCGCTGGGTGGTCTTGAGCCGTGCGAGCTCGCCCCGCATCCGCTCGAGCATCACCTTCTGGAGGTCGACGACGCTTTCGCCGACCTCGCGGCCGGGCGCTGCCAGCAACAGGATCGCGTCCGGATTGTTGGTGAGGAAATCCGGGTGCCGACGCAGGTATTCCATCACCTGGACGGCATCGAGCGCTTCGCTGGGGCGTGCAGTGGACATCAGAGGATCGACTGCCCGGTCTTCTTCCAGTCGGCCAGGAAGGACGCCAGACCCTTGTCGGTCAGCGGATGGTTGTAGAGCGAGCGGATCACCGCCGGCGGGATCGTCGCGACGTCGGCACCGAGCTTGGCCGATTCGATCAGGTGGATCGGATGGCGGATCGAGGCGACCAGCACCTCGGTCTTGAAGGCCGGGTACTGGCGATAGATCTGGACGATGTCGGCGATCAGCTGCATGCCGTCCTGGCCGATATCGTCGAGGCGGCCGACGAAGGGCGAGATGAAGGCGGCGCGCGCCTTCGCGGCAAGCAACGCCTGGGCAGGGGAGAAGCAGAGCGTGACGTTGACCTGGGTGCCCTCGTCGGCGAGAACGCGGCAGGTCTTGAGCCCGTCCGGCGTCAGCGGCACCTTGACCGCGACGTTCTTGGCGATCTTGGCGAGCTTGCGTCCCTCGGCCAGCATCGTCGCGTGGTCGGTCGCGGTCACCTCGGCCGAAACCGGGCCGTCGACGGCGGCGCAGATCTCGGCGATGACGTCGAGCATCTTGCGGCCGCTCTTCTGGATGAGCGATGGATTGGTGGTGACGCCGTCGAGGAGGCCGGTCGCGGCCAGCTCCCGGATCTCGGCGACATCGGCAGTATCGACGAAGAACTTCATCAGGCGGCCTCGGAAAACCCGTTAGAAATCTACCTCATGATGGCAGAGGACGCCAGCACACAAGCTATTGGGGGTGGAGAGCGGGTATCCGTGCTCCTGCCCCTGCCTCTCGCGGGCGCCTACGATTATGTGGTGCCGGAGGGGCTGACCCTCCACCCCGGCGAGTTCGTGGTCGTGCCCCTGGGCCCGCGCGAGATCCTGGGCGTGGTTTGGGGCAAGGGCACGGACGAGCTCGATTCAGCCAAGCTCAAGGAAGTGGTCGAGCGCCTGGAGGAGGCTCCGAGGCTTCCGGAAACCGTCTTGAGATTCGTCGACTGGGTCGCCGCCTATACGCTGTCGCCGCCGGGCGCGGTCTTGAGGATGGCGATGAGCGTGCCCTCGGCCCTCGAGCCGCCGAGGCTCGCCAGCGGCTATCGCTTCTCGCGCATGCCGGAGCCCGGCGAGCGGACGACGGCGCAGCGAAAGCGCGTGATCGAGCTCCTGGCCGAAGGCATGGCCTGGCTTCCGGGCGATCTCGCCCGCGAGGCCGGCGTCGGCACCGGCGTGCTGAAGGCGATGGAGAAGGACGGTCTCCTCGATCGGGTCGAGATGCCGGCGCCGGCACCCTTCGCCATGCCTGATCTCGACCGGCCGGGCCGCGTGCTCAACGAGGATCAGGCGGCATCCGCCGTCGAGATGAGAAAGCGCGTCGTCGAGGATGTCTTCTCCGTGACGCTTCTCGACGGCGTCACCGGCAGCGGCAAGACCGAGGTCTATTTCGAGGCGGTCGCCGAATGCCTTCGCCGCGGCCGGCAGGCGCTGGTGCTCCTGCCCGAGATCGCGCTGTCGGCGGAATGGCTCGGCCGGTTCGAATCGCGGTTCGGCACGAGGCCGGCGGTCTGGCATTCGGACCTGACTCAGCTCGAGCGCCGCACCACCTGGCGCGCGGTCGCCGAGGGCAAGGCGCCGGTGCTGGTCGGGGCACGCTCGGCGCTGTTCCTGCCATACCCCGATCTCGGCCTGATCGTGGTCGACGAAGAGCACGATCCGGCCTTCAAGCAAGAGGACGGCGTTCACTACCACGCGCGCGACATGGCGGTGGTGCGCGCCCAGCTCGGCCGCATCCCGATCGTGCTCTCCTCGGCGACGCCGTCGCTCGAGAGCCATGTGAACGTGACGACCGAGCGCTATCGCCGCCTGCATCTGCCGGACCGCCACGCCGGCGCGCAGCTCCCCGACATCCGCACGATCGACCTCCGCCGCGACAAGCCCGCCCCACAGCGCTTCCTGAGCCCGCCGCTGGTCCAGGCGCTGACCGAGACGCTCGCGGCCGGCGAGCAGTCGCTGCTGTTCCTCAATCGTCGGGGCTACGCACCGCTTACGCTTTGCCGCGCGTGCGGCCATCGCCTCAACTGCCCCAACTGCTCGACCTGGCTGGTCGAGCATCGGCTTGCCGGACGGCTGCAGTGCCATCACTGCGGCTACTCGGCGCGCCGGCCGAACGCGTGCCCTTCCTGCCAGGCGGACAACGCCTTCGCCGCCTGCGGTCCGGGTGTCGAGCGCCTGGCCGAGGAGCTGATGGCGGTGCTTCCCAATGCGCGCTTCACCGTGATGGCGAGCGACACGATCGGCGGCCCGGCCCAGGCCGCGGAGCTGATCCGCTCGATCCGCGACGGCGAGGTCGACGTCGTGATCGGCACGCAGATGGTGGCGAAGGGTCACAACTTTCCAAACCTGACGCTGGTCGGTGTGGTCGATGCCGATCTCGGCCTCGAAGGCGGCGACCTTCGCGCCGCCGAACGGACCTACCAGCTCCTCCATCAGGTCGCCGGCCGTGCCGGTCGCCATGAACGTCCGGGCCGCGTGCTGCTGCAGACCTGGCAGCCGGACAACCGCGTGATGCAGGCGCTCGCCTCGGGCGACCGCGACACCTTCCTTGCCGTCGAGGCCTCCGAGCGCGAGGCGGCATCGATGCCGCCCTATGGCCGCCTGGTCGGTCTGATCGTCTCCAGCCACGATCCGCAGGCGGCCGACGCCGTGGCGCGCGCCCTGGCGAAGTCGGCACCGCGGGGAGACGGGATCCAGGTGCTCGGCCCGGCGCCGGCGCCGCTGGCGCTGCTGCGCGGCAGGCATCGCCGGCGATTGCTGTTCAAGGCGGATCGTTCGATCCGCGTGCAGCCGGTCGTCGCCGACTGGCTTGCGAAGGTGAAGGTGCCGGGAACCGTCCGCGTCCAGGTCGACGTCGACCCTTACAGCTTCCTCTAGGCGTCCTGCTTCACGTCCGCGACGGTGCCGCCGGAAAGGCGCACCAGCTCGTCGGGGCTCAAGCGGAAGACGGCATTCGGCGTGCCGGCGGCCGCCCAGATCGGGTCGAGCACCAGGAGATCGCGGTCGATCAGCACGATCGGCATTTCGGAATGGCCGAAGGGGGCGACGCCGCCGATCGCATAGCCGGTGCGTTCGCGCACGTAGTCGGCATCGGCACGGCCGATCTTCTGGCCGATCTCGGCCTTCACCTTCTTCTCGTCGACCCGGTTGATGCCGGACGCCACGACCAGCACCGGCCGGCCGCTCGCCGACTTGAACACCAGCGACTTGGCGATCTGCGCCAGCGTGCAGCCGATCGCCGCCGCGGCCTCGGCCGAGCTTCGAGTCGAGTCGGGGAACTCGACGACCCGTCCGCCCATGCCCTGGGCAGCCAGCAGGTCCTCGACGCGTTGGGCGGCGGGTTTCAGCGGCATGGCCGGCATCATTATCCGACATCCGCAATCTTGCGAAGCTGCGTATGATCCGGCGGTGACTTCCGTCTCGCAGGACACCCGTGCTCTCGCCGATGCCGTTCGAACCGGCGACCGCCGCGCGCTGGCCCGCGCGCTGACGCTGGTCGAGTCGACGCGCCCCGATCATCGCACCCAGGCTGACGCGCTGCTGCACCTGCTGCTGCCGGCGACGGGCAAGGCGGCGCGCGTCGGCATCTCGGGTGCGCCCGGCGTCGGCAAGTCGAGCTTCATCGAGGCGCTTGGGCTCATGCTCGCCGATGCCGGCACGAAGGTCGCGGTGCTCGCCGTCGATCCCTCGTCGGAAGTCTCCGGCGGCTCGATCCTCGGCGACAAGACGCGGATGGAGAAGCTGTCGCGCCATCCGAACGCGTTCATCCGCCCGACGCCGTCCGGCGGCGCGCTCGGCGGCGTCGCCAGGCGAAGCCGCGAGACGCTGCTGGTGATGGAAGCGGCGGGCTACGCGGTGGCGCTGGTCGAGACGGTCGGCGTCGGCCAGTCGGAAACCGCGGTCGCCGAGATGACCGACAGCTTCCTATTGCTGCTGGCGCCGGCCGGCGGCGATGAACTGCAGGGGATCAAGAAGGGCATCGTCGAGCTCGCCGACCTGCTGGCCGTGACCAAGGCCGACGGCGACCTGATCGCGGTCGCCGAGCGGGCCCGGGCGGACTACACCGCGGCACTGGCGATCCTGGCGACCAGATCGGGCTGGCAGCCGCCGGTCCTGTCGTGCTCCTCGGCGACCGGTCAGGGCATCCCCGAGGTCTGGCAGGCCGTCCTTCGCCACCGGGAGGCGCTGGGAGCGGAGGGCCTGGCCGCCAAGCGTTCGGCCCAGGCCCGGCGCTGGATGTGGCGCGAGGTCGAGGAAGGGCTGGTGGCCTCCCTGAAGGCGGATCCGGAGGTCGCCGCTCGCCTGGGCTCCCTGGAACGAGCGGTCGGGGCCGGGCGCTCGACCCCGGCGGAGGCGGCGCAGGAGCTGCTGAAGGCCTTTCGGCCCGGAACTTGACGGCCCCAAGAGGGACGGGTACAACCCGCGCCTCGACGCCGGGCATGTCCCGGCGTTTCACCTTTATTTGCTTCGGATCCGTGCCATGTCGAGACGCTGCGATGTCACCGGTAAGGGCGTTCTGGTTGGCAACAATGTCAGCCACGCCAACAACAAGACCAAGCGCCGCTACCTGCCGAACCTGCAGGAAGTGACCCTCCTGTCCGACATCCTGGGACAGCCGGTGCGCCTCACGGTCAGCGCGGCCGGCCTTCGCACGATCGAGCACAATGGCGGTCTCGACGCCTATCTGCTGACGACCCGGACGGCCAAGCTGCCCGAGGACGCGCAGAAGCTGAAGCGCCGGATCAAGAAGGCCCAGGCCGCCAAGGCCGCCTGAAGATCCAGGCCGACGTGTCGTTCGCGGGCGCCTTCGGGCGCCCGTTCCGTTTCTACGGCTTGTGAGTCGAGTATTTCTCGATCGCCATCGCGAGGCTCTGGTCGATCTGGGCGCCGAGCGGCCCGCCATCGCCCTTGATGCCGTTCTTGACCACCACGGTCATCACGTCGACATGCGCCTTGATCAGCGCCAGCTGGCGTTCGTTCGGGCTGGTGAGCCCGTCGGTGAACTTGAACAGCGAGCCTGCGAACTTGGTCAGAAGCGGGTAGCCGAAGGTGGCGCCCTCGCCGCGGATCTCGTGCACGATCAGGTTGATGTCGGTGATCGCCTTGGCCTGATGCCCGGGATCGCTCACCGCCTGGTTCGCCAGTGTCACCAGCTTCTCGAGATCCGCCTTCACCCGTTCCGGATATGACGCGCCGACCTCGGCGATCCGGTCCTCAGCCTTCTTCAGCAGCGACTCGTCGATCTTGCCGGGAACGCCCGGCCGACCGCCCAGGCGCTCCAGCATGGTGTTGCGCGGCCGGATCATCACTGGCTTGTCGGACATAACCCCCACACCCCCCTCAGGTCGGCGACTGCTTGCGCCGATCGGGGAAGTTTATAGGAATGCTCTTCCGCCGTCTGTCGGGTCCGAAGTAGGTCGGACAGGAGACGAACGGCCGGGGGTTTTCAATCACGGAGAGCAGCCGGCGCACCAGGTTGTGCACCGAGACCGGCTTCGCCAGCACCTCGTTGGCGCCCCCATCGCGGGCGGCCATCACGCGCGCATGGTCGGAATAGGCCGTCAGCATGATGAACGGCATGAAGCGGATGCCGTCGGACTGGTGGTTGCGGATCCACTTCAGGAAATCGATTCCCGAAATCGGCTCCATCCGCCAGTCGGAGATCACGATGTCGACCGCGGGCACGCCAGAAGTCTGCGTCGGTGCCACCGAATCCAGCAGGTCCATCGACTTCTTGGCATCGGTGTGGATCGTGATCTTGCCGACGCCGAGCTCCTTCAGGATCGATCCCAGGAGGTCGGCCATCGGCTTCGCGTCATCGACCAGCAGGATCGAGAGAGCCTTGAAGTTGTAGGTGTTCGCCATCGCGCTCGTCAGTCCCGATCCGCCGCGTCAGGCCTGGAGGATCTGGGCGGCGCGAAGAAGGGCCCAGCCGCCGAAGGAGAGGATCGCGATCGCCGCGATGCGATTGATCCAGACGAGCGTCCGGTCGGAGAGCGCATGACGGATCGCGCTGACCGTGCCCGAGAGCCCCAGCCACCAGGCGGCGGAACCCAGGAACACGCCGGCCACCAGCACGGCCGCCGCCTCGAGCCCGGTCACGCCGGCGCCGAGCGCGGCGAAGACCGCGATGAAGGACAGCACAGTCATCGGATTGGCAATGGTCATGCCGAAGGTCGAGATGAAGGCTCCGAGGAGTCCGACGCCGCTGCCGCGGTCTTCATCGGCAGGGGGTGGCGAGAAAAGCGCGCGCCATCCTAGCAGCAGAAGAATGACACCGCCGACAAGACTAAGCACACCTTCCCAACGGTGGAGGAAGCTCATGACCGAGGCGACGCCGAAGGCCGCGATCGCGCCGAAGACGGTGTCCGCCGCTGCCGCCCCGAGACCGGAGGCGAGGCCGGAACCGAAGCCGTCGAAGAGGGTCCGGCGGATGCAAAGTACGTTGATCGGACCCACCGGGGCCGCGATCGCAAAGCCGCTCAAAGCACCTTGGATGAGAAGCTCGACCGGCAACCAAAAGCCTCCGGTTCGTCCGGGCCGAGCAATATCAGATGGTTCGTGCGGACGCCAGGATTACCAATCTGTTAGCTCGGTCTTTGGGCAGGTGGGGCGTGCGATTTTGGCGCGGCCGCGTTCTGTTGCGCACCCCCTGACCATATGCTAGACACCGGCCGCCGCGACGCCCTTGAGGCAGCGCGGCGGCGCGGGGGTTTTCTCGGATTTTCTCGGGCCCCTCTGGGCCTCGTTCCACGAAGCGGAAGCGGAGACGCAAACCGGTGGCCACGCAGACCACGGGCTTGATCGCTGAGCGTTATGCGTCGGCCCTTTATGAGTTGGCCGACGAGTTGAAGGCGCTCGATCAGGTCGCGGCCGACTTGAAGGCGATCCGGGCCATGATGGCCTCGTCCGCCGATCTCATGCGCCTGATCCGGAGCCCGGTCCTCGGCCGCTCCGAGCAGGCGAAGGCGGTCAGCGCCCTCGCCGAGAAGGCGGGCTTCAGCGCTCTGACCGGTCGTTTCCTAGGTACCCTGGCGAGCAATCGCCGGCTCTTCGCTCTCGCGTCGGTGATCGATGCGTTCCTGGCCGAGCTCGCGCGCCGTCGCGGCGAGGCCACCGCGGACGTCACCTCCGCCGTCGCTCTCACTCCCGCCCAGACGCAAGCGCTCGAAGAGGCGCTCAAGTCGGTGGTCGGCTCGAAGGTGTCTGTCGACCTCAAGGTCGATCAGTCGCTGATCGGCGGCATCGTCGTCCGGGTGGGTTCTCGCATGATCGATACTTCGCTCGCGACCAAGCTCCGTCGCCTGCGTCTTGCCATGAAAGGGGTTGGCTGATGGAACTCCGTGCAGCCGAGATTTCGTCGATCCTCAAGCAGCAGATCGCCAACTTCGGCACCGAAGCCGAAGTCGCCGAGGTCGGCACCGTGCTCTCGGTCGGTGACGGCATCGCGCGCGTCCACGGCCTCGACAAGGTCCAGGCCGGCGAGATGGTGGAATTTCCCGGCGGCATCCGCGGCATGGCGCTCAACCTCGAGAGCGACAACGTCGGCGTCGTGATCTTCGGCGAAGACCGCGACATCAAGGAAGGCGACGTCGTCAAGCGCACCGCCACCATCGTCGACTGCCCGGTCGGCAAGGGCCTGCTCGGCCGCGTCGTCGATGCCCTCGGCAACCCGATCGACGGCAAGGGCCCGCTGACCAACGTCACGCGCACCCGCGTCGAGGTGAAGGCGCCGGGCATCATTCCGCGCAAGTCGGTGCATGAGCCGATGCAGACGGGCCTGAAGGCGATCGACAGCCTGGTCCCGGTCGGCCGCGGCCAGCGCGAGCTGATCATCGGCGACCGCCAGACGGGCAAGACCGCTGTCATCATCGACACGATCCTGAACCAGAAGAAGGTCAACGCCGGCACCGACGAGTCGAAGAAGCTCTATTGCATCTACGTCGCCGTCGGCCAGAAGCGCTCCACGGTCGCCCAGATCGTGAAGACGCTGCAGGACTACGGCGCGCTCGAGTACTCGATCGTCGTCTCGGCGACGGCGTCCGAGCCGGCACCGCTGCAGTTCCTGGCGCCCTACACCGCCTGCGCGATGGGCGAGTATTTCCGCGACAACGGCATGCACGCCGTCATGTTCTACGACGACCTGTCGAAGCAGGCCGTGGCCTACCGCCAGATGTCGCTGCTGCTGCGCCGCCCGCCGGGCCGCGAGGCTTATCCTGGCGACGTGTTCTATCTCCACTCGCGCCTGCTCGAGCGCGCCGCAAAGCTCAACGACGACCATGGCGCCGGCTCGCTGACCGCCCTGCCCGTCATCGAGACGCAGGCGAACGACGTTTCGGCCTACATTCCGACGAACGTCATTTCGATCACCGACGGTCAGATCTTCCTCGAGACCGATCTCTTCTTCCAGGGCATCCGTCCGGCCGTCAACGTCGGTCTCAGCGTGTCGCGCGTCGGCTCGTCGGCCCAGACGAAGGCGATGAAGCAGGTCGCCGGCAAGATCAAGGGTGAGCTCGCCCAGTACCGCGAAATGGCTGCGTTCGCGCAGTTCGGCTCCGATCTCGACGCGGCGACGCAGCGCCTGCTCGCTCGCGGCGCCCGTCTCACCGAGCTGCTGAAGCAGCCGCAGTTCTCTCCACTGAAGATGGAAGAGCAGGTTGCGGTGATCTTCGCCGGTACGCGCGGCTACCTCGACGCCCTCCCGGTCGCGGCGGTCGGCAAGTTCGAGCAGGGCCTGCTGCGCACGCTGCGCGACTCCGGCAAGGCGATCCTCGATTCGATCCGCGCCGAGAAGGCGATCTCCGGCGACACGGAGAAGAAGCTGATCGAGGCGATCGACAAGTTCGCCAAGAACTTCACGGCCTGAACCATTCCCTCTCCCCGCTCGCGGGAGAGGGTCAGGGTGAGGGGCGGTCCACCTTTCCAGGTTGCCGCTGTTCCCCCTGGCCCTCTCTGCCGGTGACGGGCGCAAAAGAACAACGACAGGGATGCTCGAATGCCGAGCTTGAAGGACCTACGCAACCGCATCGCCTCCGTTAAGGCGACGCGCAAGATCACCAAGGCGATGCAGATGGTCGCCGCCGCTAAGCTGCGCCGCGCGCAAGAAGCGGCGATCGCCGCGCGTCCTTATGCCGAGCGCATGGATGCGGTGCTGGCGAACCTCGCTGGCGGCGTCACCAACCGCGAGGGGGCTTCCCCGCTGCTCGTCGGCACCGGCAAGTCCGACACGCACCTGCTGGTGGTGATGACGGCCGAGCGCGGTCTGTGCGGCGGCTTCAATACCAACATCGCCAAGCTCGCTCGCGCCGATGCCATCAGGCTCATGGCTGCCGGCAAGAAGGTGAAGATCATGACGGTCGGCCGCAAGGGCGCCGACAACCTGCGCCGCGATCTCGGCAAGTCGATCGTCGACCGCGCCGACCTGCGCAACGTCCGCTCACTTTCCTTCGCCGATGCCGAGGGGATCTCCAACAAGATCCTCGGCATGTTCGATGCGGGCGAGTTCGACGTCGCGACGCTCTACTTCTCCGAGTTCAAGTCGGTCATCGCGCAGAAGCCGACGGCCCTGCAGGTCATCCCGGCGAAGGTGCCGGAGGCGAAGGCGGCGACCGGCAAGTCGCACACTGCCGCGGCGGTTTACGAGTACGAGCCCGACGAGGAAACGATCCTCGGCCTACTGCTCAAGCGCAACATCTCGACGCAGGTATTTCGCGCTCTGCTCGAGAACGCGGCGTCCGAGCAGGGCGCGCGCATGTCCGCGATGGACAACGCCACGCGCAACGCCGGCGACATGATCAACAAGCTGACCATCAAGTACAACCGGATGCGTCAGGCGAACATCACCAAAGAGCTCATCGAGATCATTTCGGGCGCTGAAGCGCTCTGACACCGCTCACCGAGACGCAAGGACGAAAAAAATGGCTGACAGCAAGGTTGGTAAGATCCGCCAGGTTACGGGCGCCGTCGTCGACGTGCAGTTCGACGGGCATCTTCCGGCGATTCTGAATTCGCTCGAGACGAAGAACCAGGGCAACCGCCTTGTGCTCGAGGTGGCCCAGCATCTGGGCGAGAACACCGTTCGCACCATCGCCATGGACTCGACCGAGGGTCTCGTGCGCGGCCAGGAAGTGCACGATACCGGCAAGCCGATCGCGGTTCCCGTCGGTGACGGCACGCTCGGCCGCATCATGAACGTCATCGGCGAGCCGGTGGACGAGGCAGGCCCCATCCAGGCCGCCGAGATGCGACCGATCCACGCGTCGGCCCCCGCCTATGTGGAGCAGTCCACCGAGGCTGAGATTCTCGTCACCGGCATCAAGGTCGTCGACCTTCTGGCTCCCTACGCGAAGGGCGGCAAGATCGGCCTGTTCGGCGGCGCCGGCGTCGGCAAGACCGTGCTCATCATGGAGCTCATCAACAACATCGCCAAGGTGCACGGCGGCTACTCGGTGTTCGCCGGCGTCGGCGAGCGCACGCGCGAGGGCAACGACCTCTATCACGAGATGATCGAGTCCAAGGTCAACATCGACCCGAAGCACAACAATGGCTCGGCCGTCGGCTCCAAGGCTGCACTTGTGTACGGCCAGATGAACGAGCCGCCGGGCGCGCGCGCCCGCGTCGCCCTTTCGGGTCTCACCGTCGCCGAGTACTTCCGCGATCAGGGCCAGGACGTGCTGTTCTTCGTCGACAACATCTTCCGCTTCACGCAGGCGGGCTCGGAAGTGTCGGCGCTGCTCGGCCGTATTCCTTCGGCGGTCGGTTATCAGCCGACTCTCGCGACCGACATGGGTGCGATGCAGGAGCGCATCACCACCACGCAGAAGGGTTCGATCACCTCGGTGCAGGCCATTTACGTTCCGGCCGACGACTTGACCGACCCGGCGCCCGCCACCTCGTTCGCCCACTTGGACGCCACCACCGTTCTCTCGCGTAACATCGCCGAGAAGGGTATCTACCCGGCAGTTGACCCGCTCGACTCGACCTCGCGCATGCTCGATCCGCGCATCGTTGGCGAGGAGCACTACCAGGTCGCTCGTAAGGTTCAGTCGATCCTGCAGAAGTACAAGTCGCTTCAGGACATCATCGCCATTCTCGGCATGGACGAGCTGTCCGAGGACGACAAGATGACGGTGGCGCGCGCCCGCAAGATCGAGCGCTTCATGTCGCAGCCGTTCTCGGTCGCCGAGGTGTTCACGGGCTCGCCGGGCAAGCAGGTCACGCTCGCCGACACCATCAAGGGCTTCAAGGGCCTTTGCGACGGCGATTACGATCATCTGCCGGAGCCGGCTTTTTACATGGTGGGAACCATCGAGGAAGCCATTGCCAAGGCCGAGAAGCTGGCCGAAGCTGCCTGATAAATCGGCTGGCGCGAGTTCGCGTCGGCGGCATCAAGCAGAGGGAGATGCGGCATGGCGGATGAACCGGTCGGTGGGGCCGAAGGCACTGAGGACGAAGAGTTCGGTAGCTGCTGCGCCGAGCTGAAAGAGGCGATGAGCGGTAAGGAATTCGACCCGCTCATCGCGGTCGGTGAGGATGGCATCCTCTACATGTCGGTCGGCTTGATCGACATCGAGGGGGAAGAGCCGGGCATGGTCGACCATCCGGTGTTCTTCTGCCCGTTCTGCGGCACCGAGCTGCAGGCGCGCGACGAGCTCCGCCAGGACGGCGACGTTAATACCTGAGACTTGCCCCTGGACCCGATCGCGTGAACGCGACGCGGGTCCGGGCGCACACCCGGACGGCACGCGGCAGCGCCCGCTGCATCGGGCCGGGATCACGAGACGAGGACGGCGGACATCATGGCAAGTACCTTCAAGTTCGATCTGGTCAGCCCCGAGCGCGTTCTGCTCTCGGCCGCTGCCGAGCAGGCTGTCCTCCCCGGAGTCGACGGCCAGTTCACGGTTCTCCCGGGCCATGCTCCCGTCGTCTCCGCGCTGATGCCCGGCGTCATCCACGTGACGCTCACGAATGCCAAGAAGGCAGTGTTCGTGAAGGGCGGCTTCGTCGAGATCAATCCGGAGAGCGTCACGGTTCTTGCCGCGCATGCTTTCGTGCTGGACGAGGTCGATCCGCGCCAGCTCGACGCGGAGCTGTCCGCCGCCGAAACCGCGCTGGCGGCTGAGAAGGACGACGAGGCGCTTCGTCATGTCTCGCGCGCCATCGAAGAGCTTAAGGCGCTGCGTAAGACCGGCTGACGCGACGCGGACATCGTCAAACAAGTTCCAAAGCAGCCGGCCGCGTGCCGGCTGTTTGCGTTTCGGCGTTCGCGCGTTGGCCGCGTGCCGGAGGGAATTCGTCTCTTCGATTCCGGGTTGACCGTACTCGTCAACCCCACTCCCTACCCGCCGCTTGGTTCCGGCGCCCGATGCCCCGCTGCGATGGCTGACTGAGCCACGGGAACAGGGCACATTCACGCGCTTTCACTTGGCCCACTGAGCGCTGCCGTCTCGGCCGACCGCCATGGTGATCAAACGTCGGCGGCGAGCGGGCCGAGGCCGGCGAGAACCTTGCGGTAGACCTCGGCCTTGAATGGCACGACGAGATCCATCAATTCCGAACGTTTGGCCCACCTCCACTCGTCGAACTCGATTTCGTGGTCGGGCGGCGCGATGTTGATTTCAGAGTCGTCGCCGAGAAAGCGCATGGCGAACCACTTCTGGGTCTGGCCGCGGTAGCGCCCGCCCCACTTCTTGCCCATCAGCTCCATGGGGAGATCGTAATTCAGCCATTCGGGATGCTCGCCGATGATCGCGGCCGAGCGGATACCCGTCTCCTCTAAGAGCTCGCGGTGCGCCGCCGCCGCCGGGTCCTCGCCCTTGTCGATTCCGCCTTGTGGCATCTGCCACCACGTACCGGGGCCCTCGGGCTTGTTGCGCTTGTTGTCCGAGCGCCGGCCGAGCCAGATCAGCCCGTCGCGATTGAGGACCATGATACCGACGCACGGACGATACTTGAGCTTGCTGACGTCGACCGTGGCCACGCTGTCCTCCCTCGAGATCTTGGGGTGCGATCGGTTGAATCGGAAGCGCTCGGCGCTGCCATCGAAAGCGTGAATAGCACTCTAAACCATCTGCATCGAGTGCGATGGCACGTGCCTTTTAGCGCAAGCACGGCGCGCTTTCTCATCCGCGAGCCTCCGGGCTCGGGCACGCACGATCCAACGGCGCTCAGCGAAACAGGAGAGTTCGTTTGCGACAGGAGTGGACTTGCGCAAACGAGAAGGGCGCCCTCGCGGACGCCCTTCGTGTTTCTGGTCGAGCCTCGCGTTGGAAACGCGCCGGGTCAGTTCGCCTTCTTCTCCGGCTCGCTCGTCTCGGGCGCGGTGGTTGCAGCCGGTGCGGCCGCGATCTTGCCGCGCAGCAAGTTCAGCGCGTATTGGAGCTGCGTATCCTTTTCGGGCTCCTTCGGCACGTAAGCCGACGAGCCGGACTTGTCCTCCTGCTCCTTGTCGTTCTTGAGGTGGCCCCTGAGGCTCGACTCGCCGCGAACCTTGGTCTGCGCGGCCTTGGCCTTCATTTCCTCTGGGAGCTCCTGTTCGACGACGACGTCGGGATCGATACCCTTGGCCTGGATCGAGCGGTTTGACGGCGTGTAGTAACGCGCCGTCGTCAAGCGGATGGCGCCGTTGGCGTTGAGCGGAATGATGGTCTGCACCGAGCCCTTGCCGAACGAGCGCGTGCCGATGATGGTGGCGCGCTTGTGGTCCTGCAGGGCGCCTGCGACGATCTCAGACGCGGAAGCCGAGCCGCCGTTGATGAGCACGACGATCTTCTTGCCGTCCGTGACGTCGCCGGCGCGGGCCTGGCTGCGCTGCGTTTCCTCGTTGTTGCGGCCCTTCGTTAGCACGATCGCGCCACGCTCGAGGAAGTCGTCGGAGACGGCGATGGCCTGGTCGAGCAAGCCACCCGGGTTGTTGCGCAGATCAATGATATAACCCTTGAGATCCGCGCCGATCTCCTTCGACAGGCTGGCGATCGCCTTGACGGTGTTCTCGTGGGTCTTTTCGTTGAAGGTCGAGACCTTGACGTAAGCGACGTCGCCCTCGCGCCGCGCCTTCACCGCGTTGATGCGGATGTTGTCGCGGACGAGCTTCACCTCGAACGGCTCCTCGACACCCTTGCGGACGATGGTGAGGATGATCGGCGTGTTGATCGGGCCGCGCATCTTCTCCACGGCCTGCTCGAGCGTGAGGCCGACGATCTGTTCGTTGTCGAGATGTGTGATGAGGTCGTTGGCGAGCAGGCCCGCCTTGGAGGCTGGCGTGTCGTCGATCGGTGACACGACTTTGACGACCCCGTTCTCCATCGTCACCTCGATACCGAGGCCGCCGAACTCACCGCGCGTCTGCACCTGCATGTCACGGAAATGCTTCGGGCTCAGGTAGGCCGAGTGCGGGTCGAGCGCCGTCAGCATGCCGTTGATGGCATTCTCGATGAGCTGGGTGTCGTCCGGCTTCTCGACATAGTCCGAGCGGACGCGCTCGAGGACGTCGCCGAACAGGTCGAGCTGCCGGTAGAGGTCCGAGTTGGGCGACGCCGAGGAGTGCGTCTGGGTGACGCTGACCAGCGTGGTGACGCCAGCCAGTCCGGTCATCATCAGGAAAGTCCAGAACGCGAAGTCGGTCTTGCGCATCATCCTTGCACCTTGTCAGGACCGTTCGCCCACCAAGGGCTCGGGTCGATGGGCCGTCCATCTTTGCGAAATTCTACGTACAGAACAGGAGAGCTGGATTCGGTCTTCCCGTCACGGGCGGCGCCGCCACCCATCGTGCCGACCGGCTCGGCCGCGAGCACGAACTGGCCGGGCTCGACATCGATCCGCGACAGGCCGGCCAGTAGGATATGATAGCCACCGCCAGCATTGATGATCAAGAGTTGGCCATAGCTGCGGAACTCGCCGGCGAACAAGACCCAGCCGTCGCACGGCGACGTGATCTGAGCATTGCCGCGGGTCTGCAGCACGATCCCTTTCGACTGGCTACCGTACTGGGTCTTGTCGCCGTAGTTCAGGACCCGCTCACCGTGGCCGGGCAGCGGCAGCCGGCCGCGCGCTTGATGGAACGGCAGTGCCGGCTTGATCCGTCCGGGGTCCGCGCGCACGCCCGCCCCGCCGCCGGGCCGCAGCTCGATGAAGTCCCCCTGCTTGGGCAGCGGGCCGAGAGCGACACGAGTTTCCGCGGGAGGTGTGCTGGCGGGGGCCGTTGCGACCGGCGGGGCGGGCGAGCGCTCGGGCGCGGCGACGATCGGGCCTGGTGCCGCGCCAGCCGCGTCCGCCGCCTCGGCGGCCTTCGCTTCCTTGTCATAGGCACCGAGCGCCGTCTTCTCGGTGATGGTCTTGTCGAGCTTGGCAATAAGCTCGTTGAGGTCGCCGACGCTGCGGGTGATCTCGGCGGCGGCACGGCGCACGTCGGCGAGTTCGGTTTTGCGCTGGGCGAGCGACTGCTTGCGCTCCTCCATCAGCCCCGCGAGCTTGGTGCGAGCGTCGCTGAGGCGCTCCGTCTCGGTCTTGAGCCGCGTGCTCTCGCCGCGGATTTCGTCCATGACGCGGACCAGCTCGTTGAGACGCCCGGCGAGCTGCAATGCCTGCCCGCGCAGCTCCGGGAAAGCCGCGGAGAGCACCATGGCGCTGCGAACCATCCGCAGCGCGTCGGATCGCTGCGTGATCATCACCGGCGGCGGGTTGCGCCCCATGCGTTGGAGCGCGCCCAGCAGTTTGCCGATCTGCCCGTGACGCTGTTCCAGCGAGCCTCGGACGATGCGCTCCTGTGCTTCGAGCTCGCCGAGGCGGGCTTCGATCGCCGTCATCTTGGCTT
Source organism: Hyphomicrobiaceae bacterium (assembly GCA_016793635.1). GTDB lineage: Bacteria > Pseudomonadota > Alphaproteobacteria > Rhizobiales > Hyphomicrobiaceae > JAEUMD01. Next base: position 56,996 of record JAEUMD010000025.1, read on the forward strand.
CGCTCTTCTGGATCAGCGCGGCGGTTTCGAGCAGGCGGGCGTTTATGCGCTCGCGCTCCGCATCGATCTCATTGACGTCGCGCGCGAGCGCGGATTCCCGATCGAGCTGCGTCTTCAGTTCGCCCTGGCGCGCCTCGAGCTGTCGGCGAATGGCATCCGGGTCCATCTTCTGGGCGATTGCCGATGGGGTGCCGGCGAGAGCTGCCGCAAGCAGCGCGGCGGCGGACGAGCACACGATTCCGGCCTGCGCCAAAGCCTTCCCGGCCCGCGGCGGGCGGCATGCGGCCGGCAGCGGCAGATTGGGGCGGGGCGGCGAGAAACGTGCCGGTCTGCGGCTCAATTGGGAGTCCTCTGGATCGCGGAAAGCGGTGACGCTCGAAATCTGGGGTACCTGCCGGGCCGCACACGCGAATCCACATTAGGCGCGAACGCGGCGGCCGTCGCCATAACGATTCGTAACAATTAAGGCAATTGTAGCCCGAGGCGATTGCTTGGCACGACCGGTCCCTCCTGGCGCCCTCGCCTTGGCGCGGCCGATGGCGGCGTGCGCCGAACCGACGCAAGGGGCATGGAGCGGGCCGGAACCGGCGTATAGCAAGCATGGGCTGGCTTGACGGGCGCGGGCGGCTCTCTCAAATCAATCGTATCGCGCTCGGGCGACGAGGACACCACGGCTCATGCAGACCGCTCTCTATCACGTGACGACCATTGCCGTGCTCGCGGTTCTCGCTGTGCTGGTGATGGGTCTCTGGAACCTCATGCGCAACCAGAGTTCCAACCTCAGTCAGCGGTTGATGCGCTGGCGCGTCGGGCTGCAGTTCCTGGCGATCCTGGTGATCATCGGCTATCTGCTCGTGCAGAAGGTCTGAGCGGGCGGAATGGGGACCGGTCGGCATCGCGCTGGCCCATGGCGTGGCCGCAGCGATCTCCTTGCGGCATTCGGAGAGCAGGCGCGATGGTCAAGCTGAACAAGATTTACACTCGCACGGGTGACAAGGGTACGACGGGGCTGGGCACGGGAGAGCGTGTCTCGAAATACGCGCTCCGCATCGAGGCTTACGGCACCGTCGACGAGGCCAACGCCGCCGTGGGCGTTGCCCGGCTGCACCTCGGAGAAGAGGTGGCCAATGTCGACCGCATGCTGCTGCGCGTGCAGAACGACATGTTCGATCTCGGCGCCGATTTGTGCGTGCCGGACCGTGGCGAGAAGCTCGAATATGAGCCGCTGCGCATCGTCGCGTCGCAGGTGCAGCGGCTCGAAGCGGAGATCGATGAGCTGAACGCCGAGCTTGAGCCGTTGCGATCATTCGTCCTGCCAGGCGGCAGCGCGGCTTCCGCGCACCTGCACGTCGCACGGACTGTTTCGCGCCGCGCCGAGCGCATCATGGTGGCGCTGGCCGCCGAACCGGGAGAGCCGGTCAGCGAAGCGGCGCTCCAGTATATCAACCGCCTGTCGGACTTTCTTTTCGTCGCAGGCCGCTACGTGAACGACAAGGGCGCGCGCGACGTGTTGTGGGTTCCTGGCAAGAACCGTTGAATCCGCAGCCCCTCTGATGGCGTGGCGCGTCGGGCACCTGGGCCTGACGCCGGACACACGCGGGCCACCCAAGGAAAGCGATTTCCTTCGCCACGATCAGGCTTTAGTCTTTGGATCGCACTGGCGCAGGGCGCGACCTGCACATCGGAACAGTCTCTGACGGTCGATGGCCCGTGGCAGGATGCCCCGAGAACGAGGGAAGCGACGCCGTGTTCGTGCCTCTGAAAGACGACAACCCGCTCCGCAGCATTTCTTTTCAGTTCGTCACGATCGGCCTCATCGTCGTCAACGTGATCGTCTTCGCGCTCACGGCGGCCGGCATCACCCAGTCGACGATCGCGAGCTTCGCGGTGATCCCCGGAGAGCTGTTCGGCCCTGGACCGTTGCTCCCCCAGACCATCGCCGTGCCCGAGAGGTTTACATTGCTCACCTACATGTTCTTCCACGGCGATCTGCTGCACCTGGGTGGCAACATGCTGTTCCTCTGGGTGTTCGGCGACAACGTCGAGGACGCGATGGGGCACGCCCGTTTCCTGGTCTTCTATCTCCTGTGCGGTGTGCTGGCCGGCCTTACGCACGCACTCATCATGCCGGACTCGGAGCTGCCGCTGATCGGCGCAAGCGGCGCGGTGGCGGGCGTCATCGCCGCGTATTTGATGCTGCATCCGAACGTTCGCGTCTGGGTCCTGGTATTCAAGGTCATCCCGATGCAGATCAGCGCCGCGATCGTGCTCGGGCTGTGGATCGTGACGCAGATTGTCATGGTTATGCTGCCGCAGACGGATCAGGTTGCCTGGTGGGCGCACATCGGCGGTCTCGTCGCAGGCGCGGTGCTGGTAATCTTCATGCGCCGGCCTGGGGTCAGGCTGTTCAACCGCGGTTTCCCCGTACCACAGCGATAGTCCAGTGCCGAAAAAGATAGGCGCACGGGGCATCTGCGCGAACCCCTCCGCTACCTGAACGCCGCGTCGCCTCGACTTGGCTCCGGGCACAAGCGTAAGGGGGCGCCTTAATGGGCGGTCCCATGGTGCGCAAATTATTGCCATAGCCACGAAACAATTGCTCTGAAACGAAGCAGAGTCTTTGTCTTGTCGTTGCATTGACTTCGCGGCGGCACGCTCCTAGGCTGCCGTTTCGCAAGTGCGAAGAGCTGTGCGCGCTGTAGCGGTGCCGCTGAATCGAGCGGCCCGAAGGGGGGCGAGCGGCACTGCACAAGCAATTGTCTGGGGGTAGGTGCAGGCATCGCGTAGCCGCAGGGCGGATCCGCGCTGTAAGGAGTTGCGTGCAACGCATCCCCTGCGGCGGAAGCCGAGCTGGACGGCGGTGGCTGACAACGGAGGTGCAACAATCACCGACGTTGCGCAAAGCGGGCCAATTCCGCTTCCTACTAACGTATAATGAACGGGATGTGACGCAGCAGCAAGGACTTTGGGGAACGGTTTGCAGATGAAGATCGTGGTGCCGGTTAAGCGGGTCGTCGACTACAACGTCAAGATTCGAGTCAAGTCGGATGGCTCGGGCATCGAGCTCGCTAACGTCAAGATGTCGATGAATCCCTTCGACGAGATCGCCGTCGAGGAAGCCGTTCGCATCAAGGAGAAGGGTGGCGCCACCGAAGTCGTCGTCGTTTCAATCGGCCCGGCCAAGGCGCAGGACACCATCCGGACCGCTCAGGCCATTGGCGCCGACCGCGGCATCCTCGTCGAGACCGCCGAAGGCGCCATCGTCGAGCCGCTTGCCGTCGCGAAGATCCTCAAGGCCATCGTCGACGAGGAGAAGCCGGGCCTCGTCATTCTCGGCAAGCAGGCAATCGACGACGACAGCAATCAGGTGGGGCAGATGCTCGCGGCGCTGCTCGGCTGGGGTCAGGGCACGTTCGCGTCGAAGGTTGTGCTCGGCGACGGCTCTGTCGCGGTGACGCGTGAGGTCGATGGCGGCCTCGAGACCCTGTCGCTGAAGCTGCCGGCCATCGTCACCACGGATCTACGTCTCAACGAGCCGCGCTATCCGTCGCTGCCGAATATCATGAAGGCCAAGAAGAAGCCTCTCGACGTCAAGAAGCCCGATGCCTACGGCGTCGACATCACGCCCCGCCTCGAAGTGCTGACCACCACCGAGCCCGGCAAACGGCAGGCCGGCGTGAAGGTCGGCTCCGTCGCCGAGCTGGTCGCCAAGCTCAAGACCGAAGCGGGGGTACTCTGATGACGGTTCTCATTCTCGCCGAGCACGACAATGCCAAGCTGAACGCCGCGACGGCTAAGGCGCTCACGGCGGCGACCGCCGTCGGCGGCGATGTCCATGTCCTGGTGGCGGGTAGCGGTTGTGGCGCTGTCGGTGAAGCCGCCGCAAAGCTCGCGGGCGTCGCGAAGGTGCTCGTCGCCGATGCGCCACACCTGGCGAATGCTCTCGCTGAAGAAGTCTCCGAGCTGGTGCTCGCGCTGATGCCGTCCTACGACGTGCTGATGGCCCCGGCGACGGCGAGCGGCAAGAACATCCTGCCACGGGTCGCGGCGCGCCTCGACGTGATGCAGGTGTCCGACATCACCGCGGTGAAAAGCGCGGACACGTTCGAGCGGCCGATCTACGCCGGCAATGCCATCCAGACGGTGCGCTCTCGCGACGCCAAGAAGGTCATCACCGTGCGCACGGCGGCGTTTGCCGCGGCGGGCGAGGGTGGCAATGCTGCGGTTGAAGCGGTCGCGGCTCCGGCCCCTCTCGCGATTGCCTCATTCTCGGGTGCCGAGCTCACCAAGTCTGATCGGCCCGAACTCGCTTCGGCCCGCATCATTATCTCCGGTGGCCGTGGTTTGCAGTCCGGCGATAACTTCAAGACATACATCGAGCCCGTCGCCGACAAGCTCGGCGCGGCCATCGGCGCGTCGCGCGCGGCTGTCGATGCCGGGTTCGTACCCAACGACATGCAGGTGGGCCAGACCGGCAAGGTTGTGGCTCCGGAGCTCTACATCGCCGTCGGTATTTCCGGCGCGATACAGCACCTGGCCGGCATGAAGGACTCCAAAGTCATCGTGGCAATCAACAAGGACGAGGAAGCGCCCATCTTCCAGGTGGCTGATTACGGCCTCGTGGCGGACCTGTTCCAGGCCCTGCCCGAGCTTGCGAAAGAGTTGGGATGAGATGAGCCCTTAGCGCCGGAAAGAAGACGCTGGCAGGCTCTACGGTTGGGACAGAAGGACCAAGACCATGGACGTTGCGGTAAAAGCTGCACGCAAACCGAATGCCGGTGTTTCGGCGAAGGACACCATCCACGCGCGCGTGAAAACGATCGGCATTATCGGCGCCGGCCAGATGGGCAACGGTATTGCCCATGTGATTGCGCTCAGTGGCTATGACGTCGCGCTCAACGATCTCAAGAAGGAGAACGTCGACCGGGCGCTCGAGGTCATGTCGAAGAACATGGGCCGTCAGATCTCCAAGGGCATGATCTCCGAGGAGGAGCGCACGGCGGCTCTCGGTCGCGTCAAGTACGCGCCTGACTTCAAGTCGATGGGCGACTGCGATCTCGTGATCGAAGCCGCAACCGAGGACGAGTCGCTGAAGCGACGCATCTTCGGCGAGCTCTGCCCGCACCTGAAGCCGACCGCGATGGTCGCTTCCAACACGTCCTCGATCTCGATCACGCGCCTCGCGGCGTCGACCGATCGCCCCGAGCACTTCATCGGCATGCACTTCATGAACCCGGTGCCGGTGATGGAGCTGGTGGAGCTGATCCGCGGCATCGCCACGGACGACGAGACGTTCGCCATCGCCAAGTCGTTCGTCGAGAGCCTCGACAAGAAAACCGCAGTCAGCGAGGACTTCCCGGCCTTCATCGTCAACCGAATCCTGCTGCCGATGATCAACGAGGCGGTCTACACGCTCTATGAGGGCGTCGGTACCGTCGAGTCGATCGACAAGGCCATGCGCCTCGGCGCTCACCATCCGATGGGACCGCTCGAGCTCGCCGACTTCATCGGCCTGGACACGTGTCTCTCGGTGATGCAGGTACTCTACGAGGGCTTGGCGGATTCCAAGTACCGTCCCTGCCCGCTGCTGGTGAAGTACGTCGAGGCCGGCTGGCTCGGTCGCAAGACCAAGCGCGGCTTCTACGACTATCGCGGAGAGAAGCCGGTTCCGACGCGCTGAAGCGGTCGGGCACAGCTCAGTTTTCAGCAACGGGCGCCTTCGGGCGCCCGTTCGCTTTTGGGTGCTCAAGGGTTGGGCAGCCGCCGAGCGCGTGATAGCGTTCGCTCCGCATCGTATGGCCGCATTGGCTTGAGCCTGAAAAAGCGAGGGATCGACGTGTCGAACAGGGGGAAGGTCGCGGTCGTGACCGGAGCGGGATCGGGCATCGGTCGCGCGGTCGCACTGGCACTCCAGGCGGACGGCTTCAACGTGGTGCTTGCGGGGCGCCGGGTCGCCGAATTGCAGCGGACGAGCTCGATGGCTTCGCAAAATGGTGGCGAGATGCTCGTGCGCCAGACGGACATCGCCGATCCACTCGCCATCAAGACGCTGTTCGTCGCCACCGGTCAGGCGTTCGGCCGGATCGATGTTCTATTCAACAATGCCGGCATCTTCGCGCCCGCGACGCCGGTCGAGGAGTTGCCGCTCGAGACGTGGCGGCAGGTCGTCGACATCAACCTGACCGGTGTGTTCTTGTGCTGCCAGGAAGCAATACGGATGATGAAGCGGCAAGAGCCCAAGGGTGGCCGCATCATCAACAACGGCTCCATTTCGGCATATGTACCGAGGCCGCTCTCCGCCGCTTACACTGCGACGAAGCACGCGGTCACCGGCCTCACCAAGTCGATCGCACTCGAGGGTCGCGGGCATGGAATCGCGTGCGGGCAGATCGACATCGGCAATGCAGCGACGGACCTGACAGCGCCGATGGCGGCGGGTGCCGGTGCCCTGCAAGCCGATGGATCGCGGCTGGTCGAACCCCGCATGGATGTCGATCACGTGGCGAGCGCGGTGCTCTACATGGCAAGCCTGCCGCTCGAAGCCAACGTCCTGTTCATGACCGTCAAAGCGACCGAGATGCCTTACGAGGGCCGCGGCTGAGCATAGTGGCGACGGCGATAAACAGCGAAACGCTGCGACCTGACGCGCCCCGTCCGAGGCATCGGGCGATCGGTTGAGATGGTAGCACCGGGTACTTCCATCGGAGCTTCGACCGCACCTCAGCGGTTGGCCGGAACCGGACAGGTCGCGGTGGTCTTGGCCTCGAGGTCGCGCGCCCGCGCTGGATTGAGCTGGCGAATGATCTCGACGAGGCAAGCGGCGCGCGGCTCTTGCTTGGCGCGGATTAGACGGAGCGCCGTCTCGTAGAACTGTTCACCGGCCTCCGTCAGCTTGCCCTGTTGATAGAGGATGTTGCCGAGCTCTCCGGTGACGTCGGGGTTATCGGGGAAGCGCTGGGCGAGATCGGAATAGGTGGCGACCGCTTCGGGTTTACCCGCCGAATATGCTTCGCGGGCCTCCGCGAGAGCCTTTCGGAGATCCTCGAGCGACGAACCAGCGGCTTTGCTCTCGCCGCCCGGTATCGGGGCGGCGGACTTTCCGGCGTCGAGGGCGGCGGAAGCCGCGGCGGGAGATGGTGTGACGGCAGCTGACGGCGCCGGCTTGCTCTCCTTGGCGGGTTTAGCCGTATCCGTAGGCGCCGGGGTGGGCGCGGCCGGTGCGGGTGCGGCAGGCGGAGAAGCAGCCTGGGTCGCGGGCGCGGCTGACGAGGCTTGTGGTGCGACGGGTGTGGGCGTCGCTGCAGGGGGCGTAGCGGGCGGTGCCGTCGGCGCGGCGGCAACTGGCGGTGTCGTCGCTGGGGCTGCCGGTTGCGGGGCAGCAGCGGGTGAGACCACCGTCGCGGGCTTCGCAGCGGCCATGCCGTGCGACTTGTCCATCCACTGGCCTAGGGCTGTGTCAGCGCAGACCGTGTTGCTCACGTCGCGCAGGATCGGCTGGTGGTAGATGTAGCCGAGCACGCCAGCGACGGCGACGCCGGCGAAAAGCAAATGGCTGAACAACGAGCGGAAGAACCGGCTCACCGGTCCGCGTGTCGGCTTGGCGGGCGGGGCCGGTCGCGTCTGGGTGGCTGCAGGCGGCGCGCTCTGGGGCGCCGCCTTCGCCGCGGCAGGGGCGGAACTTGCCGCGGCCGGTGTCGGTTGCGGAGCAGGTCCCGGAGCGGGCTGGGCATGTCCGGCCGCACCCGGTTGCGGCTGCGGCGCGTGTGTCGCGGGCTGCATGGGCATCGCCTGCGGCTTCACGGATTCGGTGGTCCCGCTAGAGGCGGCGGGAGTTGCGCCGGGGCGCTGCGAGGAGACGTCTGCGGGAGTGGTCATGTTATCTCACCGCGCCTTGCGGCGCCCTTTCTTGCTACGGGTGGTGCCCTTCTTGCCCGCGCCACCGGCCTTGCGGGCGGCGGCGGTCGCGCCAGTAGCGCCAGCCGGAAGCGCTCCGAGCGTCGGTATGCCCGACGGATTGGGAATCGTGCTGTTGCCCGGAGCCGTCTTGCCTTTCGCGGTCACGGGCTTCTTCGCCGAGAGCGTTTTGGCAGCCTTGGCGGCGGCGAGTGCGGCGGCGGCTGCCGCTGCATGCTCCGCCGCGGCTTCGGCCGATTTCGGCTGCGGCAGAGGTGGCGTGGACGCGTTCGTTTGCACGGGTTCCACGGGCACGGGCTGAGCCGGAGCTGCTGGGGCGGCGACAGTGGCAGGCGGGGTTGTCGCTGGTGCCTGGACCTGGCGCCCAGGCTCAGGTGCGCTGGGCTTTGCGGCCGGCGCGGCGGCAGGTGGAGGCGCCACGGGTTTCGCGATGGGGGGTTGCTGCTTCGCAGGTGGCGGCACTGTGGTGGCCGTTGCCGGCATCCCCATGCGCGACAGGCGTTGACCGGCGGCTGCCATCGCGGCGGCGCCCGCCGCCTCCGACATGGCCGTCGGCGTATCGAGGCGGTTGAACCCGGCGGGGGCTTCGAACTTTGTGATGTCGACGGGTCCGGGCTGCACATTGACGAGCTGGCGGTGACCTCCGTCGCCGGTCCACTCGGCGATCGTCATTCCCAGCGCGCCATCGTAAAGGGCTTCGGCGGGGAACATGCGACCGCCGGGGAGTCGGTAGGCGACGCGCCAGCGCTCGACGGTGCGGCCTTCGTAGGTTTCGTCCGCGGCGCGCTTCGCCTCCATGAAGGTGCCGTCGCCATATTCGGCGCGAAGCGCCAGACGCCGCGTCGCGTCCCACCACACGCGCGTCTCTCGTTGTGCGGTGTAGTGTCGGCTCGTCCAGATTTCCGTCTTGATGCCGTCGATCTCGCTCTCACCCGTCTTCGAGCACGAGCCGGCCGCGCCACCGGCGCATGGCGAGGCCGAGGCGTCGCTCGGCAGAGACTGCTCGACGTAGGTGCGGTTGAGCGGGAATACGAAGCGGCGGATGCCCTGCTCCGGCAGGTCGATCTCGACCACCGGTAGCCCGCGAACCTGATACTCGAAGCGGCGGTTCACCCCGCGCACATACAACCGGCCGCTGCGCGCGCCCTGGCCGGGCCGGGCCTCGTAGGCGTCGGCGCTGAAATCGGCGCTCTTGGCGGCGTCGATCGGGGCTGCGGCGGCGAGTGTCGCGAGACCCATGATCGCGAGGCAGACTTTGCACATGGCGGTCTCCGTTCGTCGTGTCGGCGCGCCGGCAACGGTTAGTGCGGCGCGGTTCGTGGTCGTGAAGTCCGGGCGGGGTGGTTCGGTCTCTGCCAGCTCGTTTCGAGCGGCCCTCCCGCGGCGGTTCGGGTCAGGCGCGGGACGGCGTTCGCCGCCCCGCTACCCGATCGTTCACGTCGGCTCAGTTCGCCGGGGCCGGAGCCACGGGAGCAGGCGCATAGCCGTAGGGCGCGTAGCCATACGGAGCGTAGCCGTAGCCGGGATAGCCGTAGCCCCCGCCCGGGTAGCCGCCCCACGGACCGCCGCCCCAGGGGCCGCCCCAGCCGTTGTTGCCCCAGCCGTTGTTCCAGCCGTTGCCCCAGCCGTTGCCACGGCCGGCGAGGTTGCCGCCGAAATTCATCGAGAAGTTGCCGGTGCCGGAGCCGTCGCCCCAACCATTGCCCCAGCCGTTGTTGCCCCAACCGTTGTTACCCCAGCCGTTGTTCCAGGGGTTCCAGCCGCCGCCATTCCACGGGCCACCCCAACCGGGGCCGCCCCAAAAGGCCTGGGCGTTGCTGGTCGTCAGTGCGGCGGCGCTTACGCTTACGAGACCTGCGACCGCGAGTGCTTTGAGCATTTTAAGCATTGCTGATCTCCTTGAGTGTCGAGCCCTCGGGGGATGCGGCGGTGGGCGAAGAGGGCATTCGCTCCGCTTCTGTCTTCCAGGCGACGGCACTGGGCCGCGTCTGCTGTCGAGGTCGGCGCCGCCAGCCCCGTTGGAGCTGGCGACGCCTCGTCGCTTACTGCTGCGGCGCGGCCGGAGCCGGCGGGGCCGGCGGCGGGGCATAGCCGTAGGGGGCGTTGTAGAAGCCCGGATAGCCACCGTAGTTGCCGTAATTGCCGTAGTTGTTGCCGGCGCCCTGGGTGTTGCCCGAGCCGGACATGTTGCCGCCGAAGCTCATGCTGCCAGAAGCGTTGCCCGAGCCGGAGCCCGTGCCCGAGCCAGAGCCCTGGTTCCAGCCGTAGTTACCCGGGTAGTAGCCCGGACCGGCGGGATAGGCCGGCATCGGCGGCGGGTTGGTGCCGGTCACGGCCGGAGCCTGCGGCTGAGCCGGGGCCTGGACTTGCGGAGCGGGCGGAGCGACCGGGGCGGGCGGAGCGACAGGAGCAGCCTGCGGCGCGGGAGCCTGCGGGGCGGCCTGCGGAGCGGGCGGGGCCGGCGGCGGCGGCATGGCGGGGCCGTAGCCGTAGGGGGCCGGAGCATAGCCAGGGCCATAGCCATAGCCGGGGCCGGGGCCGTAACCGTAGCCGGGGCCGTAGCCGGGATAGCCGTAGCCAGGGCCGTAGCCGTAACCCGGGCCATTGCCGTAGCCGTTGTAGGCGTTGTTGCCGTAGCCGCGGCCAGCGACGTTCGAGTTGCCCGAGAAGTTCATGCCGAAGTTGCCCGAGCCCGAGCCGGAACCCGAGCCATCACCCCAGCCGTTGTTCCAGCCGTTGTTGCCCCAGCCCGGACCGCCCCACCAAGCGCTGGCGGTGGCGAGCGGTGCGGCGGCGAGAAGCGCCGCGACCGCAGCCGTCTTGATCAAGTTCTTCATAGTCGTCTCCCAGTTGCCGGACCCCCCATAGGTCTCAGTTCAATACGGATCCCGGGAAGGAGGGTCCTAATTCCCCGGAGAACTCGTCGTGTGGCCGGCGCTACCAGAACGGCAGACCGGGGAATGGCGAATAGCCGCCGTATGGCGTGCCGAAGGGCACGCCCACGCCGTAGGGCGACAGGGTTGTCGGTCCAGCGAGGGCCGGGTCGTAGGCGGCCGGCGGTGATGCGGGTTGGCGCGGCGGCTCCGCCTGCGCCTGACGGGCAGCGGGTCGGGATTCGGGTTGAGCGCGGGGGGCGTCCGCGACCGTGGGGTCGCCGCCGAGCGGGGGATAGTTGCCGTAAGCCTGGGGCTGCGCGCGGTAGACGGGTGCCGGGGCCGCCTGGACCGGCGGCGGCGCATAGGACGGGGTATAGGACTGCGGCTCGACCTGGCTCGACCAGTAAGGACCCGGCACGCCGCGGTCAGCCGTGGCCGCGGCGTACCCCTGGCGGGGCGCCTGCTGTGCGGGTGCCGGCTCGTAGCGTGGGGCCTGGTAGGCTGGCTGCTGGGGCGGAGCCTGATACTGAGGCTGATACTGCTGCTGCGGCTGGTACTGGGGCTGTTGGTATTGAGGCTGGTAGCCGGCGCCGAGCCCCTGCTGCGGCAGCGAGTTGGTGGTGTATTGGCCGTTGCCCGAATAGTAGCCCGGGCTCGAAGCGTAGCCGCCCTGCTGCTGCCCGTAGCCATCGGCCCGGCCGTTAGAATAGAAGCCGCCTGTCCTGCCCTGGTTGCCGTAGCCAGGTGCATAAGACGGTGCCGCGTTGGACGGCGGCACGTACCATGGATTGGTCGGTGCGCTGGACTGCGCGCGCACGCCATCGGCGTGCATCGCGAGCAATGCTCCTCCAATCAAGATCGCCATGGTAGCGGGCCTCAGCATCGGTTTGCGGTTTCTCCCTGGTCAGCGGGGTGCGCCTGTGGGGGCGGCGGGTTGCGGCGTGGGCGGGTTCGAGGACGGGGCCGGTGCCACACCCGACCACCAGCTCGGTCCACCGGCAGGCGGTAAGGGCTGGAACATCGGCGGGCGGGCGGGATAGCCCGGCGGCTGCCAGCCTTGCGGCGGGATGTGCCACTGCTGCTGAGCGGGGGCCTGCCACTGCGGATAACGGGGATAGTTCGGCGGCTGCTGCGATTGCGACTGGGCGTTCTGCGCAGGTTGTTGGTTTGCTGGCGGTGGCGTCTGCGTCGTCGGCTGCTGCTGCGCAGGCGCTTGCCAATAGGGCGTCGCGGGTTGCTGCGGCGGATAGACGGGTGGCTGGGGTTGCCCGGGCGCCTGCCCGGGCCGAGGTGGCCAGCCCCAGGAGACGGCCGGCGGTGTCTGCGGCAGCGGCGGCATGCCGGTCGCGGCCGCCGGAGCGGTTGGTGTTTTCACCGAAGCAGCCGGGGCCTGCGCTGCGGGCGGCGGCATCGGGGCGGCCTGTGGCTGCGGCGGTGCCACCGGGGGCGTCGGCGGCGCTACCGGCGCCTGCTGCGGCAGCGCGGTGCGCGGCATTTGAGCGGGCTCCACCGGCGCCGTTGGCACCGGGCGGACGGAAGGCTGCTGCGGCATCGGTTCGGCCGGCTGAGCGGTGGTGGCGGGCGTCGCAGGTGCGGGCGCAGGTTTCGGCGGCGCGGGAGCTGGCGTTGCAGCGGCGGCTGGCGCAGGCATCGGCGGTGCGGCCGTTGTTTCGGCTTTCTCTGCAGGGCCGGATGGCTTAGCAGCCGGCGCAGGCGCGATGGCGGGCGCGGGTGCGGCCTCGACGGGCTTCGCCTGCGGCGACTCGACCGCCTTTGCATCAGCTTTGGGTTCGGGCTTGCTCTCCGTCTTCGCCTCGGCTGGAGCAGGCGCTGCCGGCGGAAGGGTGACGTCGCCGCCGAGCGGCGCGTATGGGCCGAGCGGAGCGCCGGTCGAGACGGGGCCACGCGGCCAGGGCACCTCGGGCGCAGGCCGCGCACCCGGCGCATCGCCGGAGGTCACTGCCGCGGGCGGGCTCTTGGCATCGCCCGGATCGTAGCCGAGCGGGGGATAATCGCTCTTCTCGGCCTGCGCGAACACTTGCCAGTTATGTCCGTAGGTCGGGGTGGCGGCCATCGGCGGCCAGGCGGCGACGGGTGCCGCGGGAACGAAGGAGGTGGCCGGCACAGGCTGAAGAGACGCCACGACTACCGGTTCGGTGCGCGTCGCCGTCCCGGTCGCAGCGCACGCGGTATTGCCGGTCATCGAGGCATAGAGCGCGACCGCCGAAACGGCCGAGAGCAGGGCAGACGCAAGCAGCATCTGGCGCGGGTTCAAGCCGGACTGAGCAATGTTTGCGTTCATGGCTGCGGCTCCTGAAGTGGCTTCAGCGGCTGTTGCCGGAGGGTGACTTGCGGGCGGGACCCTTGCGGACCGACGCCGTGCGCTTGGTGGCGCTCTGCGTTCCCTGGCGAGGTTTCGGCGGCTTACCGCCGAGCACGATGGCCTGTGCCTGACCAACCCAATTCTCGCGGTCGATGCGGCCCTTGAATGCCAGCACGCCTTCCATCCGCTCGATGTCGGCGCGCTTCCACGCGGCGATCTGGGCGAAGGTGGTGACGCCGAGCGAAGCGAGCTGCGCGGCCACCACCGGCCCGATGCCATGGATGGTCTCGAGGTCGTCCTTTGCTCCGGTGGCGGGCATGACGGGGGCTGCTGCCGCGACAGGAGCTGCCGGAGCCGCGGGCTGCGGCGCCGGGCTCGCAATCGACTGGGCGACGGATGCGGGACCGGCAGGTGCCGGGTTCGCCGGCGCGATGACGGCGGCATCAGTCTTGGCGGCCTCGACGGGTTGACCAGCCGAGATAGCGGCTGCGACGGCTGCCGACGCCGCGATCTTCGCGAGATCGCTTTCTGCGTTGGTTGCCACGACCTCAGGTGCCGCGGCGCCGTTGGTTACCGCCGGCGCCGTGGCGTCGGAAGCCGGGGCTGCGGTGGTGATGACGACGGGAGCCGGTGTCGGTTCGACGATGGCATGCGTGACGCCATTACCACTCGACGTTGCCGCCGAGGCCATGGCCGGAACCGGCGCCCCACCTGTCGGGGCCGGAGCACCGCCGGTCGGGACCGGTGCGCCACCTGCGGGAGGAGACGATCCACCACCGCCGTTGCCATTACCATTGCCAACCGAGCGCTTGGTCGTGCCGAGCAGATGGGCGAAAGCTTCCCTGATGGCATTGACGAAGGCCGACACGCGCGCGCCGAGGCCGCTCGACGGATAACCGACGGGGCGGGCATCGATGGTCGTGCGCGCAGGCGCCGGGCCACTCTTGCCGAGCAGGTGGCGGAGTGCTTCGACGGCGACGCCCGCAAGCGTCGCGACGGCGCCGAGGAGCATGCCGACGATGCCTTTACGTGTGCCGGCCTGGTCAACCTCTTGAGTGGCGGGTGCCGCGCGGTCGTCGACGAACAGGCGCTCGACGAAGCCCGGCTTATCGCTCGGCGCGCAGGCGGCGGTCTGCACCGCGGCACCGGCGTGGGCATCGTCGTAGGGCTCGTCGTAGGCGTTCGCCGTCGAGAAGGCACCAGCGGCGCGGTTGCAGGCGATCGGGATCACGATCAGCGTCAGCGCGGTCGAGACGACGGCGCCGAACAGCAGCGAGATCGCCATGCCCTGGAAGATCGGGTCGGTGAGGATCGAGGCCGAGCCGGCGATGAGCGCCAGCGAGGTGATGACGATCGGCCGGGTTCTCGTGCGGGCCGCCTCGAGCACTGCGGTGCGGACAGGCATGCCGTCGGCGATCGCGTGCTTCGAGAAGTCGACGAGCAGGATCGAGTTGCGGACGATGATGCCCGCGAGCGCGATCCAGCCGATCATCGAAGTGGCGGTGAACTCGGCGCCGAACAGCCAGTGGCCCGGAATGATACCGATGAGCGTCAGTGGGATCGGCGCCATGATGATGCCGGGCAAGCGGAAGTTGCCGAACTCCATGACGACGAGCATGTAGATGAGAACGAGCGCTGCGCCGAACGCGAGGCCCATGTCGCGGAACGTCTCGTAGGTGACGGTCCACTCGCCGGTCCACTCGAAACCGGACTTGAAGTCGTCCTCGGGCGGGCCAACCAGATAGCCGGAGAGCGTGACACCATCCGGCGTCTTGTAGTCCTTGAGAAGCGCAGCGATCTCGATCATGCCGTAGACGGGCGCGGCGAGACGGCCGGCGACCTCGCCCGTGACGTACTCGATCGGCCGCAGATCCTTGTGCCAGATGATCGGGTCGGCAGGCTGGCGCACGAAGGTGCCGAGCTCGGCGAGCGGGACGAGGCGGTTGTCGCGCGTCTGAATCGGCAATTCGCCGAGCTGTGCGAACTGGCTGCGGACCTCGAGCGGAGCCTGAATGACAATGAAGCGCGCCTCGAGCTCGCGGCCGACCTTGACCGCGCCGAGCTTCTGCCCGCCCATCACCATGGCGAGCTGCTGCGTGACGTCCTCGATGGTGACGTTCTGGTATTCGGCCTTCTGCTGGTTGACGACGAACGACCACGTGTCGTGCGGCGCCTGGATATAGTTGTCGACGTCGACGATGCTCTCCGCCTTGCGGAAGATCTCGGTCATGTCCTGCGCCACCTTACGGCGCGTGGCATCGTCGGGACCGTAGACTTCGGCCACCATCGTCTGCAGTACCGGCGGTCCGGGCGGCATCTCGACCACCTGGATCAGCGCGCCGTGCTTCAGTGCGATCGGCGTCAGCCGCTCACGCGCCTCGACGGCGAGCTGATGGCTCGAGCGTTTGCGCTTCGACTTATGCAGAAGCTGCACCTGAACGTCGCCTTCCCACGGCTTGTCGCGCAGGTAGTAGTGACGCACGAGACCGTTGAAGTTGAACGGCGAGGCCGTGCCGGCATAGGTCTGGATCGCCGTCACCTCCGGCAGCTTCAGCGTCTCCTCGGCGAGTTCCTGGATGAGGTTGGCGGTGACGGGAAGCGCGGTGCCTTCCGGCATGTTCACGACGACGTTGAACTCCGGCTTGTTGTCGAGCGGGAGCATCTTCACGGTCACGTGCGTCGTGTAGAACATGAGGCAGCAGAGCAGGAACGCCACCCAGATCACGATGCGGAAGATGCGCGCCTTCGACGGGCTGTCGAGCAGCGGCGTCAGCACCTTTCCGTAGAAGTGCGAGAGCCGGTGCGAGAACTTGTGCTCGCTCTCCTCGAGCTTGTGCAGCTCCTTGAGGCTCGGTCGGATGCGGATCGCGAGCCACGGCGTGAACATGAACGCAGCGAGCAGCGACAGCAGCATGGCAACCGAACCGAGCACCGGAATCGGCATCATGTACGGGCCCATCATGCCCGAGACGAAGCCCATCGGCAGCAACGCGGCGATGACGGTGAAGGTGGCGAGAATGGTCGGGTTGCCGACCTCGCGCACCGCGTCGACCGTCGTGTCGGTGTCGATGCCGCCCTTGATGAGCCAGCGCCGGTAGATGTTCTCGACCACGACGGTGGCGTCGTCGACGAGAATGCCGATCGAGAAGATCAGCGCGAACAGCGACACGCGATCGATGGTGAAGCCGAGCAGCCAGGCTGAGAAGACGGTGACGAGAATGACGATCGGGATGACGATGAGAACGACGATGGTCGGACGCAGGCCGAGGAACAGGTAGATCAGGAAGCACACCGCCGCCGTGGCGATGAACATCTTGAGCAACAGCTCGTTGACCTTGTCGTTGGCCGTCTCGCCGTAGTTGCGGGTGATCTCGACGTGCACGTTGTCGGGGATCACGGTGCCCTTCAACGTTTCCATCTTGGCGATGAGATCGTTGGCGACGGTCACGCCGTTGCTGCCGCCTTTCTTGGCGATGGCAATCGTGACGGCGGGCGCACCCTTGGTGGTCGCCCTATCCGTCCCAGCGGCGGGGCCGGAGAAGTACTGCACGAAGTTCTGCGCTTCGCCCGGGCCCTCGAGCACCTTGGCAACCTGACGCACGTAAACCGGTGCCCCGTTGTGGACGCCGACGATCAGGTTCTCGATGTCGCGGGCATGCTGGAGGAAGCGACCCGTGTAGACGCGGTAATGGCTGCCGGCGCTTTCGACTGTGCCGATGTCGCTGCGGTCGTTGGCGGCGGAGATCATCTTGCCGAGTTGCGCGACGGAGATGCCGTAGCCCTTGAGACGCTCGGGCATCACCTCGACGCGGATCTCTTCGGGACGGCCACCGACGATGAACGATTGCGCGGTGTCGGGTACGGTCTTCAGCCGCTGCAGCACCTCGAGCGAAATGAGGCGAATGGAGGCGTCGTCGAGTTCGCTCGACCAGAGCGTGAAGGTGGCGGTCGGCACGTCGTCGATGCCGCGCGGCTTCACCATGGGCTGCGATACGCCGGGCGGGATCTTGTCGAGGTTGGACGCGAGCTTGTCGTAGAGCTTGACGAGCGATGGCTCCATCTTCTCGCCGACGACGAACTGCACGGTGACGATGCCGCCGCCGCGCTCGGAGGCCGAATAGACGTGCTCGACACCCGGAATTTCCGAGAGCATGCGCTCGAGCGGATCGGTGGCGAGTGAAGCGACCTGGCCGGAAGACGCGCCGGGGAAGCGGAACATCACGTCGACCATCGGCACCGAGATCTGCGGGTCCTCCTGGCGTGGCGTGATGACGAGGCCAAGCAGGCCGATCAGCAGCAGGGCGACGAGGAACAGCGGTGTCAGCGGCGAATGAATGAACATCCGGGCGGTGACGCCGGCCAGACCCGGCGATTGCGGTCCGTGAGAAGCGTGTTGATCGCTGGCGTTTGACACGGGCGTCATTCCTGATGTTTGCGGCGGTTCCCGCGCGCTCCTGCGCGGCCGGCGATGCGTCTCTCAGCGGTTCAAATCAAAGGCTCACGAAATACGGTCGCGGGACGGCTCAAGGCCGTCCCGACTGCATGGCTTGCGGCGGTGGTGCGAGGCCCGGACCCGGTGCTTGGAGGATGACTTCCTCGCCACCGTTGAGACCGGAGAGGACGCTGATGCGCCCGTCATGCAACTGCGAGCCGAGCCGCACCACGCGCAGCGTCGGCTTGCCGTCCTTCAGCACCATTACGGCAGGCAGGCTGCCGCGCCAGACGAGCGCTTCCGCCGGAACGGCGGGCGAGCCGGCGGTGTTGTTGCCGTTGTCGGGGATCATGATCTCAGCGTAGCTGCCTGGGCCGCCGGGCAGGCCGCTCGGCAGGTCGAACTTGACGGTGACGGTGTGGCGCGACGTGTCCGCCATCGGGAAGATCTGCGAAACGCGGGCCTGCACCGGAATGCCCTGGCCGACGTCGATGCGGGCGGGCAGGAACTCGCCGATGCGCAGGGACGAGACGAGGCCGACGGGCACCTCGGCCTGAATGCGCAGATAAGCGGTGTAGGCGATCTTCATCAGCGGCTGGCCGGGCTGCACGGTATCGCCCTGCTCGACCATCTTCTTGACGATGACGCCGCCGAAGGGAGCGGTGAGGCTGGCGTCGCGGATCTTGGCGTCGAGCTGCTCGATCTGGGCGCGTGACTGCAGGATGGCGCTGCGCGCGTCGTCGACACCCTTCGCCTGTCCGTAGAGATCGGCGTAGCGGCGCACATTCGGATCGTTGCCCCCGGAGTACTGTCCGGAGAACGGCTGCATGAACTTGTCCATCATCGATGGCAGTCCCATGCCGGTCGGCTGGCCGGTGCGGGGTGACCAGAGTTCGCGCGAATACTGCACCTGGGCGTTGCGCAGGCCGGCCTCGGCCGCCACCAGCGCCGCCTCGGCGGCCCGCTTCCTCGCCTGCAGTTCGTCGTCATTGATGGAGACGACCACCTGCCCGGTCTCGACGGCATCGCCCTCGCGGCCCGCGACGAGCTTGACCTGTCCGGGGATCTGGGCGGTGAGCGTGACCTCCTTGTAGGGGATCACGGTGCCGCCGACCGTGGTCATGTGGGCGGAGCGCTCGATCGTGACCGGCGCCGTCCTGTACTCCGCGGCGGCCGTCTCGCGCCCGCCGCCGAGGACTGCAATCGCCGCCAGCAGGGCAGCCGTGCTCATTGCCGTTCTCATCAAACCCTCGCCATTACCGCAAAGCTCTTCATGAAGGGGCCGGCCATGCGCGGGTCCTTGATCATTGCCGCGTAGTCGCCGACGACGAATTGAAGTCTCGATGAGGTGTAGGCCATGCCGACACCCATCATGCCCGGCGGCTGGTCGAGCCAGCTCTCCCAGGTGCTCATGTCGGCGCGCAGATCCCAATCGAGGGGCTCGCCGGAAAAAGGTTTTGCGGAGACGACCTTGCCGTCGCGGACGATGAGCACGCCGCGCGGTTTATCCTCACCCTTGAAGCCGTAACCGATGGTTGCCTCGAAGCCGATTCGGCCGAGAGCGTCGGACAGCTCCGGTTCGGCATTCCAAGCGTCGCCGAAGCGCGCGAGCCAGCGATCTGAAAACAGGTCTGTCACCTGCAGCTTCCTCCCCGCATCGGGTTCTTGGCGACCCGTACACTGCATCGTATATGAGTATTCGCGAGTTAAGATGCAATGCGCGTGCCATTCGTTAACGCGCTGTAAAATATGGATTATCAGATATCGTCAATGTTGCGCGTGTTGCAGGGTGAATAAGTCATGAGCGACTTATACAAGTATACAATCTGTTGATTTCTATTATTTAAGTAAAAAAAAGGGGGGTCGGGGTGTTGCGCAACACGTCGGCGATTGCAACAATGTGCGGAAGAAAATCCGCGGCCCCAATGTCCGCCAATCAAGAAAGTTAATGATTTCGGGAGGCTGGCTCGTGGAAATGCCCACCAGCGACCAACTTCGTCTGCTCTTGGAGGCGGTCGTGTCTTTTATAGATGAAGGCGTGATCGTCGCCAACCTTGATGGTGCAATTCTTTACCATAACCCGGCTGCCGGCGCCCTGCTCGGCGCCGCGGGAAACGAGCCGCTGACGTCGCTTCAAAACGTGCTCGGGATCGACTCGTCGAACACGCTCGGCGGAGCGCTGGCAAAGGCGGCACGCGGAACGTCCGACGCCCTTGCAAAGGTAGCAGACGGCGCGGATTTCGTGCGATTCCAGCGCCGTTTGAGTATCAACGGCGAGACGCGCTACCTCGAGTTTCACACCTGCATCTCGTGCCAATCGCTCGGCTCGATGCGCTTGGTCATCATTCGTGACGTCAGCGAGCGCTATCGACTGGAGATGCTGATCGACCGATCGCGCGGCGATCTCGTGACAAATGATCGCAAGGTTCTGGCCCTGCTCGAGCGGGTTCATCAAGTGGCGCCGTCGAATGCTTCGGTTCTGCTGCAGGGTGAGTCCGGCACCGGTAAGACGCACATCGCGCGGCTGATCCATCGGCTCAGCCGGCGGGGCGACAAGCCGTTCGTCGAGGTCAACTGCGCCGCCATCCCGACCAGCCTCATCGAGAGCGAGCTTTTCGGGCACGTTAAGGGGGCGTTCACCGGCGCCACACGCGATCGCCCTGGCCGGTTCCAGGCGGCGCACGGCGGCACGCTGTTCCTCGACGAGATCGCCGAGGTTCCGATGCATCTCCAGGCGAAGCTGCTGCGCGTGTTGCAGGACAAGGAGTTCGAGGCGGTCGGTTCCGATAAGACCGTGAACGTCGATATCCGCATCATCACGGCGTCGAACCGCAGCCTGCGGGAGATGGTGGACGACGGTGAGTTCCGCGCCGACCTCTACTACCGTCTCGCGGTATTCACCTTGTTCGTGCCGCCAATCCGCGAGCGGCCAGGCGATATTCCGCTGCTGCTGAAGCACTTCTGCGAGAACCTCGAGGCACGCGGCTATCCCAAGGGCGTGTCGTGCAGCAAGGAAGCGCTCAACATCCTCATGAACTACCATTGGCCCGGGAACGTGCGCGAGCTGGAGAACGCCGTCGAGCACGCGCTGATCTGCGCTGTCGATGGAATGGTGATGCCGGACAGCCTGCCGGAGCAGATCCGTACCAGCGTGCTGGCCAAGAGCGGCTGGCCGACCGGGGCAGCGCCGCGCCACGATGCCGTGTTCGCGCCCGAGATCGACGAGGAGGACCAGGAGCGCCGCGAAATCCGCGATGCACTCGCCCGCGCCAAGGGCAACCGCTCGCTGGCGGCCAAGCTGCTCGGGGTTGATCGCACCACGTTGTGGCGGCGGATGCAGAGGCTCCACCTGCTCTCGCCGAGCCCGAACTGAAGCGGCGAGCACCCGCCCCGACCGGGCGCGGCGCCACTGACCGAGGTCCGCTTTCCAATCGGGGCTGGAAAACCCCGCAGTTTGCAAGTATAAGCCCCGCGATCCCACCCTGTGGACCCGGTCGGGCGCCCTTTCCGGCGCTAACGGGTTGCGCACGGGCGAGCCGAGAACAACGCGCGAAGTCGATGCCACGGGGGCTCCCGGCGGCTCCGGCTTCACGCGCATTTCCATTTGAGGAGTACGCACTATGGCCGTTCCGAGAAAGAAAGTGTCGCCGATGAAGCGTGGCCAGCGCCGCGCTCATGACGCACTCAGCGCGCCTGTCTACGTCGAGGACAAGGAGTCGGGCGAGCGTCGCCGTCCCCACCACATCGACCTCAAGTCCGGCAAGTACCGCGGCCGCCAGATCCTGCCGCCGAAGGCCGAGGTCTGAGCCATTCCCGCCTGAGGCGTGGAAGCCGGTGTAGCGAGGTGGCGATCGCCGCCAGTTCGTTTCCGGCCGCGCCGTGGTGGTGCATGGTAGAGATGGCGCTGGTCCGACCCTAGCAATTGCAATGACTTCGGCGTAAGGCTGAGCCATTGTCTAACGCGCTCGAAACGCACGGCCGCCCGGCCAGGGCAGGGTGGCGTGCAGCATTCAGGCTACGAGGGAACAGCCATGTCGCTCAGGTCACTGCCACTCATGCTCATCGCCTTCATCCTGTACAACGTCGTTGTGCTGATGGGCGGCGGCTCCGCCGATAACGTCTACGGTCTGCGGCAGGAAATCTTCTCGCTGCCGTCGGTGCGCGGCGCCACCCATTGGTCGTTCAGCTGGGGTGACCTGCTCATCCTCGTCTCGCTGTTCCTGCTGTTCATCGAGTTGGTGAAGGCGACCTACACGTCGACGGCGTCGCTGCTCGACCACGGTCTTTCAATGCTCGTGTTCATCGCTTGCCTGATCGAGTTCCTGCTGGTCGATCAAGCATTCACGTCGGTGTTCTTCACGATCATGATCATCACGCTCATCGACGTTATCGCCGGCTACACGATCGGCATCCGCGTGGCGCGCCGCGATATCGGCTTCGGCTCGGGCGACATGTGAGCGAGGCCCGCTCCTGATCGGCGTTTCGATACGGCGGCCTTCCGGGGCCGCCGTTGTCGTATATGAAGCACGCCGTCACGCTTAATCCTGTGTTGGCTTCGACCCTTCAGCCGTTGTTAGTTTTTTGACACTAGTTTTCTTCAACTGACGTGGAATTCAGTTGGTTGCGGGGAAGGGCAATGCCATTCCACCCGCGCAGTTTTGGGTCTCGAGCGTGTCGCAGAATTCGGGAACAGCTAACGGCCGGATGGTTCCCAGGCCCGCCGAACAACCCGAGCCGCCCGTCGTTTCCGAGGCGCTCGATCTGGTTGGAGTCGCCTCCAATGAGGCCGAGACGGCCTACATCTGGGACGTAATCTCGGACCGGATGGACTGGGAGTGCAACGCCACCAAGGTTCTCCAGGTTGCCTCGCTCGACGCCATCTCGACCGGCCAGGAATACCAGCAGCACATAGCACCGGAGCACGTCGTCCGCTGGCGCGAAGCGATCTCGCGCGGCACGCTCGATGCCGGTGATCGCGGTGTGCCCTATCGCATTCAATACCGTTTCCAGCCGAGTGGCGGTCGCGACCTCGACGCCGTCTGGATCGAAGACCACGGCCGCTTCTGGCTCGGCCCAGACGGTACGCCCCATAAGGCCCGCGGCGTCGTGCGCGTCGTCAACGACGACTACCTCGAGGAGCAGCGCCTGCTGTTCCGCAATGACCACGACGAGCTGACCGGCCAGCTCAACCGCATCCGCCTCACCGATGCCATCAGCGCCGTCATCGCCCGCTCGATGCGCAACAACCACCCCTCGGCCTTCTTGATGGTGGCGATCAATAACCTCGCCGTCGTCAACGAGACGTTCGGGTTCGACGTCGGCGACGAGCTGATCGCTGCGGTCGGCCGCATCATGAAGGACAAGCTGCGCGCCGGAGATACGCTCGGCCGTTATTCGTCGAACAAGTTCGGCGTCGTCTTGAACGATTGCGGCCCGGGCGCGATGCGCATCGCTGCCGACCGCTTCATTCGCGCCGTCCGCACGGCTTCGATCCGCTCTTCGGCTTGCCCGCTGACCGCGACGATCTCGATCGGTGGCGTCATCATGCCGGATCAGGCGGCGACGGTGCACAATGCGCTGAGCGCGGGCCTTCAGGCGCTCGACCGCGCCCGCTCGAAGCGTTTCGACTGCTTCATGGCCTATGAGCCGAGCCCGACCCGTGAGACGACCCGCCAGCGCTCGATCAGCATCGCCGACGAGGTGGTGTCGGCGCTCGACGAGAATCGTATGCGCCTCGTCCTGCAACCCATCGTTTGCGCCAAAGCGCGCACGCCCAGCCTCTACGAGTGCCTGCTGAGGATGGAGAAAGCCGACGGGACGCTGGTCTCGGCGGGAGATTTCATTCCGATCGCGGAGCAGCTCGGCCTCGCGCGTCTCGTGGACCGGCGCACCCTCGAACTCGCCGTCGCGCTTCTCGAGAAACACCCTTCGCTCAAGCTTTCCCTCAACGTTTCCGGCCTCACCTCCGGCGACCAGGACTGGATGGCCTCGATCCGCGAGCTGACGAGAGGTGATCGATCGCTGACGGAACGCCTTGTCATCGAGATCACCGAGACAGCTGCAATCCAGGATCTCGACCAGTCGGCACACTTCGTCGACAGCCTCAAGGAAATGGGTTGCCGCGTCGCCATCGACGATTTTGGCGCTGGATATACGTCATTCAAAAACCTGAAGCGGCTCGCCGTGGACATGGTGAAGATCGACGGTGCGTTCGTGCGCAACCTGCTGGTCGATACCTCCGATCAGGTGTTCATCCGCACCATGGTGGAGATAGCCGCCTCGTTCGGTATGGAGACCGTAGCGGAGTGGGTCGCGGATGAGGAAACGGCGGCGATGCTGGCCGAATCCGGCATCGATTATCTCCAGGGGTTCCTCTACGGCCTGCCGATCGCTGCGGAGAACTATACCGAGCCGGCGGCGGCCTGACCCGTCTCGGCCCAGCCAGCGGGTGGCATTCCTGCACTCTTGAAACCATTACCCCGTCAGCGGGCGAAAAAAATCACGGCTCGAACGCGAGCCGGGATTTTCCAATTCTGGGAATGACCGGGAGGGCGCCCGCCCGGATCGGGCTCAGAACCCGCTCAATTACCGCTGTCGCTCAGTTTTTCGATCTTCGCCTGCATGGCCGCGAGCTGAGCCTTGAGCTCGCCGAGCTCGTCGCGCGTGGGCTTCGGCTTCCCGAGGTCGGCGGATGCAGAACCCGCATCGTCCTTCTTCATCGGTTGCGCGCCGAACGGCGTCCACATGCTCATCGCCTTCTCGAACATCAGCATGTTGCGGCGCGCCTGCTCCTGGTAGGCCTCGAAGGCCGCCGCGGGATTGCCGAAGGCGTTGGCGAATTGAGAGCGGAAACGCTCCTGCTCCTTCGCCAGCGTTTCCAAGCTGAATTGCAGATAGCTCGGAACCATGCGGCCGATGCTGTCGTCGTAGAAGCGAATGAGCTGGCGCAGGAACGGGATCGGAAGCAGCGTCTGCCCTCCGGTCCGGCCTTCCTGCTCGACGATGATCTGGGTGAGCACCGAATGGGTGAGGTCGTCGCCGGACTTGGCGTCGAACACGACGAAGTCGCGGTCGTTGCGGACCATCTGGGCGAGGTCGTCGAGGGTGACGTACGTGCTCGTCTCGGTATTGTAGAGACGGCGGTTCGCGTACTTCTTGATGACGACCGATTCACGTTTCTCGGTCTGGCCTTCCGACTTGTTCAACATGACTGGCGCGCCCGGTTTTTCCATTACGAAAGGTGTCGTTCCCGGTCTGCGGCCCATGCTTCGCGCCGACTGCCGGCCCGTTCCGGGCTTGGGGGAGGCGGCGTCTTGCGGCTCTTGCCGGGGTGCATCCCCGGACCGGTCGTTGTGCGATGCGAAAGCGTAACACGGGGCAAAGCGCTGTCAAAGCGTTTGTGACCGGCATTTATGCAGTTTTCTCCCCCACATGTCTGAATTGCGGTCAGCTTCTCGCACCTGCTATCGTGCCGACCGCTTGGCACCCTCGTCTTTTCGCAAGTAGTGCGGTAGGGCTCTTGCCGGCGACGCGCAGCGAATTCCCCCAGACGTCTCCCGCCCCATCGCCGAGCCACTAAAATCACACACCACTTACCCGTCCAATCCCCAGGAGGAAGAACAACAATGAGCAATGACAGTCAGACGGTCGTCATCGTCAGCGCCGCGCGCACACCAGTTGGTAGCTTCAACGGCTCCCTGGCCGGCGTTTCGGCGCACGAGCTCGGCGCCGTCGCCATCAAGGCGGCGCTGAAGCGCGCCAACCTCGAGGGTGGGGACGTCGACGAGGTGATCCTCGGCCAGGTGCTTTCGGCCAACTGCGGTCAGAACCCGGCTCGTCAGGCGTCGATCGCCGCGGGCATCCCGGTCGACAGCCCGGCTTGGGGTATCAACCAGCTCTGCGGCTCCGGCCTGCGTACGGTCGCCATCGGCATGCAGCAGATCCTCGACGGCTCGTCGAAGGTCGTCGTCGCCGGCGGCATGGAGAGCATGAGCCAAGCGCCGCACGTCGCGTTCCTGCGCAACGGCACCAAGATGGGCGACATGAAGATGCTCGACACGATGCTTCGTGACGGCCTCATGGATGCCTTCAACAACTATCACATGGGCACCACCGCCGAGAACGTCGCACGCCAGTACCAGATCACCCGCGCCGAGCAGGACAAGTTCGCTGCCGCGTCGCAGAACAAGGCCGAAGCCGCCAACAAGGCCGGCAAGTTCAAGGACGAGATCGCGCCGGTCACCATCAAGGGCAAGAAGGGCGACGTCGTCGTCGACACGGACGAGTACATCAAGGAAGGCGTCACCGCCGACTCACTCGGTAAGCTGCGCCCGGCCTTCGATCCGAAGGAAGGCACCGTAACCGCCGGCAACGCCTCGGGCATCAACGACGGCGCCGCTGTCGTCGTGCTGATGAGCCTCGAGGAAGCCAAGAAGCGTGGTCTGAAGCCGATGGCCCGGATCGTTTCGTGGGCACATGCTGGCGTCGATCCCTCGATCATGGGTACGGGTCCGATCCCGGCTTCCAAGAAGGCGCTGGAGCGCGCCGGCTGGAAGAAGGAGGACCTCGATCTGGTCGAAGCCAACGAGGCGTTCGCGGCGCAGGCCTGCGCCGTCAACAAGGGTCTCGGCTGGGATACCGACAAGGTGAACGTGAACGGCGGCGCCATCGCCATCGGCCACCCGATCGGCGCATCGGGCGCCCGCGTGCTCAACACGCTGTTGTTCGAAATGCAGCGCCGCGACGCGAAGAAGGGCCTCGCCACGCTGTGCATCGGCGGCGGCATGGGCGTCGCACTCTGCGTCGAGCGCGATTGATCCTCAACTCTTGAAGAAAGCGGCATGGTGCGGCGCCCGAAAGCACGGGCTCCGCTCCATGCACAACAACAAAACCGGCCCTGCCCGACGGGGAGGGCCATCACAATCAATATCGGGAGGACTTTATGGCAAGAGTTGCGATCGTCACTGGCGGTACACGCGGTATCGGCCACGCGATCTCCGTCGCACTGAAGCAGAAGGGCTATCGGGTCGCGGCGAACTACGCCGGAAACGATGCTGCCGCGCAGCAGTTCCAGGCAGAGACGGGCATTCCGGTCTACAAGTGGTCGGTAGCGGATTTCGATGCCTGCGCCGAGGGTGTGAAGCGGGTTGAGAAGGATCTCGGGCCGACGGACATTCTCGTGAACAACGCCGGCATCACCCGCGACGGCATGTTCCACAAGATGACCAAGCAGCAGTGGGACGAGGTGATCGGCACCAACCTCAACGGCCTGTTCAACATGACGCGGCCGGTGTGGGAGGGCATGCGGGCGCGCAAGTTCGGCCGCATCATCAACATCTCCTCGGTCAACGGCCAGAAGGGCCAAATGGGCCAGGTGAACTACTCGGCGGCCAAGTCGGGCGATATCGGCTTCACTCGCGCGCTGGCGCAAGAGGGCGCGCGTGCCGGCATCACGGTCAACGTGATCTGCCCCGGCTACATCGCTACCGAGATGGTGCGGGCCATCGACCCGGCGGTGCTCGAGAAGTCGATCCTGCCGCAGATCCCGGTCGGCCGGCTCGGCGAGCCGGAGGAGATCGCGCGCTGCGTGGCCTTCCTCGCCTCCGACGATGCCGGCTTCATCACCGGCTCGACGATCTCGGCCAACGGCGGTCAGTTCTTCGCGTAATCCTCGCGAGAAGTACGAACGGGAAACCGCGGCGAAGCACTTCGCCGCGGTTTTCTTTTATTTTGCGGGATCAGCGAAGCGGCGCCTTCGGCGGCAGCAGCTCCGGCCGGTACTCGAAATGCATGGTGTCGTAGTGATGCCAGCGCCCGCCCCAGATAAAGCCGTGACGCTCGAACACTTCGACGATCTCGAGCGGAACCCGGTTCCGGTAGATTGGGGCGCCGTCTGGCCCCGGCTTCGACCAGCGCCAGTAGTCGGACTGCGAGAGTGCGATGTCGATGGCTATGCCGTAGCCATGCGCCGAGGGCTGCGTGGTGCCGGCGATGTCGCGGCAAACGAACGTGCCGGCCGGCGGCTTCAGGTAGCGATTGAAGCGTTCGGGTAGTGCGTCGAGCTCTCGGCTTACGGCGGCAAGGCGCTCGGCGACGCCGTTGATGCGCGTGACCTTGACGGGTCTGCCGAATTTTCGCGGCAGCCAGACCACGTCAACGAGCTCGCGTTCGACGCCACCTTTGCGGCAATCGCCATATATGCGGCGGAAGAATTCGGCGTTACGAGCGCGGCCTGGATCATGCCCCGCGGGCGGTGGCGTTGCGGCGGTGCCGGCAGGATAGGGCTGTTCTAGCATGTCCTCGACGTCGGGCGCGGCGAGCCATTCCTCGAACTGCTTTGTTCCCCGCCCGTCGTCGTATGCCGTCCGGGAGCCGTCGTGCCAGACGAGGGATGCGCCTTCGACCGCCGCCAGGTGCTCGGGGTAGGCCGCGAGCAGCCGCTTAGCGGCCGTATCGCCTCCGTCTTCGGGCGGCCCGGCAGCCGCGAGCGTGGTGCTCGCGACGAGTGTGGATGCAACGCAAGACAGCAGGCGGGAGAGCGTTGTCGCGGCCGCCCGCAATTTCGCAGCATTCGCGCGCATCGCAGAAGAGCTTCCTTAGCAAGCACTCGACCCATCGCTTTACGGGCCGCGCCGACCTGTTACATTGGACTCAAGTTTAAATCCAGGAGACGCTCGTAGCGGAAGCGGCGCCAAAGCGCCGCTCGGAGCCGGGCGCTGGGAAGGGCACGTGGAAGGGTTTCAGGACGACGAGGGCGCCGGGCGCGCCCCCGGGCTTGCCGCTTCGGCCGGAGCTGCTGGGATATCCGGTGCTCCCGTTAGCAAAGCGATTGAAGGGGCTTGGCCACCGCCGGACGGTGCCAATCGTAACGCTCATCGCGTCAGTCAGCCCCCTCCGCGAGAGAATGGGCCTCGCGAGAATGGGGCTCGCGAATTTGGGCCTCGCGAATTTGGGACGGGAAGCCGTTACGGCAGCAACGATCCCGTGTACGGCGCGCTCGACCTCGGCACCAACAACTGCCGGCTTCTTCTGGCGCGACCGTCTCGCCGCGGTTTTCGCGTGATCGATGCTTTCTCACGCATCATCCGTCTCGGCGAAGGTGTCTCGCAAAGCGGGCAGCTCTCCGACGCGGCCATGCAGCGCACCATCGATGCGCTGAAGATCTGCGCGGGCAAGCTCGATCGCCATCAGGTGCAGCGCGCCATGCTGGTCGCCACGGAGGCGTGCCGGATTGCCAGCAACGGGTCCGAGTTCCTGACACGCGCGCGCGAGGCCACGGGGCTCGACATCAAGATCCTGAGCCGCGAGGGGGAAGCGCGGCTCGCCGTTTCGGGCTGCGCGTCGCTGGTGGACCCGAATAGCGATTACGCCATGGTCTTCGACATCGGCGGCGGCTCCTCGGAGTTGATTTGGCTGGACCTGACGCGGCGGCGCTATCGTGGCGGCCCGCACGGGGATCGCCTCGACGTACAGTCGGCGGTCGCGGCATGGACGTCGCTATCGGTCGGTGTCGTTACGCTCGCGGAGCGTTTCGGCGGCCGGCAGGTGACGCGCGAAAGCTTCGAGGCGATGGTCGATTATGTCGTCGGCCTGCTCGCACCGTTCGAAGACCAGCATCGCTTTGCGAACCGCATCGCAGGGCGCCGCGCCCACATGCTCGGCACCTCCGGCACCGTGACGACGGTCGCGGGTGTGCATCTCGGGCTCGAACGTTACGACCGCAATCGCGTCGACGGCTGCTGGCTGGAGACAGAGGAAGCGCGGCGAGTCACATATTCCCTGCTCGACCGCAGCTATGCGGAGCGTGTCGCGGAGCCGTGCATCGGTCGCGACCGTGCCGATCTCGTTCTCGCCGGCTGCGCCATCCTCGAAGCGCTGCTGCGTGTCTGGCCGTGCGCGCGCCTGCGCGTCGCCGACCGTGGTTTGCGCGAGGGCATCCTGATGCAGCTCATGGTCGAGGACGGCGTATATCGCGCTGGGCGCCGACGCCGCCGGATGCGGGAGCGGCCGGATTTCGCATGATGCAAGGGCTTGGTGGCACTCGGCTGCGCGACGGGCGGTCGGGCAGCGCCAGCGCCGGGACGTGCGCTGTGACAACGAGGAATCCGTTGAAATGAAAAAGGGTAGCCAGGGCGGCGGGTCCGCGGGGGCCGGCGGGAAGGGCCGCGCCAGCGGTCCGGGCGGCGGGCAGCGGCAGCTCCACGTCAAGGTCAAAACGGCGCGCAAGCGATCGGTGTCGTCCGCGCGCTGGCTCGAGCGCCAGCTCAACGATCCCTATGTCGCGGCATCGAAACGCGACGGCATGCGTTCGCGCGCGGCCTACAAGCTGACGGAGATCGACGACAAGTACCGACTTCTGAAACCTGGCATGCGTGTCATCGATCTCGGCGCGGCGCCGGGTGGATGGAGCCAGATCGCCGCCGAGCGGGTTCGGTCCGCCGGGGGCGGCGGACCGGCGGAAGGCCAGGTCGTCGCGATCGACTATCTCGATTTCGATCCCATTCCCGGCGTTACAGCGCTGAAGCTCGATTTCACCGCGGACGACGCCGAGGACCAGCTCAAGGCGCTGCTGCGGGATGGTGGCGCCGACGTGGTGCTGTCCGACATGGCGGCGCCGACGGTCGGCCACACCCGCACGGACCATTTGCGGATCATGGGACTGGCGGAGGCGGCGGCGCATTTCGCCGTCGACGTTCTCTCTCCGGGCGGCACGTTTCTCTGCAAGGTATTCCAGGGCGGCGCCGAGCGTGAGCTGCTCGATCTGCTCAAGCGGAGCTTCGCCATCGTTCGCCACATCAAGCCGCCGGCCAGCCGCGCGGATTCGGCCGAGCTCTACGTTCTGGCGACGGGCTTCAAGGGCCGCTGAGGCCGCAAGACTTAGGGATTCGGGTCGCCTTCTCCCGGCGGCCGGCGCGACAAGTTGGCGTGCGATGTCTGATCTTGAGCAAAGTCAACGGCAGCCGCGTCGCACTGCGCGAGATTTCACGCCACGACGGCATGTTCCGCATGAATGCAATGTTTGTGATGTGGCGATGCCCGGAATAGCTTAGGTGCGAGCGCCGCGAGGCGGGTTTGCCCGTGCATGGCGGCGGTCCGGCAAAGATGAAAACTGGCTCTAGGGAGAAACGACCATGCTAGCGAAGCGCATTGTTCTGGCGGCCCTGATGACGGCAGCGATAGTGACCTCGCCGCTGGCCGAAAGCATGGGCTTTGCCGAGTCGACGAAGGAGGGCAAGTACGCCGATATCCGCGAGGATCTGAAGAACGCCATCGTCAACCGCGGCTATGTCGTCGATTACGTCGGTCAGTTCAACAAGATGCTCGAGCGGACCAGCGAGGCGGTTGGCAGTGTCACGGAATCGGGCGCCAAATCGCCGTACAAGGAGGCCGAGTTCATGCAGTTCTGCGCCGCCAAGCTGACCCATGACGCGATCAGCTCGAGCCCGCAGAACATCGTCAACTGCCCGTACGTCGTCTACATCTATGAGCTCGGCAGCAAGCCGGGGCTGATCCATGTGGGGTACAGGAAGCCCGTTGCAGGTCCGTCGAAAAAATCGCGTGAAGCAGTCGACAAGATCGATGAACTGCTCGCCGACATCGTCAAGGAAGCGGCGAACTGAGAACGCTTCCTCGCTTTGATTACAGGCCCCCGGTGCGCTCCGTTCCGGGGGCCTTTTTCATGCGTTACCGCCGTGCTGCTCTGGCCGCTGCCGCGCGCCCGACGTATGGTCACCAACGAGCCGATTTCCCGGAGTGGTGATGACGACGCGATATGCCTTTATGCCGATTGCCCTTCCAGCTCTGCCCATCGCCGGCAGCGATGTGCTCTTTCCCGTGCACCGCGTCTATTGCGTGGGCCGCAATTATGCCGATCACGCCCGCGAGATGGGTCACGACCCGGACCGCGAGCCGCCGTTCTTCTTTCAAAAGAACCCGGACAACCTGCGTTGCGACGGTCAGTTCCCATATCCGCCGCTGTCGAATGACGTGCAGTTCGAAATCGAACTTGCGGTATGTCTCGCGAAGGGCGGCGAAGGGATCGATGCCGCCAACGCACTCGACACGGTATTCGGATATGCCGTCGCGCTCGACATGACGCGGCGTGATTTGCAGGCTGAAGCGAAACGGCTCGGGCGGCCGTGGGATACCGCCAAGGCATTCGAGTATTCCGCCCCTTGCTCGCCTGTGCGCCCGGCGAGCGAGATCGGCCATCCCGCGGCTGGCGCCATCTGGCTCGAGCAGAACGGCGTGCGGCGTCAGTCGGGCGACCTTGCGCAGATGATCTGGAGCGTGCCGGAACAGATCGCCCATCTCTCCCGGCTTTTCGTTCTTCGCCCTGGTGACGTCATTCTCGCCGGCACACCTGCGGGAGTGGGCCGGGTGACGCCGGGAGACAAGATTCACGGACACGTCGAAGGTGTCGGCGATTTGCTCGTCGCTGTCGCCTGAAGTGTCGCAATCCAGATATTGCCGCTGGGATTTTCCAAATCTCTTAATGGTCGCCTAAACGTTCAAGCGAAACTTGCTCGAAATTTACGCATGCACTTCTTACGTATGCGAAATTGAGATTTGCCCATTCGATTGCAGTTCGAATCCCCCTCAAGCATTATCCAAGAGCGGCGTTCAGTATCTCCTGAGGCGTCGAAATATTGTCGTCACTATTGCTTTTGGGAGTGCGCAGCGGTGGTTCTTCAAGTCCCGTTATCAGACTCTTATCGTGCGTCATCGCGCTTGCACCACCGTGAAAACCTGTTTCGCAACAGGGAAATCTCATGAGCGCCGATATCTATTGCAAGAGCCTTATCGAGCGCCTCGCTCGACATGAATTGCTTTGGCTGAGGGGCTATCAGTTCCTGCTCGCTCCGAAGGGCGGCGTCCTGATAGAGCGCAGAGGACACGCGCGGGGCATCTGGAAGCACGACGGAGAGCGATTCAACTGGACACCGATGGGTTACACCGAGCCCACCCATTTCGCCGACGACGTCGCAGCCGCCGTTCGCTACACCCTGGTGGTGCTGTCGGCCGGCTGAGCGCTCTCTTCGGTGCCGCGAACGCGCCTACGAAAGATCGTCTGGGAGGCGCGGCAGGGGCAGAACGTCTACGCCATCTTCCGCAAGCTCCGCGACTTCCTCGCGCGTCGCCTCGCCATGGATACCGCGGTTTGGTGCTTCCTCGAAGTGGATCTTGCGCGCCTCCTCGGCGAAGCGAGGTCCCACGTATTCCGATTTTGCCAGCATCTGGTCACGCAATGCGCGCATCGACCGGTGCAGCTCGCGGAGTGCGGCTGATTCAGGGGTAGCCATGACCTGCTGTGGTTCGGTCGCGTGTTCTTCAGCCGCGTGTTCCGTGCCCGGTTCTCCCGCAGGCAGATGCAGCGCGCGCGTCTCGCGGCCGCGGCTCGTCGCAATGCTTGGTGCCATCAGCGCCTTGCGTACGCGCGCGTCGCCGCACACCGGGCAAGTCACGTCGCCGGCAGCCTCCTGCCGGTCGTAGGTATCGCTCGACGCGAACCAGGCTTCGAAGCCATGGCCCGCGGCGCATTCGAGACGGTAGCGGATCACCGAGACACTCCCGAGGCGGCGTCACAAGGCTCGCCCTCACCGCATACGACATTGAACGTGCGGTCGTGCGTGAGCGAGGGGACGCGTGCGCGAACCGCGGCGACCTGATCGAGATCGATGTCGGCGACGAGCACGCCTGGTTCCGTGCCCGCTTCGGCGACGATCTCCCCCCACGGGCCGACGATGATGCTGTGTCCGTAAGTCGCGCGGCCGATCTCGTGCAGGCCGGTCTGTGCCGCTGCGAGAACGTAGCACTGGGCTTCGATGGCCCGCGCGCGCAGAAGCGTGTGCCAGTGTGCCTCGCCCGTCGTTTTGGTGAAGGCGGCTGGCCCGGCGAGCATCACTGCGCCCGCCTGCGCCAGCGCACGATGCAGGCAGGGGAAGCGCAGGTCATAGCAGATGGTGAGGCCCATCCGGCCCCAGGGCAGGTCGACGGCGACGGCTTCAGCGCCCGGCGCGTAATTACGGCTCTCTTTGTAGCTCTCGCCACCGGGTAGATCGACGTCGAACATGTGGATCTTGTCATAACGGGCCGCGATCGAGCCATCGGGGCGCAGCACGTAGGAACGGTTGGCAAGGCGGTCCGAATTGCCGCGAACAGCCATGGAGCCGATGTGGACCCAGATGCCGAGTTCGCGCGCAAGGTCCTGGAACGCCATCAGGGCCGGGTTGCCCGCCTCCGGCCCGATGATCTGGAATAGGCGATCGCGGTCGAGCTCCAACAGCGTGGTGACCTCGGGCGTCTGCACGTACCGGGCCCCCCTGGCCGCGGCCTCGCGGATCAGGTCGGACGCGACCGCGACGTTCGCCGCGATGTCGCGCGTCGCCGTCATCTGAACGAGGCCGGCGCGGAACGACGGGCCGGGGGTATCTGCGGAGCCGGTCATGGCGCTTAAGGGGTCCTCTCGGGTCGGGTCCTCTAAGGTCTCGTGAATGTTTGACTGGCGCTTGCCCGGGCGGGCGGCGCTCCTGGTGAGCCCGGTCAGGAGGCGAGCATAGGGTC
The DNA here is from genome assembly GCA_016793635.1 of Hyphomicrobiaceae bacterium. Taxonomy (GTDB): domain Bacteria; phylum Pseudomonadota; class Alphaproteobacteria; order Rhizobiales; family Hyphomicrobiaceae; genus JAEUMD01. Next base: position 91,104 of record JAEUMD010000025.1, read on the forward strand.
GAGGCGTCCCACGCGATCAAGCGCGTAAAGATCGTCGCAACCGCCGACGTGCCGCTCGCCGATCCAGATTTGCGGTACCGTGTTACGGCCGCCCGCCTTCTCGCGCATCTCGTCGCGCAATCCCGAGCGGCTGTTCACGTCGATTTCCTCGAAGGCGATGCCCTTCTTGTGCAGCAGATCCTTCGCCATGTGGCAATAGGGGCAGAACATGGTGGTGTAGATCGTGACTTTCGCCATGTGTGGGGACCCGTCGGTTTCGCAGCGGCCTGTCATATTCGAATGAATAGCGTCTCGCGGTCGCCACGCAAGGCGCCACAGCGCGTGGCGGCCAGCAAGCACACGGAATGCTGTCGATGAGACGGGCTGGTGATCGTGCGAATATGGGGCTCTTTTGCGCCGCTGAAAACCCGTGGGGGGTGATTTGCCCCACCCCAGAGGGATCTCGGATCACGCCTGGACGGTGCCGGTGGTGTCGGTCACGAGGGCGAGGGCCAGCACGTCGACGTTCGCGGCCCCAGCATCGAGCAAAGCGGCCGTTGCGGCGGAAATCGTCGCGCCCGTGGTGATGACGTCGTCTACGAGCAAGACGCGACGGCCACGGACGAGCGGATCGCGCCGGTCTGGCACGGCAAAGGCGCGGCTGACGTTGGTCCGCCGCTGTTCGCGCGTCAGTCCAAGTTGGGTTGCTGTTTTCCGCCGTCGCTCGAGGGCGAGCGGGGCAGAAGGCCGGCCGGTGAGACGCGCAAGCTCGTCCGCGAGAAGTGCCGCCTGGTTGAAACGCCTCCGCAGAAGCTTCATCCGGTGCACCGGCACCGGCACCAGCACGTCGGCCTCCGCGATCAGCTCACGGCCTGCCTCCGCCAACCAGCGGCCGAACAGCCGGCGCGCGTCCTGGCGGTCGCGGAACTTGAGATCGTGGATGAGCTGGCGCATCGCGCCGGTATGGCGGGCGACGGCGCGGGCGCGGCCGTAGACCGGCGGCTCAGCGACCGCGAGCGCTGAAAGCGTTCCGGCACCCGAATCATAGGAGAGTGGCAGTCCAAGGCGGTCGCACAGCGGCGGACGGATGAAATCGATGTCGCTCCAGCAGCCGGAACAGAGTGCGTCGTGGCTGGCGAGCGGCGCGTGGCAGGCGAGGCAGAGCGGCGGTACGATGGTGTCAAGAAACGGCGAGACGACCCGCTTGACGAGTGCCGCCGCCGTGACCAAACGCGATGGGGGCGGCCGCGTACCGTCGTAATCGCCTTTCCCCGACACCGCATCGCTGGCCACAGGCCCACTCCGTACGCTATGACCCGGCAACCGTCAGCCGGCCGACAAGGATGATCCGACGAATGCGCCAGGAGCGCAACAGAACGGGCGAAGGCAGTGCTCCCGAAGACTTGCGCTCACGGCCGTATGATCGGCCGCTGTTGCGCCGGCGACGGGCCCGTGTGGCGCGCCGCGCGGGAGACGTTGATTTCCTGCTCCGCCGCGTCGCAGACGATCTCGCCGAACGGCTCGAGATCGTGCAGCGCAGCTTCCCCATGGCCGCCAATCTCGGAGCGCATCACGGCGTCCTCAGCCGGCGGCTCCGCGAACTGTCGAGTGTCGGCCTGATGGTCGATGTCGAGAGCGTGCCCGAGCTGCTGGCGCAGTGCGACGGCCCTCCCGTGCTGGCGGACGAGGAGGCGCTGCCCTTCGCTGACGCTTCGCTCGATCTCGTCGTATCGGCACTGGCACTGCATCACGTGAACGATCTGCCCGGCACGCTGCTGCAGATCCGTCGCGCGCTGAAGCCGGATGGCTTATTTCTGGCGGCTCTGCTCGGTGGATCGACACTCGCTGAACTCGGCGAAGCGTGGCTCATCGCCGAGGAGGAAATCACGGGTGGCGCTTCTCCCCGCGTTGCGCCGTCGATCGAGGTGCGTGATCTCGGCGGCCTTTTGCAGCGCGCGGGCTTTGCGTTGCCCGTCGTCGACAGTGAGACGGTGCGCGTCGCATACGCCAATCCGTTGGAGTTGATGCGCGACATCAAAGCCATGGGCGCGAGCAACGTGCTGAACGCGCGGCGCCGGGTGCCGGCGCGGCGGGACTGCCTCGTGCGCGCGGCCGAGATCTACGCCGAGCGGCACGCTCGTGCCGATGGCCGTATTCTCGCGACGTTCGAGATTTTGAGCGTCACCGCATGGGCACCCGATCCGAGCCAGCAGAAACCGCTGAAGCCCGGTTCAGCTTCGATGCGTCTCGCCGATGCGCTCGGCACGAAGGAATATCCGGCCGAGCCGGGTCCGGCGACGGCGCGCTCATCGCGCGAAACCGATACCGAGTGAAGCGCGACGATCGATCGCCGCAATCAAGACCGATGACGCACGAGCGCCGTAGCGATCACGATGCGCGGGGGCCGCGCATCTCGCGAAGCGCCTTTTCGATGCGCCGCCAATCCGAAGCCTGATCCTTGTCACCACTGCGTTCGAGCGTTGCGGCTTTCTGCGCGACTTCGAGCAATGCGCGGTCGCCATACGTTGCCAGCATCTTGCGGGCGTGTTCCTCGATCTCCATGGCCAGCATCTTCGATCTCCCTTGGTTTCATTCCCTCAGGCACGCCAGAGCGCTATCCGATAGGGGGAACCTCCAGCGGCTCCCTTGATCGGACGAAAGCGCTCGATCCTCGAAGTTTAGAGCATCTTGATCCGACCGCTCTTCGCAGTCGCGATTCCGTGCGGTCGGATGATGCTCTGACGAGTTTAGGCCCGATGGCTGTCGATGCAAGTCGAGATGCGGCGATGAGAAGTGCGCGGAATGAGCACGCCGGCGTCGTTGTGAGTGGGCAGCGTGCACCCTCGCATCGTCAGCAGAGGAGATCGCGCAGCGGCGGGATCAAAGGCACGTCGGCCGGCGGCATCGGATAATCCTGAAGCCTGTTGGCACGCACCCATGCGATGTCCTGGCCCTCCGCAGGTGCGATCTCGCCCTCCCAGTTGCGGCAGATGTAGAGCGGCATGAGCAGATGGAAGTCGTCGTAGGTATGACTGGCGAAAGTGAGTGGCGCGAGACACGTCTCGCAGACCTCGATGCCGAGTTCCTCGCGGCATTCGCGCACGAGTGCCTGCTCGGGCGTTTCGCCCGGCTCGAGCTTGCCGCCGGGAAATTCCCATAAACCTTCGAGCTGCTTACCTTTCGGGCGTTGGGAGATCAGCACCCGATTGTCGGCATCGATCAACGCGACGGCGACGACAAATAGAAGCCTCTTTGCGGCTGTGGCTCCGCTCATGCGCCGGCTCCCGCAATTGGCTTGCGTCGAAGCAAGTACGTATGTTCGTCGAGCGCGGAGAGGCCGCGCTTCCTCATCGTCTCGTCGAGCGCGCTCGCATGATTCAACACCGCGATGTCGAAGCTCGAAGCGAACAGGCGCTCGACTTCGGCGGGCGGAACGGAGAATGGCGGACCTTTCATCTCGCTCTGATCGTAGGAGAGTGAGATGAGCAGCATCGGCGTGCCGGGCACGAGATGATCGGCGAGGAAGCGGGCGTAGCGTTCGCGCAAGTCGGGCGGTAGCGCGACGAGGCTGGCGCGATCGTAGACGGCCGAAATGCTGGCGAGAAGATCGGCGGGCGTCGCGAAGAAGTCTCCGCACCAGAGCTGGTAGCGTCCGCCGTGATAGGTGCGGAAGCCGAGTTCTTCCATCGCGACGTGATAAACGCGGTGGCGCTTGAGGAACGTTTCGACGGCGAGCCGCGACAGCTCGACGCCGATCACCTCATGTCCCTGCGCGGCGAGCCACGCCATGTCGGGCGATGCTCCGCACAACGGCACGAGCACGCGCGACTTCTCGGGGAGTTCGAGCTTGCGCCAGTGGGTTTCGAGCTCGGTATGCACCTCGTCGCGGTGCCATCCGGTCTCGCCATTCTCCCACCGCTCGAGCCAGAACTTCGGGTCCATTTGGCCTGCTCCCTTCGGTCGCCTCCGGCGTTTGCACCGGCCGCTTGCACCGCCGGCCCCGGCCGCTCGGCACGCTTTGCGTGCTGAGGTCGATATCAACCCGCGGTTCCACTCCGCTTCAGTGTCGCTCGAACGACCGGAGCGCTTTGCTTTACGCTGCCGGCTGACGTTCTCGCATCGCTCAAACGACCGGAGCGTTTTTGTTTTACGCTGCCGGTTGACGTTCTTGCTTCGCTCGAACGACCGGAGCGTTAGCTCCGATAGTCCGCATTGATCGAGACGTAGTCGTGCGTGAGATCGCACGTCCACACCGTCGCCGATGCCTGACCGACACCGACATCGGCACGGATGACGATCTCACGGCCCTTCATGTACTGCGCCACCGTCTTCTCGTCGTACTCTTCGGAGCGTTCGCCGTTACGGGCGACGCAGTGCGGGCCGAACCAGATCGTCAGCTTGTCACGGTCCGCCGCCTCGCCGGACTTGCCGACCGCCATGACCACACGGCCCCAGTTCGGGTCCTCGCCCGCGATTGCGGTCTTGAGGATCGGCGAGTTGCCGCAGGCCCGCGCGATCGTGCGTGCCGCCTTGAAACTCTCCGCTCCGGTGATCTCGAACGTCACGAACTTGGAGAGACCCTCGCCATCCTTGGCGATCTGGATGGCGAGGTCGCGCATGACATCGTGCAGCGCCGCGCCGAATATGGCGAGGCGCTTGTCGGTCTTGCGCGTGATCGGCTCCTGCCCCTTTTCGGCGGCCTTGCCGGTCGCGAACACGAGGCACGTGTCGCTGGTCGAGGTATCGCCGTCGATGGTCATGCAGTTGAACGTGGTCTCGACGTGCTCGGAGACGAGCGCCTGCAGCAGCTTCTGGGAAATCGCGGTATCGGTGAAAATGTAGGAGAGCATCGTCGCCATGTCTGGGGCGATCATGCCGGCGCCCTTGCACATGCCGTTGATCGTCACCTTGACGCCGTCGAGATCGACCTTGCGCGTGACGACCTTGGGGTAGGTGTCGGTGGTCATGATGGCGCGGGCGGCAGCCTCGAAGGCGTTGGCCTTCGTCTTCTTCACGAGACCGCCGAGGAGATGCGTGAACTTGCCCGCGTCCATCGGCTCGCCGATGACGCCGGTCGAAGACACGTAGACCTCGGCCGGCTTGCAACCCGCCGCCGCCGCCGCGGAGGCGACGGTCGCGTCGACTGCTTCACGGCCCTTCATGCCGGTGAAGGCGTTGGCGTTGCCCGAATTGACGACGAGGATGCGCGCTTTGCCATGTGTGAGGTTTTCACGGCAGCGGAGAACGGGCGCCGAGCAGGTCTTCGACTGGGTCAGCACGCCGGCCACGACCGTCCCCGGCTCCATGACGGCCACCATGAGATCGGTCCGGTTCTGGTAGCGAATGCCGGCTTCTGCGGTCGCGAAACGAACGCCATCGATGGCGGGCAGCTTGGCCAGGGCCTGAGGTGCGAACGGCGATACGGCGGTGATCTTGCCCATGGGGTCTCTCGGATGGGTGGAGGCGCGGGGGCTCCGCGCGCGGATAAAGAGGCAAGCAGCCGAAACAGATCGGGCCGCCTTTTTCAAGCGGCCCGATTGGAAAAAGCGATGGCACGAGTGCCGGATGTGCCACGCGGACCGCGGCTCGCAGGGCGCTACTTCTTGCCGCCCTGCTCCTTCTCCTGCGCCTCGAGCTGCTTCTTGATCATGGCCTCGATCTCTTTGCGCTGAGAGTCCTGCTCGCTCGCCTGCTGCTCGGCCTCTTTTTTGATCTCGGGGTCGATGTACTCGACCTTGGCCTTGCCACGAAGCTCAGCAGCGGCCGCCTGCGCGCGCTGGTGGATCATGGACGTCAGGATGCGGTCCTTGACCTCGTCGAACGACGGCGGGGGCTTCATCCGGCGATCTTCGAGCTTGATGATGTGCCAGCCGAACTGGCTCTTCACCGGCGGCGAGACCTGGCCCTTCTGCAGTGCGAACGCGGCCTGCTCGAACTGCGGCACCATTTGTCCGGCCGCGAAATAACCGAGCATGCCGCCGTCGTCCTTAGTGCCGGGGTCCTTGGAATGCTCCTTGGCGAGGGCTGCGAAATCGGCACCTTCCTCGACCTTCTTCTTCAGCTCCTTCGCCTGATCCTCGCTCTCGACTAGGATGTGGCGGGCCTGCACCTCTTCCTTCGGCTTAATCGCCTTGACCTGATCGTCATAGAAGGTCTTGGCGGCGGCTTCGCTGATGGCCGAGTTGATCTTGCTGTCGAAATAGGCGTCACGCAGCGCCCGGTTGCGCCAGTAGCGCATGCGGCTCTCGAAGCTCGGGCCTTCACTCAGCTTTTCCGTCTCGGCGGCCTTGGCGAACAGCGTGTTCTCCACCAGGAATTCGACCAGCACGCGGCGCTTGGTGCTGTCAGGAAGGCTGCCGAGGTCGCGGCCGATCTCGTCGTCGGCGAGTTTCAGGTCGGCTTCGGTGATGGCGATGCCATTGACGGTCGCGACCGTCTTGTCCTCGGCCTGGGCCGGGCCTGCGGCAAAGCCCGCGAAGGGCAGGGCCGAGGCCGTCAATGCAGCGAGGATCAGAACCTTAGCGGATTTGCGTCTCACGGGGCATTGCTCCTAGGGGCTTGCGGGCGGGCGCGGGCGCCAGGAAGCGCTCGCACCGGAAATACCGGGCGGTTCCAGCCCGTTCGGGCGCATGGATAGACGCGGGCAGGGGGGAAGCCAAGTTAAGTTTTCGAGAGGCAGGCCGTGCACGGCCCGTGGAACCACGCCAGGAGCGCGCCGCGCTTGGCGCGTCACGGGCGCGCGAGACGGGGCATTACGTTGACAAGGGGGTGGGGCGCTCCTTATCTCTCCGCTCGAAGCACCGGGCCGTGGCGACGTCGGGTACGGTCGCCCGGCCGAAGCGACGCTGCGGTCCTCCGGGAGGAGGAGCGCTGGCGCATTGTTGCGCATCCAGTCGCCGGAAGGGAAAATCGGTGCCGCCGCCAGTTCGTCGAAGGCCGGGGCTTGCGCCTCAGCGCCGTCGCAGGCTCATACGTTGAGGACCTATCGCATGGTTTCGTTCGGCTCGCTCGCCTCGAAGTTCTTTGGTTCCTCCAACGAGCGACGGGTGAAGACGTTCCGGCCCCGGGTCGAGGCGATCAACGCGCTCGAGGCGGAGGTGGCGAAGCTATCCGATGCCGACCTGCGGGCCCGCACCGAGATGTTCCGCGCCGAGCTCGCCGCCGGCAAGGACATCGATGCTCTGCTGGTGCCGGCGTTCGCCACGGTCCGCGAGGCGGCCAAGCGCGCACTGGGCCAGCGTCATTTCGACGTGCAGATGATCGGCGGCATGGTTCTTCACGACGGCGGTATCGCCGAGATGAAGACCGGCGAAGGCAAGACGCTCGTCGCGACGCTCGCCGTCTATCTCAACGCGCTTGCCGGCAACGGCGTCCACGTCGTCACCGTCAACGACTATCTCGCCAAGCGCGATTCCGAGTGGATGGGGCGCGTCTACAAGTTCCTCGGGCTCACCGTCGGCGTGATCGTGCATGGCCTCGACGACGAGCAGCGCAAGGAGCAGTACGCCTGCGACGTCACCTATGCCACCAATAACGAGCTCGGCTTCGACTACCTGCGCGACAACATGAAGATGAGCAAGGCTGAGATGGTCCAGCGCGGCCACGCCTTTGCCATCGTCGACGAGGTGGACTCGATTTTGATCGACGAAGCGCGCACGCCGCTCATCATCTCCGGGCCGGTCGAGGATCGTGCCGAGCTCTACGTCGCCATCGACGGCTTCATCCCGCGTCTTGGCGCCGAAGACTTCGAGCTCGACGAGAAGCAGCGTCAGGTCTCGCTCACCGAGTCGGGCAACGAGCGCGTCGAGGAGCTGCTCGCCGAAGCCGGCATGCTCAAGGGCTCTCTCTACGACATCGAGAACGTCACGGTCGTTCATCACATCAATCAGGCGCTCAAGGCGCACAAACTGTTCCAGCGCGACAAGGACTACATCGTCAAGGGCGACGAGGTCGTCATCATCGACGAGTTCACGGGCCGCATGATGCCGGGCCGGCGCTATTCGGAGGGTTTGCATCAGGCGCTCGAAGCGAAGGAGCGGGTGCAGATCCAGCCCGAGAACCAGACGCTCGCCTCGATCACTTTCCAGAACTACTTCCGCCTGTACGACAAGCTCGCCGGCATGACCGGCACGGCCTCCACCGAGGCCAACGAGTTCATGGACATCTACGGGCTCGACGTGATCGAGATTCCGACCAACCGGCCGATCTCGCGCGTCGACGAGGACGACGAGATTTACCGCACGCAGCCCGAGAAGCTCTCCGCGATCGTGATGACCATCGCCGACTGCGAGCGACGCGGCCAGCCGTTGCTCGTCGGCACGGTCTCCATCGAGAAGTCGGAGCAGCTATCCGCCCTGCTTTCCGACAAGAAATACATCGCAGACCTCGGCGCCAAGGTGCTGGCACAGGCGGCAGAGCTGAAGCACGAGCGTGACGCCGAGCTCAAGGCGTACTTCGAGAGCATCGGCGGGCATCTCCAGGAGGTCGCTCGGAAGGCTAAGACGGGTCAGCCGATCATCGCGCATCAGGTGCTCAACGCACGTTATCACGAGCAGGAGGCGAACATCGTCGCGCAGGCCGGCGTGCCCGGCGCTGTGACCATCGCCACCAACATGGCCGGCCGCGGCACCGACATCCAGCTTGGCGGCAACGTCGAGTACCAGGTGCGCGACTGGATCGCGGAGGAGCGCGCGGCGGGCCGCGAGCCGAGCGAGAGCGAGATCGCCAAGCGGCAGTCCGAGATCGCTTCCGACGTTTCAGCGAAGAAGCAGATCGCGCTCGAGGCGGGCGGCCTCTACGTGCTCGGCACCGAACGCCACGAGAGCCGCCGCATCGACAACCAGCTTCGCGGCCGCTCCGGCCGCCAGGGTGATCCTGGCCATTCCAAGTTCTATCTGGCGCTCGACGACGACCTGATGCGCATCTTCGGCTCGGAGCGCATGGATACCGTAGTGCGCACGCTCGGCCTCAAGGAAGGCGAGGCGATCGCGCACCGGTGGATGAACAAGTCGCTGGAGATGGCGCAGAAGAAGGTCGAGGCGCGCAACTTCGACATCCGCAAGCAGATCCTGAAGTACGACGACGTGATGAATGACCAGCGCAAGGTCATCTTCGAGCAGCGCATCGACTTCATGGGCCAGGACGATCTTTCCGAAACGGTCGCCGACATGCGCCATCAGGTGGTGCGCGAGCTCGTCTCGCGTCACATTCCCGAGAAGGCGTATGCCGAGCAATGGGATGGCGAGGGGCTTCGCGACGCTGTGCGCGGCATCTTCGGCCTCGATCTGCCGATCACCGACTGGGCGGCGGAAGAGGGCATCGCCGACCAGGAAATCGAGGAGCGCCTGATCGCGGCCGTCAACGAGAAGGCGGCGGCCAAGTCCAGCGAGATCGGTGCGGATCTCTATCGCGAAATCGAGAAGATGGTTCTGCTCCAGACTCTCGATCATCTCTGGCGCGAGCATCTCGTCACCCTCGAGCATCTGCGGCAGGTGATCGGGTTCCGCGCCTACGGACAACGCGACCCGCTGAACGAATACAAGAGCGAGGCGTTCGTGCTGTTCGAGGCAATGCTCGACAAGCTGCGCGAGGCGACCACAGGGCAGCTCATGCATGTCGAGCTCACCCCTGGTGAGACGGGGGGCGGTCGCTTCCTCGAGCCGCACGAGTTGCCGCAGATGGAGGCTCACCACCTCGACCCGTCGACGGGCCTCGACGAGTTCTCGCTTGCCGATGCGGCGCTGGCTGGTGCTGCCGCCCTCGGCGATCAGCCGCACTTCGAGCGCCGGGAGCCGGTGAAGAGCCGCAGCGGCGGCGGTGCGGTCGACCCGAGTGATCCGGCGACGTGGGGGCGGGTTTCGCGTAATGCTTCCTGTCCGTGCGGGTCCGGCAAGAAGTACAAACACTGCCACGGAAAGCACGAGTAGACGGACTGCACGTATTCGGGGCATTCTCAGGCTCGAACCGGTGGGAAGTCGGGTATCACGGGCCAAGCGACGGTAGGTTGAGGTGCGCGTTCTAGGGCTTGTTGGCGCCACGCACGACAGCGGTCTTGCACTTCTCGACGACGGTTTGCCGCTGCTCATCCTCGAAGAGGAGCGGCTAAATCGTGAAAAGCGCACCAAGGTCTTCCCCACGAGATCGCTGCACGCGGCATTCGGCAAGGACCTGAGTGGTCTGCGCGAGGTCGATGTCATCACGACGCCGTGGGACGTCGGCCGTCTGCGCGCGAGTTTCGCCAAAGCGATGCTGCGTGGCTTCCCTGGCAGTCTCAGCTTTTTGCTCGAAGGTTCCCATACGCCGCAGCGCAACGAGATCGTGCTGTTGAATCACTACCTGCGCCGCCGGTTGAAACGCCTTGCCGGCGGCCAGCCGCTTCCGCCGATCGTCAACGTCGGCCACCACGACGCCCACGCCGCCGTTTTCTTCGTCTCACCGTTCGAGGACGCGACGATCCTCGTCATGGACGGTTTCGGCGACGATGCCGCGACGAGCATCTACACCGCGGACGGCAAGGGTATCCGCCGCCGATGGTGGACGGGCATCTTCAACTCGATCGGCATCGCCTACACGTTCGTCACCGAATACCTGGGCTTCGGCGGTTTCTCCGACGAGGGCAAGGTGATGGCGCTCGCCGCCTACGGCAACGACAGCCTGGTGCCGGCGTTCCGCGACATCATCCACCTCGAAAACGGTGGCCGCTACCGCGTCAATCTCTCGTACTTCGATTTTCACCGCTACGGCGAGTTCAAGCCGTTCAGGCGCAAGTTCTACGAGCGCTTCGGTCCGCCGCGTACCAAGGGTGAGCCCCTCACCGAGCGCCATTACAACATCGCACGTGCACTCCAGGTCGTGACCGAGGAGACGGTGTTGCACATCGCGCGCGCGCTCCTCGCGCACTATCCCTCGCGCAACCTGATCCTCTCGGGTGGCGTGGCGCTCAATTGCGTCGCCAATGCTCGCGTGCTCGCCGACACTAAATTCAAGCGCGTGTGGGTTCCGCCGTGCGCGTCGGATACCGGCGCCCCGTTCGGCAGTGCGCTCTGGCACTACCACCAAACACTCGGACAGCCGCGACGCTTCGAGATGATCCACCCCTTCTATGGGCTCGGGTTCGACGATCGCGAGATCGAGGCCGCGTTGCACAGGGCGGGGCTTGCATTCGAGCGGCTCGACACCCGCGCGGTAATTTCGCGCACGGCAAGGAACCTCGCCGAGGGAAAAATCGTCGGCTGGTTCCAGGGCCGATTCGAGATCGGACCGCGTGCGCTCGGCAATCGCTCGATCCTGGCCGACCCGCGCCGCAAGGACATGCGCGAGATCATCAACTCCAAGATCAAGCATCGCGAAAGCTTCCGCCCGTTCGCACCTGCGGTGTTGGAGGAACGCGCGGCGGAGTACTTCGAGATCGCCCAGCCGGACCCATTCATGACACTTGCACCGCGGGTGCGTGCCGAAAAGATAGGTGTCATGCCGTCGGCCGTGCATGTCGACGGGACGGGGCGCATCCAGACGGTGAACCGTGCGGCCAATCCGATCTATTACGACTTGATCGCGGCGTTCGGCGAGCTGACGGGCGTGCCGATTTTGCTCAACACCTCGTTCAATCGCCACGAGCCTATCGTGGCGCTGCCGGAGGAGGCGATCTCCTGCTATCTGCGCACTGGGATGGACGTGCTGGTGCTCGGCAACTACTACGTGACGTCGCGCTCGAACGCGAAGTCGGCGGCGGCGCAGGCGAGCTTCGAGGAGGCGGCGCAGGAACGCGCGGTGTAATCGCGCCACGTGCTCGTTTCACGCATTCACGTTTCAGTTGAGCGTGCGCTTCGGTCCGCGTGGGGCCGGCTCCGGGAATTCGTCGAACAGGTCGTGAGCGCTATCGCTGGGCGCCGACGTATCGATGACGATCGGACCGCTGCGAGCGGGGGCCTTCTCCGGCTTCGGAACGGCGGCTTGCGCGGCGGCAGAGTTTCCGGTGGTCCCCTGTGCTGCCGCGCCGTGTCCTGATGCGATCTTGCCGCCGCCACCCGTGACGGCCTTGGCCGGCTTTTCACCCGTCCCGTGGCCGCCGTGTCCTCCCGAACCGCTGTCGCCGGAGTCGTGCCCGGAAATGCGGTCCGAGAGCGCCAGGAACACGCTCGATACGACGAACACCACATGGATGATGACGAGCCACATGATGTTTCGGTCGGAGACGCTGTTGATGGTCATGAACTGCTTCAGGAGCTGGATCGCGGAGATGGCGACGATGGACGACAGCAGCTTGAGCTTCAGCCCGCTGAAGTCGATTTTGCCCATCCACTCCGGCCAGTCCTGATGGTCGCCGTGATCGATGCGCGAGACGAAGTTCTCGTAGCCGGAGAAGATCACGATAACGAGGAGCGAGCCCGTAAGCGCAAGATCGACAAGGGCGAGCACGCCGAGGATCACCTCGCTTTCGCTGGCGGTGAACGCGTGGGCGGCGATGTGGAACAGCTCGGCGACGAACTTGATGAGCAGGACGATGAGCGAGAACGCGAGTCCGAGGTAGAACGGCGCCAGCAGCCATCGGCTCGCGAATAAGACCGTCTCCAGCCCTTCCTCGATGCGGCGGGCGGGGCTCTTGTGCTCACTCATTACACTCGTCCTGCTGGGGTAGCATTTTCTGGAGTTCCTTGTGTCCTGACATCTGCTCTGAGCCTTGCTGCTCACGGAGGCAAATGGCAGGCCGGAACACCGGCCGGCGGGAAACCGCGGGTTTATCGCATGGCGAAGCGGCCGTGGGCAAGACGAGCGGGCAGAGTAGCGACGGGCTGAACCTAGCCCGCCCGCCGGGCCTCGCCAGCGAAATTAACGGTTCGTCGAGCGCGCGTGCGGCTCTTTCTTTGCGGTCTTCATGCGACGGCGCGCAGCCTCCCTGCTGGCGGCGGCCTCCCGCTGCACGCGCTGCTCTGCCAGCGCGATGAAGCGCCGGCAACTAGCGAGCTTCGACGAGCATTTCGACTGAGAAACGCTCACCGCTGTTTGCGCGAGCAGACGCGGGCGCTTTCTTCGGGCGGGCGGAAGCTTCTCGTTTTCGAGCATCTCTCGGGCGAGCGTCGTCATCGCCTCCCGATAGCTTTCGAAGGCTGGGCCGAGATGGGGTGGAACGCTGCTCGACGCCTGCCGCCAGATTTGCTCGCGCGTCTGGTGATTGATCAGACGGAGCAACGGGTCGCGGCGTGCAAGAGAGTAGAATTCTTCCAGAGCCTGAACGGCGGCGATCGTCTCGCCGCACGGTGCTAAAGGGCTGGGCAAGCCCCCCTCCCCGGGGGCAACTCGGTCGAACTCGTAGCGGCTCTGGCAGACACGAACATTCGGCGGGTTCCGCGTTTCCTCGAAGGCGTCGTACCCTTCCTTGAGATTGCGCCAGAAGCCAGCCCAGTTGCTCTTCTCGTGCTTGGCGAGGTTCTCGTCAGTCATGCGGAAGGGGAACACGTGAACGGGCACGTTGTCTTGTCCGCGCACGATCGCCGCCTGCGTCAGCCTATAGATCTCCGAGATCACCGGGTTGGTCATCGCGAAGCAGCCAACCGACGAGCAGCCGCCATGCATGAGGATGTAGGAGCCGGTGCGGGCGAGCGACTGGTCGTAGACGTTGGGAAAGCCGAGATTGAGCGAACGCGGCCAGCGGCCGATGCGGTGAAGCTGGCGGCGTGTAACCGTGTAAAAGCCTTCGGGCGTCTGCTTGTCGCCTTCGGCGAGCTTGGGGCCGACGGTGCCGGACCAATTGCAGACCGGATAGGTGGCGAACAGGACGTAGCGGTCGTCCTTGCGCATCCAAATCTCGGCCTGCGCCTCGGCCTTGAACAGACGTATGAGAATGGGCTCGCCGAGCTTCAGGCCGGCGGCCTCGAGACGGCTGTCGAATGCAGTGAGGTCCGGCGTGCCGGGCAGTGGATCAGCGGTCGTTGCGGCGCGGCGCTGGTTCTCGACGCGCTCCGGCGCGACGTCGTTGAGCTCGATGCTGATCGCGCGCGCCGGATTGTGCTGCGTGGCGAGCAGGACGGCGAGCGCGACGACGGCGAGTGAAGCCAATCCTCGGCGCAATTGGCGCGGTGGAGATGTGCTCGAACGCATGGCGACCAGACCTCGGTTTTGCGGGACCTTTCGGCCCCGGCGGATCGCCCGTTCGGGCGAACCCACAACACAGTCCCGATGCCGACATACCGCCGGCAGACGTGCCTTCCGAAGAAGCGTGGCACGACCAGCGCGAGACAGTCCGAAACTGAAGCGGATCATAGCAATTTATCGGCGGACGAGGCCGCCCTCGTGCTGGAATAGTTGCTTCGCGCCATGGTGGTCCGAACGATTTTCGGGGATTTCATCGTGATCGCAACACTCCCGTGCAGCGAACCGCCGGACGGGCACCGCCTCATCGCTCAGCGTGAGGCGGACCGTGTCGATTTCAACGCCGCCTTGGCCGAAGGCTTGGCGCACGCGCCGATCGGCCCAGCCGTCGCCAGCGCCGGCACCGCGCCCGCCCTGAAGACATAAGCACCGTCGCACACACTGACCCGCGGAGGCGTGCCGCTCGACAGGAACAGGTCGTGCCCTTCCTTGAGCGTGCGCCAGAACGGCGCCTGCGGGTTCTCGTGCTCCGCCGCCATGTTCTCGTCGGTCATGCGAAACGGAAAAGCTTGCACCTGGATGCGCCGCTGTCCTCCTGAAAGTGCCGCTGTCACGAGTTGCCAGATTTCGTCGATCACGGCGTTGGTCATCGCGTAGCAGCCGACCGAAGAGCAGCCGCCGTGCACCATGAGGAAGCTGCCGGTGCGGCCATGCGCGCGGTCGTAAACGTTGGGAAAGCCGAGATTGAACGAGCGGTGCCAGCGGCTGTTCGGGTTCAGTTGCCGGGTCGAGACCGTATAGAAGCCCTCTGGTGCCTGGCGGTCGCCTTGCCTGAGCTTCGGTCCGAGCCTGCCGGAAAAGCGGCAGATGGGATAGGTCGCGAAGAGCTCGTAGCGCGTGCCGCGCCGCATCCAGATTTCGAGCTCGAACTCGCGCTTGAAGATGCGCACGACCATGGGCTGGCCGAGCGCCATTCCAGCCGTAGCGAGGCGTTCCGAGAGCTTCGAAAGGTCCGGGGTGCCGGGAAGTGATTGGCCGGCGGTCCACAGCGCGCGGCGCTTGGCCCGCTCCATGGCGAGGGCGCGATCTTCCCCGTTGTGAAGCATATTGGCCAGATCACCGAGCAGCGCGAGCGCCGCAATTCCTGCGCCGATGGCAAGCAGCAGCCCAATTCGAATAAATGGTCCGAACAACGGGCGCCTGCGTGGGGCTACCGGCATTTCACCTCGCTATGGCCGGGCAAATCCTAAGCGCACTTCGGCGCGGGCCGGATTTGCAGGGGTTTCCGAGATGTGTTGCAGCCCAAAATTCGTAGCTGCATTGAAACGTCGCCGCATTAAAGCGTCTGCCGCGCCATGTCCGCGCGGCGCGAACAAGCTACTGAGAGGCGAAACCGAATCCGGTGCCGCCGTTGCTGCGGCTCGGCGCTGCGCCGAGCCCGAGCATACGCCCGAAGCTCGTGCTCGCAATCGCATTGCCGCCGTCGGCGTCGGTGGCGCCGGCCAGGGGCTCGACTCCGCCCGGCAGAATGTTCTCGGCGGTACGCATTTTCGGGCCAGGAACAGAGATGCGTTCGGCGGCGATCTGTTGCTCGGCGGGCTTCGGCACGAATGGCTCGATCTGCGGGCGCATGAAGCGCGGGCAACGGTCTTCGGCATCGAAACGCACGTTTGCCGCGTAAGCAACGTTGACGTTATAGCGGCGCTCGCAGATTGCCACGGTCGGCGGCAGTCGGTGCGCCTCGAAGTGCTCGTAGCCCTGTTGCAGCGTCTTCCAGAACGGCATCCACTTCGACGCCTTGTGACGCTCCATGTTGTCGGCCGTCATACGGAACGGAAAAGCATGTACCTCGAAGCGCTGCTGACCGCCCTTAATGGCCTCGCGCGCCAGGCCGTAGATCTCTTCCATCAGGGCGTCCGTCATGGCGTAGCAACCGGCGGATTTGCACTTGCCATGCACCATCAGGAACTGGCCGTCGCGGCCATGCGACCGGTCGTAGGCGTTCGGATAGCCGATATTGAAAGAGACGTGGAACTGCGAGTTCGGATTGAGCTGGTTCGGCGCGACCGTGTAGAAACCTTCCGGCGCCTGCCTGTCGCCCTGCTTCTGCTTCGGTCCGAGTTCGCCGGACCAGTTGCAGATGGGGTAGGTCTTGAAGTGGTAATAGCGGCCGTCGTCGCGCGCTTTCCAAATCTCGAGTTCGGATTCTTCCTTGAAGATGCGAACGAAGATCGGCGCCTCGGCAGTCATGCCCTTCTTGCCGAGCAGCATGATCGTCTGCTTGGTCAACGGCTGATCCGCGGGGGCGATTTCCGGAGCGCTGCTGCAACCGGCAAGCGACAGCGCGGCGGCGCCGGACACGAGAACCGGCACCAACCAGCCCGAACGGCTAGGACGGCGAACCCATCGACTCATACGCAGTTTCCCTGGTGCGACGCCTGTTGGCGCAAGTCGACCACGATTGTCCCCCGGGTGGTTAACAGACCGTTAACGGAGCGAAACTCGGCGCCACGCGGGCGCTGAACCGCATCCATAACGGATACATCATAAGCACTGAGAATGCGGCGGGTCTGCGGCGCGTTGAAGCGCCATACACCAATATTTTCAGGGTGTTGCAGCTGCGCTTCAGGCCAGCGTCGACGATGCGGCCACGGGCGGCAGGCCGCCCGCGCAGGCGGATGTGGCTAAGGGCCACCTGCCTGAAACGTGAGGCTGTTTCGCCGATGGGGCGGGCCCGCAAACTATTGGATTTGCCGGCCGATCTTCAGGAAGCGCTCGTGACGGTGGCGGCGGATCTGGTCGCCGGTCATCGAGTCGTATTCGGCGAGCGCCTTGGCGATCGTGTCGCCGGTCAGGCGGATGATGCGGTCGCGGTCGCGATGGGCGCCGCCGACCGGCTCCTGGATGATCGTATCGATGACACCGAGAACGATGAGGTCCTGCGCGGTGATCTTCATCGCTGTCGCGGCCTCCTCCTTCTTGTTGCTGTCCCGCCAGATGATCGACGCGGCGCCTTCCGGAGAGATCACCGAGTAGATCGCATGCTCGAGCATGAGGATCTTGTTGGCCGTAGCGATGGCGACGGCACCGCCCGATCCGCCCTCGCCGATGATGACCGAGACGATCGGCACCTTGAGCTGGAGGCAGCAGTCGGTCGAGCGGGCGATCGCCTCGGCCTGGCCGCGCTCCTCGGCCGCGACGCCCGGATAGGCGCCGGCGGTGTCGACGAGGCTGACGACGGGGATGCCGAAGCGGTCCGCCATCTCCATCAGGCGCACGGCCTTGCGGTAACCCTCGGGATTGGCCATGCCGAAGTTGTGCTTGATGCGGCCTTGGGTGTCGGAGCCCTTCTCGTTTCCGATCACCATCACCGAGCGTCCACGGAACAGGCCGAGCCCGCCGACGATGGCCGCATCCTCGCCGAAATACCGGTCGCCGGCGAGCGGCGTGAAATCCTCGATGAGAGCGTTGATGTAGTCGAGCGCGTGCGGCCGCTCGGGGTGGCGGGCGACGAGCGTCTTCTGCCATGGCGTGAGGTTCGAATAGGTCTCAACGAGCGCGCTTTCCGCTTTCTGCTGCAGCGTCTTGATCTCGTCGGTGACGGAAACGCCGCCTTCCCCGACCATCGATTTCAGCTCGCTGACCTTGGCCTCGAGCTCGGCGACGGGCTTCTCGAAATCGAGATAGAAGCGGACGGGAACCTTCATGTTCAAAGACGTGTCCTTCCGGGCGGATGAGCGAGCGGCGGCATGTCGATGCGCCGGGGGTGCCGATCGGCTCGCGGCTGCGGCTCGGCCCGCGCGCGAGACGACCTGTTGCGGCCGGACATCACCCCCGCCCGTTATAAAAGTCAAGATTTCGATCGGTTCGCGATGAACGCCGGGCGCGCCGCGCATGGCTCGCCGGCGTACCCGTTCAACCTTCGCCGGGGGCCTTTGCCACGCGCGCCAAAGGGTGGTGCTCGTTGACCAGCCGCTTCAGACGGTCCTCGAGCACGTGCGTATAAATCTCCGTCGTCGAGATGTCGGCGTGGCCGAGTAGCTGCTGGAGTGCGCGCAGGTCGGCGCCGCGGTCGAGCAGGTGGCTGGCGAAAGCATGGCGCAGGACGTGCGGGCTGACGCGCTCGGGGTCGAGCCCGGCCTCGATGGCGAGGTCCTTGAGATCCTGGGCAAAACGCTGGCGAGTCAGGTGGCCCTCGGCACCGCTCGACGGGAACAGCCACTTGGTCGCCAGCGCTGGAGAGAGGCCGTCACCGCCCTTTTCGAGCAGGTCCATGTATTGGTCCAAGGCGGCGCGGGCGGGCGCGTTCAGGGGAACGAGGCGCTCGCGGCCACCCTTGCCGCGGATGACGAGCATGCGACGGTCACCCGCCAGCACGCCGCGGGGAAGGCCGACCAGCTCGGAGACGCGCATGCCGGTTGCGTAGATCAGCTCCATCAGACAGTGCATGCGAAACGCCCGCAGCCTATCCCGCCCTGAGGTGCCTGCGATGCGCTGGCGCGATGCCTCGATCAGGCGGTCGACCTCGCCGACGGAGAGCGTACGCGGAAGACTGCGCCCGGCCTTCGGACCAGTCAGCCCGTGGCTCGCGTCTTCTTCGGTGACGCCCTCGGCGGCAAGAAACTTGGATAGTTGCCTGACGGCCGAGAGCTTGCGGGCGCGCGACGACGGGGCGAGGCCCGCCTCGGCGAGATCGTGCAGATATTCCTGAATGTGGCGGGTCGAGAACTCGTTGCTGACCGCCCCGGACCTCTCGACGAACGCCAGAAAATCCTCGAGATCGCGGCGATAGGCGGCGATGGTATTGGCGGCCGCGCCGCGCTCGACGGCGAGCATTTCCAGAAAGTCTTCCAGGTTCTGGCGGCGGCTATCCGGCATCCTCGGCTCCGGTGCGGTGGCGAGGCGCAAGCGCATCGCCGGAGTGCTGGAGTGCGATCGAATCGCGATCGCTTCCCTTCGAAAGCGGTCACGAGCCAATGCGGAACGGAAGAACGCACACGAGACGCAAGAGCGATCAGTTCGAAACGGTTCGCGGCCAGTCGCCGAGCAGGGCTTCGAGCGCGAGGCGACGGGCGTCCGGCTCGAGGCCCGCGCGCTTCAAGGCGCGGATCGCGTCGCCAAACGCGATCATGTGAGCGTGGTCGGCGCCGTCGGGACCGAGCGCCTGCATGGCGAGCAGGACGGTGCGGCCGAACTCGCGCTTCACCGAGGCTTGCTGGAGCTGGCTCAGGATGCCCGTCGGTGGCAGATATCCGCTCGCGGGCTGCGGGGTACGGCTTGCGGCCTCCCAGAGCGGTATCGGCACATGGTATTGCAGCGCGTCGAGCACGGTGGCAAGGCGGTGCAGCGCGTCGGTCGAGAAGCGTCCCGACAGCGCGAGCCGCTCGACCGCGGCCAACGCGGCGCCGCGTTCGTCGGGGAAGGCCGGATCGGCAATGTCGATCAGTGCCATCCAATGGCCCATGCCGGTGCGCGCGGCCGGGGCGCCGCCGGCAGCGCTCCCATCCATCGTTTCCGCGAACTTGGTCCACATCCGTGCCCGAGCGAAGTCGCCCGCGGCGAGGTTCGCCTCGATCGCGGTCTCGGCGAACCAGCCGATCTCGGGAACCAGGCCAACGTCGGCGGACAGACGGGCGACGAGCGTGAGCATGGGCACGTAGAGCCCCGCGCGCCGCGCGCTGTCGAGGACCGCGCGGATGTTGCGAACCTTCTTGAACGGCGTGCGCTCGATCTCCGCCGCGACGACAAGCGCGGCACGTCGCTCTGGACCATCGGCGGCATCACTTTGGGGCGCGGCCCCCTTGGCGGCGGCGCGGTAGACGTCGGCGAGGGCGGCAGGTGCGATGACGTTGAGCCGCGCGGCTTCTTCCGCAGCCTGGAGCCGCAGTGCCGGACTGCTGGACGGGTCGCGGACGATGGCGGCGAGCAAGGCTGGCGTGGCGTGGGGCAGCATCTCCTCAGCCGGAGGTGATGCCCCGGCGAGTTCGAGGATGCGATAGTCGACCAGCGAGAGGCGCTGTTCTTTACCCAGTTTCGGGGCGGCGGGCTTGGCACCCACGGCGATCTGGTCGAGCGCGGCAAGCCCCGGCGAGGTGGTGATACCCTCCTCACGCGCCAGCTCCGCGAGCAGTCCTGCGGCAGCGGCATTGCCCTCCGCTGCGGCACAATAACCGCTCACCAGAACCGCTTCCCCGCGCAGAGATTTCGGAATGTCGCGATTGATGTTGCTGAGGCCGCGGGCGCGCTCGCAGCCGGCCTCGCGGCGCCCGAGGCCGATCTCGGCGCGGGCGACAAGCATCGCCTCGAGCGGGCCTATGCCGGGGCCATGAGCCCCCTTCAAGGCATCGTCGATCTCCTGAAGAAGGCCCGATCGGTAGAGAGCCTCGAGGCGGAGCGCTTCGAAATGCCCGCCTGTCTGATCGCCGAGCGGTGCTCCGACGGAAGCCGTCACGAGGCGTTTCCAAAGCCCATGCAGGGCCGGCGATCGCGGCGGGATCGAGAGCGAGCCGATCAGCTTCTCGATTTCAGCGACATCCAGACCTAGCCAAAGCTCGTGCGGAAGCGAAGAGCCGTCCGAGGCCATCACCGGGGCGAGATCGGACGTCTCGACGGCGCGCGACTTGCGGTCGAGCGGCAGGGTGTCTGACGGCGGCGGCGCGATCGCCTGGGGCTCGGCGGGAGTGCTGCGTTGTGACCAGCCGTCGGTCTGCTGCGGTCGGTCGATGTTGGCGGTGTTGCGCGGCGCCCGCTGCGTATCGTTCGCTTTCGGCGGCCGGAAGAAATCCTGGCTGAGTGCGGGAGGCGAGGCAAAGCTCGTACCCAACGTGGCGGCCGCCACTGCCAGTCCCAGCGCGAGAGCGGAGGCAGTCCTCGGCCCCGCCGGGGCAGCGCGATGGTCGCGGTCGTCCGCGGGGGTGTGCGGATCAGATCTCTTGGCCGGCGATGGGCGCAGCATTCGTTTCGTCCGATGACGGTGAACGGGTAGTGGCGGCAACTTGTTACCGGGTCCGCTTCGCGCTAGCCCGTCTTGTTCCGCGAGAGGCGGGGGCAAGCATGCGCCGCCGTAGCTACTCGCGACGGATCTTGATGCCGGGCACGGGCTTGCTGACTTCCTTCTGTGGCGGTTCGTGGTGGACGGCAAGGAACCACAACCCGCCGTAGACACCCGCCGTAAGCACGGAAATCAGAAATAAAAATCGGAACAAGCTGGGCATTTTGGCCTCTCCGCTCCCCTTTGCTATGTGTCGGCCTCCGATGGCGGCATTATGGCCCGGACCGGTTCGTTGCTGGCGCAACCCTCAAGGGCACCCGCGCCGGCAGCCTAAAGCGCTATCCGATGAGACGGAACCGCCAGGAGCACCCTTGACCCCGACGACGCGCTTCATCCTCATGTTTCCAGATCAACCTCATGTGACCGCTCGCCTCGTCAGGCGATTCTGCGCGGTCCAATGAAACCCTGGTAATTCGATCTGGCTTTGTGCGAAGGCACGACATTACGCCATCATGCCGCAGCGACAACGCAGGGAGAGGCCATGACAAACGCACGGATCACCGCGCCGCCAAGAGCCATGGCAATATCTCCGCCCGCGCCAAACGATCGCGGCAAATGGACTGTCGAGGGTTTGACATGATTCGGCTCGGCTTTGGCCGTCGCAATACGAGCTACGGCCCGGCAGACATCGAGAACATCGTCAAGGGCCTACAGAACCGCTCGCTGGTGATGGTCGGCCTCATGGGTTGTGGGAAATCCGCCGTCGGCAAGCGGCTCGCGGCCAAGCTCTCCATTCCCTTTGTCGACGCCGACGAGGAGATCGAGCGCGTCGCCGGCATGACGATCACGGATATTTTCGCCAAGTACGGAGAGCCCCACTTTCGCGACCGCGAGGCGAAGGTCATCGCGCGGTTGCTGACTCAGGGCTCGCAGGTATTGGCGACCGGAGGTGGTGCGTTCATGAGCCCGGACACCCGCGCCGCGGTACGCCAGAATGGTCTGTCGATCTGGCTCAAGGCTGAGCTGCCGGTGCTCATGCGCCGCGTCTCGAAGCGCTCGACACGCCCGTTGCTGAGGACCGACGATCCCGAGGCGGTGATGCGCCGCCTGATGGCCGAGCGCTATCCGGTCTATGCGGAAGCGGACATCACCATCGAGAGCCGCGACGTGGCCCACGACGTGATCGTCGACGAGATCATCGCGGCATTGCTCGCGAGTGGCCGGCTGGCACCGCCGGCGATGGTCTGATAGGTGCATCGGAAAGGGCGGGTCAGAAGTCGGCGCGTGCGGCCGAATTCCCGTCGTCAGGAGCAGCGATGCCGACAATCGTGAACAGTCCCGCTGCAACAGCGCAGCGTATCGTGCCGGTGCCGTTGGGCGATCGCGCCTACGAGGTGATGATCGGGCCGGGCCTGCTGCACATGGCAGGCGAGATCATTTCCGCACGGCTCGGCGAGGCGCGCTACGGCATCGTCACCGACGAGAACGTCGCGCGCTACCATCTGGCGACGCTCGAGCAGAGCTTGTCGAAGGGCGGGAAACTGCGCGGCTCAGTCGTCTTGCCCGCGGGCGAGGCGACGAAGTGCTTCGGCCAGCTCGCACCGCTGTCGGAGCGGTTGCTCGAGATGGGGCTCGAGCGCGGCGATCTCGTCGTCGCGTTCGGCGGTGGCGTGATCGGCGACCTCGCGGGCTTCGCGGCGTCCATCCTGAGGCGCGGCGTGCGGTTCGTTCAGATCCCGACGTCGCTGCTGGCGCAGGTCGATTCCTCGGTCGGCGGCAAGACCGGTATCAACACGCCGCAGGGCAAGAACCTGATCGGCACCTTCCATCAGCCGAGCCTCGTGCTCGCCGATACGGATGTACTTTCGACGCTGCCGGCCCGCGAGCTGCGTGCCGGCTATGCCGAGGTCGCGAAGTACGGCCTGCTCGGCGATGCGGCGTTCTTCGCCTGGCTCGAGAACCGCTGGCGGGGCGTGTTCGGCAACGATGTGGCGGCCCTGACGGAGGCCATCGAGACGAGCGTCAAAGCCAAGGCGGACATCGTCGTCCGCGACGAGCACGAGAACGGCGATCGCGCCCTGCTCAACCTCGGTCATACCTTCGGCCATGCGCTGGAGGCATGGACTGGATATTCGAGCCGCCTGCTGCACGGAGAGGGCGTGGCGATCGGTATGGCGCTGGCATTCCGCTTCTCCGAGCAGCTCGGCCTTTGTCCCGCGGGTACGGCGGCGCGCGTCGCTGCTCACCTCGCTGCGGTCGGACTGCCGACACGCATCGGCGACATTCCCGGCGGGCGGGCGGACGCGGCGGAACTGCTGCGCCTGATGGGCCAGGACAAGAAGGTGCGCCAGGGCCGGCTCACGTTCATCCTGGTGCGCGGCATCGGTGAGGCTTTCGTCAGCCGCGACGTCGAGCCAGCTCAGGTGCTAGCCTTTCTGGAGACGGAGATTGCGGCCGGCCCGGCAACCACCGCGCGCGCGGGCTGACAAGGAGTAGGACGCCATGGGCGATACGAGCAGCCAATCCAAGGTGAGCTTCGGCTTCCGCGAGGTGGGCGAAGGTGAGCGCCAGGGTCTCGTCAACGACGTGTTTTCGAAGGTTGCCGAGCGCTATGACCTGATGAACGACTTGATGTCGGGGGGGCTGCACAGGCTTTGGAAAAACGATTTCGTCACCTGGCTCGCGCCGCCGAAAGCAGACCGGCCATTCCGGTTGCTCGATGTGGCGGGTGGCACCGGCGACGTGGCGCTTCGCTACGCCCGGGCCAGCGGAGAAGGTGCCACCGCGGTCATCTGCGACATCAGCCCCGAGATGCTCGCCGTCGGGCAACGCAAGGTGAACGATGCCGGACTGGCGCATCGCATCGAGCTGCTGGAGGGCAACGCCGAGGCGCTACCCTTCGCCGATAGTTCGTTCGACGCCTATACGATCGCCTTCGGAATCCGCAACGTCACGCATATCGACCGTGCGTTGGCCGAGGCGTTTCGCGTGCTCAAGACGGGTGGCCGCTTCATGTGTCTCGAGTTCTCCGAGGTGCAGGTGCCGATCCTCGACAAGCTCTACGAATTCCATTCCTTCGAGGTGATCCCGCGTCTCGGCAAACTGACGGCCGGCGCCGCCGAGCCCTATCAGTACCTCGTCGAATCCATCCGCAAGTTCCCGAAGCAGGAAGCTTTCGCAACGATGATCCGCGCAGCGGGTTTCGAGCGTGTCAGCTACCGCAACCTGACGGGCGGCGTCGCGGCCATGCACTCAGGTTGGAAACTCTGATCCGACGCCCCCCGATCGCCGCTTTCGATGAAAGCACTGGGTGTTTCCATCTCGACTGATCCCACAGCGAGAGCGCCGGTCTACGAGACCGGCGCTCCTTTGCCATTCAGGATTTGTCACGTTCGATGAATTGATATCTCGCGAGCAATTACTCGCATTTCACCGAGATCGAGATGCCAGCCGCGGGAACGAAGCGCTTGCAGCCGAGTTCGCGCGTATCCACGGCGTTTTCGGCCACGGCGATCGCCGATGCGACCACGCTCGACACGGTATTCTCAGCCTTCGCGACCTGGCTCGAAATCTTTTCCGATGCGACAGCGGCAACCTTTTTCGGCTGCTGTGCGGCGGTGTCTTCGGCCTTCGACGCGACGTCGGTCGAGCGCTGGGCCTTCGGCTCGGTGGCGGCTGCCGCTTTCACTTTCGAGCTCTTCGCAGCCGCCGATCGCGACCGGCGCGGGGAATAATTGTCCTCGTCGTCATAGTCGCGGGCGTAGCTGCGGCTGTAGCTCATGTACTTGCCGTAACCGCGCAGACCGCCGCCACAGCCGCCCGCTTCCGCAGTGGTCGCGAGCGGCGCGAGGCCGGCGACGAGGGCCGCGGCGAGGGTGAGGATTGTCCTGGTCATGTGCCGGCTCCATGGTCTCGGTTGAGGACGGCCCCGTCGTGGTCGCCGTCGATGGAGGCACTTTGGCGGACCTAATTCCTTCGCGCTGTTACGGCAGGAACATCACTTCGCGGGATCGCCGCACGCCGCTATGGCGCTGACGTCAACAGGTGGTA
The DNA here is from genome assembly GCA_016793635.1 of Hyphomicrobiaceae bacterium. Lineage (GTDB taxonomy): Bacteria > Pseudomonadota > Alphaproteobacteria > Rhizobiales > Hyphomicrobiaceae > JAEUMD01. The sequence goes on from JAEUMD010000025.1 coordinate 116,212, forward strand.
ACGTCACGAGACCGGCGCCGGCTTGGCGTCCGATCCGATGTGTTCCCGGGGAGAACCGACGTGACCAGACTGCTGTTCTCGATTGGCAACGTTTTCGTGTCGCTTTTGCTCGGCGCGATTTTGTTCGGGTTCGTTTTCCTCCGCCACCCGGAGACCATGGGTTCAATCCTCGATTGGGCGTCGAGCTTCAAGAGTTGGCTCATCAACCGCGGCATCTCGACGGAATACAACAACTGGATCCGCGTTCTGCTCGAGGAGCGCCAGCTCGTGTTCATGGGCTTCACGATCATTGCCCGCATCGCTCTCTCGGTCCTCACGTACCCCTTCATCCTGTGGCGCGAGCGGAGCTGAATTCCTTTCAAATCTGTGGCGATGGTGTTCCCCATTCAGAGAACAGACGTGGTTAACCGCTGGTTAGCTCTCCGCTGACAAAAGTCATTCCTGCGGCCATGACAGCCGCCGCGTCGCTCGCGACGGGGGAATGGGGAATTTGGAATGCGCATCTTCGACCGCTCAGAAGGACCCGCGTCCGCGATCGAGCCTGAGTTGCCATTCCCCGCGCCGCAGTTGAAAAAATCGGACACGCCGGCGGGTCCGCAGGCACCGGTAAATTCTGCCCCGGACAGCGACGGTTCGCGCGGCGCGTCAGCCCCGGCGGCGCGCGCGCCCTCGCCCGATCGCGGAGCGGCGCCGCAACGTGATCTTTCCGACACCGTACCGGCAGCGAATTTGCTGCACGCCCTCGTTGCGGTACTCTCGTCGCTTCCCGCGAGTGCGTCTCAACCGTCCGCTGCACCCGCGATAGCGTCCCCCGCATCGGCCCCCTCAGCGAAGCCACAGGCGGAAACGCAGACGCTTAACGCCAGCGCCAATGGAGCAAGTGGGCCACCCGGCGGCCCGACCCGCAGGCCCGGCAGGTATAGCGTCGCCCGCCCGATCAAGTTTGCTGTCTTCGCTATTGCCGCCGCTGCGGCCGCCGGTCTCGTTTGGATCAGCGTCATGCTAATCCACTATACGACCGTTTATCCCAACCCGCTGGCGATGCGCGCCAAGGAGCGTACGCCCGTCATTCGCGTGCTGGCGCGCGATGGATCGTTGATCGCGGAACGCGGTTCGACGCATGATTTCATGCCGATCGACATGCTGCCGCAGCACGTGATCGACGCGGTGGTGGCGACGGAGGACCGGCGCTTCTTCACGCACTGGGGCATCGATCCCGCCGGCTTGGCGCGCGCTGCTTTCGCCAACCTCAGAGCCGGACGCTTCGCGCAGGGCGGCTCGACCCTGACGCAGCAGCTCGCCAAGAATCTGTTCCTCTCCTCCGAGCGCACGGTGGGCCGCAAGCTCGACGAGCTCGCTCTGGCGATCTGGCTCGAGGTGCGGCTCAGTAAACGTGAGATCCTCGAACTCTATCTCAATCGCGTCTACTTTGGCGGCGGAGCTTACGGCATAGAGGCGGCGTCGCAGCGCTATTTCGACAAGTCGGCGCGCGCGCTCAACGTCGCCGAGGCGGCGCTGATCGCGGGGCTGCTGAAGGCGCCTTCGAAATATGCGCCGACCGCGAGTCCGCCGCTGGCACGTGCGCGCGGTCATGTGGTGCTCGACAAGATGCGCGAGGCCGGGCACCTATCGGACGCGGACTATGCCAAGGCGCGCCGTCACAAGGTACAGTTCGCCGAGCTGAAGCCGCAACGCACGATCACCGGCTTCGAGCATGCGATCGATCTCGTGCTCGACAAGCTTCCAGCACTGCTCGGCGAAGGCCATGGCGAGCTGATCGTCGAAACGAGTATCGATCCGGCGCTGCAACGCCGCGCCAACGAGATCGTCGGCACCGCACTCGGCCAGCGTGGCAAGGTGATGGGAGTTGGCGAGGCGGCACTCGTCGCGCTCGACCGCGAAGGCGGCATCCGTGCACTCGTCGGCGGGCAGTCCTACGAGAAGAGCCAATTCAACCGCGTGACGCGTGCACGCCGCCAGCCCGGGTCCGCCTTCAAGCCGTTCGTATATCTGACAGCGCTCGAGAAGGGGCTGACGCCCGATACGGTGACTTACGATCTGCCGCTGACGATCGACGGGTGGTCGCCGCGTAACGAGAGCGGCACACACGCCGGGGCACTGACGCTGCGTCAGGCTCTCGCTCAGTCCGTCAACACAGTAGCGGTGCGGCTCGGCATGGATTTCGGCATCGATGCCGTCGCAGAAACGGCGCGCCGCCTCGGCATTCGATCCGAGATCCGCCGTGATCCGTCCGTCGCACTCGGTACCTCTGAAATGACGCTGCTGGAGCTTACCAGCGCCTATGGCGTGTTTGCCGATGGCGGCTTCGCCGTCGAGCCCTACGTCATCCGCCGCGTTCGCCTCAGCAGCGGGCGCGTTCTGTTCGCCCGCGCCATGCCGGTCGAGACCCGTGTCGTGTCGGAGGAGAACATCGGCGCGATGAACGACATGCTCAACGCGACGATGATTTCGGGCACGGGGCGTCGCGCGGCGCTGCCGCGCCACCCTGCGGCGGGAAAAACCGGTACGACGCAAGATTTCCGAGACGCTTGGTTCATCGGTTACACCGCGCAAATGACGCTCGGCGTCTGGGTCGGCAACGACGACGGCACACCGATGCGCAAGGTCATGGGTGGCAACCTGCCGGCCGAGATGTGGCGCGAGCTGATGCTCGATGTGCACAAGAACGTGGAGCCGATGCCGCTGCCCGGCACGTCCATGCCGTCGCGCGGTCCATGGCCATCGTCGGATACGCCAGTCGCCGCGACCGGCTCGCCGGAAACGCTTCCGTGGAGAGCACCGCAGCAGGCAGCTAGATTGCAGGAGCCAGCAAGCGCTCCTTCGGGGCAGCGCATACTCGCCGGCCCACCCTCACACGTGCCGGCGCAGCGCAACGCGCAAACTCGCGCCGCTTTGCGAACCGGGCCGAGAACGCTGGCTCGCTCGCATCCGCAGGAATCAATCAATGCTGAGTTCCTGGCGCGCGTGCTCGCCGCGCCGCCCGCCAACGGAGCGACAGGCTTGGCGTCAGTGTCTCGCGAGTATGATGGGGAGCGAGACCGCCTGCACAGTGAAACCACCGGCATGATGTCGCTCGGAGCCGTTGACGAATAGGGTGCGCTTGCGCATTGGCGCGTCAGGATTCTGCCCTGACGCGAATGCTCGGCGGCTCAAGGCGATTGTAAAGCGATCGGTGGCATCCCGTGGTGCGCCCGCGCCATCTCGCAGGCATCGTCGCCGATTTCGCATGCCCGGCAGACGTGGGGTCGCACGTCGTAGATGGTGCACGCGACCTTTTCGCCGATCTTGCCGGACAGCGCCGCGCAGCGGTTCTCCTCGCATCGCATGCCGGAAAGATTTTCGGCGACGAGCGCCTCCGGAATGAGTGCCAGCTCCTCGTCGCTTTCAGTCGAAAAGCGAGGCCATTCGTGTGAATAGACACAACAGGCCCCACACGAGAGGCATGGCGAGGCGGCGGAGTTGGGAGTTCCCTTGTTCGAATTCTGAAGGGTACTACTCATGTTCGTCAACCGAGGTCTACGCCCGTTCGGTGCACCGTCGCGGAGATCACGCCTCAGCGGCGCGACGCGGTCGCGGGGCCGTAGCGGTGAAGGTCCATGCCGTAGATTTGCAGCCACTGCTTGGCCTCGTCCATCTTCGGCATGGTGCGCCGAACGAGGGCCCAGAAGCGCGGCCCATGGTTCATCTCGGCGAGATGCGCGACCTCGTGGGCGGCGACGTAATCGAGGATGAGCGGCGGCGACAGGATGAGCCGCCAGGAGAACGAGAGTGTTCCGGTGGTAGAGCACGAGCCCCAGCGGCTCGCCTGGTCGCGCACGGTAATGCGGCGCGCCTTGAGGCCAAGGTTGCCAGCGTGGCGAAGAACCGCCTGCTCGAGATCGCGCTGGGCTTGATCGAACAGCCAGTCCGTGAGCCTACGCGGCGCATACTGATCCATACCGCCGACCATGAGGCGCGCATAATCCGTGCCTTCCGCGGCTTCGCGCGAGACAGGCCCGTCAGCGCCACGCTTTCCGGTGAAAACGAGCACGTGTGGCTCGCCGCGCAGCGGAATGACGGCGCCGGCAGAAAAGGGCACGGCGTCGGGAATGGTGCCGAGACGCTCACGGATCCAATCGAGATTGCGGTGAAGAAACGAGCCCGCCTCGACCAGATCGCACTGCATCGGCAACGTGACGATGACGGCGCGCCTCGTGCGCGAGACGCGCAGTGTCAGACGCCGCGCGGCGGGATGGCGCCGCACCTGGAAATCTGCACCGAGCTCGGAGAGCCCGGAGGCGGCGATGGCATCGGCATCGATCTTCGTATGGTCGGAGGCTTTCGCCTGGGCCATGCGCAATTCCCCGCAGTAATTCGCAACGATCGTGCGCACCATCCGCTCGAGTGCCTTCCGAAACTTGGCGATCGCCTCAGCGATCACATGCCCGGATGCAAACACTCCAGCACGAGAATTCCAGAGCACATTATCCCGTCCGGTCGAGAGCCGCTCATACGGCCCAGTCCCGTCGCAACGCGCTCTCGTGCGCTCGACTCGTCCCCACTCCATGCCGCTTGAAAGCCGGCCGCACCGCTCTCGCGAGAGATATTCGGGCAATGCCCATGTCCCGCGCTCGCGCCTGACGCTCCGACCGACGCTTCTTAACGGAAATGTCGACCGTCGGGCTAGGCCCGAGGAGCATCATTTGCCGAACGCACGCGCGATGGCAAGCGGCCTGTGGCAGCATGGCGTCATGCGCCGCATCTCAATTCGGACACAAGTCCGGCGGGTGGAGAAGCGGCGCACTTCGTCGTAGGCGCTATCAGCCGCTGTGATGTGCGGGAAGCTGCCGCACGGGGTTCTCACGCGAAGGTGGCGTGTGCATGTGGAACAGCCCGTCGATCATCAGGTGTCCGGCAAGCGTCATCAGGCGGAAGGCTTCGGACTGTGGAGCGATGGTGCGCACGGGAGCACGGCGGCTGCGCCCGGCGAGGCGGCGGGTGCTTTCGGCGGCGGCCATGCTGGCGCGTTCTCCGGCAACGGCGGGATCGACGGCCGCCACCTCGGGGATAGCGTCACCTCGCGGATCGTTCATGCGCATGAACTGTGCAATGCGCGGCGCGATGTCGGCGCGGAAGCGCGAGCCATTGAAGATGCCGTAGTGACCGACGCCGGCGCACTCGTAGTGCAGCTTCATGCTGCTCGGGAGATTGACCGCGAGTTCGATCGCCGCCCGACACTGGCCGAGCCCGGTGATGTCGTCTTTTTCCCCCTCGATGGTCATGATCGGTACGCCGCGGATGGCGCCGATGTCGACGCGCCGCCCGCGGTGCATCATCTCACCCTTGGGCAGGGCATGGCGCACGAACACGGTATCGATGGTCTGCAGGTAGAACTCGGCGGTAAGGTCCATAACCGCGAGATACTCATCATAGAACTCGCGGTGCTTCTCCGCGTTGTCGCCATCGCCATGCACCATGTGCAGGAACAGGTCCTTGTGCGCGTGCATGTGGCGATCGAGGTTCATGGTCATGAACCCGGTGAGCTGGAGGAAGCCCGGATAAACCGCGCGGCCGTAGCCGATCGCGGGCCACGGAACAGTGGTGATGACGTTATTGCGGAACCAGGCGGTGCCCTTTTCCTCCGCGAGCTTATTAACTGCGGTGGGGCTGACGCGCGTGTCGACGGGGCCACCGGCGAGAACCAGGCTCAGCGGCGCGCACGGGTCGCCGTCGGCCTCCATCAGCGAGATGGCGGCGAGCACCGGTACTGACGGCTGGCAGACGGCGAAGACGTGCACGTCGCCGTCGAGATGGCGAATGATGTCACGGACATAATCGATGTAGTCGTCGAGATCGAAGCGGCCGGCGGCGAGCGGGATGTCGCGCGGGTCCAGCCAGTCGGTGATGTAGACCTCGTGATCCGGCAGCAGTGCCTCGACCGTGCCGCGCAGAAGCGTGGCGAAGTGGCCTGACATCGGCGCGACGAGCAGAACGCGTGGATCGCAGCTCGCACGCTCGGCCGCAATGTCGCGGGCGAAGCGGATGACGCGGCAGAACGGCCGTTGCCATACGATCTCCTCGGAGACAGCGACCTTGGCGCCGCCGACCGTGGTTTCGTGCAGGTGGAACTCCGGCTTGTCGTAGCGCCGGGTGGTGCGCTCGAACACCTCGCAGGCCGCGACGGCCTGGCGGCCGACCGGAGTGGCGGAGAGCGGATTGAAAGGATTGCTGAGGAGCATGCGGCAGGAATCCGCGGCGACACGCGCGGGCTTCACGACGGCATGGCCAAGCTCGTACCAGTGGTACAGCACGCGTCTTCCTCCAGAAATAGGTGCGAACGCTAACGGTCGGGGACGCTATGGCCTCCGGCGCGCAGACATTCGAGGGCTTCAAGGATGGGGACGCGAACTTCAATACTTTTGAAAACCACGCCGCGTCGCCGGTGGCGTCGCTTCGGCGGAGTTCCATACGAACGGCTCGTATCAAGCGTCGAAAAGCTGCACTGATTCGTCCCCAAGCGAAAGTTGCAAACGGCTCACAGTTTTCTCTGCAACCATTCGGTTAAGCGGTCGGGATCGTTGGGGATCGGCGTGTGCGCGAGAAAGCCTCCCATCTCGTCGAGGAGGTAGGCGATCGGCGGCCCTACAGGTGGTGCACCGCGCCGCGTTGGAGTGTCGGATTCCGGCAAAGGTACGAAGAACGCGCGCGCTAGAGCGTTAATCTCCTCGGCGGTTCCGTGGAGGCCGGTCCATGCCGGGTTGAGGCCGGCAAGGACGCTCGCCAGGTTGCGCGAGGCGCCCTCTGATGTGTCGAGTGACACGAGGACCGGGGCGAGCGTCGTGGCTTTCCCGCCGAGGGAGAAAATTGCAGCAGTCGCCACTTGCAGCGCAGGCGCCAAGCGGTCCGTCTCTCGCGGATCGGCGAAGAGCAGAAGCACCTTGCGTCCGTGGAAGGTGCCGCTCGTGACCCGCCGTCCATCGGTGTCGAGGAGGGAAAATGGCGCGCCGACCCGCGAAGCGCTGCCGCCGTCGGTTACAGTCTGTGGGGCGCGATCCTCCTCGAGTGCCGCACGCCGGAACCACTCGTTGAGTGCGAGCAGGCCCACCGCTGCGGAGAGCACCGCGAGGATGGCAACCGGAAGCCTCCGCGCGGGCGGCTTGAGACGATCAGACAAGGTGGCCGGCTCCCGAATAGATCAAGCAAATAAACCCCAGCGCGCGGAGATGCTTCCTTCGCGCGCAAACCTGTAGGAGAGTGCGGCGGGGCGCGCGAGCGTGAATCGTAGCAGCCGTGCAATTGCGAAGTCGAGAAGCCAACGTGCAAGCCATCGCGAGCCGTAAACCCCTTGCGACCGTCTCGGCAATGACGGCGGAAGAGAGCCGACTGCGGCTCCATACGATCGTGCGTCTCAGGTGGCTCGCGGTCATGGGGCAGCTCTCCGCGGTCATCGCGGTATGGGTGGTGATGGCGTTCCCCATGCCGGTTGGTTATTGCCTCGGCCTGATCGCGCTGTCGGCGTGGATCAACGTCGCGCTGTCTGTGCGTTTTCCGGCGCGCCATCGACTCGGCGTGCCGCTCGCGACGACACTGCTCGCCTACGACATCGTCCAGCTCGCGGCGCTGCTCTATCTGACCGGGGGCGTTCAGAACCCGTTCTCGCTGTTACTGTTGGCGCCGGTCACGGTCTCGGCCGCTACTTTGCCGCCGGCGAGCACGATTCTTCTGGGCCTGCTTGCGGTCTCCTCCTCTGTCTTCCTGCTCTACAACTATTGGCCGTTGCCCTGGTACGAGGGGCTCCGTTTCGATAATCCGTTCGTCTACAAGCTCGGCATGGTGGCCGCCATCACAGCCGGCATCGTGTTCATCGCACTGTATGCCTGGCGGCTGGCGCGCGAGGCGGAGCTGATGACGCGGGCGCTCGCGGCGACGGAAGAGGTGCTCGCACGTGAGCAGAAGCTGCATGCTCTCGATGGTCTCGCCGCCGCCGCCGCGCACGAACTCGGAACGCCACTCTCGACCATCGTTCTCGTCACGTCGGAGCTGGCCCGGGAGGTGGCCGACACGCCTTACGCCGAGGACGTGCGGCTGCTCGGCGATCAAGCCAAGCGCTGCCGGGAGATCTTGAGAAAGCTGACCCGCGAGCCGGGAGAGCCAGATGTCTGGTACCAGCGTCTCAGTCTGCGCGAGCTGCTCGAGGAGGCGTCGCGGCCTTATCGCGACAGCAAGGAAGTGGTGGTCACGGGGGCGGCCGATACGCTCGCCTCGGGGAACGGCGTGATCGAGCCGGTGGCGCTGCGCCGGCCGGGCATGATCTACGGTATCGGCAACATCATCGAGAACGCCGTCGATTTCGCGAAGAGCCGGGTCGATATCACCGCCCGCTGGTCGGCGTCGACCGTCACAATCGTCATCGCCGACGACGGTCCGGGCTTCCCCCCCGAGCTCATTGAAACGCTCGGCGAGCCCTACGTCTCGACCCGTCGCCAGGGTGGCGGCCGCAAGCAGGGCCGGGCAGGTGGCCTCGGGCTCGGGTTCTTCATCGCCAAGACATTGCTCGAGCGATCCGGCGCTACCTTGTCGCTCGAGAACCGGGCGGAGCCCGAACACGGGGCCATCGTTACGGTCGCCTGGCCGCGAGCCGAGTTCGAGCAGGCCTCAAAGGAAACATGAGGCTCGGATGCGGGCGCCGCTTCAGTGCTTTCAGAATTCTCATATTGCAGCGCAAAACAATGTCCGGCGGGTGTTTTCCTTGATGCGATAGGGCGTTGGCATGTGCTCAGGAACGCTTGTATAAGAGCGCTCGGGAGGAAACAAAAATTGACCGAAGATCTTTCATTCCAAAAGGACGAGCTGCCTGAGGATCGTACTCTGGTCATCGTCGACGACGACCGCGCGTTTCTGCAGCGGGTCTCGCGCGCCATGGAGTTGCGCGGGTTCGAGGTGCGAAGCGCCGCCTCCGTCAACGAGGGGATCGAGCTCATCCGCCAGCTTCCCCCTGCCTTCGCCGTCATCGACATGCGCCTCGAGGACGGCAGTGGTCTCGATGTGATCGCCGAACTCGGCCGCCTGCGCCCGAACGCGCGGGCCATCATTCTGACGGGCTACGGAAACATCGCCACGGCGGTTACTGCGGTGAAGCTCGGCGCGGTCGATTATCTCGCCAAGCCGGCAGACGCCGATGAGCTGACCGACGCGCTACTGGCGCCGGCCAACTCGAAAGCACCGCCGCCTGAGAACCCGATGTCGGCGGATCGCGTGCGCTGGGAGCATATCCAGCGGGTCTATGAGCTCTGCAATCGCAACGTCTCGGAGACGGCGCGGCGGCTCAACATGCATCGCCGGACCTTGCAGCGTATTCTCGCCAAGCGCGCGCCGAAGTAGAGGTCGAGAACGCCCGACGATCGCGAGCCGTGTCCGGACCGTGCCGGCACGCTCGTCGGCGTGTCCGCGAGACCCTGCGCATCCGTGTCTCATTGACCAGACCAGCCCATTCGGCGAAACCCGCCGCACTTGGGGCAGCGCAGGTCTGCTGCCAGCGAACCGGGGGTCCGATCTTGAGCAAGCTGCCGCCGCGCTACAACGCCATCGCCATGCCGCTCGTGCTGAGCATGCTGATGACGATCATCGTCTCGGGCATTTCGACGGTGAACGCGCTGGGCTTCGCGCCTAGCTGGATGGGGCTTTGGTTCAAGGCTTGGCTGCTGTCTTGGGCCGTCGCCTTTCCAGTGATGGTCTTCGTGCTGCCGATCGCGCGTCGGATCGTCGCCCGCTTCGTGATGCCGCCCCCACCGCCGCGCTGAGTACCGCACTCAGCCGATATCGAGCGCACCCGGTGTCGTCGGGTCGATGGCAGTCGCGAGCCGCATGGCGCCGAGCCGCGCGAACATCAATAGGAGTGCCCGACGCCGGCTGCCGGAAAGCTTGTGCTCCGGGGCGGCACGGCTCAATTCGCCGCCATACCTGTCGGCCAGGATGAGCCCGGCGTCCTGCGGCAGCACGTCGATTGGAAACTCGGGCGAGACCGCAAAAAGAAGGCGGTCGCAATACTCGCGGTATTCAGGCCATTTCTGATCGCTGCGAAAGTCGGCGAGACACGACTTCACCTCGACGATCCAGATTTCCCCGGAATGCCCGACCGCCATCACGTCCGCCCGCCGGCCATTGGCGAGCGCGACCTCGTAGAGCGGTGCCAAGCCGTGACCGCGCAACAGCCGCCCGACGCCGCGGCGGATGTCGAGTGCAGCGTCGGACTGGCGGCCGTCCGGTGCCACCGTCAGGTCGGCGACGCTTTGCAGCACTTCGCCGAGCGGGTTATCACGAGGCTTCTGATCGTTCGTCACTTAATCGCCATCTCGCGGTGGAAAGCGGGATTGCGCTCGGCCGCGGCATGCCGCCGGCGGGGGTCGCCCTTTCGTAACACGCGCAATGGTCATGTCCATGCTCATCAAATGGTTCCGCGGCGACAAGCCGGCGCCAGATGACTCTCCTGTCGAAGCGCCGGCTGAGTCGCCCGCCGAAGGTTCCGCCGAGGCGTCCGCGAAGTCCGCCGAGGGGGCCGGTTCCTCCGAGAAGGATGACGGCAAGGCGAGCGAGAAGGCGAGCGACGCGGCGCCGGGCAAGATCTCCGACGCGGCGCCAGTGAAGTCCCCGCCGTCCATTCCGCCAGTGGCGCCCGCCATCAAACTCGCGAGCGACGCCATCGGTGCACCGCGCGCCCTGACGGCGGAAGCGATGCGGCGCACCGTTGATCCGGCGACACTCGGCTTCAAGACGACATCGGAGATCGAGCCGGCGACCGGTCTCGTCGGGCAAGATCGGGCTCTCGATGCCATCGCCTTCGGCACCGGCATGCGTGCGCTCGATTTCAACGTCTTTGTGCTCGGCCCGCCCGCCGCCGGCAAGAGCACGGCCGTGCGCAACTATCTCGCCGGACCAGCCGCCGCCCGTCCGAAACCGTCGGATTGGGTCTACGTCCATAACTTCGAGACACCTGCGGCGCCGAATGCCATTCCCCTGCCGGCTGGGCGTGCTCGCCCCTTCGCCAAGGCGATGGCGGCGGCACTCGAGGAACTGGCGGCGACGATCCCGGCGGTGTTCGAGGGAGAAGACTACCAGGGCCGCCGCCGTGCGGTGGACGAGGAGTTCCGCGCCGCGCAAGAGGACGCCTTTACCGAGCTGACGCACAGGGCCGAAGCGCAGAACGTCACCATTCTGCGCACGCCCGGCGGTTTCGTGATGGCGCCGATGCATGAAGGCGAGGTGGTGAAACCCGAGACGTTCGCCGCCCTGCCGCAGGAGTACCGCGAGGACATAGCCCGGCGGATCGAGGAGCTGCAGAAGGAGCTTGCGGCCATCATCGAGGCAGCGCCGCGGTCCGAGAAGGAGCGACGCAAGCGCCTCGCCGCGCTCAATGCCGAGGTGTCGAAGCGGGTCGTCGATGCGGCGCTGGCGCCAGTGCGCGCGGCGTTCGGCGAGCTGCCCGAGGTGGCACAGTATCTTGCGTCGGTAGGGACAGGTCTCATCAGCGATATTGCGGTTTTCCTCAGCAGCCCGCGCGATGACCAGGTGGTGCCTGAACCGCTCGATACGGCGCGCGATCCGCGCCTGCGCCGGTTCCTCGTGAATGTCGTCGTCGGCCATGACGGCGAGGCAGCGGGCGCTCCGATCCACGAGGAACTCAATCCCACCTACTCGAACCTCGTCGGTCGCATCGAGCACAAGGCGCAGATGGGCGCACTCGTCACCGACTTCCTGCTTGTCTCTCCGGGCGCGCTGCATCGCGCCAATGGCGGGTATCTTCTGCTCGATGCGCGCAAGCTGATCCTCTCGGCGTTCTCGTGGGAAGCGCTGAAGCGGGCGTTGAAATCCGGCGAGATCCGCATCGAGCAGCCGTCCGAGCTGGCAAGCGTGCTCTCCACGGAAACGCTACAGCCCGAACCCATTCCGCTCGACATCAAGGTGATCCTGTTCGGCGATCGCGAGATTTATTCGCTGTTGGCGGCGGCCGATCCCGAGTTCTCGCGGCTGTTCAAGGTTCAGGCGGATTTCGACGACGCCATCGAACGTTCGGCGACGAACGATCGCGCGATCGGCGGACTCGTCGCCTCCATCGTGCAGCGTCACGCGCTGAAACCGGTGACTGCGACAGGCGTCGCGCGGGTCATCGAGCAGGCGGCGCGGCTTGCCAACGATCGCGACAAGGTCTCGATCGAGATCGGGCGGATCGCCGATCTCGTGCGCGAGGCGGACTACTGGGCCGCGCAGGCGGAGCGTGACGTGATCGACGCGAGCGATGTGGTCAAAGCGGTCGACTCGGCACGCCAGCGCGCGGACCGCATTCGCGAGCACTCGCAGGAGACGATTTCGCGCGGCATCGTGCTGATCGACACGGAGGGCGGCAAGGTCGGCCAGGTCAACGGTCTTTCGGTGATACAACTCGGTGACCTAGCGTTCGGGCGGCCTGTGCGCATCAGTGCACGCGTCCGCTTCGGCTCCGGCCGCGTAACGGACATTGAGCGCGAGGCCAAGCTCGGCGGTCCGCTGCATACCAAGGGCGTGATGATCCTGTGGGGCTATCTCGCCGGCCGCTACGCGCTCGATTCCCCGCTCGCGCTCGCCGCAAGTCTCGTTTTCGAGCAGAGCTATGGCGGCGTCGAGGGCGACAGCGCGTCGTCGGCGGAACTCTATGCACTGTTGTCGGCACTCGCGGAGGTTCCGATCGATCAAGGGCTCGCCGTCACCGGTTCCGTCAATCAGTGGGGCGAGGTACAGGCGATCGGCGGCGTCAACGAGAAGGTCGAAGGGTTCTTCGACATCTGCAAGGCGCGTGGGCTGAACGGACGGCAGGGCGTGCTCGTGCCGGCCGCCAACGTCCAGCACCTCATGCTGCGCGACGACGTCGTGTCGGCGGCGCGTGAGGGCAAATTCAAGATTTTTCCTGTCGCGACCATCGATGAAGGCATCGCCGTGCTGACAGGTATGCCCGCGGGTGAGCGCGCCAGGAACGGGAAGTTCCCGGAAGCAACGGTCAACCGGCTCGTCGAGGACAAGCTCGCGCTCTATGCGCAGCGGGCACGACGCGAGTGGCCTGCTTCCGGACGGCCTTCTGCGGGTGACGAACTAGATGCGGGAGAGACGTCGTGACGGCGCATGTTGCCGAGCGCGGCGAGGGCCGTGGTCGCGTCGTCCTCAGGCTGGGTTGCGTCGGACCCGTCAGCGATGTCGCGATCGATGCGGCGATTGCAGTGGCGAAGGCTTTCGGCGCAGGTATCGAATGCCTGCTCGTGGAGGATCGCCAAGTCTACGACGCGGCGGCTTACAATTTCACGCGCGAGATCGCGATCGAGGACGCCGGTGAACGGCACATGTCGCTCGACGACTTGGCGCGGCAGATGGCGTTGGCGGCACGTGCCACCGAGCGCCGTGTTGCCGATCTCGCCGGACGCGCAGAGATTCCGATCGAGTTGCGCCACGTTCGCGATACGCCGCTCGGCGCGTTGGCCCACGCCTGCCAGATTGCGGGCCCGTGGAACGTCGTTGCGCTGGGGGAGGTCGCGACTTCGGCGACGCTGGCACGATTGGAAATGTTGTTCGACCGTGTCACCGGCATGACGGGCGTCGTGGTGGCCGGTCATCGCTCGCCGCGGCAAGGACGCGCGCCAGCGTCCGTCGGCCCCGTGGTCGCCGTGGTCGAGGACCCCGACCGCCTCACGGGAATGATCCGCACGGCATCGCGTCTCGCCGGTGTCGCCGGAAGCGATGTCGTGGTCGCCCTGGCCGCGCAGAGCCGCTCGGCTTTGGCGTGGCTTGCCGAGAATGTGCGGCAGGGCATCGGTGGCGACCGCCGCGTCACGGTCGTCGAACTCGCGCAGCCGGGTGGCGGTCCAGCGGTGCTGACAGAGGGGCTGCGTCGCTTGCGGCCGGGCTTTGTCATCGCCGAGTTCGGCGGCCTCGCAGTGCCGGTGGCGAACGGCGGCGGTGCGCTCGCCGCCGCGCTCGATTGTCCGCTGCTCGTGGTGCGTTGAGCGGAGCCGGCGTCACGCGCCATAAAGCAAATCGTCTGTGCTGCCGACGATCTTCGGATCGGGTTCATCGGCGACGTCTCGATCCTTGCCCTCGTAGTCATATTGAGAAAGTACGTAGCGGATGACCTCGAGGCGCGCACGCCGCTGGTCGTTGGCGCGGACCACCGTCCACGGCGTCTCGGGCGTATGGGTGAAGCGAAACATTTCGTGTTGCGCTTCGGTGTAATCGTTCCACTTGCCGAGGGCGGCGAGGTCGATCTCGGTGAGCTTCCATTGCTTCAATGGATCATGCCGGCGCTCGTGGAAGCGCAGCATCTGCGTCTCGCGGCCGATGGTGAGAAAGAGCTTGATGAGCTTGATGCCGTCCTGCACGAGCAGGCTCTCGAACTGCGGAGCGTCGCGCAGGAAATTTGCAAGCTCACGCTGCGTGCAGAAGCCCATGACGCGCTCGACACCGGCGCGATTGTACCAGGAACGATCGAACAGCACGATGTCGCCGGCCGTCGGCAAGTGCGGCACGTAACGCTGGAAGTACCATTGGCCACGTTCCGTCTCTGTCGGCTTGGTGAGAGCGACGGCGCGGGCGTGGCGCGGGTTGAGGTGTTGCATGAAGCGGGTGATGCAGCCGCCCTTGCCGGCGCTGTCGCGTCCCTCGAAAAGCACGACAAGGCGCTCGCCGGTCTTGCGGATATGCGACTGGAGCTTGAGGAGCTCGACCTGCAAAGCTTCGAGCGCGTCCTCGTACTTCTCGCGTTTCATTTCCTTCTCGTAGGGGTACCCGCCCGCGGAGAGCGCCATAGCTTCGAGACCATCGGGGAGGCGCGGATTGTCGATGTCGAACGCCGACGCGGATCCCCCGACCGGTGACGGTGTCTTGGGAGTACTTCCTTTTTCGGCCCGCTCCACCGCTTCGGGTTTCTCTTTCTTGCCGCTCTTTCCCGCCCTTTTAGGCTTGTCCGTCGCCATATCGCCTCCTGATGGCTGGCGTCATCGAACCGTCGTCGAAGTGATGTTCTATGCCGTTTCCCTTCACGGGTCGAATTGGCGTGCGCCGGACGGCCGTGGGGGCTTTTTACGACGCGGCCGGCGGGGCCTTGCGGCGCGCGACCATTCAGTCATGTAGTGTCGAGAGACAGGTCACGAGACGCAGGTCGGGCCCCAACGATGAGCCACACCACGCGAAGCTTAAGGGACATGGGGGCCGGAATCCTGGCCGCTGCGTCGGCGCGTGCGCGAACATTTCTTGTCGTCGCGCGTCCGCGGTTGCCGATTGTGTTGCCTGCGCTTTTCTTGCTGCTGGTGCTCTCGCTCGCCGGAGCTGTGTCGAAGCCGGTGGCCGCTGCGCTTGTCGCGGCACTTGCCGGCGGGTTCGCGGTCGCCGTCGCGCGGGAAGAATTGTCTGCCGGCGTCAAGGCGGTGCGCCGGATGGAGGACGCCTTTGGCCGAAGCCTACGGGACGGTGATTGGCGCAGCCTCGTCGAAGTACTTCCCGACGCCGCGATGGTGCTCGACGACGACGGACGGGTGCTGCACTTCAATCCCGCCGCCGTCGAGCTGTTTCCGAGCCTGAAGGCTGGTCAGCCGCTGAGCCGGGTCTCCCGCCATCCCGAGCTGATGGGCTCGATCGATCGCGCTGTCACGGTGGGCGAACCCGCCGTCGTGCTGCTGATTGAACGCATTCCCGTCGAGCGGCGGACGTCGGCGACGGTGACGCGCTTTGCGCGGCGCAGCGGCGCCCGCGCGGAGCAGCCGACGTTGCTCATTACGTTCCGCGATCTGTCCGAGCAGGACAAGTTGGCGCAGATGCGCGAGGATTTCATCGCGAATGCCAGCCACGAGCTGCGCACGCCGCTCGCGTCGCTCAAGGGGTTCCTCGAGACGCTCCAGGGGCCGGCGCGCGACGATGCGAAAGCACGCGAGCGGTTCCTCGGTTTGATGGCGAGCCAGGCCGAACGCATGAGCCGGCTGATCGACGACCTGCTTTCGCTCAGCCGCGTCGAGATGCGCGCGCATCTACCGCCGCGCGGCATCGTCGATCTCAACGAGGTGGCGAGCTATGCGATCCAGACCCTCGAGCCGCAGGCGGTAGCTGCCGGAGCAGAAGTCGTGCTGGTGCCGCACGATGTACCCGCGCGGATCCGCGGGGACCGCGACGAGATCGTCCAGGTCATCCTCAACCTGGTGCAGAATGCGATCATCTACGGCGGCGACAAGGGGCGGATCGAGGTGCGGGTCGCCCGGCTGAACTCCGGACTCGGACGGGTGCCGCGTGTTTCCGTCGCCGTCAGCGATCGCGGGCCAGGCATTGCACCCGAACACCTGCCGCGGCTGACCGAGCGTTTTTATCGCGCCAATGCAGCGACCAGCCGGGCCAAGGGCGGCACGGGCCTCGGCCTCGCCATCGTCAAGCATATCGTGGCCCGCCACCGCGGCGACCTCGATGTTGTCTCTCGGCTCGGGCAAGGATCGACGTTTACGGTGGCTTTCGACGAGCTTGTGTCCGCCGCCGAGACGCGGCGGTAGGACTAAGAGTTTTTAATCAATACATATCAATATGTTGCCCTGTCGCAAAAGGGAAGCATGCAACCGGTAAGACTCCGGCACCGGCAGAGGCTGCCGGCTGGATCGGAGCAGCGCATGCTGAAGATCGCCGCTCCTCGAACCCATTGGAGATCAGCGTGACCAACAAGTTTCTCGCCCTCACGGCGGCAGTCGCCGCTCTGAGCTGCTTCGCCAATGCCGCGTCGGCGCGCGACCAGATCCGCATCGTCGGTTCCTCGACGGTGTACCCGTTCACGACCGCCGTTGCCGAGCAGTTCGGCAAGTCGGGCTCCGGCAAGACGCCGGTCGTCGAGTCGACTGGCACGGGCGGCGGTTTCAAGCTGTTCTGCGGCGGCGTTGGCGTCGACCACCCGGATTTCTCGAACGCCTCGCGCGCCATCAAGAAGGGCGAGTTTGAGCTCTGCGAGAAGAACGGCGTCAAGGACATCGTAGAGATCAAGGTCGGCATCGACGGCCTGACCATCGCCCAGTCGAAGGCCGGCGCGAAGGCCTCGCTGACGCGCATGCAGGTGTTCCAGGCCCTCGCCGAGATGGTGCCGGACAAGGACGGCAAGCTCGTCGCCAACCCCTACAAGAACTGGTCGGACATCGACGCGGCGCTGCCGAATGTCAAGATCGAGGTTCTCGGTCCGCCGCCGACCTCCGGCACGCGCGACTCGTTCCATGAGTTGTTCATGGAGAAGGGCGCAGAGGGCTTCGAGTCGCTCAAGGAACTGAAGAAGACCGACAGCAAGGCGTTCGACAAGGTTTGGAAGTCGATCCGCAAGGACGGCGCCTACGTCGAGGCTGGCGAGAACGACAACGTGATCGTGCAGAAGCTCGAGGCGAACAAGGATGCCTACGGCATTTTCGGTTACTCGTTCCTCGAGGAGAACACCGCGAAGCTGAAGGGTGTCGCCATCGAGGGCGTCGAGCCCGAGTATGACGCGATCTCGTCCGGCAAGTACAAGGGCGCCCGTCCGCTCTTCATTTACGCGAAGAAGCAGCATGTCGGCGTGATCCCCGGCATGGACAAGTTCATCGCCGAGTACGTCTCCGACAAGGCCATGTCGAAGGACGGCTACCTCGCCCGCAAGGGTCTGGTCGCGCTCCCCGCCGACGAGGCCAAGAAGGTCGCCGAGACCGCTACGGCCATGAAGACCCTCGCCGCCGACGCGGTGAAGTAAGGCGAACCGATTTGGCGGCTGCGCCGACGTGCGCAGCCGCCATCTTGCCCGGTCTCGATGTAGCTACTACCGTCGCGACAGTCATCGCGAGAGGACACCATGTCTGGCATCTACTTCACGACGATGGCCGTGCTCGTGCTTGCCGGCTTCTACCTTTCGAGTAGACGGGCCGTGGGTGTTTCGCGTGAAGCGAGTGCCGGATCACTGCATTCTCTGCCCGTCTATCACGGCCTCTACACGGCGGCACTGGTGTTTGTGCCGATGCTGCTGGTGTTCGCGGTCGGCGCGCCGCTCCTCGATCGAATCGCAAACTCGGCTGCGCTAGCGGCATTTCCCTCGAGCTTGGCGACGGACGAGTTGCATCGCGGCGCCACACTACGCGATGTCTACAATCTCGCCGCCAATCAGTATTCCGGCGCCCCTTCGCTCGAACTTCAGAACGCTGCGGAGACACTGAAGAGCACGCTGTCGCTCGGACGTTGGACGATCTTCGGATTGGGCGTCGCGCTGGGTCTGGCTGGTTTCGCCCTGGGCTTCACCAGCATCGACAAGCAGTTTCGAGCCCGCAATCGCTTCGAGCGCTTCGTACTGATCGTGCTGTTCGCCTGCGCGACGGTAGCCATTTTGACCACGGTCGGCATCGTCTTCTCGGTGTTGTACGAAACGATCCGCTTCTTCTTCGATCCCTCGCTCAAGGGGCGGCCGACCGTCACTGATTTCCTGTTCGGTACGGAATGGAACCCGCAGGCGGCACTGCGTGCCGACCAGGGTGACATCAAGACGGCGTTCGGTTTCGTACCGCTGTTGACCGGCACACTGCTTATCACGCTGATCGCGATCCTGGTTGCCGGTCCACTCGGACTATTCTCGGCGATCTATCTCTCCGAATATGCGACGCCGCGAATTCGCGCTTTCGCAAAACCCATTCTCGAGATCCTGGCAGGCATCCCGACCGTCGTTCTCGGCTTCTTTGCCGCGCTGACGGTGGCACCTATCATCCGCGGCTGGGGACACCACGTCGGTCTCGATATCGCGTCCGAGAGCGCGCTGGCTGCCGGCGTCGTCATGGGTATGATGATCATTCCATTCATCTCGTCGCTCTCCGACGACGTGATCAACGCCGTTCCCCAGTCACTTCGCGACGGTGCCTATGCGCTCGGCGCCACCAAATCGGAAACGATCCGCAACGTCATCCTGCCGGCGGCTCTTCCAGGGATCGTCTCGGCCTTCATGCTGGCCATCAGCCGCGCCATCGGCGAGACGATGATCGTGGTCATGGCCGCCGGTCTCGCCGCCAACCTGACGTTCAATCCGCTCGACGCGGTGACCACCATTACCGTGCAGATCAAGACCATCTTGGTCGGTGACCAGGAATTCGACAGCGCCAAGACGCTCGCCGCCTTCGCGCTCGGGTTCGTGCTCTTCTTCGTCACGCTGGTGCTCAACGTCATCGCCCTCGCAATCGTACGCCGGTACAGAGAGCAATATGACTGATATCTCGATGGACATCGCGCGACCGGAACCGAAGTTCCGGCTCGACTTGACCTCGGATGCGGCGCGGGCGCGCATTCGTTCCCGCTATCGCGCGGAAACCCGTTTCAAGGCGTACGGGATTGCGGCGCTGACGGTGACGGCGTTGTTTCTCGCGGTCTTGATGTTCGACATCTTGCGCAACGGATTGCCGGCGTTCTGGCAGCACTCGCTGCTGCTCGACGTTCCGGTGGCGGCCGATATCGTCGATCCGGCAGGCAAACGCGAGGCGGGTGCGATCAAGGGGGCGGACTACTTTCCTCTCATGCGCAATGCGCTCAACGCGGCAATTCCCGGCATCGAGAGCCGTAGCGCCAGCAAGCAGCTGACGCGTGTGCTGTCGGTCGGCGCGCCCGACAGGCTGCGTGACATGCTGGTCGCCGACCCGTCACTCATCGGCAAGACCATCAAGGTGCCGCTACTGCTGTCCGACGACGCCGACCTCTATTACAAGGGCGCCGGTACCGGAATCGACGACCGTGCGGGCCGCGGTACGGCGACGCCCAGCGGTCGAACAGGTGAGATAACCGTCCTCACCTCGTCGAACGACTTTGCTGAAGAACTTCAAAATATCAAGTTGCGGTTGAAGAGTGTCGCCGACACCATTTCGCGTGATGCAGGCCGCATCGAGCGCTCGGGCCCAGATCAAGCCCAGCGTGTGGCCAGCATGCGCGCCGAGGTGGCCAACCTGGCGAACCGTTACCAGCAGCCAGGCAATGCCGAGGCACTCGACAGCAAGGTGCCGAGCGTGCTCGTCGCCATCAACGGTGGTCTCGTCAAGGCGACGAGGCTCGACGCTTCGGGGATTACCGGCGACGTGCTGCTGCCGCTCAAGTCGGCGGAAGAGGCCAAGCCCGGAACCTGGAAGGTCGTGCACTACTCGACGCCGGAGTCGGACCGCAAGGTGACGGACCAGGAGGTCGCGTTCCTGGAGCGTCTGCGTGAGGCAGGTGCGGTCGACCGTCACTTCAATTGGCGCTTCTTTACCACCGGCGATAGCCGTG
Organism: Hyphomicrobiaceae bacterium; assembly: GCA_016793635.1. GTDB lineage: Bacteria > Pseudomonadota > Alphaproteobacteria > Rhizobiales > Hyphomicrobiaceae > JAEUMD01. The sequence goes on from JAEUMD010000025.1 coordinate 136,498, forward strand.
AGCCGGAGCTCGCTGGAATTCGCGGTGCGCTGACCGGTACCGCACTCACCCTGCTGGTGACACTGCTGCTCTGCCTGCCCATCGGCGTGATGGCAGCCGTCTACCTGGAGGAGTTCGCGCCGAAGAACCGCTGGACCGACGTCGTCGAGGTGAACATCAACAACCTCGCAGCGGTGCCTTCTATCGTCTTCGGTCTGCTCGGGCTGGCAGTGTTCCTGAACTTCTTCGGCCTTCCGCGATCGGCTCCGCTGGTCGGCGGCCTGGTGCTGGCGCTGCTGGTACTGCCGACGATCATCATCGCAGCGCGCGCCGCACTGAAGGCGGTGCCGCCATCGATCAAGGAAGCCGCGCTCGGCGTCGGTGCCTCGCATCAGCAGGCGGTATTCCACCACGTCCTGCCGCTGGCGATGCCGGGCATCATGACGGGTACGATCATCGGCATGGCGCACGCGCTCGGCGAGACGGCGCCGCTGTTGATGATCGGCATGGTCGCCTTCATCGTCGACGTGCCGACAGCATTTACCGATGCGGCAACGGTTCTGCCGGTGCAGATCTACTTGTGGTCCGATCTGCCGGAGCCTGCCTTCCAGTCGAAGACGGCGGCGGCCATCGTCGTGCTGCTGGCTTTCCTCTTCCTCATGAACGGCGCTGCCATCTGGCTGCGCAAGAAGTTTGAGCGTCGCTGGTAAGCATCGAAACAAAGGTCCCGCGAAAATGGATATGTCCACTGTAGAGCATGCGATGCTGACACCTTCCGCTACCTCCGCCCCCGCGTCCGGCACCAAGGTGACCGCTCGTGCATGCAACGTCTACTATGGCGAAAAGCATGCCTTGAAGGACGTTTCCGTCGATATTCCTGAGCGCAGTATCACGGCCTTCATCGGCCCGTCAGGATGCGGAAAGTCGACGTTCCTGCGCTGTATCAACCGCATGAACGATACCATTGCGAGCTGCCGCGTCACCGGCAAGATCGAGATCGACGGCCAAGACATCTACGATCCGGCCCTCGACGTGGTCCAGCTGCGCGCGCGCGTCGGCATGGTGTTCCAGAAGCCGAATCCGTTTCCGAAGTCGATCTACGAGAATGTCGCCTACGGCCCGCGCATCCACGGCATCGCCAAGTCGAAATCCGATCTCGACGAAGTCGTAATCTCGAGCCTCGAAAAGGCCGGTCTGCTCAAAGAGGTGAAGGATCGCCTCAATGACAGCGGCACCGGTCTCTCCGGCGGCCAGCAGCAGCGCCTCTGCATCGCCCGCGCCATCGCGGTAAGCCCCGAAGTGATCCTGATGGACGAGCCGTGCTCGGCACTCGACCCGATCGCCACCGCGAAGGTCGAGGAGCTGATGGACGAGCTCAAGGCGAATTACACGATCATCATCGTCACGCACTCCATGCAGCAGGCCGCGCGCGTCTCGCAGCGCACGGCCTTCTTCCATCTCGGGAACCTGGTCGAGGTCGGCGACACCCGGCAGATCTTCACGAACCCCAAGGAACAGCGCACCCAGGATTACATCACCGGGCGGTTCGGCTGATGTCACAGATCGGTCGACTTTTCGGTTTCGGCGAGAAATCGCAAGACGCAGGAGCTGCACGTATGAACCCGCATACCGTTAAGACGTACGACGAGGAGCTCCATCTGCTCGACAAGAAGATCGCGCAGATGGGCGGGCTGGCGGAGCACAACCTCGGTCAAGCTTTCGACGCGCTGCAGAAGCGCGATCCGCGTCTCGCCGATCTCGTGATCGTCGCCGACCACACGATCGACGTACTCGAGAAAGAGGTCGAGGAACTTGTCATCCAGATCATTGCGCGACGTCAGCCGATGGCGAACGACCTGCGCCAGATCATGGCCGCGATGCGTATCGCCAACGATCTGGAGCGCGTCGGCGACCTAGCCAAGAACATCGCCAAGCGGGCCGGCGCGATCGCCGACGAGCCGCATCCCAAGCCGGTCATTTCTGGGCTCGGCCACATGGTCGAGATGGCGCTGAAGCAACTGAAGCTCGCGCTCGACGCCTACGCCGAGCGTGACGCCGAGCGCGCGCTCAAAGTCTGGCAGGACGATCAGCAGATCGACGCGATGTACAACTCGCTGTTCCGCGAACTGCTGACGTACATGATGGAAAATCCGCGCAACATCGGCATCAGCACGCACCTGCTGTTCGGTGCCAAGAACCTCGAGCGCGTCGGCGACCACACGACCAACATCGCCGAAACCGTGTACTACCTCGTCACTGGCAAGCCGATCGGAGAGGAAAGACCGAAGAGCGACACCACGAGCCAGATGCTGGTGCAGCAGGGCGATCGATGACGACGATGGCCGACGCGCGCGCCGATATCGTGCCGCATTCACTCGGGGCGAAGGTTCTCGTTGTCGAGGACGAGGCTCCGCTGGCCGAGGTCCTTCGCTACAATCTCGAGGCGGCGGGGTTCCTGGTGGTGCATGCGGCGAACGGCGACGACGCCGAGCTGCTGGTCGCCGAGGAGCGCCCGGATCTGATCCTCCTCGACTGGATGCTGCCGTCGGTCTCGGGCATCGAAATTTGCCGCCGTCTGCGCAACAGAAGCGAGACGCGCCACGTGCCCATCATCATGTTGACGGCGCGGGGAGAGGAAGCGGACCGCGTGCGCGGCCTCGCCACCGGCGCTGACGATTATGTCGTGAAGCCGTTCTCGCTGCCCGAGCTGATGGCGCGGGTGAAGGCCTTGCTGCGCCGTGCTTCGCCCGAGCGCGTCGCCGAGGTGCTCTCGGCCGAGGACATCACGCTCGACCGCGCGGCGCATCGTGTCACGCGCGGCACGCGCGAGGTGCGGCTCGGCCCAACCGAATATCGCCTGCTCGAGTTCCTGATGCAGAGCCCGGGCCGTGTCCTGTCGCGAGCGCAGTTGCTCGACGGTGTTTGGGGCCGCGATGCCTTCGTCGACGAGCGCACGGTCGACGTTCACATCGGCCGCCTGAGAAAAGCGCTGATCCGAGGCAAGGAGAGCGATCCGATCCGCACGGTGCGCAGCGCCGGTTACGTGTTCGGCGACCGCCAGAACTGACACAACGCCCCGGCATCCCAACGATCGCGCTGGCGCTTGCGCCTCTTGCGCTATCCGATCAGACGGAGCCGCTCGCAGTTACACGGAGCGGATGAAGGCGCTCTACCGCCGGGATTCTAGAGCATTTTTATCCGACCATTTATCGCCACCGCGATTCCGTGCGGCCGGATGCTGCTCTGGCGGGCTGGTCGTGAACGTGAAGTGCCAAACCAAAAAAGCGAAGGCCAGAGCTGCCCCCCGGCGGCTCCGGCCCTCTCCCCCTGCCTGCGGCGAGTGGTCGCCGCGGCGGCATTCCTTGGTAATTCGTCAGTCACGTTCGCCAAATTGCGTCCGCGCGCGATACCACGATTTGAAAACGCTCAGCGCTTACGGCGGGGTCTTGAAGAACCTCAGGCGTCGATGTTGTCGCCGGCGTCGCCCGCGGCAGCCGTTGCGAGCGTGACCATCGCCGGCACCCGGACGTCGGCCGGATCGCGGCGTCGCGTCTGCGGCGGCTGGAATGCGCGGCGGGCGTGGAATTGGCAATACGGAAGGCCCGGCAGCTTCTCCTTGCCGCAGAAGTGGAAGTCGGCCTGCTGCGGATCGCCGATCGGCCAGCGGCAGTTGCATTCACCAAGGGTCTGGATGGTCTTGCGCTCCTTGAGCGGAATGTCCAGCTCCTCCTGCGCCGGGATGAACGGTTCGGCCTCGGGCTGGTAAAGGGCGCGAACGACCGGATTGCCGGCGGCCGGGAAGCGCTGCTTCTGCGGGCGCTTGGCGGTGGCTCCAGCAGCCGCGGGGCGCGGACGGGCGCGATGAGTCTTCATGCGGGAGGTCGTGGCCCGACCAGCGAGTCCGAGGCGATGCACCTTGCCGATCACCGCGTTGCGGGTGACGCCGCCAAGCCTGCCGGCGATCTGGCTGGCGCTCAGTCCCTCGGACCAGAGCTTTTTCAACAGCTCAACCCGTTCGTCGGTCCAGACCATCTAACGTGCTCCTTGCAGAATCTGGCTACGCTCCGCCAGCGCAAAGGCGCGGGCGAGTTGAAGTCGTCGCCGGACTCGGCAGGGCTCGCGGCGCAGCGATAACGCGCGCCAACGGGCCCAATCGGAGCCTGGGACGAGATACGGACGCTTACTGGTGATGCAACGGGACTGGAGACAGACGCACACGGGACGGCCCGATACGAGGGCACGTCGGAACCGGGCGATTCAGGCAGCGGGTGTGCCGAACGCGGCTGCGGCGCCTACTTGGCCGGAGCATGGCGTTACGATGCTGCTGAACATACGCACGACAAAACGGGCGGCAGAGCCCCGACGAACGAGGAGGCCGGACGAGATGTCGTCACCCAGTCCCAGGAAAATACAATATCCTGATTGGTGGCTACAAGCATTGCGCATTGCGGTTTCGGGCATTGACATCGTCGAGTGTCCCGGTCGCAACAGAAACGATTCGTCGGGCCCCGGATTATGGGGGCCGGCGCAGCAAAGATGCTGCTGCCCACAAGTTGTACATGTCAAACGCGCGGCGCGTTGACACAGAGCCCCTCTGCGCGTATCAGGACTGCTTCTTGGGCCGCCGTGAGGGCGGCTTTTTTGGTTTCTGGCCTTGGGTGAATGGAGATGACCTCTTCCGTTCCGCAGCCGAGGACGGCTGCGGCCGACACCGCCAGCGCGACCTCGAACGACATTCTCGGAGCCGCGCCAGCCACGGTGATGCCGACATACGCGCGCCAGGACGTGGTGTTTGCGCGCGGCGAGGGCTCCTGGCTCGTGTCGACCGAAGGTGAGCGCTACCTGGACCTCGCATCCGGCGTCGCCGTCAACGTGCTGGGCCACGCGCACCCCCACCTCGCAGCCGCCCTCAAGGCCCAGGCCGACCTCCTCTGGCACACCTCCAACCTCTACCGGGTCGAGGGCCAGGAACGCGTCGCCGAGCGGCTCGGCCGCATGACGTTTGCCGAGCGCGTGTTCTTCTGCAATTCGGGCGCGGAAGCGTGCGAAGGCGCCATCAAGACCGCGCGGCGCTACCACTACGTCAACGGTAAGCCGGAGCGCTGGCGTATCGTCACGTTCACGGGCGCGTTCCATGGCCGCACGGTGACGACGCTCGCCGCAGGCGGCAACCCCAAGTATCTCGAAGGCTTCGGGCCGCCCGCGGACGGTTTCGACCATGTTCCATTCGGCGATCATGCGGCACTCGAGGCGGCGATCGGACCGCAGACCGCGGCCATCATGATCGAGCCGGTGCAGGGCGAGGGCGGCGCGCGCGTCGTTCCCGACCAGTGCCTGAAGGGCTTGCGCGACCTGTGCGACGAGCGCGGGCTGCTGCTCATCCTCGACGAGGTGCAAACGGGCCTCGGACGTACCGGGCGGCTGTTCGCGCACGAGTGGGCCGGTATCGAACCCGATATCATGGCGGTCGCGAAAGGGCTCGGCGGCGGTTTCCCCGTCGGCGCGGTGTTGGCGACTGCGGAAGCTTCCAAGGGCATGACTGCGGGCACGCACGGCTCGACCTTCGGCGGCAATATGCTGGCGATGGCGGTGGCCAACGCCGTGCTCGACGTCGTCTCCGAGCCGGGCTTCCTCACCGATGTCGAGCGCAAGGCGCTCCGCTTCAAGCAATCGCTCGAGGGTCTCAAGGACCAGTTCCCCGACCTCATCGCTGAAGTACGTGGACGTGGATTGCTGATTGGCCTGAGGCTCGCCCCGTCGGTGCTGCCGGCTACGCTCGTCAAGGCCGCGCTCGACGAGCGTCTGCTCGCGGTCGGCGCTGGCGACAATGTCATGCGCCTTCTCCCGCCGCTCAACATCTCCGATGATGAGATCGCGGAAGCGATGTCGCGTCTCGCCCAGGCCCTCGCGCGCGTCAAGAAGACAACCGGCTGAATTCCATTGAAACCCGAACCGGCGGCCCACGCGGCCGCCGCGATCCGCTTTTCCAAGAAGGCCCTGCCTATGGCTTCCCGGCATTTCCTCGATATCGACGTGGTTCCGGCAAAGGCGCTGCGCCGCATCCTCGACAACGCTCACGCGATGAAAAAGGCGGGGAAGAAGCCGCCCGCGCGGCTGAAGCCGAAGGGTGTGGATGGCCTCGTGCTCGGCATGATCTTCGAGAAACCTTCGACGCGCACGCGCGTGTCGTTCGATGTTGCAATGCGCCAGCTCGGCGGCCAGACCATCATGCTCAACCACACCGATCTGCAACTCGGCCGTGGCGAGTCGATTGCGGATACGGCGCGCGTGCTCTCGCGCTACGTCGATATCATCATGATCCGCTCCAATTCTCACGAAACGCTGATGACGCTGGCCGAGGAAGCAACGGTGCCTGTCATAAACGGCCTTACCGACAAGAGCCATCCCTGCCAGGTGATGGCGGATCTGCAGACGTTCGAGGAGCATCGCGGCCCGATCGCCGGCAAGTCGGTCGCGTGGCTCGGCGACGGCAACAATGTCGCGATGTCGTGGATGCACGCGGCGGTCAAGTTCGGCTTCACGCTGAAGCTCGCCTGCCCGCAAGAGTTGATGCCGGAGAAGGCCGTCATCGACTGGGTGAAGGCGGAAGGTGGCAGTGTAGTCATCACCACGGATGCGGCGAAGGCCATTGCCGGCGTCGACTGTGTCGTAACCGATACCTGGGTCTCGATGGGGCAGACCGACGCGGCGAAGCGCAAGAAGCTTCTGAAGCCCTATGCCGTCGATGACGCCATGATGCGCCGCGCCGCCAAAGACGCGATATTCATGCACTGCCTGCCGGCCTATCGCGGCAACGAGGTGACCGCTTCGGTGATCGACGGCCCGGCATCAGTCGTGTTCGACGAGGCCGAGAACCGCCTTCACGCTCAGAAGGCAATTCTGGCGTGGTGTCTTGGCGCGGAATGATCGCTGGCGCATCGTGATGCTGTGGACGGGTGAGACGTGCTCGGTGGCATGCGGCCCAGTCGATCGCGGTTGAATGCAGTCGAGTAGCGGAGGCCGAGTACGATGGCGGATCGCGAACGGCAGGTGTCGGCCGCGGAGACGACGGCAGCATCCGGTGGATCGTCGGATTTCGTGCTGCCGTTTCAGACGGTCGCTTCCCGCGTCATGGGTCGCATGGTGCGCCTCGCCGGGACCGTCGATGCCGTGCTGAAGCGGCATGCCTACCCGGAGCCGGTGAGCGAGGCGCTTGGACAGGCGCTGGCGCTCACGGCGCTGCTCGGCACGGCGCTCAAATTCGAAGGCCGGCTCACGCTGCAGACCAAGTCCGATGGCCCCCTCGAGTTCCTGGTGGCGGATTTCAGCACGCCCGGCTTCGTGCGTGGCTATGCCGGCGTGGATACGGCACGCTACGCGGCACTCGCCGCGTCCGGCCAGCCGATCAGGCAAGGTGCGCTGTTCGGCAAAGGGCATCTGGCGATGACCATCGATCCCGGTGGCGACATGCAGCGCTACCAGGGCATCGTCGCGCTCGAGGGCTCGACACTCATCGAGGCGGCGCTCACTTATTTCCGCCAGTCCGAGCAGTTGCCGACATTCATCCGTCTCGCCATCGCCCGCGAGAAGCTCGCCGGAGGCGACTGGACTTGGCGGGTTGGCGGGCTGCTTCTGCAACACGTCTCGCCGGAAGGCGGGCGCACGGCGGACGAACTCGCGTCGGCGGAAGAGCGAGGGCTGCTGCTCGGCGAGGACGACGATAGCTGGTCGCGCGTCTCGATCCTCGCCTCCACGGTCGAGGACCATGAGCTGGTCGACCCGACGCTGGCGCCGGAGCGACTGCTCTACCGGCTGTTTCACGAGGAGGGCGTGCGCGTGACGCCGGTACAGCGGATCGAAGAGTACTGCACCTGCTCGCGCGAGCGGGTGCTCGGCTTCCTCACCCGGTTCGGCGCGGCCGAGCTCTCCGACATGAAGGAGCCGGACGGCACCATCGCCGTCACCTGCGAGTTCTGCTCCAAGCGCTACCCATTCCGCGACGAGGATCTCGGCTGAGCCGGTTTGGGTGGCGCCGGATCGGAGGGCTCGGCCATGGCCGGATGGCCCCGCACGCGCGATCGTGAACGGATCAAGCGTTGCCACTCCGGCGCCGCGACGGCATCATGGGCTCTCGCTGAAAGGGCCAGAGCGCAATATGTCCCGCAGGATCGAATTAGCGTTGAAACGCGGGTACGTGGCGCTCGCCGCCCTCGCTGTTCTTCTCGGCCTTGCCGCCCCGCTCGCCGCCGCCGACAAGACGGCGCGCGATGTGACGGAGCTGCTGTTCTCGGCGCGCCCGGAGGCACCAGCCGATCTTTCCAACCTCGATTTGAGCTACCTCGACCTCGCCGGGCTGGACTTCAAAGGCGCCAATCTCTCCGACGCCGATCTTTATGGAAGCGACCTCACGGGGGCGCGCCTGAGGGGCGCGAACCTGTCGTTCACGCGGCTCGACCGCGCGTTGCTCATATCCGCCGATTTCGCCGGCGCCAACCTCGAGGGCGTCCGTATGCTACGCCCGACGGTATTCTCCGACATGCGCTTCAACCATGCCGAGGCACCGCGGTTCCAGGGCGCGCGCATGGTCGGCATTCGCGTTCAGGCCAGGATGGACGGCGCCGACTTCACCGAGGCCGATCTCACGGAAGCCGATTTCAGCCCCTTCGAGGACCGCGCCGGCGAGGGCACCATCACCACGGTGCCGCGCAATGAACTTACCAGTGCCAACTTCACACGCGCGAAGATGGTCCGCGCGAACTTGCGTCGCGCCATCATGCGGTTCGCAACGTTGCGCGATGCCGACCTCACGAACGCCGATCTGAGCGAGGTGGATCTGACGCAGGCCGATCTCACCGGCGCCGATGTCACGGGCGCGGATTTCAGCAGGGCGGACCTGGCGCGCGTCGATCTCTCGGCGGTGAAGGGGCTCGATAAGGCGAAGGGGCTCGATACCGCGGTGAACGTCAGCTCGGCATTGCGTTGACGTGTTGCGTCAGTGAAGCGCACGAAGTCTCAAGCCACCGCGCGCGTCAGCCTTCCGCCCAGTCCGCGAGGCGGCGCATGAACTCCATGCAGCGGTCGAGCTCGCTTTCAGCAATCCACTCGTTGGCGGTGTGAGCCTGCGCGATATGACCCGGCCCGCAGACGACGGACGGCGCGCCCGCATCCTGGAAGAGACCGGCCTCCGTGGCATACGAGACTGCGTGGGTTTCGTTCTGGCCCACGAGCTTCAGCGCCAGTGCGACTACCTCGGAATTGGGTGCGGCGGCGAATGGCGGAACGTAGTTGCTCTGGCGCACGACGACGCCGGCTTCTGGCGCGACACTCTGCATCGCGGGAAGGCACTCCGCGGCGATGAAGTCGTTGAGGCGGCGCTCGATGCCGCCGACATCGAGGCCCGGCACGCTGCGCACCTCGAAGCCGAACCGGCATGTCACCGGGACGATGTTGGAAGCGGTACCGCCGCTGATCTCGGTGATCTGCAGTGTCGCGAAAGGTGGGTCGAAGCGATCGTCGCGCGCGGTATCCTTGAGTTCCTGCTCGATGCGGCCAAGCTCCGCCATGATGCGGCCCGCCCAATGGATGGCGTTGACGCCGAGCGGCGCCATGCTCGAATGCGCGGCGCGGCCCGAGACCGTCACCTGCCAGCGCGCCGGGCCCTTGTGCGCATCGACCACCGCCATCGAGGTCGGCTCGCCGACGATCACCATACGCGGGCGGGGAAGACTGCGGCCGAGCTCTCCAATCATCGGCCGCACGCCGATGCACCCGATCTCCTCGTCATATGAAAATGCGAGATGGATCGGCGCAGTGAGACGGCGTCGCGTGAACTCGGGCACGGCGGCGAGAACGCAGGCGAGAAAGCCCTTCATGTCGGTCGTGCCGCGACCGTAGAGCTTGCCTTCGTTCTCGCGCAGCGTGAACGGGTCGCTGTCCCAGCTCTGGCCTGTCACCGGCACGACGTCGGTATGCGCGGAGAGTGCGACGCCGCCCACGCCCTTCGGGCCGATGGTGGCATAGATGCTCGCCTTCTGCCCGTCGGCGGTCGGCACGAGTTGGCTCGCGACGCCGTGCTGAGCGAGGTAGTCCTCGATGAAGCGCACGATCGGGATGTTGGACTTGTGGCTCGTGGTATCGAACGAGACCAGCCGGGCCAGCAGCTCCTTCGTCGCGTAGTTCGGTCCTTGCATGACGTATCGTCGCCTCGGTTCGGGCGTGGCGTTGGCGCTGCGGCTTGGTCAGTTGAGGCTGCGCGGGGCGAACGGGCTGTCGAGAGAGAACGCGGGTATTGCGATGTCGAACAGCGGACCGTCGTTGGATTGCATCTGATAGCTGCCAACCATGATCCCGGACGGCGTCTCGAGTGGGCAGCCGGATGTGTAGCTGAAGGATTCCCCCGGGCTGATGACCGGCGTCTGCCCGACCACGCCGGGGCCGCGCACTTCCTGCGTCACGCCATTGGCGTTGGTGATGCGCCAGACGCGCGAGCGCAACTGTACCGTGGCCTTGCTCTCGTTCGAGATCGTAACCGTATAGACCCAGAAGAAGTGGCCTTCCTCCGGCGACGACTGGTCCTCCACGTACTGCGGCTCGACGCGCACACGGATTCCGCGGGTGACGGCTTCGTACATGGGGCTCGGTTCCAGTTCCTCGGCTGCGGAGTGTAGGCGGCGGCGCCCCGCGGTCAATAGGGGGCGGCCGCCCTGCGGCGCGATCAGGCGTAGGCCCGGGCGAGGGCCCGGTCCAGATCGGCAATCAGATCGTCCGCGGCTTCGAGCCCCACCGACAGGCGCACCATGCCGTCGCCGATGCCGAGCTCCGCCCGCTGCTCCGGCTTCAGGCGGAAGTGCGTCGTGGTTGCCGGATGCGTGACGAGGCTCTTGGCGTCGCCGAGGTTGTTCGAGATCTTGGCGATCGAAAGCGCATTGAGGAAGCGGAACGCCTCGCGCTTGCCGCCGTCGAGCACGAGCGTCACCACTTGCCCGCCTGCGGCCATCTGTTTGCGGGCGATGGCGCGCTGCGGGTGGTCGTCGCGTCCGGGGTAGAGCACCGTTGCCACGCGCGCATGCTCCGCCAGCATGTCGGCGATCCTGACGGCGTTGTCGCATTGTGCCTTGACGCGGATCGGCAATGTCTCGAGGCCCTTGAGCATGACCCAGGCGTTGAACGGCGAAAGGGCCGGGCCGGTCTGGCGCAGGAAGTCGTGCAGGTGGTCCTTGACGAACTGTTTCGATGCCAGCACGAGGCCGCCAAGGCAGCGGCCCTGGCCGTCGATGTGCTTGGTCGCAGAATAGACGACGACGTCCGCGCCGTGCTGGAGCGGCCGTTGCAGCATGGGCGTGGCGAACACGTTGTCGACGATGACGGTGGCCCCGATCTCGTGGGCGATTTCGGAAACCGCCGCGATGTCGATGAGCTCGAGCGTCGGATTGGCCGGGGTCTCGAAGAAGAATGCCTTGGTGTTCGGGCGGCGGGCGGCGCGCCATTGGTCGAGATCGCGGCCGTCCACCAGCGTGCAGGCGATGCCGAAACGCGGGCAGAGATCCTCGACGATGTAGCGGCACGAACCGAACAGCGCACGCGCGGAAACGATGTGATCACCCGCGCTGAGGCGGGAGAGGATGGCGCCGGTGACCGCAGCCATGCCGGTGGCGGTGGCGCGCGCGTCCTCCGAACCTTCGAGCAGGCGGACGCGCTCCTCGAGCATCGAGACGGTCGGGTTGGAGAAGCGGCTGTACTGGTAGCCGGGGTCCTCGTTCTTGAAGCGGGCCTCGGCCTGCTCGGCAGACGAGTAGACGAAGCCCTGCGTCAGGAAGATCGCCTCGGATGTCTCGCCGAACTGCGAGCGCAGCGTGCCGCCGTGGACCATCTGCGTTTCCGGGCGCCAGCTCTCGGGGCCGGGGATCGTGTCGGCGGGCTTCTCGGTCGACATGGTGCGCGCGCTCCTCGTTTCGCTCCGGCCCGCGGTCGTGCGGGGGCCTCGGCCTGATCGGCAGTGGACCGGCCGCGGCAAACGCCGCCGGTCGGGCCGGCGCAGCTCGTTTCGGAATGAACCGGGATCGCGCGCGGCCCTTTAGCGTCTTGTTTTACGTGGCAGCAAGCCGGCCGGCCAAATGACCACGGTATCGGGGCGCGAGTTAGCGCCTCGATCCCTGGGGCGTCAAGTCCACGGGCGGGATGGGCGGCCCCACTGCCCGCGCCTGCGGTGCGTTGATCGAGGCCCGACCCTGGCCCGAGATTAGAGCTTTACCCTGTCGATGCGCAGCGCATTGGCGATGACGCTGACGGAGGAAAGGCTCATCGCCACGGCGGCGATGACCGGTGAAAGCAACACCCCGAGCAGCGGATATAGAACGCCGGCCGCGACCGGAACGCCGAGCGCGTTGTAGCCGAACGCGAAGGCCAGGTTCTGCCGGATGTTCTGCATCGTCGCCAGTGCGAGGGCATGCGCGCGCGCGATGCCGGCAAGATCACCGCGCGGCAGTGTGATGCCCGCGCTTTCGATCGCCGCATCGGCGCCCGTGCCCATGGCGATGCCGACATCGGCCGTCGCCAGCGCCGGGGCGTCGTTGATGCCGTCGCCGGCAAACGCGACGCGGCGTCCCTGCGCCTTCAGGTTGGAGATGATCCGCGTCTTCTCGGCCGGGAGCACCTCGGCGTGCACATCAGTGATGGAAAGCTGGCTTGCGACGCGTCGGGCGGCGATCGCGTTGTCGCCCGTCGCCATGACGATGCGGAGGCCGCGCGAGCGCAGCTCCGCCAGTGCGTCGGCGGCGTTCGGTTTGATAGCGTCGGCAACGGCGATGAGACCGGCGGGCCGGCCGTCCACGGCCAAGACGAGTGCGGTGGCGGTCGCCTCCGCGTGCCGGCGGATCGCCTTGTCGAGTTCGGCGAGCTTCGCTTCGCCCCAGGTGTTTGCCAGTCCCAGGCGGCGCATCAACGCCGGCGTGCCGATGGCGACGGGTTTGCCATCCACACGACCAGTCAGGCCGAGCCCCGGTATGGCTTCGAACGTCTCCGCCTTGGCAAGCTCAACGCCCTTGGCGCGCGCACCTTCCAGGATCGCCAACGCAATCGGATGTTCGCTGCCCGCTTCAAGGCTGCCGGCGAGACGCAATACTTCGTCCGCGCTGATCCCCGCTTCGGGTTCAACCGCCGCGAGTTTCGGTTTTCCCTCGGTCAGGGTGCCGGTCTTGTCGACGACGAGAGTGTCGATGCCGGCGAGAGCCTCCAGCGCCGCAGCATCGCGAACCAGAATGCCCTCGCGCGCGCCGCGTCCCGTCGAGACCATGATCGACATCGGCGTGGCGAGGCCGAGGGCGCACGGGCAGGCGATGATGAGCACGGAGACCGCGGCGACGACGGCATACGCAAGCGATGGTGACGGGCCGAGGAACAGCCAAGCGAAAAACGCCAGAACCGCGACGGAAACCACCGCCGGGACGAAATAGCGGGCCACGCGGTCGGCAACAGACTGAATCGGCGCGCGGCTGCGTTGCGCCGAGGCCACCAGTGCGACGATGCGCGACAGCATGGTGTCGCTGCCGACCTTCTCCGCGCGCATGACGAACGAGCCGGTCTTGTTGAGCGTGCCACCCGTGACGGTGTCGCCGGGGCCCTTGTCGACAGGCATCGGTTCGCCGGTGAGCAGCGCCTCGACGATGGCGGAAGAGCCTTCCGTGATGACGCCGTCGACGGGGACTGCCTCGCCGGGCCGCACGCGCACGAGATCGCCGCGTATCAAATCGGCGAGCGGCACGTCCTCGTCATGGCCGCCAGACGTCAAGCGCCGCGCGGTCTTCGGCGCCATGTCCATGAGCGAGCGGATGGCGTTGCCTGTGCGTTCGCGCGCCTTGAGCTCGAGGATCTGGCCGACCAGCACCAAGACTATGATGACGGCCGCCGCCTCGTAGTACACGCCGACGACGCCATGCTGGCGCAGCTCCGGCGGGAAGATGGACGGAAGCAGTGTCGCGACGAGACTGTAGAGAAAGGCCGCACCGACGCCGATGGCAATCAGCGTCCACATGTTGGGAGATCGGTTGCGGATGGAGGCGATACCGCGCTCGAAGAACGGCTTGCCGGCATAGAGCACGATGGGCGTCGCCAGCAGCAGTTCGAGGACTTGGGCCCCGCGCGCGCCGATCCAGTCACTCACCGCCAGTCCCACGTGGCTTCCCATGGCCACGATCACGAGGGGAATGACGAGTGGGATCGAGATTGCCAGCCGGCGCTTGAAATCGACCAGCTCGGGGTTGGGGCCAGCGTCCGCGGGCGGAATGCCCATGGGCTCGAGCGCCATGCCGCAGATCGGACAGGTGCCGGGTCCCTCTTGGACGATCTCGGGGTCCATCGGACAGGTGTACATCGTGCCCGGCGCGACGCTGGCGTCCTCCGCTGCCGCCGCGGCGGCTTTCGCCGCGGGGTCGAGGTAGCGGGCCGGATCGGCCGCGAAACGCTCCTTGCAGCGCGGGTTACAGAAATAATAGGTCGTGCCGTTGTGCTGATGCTGGTGCTTCGCCGTGGCGATGGTCACGCTCATCCCGCAGACGGGATCGATGGCGGTACCCGGCGCCGGGTCAGCGTCGTGTGGTGTCATGGCAGCGTGGCTGCCGCCACAGCAGCTCTCGGCTGCCTCGGGCGGCTTTCGCGGTGCTGCGCCGAGGTATCGCGCCGGCTCCGCCGCGAAACGCTCCTTGCACCGCGGGTTGCAGAAATAGTACGTCCGGCCCTCATGCTCGAAGGTGTGCTTCGCCGTGGCGATGGTGACGGACATGCCGCATACGGGGTCGATTGCGGTGCCAGCCGGTTGGGGCGGCGGGGTGGGGTGAGCGCCACCGCAGCAGCTTTCGGTCGCGGTGGCATGAGCCTCAGGGCTCGTGCTTCTCACGCCCGTGGCGGACCCGCCGCCGATCCTGCGGACCTGGCTGCCGGGGAACAGCATCGGTGACGCCGGGCTCTTGCCGCCGTTCTCATTTTGATCGGTCATGGCGTTGAACCTCCTGATGCGGCTAGGGTAACGCACGCCCGGCGGCTTCGCACCGGGCACGATGTAGCAACCGGGGAGGTCAATGGTTCGGCCTCCGAACATAGACAGGTAGGGAATGCCGGACGTCAGATCCATGTGCGCCATCGGCATGCGCGGGCAGCTCGGTCTGCATGGCGAGTTGCCGTGGGAGGGCGATCCGCGCCCGGAATTCCGCGCCGACGTCGAGCGCTTCTTCTACGAGACCAAGGGGCACGTGCTGCTGGCCGGGCCGAAGACGATCGGCGCGGTGCCGGCGTGGGCGTTCGAGGACCGCACGATCGAAATCATCCGATCGGACATGGCGCCGGAAGATGTTCTGGCGCGCTTCAAGGGTCGGCGGGTGTTCATCGGCGGCGGCCCGCCCGTGTGGGACGTCTATGCTCGGTTCATCCGCCATTGGGACATCACGCGGCTTCCCTACGACGGGCCGGCGGACCGTTGGTTCGACCCCAAGTGGTTGGTCGGCGCGGGGCGGGACGCCTGATGAAGGCTGAAACAGAAAGAGCCGGGGGAAGACCCGGCTCTTTCTCATTGGCCATCTTGCCCGCGCGTGGCGTCGGGGTGCATTCGACATCGATGGAAACGTTCGAAGGCTTCCATCTCGGCCGATTGTACCCTAACCGCCTATCCCCAGCCGGTGCATGATGGCTTTGAGCAGATCTTCCGAGCAGCCGAATTCGAAAGCCTTGCACGTCACCTCGTGCGAGCCGCGGTAGATCATGTCGAGGGCGACCCAGAGGATGATGAGGAACCCGATCCAGGCGATCCACGGATAGCGGACGAGCAGGCGGGCGATGAAGTGTGAGGCCACCGCCATCAGGATGATCGACAGTGCGAGGCCGAGAACAAGCACCAACTCGCTTTCGCCCGCGGCACCGGCAACGGCGAGCACGTTGTCGAGAGACATCGAAACGTCGGCGATGATGATCTGCGTGACCGCGCCCCAGAACGAGAGGTTGTTGTTTCCGCCATTTGCCGCCGCCTGGACCGTATCGAGATCGTGCTCCTCCGGGCCGGTGATTTGCCGGTACATCTTCCAGCAGACGTAAAGCAGCAGGATGCCGCCAGCGAGCGTCAGACCGACGATAAGCAGCAGCTTCTGTGTCACCGCCGCGAACAGAATGCGCAGGATGACGGCGGCCGAGATACCCCAGAAGATGACCTTGCCGCGCTGCGCTTTCGGAACTTGCGCAGCAGCCATACCGACGACGATGGCGTTATCGCCGGCAAGCGTGATGTCGATGATGAAGACCTTGATCAGTCCGTCGATATTTGCCTGCCACCACGCGGGCGAGACGATGTGATCCAATTCGATCAGCAGCGCCTGCCAGAGGCTGGTGGGATCCGCAGCTAGGAAGTCGAGCATGTCAGCAGGTCCTGGTTGTGGTCAAACCTTTGGTAGCGCACTCTTCTAGTCCGGTGGGCGAACCGCCGGATGCAATATTTCGTCGGGGGTGATCGTCGCGGCGCAGGGGGCATGTCGAACGCACACCGTTTTCCCCTCGATGATCGCCATGGCTCGAGTGCGAACTCCGTGCGGTGGTGACCGAGCGGCGCGCGAGTTGTGCGCCAGGGCATGCCTCAGTAGCCGAGAAGCGCCTCGAGCGGGCCCTTGGGCAGGGGGACCAGGAACCACCGTTCGAACATGAAGAACAGCACCAGTGGCACGGCGGTGCCGACGAGCAGGGACTTCAGAATGCCGTTATGGCCGAAAGCGATCATGAAGCCCGCGATGAAGATCGCCGATGCGACGTAGATGCCGATGAACTGCGTCGCGGCGATGTACGCGGCGAGCGGCAGCAACACGAACATGATGCGCGACAGACCGGTCAGGGTGACGAAGTCCTCCTGCGATTCCGCATCACGGTTTCGAACGGCGTTGATGAGATTGATCAGGCTGGCGCCGCCGAGCAGCACCGAGATGCCGAACGGGAAGAAGCCGGCCGCCGGACCGACGCCCTCCATCCAGCCATGGCCGAGACTTACGCTTTCCGTGCCGATGACGAGGGCGATGATGAGGAGGACCAGCGCGACGAAGATGTCGACGGCGCGGCGCGACACGAGCAGCGGAGCGTCGTCGGATGGGGACTCGTGCATGGTGGGGCTCCGCGATTGGTGGGTTGCTTATTGTCGAGGGCTCTCGGGCCCCTTGGAACGTCTGGACGGGTGCCTTTGAGAGCGGCGGGCCGGAGCTTCGTTCCGGCCCGCCTTCATGCGTCTTATTTGCCCGGTGCGAGGAAGCCAGCTTCCTTCATCAGGTCGTAATGCAGCTTCTCGGCCTTATCGAGCCACGTCTTGAACTCGTCGCCAGAGATGCTCTTCTGGTTGAAGGCGCCCTTCTCCATGAACTCCTTCCAATCGGGGGTCTCGCGGACCTTCTTCAACAGGTCGACGTAGTAGGCCGTCTCCTCGGGCTTCACGCCCGGCGACATGAAGATACCGCGCAACATCTGGTACTCGACATCGACGCCCGCTTCCTTACAGGTTGGGATGTCGGACCAAGCCATGTCCGCCGTCACCTTCTCCTTATAGGTGCTGCGCTCGCCGTCGAAGATGCAGAGCGGACGCAGTGCGCCCGACTTCCAGTGCGAGACGGCCTCGATCGGGTTGTTGACGGTGGAGTTGATATGGCCACCGACGAGCTGCGTCGCAACCTCGCCACCGCCCTTGTAGGGGATGTAGGTGAACTTCTTCGGCGCGGTCACCCGCTCGAGCGCGGCGGTGATGATCTGGTCTTCCTGCTTGGAGCCCGTTCCGCCCATCTTCATCGTCTTGTCGTCGCCGGCCTTCACGGTAGCGATGTACTCGCCCGCGGTCTTTTCCTTCGCGGAGGAGTTGACCCACAGTACGAACTGGTCGAGCGCCATCATCGAGACCGGGGTCATTTCCTTCCAGTTGAAGGGGACGCCCGTCGCGAGCGGTGTGGTGAACAGGTTCGACAGCGTGATGATGATGGTGTGAGGGTCGCCGGCGTTCTTCTTGACCTCGAGGAAGCCCTCGGCGCCCGCGCCGCCGCCCTTGTTCAGCACGACGAGCGGCTGGCTCATGAGGTTGTGCTTGGCGATGACGCCCTGGATGAAGCGGGCCATCTGGTCGGCGCCGCCGCCGGTACCGGCTGGAATGATGAACGTTACGGGCTTGGTCGGCTCCCACGCCTGGGCCGTGCCCGGCGCAAGGAATGTGAAGGAGGCAATCGCAGCGCCAGCCAGCGCCGCGGTCGTCGAACGAAATGAACGCATCGTGTTTCCTCTCCTTTTTCTCGGCTTGGCGGACCTTGCCGGTCTCTGATTATCTCGCTCTGCTGAGGCCGGCTCATGGCCGCCCCCTGCTCCTATCAGAAATCATCGCCCGTTGCGGACGCATAATGTGCGGGCCGCCGAAAACTCAGCTTGCGCGCTCGGACGACGGAGTGCCGGCCAGCCGCTCCTTGAGCCAGCCGAACACCGGCCAGAACAGGAGCACGAGGCCGAGCATCATGATCGAACCGACCAGCCAGTTGGAGAAGAACACCCCGAGGCCGCCCTGGCTGCCGAGCAGTGCCTGGCGGAAACCTTCCTCCGCCTTGTCGCCGAGAACGATGGCCAGCACCAGCGGAGCGAGTGGGTAGTCGAGGCGGTTGAACAGGTAGCCGACGATGCCGAACACCAGCATCATCCACACGTCGAACATCGCGTTGTTCACCGTGTAGGCGCCGATGGCGCAGACGACGAGAATGATCGGGGCGATGATCGAGAACGGCACGCGCAGGATGGCGGCGAACAGCGGCACGCAGGTCAGCACGATGATGAGGCCGACGATGTTGCCGAGGTACATGGAGGCGATGAGGCCCCACACGAATTCCTTTTGCTCGACAAACAGCATAGGTCCCGGCTGTAGGCCCCAGATCATCAGGCCGCCGAGCAGCACTGCCGCGGTCGGCGAGCCGGGAATGCCGAGGGTGATCATCGGCAGCAGTGCCGAGGTGCCGGCGGCGTGAGCGGCGGTCTCGGGGGCGACGACGCCCTCGATTTCACCCTTGCCGAAGTTGTCGCCGTTCCTGGAGAAGCGCTTGGCGAGGCCGTAACTCATGAACGAGGCAGGCGTCGCGCCGCCGGGTGTGATGCCCATCCAGCAGCCGACGAGGCAGCTCCGGACCGAAGTCATCCAGAGCTTCGCGAGCTTGCCCCAGGTGGTGAACACCGCGCCGAGACGGAGCTTGGCGTGCGCGCCTTGGAACTTGAGGCCATCCTCGATCGAGGAGAGAATCTCGCCGATGCCGAACAGGCCGATCACCGCGATGAGGAAGTCGAAGCCGTTCAGCAGCTCGGTGAAACCGAAGGTCAGGCGCAGCGTGCCGGTCATCTGGTCGAGGCCGATGGCGCCGAGGATGAAACCGAGCGACATCGAGGCGACCACCTTCATCGGTGAGCCGCGGCTCATACCGACAAAGCTCGCGAAGGTGAGGAAGAACACGGCGAAGAACTCGGCCGGCCCGAATTTCAGGGCGAACTTGGCGACCAGCGGCGCCAGGAACGTGATCATGATGACGGCGACGAGGGCGCCGACGAAGGACGATGTGAACGCAGCCGTCAGGGCTTCATCGGCACGGCCCTGCCGCGCCATGGGGTGTCCGTCGAATGTTGTCGCGACCGACCAGGGCTCGCCTGGAATGTTGAATAGGATCGACGTGATTGCGCCGCCGAACAACGCACCCCAGTAGATGCACGAGAGCATGATGATCGCCGAGGTCGGCGGCATCGTAAAAGTGAGTGGCAGGAGAATAGCGACGCCGTTGGCTCCGCCGAGGCCGGGCAGCACGCCGATGATCACGCCGAGAATGATGCCGGTGACCATCAACAGCAGGTTGAACGGCGTTGCCGCGACGGAAAACCCGTGCATCAGCGAGGCGATTTCTTCCACGACGGATTTCCCCCTTGTCGGGCGCTTACGGACTTTGAGAGACCGGCGCCGCTCCTTGTTATGTCGCGCGAATTCTCTGGCATACCACGCAGGCGCGTCAAGGCCTGATACTAAGGTAGATATGAAATTTCGCGGCGCACAAAGCACTTCGCGGCGCAGCATAGCGCGTCGGTGTGACGTGATGAAGTGCAAAAAAGCTCGTGTATTCGATGGCGACGGCCATCGAATTACACAGGTGTTATTGCTCGAATTCAGTATTTCCTCGATGCTTGGAAGGCTCGGTGGTGTAGCTGCTCACGCGTCGCTCCAGGGCGACAGCAGGAAAAGCTTCAACTCCGAGCGCCGAATTGGAGTGGCGGACTTCGATTTTCACGGATCCCGTGAGAATTCGCACCCGGCCCTACGGTGGAAAGCTTGCTTGCCGTGGCACGATCGTCCCGCCGCTGGAATACGGACGAGGCGAGGGACTGTTGCACCTCCGCCGATCGAGTTTTGCGCTATGTGCATTGCATCACGGGGACGTGCAAAGCCATGGCATCGCGTCCGCAGGTTGCGCCACGGCTTGTGCCCTCCCCCGGCGTCGTCCACTCTGCATATGGTAGGAGCCGCTGCGACGCACGCGGACGAGGCGAGAAAGGCGGCGGATGGTGATGCAACCTGGTGACCGCGTGGAACCCGCGGGTGAGCGGATATTGGCGTGGGACCTTCCTACCCGGCTGTTCCATTGGACGCTCGTGGCACTGATCGCGACAGCCTGGGCGAGCTTCGAATTCTCCGAGCGGATCGGTGACCCGGTTTTGAAGCTTCACCGCTGGAACGGGATCGCGATCCTTGTTCTGGTCGTCTGGCGCGTACTTTGGGGCGTCCTCGGTTCGCGCACGGCGCGCTTTTCGGAGTTCGTGCGAGGGCCGCGGTCGGCGTTTGGCTATCTCGCTGGGCTTTTTCGCGGAACGTCGCGGCGTTACCTCGGCCACAATCCGGCCGGCGCCTACATGGTGCTGGCTCTGCTCACGATCGTCGGCACCGAGGCATTGCTCGGCCTGTTTACGGTCGAGCACAACGACCTGACGGCGGGACCGCTCTACCGTCTGTTGGGCGAGGATACCGTCAAGCAGGTCTCTCGGGTCCATCGCATGATGTTCGACAAGGTGCTGCTGCCGTTCGTCGTCGTGCATATCGCAGTGAACATTCTCTATGGCGTGATCAAGCGCGATCCCCTCATCCCGGCAATGATAACCGGCCGCAAGCCGGCGGCGGACTACGCCGACGCCGTGCGGGCGGGAAGTGGAGGAGCGCAGTCGCTACTGCGCGCGGCAACTCTGCTCGCGGTCTCGGCGGCACTCGTACTCGGCACCATCAAGGGCCTCGGTGGCCGCCTGCCGTAGCTTGCTCCAAATGACGGCCGCGCCGCTCCGCGTCAGCCGCCCGCGCCGCCGAGCCACTCTTTGATTCGCGCGAGGTCCTCCGGAGTATCGACGTCGTCCAGCATCACGGCGTCACGCGGCTCGATTGCAAGGCCGCGCGAACGGGACATGTGATTTTCGACGATGGCCTTGCCACCAGCGTCGCCTTCGAGCGCCGCGAGCAGAGAGAACATATCCCGCGGCCAGAGCACAGGTGGCCGTAGCTGTCCCTTGATCGTCGGGAAGACGATGCAGTTTCCTTCACGCGCAGAAAACTCCGCGATGAGCTTGCGGAAAAGGCCGGGGCTCAGCCCCGGCATGTCGCCGGGTACTACGAACGCACCCCTGCATGCGGCGGGAAGTGCACCGATGCCCGTCGCGATCGAACGCCCCTGGCCCGCGTCGGCTTCTACCGAAAGTGCGTGAACGACGCCGAATGCATCGAGCGCGGCGCGGCGGCCGAAGTCCGTCGGACGAGTGACGGCGACGACGGTGCCGACGATATCGCGAGGTATTGCGCGCGCGGTCCATGCGACAACAGGCAGGCCGTCGATTTCGGCCAGCATTTTATCGTTTCCGCCGAAGCGTCGCGATCTGCCGGCCGCAAGCAATACAGCCGCGATTTCATTATTATCCCTGTTGCCCGTCGAGCCTGGCATCACGCGCGCAATTTGTTGCGAAAGGCGGCGATGATCTCGGCGAGTATCGAGGCGGCGATCTCTGCTGCGCCGTGCGCGCCGATGTCGAGTCCGATGGGTGCGCGAATGCGATCGATCGCGGCGGGTGTCACTCCGGATGCAGCAAGTCTCTCGCGGCGGCGCGCGTGATTGCGCTTCGAGCCGAGCGCGCCGACGTAGAAAACTCCGGCGGAAAGCGCGTGGCGCAATGCGGCGTCGTCGATGTCGGGATTGTGCGAGACTGCGACCAGCGCCGAGTACGGGTCGAGAGCGAGGGCCGGCAAGGCGTCGTCCGGCCATTGCGCGAGGATGCTGCTGCCGGCGAAGCGTTCTTGGCTGGCGTAAGCGGTGCGCGGATCGACGACGATGCAGTCGTATCCGACGAGGTCCAGCATGGTGACGAGGTGCTGCGCGATGTGCGTCGCGCCGACTACGACGATTCGCGGTGGCGGCGTCAAGAGATGCACGAATTCCTGGCCGCCGTCCTCGCGCTCGGCCAGCCGGCTTTCGCCCCGCGCTCGCGCGTAGGCGGCCCACGCTGGCAGGCCGTCACCCTCACGATAGAGGCGAATGTCGCCGGTCGCCGTGTCCGTGACGACAACGGAAGGCGCGCGACGCGCCTGAAGCCCGAGCAGCTCGTCGAGAAGCGGTATCCCCTGCTCTCGCGTCAGTCGCGCGATCAGAATAGTGATAGAGCCGCCGCAGGGCAGGCCGGACTGCCACGCGGTTTCGTTGCTCACTCCGAAGTTGAGGAGCTGGGGCTGCCCTGTTGCGATGACGTCCAGCGCGGCGACGATGACGTCGTTCTCGACGCATCCGCCAGACACCGAACCTTGGAAGCGATCCTCGCCGGCAACGGCCATCTGCCCGCCGACCGGCACGGGCGATGATCCCCAAGTAGCTGCAACACTCGCGATTGCCACGGCGTCGTGCTCGTCGAGCCAGCGCCGGGCGGCAACGAGCGCGTCGAGGTGGCTCGCGTCGCGCCCGTCGTTTCCATTGTACGCGCTCATTGTCCCCTCTCGACAGCGGTCGACTCTGGCCTGCGCCCATGAGCTCCGCAAATTTCGGATCGTGTGCCGCCCGGAACAGCGAGTTATCCCGCCCAACCCTAGGTTTGAGGCATGAACTTCAAACTGGAGTTAGGGCGATGTCCATGAAGACCGATACGACCTATCGCATCAAGGGTGGCCGCATTGGTGTACTCCTCATCCACGGTCTGTGCGGTACGCCGACCGAGATGCGGTTCGTGGCCCACGGCCTCGCCCGTGCCGGCTACACGGTGCACTGCCCGACCCTCGCCGGTCATGGCGGCACCATGGACGACATCAAGGCGACCTCCTGGCAGGACTGGATGCAGTCGGCAGAGGCGGCCCTCGACGAGCTTCGCAAGGAGTGCGACGTGGTGATCTGCGGTGGTCTTTCGACTGGCGCGGTGCTGAGCCTGATGCTCGCAGCCGAGCACCCGGACAAGGTGCAGGGCACGGTTCTTATGGCTCCGACGCTCTGGCTCAACGGCTGGCTCATCCCGTGGTATGCGCGCCTGTTCCGCATCATCTCCAACAAGTGGCTGGCCAATTTCATCAGCTTTCCCGATCTCGAGCCGCACGGCATCAAGGACAACCGTATCCGCGAGTTCATCCGTAATGCGCTCTTCAGCGGAGACAGCTCCGTCGCCGGTCTGCCGGCGACGCCGGGTGGCGCGGTGCTCGAGCATCGCCGTCTGGTCAACGCGCTGAAGCGCAAGCTCACCGGCATCGCCCAGCCGGCGCTGGTCATCCATCCCCGTGAGGACGACTACGCCGACCTGAAGAACGCCTGGTACCTGCAGCGCAAGCTGAAGGGCATGGTCGACATGGTGGTGCTGGACGACAGCTACCACATCGTCACGGTCGACCGGCAGCGCCACGTGGTGGTCGAGCGCACGCTCGGCTTCCTCAACCGCCTCGCCGAGCAGGTGAAGGCACCGGCTCGTCCGGCTGCTCCGGCGACGCTGCGTACCACCGCAGCTTGAGGTCACGACTGGACGAATTGATGTCCGTCTAACATGTTGAACAGGAAGGATTTCTATCCGGTTGTTTGTTCCGCCAGCGAGACGGGTACCAGGCAGGTGCCCTGCCGGCAACGACCCCGAGAAACGAGGAGCCCCGGTCCGCAGTCGAGCGACCGGGGCTTTTTCCTGCGTCTGGGAGGGACAGGCTCTGAACCGGTCATGGCCCCGTGACATGCCGGGCAAGCCTCACCTGCAAGCTCCCTTTCGGCGGCTTCCCGAAGGCGCGACCGTGAAAAAGATAGTCATGTTCCAGCAGGAACAGCGCCCTTCAGACGATCCCGGCATGATGACCTCAAGCTGAAGACGGCAGAGCCGCCGAAGCACAGCATCACCGGCCTGAGCGCCCGACCTGGAGAACGGACATGAACAAGACTTTGAACATCCTCGCCGCCGCCGCCACGCTGGTTCTGGCGAACGCTGCCAACGCGCCTGTCGCCGATGCCGGCGGTGTCCGCCTGCAGTTCGGCTTCCCGCTCGGCTCGTTCACGACCCGTCCGAGCGGCTACGGCGGCGGCGGATACAGCCACCATCGTGCACCGCGCTACGACGCCTACGCCGAGCATCGCCGCGCTGCCGCCCGCCGAGCTGCCATGGTGGCCGAGGCCAAGCGCGAAGCCGCTGCCAAGGCCCGCCGCGAGGCGATCGCGGAGGCCAAGCGCGACGCCCTGGCGGAGGCCCGCCGCGAGAAGCTCGCTGCCGAACGCGCCGAGGCCCGGCGTCTCGCCCGCGTCGAAGCGGACAAGGAGAAGACCACCGAGGTCGCGTCTGTCGAGACGGTGTCGCTCGCTCCCAACGCAGCGCCCGTTCCGGCCCGCCCGGACCTGGTGGAGACGTCAGTCGGGCAGCCGAAGACGACCGTGACCGAGCAGCCCGTGGCGACCGCGGAACCGGCGAAGCCGGCCAAGACAGCGAAGGCCGAGACTTCGAACCGGCCGCTCGATTGCAAGCGGTTCGTGCCGAGCGCGGGTCTCACCATCACGGTTCCCTGCGCGGAGTAACAAGCGAAGGTCGCCGGCCGGAGTGGCACACGCCCCTCCGGCCGGTACCCTTTCCAGCCAGAACGTGGCTGCCGTCGGTAACGCTTACGCGCAGAATCGCCGCCGACATGCCGCGTACTTCCGTTCTGCGATTGATCTTCAAGCGTGATGCCGACATCCTGTGCCGCGTCAGTGCAACAGTGGTCGGCTGCGCAAGAGGTCGGCTCGCCAGGATTTCATCGATATGGGGCCCGCGTTGGCGGGTGTCCGCAGGGCATGTTCGCCAGCTCCGCGGCAGGAGACATCCACATGCAACTCACGCGCAGCACTTCGGGCGGCTCGGCCGCGTCAAGTCCGGCATCCGGCGCGCGCCGCAAGCTGCACATGGCGCCCAAGCTCGCCTATCGCAATCTCTTCTACGATCGCCTGAGCCTGATCGTCACGCTCACCGGCATCGTCTTCTCGGTGGTGCTCGTGGCGGTGCAGTGCGGTCTTTACATCGGTTCGGAGCGCACCATCGCCGCCGTGATCGACCAGACCGACGGCGACATCTGGATCGTACCGGTTGGCACCAAGAGCTTCGACGACCCGTCGCTGCTCACCGGCCGCGAGCGTTTCAGCGCTTTGTCTGCGCCCGGCGTCGCGAGCGTCGAGAACATCATGGTCTCCTTCTCCTCTTGGCGGAAACCGAAGGGCGGTGCGACGACCATCCTGCTCGTCGGCTCGGATTGGACCGGCGACGATCGCGCGCTGCGGCCTTGGAATCTGGTCGAAGGTACCCTCGAGGATGTTCGCGCGCCCTCCGCCGTCGCCGCCGACCGGAGCTACTTCAAGGAGCTCGGCATCGACAAGATCGACGACACGGCCGAGATCAACGGCACCAAGGTGCGGGTGGCGGCGGTGACCAAGGGAATCCGCTCGTTCACGACACTCCCCTACGTGTTCACGACGCGGGAGCGGGCGCAGATGCTGATGGGCGCCTCCGCCGAGCAGTCGTCGTATACGCTGGTTCGGCTCGAACCCGGAGCCGATGCAAACAAGGTCCGCGAGGAACTCGCTCGCCGGCTGCCCGACGCGGAGGTTCTGATGCGCGACGATTTCCGCCAGCGCAGCCTCGACTACTGGCTGTTCCAGACCGGCGCCGGCGCGGCGCTCATCGCTGGCGCTCTGCTCGGTCTCATCGTCGGCATCGTCATCGTCTCGCAGACCCTTTACTCGAGCACCAAGGATCACCTTGCTGAATTCGCCACGCTGCGCGCGCTCGGCGCGTCGGCCGGCTACATCATCCAGGTCATTCTGTTGCAGGCGGTCATCTCCGGCCTGATCGGCTACCTGGTCGGCATGCTGCTCAGCCTGCTCATACTGTGGGCCTCGCAGGACACGACGTTGAACATCGTCATGACGCCGGGCCTCGGGGTCGCGCTGTTCGGCATCACGCTCGGCATGTGCGTCATCGCCGCCATCTCGGCCATCTTCAAGGTCACTCGCATCGATCCCGCCGGAGTGTTCAGCCGATGAGCAGTCGGGCGTATGCAACCAACACGTCCTTGCGCTCCAAGTGCCGCGAGGAACAGCCCGACACGGGCGAACGGGCGATAGCCAACTCACGCGGGTTGCTGCCGTCCACTCCGCACCAATGGAGCCAGTCATGAGCAAGTCGACCAGAGATGCCGAAGGACGCGCCATCCTCGAGGCCCGGGGCATCACCAAGGTGTTCGGCTCGGGCGACATCGAGATCAAGGTTCTGAAGGGCGTCAACATGCAGCTTCGCGCCGGCGAGCTGACGCTTCTGATGGGCCCGTCGGGAAGCGGCAAGACGACGTTGCTGTCGATCCTCGGCTGCATTCTTTCGCCGACCGATGGAGAACTCGTCATCAACGGCAGCTCGACACGCGGGCTCAACGCGGAGGGACTGGCGGATCTGCGGCGCAAGCAAGTTGGCTTCGTGTTCCAGTCGTACAACCTGTTCCCGACGCTGACGGCGGTCGAAAACGTGTTGCTGGCGCTGGATGTGCGCGGCAGTGGCGCGGAGAACGCGCACGCCCAGGCCGAGGACGCATTGAAATCGGTCGGCCTCGCACACCGCATTCACGCCTACCCGAAGAAGCTCTCGGGCGGCGAGAAGCAGCGCGTCGCCATCGCCCGCGCGCTTGCCGGTTCACCATCCGTCATTCTCGCGGACGAACCGACCGCCGCACTCGACAGTGAGAACGGCGCTGCCGTGATGGCGCTGCTTTCGGAAGTCGGGAAAGACCCGAATCGCGCCGTGCTTGCCGTCACCCACGATCATCGCACGCTGTCCTACGCCGACCGCATCATCGTCATCGAGGATGGCCGCATCGTCGATAGTCGCCGCAACGACGGCGCCGCCAACGAAGGGAGTAAGTCGCATGCCGTCAATTGAGGTCCTTCGCGGGCTGCCCGGATCGCGCCGCATGGTCCGGGGTACGTGGTCGTATGGTCTCGGCGCGTTCGTGCTCGCCTTGAGCGGGATTGCATCCGTCGTCGTGCCGTCTCCTGCGGCAGCTCAGCAGCGGCAGAACTACGTCGCCGCGGCGCCGGGCAGGGTCGAGCCTATCCGCGGCGGCATCAACATCGGCGCTCCGCAAGTCGGCCGGGTCGCCGACGTGCTCGTCGGGGTCAACGACAAGGTCGAGGAAGGCGAATTGCTGATCCGTCTCGACGACGCCGAATTCCGCGCCAAGCTTGCGGCCGCCGAAGCTGCGGCCGGCTCCGCCATGCGTGATCGCGACGCCGCCAACCTCTCCTCGTCGCGCTCGGATGTGCGCAAGGCCGAAGACGACGTGTACGATGCGGAACGTGCGATCACCGGTGCCCGCATCGATCTCGATGCCATGTTGAAAGCGCGCCGTTCGGGCGAGGCCAGCTCGCGCGATGTCGAAGATGCGCGCCGCCGCCTGACGGACGCAAACGCGCGCCTCTCTCGTGCGCGCACAGCGGTTGCGAAGGCGCAGAGCAAGTCCGGTCTCGCCGAGCCGAGTCGTTTCGAATCGGGTCTCAGCGCCGCGCGGGCCGAGGTCGCCATCGCCGATGCCCTGCTCGACAAGACACGCATCCGCGCTCCGAAGCTCGGCACAGTGCTCGAGATTCATCCGAAGGTCGGCGAGATCGTCGCTCCCGCACCGGAGGTGCCGATCGTCGTTACGGGGGATCTCACCAAGCTGCAGGTCAAGACCGAGGTCAGCGAGTCAGATATTTCACGCATCCGCATTGGCCAGAAGGCGTTCGTGAAGACGGGCGCGTTCCCAGGCCGCGAATTCAACGGCACGGTGTCGGCCCTGGCGCCCACGCTCGCGGCGCCGAAGCTCGGCGCCCGCGGTCCGCGCCGGCCGACGGACGTGGACGTTCTCGAAGTGACGATCGAGATCGACGGCGACACCCCACTGCTGCCCGGCATGCGCGTCGATGCCTTCTTCCGCGGGAGCTAGGGTGCGATCGGTCGAGATGCGAGCGCGTAGTGCTCTTATCGAGAGCGTGAATCGCACCCTGTGGATGTGACCGAAGGTGCGATCGGTCGAGATGCGGGCGCGTAGTGCTCTCATCGAGAGCGTGAAACGCTCCCTGCGATCGTGAGAGAAGGTGCGATCGGTCGAGATGCGGGCGCGTAGTGCTCTCATCGAGAGCGTGAAACGCTCCCTGCGATCGTGAGAGAAGGTGCGCGGTCCCTTCCAACGGCCGCAATCGCATCCGCACAAAAAGCAACGTCCCGACGCTGGGGGGAGGCGCCGGGACGTTTCCGCATGCAGGGGGGCAGGGCAGGCGGGGCAAACTCAGTGGCGGGTCGAGGCGATCGGTGGCGTCTGCTCTGCGGCTTGCAGGGCGGCGACGGCGGTTTCGAGCGCCGCCGAAATAGCTTCCACGGGAGCAGGGATCTGGCCGGTCGCCGCGGGTGCGCCCTTGCGCCAGAAGAGCTCGAACGCACGGGAGACCCCGGCGGCGGTCTCGCGGCAGCCGATGCCGTAGCACTCGTAGGCATCGCGCTTGGCAGGCTCGCGGCGCATGCAGTCACCGATCCAGCAGGTTTCGTCTCCGAGCCAAAGCTGTTCGTGGGCATCGAGCAGGCGGACATCGCGGGCCGCGCGGCATTCCGTCAAAGCGTTGAGCTCATCCGGCCAGGCGGGCGAACGCTCAGCGCCCGGCAGTGCGATAACGGCGCAGATGCGAATGTTGGCAGCAGCGAGGTCGTGACTCAGCGCGGCGAGAGCGCGCACGACGGGGCTCTCGTGTGAGCGCACGACGAGGCGATAGGCGTAGGATTTTCCACCCGGGGCCACGGTGGCGATGCGGGCGATGTGCGCGGCAATGTGGTCCCTGAGCTGGGCTTCCTTCTCCTCCTTCTTGATGACGCGCATGGTCGGGGGAGTGGTGAAGCGCATGTCGGTACCCTCATCGGCGCTCGGCTGGCCGCCGTCATGACGGCCATCGGAGCGGGTTCTCGGTTGGCGTTGATCATGCCGGTAATAGGGTTAAGCAACAGTTGAGCCGTGCACGAAATCGGGCCGGCCGGACGTGCCGGCGACGGCCCGATCTCAATCTCCTGTCACTCCGCGGCGGTCGGCCGGAAGCGGCGCGAGATCGCATCGATCTCGATATCGATTTCCGGCTCGTCGAAGAGGGGAATGGTGTCGTCCTCCTCGTCGCCCGGGGTTTCGTCGAGCAGTGAAAAGGTGGTGATGGGTGCCGGAATTGCTGGCACCGAGGCCGGCGCCGGCGGCGAGGTCACGTTGGAAGGAAGAGTGGCGAGATCGAATGTCGCCGGCGCGGCTGTAACCGAGCTCTGGGTTTCTGCAACGCTCGACCCGAGCCCGGCAACGGCCAGCAGCGCTGACGGCAGAGTCGCCTCGCTTGCGGGGAGTGTGAACTCGGCCGTTTCGCGACGAAGGATGACGCCGACGCGAGGTTCGGCAGTGGTACCCGCGACGGCCGGGCCGGACACCTGAGACGTCACCTGGGACGTCCCTTGCGCGGAAGTGGCGGGCGACTGGCGAACGTGGCTGATGACCAACTCGGCACGGGGCGTCTCACGCTCGGCCGGGCGCGCAGGCTCGGCTGACGGGCTGGCCGCCTCCTGAGCACGTGTTGCGGACGTCGCTACACCGGACTCGCCGTTGCCCGGAATGGCGAACAGCACGACCTCGCCGGCAGGAATGTCGTCGCCACCGGCACGATCCGGCGTCTCGCCCGAAGCGCGGCGGCGCGGGCGCGGACGGTCCAGGATGTCATCGTGGCCGCGCAGGGTCGGCAACGTCGAGCGGTAGTCCTCCTCGGCCATCTCGCGGGCCCGCCGCGCGGCATAGGGGCCGTACTCGTCGGCGGGTGCGGTCGAGGATGAGGTTGAGGGGGGCGACGCCTCCAGAACGGGAGTGGCGGGGCCACGGACGCCGCCGGCTTCGGCGACGCGGCGCGCGAAGAAGCCACGCCGTCCCGCGGTGCCCGTCATGCTGGCGACGTTACCCAACGGCTCGGCGTTCCCGATATCGAGATCCATCGCCGGCCGAGATTCCGCGCTGGCCGTGCGGGTGTTCGGCTCCTGTGCGGGCTGGGTGTGGTCGTTGGCCGCTTCCAGCGTTGGTTCCGGCTTCACCTCGGCGTTGAACAACTGATCCTCGAGCCGGCGCTTGCGCTTCTCCGCTTCGACCCGGCGGGCCGCGCCCATCACGGCGCCGAGAATGATCTCGGACCACGCACCGTCGCGGAAGCGGTAGACGCGGAACGCTTCGGCATGGGCGAACTTACTGCCCTGCCGATGCAACTTCTTCTTGATGGATCGTGTGGTGAGGAGCGGCGAGTAAACGCGCGTGAAGATCTTCTCCTGCTCGAAAGAGGTAAACAGGTTCGCTAGCAGGTGTGCCTCGAGCTGGAGGTCCTGGATGTCCTCGGTCGAATAGCTCTTGGTGTAGGGGCCACTCGGCTTGTACGGCGCGTCGAGCGGAACGGCGACGTAGTAGGCGCCATGGAAGTCGAACACGACGTGACGGAACACCTCGAAGTTCTTACGGATCTCGTCGTCGCGGTGAATGTCGTTGAAGCGCGACAGGATCTGAATGACGGGGCCGCGCTCTGCTGCGCGCATCTTCGGCACGAGGCCGTGCAGGCGATTGATCGGCCGGCTCATCGACACGAGCAGCAGGCAGAGATCGACGAAAAGTGCGATGGCCAGCGGGATGTAGTCACGCTTGGAAAGTCCGACCGCGCCATCGGCGGAGGCGAGCGCCTTCTGCGTTGAAGGTGATGCCTCGACGGACTGAACGGCCTTCTTCTGTAAATCGCGCAGCTCATCGGCAGACGGCGGCATCTTGAACGAGAGCATGCCGTAGAACGTCGCGGTCAGACGGCGAAAGGCCTCGATCGTCGCCTCCGAGCCCTCGACGGCCGCGATCTTCGGCTTCTCGAGCTCGGGAAGCTGATCGATGGCGCGCACGACGCCCTTCAGCGCCTGCTGCAATTGCGCGTCGGGGCAGGTGAATGTGCCCTTCTGGCTGTCGGGGAAAACCGTGCGGTCGGCACGCTCGGCGAGGTCGGCGCGCAGTTGCTTCAACTGCGGATCCGTGCGGAAGGCGTTGAAGCCGGTGACAGTCATGTCCAGCTTGCGGCCGAGCGCGCGCATGAACTCGTTACGTGTGCCGGACTTCTCGTCGACCGTCGACTTGTCGTCGCTGGCGATCTTGCCGAGATCCACATCGAGGGCGCTGAGATCACCCTTGACCGTGCCGACGCGTGCTTTCACGAACTCGGCGGCGAAGCCAAAGCGCTGGGCATCCTCGTCGCGAAGCTTGCGGCGCGGGCCGTCGCCCGGACGGCTGTTCGGACACGAAGAGCCCTTCGTGCGCTCGAGCTCGGCTTTGGCGAGCGAGATCTGGTTCAACTGGTCGAGCGTCGTGGAGAGCTGCGACATGCGCGTCGATGCGGCGTGCAGAGAGGCCTGCACTTGCGATACGGCCGACTCGGCCGACCGCGCGCTCTCGGAGCGGCTTTCGAGAACCTTCCAGTAGAAGCCGAAGCCGAAGCCGACCGAGATGATAGTGAGGAACGCGTAGCCGGCGATGAACGTGAGGCGCTGCAGAAAGCCGATGGGAGCGAAGATTTGATCGAGAAGCCAGATGATCATCGTCATCAGCATGGCGACAGAGAAGCCGATGATCGCCTTGTGCAGCAGCGGCAGGTCACCCATGTTGGCCTCGATCAGCTCGAGCATACCGACATAAGTCGCGACCCACGAGAGCACGCCGAGACCGAAGACGAGAACGAGCTTCTTCCAATCGCGCCCGGGACGCTCCTCCTCGCCCCATTCGCCATCGGCGAGATCGACGTCGTAACCGCGCGCGGAAGCGCCGGCGGTGCGGGTGGTATTTGCGTCGCGCGTGAACGCCATGGGACGACCTGCTTTGCTTGTGAATGCAGAGCGCGCTGATCCGTTTGCACGCCACGGCGTCTGGCCGGGGAGATACGTCCGGTGGGGCTCGCTCGTCGCTTCGACCCGACCGCAATCCGGACGGGCCCTATGTCGTCAGAGGTAGGCTCGTCTCTTGGCGGCAGTACGGCGCGTATGTGGCTCCGCGGGGCTTCAACGTGGCGGAAAGACGCGCCGTAGATGAAGGAGAGATGAACGGCGAAATGACCTCGACCAGTGCGAAGACACGCCATTCGAACGCGCGGGGCGTGCGGCGCCACTCGCGCATATAGGCGTACGCTCGTCTATTGGCGCAGCAGGCTTTGCAGGACCATGTCGCTTGGCGTTTCGCGGCCACGACTGGCAGTGTTCGCGGGCGTGCCTTGCGCGACGGGAGCAACGGCTGGCAGCAACGAGGGTTCGGGGTTGGCCTTGGCGTGCTTCTCGAGATCGGCCAGCAGTGTTTCGACCAGTGGGGCGACATCGGCGGCGTGGATCGCGCGGCCGAACGGCTGTGTCGGCGAGCCGGTGCCGACGAGAACTACATACGAGTAGGCGGCGCCGTTCGTGAATTGCAGACCGCCTGTAATCCACGTGTCGATGCTGGCATCGGGGTCGGCATTCACTTGCGTGCCTGTCTTGGCGAAGTGCAGGCGCAGTCCGGGATGGCGCGCGGCACACCAGTGCGCGAGGCTCTTGAGCGTGCCGTGTGAGGTGTTGTTGGCGCTGTAGCAGAGCGGCGCCTCGAGAAGAGCCTTGACGAGCTGGCCTGCGCCGCGGTTGACGACGAGGCGAGGTGAAACGCTGTGGGGCCGGGCGAAATCATTGAGGCGAGCAGAATCGCCATCGATAAAATCGAAGCTCTTGACCAATGTCGGCTCGCCGACGGGCTTGGCGCTCTGGCCGGTGAGCGCGGCGAGCACCACCGCCGACATCTGATGCACGCGCCGTGGCGAACCCGCGATCTGGCCCATAACAGCGGCTGTCGATGGCGGCGTGCCTTCGCCATTGGCGTCGCGCGGAGGCATGGTGAATCCGAAGCGGTCGATCAGGGCCTTGATGCGGGCTTGACCGACGCGCGCCGTTCGCCCGATCAGGGCCGTGTTGAGTGAGCAAGCGAAAGCGACGATCGCCTTACGTCCATGGCGACCGCCGCCGCCGCGACGGCACGTCTCGAGCCCCGACGGCGGTGCATCCGTGTCGAGGTAGAGCGACGAAATCGTGTCCGTGTGCTGGTTGGCGATGCCGATGGCGGCGATCATCTTTCCGGTCGAAGCGATCATGCGGGATTCGCGCGCGGTGTTGTAGAATCCGGTCTCGGCGCTGCGAGCCTGCTGCGAACCGAAGTACGGTGCCGTCTCCCCCGATTCGAAATAGCGGACGATCTCGCCCCTCGCGTTCGCCGCGACGACGACGACATTCGGCATCTCGCCAGAGGCACCGGCTTTTGCGGGAGCGAGCGTGTAGCCGGGGCCGAGCTTACCGGCGAGCTTCGCATCGAGCGATGTGAGGGTAGCGCCCACGGCGCTATGGAACGCGAGGTTCTCCGGCACGTCGAACGTCGTCGTTACGCCACGCACATAGTCGCGCCAGCCGAAGCCGAAGCGTTGCTTCATCTCTTCCCGCAGTCCGAAGCGAGCCGCCGGCATCAGCACGTTGGCGCGGATGGTGGGGTTTGCCTGTGCGCGGCGAGATTGTTCCGGGGCGAATGTCTCGAGCGCCTTCTGAAGCCGCGGCCTCACATGCGGGTCGGGCGGTCCGCTGGCGAGCTGCACGAGCTCGAATACCACCTGCTTTTGCTGCTCGGGGTCGGCGATCAACTTCTCCGCGCAAGTGCGTGCACGCACCTCCGTGATGTACCGCCAGCGGTCGAGGCGCACTTCGTTCAACCGTTCGCTGCCTTCGAGCAGGATGATCGGCTTGTTGACGGCTGACGCGAGCACGAACTGCTCGGCCATCGAAAGGTCCTGCGCCTCCTTGCCGAAGACGATGCGGCTCGTCACCTCGACGCCATGCAGCGGCGATCCGCCGGTGCGCTGGGCCAACCAGAGATGGTTGGCCGCCCACTGGCGAAGCTTGGTGTCGTCGCCCCCGGCTGTCAGCGAACGATAGATGACGGGCGCTTCCCACCATTCGGAAAGCTTGCGGCCGAGTTTCGTGAAACCGCCTTCCGATGCGCTCGGCGGCGTCTTGCGGATGACACGGGCAAGCTGCATCGGCAGGGTCGATCCGCCGACGCCAAGGCGCGGGCGGCGCGAGGCGATCGATTGCTTGACGGTCGTATAGGGGATCTTGAGAACGCCGAGCAGATCGATGCCGAACGGGTTCAGCGGACCGCCGAGGTTGCGGTCCTCGTGGTAGACGAGGCAACTCCAGTAGTGTTCCGGAACGTCGCGCACGGGGATCGACTTGTGGTCCGGGTTCGCGACGTAATCCCCATGCTCGATCACGGCGTCGGTGAAGTTGACATCGCGCTGGCTGTCGAGGCGCGGATCGAATGTGCCGACGAAGCTGCCGCGCGTATCGTAGATGGCGGTGGCGAGCCAGCGCTCGGCATCGTAATGCAGCTTCTCCGATGTGTAGGCAGCGCCGACGATCCCGCGTAGCGGAGCGACGACATAGACCAGCATCACGGCAAAGAGCACGTAAACGACGGCGGCGGTGACGACGTGGCGCAGGGGGCCGAGCCGCGGATTGAACGCGACGAGATCGATCAGAACGCGCACCGCACGCGCTGGAACCGCGACGATGATCTCGATGAGGCGCGTGAAAAGGCGGACAAGGGCGATCATGGCGTTCGCATGCGAGGGCGGCAACACCCCGGCGCACGACGCCAACTTAGCGAGGCGCACACGAGAGGACTGCCCGAGCAGTAGTCGGCCAATGTGGCGGCCGCCGGTCACGTTCGTGTCGAGACGGCGGTTCTGTTCGGGCAATTCGCTGCCCGCCCGCGCGTTTCAGGCCCGCGCGATCAGGCCGGTATGCCGAATTCGGAGAACGGGATGAAGGCGACGGGATCGCCGGGCGCGATTGCCGTCACGTCCTCGCCGATCTCGATCAGTCCAGTCGCAGCGCGCAGCCCCGTGATGAGGCCGGAGCCGTCACGCGCATACTTGTCGACCGCCGTCGTGGCGCCATTGCCGACCAGCCAGCCGCGGAAGAATTCGCGCCGCCCGGTTTTGCGTTTCGCGATCTCGAAAGCGGCCGGCAACATGTAACGGCGCGGCTCCGGCCAGGGTGCACCGCCGAGACGGCGCAGCACGGGAAACACGTACATGAGGTAGCAGACGAACACGGCCACGGGATTACCCGGGAGACCGATGATGACGGTATCGCCGATCTGCCCGAACGACATCGGCCGGCCGGGCTTGATCGCCAACTGCCACATATGGCGCTTGCCGAGTGCATCCATGGCTTCGACCATGTGGTCTTCCTCGCCACGGCTTGCGCCGCCGGAGGTGATGAGCACGTCGTAGTGGCGGGCTGCTTCGGCCAGACGCCGCTTGATTTCCCCCGCATCGTCCGGCCAGACGCCGAGATCATGAACGTTGGCGCCGGTCGCGCTGATGAGGCCGCTCAGCATCGGCGAGTTGGCGTCGTACACCTCGCCGGGAGCAAGCGGCCGGCTGCCGGCGCGGATCACCTCGTCGCCCGTCGAAATGATCGCGACGGAGAGGCGCTTGCGGCAGACGATGTCGGCGAGGCCGATGGAGGCGAGCGCGGCGGCATCCTGCGGGCGCAGCATCGCGCCCGCTTCGAGCAGGGTTTCGCCTGCGGCCACGTCCTCGCCCGCACGCCGCACATTTGCGCCGCGCTTGAGGCCCGCAGGGATGGAGACCGTTTGCGCGCCGCTTTCGTCCGTCGCGGTCTCGCAGTCCTCCTGCATGGCGACGGTATCGATCCCCTCAGGCATTACCGCACCGGTGAAGATGCGGACTGCGGTTGCAGGGGGTACGGCGCCTTCGAGCGGATGGCCGGCCGCGATCCGGGCGGAAACAGGCAGGCGCGCACCCTCAGCGCCATAATCGGCGGAGGCGAAGCCATACCCATCGACCGCAGAGTTCGTGTGCGCCGGCACGGGCCGCAGAGCGACGGCGGGCTCGGCGAGCACGCGACCGGCGATGTCGACGATCGCGACACGCTCGTGCGCGGTTACCGGCGCGATGCGGGACCGCAGGATTTCGATCGCCTCGTCGTGCCGTAGACGCTGGGAATCGTGCAGGAAGCAATCGTCGAGCAGCTTCTTAGGCGTGGCTGTATCGGACATGGAGCGCGCATTCCGGGCGTGCGTTGCGGTCAACATCGGTGTGTCACGAACAGCGCCAGTGGGCAAACGTCAAGCCGGCGGGAGTGCACCTCGCAAACCGGCATCGATGGGGGCAAACACGGCATCGCGCCCAGGGAAATCCAGTCCCATGACGTTAGCGTCATTCGCCTAAAGTAGAAAATGCCATACTAATTAGCGGCGAACAGAAGAAAACATTTGCCCAATAACTAGGCTTGAAGCAGAATATCAAAGGTTTCACGACCGGATGGCCGGTCAAAAAGTGTTGGGGGAAGGTCGAGCTTCAGTTGCTGGTTCCGGCGCGTAATTCGCATCCGGTTCGCCATCTGAAGCTCGACCGTTTTTTGCGGCGCGAGACAAGATAGCGAGGGGAGGTTTAGGCTAGGACTACCGGGATAAATTTCGGCCGGCCGAACCAGCCGGGGAAATCGACGCGAACCGACTTGTTCGTGACCGGCCGGTCTGATTGTTGATAAACGATGGAAGGGAATAGTCGGCGCAAACAGCGCGGTGCGGCGCGTCGGGCGCCCACTCTAATCCAGACTTTCCATCAGCATCCGAGGGCTTCCGCTCTTCGCCCCGCGCGTTCGCTGTATCACGAACGAATCCAGCAAATAGCGATGTCACATCGCATTCAGGAGAACAAAGAGCCCGATACCGATTGCCGGCCCCAATAAAGCGGCCAGCAGCATCACCATGAATGGCTTCGCGACCATAACACAACCCCGCAACTACAACTGACGGTGTTACCCGGCGTTTGCCGCCCCGGGAAACTCCACCGGCCTTGGCGCCCTCTACCTCGCCAATGCTCAGTCATGAATATTACATCAGAACGCTCTAAGTTCCACGGTCATCGCGTATTTTCAGTTTCTATGTCCCCTCGCAAAAGCGATCGGATGCGCACGCGTGTTCAATTTTGCGTCGCACCAAGTTGCGCAACTGCCAGATTCAGAAGCAGTTTCATGCGCATGTTGCGTTAATGAACATCGTTTTTCAGCAGCGCGCTGCTGCACTGCAATGTGCCGACTTCGAAAAAAATCACGAGGCCGCATACAACTTTGCCTTGGGGTGTGACGATTTGGCTACGCTTGGAAGGCCGTTAGAAGGGGGCCTCGGAGAGACATCCGGCGACCACTCTAGGAGGCTCAACACGGGTCCGCTGGCGCAACCTTAGGGTGATCGCGGGCCAACAGCCATTAGACCGCACACCAGCACCTGAAGCCGTTCATTTGATATCGAACAAGCGCAACTGCTTCTCGTCCTGACCGCGCGTCTCGGAGGCGAGCTGCTCGATGCGGTCGAACGGAACCTGCTCTGCGAGCACGAGCGAGCGCTGCGCCTTCATCGATCGCACGAGGCCCTCTTGAACGAGGTGGAACTCGCCAACCGTCTGGTGCGGTAGCACGGCTGCGGGGTCCAGGCCGCTCTCGCTCTGGAACGCGGCCTTGAGCTTGCGCAGCGCGGTGTCCTCGCGGACGCGGCCGATGAACCAGCTCGTGATCTGGTCACGGCTCTTGTAGTCCAGGTCACCCGGCGACTGCGTCGCCAGCATAATGCCGAGACCGGCTGAGCGGGCGCGCTTCAAGAGACTTTGCAGCGGCTCTGCCGTCGCTGGCTTGGAGTTCGCCGGGATATACAGGTCGGCCTCGTCGAACATCACGACAGCCTGCAACTCGTCGTTCGGGTTGCGCTGGCAGAAGCGGAGCGCTTCCGAAAGGAACTGCGACACCCAGAATAGGATGTTTTCGTTGTCGCCAAGGAACCCCGTGTAGATGATCGAAAGCCGGGTGCGGCCCTCCCGCGCGTGTGGGCCAAGTCCGAGGAAGCTCTCCATCGAAAGGCTCTCGCCGCCGCCATCGAACAGCGCGGCGTTACGGTGACGCAACGAGTCGAGCTGGGCGACGAGGTCGCGGCGCAGCTTGCCCGAAGGGTCCATGCGCTGCGTCAGGTCGGTGAGCTCGGGATCCTCGTCCTCGAGCAGATCGATGAGGTCGGAAAGCGTGACCTCGCGGCTGTGGCGTGAGCCGAGGATGCGCAGAGCCACCGACAGCGTACCCGACTGCTTCTGATGCGTCGCCGAGTTCTTGAGGTGAAGCATGTCGCCGAGCGCCGCGGCCGACAGGTTCGCCAGAAGCTGCTGCTCGTGGTCCGGCAGCTCGTTGATGCCGTTCGGCAGAAGCGTAATGGAGATCGGCCGCCCCGAGGCGCGGCCCGGCGTGTAGACGGCGACGTCGATAGCATCGGCGAGGCGCTCGCGCTCGGCGCGTCGCTCGGCCGTCTCGTTATCGTCGGCGCGCCAGACCTCGGGGTTGGCGTAGCTGCACAGGTCGCCCTTGCGGTCGAGCAGGATCGCAGGGATGCCGCGCTGGAGCAGTTGCTCGATAAGCGAGAGGGCGAGCGTGGTCTTGCCCGAACCCGAGCCGCCGAGCACGGCCGCGTGGCGTTTCAAAACGCTGGGGTTGAGGGTGACCGGGCGATTGCGGTTGCCGATCTCGCGGCCGGCGAAGATGCTCTTCGCGCCGCCGCCATGCTCGTCGAGGATGACCGAGAGCGGCAGCTCGTCGTTGTTGGGATCGTTGGGATCGTCGACCGCGGGAACGTTGACGGCAGCGTCGGCCAGGCCGGTGAATTCCATAGCAGGGATGGTAGCGGTGGTGACGTCCGCAGGATCGGCGACGATCTGTGCGGCTCCCACCTCCGGCTCGGCAGGACGCGGCATCGTGCGGCCCGTCCGCCCGTCCGCGCCGCCATTGATCACGCGCGGCAGCAATTTGCCGAGCAGGTCGAGGCGCAGCAGTTGGATGATGACGATCAGGTTCGACAGCAGCTTCGCGTCGGCGAACCACTTGCCGAAGCCCGGATCGTTGCGATGGTGCGCGTGGAACTCGCGCACCGCGATCATCCGCTCCCACTCCGCGATCGGTACCGTCAATGCCCGCCCGCCCGCCTCGCGGAACTTGCGCATGGATTGCGCGGCCTGGCTCTTGGTGTTCGGCGGATAGTCCGAAGCACGCAGGATGAAACAGCTCTTGGCGCCGAGGTTCAGGAGTGCGGTGTCGAGCTGGCGCTTGAATGCTCCGCCCTGGATCTTGCGGTTGCAGAGGAACACGCGGGCCTCGGTGGCGAGGCCGTTACGCTGGCGAATGGTGAGGTCCATCGCCGGCAGGTCGTCGGCTATGTCGAGCCGCGTCGTGCTCACCTCGACCGTGCCGGCCCACTCGCTTTCGGCAAGCTTCACGGCGAATGCGAGAATGTCGGTCAGCTCGTTGTCGTCGGACGGGATCTCGGCTTCCGAAGCATTGTGGAAGCGTTCCCACATTTCACGATAGTCGGGCTCGAGCAGCGGAGCAGGTGCGAGTTTCGGCTCGCTGCGCTCGGTCGACATTCCGAGCACAGATGAAAGCGTAGATAGCCAGGACGCGCCGGGCTTCTCCGCCCGCGGCGCAGCCTGCGCCTCGTCCTCCGGATCTTCCGCCTGAATGCGCAGACGGCTCTGAGCGTGCTCGAGCAGCCGCCGCGTCGAAAGGCCGGAAAACTCCTCGAAGAACTGCGGACCGAAGTAAGCCGATGGATCGGAGTAGACGACGGCGCCTGGTGTGCGTGCGGCTTCGTGGCCGAGGCGCTTGGCGATGATGAGGCGCGCTTCCTCGGCGGTACGGCTCTCGTACAGAGGCACCGGACCCGCCTTCTCGATGCGATCCCGGTAGGACTGCGCCAGCGGCTCGCGTACCTGCGCATAGAAATCGTCGAGGCAGGAGATGACGACGATGGCCGTCGGCACGCGATTGGCGATCTGAATGAGGTCGCGCACCGCCTTCTGGAAGCGCTCCTCGGCGTCGTCGAAGAAACGCAGGTCCTCGACCTGATCGATGCAGAAGACGAGCGCGGCGCCATCGACCGCCCACATCAGCCGGCCGAGGCCCTCGATGATGTCGAAGGCGCGACCGTCGCCGACATTCGGGTCGAGCGCGGCAACGCTCTGCAAAGAAAGCTCGTTCAGCGGCCTGCATTGCAGGTATTGGCGCACGCGGCTCTCGACGCGCGGGTCGCGCCGCTCGAGATAGAGCAGCGCGCGAATGATGTTGATGTCGATGTTGTCTTCGGCGAAGCGCGGCGCGGCGACGATGGTGTCCGCCAGCTCGTGCACCAGGCGGGCGAGCTGTTTGTCGTCGAGCGTCGCCTCGCGCAGCTTCTCGATATCCGATGCCGGGATCATGTCGGCGGCGGCGACGAGACGCGCGGTGAGGCGAGCGAGGCCGCTCTCGCCGGCGATGTCGGGATCGTAGGGCCGTTCGAGAGAAGCGATCAGACGGCGCAGGTAGTAATCGGCGTAATTGGCGATGTCGGGCGACATCTGCGCGTAGCCGAGATAACCCTTCCCGGTGCGGTGTGTCCCCGTGCGCAGTGCCCGAATGAGGTGCGTCTTGCCGGCGCCGGACTGGCCATGGAACAGCAGGATGCGTGATTGCGTGGCGGGGCCCCCGGCGCGGCTGGCGGTAACGCCGTCGAGCAGGTCGAAGTACTTGCGCCGCGCCTTCTGGTGCACCTCCTCCACATCGACCGGGTCGGCGCGCCAAATGTCGTCCTCCCAGGTGATCGAATGCTCGAAAGCCTTCGACACCTGGTCGGGAAGCGCAGCCTTATGAGCCGGTTGGTGCATCGAATCGGGGTCCTTGAACTTGCATTCGGCGGTTTTTGATCGGCTGCGCATGTCGCTGCCCGGGCCGCCGTTGGCCATTTTCCGAACTTGAAGCAGGGAAGAGAAGCGCGGGCAGAGCCCAGCTTTTCCGGCCCCCTAGTCTTCGATCCGGACGTAATGCCAAACGGTGTTCATGTAGCTGATGGCGGAGTCCTGTATGTCTTTGATGTTACCCTTGTTTCTGAGATCGGCTCCCGTCAGCGCAAGGCGACCTGCCCGGTGCGCCTCCACCAGCATGCACTTGAACTCGATCTCGGAAAGTCCCCACTCGGGCCGCGAATCTCGAATCGACGGCCATACGTGAGAGATAAACGCCTTGCGGTTTCCTGGCCAGCCCTCGGCGGTGCCGGCGGCGGCGCGCAGCACCTCGAGTGTGAATGTTTCGAGGTCCGGGCGGTAACTCGGCAACGGGGGGGCCGCCGGCGTGGGGTCGTTGTCCGGCACCGGAACGGCGTTTCGCGGCCCGGACGCATTCTTCGCCTCGGGGGCGGGGGCGGAACGCGGTGCGCGCCGCGCGGCAGTTGTGGGCGCAACACCAGCCGCCGGCGCCTCGCCGCCGATGATTTCACTGACAAAGCGACGGAGGATGGCGGCTCGCAGTACGTCGAGCGTCGGTTGAACGGCATCGACGTGCTCGGCGGCAAGGGCGGCGATCAGCTTGCTGTCGGACGAGAATTCGCGCGGGCGGCGCGAGAGCTGCGCGGCGAGCATGCGGCCGGCCTTGGGCGAGAAGCCGCCATTGGCGCCGAGGCCCGACTTGAGCTTGTTGCCGAAGGCTCTCTCGAGCGCGATCACGGCGAGCTCCGTCCGGAGGCGGGCTGGTGACGTCTTGAGTCGGCGCGGCATGCCGAATGCCTTCTGGACGATCAAGGCGCGCAGCCCTTCAGGCGTCGAAAGGGCTTTGAGTTTGGGCGCGGTTTCGCCGTCGAGGCCGAGTGCGCGGGCGATGAGCAACGTGTCTCGAACGTCGGGCCACGCGCCGATGCGCTGGGTCGCGCGCAGGAGCAAGTAGCGCGCGGCAGTGGCGGAGCCGGCTTCGGTCGCCTCGTATCGGCCGCGCTTCTCGTTTGCGAGGCCGTCGGCGAGGAGCGACGCCAGAGCTAACTCCGCGGTTTGCCGCCATTCGCCGGGTGAGAGGCGGTGGGCGACGAGCTGTCCGAGGTCGCGCAGGACTTCGGCGCGTGTCGCGCCCCCCTCGGCGGAGATGCGCACGAGCACCAAGTCACGGAGCACGGTTGGCTGAGGAGAAGTGGCACGCCCGCCGGTGTCGCCGTCCGGCACCTTTTCGGATCTGCTCGTCGTCAAGGCCGCCATGCCTTCTGCTCTCCCCTCGTGTGGGACCATGCACCGCGCCGCTTGCGCACAACGGGTGATCGACCCTCGAGAGCGCTATCTAAGCGTCTTCGTCCAACCGCATATCGCTTGCGGCGATGCCGTGCGGGCAGATGGAGTGCTTGACCGTGCGCTCGATTTAGCCGCCGAGACTTCGAATCACGGCGAGCACTGCGGCGGAGTTTGGAGAAACCACGGGAGGGTGGAAAGGGCCGCCACCGGGCGTGGGGGCGGTTCTCCCGGCTTTTTCCTCCCCGCGCGCGCTATCTGAGGCGCACGGTGACCCGATCGACGCGGCCCTTGGCGTCGATCACCGAGAGCTTGTAGAAGCCGCGGCCTTCGGGTTGCCAGACGAGATCGCGGCGATGGGTGGCGATGCCGATCGGCTTGCCGTCCGCGAGCCAAGTCAGTGGCAGCGTGCCGCCCTCGGCCTTGAGCATCAGCGGCTCGATCACGGCTTCGGCGCTGGCCGTTTCGACTTCCACCTCGGCGCGGTCCGGCGGGAAGGCTATGGCGACCGGGGGCGCGAGGAACGGGC
Source organism: Hyphomicrobiaceae bacterium (assembly GCA_016793635.1). Classification (GTDB taxonomy): domain Bacteria; phylum Pseudomonadota; class Alphaproteobacteria; order Rhizobiales; family Hyphomicrobiaceae; genus JAEUMD01. The sequence goes on from JAEUMD010000025.1 coordinate 179,779, forward strand.
TTGCCGTCTCCGCCACGGTGCTCGCCGCGCCCGGCTCGGGAAAGCGTTTCAGGGGCGGGGGTAGATCGGCGCCCGAGACCTGCAACGCGCCGGCCGGGGCGGACGGCAAGCGCGCGCGTGCCTCCGAGATGCGCGCGAAGGCGTCGAACAGAAGTGGAGCGGCGGCGTGGCGGCCCATCAAGCCCGGTGTCGAAGCATTGTCGGGCCGGCCTGTCCAGACCGCGACGACGTGGTGGCCGTCGTAGCCGATCGCCCAGGCGTCGCGGTAGCCATAGGACGTGCCGGTCTTGTAGGCGATGCGGCCGGCGCGCGCGCTCGCCGGTGGCGGCGCATCCTTGAGGATGTCGGTCACGTACCAGGAAGCGACGGGCGAGACGAGGCGTCGCGAGCGCTTCTCCTGCTGTCCGCGGCGCAATGCGAGCGCGGCCGTTGCGATGTCGGCCTTGCGATGTACCAGCGTTACCGGCTCACCGCCGCGCGGGAACGCCGTATAGAGGCCGGCGAGATCCCTGAGCGTCATGCCGAGACCGCCGAGCGCCAACGCCAGTGTCGGTTCCGTCGCGTCCGGCAACTCGGCCTTGAGCCCGGCGCGGCGGATGCGCGCCAGCATCCGGCCCGGCCCGACCTTGTCGAGCACTTTCACCGCCGGGATGTTGAGGGAGTTGGCGAGCGCGGAGCGGATCGTCACCGTGCCGTGGAACTCCTCGTCGAAGTTCTTCGGCGCATAGGTGCCGAAGCGGACCGCGCGATCCTCGATCAGCGTTTCGGGGTGGGCGAGGCCGAGATCGAAGGCCAAGGCGTAGATGAGCGGTTTCAGGGTCGAGCCGGGCGAGCGGACCGCCGTCGCCATGTCGATCGCGCCGAAGCGCTCGGCGTCGAGATAGTCGGCGGCACCGACGTGCGCGAGGATTTCGCCGGTTGAGTGATCGGCGACGACGATGGCACTCGAGAGGCGCGGCCCGAGCAGGGCCTTGTGTTCGCGTGCGAGCTGCTCGAGGCTCTGCTGGAGGGGGCGGTCGAGCGTGGTGTGGTGGACGGTCGTTGCCGGATGCAGCGCCACCTCGCTCTCGGCGAGATGCGGCGCCAGCATCGGGAAGGCGCGGCGTTTGGTCGGCACCGGCTCGGCGCGGGCGAGCTCGGCATCCGCCGGCTTGATGACGCCCGCTTCGACGGCGCGTTCGAGAACGCGGTTGCGGGCTATGCGCGCGCGCGCGGCGAAGCGATCGGGACGGCGCGCCTCGGGGGATTGTGGCAGGGCCACCAGCAGCGCCGCTTCGCCGACCGAAAGACGTTTCGGCTCCTTGCCGAAATAGGCGAGGGCGGCGGCGCGCACGCCTTCGATGTTGCCGCCGAACGGGGCGAGGCGCAGGTAAAGATCGAGGATCTGATCCTTGCTCGCGCGCTGCTCGATCTGCAACGCGCGCACCATCTGCTCCAGCTTTCCGATCGCCGTGCGGTGGTGGCGCCCTTCGAGCAGCCGCGCAACCTGCATGGTGAGGGTCGAGGCACCGGAGACGATACGCCCGTTGAGGAGAAATTGACCGGCTGCGCGCATCACCGCGCGCGCATCGACGCCAGAATGTTCGTGGAAACGGCGATCCTCGAATGCCAACAACATGGCGAGATAGCGCTGATCTACCTCGTGCGTGGTGACGGGCAACCGCCAGCGTCCATCGGCGGTGGTGAAGGGACGGAGCAGACGGCCGTTGCGATCGACGACGATGGTCGAGAGGTCGTCGGCGGCGGAGATGGGCGGCGGGCCGAGGCGGTGCTTGGCGAACTCGAGCCCGCCGATCGCGGCGCCGGCAGCGACGATCATACCGGCGGCCGCGACGGCGGCGATGCGGACGAGCTTCGTCCGCACGCCGCGGCGCGGGCCACCCGTGACGCCAGGGGGGAGCGTCCGGGTGTCCGCGGCGGACGCCGGTTCGTGGGCGGCGTCCGTACTTGTCGTGCTCTCGTGACGAGAGGCGGTCATCGCGCGTCTCACTCCTTGCCGGAGATGACGAGCGTGCCAGCCGCGGTGCGCGCGTAGCGCTCGGGCCGGTACATGTCCTCGACCGTGGCGGCGGGATGGACGAACTTGCCCGGCGTCACCGCTCGCACGATGTAGGCCGCTGTCGCAGTGCGCACCGTGCCCTTTGCGGCGGCGTCCGTCGTGCCGCTGCTCTCGCCGTTCTCGCCACGCGACGGGAACAGGTTGAAGGCGGCGACGAAGCGGTCGTCGCGGAACTCGGCGTGCTCGGCCGTCAGCGTTCCTTCGAGCCATTCGATCGACTTCACGTCACCCGAGGCGACGAGCCGCGGGTTTTCGATCTCGAGGCCGGACGGCAGGCGGTCGACTAGCAGAACGCGGCCGCCTTCCTCGCGCGTTTCCACCTTCACCACGGCGACGAGACGGTCGTTCTGGGCGAGCGTCGCGGTGCCGCCGTTGGCGCTGGCGAGCACCACCTCCTTGCCTTCGAGCGTGTAGTAGCTGCGGGTGATGGTGAAGCCCTTCGAAACGGGCGGCTCAGGTGTCAGCGCCGCGCCGATGACGGACACCACGACATCCACCGCGGCTTCGCCATCGTTGCGGATGACGAGACCGCCGCTCTTGCTGATCTCGGCGGGTGTCAGCGGCCTCAGGACGGGTCCGTCGAGTGGCGCACCGTCGAACGAGAGGCGCGTTTGCGCGGCCTCGGCCGAGAGCGCGTTGGCGGCGAGAAGCAGCCAGGCCTGCTCCTGCGTCGAGGTGTAGCCGCGGCCGGCATAGGCCTTGGCGATCACGTCGGCGAGGCGCGGCGCGTCGGTCTTGGCGATGCCCGACTCGGACGCAAGCGTCACGAGAGCGGCACCGTCACGCAGCCTGGAGCCATAGTCGTCGCGCGGGATGTCGGTCGCCGCCTTGTCGATATCCTCGACGGCCGCTTTGAAGGCACGCTCGGCGCGCGGCTTGTCGCCAAGCATGGCGAGGGCCGCGCCGAGCTGTGCCTTGGCCAGCGGCGAGGAGAAGCGATCGAGGCGAGTATCGACGTAGTAGCGCAGCTCGCCCATCGGCGCGCGGCCGTTGCGCGAGAGGACATAGAGGGCATAGGCGCGATCCTCGCCGCCGCTCTCGAAGTCCTGGGCGTAGGAGATGTAGTTCTGCAACCGGTCGAGCGCGCGGTTGAACGCTTCCGGCCGAACCTCGTAGCCGGCTTCCTTCGTGCGCGTCAGGAAGTCGGTGACGTAGGCCGTCAGCCACAGGTCGACGGTGGACGGCCCCCAGACACCGAAGGCGCCCGAGTTGTCCTGCATCGAGAAGACGTGCTCGATGGCCTTCTGCACGCGCTCCTTCAGTGCCTTGTCGGTGCCGATTCCGACGCGCGTGGCGACGGCGTTGGCGTAGACGAGGGGCAGTGCACGCGACACCGTCTGCTCGGCGCAGCCATACGGATAGCGGTCGAGCTGCGTCAGCAAGCCGGGGATGTCGAAGCGGGCCTGCGGACCGGCCGACAGGTTGATGCGCGTGCGGCTCTGGATCAGGTCTGTGACGAGATCCTTGCTGAGCGTGAGTGAGCCGTTCGGCTTCAGCTTGGCCACTGTGGTGCGCTTGATGTCGCCAGCCGGCGGCTTGACGTCGATGGTGAGGCTTCGCGCGATGGCGATGCCGCCAGGACCGGACAGGCGCACTTCGTAGGCGAGCGGGCCGACCTCGGTCGGCTTCAACGTGATCCGCTCGATTTTCTTGGCGCCGGCCGCGAGATCGATCGCCTTGTCGGCGACGCGCTCGCGCGGGGCCTGCTCCATGCCGGCAACGCTCATGTCGATGGCGATCTGGTAGAGCGCCGCCGGGCCTTCGACATTGTGCACGTCGAGCGTCAGGCGCGCCTCGTCCCCGAGGGTCATGAAGCGCGGCGACGTGAGGGTCAGCGCGACCGCGTCGCGGACGATGACGTCCTTCGACGAGGAGCCGAGCTTGCCCGCGGTCCACGCCACGGCCATCAGCCGCACGGTGCCATTGAAGTCCGGCATCTCGAACGAGACGTTGGCCTTGCCGTCTGCGCCGACCGTGACGATGCCGGAGTAGAGCGAGACGATCTGTTCGACCGAGGGCGAGCCCTGCATCTCCATTCCAGCATCACCGTCGCCGCCGGAGCGCATGGTGCCGCGCTCGGCCCGCATGCCGTCGATCAGACGGCCGTAGAAATCACGGATGTCGACGCCGAGCTTGCGCTGCGCCCAGAACCAGCCTTGCGGCTCGGGAGCCTTGTAGCGCGTGACGTTGAGCACGCCGAGGTCGACCGCGGCGAGCGTGAGGTGGGCCTGCTCGCCGGCGCCGAGATTGCCGACCGTAACAGGGACCGTGAACGTCTGGCCGCCCTTGATCTTCTCCGGCGCGTCGAGGGCGATGGGGAGCGTGCGCGACTTCTGGTCGATGCCGAGCCAGGCGAGGCCGAGCGCGCGGCCCGGCATGCGCTTCAGGGCTTCGTCCATCGGCCGGTAGAGCATGGCGGTGACGTAGGCGCCGGCGCCCCAGTTTTCACCGACGGTGAGCGAAACCTCGCCGCCACCCTTGGCGATCTCGACCTCGCGCGCTTCCATGAGGCCGCTGCCGAGCACGGTGATGAGCGCGGTGCCGCCGTGCTTGGAGGCGATGCGCAGCTTCGCCGTATCGCCCGGCGAGTAGCTCGACTTGTCGAGCGCCACGTCGAGCACCTCGGGGCTGTCGGGATTGTCGGCGCTGACGAACCAGCCGGCGTTGAACGCGACGCTCGACTGGATGGAGTTCTCGCCCGGCGTCGTCACCTCGAGGCGATAGCGGCCGTATCCGACCGGCGCGGTGATGCTGGCCGGTGCGTCGGTGCCGATGTCCACGGTGCCGCTCGCCACCTTGCGGGTGAACGTCACTGCGTCGTAGGTCCACGATCCGTCACGCGAGTACCACTGCCAGTTCGTCTCCAGCCGGAGGAGCTGCCAGTTGACCGCGCCGACCGCAGAGCGCTTGCTCGCCGCATCGAGATGAATGACTTCGAACGAAGCCTGGCCACCGTCCTCGCCGAGATCGTCGGCCTCGAACAGGCTCTTGATGCCGAGGCGCGGACCGTTGGCCGCCACCGGCGCGATGACGCTGCGCTCGATGCCGCGTCCGCCGGGCTCTTTCATGCGCAGCAGAATCTGCGCCTCGAGCGGCTTGGCGGTCGATGGTATCTGCGGCAGCTTGATCGCGACGTCGGCATGGCCGGCGGCGTCGGTTTCGCCGAGCCCCTCGAGCGGAGCGCGAACCGGTGTCACGGTTTCGTCGGCGAGACCGAAGCGGTAGCCGGGAAAACCGGCGAGGTCGCCGGCCAGCGGCTTCACGATGATTTCGCCTTCGAGGGCGAGACCAGCGGCCGGGGGACCATAGAGATAGCGGCCGTCGAGCTTCACCGTGCCATTCGCATCGGTGCGCAGTGCTTCCGCTGGCGGCGTCAGCGTCATGTCGAGCCGTTCCGGCATGAAATCTTCGACCAGGAACGAGACCTGTGCGATCGGCTGCCCTTCGGGATCGACGTGCAGCTTGGCACGCCATGTTCCGGTCATCGCCGACGACGAGAGCGGCATGGAGTGCGAGCGTCCACCCTGGCCCGCGTCTGACACGACGATGCGGCGATACTCGACGCCATCGGGACGCGAGACGATCAGCGTCATCGGCGTCGTTACCGCTTTACCGGCCTCGTCACGCACGAGGCCCGTCAGGTGCACCGTTTCGCCCGGGCGATAGACGCCGCGCTCGGGGAAGATGAAGGCATCGATCGGCCCCGGCGCGTCGCGGCCTTTCACGCCACGGTCGGAGAGATCGAACGCGGCGGTTGTGAGATCGAGGAACGCATATTCGCTGCCGTCGCCACGCTCGGCGACGAGGATCGCCGGTTGCAGGCCACCTTCGCCCTTGGCGATACCTGCGGGGAAACGGACATAGCCCTTGTCGTCCGACTGCGCCTCGGCGAGCACCTCGTTGTTGCGCGCGACGACGCGCACCTTGGCGGCGCCGACCGGCTTCGTCTCGGCGAGCGAGCGCACGAAAGCGTGGATGCCGTCGCTGCCTGAGAACGCGGTGAGGCCGAGGTCGGAGACGATGAACCACTGCGTCGCGACGTTGTATTCGTTCTCGCCGCCGGTCGGCCGATCAGGCTTGGCGATCATCACGTAGGCGCCGGGCTTCAGCGTGCCGACCGAGTCACCCACCGGCACAGCCGTCACTACTTCGGCGTTGATCTTCGACTTCACCTCGAGCACGCCCTTGTAGATGCGCTCGCCCGAGCGGTTCTGGATCGTCTCCACGTCCCAGGTCGAGAGCTGGCGATCGAGGTCGCCGTTCTGAAGCATCTGGGCGAGGTTGCGATCGCCGATGCGATAGGCTTCGACCTTCACGGCGTCGGTGTTGATCGAAACGACGGGAATGCCCTGCTGCCCGCGGCTCGGCAGCACGTAGGAGCGGCCGGTGAAGCGCACGGAGGGCTTGCGGTCGGGAACGTAGACACCGACGTCGATGTTCTTCAGCAGCACCTCACCAACGTCAGACGGAAGTCCGGCCTTGAGCTGGATCTCGTAGCGCTCGCCGTGCGTCAGTCCCTCGATGCAGAGCTGCTTGTTTTCCGGGGAGACGCCGGCCGGGTCCTTGCCGCCGACGGTGACGAACTTGGCGAAGTCGACCGGCGCGCGCGAGAGCATCTCCGAGAACTGGAGGCAGACGCGCGGGCTCGCGGCATCACTGTCGGTGCGGTAGTCGGTCATGCGGAAGCCGTGCTCGGCGGCGAGCTTGTCGAGTGCCGCCTGCACCTGTGCGTTGTCGACGAGAGCGATGGAGGTCTTCAGTGCCTCGATCGCCGGGCGCCAGAACGCGCGCCGCTTCAGCGCGTCGGAAAGCACGACGAGGGCGCGGGCCTTCGCCTGCTTGGTCGTGGCGCGCTCGTACGCGATGTAGGCGGCGCCGGAAGCGTTCACCGGCAGATCGAACCGCTCGCTGCCCTTCGCCGGGTCCGGCTTGATGGCGAGCAGCGCTTCGGCGAGCCCTGTCCAAGCGCCGGAATTGCCGGGCTCGGCGACGACGGCCATCGCCAGGTTGCGGGCCGCGGCTCGCGCGTCCTTGTCCTTCGATATCGCTTTCGCCGCGGCGGCGATGAGCTGTTCCGGCTTCTCCTTGCCGGGCTTCCAATGGGACTTGAGGTAGGTCTCGTAGCGCTTGCCATCCTCCGTGAGGCCCGCGTGCGAGAAGGGTTTTGTTTCCGCGAACGCGAGGGACGGCTGGAGCAGCATGGCGGGTGGACCCGCCGCTGCAAGAATGAATGCCAGTGACAGGAGCAGATGCAGCAGCACGCGCATGTAGACCACCTTGGGCTGGGCGAGGAGAGCAGGCGTCGGGAGTTGAGCGTCGGACGGTCCGGACACTCTTCTGCATCCGATCATCGACGAGCGAGCAAAACGGGTGAAGACCATCAGACGGGAATGACCGAACCGCGGCGATAGTAACGGACTTGTCGCCAAATTCCGGGGAATTCGCCCATTTTTCGCCGCCATCGGCGCGCCGCCCGGCCAACGTGCCGATCCCGCGCCGCGCCTCCCCCTGTTCCTTTCCGCAAAAAATTGCTGCCCGCACCCGCCCTGTTTCGACCGGAACAGCGCGTTCGGGGGCGTGCGGGCATCTTGAGCCTACGAGCTGCACGACAGCGGCCCCGAGATCAAACGAGACAACCCGAGCGAGACAGGAGCTTCCCATGCAGGTTCACGGCGAAATCACCAAGTTCCGCGCCGACATCGGCTTCGGCGTCATCACCGGCGAGGATGGCCGCAAGTACCGCTTCGCCAAGTCGGAGCTGGTCAACACCGACGCCGATCTCATCGGCAACGCGGTGGACTTCATGGTCGTGGCCAATCGCCCGACCGAGATCATCGTCCTCGACGGTACGCCCTGGACCGTATTCGGCCGCGCCTGATCCCCTCGATCCAACCTCAGCCCTGGTTTTCGCCCCCCTGGAGAGTGCCATGACCGCCACCGAGACGAGCTTCGACACGACCGACCTGCCGATGGTTCGCCGCGCCGCTCTGGCGCTCGCCATGCACCTGCTGATCGAGGACGAGCGCGGGCTGGTCCTGCTGCGCGGAGCCACCTCGGCGGATCGCGCCAACCTCGAAGCCAAGTTCTGGGATTGCTTCGACGGTGATACCCGCGAAGGCGTCGCCACCCTGGTCCGGCTGTGGAGCCTGATCGACGTGTTCCAGGCCCGCCGCCTGCAAGATCTCCTGATGGCTCGCGGCTTCCGCGTCGTCCAGTCCGCCATCAAGGTTGCGGCCTCGAGCCGGCTCAACCTGCAGTGGGGGTTCAACCCGCAGCGCTTCGTCACGGCGCTGACCCGCGAGGAGGCAGAGGTCGTGGTGCTGCCGCGCGCCATCCCCGCCATGGTGCCGGCCCGCGAGGTGGCGATCGCCGCCTGATGCAAGGGGCGTCGGGAGTACGATAAGTGTTGGAAAACGGGTGCCTTTCAGGTGCCCGTTTGCCGTTTCCGGTGCCCGGGCGCCTGGGTGCTTGTTCGCCGTAGCACGGCTCCCGCAAATTTCGTCCGGCCGGCGGTCACCCCACTACCCGATAGCGATTGAGTGCCCCGTGGCTCAACCGGCGGCCGCGCAGTCGCGACAGGTACCGCGCAGCTCGATGGTGCGGCGCTCCACTGCGAAACGCGCACTCTCTGCCCATGCGTCGAGCGCGGCGACGGCCGGCGCGCAAGCAAATTCGCTTACTGCTCCACACGACTCGCAGATCGCGAACACTGCCGTGCCCTCGTCGTGCTTTTGATGGCGGCAGGCGACGAAGGCGTTGAGGGATTCGAGCCGGTGCGCCTGCCCCTCGGCGATCAGCCGGCCGAGCGCGCGATAAACCGTCTGTGGCGCAAGCACCATCTCGTCGCGAAGCTGGTCGATCAACTCATAGGCGCTGACCGGCTTGCCGGCGTCGCGAAGCGCGGTGGCGATGATCTTGTCCTGGACCTCGGCGGGTCGGCGTTTGGTGGATTTGCGCATATCGTTTGTGGGGCGTCGGCTGTTGTGGTGCTCGGGTTCGTGCTCGGCGAGCGGTTCGGGCCTGGATGAAATCGCGCTCGCGATCGCTCTGGGCTGTCGGAGACCTCGTGAGGTCGAGCGCGGGGAGCAATTCAGGTCTTCGTCTCGACCGTTTCAACCCTAGCACACCCTCCCGCCCGGCGGATCAGGGTGCCGCGATCGGCGGCGCGGAAGCCCACTCGGCCATGGCGCCGACGGCGGAACGCGGCGAGGGCATCGTGGCGCCACGCGCGCCGAGACGGTGCTTGATATCGGCCCGGCGGATCGCCTCGGCCAGCCTCGGCTGCACTTCGGCGCGCCAGCGCGAGCCATTGAAGACGCCGTAATGGCCGACGCCCGGCTGGACGTAGTGATAGCGGTCGGCGCGAGCGATGTTCGGGCAGAGGTCGTGTGCCGCTGATGTCTGGCCAGGACCGCAAATGTCGTCGCGCTCGCCCTCGATGGTGATGAGTGCGGTCTTACGGATCGCCGTGCAATCCACACGGCGCCCGCGATGCTCGAACTCCCCCTCTGGCAGCGAGTGGCGCTGGAAGACCTGCTCGACGGTATCGAGGTAGAAGCGCGCCGGAAGGTCCATCACCGCCATGTATTCCTCGTAGAACGCGTCGTGGCTGCGCACGCTGTCGCGGTCGCCGCGGACGAGGTGATGGAAGAGTTTCACGTGGGCCACGGCGTGGCGTTCGAGATTCATGGTCATGAAGCCGGTCAGCTGCAGGTAGCCGGGGTAGACCGGCCGCATGAACCCGGGGTTCGGAAAGGGCACGGGCGAAATGATGTTCTGCTCGAACCACGATAGAGGGCGTTGCTCGGCGAGGCGGTTGACCACCGTCGGGTTACGGCGCGTGTCGATCGGTCCGCCGATCAGGGCGAGCGATGCGGGCTGAGCGGGATCGTCGTCGGCGGCGAGCAGGGCGGTAGCGGCGAGCGCCGGGACAGACGGCTGGCAGACCGCGACGACGTGGGTGCCGGGGCCGAGCAGCCGCATGAATTCGAGCAGGTAGTCGATGTAGTCGTCGAGGCTGAACTCGCCCGCCGCAACCGGCACATCGCGGGCGTCAACCCAGTCGGTCACATAAACATCGTGACCCGGCATCATCGAGCGGATGGTGCCGCGCAGGAGCGTCGCGTAATGGCCCGACAGCGGCGCAACGATGAGCACGCGCGGCAGCTCTTCGGCGGCGGGTTGTCCGCTTTCCCGCTCGAAGTGCAGCAGCGTGCAGAACGTCTTGCGCATCGCGATGCGCTCGTTGACGGCGATGCGTTGACCGCCGGAATCGACAGAGGTGATGGCGAATTCCGGCTTACCGTAGCGCCGCGTCAGGCCCTCGAAAACGCCGCATGCCGCCGAGAGCGCGCGTGCGGGGAGCCCGTTCGCGAACGGATTCAACGGATGGTCGAGCTGGGATTTCAGCATCCGCGTCGCCAGTCGCCACGGCGCCAGGATCGCGTGGGCGGTTTCGTAGGCGTAGTAATGCATGGGCTCTGCTGTCTCGTGTGGCGCGCCGCCGCTATCGAGGCGAAGCGTTGGGGAGAAGTCCGGCCATCCAGACCCCGGTGACCACCGCAATCGTGCGCCGCGTCCGACAGTGCACACCCGCTTGCTCGGGGCGTCAAGAACCCTTCGGGACTTATTGCAAACAGAGCCGGCGATTTCAGCGTAAGCGCGCGGAGAGCTGGTAGTTCACGTCCGTGTCGGTGGAGCGGTTCCAGCGGTCGCGCAGCGGATCGTAGACGACGCCCTCGCGGCGGTCGGGATCGAGGCCGGCCGCGCGCATGAATCCCTCGAGCTCCTCGGGCGTGATGAAGCGGTCCCATTGGTGGGTGCCGCGCGGCAACCAGCCGAGCACGTATTCGGCGCCGACGATGGCAAGCAGGTAGGCCTTCGCCGTTCGGTTGATGGTGGAGGCGACGAGCACGCCACCGGGCTCGAGCACGCGCGCCGCAGTTGCGAGAAAGGCGGCCGGGTCCGGCACGTGTTCGAGGACCTCGAGGCAGAGCGCGGCGTCGAAGCGCTCGCCGGACGCCGCGAGATCCTCGATGCTCTGCGTCCGGTAGTCGACGGTGATGCCAGACGCTGCGGCGTGCATACGGGCCGCATTGATACTTTCGTCGGCGAGGTCGATGCCGGTGACGCGGGCGCCGAGGCGCGCGAGCGGTTCCGATACGAGGCCGCCACCACAGCCGACATCGACCAGGCGGACGCCGTGCAGAGGCGTGACGCCGGTACCTGCAAGGCCGAGCGCCTCCGTCAGTGCGTCGCGGATGAAGCCTAGGCGTGCCGGGGCGAGCTGGTGGAGCGGGCGGAACACACCCTGCGGGTCCCACCACTTTGCGGCCATGCGGCCGAACCGTTCGACCTCGGCGGTGTCGACGTTGGGTGACCGGGCGCTCGTGCCGGGGCTGCTCGACATGCTTTCCATGGTGCCGAGATAGCCGTCCGTGGCAAGCGGATGTCAAGCGATTGGCGGCTGTTGCGGCAAAGCGCCGATAAGGCTAAGAGTGCGCCCGAATTCGGGAGGGCGCAGCGCCTCCGGGGTATTTGGGGCGGAGCGGGAGCCGGTTGCGGCGGAACGCACCGCGGCAGGTCGGCAGACGGCGCGGGTCGAGACACATGGCAGTCGTGGTGATGAAATTCGGCGGCACGTCGGTCGCCGATGTGGAGCGCATCCGCAACGTGGCGCGCCATGTCAAGCGCGAGGTCGATGCCGGCAACAAAGTTGCCGTCGTCGTTTCCGCCATGTCGGGCACCACAAACCAGCTCGTCGCCTGGGTGCGCGACGCCAACCCGCTTTACGACGCGCGCGAGTATGATGCGGTCGTCGCCTCCGGCGAGCAGATCACCGCCGGTCTTCTTGCGATCGTGCTGCAGAAGATGGGTCTCAAGGCCCGCTCGTGGCAGGGCTGGCAGATACCGATCGAGACCAGCGACGCGCACGGCTCGGCGCGCATCACAAAGGTCGATGGCGAGGCCATCCGCCGTCACCTCGATGCCGGCGAAGTTGCCGTCATCACCGGCTTCCAGGGCATCGAACCCAAGGCACAGCGGCTGGCGACGCTCGGTCGGGGCGGTTCCGACACCAGCGCCGTTGCCGTTGCCGTGGCCTTGCGCGCCGACGTCTGCGACATCTACACCGACGTCGATGGCGTCTATACAACCGACCCGCGCATCGTGCCAAAGGCGCAGCGGCTGCCGAAGATCTCCTACGAGGAGATGCTGGAGATGGCGTCGCTCGGCTCCAAGGTTCTGCAGACGCGCTCGGTCGAGCTGGCCATGCTCTACAGAGTACGCGTGCGCGTGCTTTCGAGCTTCGTGCCGCCGGAGAAAATGAGCCCGGTCGTCGTCGACCGTCTCGAAAACATCGGCACTATTGTCACCGACGAGGATGAGATCGTGGAGCAGCAGGTTGTCAGCGGCATCGCCTATGCCAAGGACGAGGCGAAGATCACCATTCTGAAGGTCGCCGACAAGCCGGGCGTCGCCGCCCGCATCTTCGGGCCGCTCGCCGACGCCAACATCAACGTCGATATGATCGTTCAGAACGTCGCGCCCGACGGCAAGAGCACGGACATGACGTTCACGGTGCAGGCGACCGAGCTGCCGCGCGCCCTAGAGGTGTTGAAGGCGGCGGAGAAGGACATCGGACTTTTCGACGTGCAGAGCTCGGCGGATGTCGCCAAGATCTCGGTCATCGGTGTCGGCATGCGCAGCCACGCCGGCGTCGCCGCGCAGATGTTCAAGGCGCTTGCGGATAAGGGCATCAATATTCTCGCTATTTCGACGTCGGAGATCAAAATCAGCGTGTTGATCGACGCCGCCTATGCCGAGCTGGCCGTGCGCACGCTGCATTCCATCTACGGGCTCGACGCCGCCTGACAGGTGCCGGCCGCGGTTCGACCGCGGGGATGCGCTGAGCAGGCCGCGGGTCGAGATGGGCCCGTTACGGCAAAAATACCGGTCCTATTCGCCGAGGGCACGCCGCGCATGGAAAAGCTCGGATAGCCGGGTACGGATTTTGCAGCTCTGCCTGCGACGGAATGGGCGGAAAGCACTATCGCGGTGAGAAGCGCCTTTCGACGGTGCGCATGCGGCTCCTTCGAGCCGGCGGCAAGCCTTCGTCGTGGCGTGATTTTTGGGGTTTACTCAGGCTTGCCGGGTTATCGTCGTCCGTGGGGCGCCGAAGGACGAGCCATTAGGCAGTGCTATATTTTTGAGCAGGTTCTTGGATGCAGGGCAGACGGAATGAAGAGCATGGGGTTGCGCCGTCGGAGCCGACGCTGCGCATCATCATGCGCCGCCTGCGCGACATCATGGCGGAGTCGGGAGACGGCCAGTCGCGCCTCGACAAGATCGTGCGGCATGTGGCCGGCGTCATGGTCGCCGAGGTCTGCTCGATTTATCTGAAGCGCCAGGACGGCTCGCTCGAACTCTTCGCGACGGAGGGCTTGAACCCGCAGTCCGTCCACACGACGCGGCTCAAGCGGGGCGAGGGTCTTGTCGGCCGTTGCGCCGAGCTTGGCGTGCCGGTCAACGAGCCGGACGCCCAGAAGCATCCTGCCTATTCCTACCGCCCGGAAACGGGCGAGGAAGTCTATCACTCGCTACTCGCGGTGCCGATCCTTCGCAGCGGGCAGGTGCTCGGCGTGCTGGTGGTGCAAAACCACGCCTACAAGCAGTATTCCGATGACGACGTCGAGACTCTGGCGAGCACCGCGATGGTGGTGGGCGAGCACCTCGCGTCGGGCTCGGTCGCCAATTGGGGCGCGGACATCGAGATCTCGCGATCGCTCGCGGCGGTGATCCGTGGCGACGTGCTGTCGGAGGGCATCGCGCTCGGACACGTCGTCCTGCACGAGCCGCGTATCGTCGTGACGAAGCTGATGGCCGACGATCCGGCGCTGGAGCTGAGGCGGCTCGAAGGGGCCATCGCCGAGCTGCGCGCGGGGCTCGACGAGATGCTCGGGCACCAGCAGCTCGCAAGCGACGGCGACCACCGTGACGTGCTCGAAGCCTACCGGATGTTCGCCCATGACCGCGGCTGGGAGCGGCGGTTGCGCGAGGCGGTGCAGAGCGGACTGACGGCGGAGGCGGGGGTCGAGCGCGTACAGAACAGCGCGCGGGCTCGCATGCTGCGCCAGGCGGATGCCTACTGGGCCGAGCGGCAGCGCGACTTCGACGATCTCTCGGATCGGTTGCTGCGTATTCTCGCGGGCCGCTCGAGCGGCAGCCATCTTCCGGTCGACATGCCGTCCGACACCGTGCTCGTGGCGCGGACTATGGGTCCCGCCGAGCTGCTCGACTACGATCCGGCGAAGCTCCGCGGCCTAGTGATCGAGGACGGAAGCCCGCAAAGTCACGTGGCCATCGTCGCCAAGGCGCTGGGCATCCCGGCGGTCGGTCGGGCGGTCGCGGTGGTCGAGCATGTCAGCCCGGGCGACGGTGTCATTATCGACGGCGAGACCGGCGAAGTGCATCTGCGCCCGCTGCCCGACGTCGTTTCGGCGTATTCGGACAAGGTTCGGTTCCGCGCCCGCCGGCAACAGAAGTATGAAGCGCTGCGCGACAAGAAGGCCATCACCAAGGACGGCCGCCGCATCGAAGTGAACATCAACGCCGGCCTGCTCTATGACCTCCAGCACATGGAGGAATCGGGGGCCGATGGCATCGGCCTGTTCCGTACCGAGTTGCAGTTCATGGTCTCCCACACCTTCCCGCGGCTCGAGCGCCAGGCGCAGAGCTACCGGCAGGTGGTCGAGGCGGCAGGCGGGAAGCCGATCGTTTTTCGCGCGCTCGACATCGGTGGCGACAAGGTGCTGCCGTATCTGCACGCGGTGAAGGAGGAAAATCCAGCGATCGGCTGGCGCGCCATCCGCATGTCCCTCGACCGGCCGGCGCTGTTCCGGACGCAGGTGCGCGCGCTCCTCAAGGCAACCGCCGGGGGCGAGCTGCGCCTCATGGTTCCCATGATCTCGACCGCTGCTGAAATGCTGACGGTCAAAGCCATGTTCGACCGCGAGCTGGGCCTGATCCGCCGGAAGGGTTTGCCCTCGCCGGAGCGCGTCAAGCTCGGCGCGATGTTCGAGGTGCCGAGCTTGTTCTTCGAGCTCGACGCTTTGCTGAAAACCGTCGATTTCCTTTCGATCGGCTCGAATGACCTGCTGCAATTCCTCTTCGCGGCCGACCGTACCAACGCCCGCGTCGCCAACCGCTACGACCCGCTTTCGGTTGCGCCGCTGCGCGCGCTGAAGATGGTGGCTGATGCTTGCCGCGGTCACGGCGTACCGGTCACGGTATGCGGCGAGATGGCGGGACGTCCGCTCGAGGCGCTGGCGCTGATCGCGCTCGGTTTCCGTTCGATCTCGATGGCGCCCTCCTGCGTCGGACCGATGAAGGCGATGGTGTTGTCGCTCGATGCCGACCTAGCGGCGGCGGAGATGGAACGCCTGCTGGCGCGCGGCGAAAAGGACATGCGCGGCGCTTTGCTGAAGTTCGCACGCAAATCAGGCGTAGATCTCTGAACCGGCGCCAGCCAACCCGGCGACCTGCTTTTACGGCGCGCAGCAACAGCTTGTTGTCTGACCAAGTGCGGCGAGCGCGACACACCAGAGCGGCGAACCATTCTACGGGTCTTTGAAAAACACTAGTTCTGTCGCAACGTGGGTCCAACTTCCGGATTGGCCGGGCAAATTGTTCCGAATTCGCGGTAGTTCCTCGTATGCGTACTGTGGGTATGGATCATCGTGACGTTTCGTCCGGCCGGGGCACTCGGATGCCCGCAGCCGCCGTCCAACCGTCACCGCTTCCCGGCCTCGATCTTCCGGTCTCCCAACTGCTCGGCGGAGTTCGCCGCTCGCTCGGTCTCGAACCGCATCAGCTCGCAGCGCGTCTCGGCACCACGACAAGCGTCGTGCACGACATCGAAGCGGGGGTATGGAGCCGTTTGCCGCCGTGGGTCGAAACGGCGCGCATCGCTTCCGGGTGGATGGGCCTCGCGGGGATGGATCCGCGTGCAGTACTCGTTGCCCTTTCGGCAGAGTGGCAGGCCCTGGCCCGCGCTCAGCAGGCCTACGGGCAGCAGGTGCCGTCCGCTCCTTTCCGCTCGTCTCCCGAATTTGTGGTGCCGGGCGCCAACGTGGGCGCCAGCCTTGGGCGTGCAGCGGCCGTCGCCAAGGTTCTCGGCGCGCAGGTTCACGACGATCCGCGCGCCGCTGCCGGTCACCCGCATACACACCGCCGGGTTGACGACTACGATTATGAGTACGAAGGGGAATATGACGACGACGCCCCCTCGTACCGCGAGCGGCTGTCGGCCGTGATTTCCGGCTCTCTGGCGCGCTTGCGTTCGGCGCCGTTTGGGCGCGATGGCCTGCGGTCGCTTCTTGCCCGCGCTGTGAGGGCGCGCGTCCTGAGGCTCGGCATCGTCGTCATTGCCCTCGCGGTAGCGGGCGGAGTCGTCGGCCATGCGAGCGTTCGCGCCACCGCCGTATCGTCGTTGCCGGCACCTGCGGGCTGGGCGTTCCGCTCACTCAAGGGCTTCTTTGCCGAGCAGTTCGCTCCGGTGCGAGAAGGACACCGCTGGGTCGAGGTCGCCGATCCGCGCTCGCGCCGCGCGGACAAATTGCCTGTCCGCCGCCAGTCGTATTAGATGCGCGTCAGATGGTGCGTCGCGCCTCGCCCGATGATCCCTATGCGGTTGCCGAGTGACACGCCGGTCGAGACGCGACTGGTTGTAGCCGGTATCGGGCGGTTCAGGTGCGTCGCCACGACTTGACCATCGGCGCGATCGCGCGCCGCCGATGCCGTGTGGTGAAGGTTCTTCTTTCATGAGCATTTTGAACGACGTGAGGCTCGACCGCGTGGTCGATCGCTGGGAGTCGATCCAACGCGAGCTCAACGCCGGCCCCAATCAGGCGACCTATGCCGCGCTGACGCGGGAGTTCGCGAACCTCGATCCGATCGTTGCGACGATCAGGGAGCTTCGCTCCGCGCGCAGCGAGATCATCGACCTCGAGGCGATGCGCGCCGATGCCAAGGCCGACCGTGAGATGGCGGCGCTGGCCTCGGAGGAACTCGGCGAGCTGGTGCCGCGAGTCGCCGAGATCGAGAAGCGCCTTCAGGTTCAGTTGCTACCGAAGGACGCCGCCGACGAGCGCAGCGCCATTCTCGAGGTCCGCGCGGGAACCGGTGGCGACGAGGCGGCGCTGTTCGCGGCCGATCTCTTCCGCATGTACACGCGCTACGCCGACCTGCACGGTTGGAAGACCGAGATCATATCTATCGCGGAGAACGATCTCGGCGGCTACCGCGAGGTGGTTGCGTCGATCACGGGGCAGGGGGTCTTCGCGCGGCTGAAGTTCGAGTCCGGTGTGCACCGCGTGCAGCGCGTGCCGGAGACCGAGGCGAGCGGGCGCATTCACACCTCTGCCGCCACCGTCGCGGTTCTCCCGGAGGCCGAGGACGTCGATATCGACATCCGGCCGGAGGACATCCGCATCGACACCATGCGGGCGAGCGGTGCCGGCGGCCAGCACGTCAACAAGACAGACTCGGCGGTGCGTATCACGCATCTGCCAACCGGGCTGGTCGTCGTCTCGGCGGAAAAATCGCAGCACCAGAACCGTAAGCTGGCCATGCAGGTGCTGCGCTCGCGTCTGTACGAGATGGAACGGGAACGCGCCGACACCGAACGTTCCGACCAGCGCCGCTCGCAGGTCGGTTCGGGCGACCGTTCGCAGAGGATTCGCACCTACAACTTTCCGCAAGGCCGCGTTACCGACCATCGCATCAACGTGACCTTGCACAAGCTCGAACAGGTCATGACGGGCCAGGCGCTGGACGAGCTGATCGACGCGCTCATCACTGACCATCAAGCGGCACAGCTTGCCGACATGGCGCAGAATGCCGTCGCCTGAGACCAATTCTCCTGGTGAGGAAAGCGCTGTGACCCTCGGAGCGCTGGTCCGCGAGGTTGCCGTCCGGCTCAAGGCGGCAGGGGTGGGCGAGCCGCAGGCAGAATCGCGCCGCATCGTTGCCCATGCTGCAGGAGTGGCGCCGCTGGAGATCGTATCGCGCCCCGAGCGGAAGTTGCTGCCGACAGTGGTGGACGAGGCGTGGCGGCTGGCCGAGCGGCGCGAGCGACACGAGCCACTGTCGCGCATCCTGGGTGAGCGGGAGTTCTACGGCAGGGCTTTCTGGCTCTCTCCCGGCACGCTCGACCCGCGCCCGGAGACTGAACTGCTCGTCGAGCGGGCTCTGGCGGTCGCGGCCGAGCTGCCGGGAACCTTGCGGCTGCTTGATGCCGGGACCGGAACCGGGGCGATCGCCATCTCCCTCTTGGCGGAGTTGCCGCAGGCGACGGCAGTGGCTATCGATCTCAGCGAGGATGCGCTGGCTACGGCTGGCCGCAACGCAGTTCGACATGGCGTCGCCGGCCGCTTGAGTCTCGCGCGTCGCGACATGCTCGAGCCCACATGGCTTGCCGGCGAAACGCCGTTCGATCTTATCGTATCCAATCCGCCCTACATCCCGAGCGGCGATATCGGCGGGCTGGACACGGCGGTGAGGATGTTCGATCCGTTGCTGGCACTCGACGGAGGCGGCGACGGGCTCGACGCGTACCGGGCGCTCCGAAACTACGTATCCCATATTGCGAAGGGGGGCGCGCTGATCGTCGAGGTGGGGGCGGGGCAGGCCGGCGATGTGGCAACATTGCTGGTCCAGGGACGACCTGATCTACGGGCCGAGATGACCAAGGATCTCGCGGGCCACAGCCGCGTCGTGGCAATCAGGCAACATATTGGCGATGCTGTTGGATAGCACTTGGAATTTCAGGGGCAGCGCGCTAGTATGCAGATGAGCGAACGTGACCGCCTGCATTTGTGTGCTGGCGTTCGCGGAAGCCAGAGCCCTTGTGGTTGGCTGGCAGGCCGTAGGTTCGCAAGCAATCACGATTGCAGGTTATTTGCGCTGAAGCGCCGTTAGGGCAGCATCGCGCGGTGTGGGCCGAAGGGATTTTTTGGCCGCCACCTGCATCGCACCACCCCTCCGACTGGTTGTTGGCTGCTGGTAAGGCACAGCGAAGAGCGGACGACAGGACCACTGCGTTTGTGCATTCCGTATTCCGCGCGTTGCGTGGCATTCGGGGCTGGTACGGATGGCATCTGGCTTTTGTTTCGACGGGGGACCGGGGGCAGCGTCGCTGAGATCGTTGACCTGCGGCCCGCTTCGTGAGCGTGCCGTGCCGAACGTCGGTGGAAACGGTGTGCATGCCGTTCCGGTCGGCGTCGGAAGAAGTACTGGGGATTGGTCCGTTTCCGCCGTCCGGAAGCGACGAGTACCAGGCGAGCCGATAGCAGTGCGGGTCGCGGTGCGGCGCTGGAGAGCGACGGTCAGTCCCTCAAGGTTCCGAGCAATGCGCTTGCCGTTGCGTTTGTTACGGATCGGTATCGCCCGGCTCGCGGCGCCGCCAGCAAGTCGAGGCCGGAAGGGTGACCGCACACCGTCGTCCGAGATGGGTGAGCCGATGAGGGGGGTGGTCCCAGGGAGCGGGCCGAACCTCGAGTGGTGAGGTTAGCAGACGTTGTCGGCGCGAGTGCCCCGGTGGGGCGCGCGAGCGCGGCGCAGATACGGTTTATGAGTTCGAGTGCCGGCCGTGCCGGAGCGTAATTTCAACGTAGCGGGAGCCAGATCGGGAGCCCATGAGGCAAGGACAACAGAATCGCCGTGGTCGCGGGCGCAACAACAACAATAACAACAACAACAATCGCAAGAACCAGAACCCGCTGACACGCAGTTTCGAGAGCAACGGCCCGGATGTGAAGATCCGTGGGACGCCGTCGCACATCGCCGAGAAATACATCTCGCTCGCGCGGGACGCGCAGTCGTCTGGTGATCCGGTTCTGGCCGAGAACTACATGCAGCATGCGGAGCATTATAACCGCATCATCATGGCCTATCGCGAGCAGCAGATTCAGCACGGCGGCGATCCCGGCCCGGTGATGGTGCGCCGTCCGCAGATCAGCGGCGATTTCGTCGATGGCGACGATTTCGACGAGGATGGCGAAGAGTCGCCAGCGGAGAACGGCCAGCCCGTGGTGAGCCAGCCGTTCATGGGGGCCAACGAGCCTCAGCCGGTGGTTCGCGGTTTCGAATCCGGGCGCGAATCCGGGCGTGGCGAATCGGGCGGGCACGAGCCGCGCCAGGACCGCCGCCACGAGGGCCGCGATCATCAGCGCGAAGGCCGGCGGGGCGAATTCCACCTGCGCCCGCATCGTGAGCGCCACCAGGGCCAGGGCAATCCGCGTGGCGGTGACGGCCAGTCCTCGCGCCACGATTCGAGGTCCGAGGGCCGCCAGGAATTCCGCGAGCCTCGGCCTGAAAACCGTGATCGCGACAATCGCCCCGACAACCGCCCGGATAATCGCTCGGATAGCCGGAACGACAACCGGCCGGACGTGCGCCAGGACCAGCGCCCGGAAGGGCGCGGCGAGGGGCGGGGTGAGGGGCGCAGCGAGGGCCGGGGTGAACCCGGTATGCGCCGGGAACATCAGCCGCGTCCGCGCCGCGATCAATTCGGTGGCGAGCAGCCCGAGTTTTTGCGCCGCCCGGTGCGCCGTCCGCGCCGGGAAGGGCCGGTCGAGGAGGCCGTCGCTGCCCCCGCGGGCGAGCCGGCGACTGCGGGTGACGACGGTGCCGAGTGAGGCACGAGCGGAAGTATAAAAATAGAAGCCCCGCCGGTGTGAGCCTGCGGGGCTTTTTATTGCGGAAATGTGGGCTCAGCTATTGGCGGGCGGCCTGACCACATGGCCAGGGCTCAAGGTGCCGCCACCCTTCACCGTTGCGTAGATGCCGAAATCCGTGTGGCCGTAGGTCCTGAGCAGCAGGGCGGGAATCGACATGTCGCGCTGGGCGGTGGACGGATCGACGTTGGTCGCGTCGCAGCGCTCGGTGCGGGTGAAGACATGCAGTTTCGCCGGGCCGACGCCGATATCCTTGTCGACCCATTGGAACTCGGACCAAGGTTCGGCGCCGTCGATGATGATGTTGGGGCGGAAGCGGAGCGGATCGACCTTGCGGCCGGAGATACGTTCCAGTTCGCGCACGCTCGCTAGATTGACGATGTGGACGCACTTCTTGGCGACGTCGGAGAAGCTGTGGCCGGGGGCCTGGACGATGTGTGGCGCGCCGCGCAGGTCGCTCTTCATGTAGGCGGCGAGGAACTGCTCGATCATGTTGCGGCCGAGCTTGGTCGAGAGCTGGCCGCGCGCCACCTGCTTGCCGGCGCGCAAGATGGTCAACGTTTCCGTTTCGGTATCGAAGTGCGTCTCAAGGGTCGCCAGCCGCTCGTTTCGCATCAGCATGAGGAAGTTGATCTTCGGCAGATGCTTCGGCTCGTCCGGGTTGAAGCGGCCCGGACCGTTCTCGATGGCATAGGCGCGATCGTAGGGCACCGTTTGACCCGGTGTCAGCGCTACATCGTCCAGCCGTTCGGGGGTCAGCCCCTTGACGGGGTAGCGGTAGAGCGCGGTGACGTGCGGCTCGTTGGTTGACATGGCGTAGTCCCGGGATCAGCGCCGGCCAAGTCCGGCTCGCAACAGTGTACCCCACCAAATCTCGATCCGGAGTGTGGCCAACCGACCGGGCGCCCCGGTGAAGTCGGACGAGATGGAGTTATTCGGCGCTCTCGTCAGTACGCTCTCGCCAGCAAATGTGTCACCGCCCGTGCCGCCCAGCGAACGGCGAGCGGTCAAGGCACCCAGTAGGCAAGCTTGCCATAGTGGTTGTGGGCGAGGCCGGTCAGTTCGTCGAGCGCGGCTTTGACGTTGCCGTACGACGGGTCCATGTCACGTGTGACGAGGACCTCCCACTCCTCGATCTCGCCTTCCTCCTCGGGCAGGTGCTCGATCTCCGGCTCCTCGCCGCCATCGCGAAGGCGGGCGGCGAACGCCTCGGCATCGAGCTTTTTCGCAAATAGAAACGCGAAATCGATGTCCTGCTCCTCGTCGGGAGAGCGCCCGCGCAGCATCGCCTGATACAATTTGTCGCCGATCTCGTCGGCCGGAAACCGGGTGCGGTCACGCCCGCCGTTGGAGCCTGTCTCGCCGCTCATGTCTCGCCTCCCCTCACCATGTTCGCGCACCGCACGTTCATCGGCCGAGCCCTCTTTTCCAAAACGCAAATGCACCCATATCTCAGCCAAGTGGCCGGTGCGACGGGTGCCTCGAGGGGGCCCGTGGCCGGCTAGGTTGTCATACAACACGAGAGGCGGTCAGACAGCGCTGGTTTTTCGGGCGTCTGGACCGTGCAGGGAAGGTGACCATGAATATCGAACGGTATACGGACCGCGCGAAGGGATTCGTCCAGGCCGCGCAAAACCTCGCAGTGCGCGAGGGTCATCAGCAGCTTTCCGTAGAGCATCTGCTCAAGGTTCTCCTCGATGATCCCGAGGGAATGGCGGCGGGCCTCATCGCGCGCGCGGGCGGACGCCACAAGGACGCGCAACAGGCCGTGGAACGGGCGCTGGTGAAGAAGCCGAGCGTTTCCGGCAGCGGCGCCGGGCAGGTCTACCTGTCCCAGGAGATGGCGCGTCTCTTCAACAACGCCGAGCAGATCGCGGAGAAGGCCGGCGACAAGTTCGTAACGGTCGAGCGTCTGCTGCTCGCCATCGCGCTCGAGAAAGGTAGCGAGGCGGGCAAGATCCTGGCGGACGCCGGTGTGACCGCCCAAGGCCTCAACCGTGCCATCGAGGAAATCCGCAAGGGCCGCACGGCGGATAGCGCTGGCGCGGAGCAAGCCTACGACGCGCTGAAGCGTTATGCGCGCGACCTGACCGAGGCCGCGGCTGCGGGCAAGCTCGATCCAGTCATCGGCCGCGACGAGGAGATCCGGCGCACCATCCAGGTGCTGTCGCGGCGTACGAAGAACAATCCGGTGCTGATCGGCGAGCCAGGCGTCGGCAAGACGGCGATCGCCGAAGGGCTGGCGTTGCGCATCGTGAAGGGCGACGTGCCGGAGAGCCTGCGCGACAAGAAGCTGCTGGCGCTCGACATGGGCTCGTTGATCGCCGGCGCGAAATATCGTGGCGAGTTCGAGGAGCGTCTGAAGTCGGTGCTGAGCGAGGTGACGGCCGAGGAAGGCCGCATCATTCTGTTCATCGATGAGCTGCACACCATCGTCGGCGCCGGCAAGGCGGATGGCGCGATGGATGCGTCGAACCTGCTGAAACCCGCGCTCGCACGTGGTGAGCTGCACTGCGTCGGCGCGACCACGCTCGACGAGTATCGCAAGCACATCGAGAAGGATGCGGCGTTGGCGCGGCGCTTCCAGCCGGTGTTCATCACCGAGCCGAGCGTCGAGGATACCATCTCGATCCTGCGCGGCCTGAAGGAGAAGTACGAGCTGCACCATGGCGTGCGCATTACCGACAGTGCGCTCGTCGCCGCGGCGACGCTCTCGAACCGCTACATCACCGACCGCTTCCTGCCCGACAAGGCGATCGACCTCGTCGACGAGGCGTCCTCGCGCCTCAAGATGGAGGTCGACAGCAAGCCCGAGGAGCTCGACGCCATCGACCGCGATCTCATGCAGATGAAGATCGAGCGCGAGGCGTTGCGCAAGGAGACGGACGAGGCGTCCAAAGACCGGCTCGAGCGGCTCGACAAGACCATTGCGGATCTCGAGGAGGAGAGCCGCAAGCTCACCGCGCGCTGGGAGAGCGAGCGCGACAAGCTCGGCGCGGCGCAGAAGCTGAAGGAGGAGCTGGATCAGCGCCGCAACGAGCTGGAGCGCGCGCAGCGCAAGGGTGATCTGGCGCGGGCGGGCGAGCTTGCCTATGGCGTGATCCCCGATCTCCAGCAGCGCATCGACGAGATCGAGGGCGCGGGCGGATCGCAGATGGTCGAGGAGGCGGTGACGCCCGATCAAATCGCGGCTGTCGTGTCGCGGTGGACCGGTGTGCCCGTCGACAAGATGCTCGAGGGTGAGCGCGACAAGTTGTTGAAGATGGAGGAGGCGCTCGGGCGTCGCGTGATCGGCCAGCGTGAGGCGGTTGTCGCCGTCTCGACGGCCGTGCGGCGCGCCCGCGCGGGTCTCCAGGATCCGAACCGGCCGATCGGCTCGTTCATGTTCCTTGGCCCGACCGGCGTCGGCAAAACGGAGCTGACCAAGGCGCTCGCCTCGTTCCTGTTCGACGACGAGAGCGCGATGGTGCGCATCGACATGAGTGAATTCATGGAGAAGCACTCGGTCGCGCGCCTCATCGGTGCACCTCCGGGTTATGTCGGCTATGAGGAGGGCGGCGCGCTCACCGAGGCGGTGCGGCGGCGTCCGTATCAAGTCGTGCTGTTCGACGAGATCGAGAAAGCGCACCCGGACGTGTTCAACGTGTTGCTGCAGGTGCTCGACGATGGGCGCCTGACCGATGGCCAGGGCCGCACGGTGGACTTCAAGAACACGATCATCATCCTGACGTCGAACATCGGCGCGGAATACCTCGTCACCCAGAAGGAGGGCGAGGACAGCGACGCGGTGCGCGACCTGGTGATGGCGGAGGTGAAGTCTCGCTTCCGGCCGGAGTTCCTCAACCGGCTCGACGAGATCATCCTGTTCCATCGCTTGCAGCGGACCGAGATGGGCGCCATCGTCGATATCCAGATGAAGCGGCTGCAGAAGTTGCTCGAGGACCGCAAGATCACCGTGGTGCTCGACGATACGGCCCGCACTTGGCTCGCCAACCGCGGCTACGACCCGGCTTACGGCGCGCGTCCGTTGAAGCGCGTCATTCAGAAGAACGTGCAGGATCCGCTCGCCGAGCAGATTCTGGCGGGTGGGGTGCGCGATGGCGACACGGTCCGCGTCTCGGTGCGGGACGGAGCGCTCACCATCAACGACTGGCCAGTTCAGGCGGCCGCCTGATCGAGCCCGCTCGCAGTGACGTAGCAAGGGCGCCGGATGATGCCATCCGGCGCCCTTTTTTATGGTTCGTTTAACGCTTCCGACAGGGTTGGCGGTAACAATAGAGCCGTGGCCGGCCGCTCGACAATTTTCGCGGTCCGTTGGCATGACGCCGCGCCGCACGCCTTCCCGGCATGGTGAATGCCCCTCCTCGACCACGTGACCGTGAAGCGCCTCGACGCTCTTCGCGCGCGACGACGCGCGAGGCTTCGGATGCGGCTTGCGGCCCTGGGCGGGGCTATTCGCGGCGGTGTAATCGTCGCAGGCAAAACGTTTCTCGGCCTTGGAGCGGCAAATGCCTTCACCGACGATTGGTCGGCATCCGACACCCGGCTGGCCCGGAGCAGCCATCGAGGGCGTGCAGGGAGCGGAGGACGAGGCGCGGTTCACTCCGCGCTATCTGGCGGATTTGTCGCTCGCCGATCTCGAGCACGAGAGGCGTTCAGCTGACCGGCATCACGCAGCCCGTCCCCGCACGCTCGCCATCGTTCTCGCACTCCAGCCCGAAGTGGTTCGGCTCGGTGTGCTGTCGGCCGCATGCGCCAGCGTCGCCAACGCGCTGAGCAAACCGTGCGAGCCTGGTCGGAGCCCGCCAAACCCGCGACTGCTGCTACGCTATTACCCGAGCGAATCCTCGCGCTACATTCTCGCCGCATCGCGCTATCGGCGCATGACACGGGATACGGTCGTGGCGCGGTGTCTCGACGAACTCAATGAGGTGATCGTCGAAGCCATCGGTGCAACGATCATGCTGGCCGGGGCTGGCTTCGATCTTGCCGATGGGCCCATTTCAGCGGAAAGCCTCGCCGGCACATGGCGGCGCGTCTGCCGGTCGACGATCGATCTGCTCAGTGCGCTCGGCGCGGAGCTCGACGGCTTCCGGCTGGCCCCCGCAATTCCGCTTAGCGGCGAACTCGGGTCCACATTGGCACTGGCGGCTGATGGAGAGGCGCCGCTGCTCGGCGCCACCGGCAATATCGAGCTTCCCGTCTGGGCGGAGTTGCGGCGCTCGCCGCGTCTCCCGATCGATAGCCCGGCTGTGATGCATTGGAGCGGTGGCGAAGCTCCGGTCAGGCTGAGCGACATTTCGACGGGCGGCGCGGGGCTCCGCTGTGACGCCGGCATCGTGCCGGGCGAGCGCGTCACGATTGTTCTCGATCAGTCGATCACCATGCCGGGCCGCGTGGTCTGGCGGCGCGGGCGCAATGCCGGCATCGCGTTCGACGAGCCGTTCTACGACGATGCACCGGAGATGCGGTTCCTGCAACGGTTCGGCGGGGCTCCCGAGGAGACGGACGGCGGCGGTGCTTGAACTTACTTGCTCGCCGACATCACCGGCGTGCGGTGCATCAGCTCGTCGATACGCGCCCGTTCCTTGACGAAATCGGCGCGCTGGCGTGCATCGAGCTCGCGCTCGCGTGGCACCTGGATCGACATGGGGTTGACGAAGCGCGAGTTGACCAGCACCTCGAAGTGAAGATGCGGACCGGACGACAAGCCGGTCGAGCCGACGTAGCCGATCACCTGCCCCTGACGCACCTTAACGCCGTCACCGACGTTCGGTGCGATCTGCGACATGTGCCCGTAGGCCGTCTGGTAGCCGTTGGCGTGGCGGATGCGCACGTAGTTGCCGTAGGCCCCCTTGCGTCCCGCCTGCTCGATGACGCCGTTGCCAGACGCGAGAATCGGCGTGCCAGTGGGGGCGGCCCAGTCCACACCCGTGTGCATCTTGCGATCGTTCAGCAACGGGTGGAAGCGCATGCCGAAACCGGACGTGAGGCGAACGTCGCTGCCGCGCACGGGGCGGCGCATGAGGAAGCGGCGGGAGTGGTTGCCCTTGTCGTCGAAGTAATCGACCGATCCGTCCGGCGTTCGGAACCGATAGAAGCGTGATGTCTCACCGCCGGCCGAGATCGACGTGCTGAGCAACTCGCCAAGCTGCTGCTCGGCACCGGGCGCGGTCTCGTCCTTCACGTCAAAGAACATCTCGATCTGGTCGCCGAGGCGAATGCGGCGGCGGTAATCGGTGTCGTAGGCGTGCACCTTCAGGATTTGGAGAATGATGTCCGGGGGCACGTTTTGCAGGTTTAGTGCGTAGTAGAGGCTCGCGTAGAGGCTTGAGCTGCGCACCGCATCACCGTCGTTGGAAAGCAGCGCGCGCATGGCGGCTTCGCTGCCCTTGGGTGTAGCACTCGCCTCGAACTCGCCGCTCGGCCCGCGCAGCACTGTCAGCTTGTGGACGTGGCCATCGGCGTAGATGCTGAAGCGCGAGAGGTCCTTGGTCTTGGCGTCGGTCAACGAGTCGACCATCGTCAAATGCACCTCCAGGCCCGGCTCCAGGTTCGCATCGGTGAAGATGCTGCGGGCCGCTTCCAGCATGGCCTTGGCCTGCCATCGGTCGGCGCCACCTTTGACGAGGATATTTTCGAGTTTGTCGCCCTTGCCGACGCGCACGACGTTGACCTCGCCCTCGTCGCTGTCGCTGTCGGAGCCGGCATCGACTTCGTCGGCCGCGGACTTGGCCAGGATCGTCGTGTTGGGCGCGGGCATGCGGGCGCGGCTGGCGCGATCGGCCTCGCTTGCTTCGACGAGCTGCGGTTCGACTTCCGGCGCGCGTGTCGCGTCCTCGGCGCGAACGACGATCTCCGCGACCTCCGTCAATTCGAGCGACTGTCCATCCTCGACCGGCAGGATGCCGCCGAGAAGCTCCACCACGCGGATCGTCACGTCAGGGCTCGAGCCTGGCTGCAACTCGCTGTCGCCGTCGGCGGCAACGGGCTCTGCGTCGGCGTAGAGCTTATAGGGATTGAACGGAGGGATTGCGGCGAGCGCGCTGCTGGGGGGCGGGGCGAGGCGGGCGACGACGCGAACGTAAGGCTTGGCATAGATGTATTCGCGGCCATTCCGCCGTTGCTTCATCATCTCGTGGATGACGAAGCGGGTGGACGAAGCGCCACTCGTGATCTGCATGCGATCGGACTTCGGAACCGCCCAGTTCAGTCCTTCGAGCTGGCGCATGCGCGGCACGTTCGCACTGGGAATCACGCCTTCGCCCATGCCGCGCAGTACCGGCATCAACATGTCTGTGCTTTCGCGGGTATCGGTGGACCCGTACAGCACGACGAGAATCGCAACCGATCCGACAGCCGCCGCTAGGACTGTGCTGAAAAGCCAGCGAAAACGTCCTCCCGGGGGTGCGTGCCCATGATCGGCGTCATAAAGATCGCGAATGGTGCGGCGTCCGCGTCCGCGATAGACCTGCGGGAGGCCGACCGGTCGGGCCTTCCCGCCGAGCGCGCGCGTACCGGCTGCGGGCATGGAAGTCGCCTGCAGTCCGTAGCGTCGCCTCGAGGCCGGCCCGGAATCCGAGATACTCGCCATTTCCCCCACTTCCAATTCGGCGCCTGGAAGCACCGTCGGTCCGGAGCGCTAGACGCAACCGGAGGTCAGTACGATCTCATGTTTCGGGCTTGAAGCCCGGTGACCGTTTGCGCGCTGCCTTACGGCTTTTATCAGGCCGGATTGCGCTACCTTCGCAAATCGATCGACCGGACACTCATCGACCCATGTCCCTGTGGTGCAGGGCGCTTTCAAGGCCCGCGATCCGCCGCTGAGCCAAACTATCCTCCCACGAAAGGCTGGTTTGGCGCGCCTCCTCCACTCAGTCACTCAGTGCCGCGTACAATGCCATGTGTTCCGTGCGGTGCCTATGACCGGCGGGCTCAACGTGGCGTGCAGTTCCACCGAGCTTGGCCAACTCGCGGCGCGGAGCTCGATTTTCGGCACCTATCCAGCCCCCGTCCGCCGGTGGGTCATCCGCTGTTGCGGGCAGAAATCACGTTGGAACAGCCACTTGTGCCCCGTGTGCGACGTGCGTTTCGAGGGCTCAAGCACGTCCCGATTGACACCACCGAAAGCAGGCGAGCTGATGGCATTGCACCCTCAACGACGGGCGATAGACCGACCAGCAATTGCCTTTTCCTCGGCCTTTTCTTCAAGAGCGCGGGGGAAACTCCGCCGCCCGGGTCGCGGCAGCACGTGCGGGTCTCGCGATCCGTCACTTCGCCTCTCCCGGCCTCTCCCTGGCGCTCCGTTTTCAGCCCCCGCGCCCACCTTCACGGGCCTCAAGACCGGGGAGTCATCGCTTGTTAATCAAAAATTTCACTAGTCCTATCAACGCGCTGGCTCGAATCTGGAGCGAATCTGAAACTTTTTTTGACAAGGCCGTTGACAAGCGAAAGGGGTTGGGGCTAGAACAACCTCACTGACGGGGCACACACTGCTCCGCGGCCCACGACGGGCTTCGCTCTCTTGACATGATGTGGTTCCGACCTGGGACTCGCCAGGTAGGAGCATCGTTGTCTTAAACTGGTCCCAAAAGGCCGGTGATGAGCCTCCGTCGCGGTTTGCTCTTTGACAAGTGGTTTTTGAAGAAAGGGAAACGCAGACGGCGGAGTCCTGGCGGATCCTGAGCTTCCGAGCTCATGATCTAAAACAGATACTCTGGCACTGCGTTTCAGCCATCACCATGATGTGCATCCGGCAACGGATGTACTTCAGAGTGTGAAGGTGCCCGTTACGCAGTAATCTTGGAGATAACCTCCAAGCCGACCAGTATCCAACTTTCAACTTGAGAGTTTGATCCTGGCTCAGAACGAACGCTGGCGGCAGGCCTAACACATGCAAGTCGAACGCTGTAGCAATACAGAGTGGCAGACGGGTGAGTAACGCGTGGGAACCTACCTAGTGGTACGGAATAGCTCAGGGAAACTTGAGGTAATACCGTATACGCCCGAAAGGGGAAAGATTTATCGCCATTAGATGGGCCCGCGTCTGATTAGCTAGTTGGTGAGGTAATGGCTCACCAAGGCGACGATCAGTAGCTGGTTTGAGAGAATGACCAGCCACACTGGGACTGAGACACGGCCCAGACTCCTACGGGAGGCAGCAGTGGGGAATATTGGACAATGGGGGGAACCCTGATCCAGCCATGCCGCGTGTGTGAAGAAGGCCTTATGGTTGTAAAGCACTTTAAGCGAGGAGGAGGCTACTGAGACTAATACTCTTGGATAGTGGACGTTACTCGCAGAATAAGCACCGGCTAACTCTGT
The DNA here is from genome assembly GCA_016793635.1 of Hyphomicrobiaceae bacterium. Lineage (GTDB taxonomy): Bacteria > Pseudomonadota > Alphaproteobacteria > Rhizobiales > Hyphomicrobiaceae > JAEUMD01. The sequence continues at coordinate 209,896 of JAEUMD010000025.1, forward strand.
GCCAGCAGCCGCGGTAATACAGAGGGTGCAAGCGTTGCTCGGAATTATTGGGCGTAAAGGGTAGGTAGGTGGTCTCATTTGTCTGGGGTGAAAGCCTTGAGCTTAACTCAAGAAGTGCCCCAGAAACGGTGAGACTAGAGTACTGGAGAGGGTCGTAGAATTCCCGGTGTAGCGGTGAAATGCGTAGAGATCGGGAGGAATACCAGAGGCGAAGGCGGCGACCTGGACAGTGACTGACACTCAACTACGAAAGCGTGGGGAGCAAACAGGATTAGATACCCTGGTAGTCCACGCCGTAAACGATGGATACTAGGCTTTGTGGGTCTTGACCCCCGCAGAGCCGGAGCTAACGCGATAAGTATCCCGCCTGGGAAGTACGGTCGCAAGACTAAAACTCAAAGGAATTGACGGGGGCCCGCACAAGCGGTGGATCATGTGGTTTAATTCGAAGCAACGCGCAGAACCTTACCTGGGTTTGACATCCCCGGACCGCTGTAGAAATACAGTTTCAGTAGCAATACTGCCGGGAGACAGGTGCTGCATGGCTGTCGTCAGCTCGTGTGGTGACATGTTGGGTTAAGTCCCGCAACGAGCGCAACCCCTGTCCTTAGTTGCCAGCATTCAGTTGGGCACTCTAGGGAGACTGCCGTGGTTAACACGGAGGAAGGTGGGGATGACGTCAAGTCCTCATGGCCTTTATATCCAGGGCGACACACGTGATACAATGGTTGGTACAGAGGGAAGCGAAGTGGTGACACGGAGCCAATCTCAAAAAACCAATCTCAGTTCGGATTGAAGTCTGCAACTCGACTTCATGAAGTTGGAATCGCTAGTAATCGCGGATCAGCACGCCGCGGTGAATACGTTCCCGGGCCTTGTACACACCGCCCGTCACACCATGGGAGCTGACTCAACCAGAAAACGATCAGACTAACCGTAAGGGGGTCTCCGTTGAAGGTGGGGTTGGTGACTGGGGTGAAGTCGTAACAAGGTAGCCGTAGGGGAACCTGCGGCTGGATCACCTCCTTTCTAAGGACACTTGAGACAGGCAACTGTTTCAATAATCCGGTCAAAGTGAATCGAAAGTCGCAAGACGATTGAGACACTCCGAAGACGTAAAGTCTTCAAAAGCTAGGTTGGAAAACAAAAGTTAGAAAACTTAGAACGCTATCCACTTTCTCTTTTAAGAAGTTCATCTCAACTCTTTGCACGAGTCTGGGCCTGTAGCTCAGTTGGTTAGAGCACACGCTTGATAAGCGTGGGGTCGGAGGTTCAAGTCCTCCTAGGCCCACCATTTTCTAACAGCAAAGAGGAACTCCGAATTTGGTGAAGGCATTAGGCCTTCGTAGGTTTTTTAAGTCGCGAGACTGGGACCTAGGAGATCTTTGAAAATTAAATAATAGAGTAAAGTAAAGTGATCAGGGCAGCCGCAAGGCGGCCCGAGATCAAAGGATACGATGCTTTGGGTTTTCACTTCAAGAAGACCTAAGGAACGTATCCATTAATTAGTTCTCAAACGTGAATGAAAATTCACTAGTAAGTTCAATCGACGTGAGTCGGTTGGATTTTACAAGAAGTAGCGAGAACGGAAGATAGAGACATCAAACCTTCACACTTCATGATCAGGACAGCGTAAGCGGTCCGAGATTGTGATGACTGTGAAACCAATAAGGATTACGAACGCAAGTTTGTGATCAATAGAGTCTAAGACGCAGGTTTTAGATTCGATGTAACGAAGTCTTTCGTGATTGCCGCAATTGATCGGGCAAATCGGCTGGTTTTAAATCAGCAAGAAGCCGGATCATGAGGAGACACGATTTCTGACGCTTCCGAGTGGAAAAGTGTGAAAGTTTAGCGACTTCACCTGGGTCCGCTCATTACTGGAAGAGCAAAACGTCAGAGATCTGCGAATAGGCGAAGAGTGATCAAGGGATAGCGAAGTTGGAAGGAAGCTAGACAGTGGGCTGGAGCAATTCAGTGACTGGAAGAGTGGAAAATCAACTGAGTGAGACTTGATAAGCGACTCAGGGCACGAGGTGGATGCCTTGGGACATGTTAGCGAAGAAGGACGGAAAGGCCACGAAAGAGTGCGGTGAGCTGCCAAAGAAGCATTGACCCGCATGTGTCCGAATGGGGAAACCCCATGGGAGTAAAGTCCCATGATCGTAATCCAAGTAAAGTAGGGTTGCGAAGCATACGGAGGGAATTGAAACATCTCAGTACCTCCAGGAAAAGAAATCAAGCAAGAGATTCCCCCAGTAGTGGCGAGCGAAAAGGGAATAGCCTAAACCAGCACAAGTGATTGTGACTGGGGTTGCGGGAGCCCAATATGGGACTAAAACTTATAGCAGAAAGGTCTGGGAAGGCCTGCCAAAGAGGGTGAGAGCCCCGTAAGCGAAATGAGTTTTAGCCTTAGGGAATTCCCAAGTACCATGGGGTCGGAGACGCCCTGTGGGAATCCGGGTGCACCATCATCCAAGGCTAAATATGACATGTCACCGATAGCGCATAGTACCGCGAGGGAAAGGTGAAAAGAACCCCGTGAAGGGGAGTGAAATAGAATCTGAAACCCCGTGCCTACAAGCAGTGGGAGGGCTATGCCCGAAAGGGAAATGCCTGACCGCGTACCTTTTGCATAATGAGCCAGCGAGTTATTGTCGGTCGCAAGGTTAACCCGTCGAAGGGGGAGCCGTAGCGAAAGCGAGTCTGAATAGGGCGAGTGAGTGGCCGGCAATAGACCCGAAACGCGATGAGCTAGACATGACCAGGTTGAAGCGTCCGTAACAGGGCGTGGAGGACCGAACCGGTGCCCGTTGAAAAGGTCTCGGATGAGTTGTGTTTAGGGGTGAAAGGCCAACCAAATTGCGTGATAGCTGGTTCTCCCCGAAAGCTATTTAGGTAGCGTCTCATGGAGAATCGTTGGGGGTAGAGCACTGACTGGGCTAGGGGCCTTACCGGGTTACCAACCCCTATCAAACTCCGAATACCAACGAATTTTACCCCATGGGAGGCAGACGGCGGGAGATAAGTTTCGTCGTCAAAAGGGAAAGAACCCAGATCGCCAGCTAAGGTCCCAAATTCTATACTGAGTGGGAAAGGATGTGACAATCCATAGACAACCAGGAGGTTAGCTTAGAAGCAGCTATCCTTTAAAGAAAGCGTAATAGCTCACTGGTCGAGGATTGTTGCGCCGAAAACGTAACGGGGCTGAAGTATAGAACCGAAGCTGCGAATGCGTAGAGATACCGTCTCTATGCGTGGTAGGGGAGCATTGTCTAAGCCGGAGAAGCGCAAGCGTAAGCATGCGTGGAGGTATGACAAGAGCTGCTGCTGGTATGAGTAGCGATAAATTAGGTGAGAATCCTAATCGCCGTAAGCCCAAGGGTTCCTGCACACGGCTCGTCCGGGCAGGGTTAGTCGAGACCTAAGGTGAGGCCGAGAGGCGTAACCGATGGAGATGGGGTTAATATTCCTCAACTGGGCTGTAATCGTTATCAATTGAGTCAGGACCGTGAAAGTCCATCTGAGCCAGTCATTGGTTGTACTGGTCTAACCATGTAGAGGTGATCTTTAGGTAAATCCGGAGGTCAGTCATCCTCGAGATGGGAATGCGAAGGGGGTAACACCTCGAGAAGTCAGATGTACTCGGCACGCAAGAAAAGTGGCGCAATGAGATTACAGTTCACTCGTACCGGAAACCGACACAGGTGGGCGAGGAGAGCATCCTCAGGCGCGTGAGAGAACTCCAGCTAAGGAACTCTGCAAATTACTACTGTAACTTAGGGATAAGGTAGCCCGATAGTACTTGAAGTGCATTTACTGCATCAGGGGAATTCGGGGGCAGAAACTAGGGGGTATCGACTGTTTAACAAAAACACAGGGCTCTGCAAACTCAATCGAGGATGTATAGGGTCTGACGCCTGCCCGGTGCCGGAAGGTCATGGGGAGAGGTCATAGACTTCGGTCTAGAAGCTTCGAACTTAAGCCCCGGTAAACGGCGGCCGTAACTATAACGGTCCTAAGGTAGCGAAATTCCTTGTCGGGTAAGTTCCGACCTGCACGAATGGCGTAACGAATTCCCCACTGTCTCGGCTGGAGACTCAGCGAAGTTGGAGTCGCGGTGCAGATACCGTGTTCCTGCGGCAAGACGGAAAGACCCCGTGAACCTTTACTGTACCCTGGCATCGATCATCTGGGAACCTTGTGTAGGATAGGTGGGAGCCTTTGAAGCCTAGGCGCTAGCTTAGGTGGAGGCAACCTTGAAATACCACCCTGGGTTCTTGGCTGATCTCACCATAGGTCGCAATCAACCGGCCATGGGACGATGTCAGGCGGGCAGTTTGACTGGGGCGGTCGCCTCCCAAAGAGTAACGGAGGCGCACGAAGGTACCCTCAGGCTGAGTGGAAACCAGCCGTAGAGTGCAAGGGCATAAGGGTGCTTGACTGCAAGACGGACATGTCGCGCAGGCGCGAAAGCGGGTCCTAGTGATCCGGTGATTCTGTATGGAAGGGTCATCGCTCAACGGAGAAAAGGTACTCCGGGGATAACAGGCTTATCTCCCCCAAGAGTTCACATCGACGGGGAGGTTTGGCACCTCGATGTCGGCTCATCACATCCTGGAGCTGAAGAAGGTTCCAAGGGTTCGGCTGTTCGCCGATTAAAGTGGCACGCGAGCTGGGTTTAGAACGTCGTGAGACAGTTCGGTCCCTATCCGCCGTGGGCGCAGGAGATTTGAGAGGATCTGTCCCTAGTACGAGAGGACCGGGATGGACGAACCAATGGTGGACCGGTTGTTGCGCCAGCAGCATAGCCGGGTAGCTAAGTTCGGATCGGATAACCGCTGAAAGCATCTAAGTGGGAAGCCGACCTCAAGACGAGATCTCCCTGAACTTCGGTTCCTGAAGAGCACTCCGAGACTAGGAGTTTGATAGGCTGGGTGTGGAAGCGCAGTAATGCGTGGAGCTGACCAGTACTAATCGCTCGTGAGGCTTGACCAAGATCAGAAGTGGGTTTGATGACACTTGCTTTGAGCGAGACGCTCCAGCCCGGAAAGATATTCAGAAATCAAAGATCGATCTTGGATCGATAGCGATTCTAAGTCGTCGACTCAGGTCGAGTTCGTCAATCGGAGCAAAAGTCCGAGGCGGGCTAGATCACGGGAACGGAAGTCGGCGCGACGGTTTTCCCACCGTCCATAGAGCGGGGGTCACACCCGTTCCCATTCCGAACACGGAAGTTAAGCCCCGCTTCGGCGATGGTACTGCCTATTTCTTAGGTGGGAGAGTAGCGCGACGGTGGGATCTATTGAGGCGGCGCTCGTAGGCTTGATGAGTCAAGCGACGAGCGCCGCTTTCTTTTTTGGGCGGGTGTCGACCGTCCGCACTCGAGGGGCTGGCCCCGAGGCTCACGTGCGAATCGCTGGCGTGAAGCGCCGCCGGCGGAGTCTGGCAACCCGGTACGGATCAGCCCGTTTCGCTTCGTGCTCGAACAACGCGGCGAACGTCCCTCGATTTCAGTCCGCCTGGCGAAGTGCCTCCCGGCGACGATGACGGACGCTCCCGTTCACGAACTCGAGTCGGGTCAGTGCGAGCCCGCAATCCGGGGATCGATGAGCTCGTTCGGTGAGGGCTGCGACGGAGGCTTAGCCGGATCGATTCGCTCGAACCGGACGTCA
>JAEUMD010000018.1 GCA_016793635.1 Hyphomicrobiaceae bacterium
CGACAAGGCGACGATGGAGGTCGAGGCGGTCGACGAAGGCACGCTGTCCAAGATCCTCGTCGCGAGCGGTACCGAAGGCGTCAAGGTCAACACGCCGATTGCCGTGATCGCGGGAGAAGGCGAGGCCGCGGGCGCCCCTGCGCCTGCCGCTGCCGCCGCGCCAATCGCCGCGCCCGCGATCGTCACTACGGTGGCCGCGCCCGCCGCGAAGCCGACTCAGCCCGAAAAGAACTACGACAAGCACGTCACGATCACCGTCCGCGAAGCGCTGCGCGATGCGATGGCCGAGGAAATGCGTCGCGATGCGAACGTCTTCCTGATGGGCGAGGAAGTCGCGCAGTACCAGGGCGCCTACAAGGTGAGCCAGGGCCTGCTGCAGGAGTTCGGGCCCAAGCGCGTGATCGACACACCGATCACCGAGCATGGATTCGCCGGGCTGGGAGTCGGTGCGGCCTTCATGGGGCTGCGGCCGGTGGTCGAATTCATGACGTTCAACTTCTCCATGCAGGCGATCGACCAGATCATCAATTCGGCCGCGAAGACGCTCTACATGTCCGGCGGCCAGATGGGTTGCCCCATCGTGTTCCGTGGTCCGAACGGCGCGGCCGCGCGCGTCGCGGCGCAGCACAGCCAGGACTATTCGGCCTGGTACTCGCATATTCCCGGCCTCAAGGTCGTCGCGCCCTACACGGCGGCCGACGCCAAGGGCCTGCTCAAGGCTGCCATCCGCGATCCGAACCCGGTCATCTTCCTCGAGAACGAGATCCTCTACGGCCAGAGTTTCGAAGTGCCGAAGCTCGACGATTTCGTCCTGCCCATCGGCAAGGCGCGCATTCATCGCCCCGGCAAGGACGTGACGATCGTCGCCTGGTCCATCGGCATGACCTACGCGACCAAGGCGGCGGCGGAGCTTGAAAAGCTCGGCATCGATGCCGAGGTGATCGACCTCAGGTCGCTGCGGCCGCTCGACACCGAGACCATCATCGCCTCGGTGATGAAGACGGGCCGCATCGTCACCGTCGAGGAAGGCTGGCAGCAATCTGGCGTCGGCGCGGAAATCTCGGCCCGCGTGGTCGAGCAGGCCTTCGACTATCTCGATGCGCCGCCGGCCCGCGTCTCGGGCAAGGACGTGCCGATGCCCTATGCCGCCAATCTCGAAAAGCTGGCGCTGCCGTCGGTCGCCGAGGTCATCGAGGCGGTCAAGGCCGTCACCTACAAGTAATCCGGAGGGGTGATGCCCGCGCCCTTCGAGGCTCTCGCCGTTCCCCCGACCGCCCTTGAGAAGGGCGGCGTGGAGATCGTGCGCGCCGCCATCGTCGAGGGTGGCCTGCACATCTCGGTGCGCCGTGCCTTCGAGGATGCTCAAGGCTGGGGCATGGTGCTGGCCGACATCGCCCGTCATGTCGCACGCATCCACGCCATGGAGACCGGTGCCCCCGAGGCGCTGACGCTCGACCGCATCCGCAACATGCTCGACGCCGAACTCGACAGCCCGACCGATCCGGGCACGACCACCGCCATCAGCTAACCGGCCCCGTCCGGAGGACCGACCATGCCCATCGACATCCTGATGCCCGCGCTGTCCCCGACGATGGAGAAGGGCAATCTCGCGAAGTGGCTGAAGAAGGAAGGCGACGCCATCAAGGCCGGCGACGTCATCGCCGAGATCGAGACCGACAAGGCGACCATGGAGGTCGAGGCGGTCGACGAGGGTATCCTCGCCAAGATCGTGGTGCCCGAGGGCTCGCAGGACGTGCCGGTGAACCAGCTGATCGCGGTGATCGCCGGCGAGGACGAGGACGTGAAAGCCGCTGCGGGCGGGGCAGGGGCCGCCAAGCCGCCACCGAAGGCCGAACCCGTCGTCAAGTCGGGCGGCACGGAGGTCGGCAACGGTGCGCCAGCCGCCGCGAGCGCCCCTGTGCCGCAGGCTGTATCCCTGCCTCCTGCACCCGCCAGCATTGCGCAGGCTGCGTCCGGGGTTCGCTTGTTCGCCTCGCCGCTGGCCAAGCGCATCGCCAAGCTCGACGGCATCGACCTCTCGAAGGTGGTCGGTTCCGGCCCGCATGGCCGCATCGTTGAGCGTGATGTGAAGGCTGCTGCCGCCGGCGGTACGGCCAAGGTAACGCCCGCGGCGGCTCCGGCAGCCGCTCCCGCCGGGCCGAAGGCCGCGCCTATCTCGGCGCCCTCGGACGAGCAGATCAAGAAGCTGTTCGAGCCGGGTTCCTACGAGGAGATCCCGCATGACAACATGCGCAAGGTCATCGCCCGCCGCCTGACGGAAGCGAAATCGACCATTCCACACTTCTACCTGACCATCGATTGCGAGTTGGACGCACTTCTGTCGCTACGCGAGCAGATCAACAAGGCCGCGCCAGTGAAGGACGGCAAGCCCGCCTACAAGCTCTCGGTCAACGACATGGTCATCAAGGCGCTGGCCATGTCGCTGCGCGCGGTTCCCGAAGCCAATGTCTCCTGGACCGACGGGGCCATGCTCAAGCACAAGCATGCCGATATCGGGGTCGCGGTCTCGATCCCCGGCGGCCTGATCACGCCGGTGATCCGCGATGCCTGCCACAAGACGCTATCGACCATCTCCAACGAGATGAAGGATCTCGCGGCCCGCGCCCGCAACCGGAAGCTGAAGCCCGAGGAATACCAGGGCGGCACCTCGGCCGTGTCCAATCTCGGCATGTTCGGCATCAAGGACTTCTCGGCGGTCATCAATCCGCCTCACGCGACCATTCTGGCTGTCGGGGCCGGGGAGAAGCGGGTGGTCGTCAGGAACGACCAGCCCGCGATCGCCACGGTGATGAGCGTCACGCTCTCCACCGACCACCGCGCGGTCGACGGGGCGCTGGGCGCGGAACTGATGCAGGCCTTCAAGGGCTATATCGAGAGCCCGATGGGGATGCTCGTCTGACAGGACGTACCGGCCATGAAACAGTTTGTTCTTTCCGCTTTCGCCGCCGCCCTTCTGGCCGCTCCGGCCTTCGGGCAGACGCCTGCGCCGCGCCCCAATGACGGCGCTTTCAACCTGCCGGTCATGTGCGACACCGAGGCCAATTACGATCGTATCGTCGCGCTCTCCTCGCTCGACGTGAACGACGCCGCCGCCGTCCGCGAATGGCAAACGCTGACGCAGCAGAGCTGCGTCGTGCCGTCCTTCGGCGCCGGTTTCATCGTGGCCGAGGAGAAGGGCGAGATGGTCCAGATCGAACTTCGCGCCACGAACGCGGCCGGTCAGGTGCAGAGCGGCGGACGCTTCTGGATGGCAAAGCGCCATGCCGACCGGTTCCGCTGCGCGGCCGTCACGCTCAACGCCCGCACGACCTGCTGACGGCGGAGGGGCGGGCCGGCCATGGTGCGCGTGATCCTGTCGCTTTTCCCGGCGCTGACCCTGTCGCTCCTCGCCGTCGGCATGGTCGCCCTCATGCAGCGGGGAGGGCCGCGTCGGCACGGCATGAGGGCCGCGATTCAGGGAGGCCGATAAGCCATGCAGCCGGCCGCCATGTCGTATCTGCCCTACATGTCGCTGGTGGTGGCGGGCCTGTCGCTCGGAACCTCGATGTTCCAGGGCTATTCGTACACGCGTCAGCTCGACGTCGCACAGCGCAACGTCATCCGGGGCGAGTATCTGCGCACCTGTCGCGACATCATCGACGCCTATTTCCAGATCAAGATGCGCGCCTATGCCATGAACGAGACCATGGCGAAGCCGGGTGGATCCGGAGCCATCGATCCGCTGGTTCAGCGGGAGGCCGAGGCCAGCGTCTTCCGGTTCGGCGCGCTCGGCACCTTCCTTGCCAATTTCCGCGACGACCGGGTTCGCGAGCGCTACACGCAGCTGTCCGCCAAGCTGTTCGCCATCGCCCGCGAATCCTACAGATCGCCGCGCGCCGATTTCGACAGGGCCTATGGCGAGGTCGACGCGCTGTTCGCCGAGATCAACGAAGACTGCGCGCGCACCGCGCGGCTGACCTTCCTCTAGCCGTCCCTCATCCCGTTCCGCCGGTCATCGAAAGGCTCACTCCATGTCCTACGACATCATCGTCATCGGCGGCGGTCCGGGCGGCTACGTGGCCGCGATCCGCGCCGCGCAGCTCGGCTTCAAGACGGCGGTGCTGGAGCGCGAGCATCTCGGCGGCATCTGCCTCAACTGGGGGTGCATACCCACCAAGGCGCTGCTGCGTTCGGCGGAGATCTATCACTACGCCACTCACGCCAAGGATTACGGACTGACGCTGAACGGCACGATGGGCATCGACATGGCGGCGGTGGTCAAGCGATCGCGCGGCGTCTCCGCGCAGCTCAATGGCGGCATCGGCTTCCTGATGAAGAAGAACAAGATCGACGTCATCTGGGGCGAGGCGAAGATATCGAAGCCCGGCGAGGTCGTGGTCTCGGAAGTGTCGAAACCGGCAATGCAGCCGCAGGTGCCGCCGCCGAAGGGCACGCTGGGGGCGGGGACCTATGCCGCCAGGCACATCATCGTCGCGACCGGTGCGAGACCGCGCGTGCTGCCCGGGATCGAACCGGACGGCAAGCTGATCTGGACCTATTTCGAAGCGATGAAGCCGGAGGCCATGCCGAAGAGCCTGATCGTCATGGGTTCGGGCGCCATCGGCATCGAGTTCGCCTCGTTCTATCGCACCATGGGCGCCGAGGTGACCGTGGTCGAGGTTCTGCCACAGATCATGCCGGTCGAGGATGGCGAAATCGCCGCGCTGGCGCGGAAAAGGTTCGAGAAGCAGGGCATCAAGATTCTCACGTCGACCAAGGTCACCAGGGTCGAGAAGGCCGCGAACTCCGTCACGGCGACCGTCGAGGACGATAAGGGCAACAAGCAGACCCTGACTGCCGAGCGGATGATTTCCGCCGTGGGCGTGGTCGGCAATGTCGAGAATCTCGGGCTCAAGAAACTCGGCGTCGCGATCGATCGCGGCACGATCAAGACCGACGGGTTCGGCCGGACCAACGTGCCGGGCATCTACGCCATCGGCGACGTCGCGGGGCCGCCGATGCTGGCGCACAAGGCCGAGCACGAGGGCGTCATCTGCGTGGAGACCATCAAGGGCCTGCATACCCACGCGATGGACAAGCTGATGATCCCCGGCTGCACCTATTGCCACCCGCAGGTGGCTTCGGTCGGCCTCACCGAGGCCAGGGCGAAGGAGGCCGGCTACAGCCTCAAGGTCGGTCGTTTCCCGTTCATCGGCAACGGCAAGGCTATCGCGCTCGGCGAGCCGGACGGCCTCGTGAAGACCATTTTCGACGCCAAGACCGGCAAGCTGATCGGCGCGCATATGGTTGGCGCTGAGGTGACGGAGCTGATCCAGGGCTTCGTCGTCGCGATGAATTGCGAGACGACCGAGGAGGAACTGATCCATACGGTGTTCCCGCATCCGACCCTGTCGGAAATGATGCACGAGAGCGTTCTCGATGCTTACGGCCGGGTGGTCCACACCTGACGACGGCCGCCATTCGTCGGGCGGACGGGGATAAGTCCAGCCACCGTTCCGAAACGGGAAAAAAAATTGCAGCCGCGCAAGGCCCGGCGCCGCCTGGCTTCGGCAATCCATCGGGGGAGCCGGCGGGCATTTCTTCAGCCCGAATCAATCCCCGGCCATGCGGTCGGCCCTATTCTCCCGGCGGTTGGAACGGGAGGCTCGTGAATGGCTGTCGGGATCGCTTTAGGGGCAATGCTGTCCGCGCTTCTGGCTGTCCTCGCCCCGGCAGTCGCGGCGCCGGCACGGTGCGGGTTCATCGGTTCGGAGGTGGCTGTCCGGAAGGCCGCGCCCTCAATGCAGAAGGGCCGGCACGAGGCCGACCCTTCCGGAGTTTCCGCGAATGAGCGCGCTCAGGCGTCAGCTGGTGACGGTGGAGCCCGGCGGCAGGACGATGGCGGTCGCGCCGGTCGGGACGCGGCCGTAGAGATCGATGATGTCCTGGTTCAGGAAGCGGATGCAGCCCGACGAGACCTGCGTGCCGATGGTCCACGGCTCGGTGGTGCCGTGCAGGCGGTAGAGCGTGTCGCGGTTGCCGCGGTAGAGGTAGAGGGCGCGGGGCCCGAGCGGGTTCTCCGGGCCGCCGGGCAGGCCGCCGGCATAGGGACCGTAGCGCTCCGGCTCGCGGCGGATCATGTCGGTGGTCGGGGTCCAGCGCGGCCAGGCGGCCTTGCGGCCGATCGAGGCGATGCCGGTCAGGTTGAAGCCCTCTTCCTTGCCGACGCCGACGCCGTAACGCATGGCGCGGCCGCCTTCCATGACGAGATAGGCGTAGCGGGCGGTCGGGTCGACGACGATCGTGCCCGGATATTCACGGCCACGATAGGGAACCTCGCGGCGCCACCAGCGCTCGTCCACCTGCGACAGGTCGATGGCCGGGATCGGATAGGGCTCGCCGGTCACCTCGCCATACATCGCGAGATAGTAGGGATCGGACTGCGGAGTGCGCACCGCCAGCTCCTCCCGGCGCGTGGTGCACGCGCCCAGGATAAACGGTGCTCCGAGCACGAAGAAACGGCGATCAACGGTCATCATCAGCCTCAAACTTGCCCACGCCGGTTCGGTTCCGGGCGCGGTCATGAACCAAGGGTCGGGTCGTTAGCACCCGCGCAGGGCCGCAAACATGACGAAGTCGTGAGACCAGGGTAATCCGCCAGCAGCTGTTGCTGCGGTGCATCACCTGTGTCCCACGCACCGCACCAGAAGGCGGCATTCCCGCACACAATGGCAGATGAGGGTTAATTCAAGGCAACCGCGCCGTACGCGCGACGCGGGCGCAAGCGACCGGTCAGAGCGCCGCGTGCAGGTCGTATTCGGTCGAGCGGTCGATCTTCACCGTCACCAGTTCGCCGACGGCGAGCTTGCGCTTGGTGTGGATGAAGACCGAGCCGTCGATCTCGGGCGCATCACCCTTTGAGCGGGCCTTGACCACCGTCGGGCCGACCTCGTCGACGATCACCTGCTGGCGGGTGCCGACCTTCTTCTTCAGGCGGCGGGCGGAAATCTCCGCCTGCTTCTTCATGAAGCGGTGCCAGCGCTTGTCCATGACATCGGGCGGCACATGGCCTTCCAGCCCGTTGGAGGTGGCGCCCGCGACGGGCTCGTATTTGAAGCAGCCGACGCGGTCGAGCTGCACCTCGTCGAGCCAGTCCAGCAGGAAGGAGAACTCGTCCTCGGTCTCGCCGGGAAAGCCGGTGATGAAGGTCGAGCGGATGGTCAGGTCCGGGCAGACCTCACGCCACGACCGGATGCGGTCGGCGGTCTTCTCCTGATGCGCCGGGCGCTTCATGCGCCGGAGCACGTCGGGGTGAGCGTGCTGGAAGGGAATGTCGATGTAGGGAAGGATCTTGCCCTCGGCCATCAGCGGGATGACCTCGTCGACATGCGGATAGGGGTAGACGTACTGCATCCGCACCCAGACGCCGAGCTCGCCCATGGCCTGCGCCAGGTCGAGGAACTTCGTGCGCCAGGTCCGGTCGCGCCACTGGCTCTCGGCGTATTTCACGTCGACGCCATAGGCCGAGGTGTCCTGGCTGATGACCATGATCTCCTTGACGCCGGCGGCGACCAGCTTCTCGGCCTCGCGCATCACCTCGGCGAGCGGGCGGGAGACGAGATCGCCCCTGAGCTTTGGGATGATGCAGAAGGTGCAGCGGTTGTTGCAGCCCTCGGAAATCTTCAGATAGGCGTAGTGGCGCGGCGTCAGCTTGATGCCCTGCGGCGGCACGAGGTCGAGATAGGGCTGGTGCTGCGGGGGCGCGGCTTCGTGGACGGCGGCGAGCACGCTCTCATATTGCTGCGGGCCGGTAATCGCCAGCACGGCGGGGTGGGCCGCGCGAATCTGCTCGGGCTCGGCGCCCATGCAGCCGGTGACGATGACGCGGCCGTTCTCCTTCAGCGCGTCGCCGATGGCGGCGAGACTCTCGGCCTTGGCGCTGTCGAGGAAGCCGCATGTGTTGACCAGAACGAGGTCCGCGCCCTGGTGGTTGCGCGCGAGCTCATAGCCCTCGGCCCTCAGCCGCGTGATGATGCGCTCGGAATCGACCAGCGCCTTCGGGCAACCGAGCGAGACGAACGAGATTTTCGGCGCGGGCGAGGGGGCGGAGGTTGCGGTCATCGCGGCTCTGGCTTCCGGAAAGCGCCGCCTTTAGGCCAATCGGCGCGCGGCGACAAGCATTGCCGCTGGTTCCGCTTGTCTCCGGGCCCGAGCTTTGGCAGGAAGGCGGCACCGGAGAGGTGGCCGAGTGGTTTAAGGCAGCGGTCTTGAAAACCGCCGTGGGTTCACGCCCACCGTGGGTTCGAATCCCACCCCATCCGCCACTTCCATTTGCTTTTGCTTTTTTTGCCCGTTGCCCAGTGTTCAACCACCACGTCATCCACGAGTGCTGCGGCGATTGGGCGGACGGCCCGCGCTGGTGAATTCCGCGAATCCGCCGCAACGGTGAAGCAGGTCGATCTCGGTGCTCGGCCACGCCGCAACCTCGAACCGCGCCACGCAGGTGACGCAGGGCGTCAGTTCTTGCTTGGCGCCGGCGATTTACGTTTCGCGAAGAAGGATCGCTCGACGTGAATTGGTGGCGCCGATGATATAAACTCCGGGTTGCACTACAACTGGCACCGGCATTACGATCCCACCATCGGCCGCTACACCCAGCCCAACCCGCTGGGGTTTGTCGATGGGCCGAGTGTGTATGGGTATGCCGGCGGTACACCTTATCGGTCTGTGGATCCCGAAGGCCGGTATTGGTGGCTCTTAACGCCAGCCGCCCGCTGCGCCACCAATCCAAAGTGCCGTACCGTTGTCATCAACTATTGCAAGCGGAAACTCAAGGAGTTCTGGAAAGATGAGCATGGGGGCTCAAGAAAGGCTCCAAATCAGACAGCAAACAAGCAAGCGGCGGATGCTCTTGCAGAGGCTGCTCGACGCCAGAACCGCGAGGTGACAAGACAGCTTGAACGTGAGTGGCACGACCATATAACTGGAGAAGGATTTGATGGATATCAAGAATTGCTACAGGAAGCACTTCGGTGGCTTCTTGAACAATAGAGGCATCGAAGATGGACTCGATATCAAGTGCTTCTTTTGATGCCGCCAGATGTCCAGAGGCCGTAAGGGCGCTTCTATATATCGTTGCGAATGAGATTCAGTCTCTCCCGTTGGTTTACGCCGCAAGAACGCACGGGAGCATGCTGATGTTGAAATTTGGGAAACTCTCCGAAGCGCCAAGTTGGGCGGGACGGAAGGTTCCAAGACCGAGCGGAGACTGGGAGCTTTTGATTAAGCTCGCCGACTGGAATTTAAGCGGATGCAAAAGCGCTTCGAATGCGAGTGATGCGCAACAAATCGACGAGGCCATAATCGAGGGCGTCGGCCTGCAGGTTTCCGAATTCACCATAACTCCTGATGGAATTATTTCAATTCAGCTCGGGAGCTCCGTCAAGTATGAGGTTCTGCCGCTGGGCCCTTCTGGTTACAGTCTCTGGAGCCTCTACCGCTCAGCTTCGTGGGCATTGACGCTGGAGGCCCCCGGCATTTTTGAGTTTGAAATTTCTGAGTCGTAGCCCGCGCAACCTCGAGACGACCTACGTCCGCAACGGCTTCGGCGAGATCATCCGCCAGTCGAGCCCGGACAGCGGCGTCACCGATCACGTCCGCGATGCGCGCGGGCTCGTCACCGAGACCACCGACGCGCGCGGCGTCGTCACCAACATGACCTACGACGCCGCCGGCCGCATGCTGACGCGCAGCTATCCCGCCGCCACGACCGAGAACGTAACCTACGCCTACGACTCGATCGCCTCGGGCAACTACGGCAAGGGCCGCCTCACCGCGATGACGCACGAGGGCGGGTCCATCGCCTGGACCTACGACGCGCGCGGCAACGTCACCCAGGAAGCGCGCACCATCGCCGGGGCAGCGCGCAACGTGCTCTACGCCTACGACGCGGCCGACAACCTGACGCAGATCACCTACCCGTCCGGCCGCCAGGTGTCGTACACGCGCGATACCTCCGGCCGCATCACGTCGGTGGCGACGCGCGCCGTCTCCTCCGACGCGTGGTCGAACGTGCTGACGGGCATCGCCTATCAGCCCCAGTCGCGGCTCGTGCAGCAGGCGACCTTCGCCAACGGCGTCAACGACTGGAACACCTACACTGAGGACTACGTGCTCGACGTGCTGCGATGCGATAACCGCGACCCTTACGTGTCGCGGTCTGAATCGCATCGCCATCAAAAGTGGCGCCGCCGATTCACGTCACGCGCAACGGGGGCGCGTGACGATCGGGGCGCGCCACCGCCCGATCCGCATGAGGAACCGTGTCTGGCCGGAGGCTTATATGTCCCTTTCCGTGCCGCCAGCACCTTTGTCATTCGCCCTCGAAGCGAATGTGATGCAGCTTCAGTCGGCAGTCTTTCATCCCCCGCAGATTCTGCTCCGGATGGGTCGGTCTATGGTCGATCACGGCGGTGCGCGATCTGCGCCAACAGCTCGAGCAATCCCTCGTTGGCGGTGCCAGGATGCTGCCGCGCAATCCAGTCGCTAAGAAACGGCTGCTTGGCTATCGCCTCGACAAGCATCTGGCGCTTCAGCGCGAGCGTATCCGTCGTCGCATGCTTTCGCTCCAGTGCCTGGCGTAATGCTGGCTTCTCCAGGACGACATCGAAAGCCTGCCACTGCGCGTGCAGTTGCGCGGCTTCGCGTGCCGCGCGCCGCAAGTGCAGGGCCGACAGGAAAGGATGGCCAGCCTCGGCGTCGATGCGAGCCGCCAGTTCCGCCTGATTGTCGAAGAAGACCTCCAAGGCCCGTCGGCGCGTGGCCGCATCTTGCTGCAGCTCGTAGAGAGCCCCCTCCGATGCGCTGGACACGAGATTCCCCCGCAGCCTGTCCGGAAGGCCGATCACGTCGAATATAGCACCGCCCCATTTCACGTAGCCGAACGAAAGCGCTGCGCCCAAAGCGATGCCAATTAGAAAACGCAGCATTTTTCACCCCGTCAGATCATAGGGCGGCGCCGCGACACCGCTTGGCCAAATCGGCACTATGAGAAGTCGCCGCGGTTCCAGCGATGCCCACAGAGCCACATGAAATCTGAACGCTTTCGCCCTGTACCTCGGAGAGCACTGCACCTGTGGTGCCGTAAATTGTCAACGGTCGGTTTGGTCAGATACCTCCCGCTCAGCGACCGACGAGACGAGCCAGGAACGGTCTCAGATCACTCGGCGTAGGGGTGAAATGGGTCATGACGAGCATCGCCTAAATGCCGAGCCCTCAAGAGCCCAGGTGACCGCTCCCGCAGCCACCCGATCCTCACTACATTCAACGGCACAAAATGCGCCGCCCAAGTGTGATTTGGATTGAGTTGCGACCCGCGATTTCGTCTCCGACAGCTTCAGCGACGGGCGGCGTTTCCGGATACTGGCGATCGTCGACGAGCTGCTCAACGAGACGCTGTTCTCGTCACTCGCCGAGGCACGACGTCTGCTGGGCGAGTGGCGTGACGACTACAACCGCGAGCACCCCCATTCGGCGCTCGCCAACCGCACACCGGAGGATTTTCGGCTGACCCTCGCCCTTGCCGCGACGACCGGCAACGGGCACAACATCAACCCAGGGCTCTCCCTCTAAGGGGATGAGAGACTGGTCTCAGGTCAACCTCAATAGCGGTCGGCGAGACTATTGCCCTGCACGCGATGATTCACCCCACAAGAGCTGCCAGCAGATGTTCCAGTCCCGCCTTTCAATTCCCGATCCAACCCGAATAGCAGCAAGTTTGTTGCTCATCGTCAGCATCATTCTGGCCTGCGAACAAAATGCGGCTGCTGCCTCTCGGAACAATGCTTCCATCAACAAGCCGGCTCCCGCCATCCGGTCTCTGCGGCCTGGTGAGTATATCTGGCGCCCCGAACTCTCGCCTGAAGGTCCGGTCGTAATTGTCGTATCGCTTGCGGAGCAACTGACGCACGTCTATCGCAATGGAGTTGCGATCGGCGTGTCCAGCAGCTCGACTGGAAAGAAGGGAAAGCGAACGCCTACTGGCGTATTCACGATCCTGCAAAAGCGAGAGCGGCATTTCTCCAGCACCTATAACAATGCCCCGATGCCAAACATGCAGCGTCTCACGTGGCAAGGCATTGCAATCCACGCGGGGAATCTGCCGGGTTACCCAGCGTCAATGGGATGTATCCGCCTGCCTATGGAATTCTCCAGGCATCTTTATTCGGTGACCCACCTCGGCACGCCGGTCATCATCGCCGACCAGAAGACTCGTCACAGCGACCTAGTCAATCCTGGACTGATCCTATCGCATGATGCAACCGAGGCGGCACAAGCGGCAGTTGCGAAGGCGAAGGGCGCGACGCTTCCGGAGAACCAGGACATGTCGACGATCCTCGTCTCCAGCGCCGATCGCAAGGCTTATGTGATGACCAACGGAAAGATCCAATTCGAGACGTCGATCGTGATCAAAGATCCCACGCGGCCATTGGGAAATCACCTCTACAGCCTACTGGGACCTAGCCCCGACGGCAGCTCGATCAAGTGGGCAGCATTCGGTTTTGCGGGCAAGCCACGAAACGGTCAGTCTCTGGACCGCTGGAACGACGAAACTCTTGGTCGGATCGAAGTTGTCGACAAAGCGGGAGCCATCGAGGTGGCGAGCAGGTTGCGGACCGGAACGACATTGGTGGTCACCGATTTCGCCGCCGGGCCGGAGACACGTTCCGGTCCCGACTTCAACGTGATTGTCGAAGATTCGGCGACGAAGGGAAAGCGACGGGACGTTACAGAAGGTCAGTGGAAGACTTACATCAGCCGATGAGGCGCAACCGAATTTTGTTCATGGGAAGTTGCGGCATGCCAATGGCCTGCACCAAAGCCGTTGCGCACCACGTTGAACGATCTGCATTCCAGATTCCGTCGAGACTGTGGTTCCACTTGTCGTAAGCTTCGATGTCGTTCGTGTTGGTCGGAATGGTCTCGGGGTGTGCTGCGACTTGCGTCCGCCTACCGGCAGTGCCGTAGGCGAAGGAACTGCCCGACCTCGACCTCGCCGGCACGCCGATCAACGCAGCGCTCATCGAGCAGCTCTCCACCGGTGCGTCCTCGACGAGCAAAGGAACGTGGTCCTCATCGGCGGGCACCGGCACGGGCAAGATCCACATCGCCATCGGCATCGCACGCAGCGTGTCCGGGCCGGGCGCAAAGCGCGCTTCTGCAACACCGTCGACCTCGTCAACAAACTCGAAGCCGAGATGAAGCTGGGGCGCGGCGGACGCATCGCCGACGGCATCGCTCGTGTTGACCTGCTCGTCCTCGACGAACTCGGCAAACCGCCGTTCGCCCAGTCCGGCGGTCAGTTGCTGTTCCACCTGATCAGCCGCCTCCAGGAGCGTAACTCGATCATCGTCACGACCAACCTCGCCTTCGCCGAGTGGCCGCAGGTGTTCGGCGACGCCAAGATGACGACGGCCCTGCTCGACCGACACATCCATCACTGCGGCATCGTCGAGACCGGCAACGACAGCTGGCGCCTCAAGCACCGTTCCTGACGAGACCGAGCGTAACGAAGCGGAGTTCCTTGTCGGGATAAACCTTCGACTGGAGGTCGCGGATCAGCTCTTCCGCCCGTCCCCAGACTCGATGGCGGTTGTTTGGTTCGAGTCAGGCGGCGAGTTTAGCAGGCTCCTCCAAGTTGCATCGCCGGAGCCGTCTGCCCCGGCTGGGGGTACAATTTAGGTCGGCTGCAGGAGGCTGCGGTTGTTGAACCTAACGAACCATTCGAGGGTACCAGTTCGACGGCCTCGAACGAGCGCCAAGGGCTCTTGCGCCAGACCACCTCCCGCCTTGTAGAGGCCCGTTGATGGTCTAGGCGGATGCGTTGTACCCGTCGCCGTAGCTGCGGGCGGACGGCAAAAGGTCGGCCAGCGATGGTTGACGCGAAACTCACTCGTAGCGTAGCGCGTCGATGAGATTGAGCCGCGATGCCTTGCTGGCCGGGTAGAGCCCGAAGAAGAGGCCGATTGCGGCCGAGAAGGTAAAGCCGAGAGTGATCGCTCCGGGGCTGACGTAGACTGGCCATCCGGCGACCTCCGCGATCGATATCGCGGCGCCCGCGCCAACCAAGACGCCTGCCAATCCTCCAAGGAGACACAGCAGCATCGCCTCGATCAGGAACTGATTGCGGATGTCGCGGCGCCGCGCGCCCAACGCTTGGCGCAGACCGATCTCGCGCGTGCGCTCAGTTACCGAGACGAGCATGATGTTCATAATCCCGATTCCTCCCACGACCAGCGATACCGACGCGATCGAGCCGAGGAGCAGCGTCAACGTCCGTCCCGCCGCCGCCTGCGCTTCCATCATTGCCGAGGGTTCCGTGATCTGGAAATCGTCTTCTGCATCCACCGCTCGCCGGTGGCGTTGGCGCAATAACAGGCCGATCTTGCGCTTCACTTCCGGCAGCGCCTGCTCAGACGCAGCTTTCACCATGATAAGATCGACGGCGCGTCGGCTGATCGATATCCGCCCGCCTAGCACCCGAAGCTTGGCCGACGAGATCGGTACGAATGCGACATCGTCCTGATCGCGACCTGAGGCCGCTGCTTGGCCCTTTTTCGCCAACACGCCGATAACGGTGAACGGTACATTCGATATTCGTACGGTGGTGCCGATGGGATCACTGTCGGCGAACAATTTTCTGACGACGCTCACGCCGAGCACGACCGTTTTAGCCGCCATCGTCACTTCGTCTTGAGTGAAGACACGGCCTCGCTCGACTTCCCAATCGCGCGCGATGAGATAGTCGGGCGTGACGCCGCCGATCAAAGTCGCCCAATTTTGCCCGCCGTACAGCACTTGCGCGCGGCCGGTAAGTGTGGGTGCTGCAACCACAACCTCAGCAATGTTCTTTGCAATCGACTCCGCGTCGTCTTCGGTGAGCGTGTGGCCGGCGCCGACGCCGAGACGAACGCCACTATCCGTCTTCGATCCCGGCTGCACGAGTAGTACGTTCGTGCCGAGCGATCTGATGCGATCGCTCACATTCTTCTGCGCGCCAGAGCCTATCGCGGTCATTGCAATGACTGCGGCAACGCCGATCACGATGCCGAGTATCGTGAGGCCGCTTCTGAGAACGTTCGCTCTTACCGCACGTATCGCGATACGCAGGTTTTCAAAGGCGTTCATGCCGCAGCTACCACGTCTTCGGTGGCGCGGTCCGCGTTCCCGGCCTGCCACTCAGAGGGCGCGCCGGCTTCGTCCGCCAGATCGGGAGTTGGCGCATCGGAAATCGCGCGTCCGTCCTGAATGTTGATCACCCGCTTGGCATATCGCGCAACGTTTGAATCGTGTGTGACAACAATGACGGTGCGGCCGTCGTCGTTGAGTTCCCGGAGTGCGCCGAGGATGCCGCGGCCGGTCGTACTGTCGAGCGCTCCCGTCGGCTCGTCAGCAAGGATCAGCGCGGGGTCGTTGGCCAGAGCGCGCGCAATCGCGACGCGCTGTTGTTCGCCGCCCGAGAGTTGCCTCGGCCAGTGATGCTGTCGAGCCGCGAGACCAACTCTCTCGAGCGCACGCGACGCGCGCTGCAAGCGCTCGGCCCTTGCGATACCGGCATAGACGAGAGGAAGTTCGACGTTTTCGAGTGCGGTGTTGCGGCCGAGCAGGCTGAAGTTCTGAAACACAAAGCCGATCCTGCGGCTTCGCAACCGCGCGCACTCCTCATGACCGAGCCCTGCGACATCGCTCCCTTCGAAGTAGTAGTGACCTTGACTGGGGGCATCGAGCAAGCCGAGCAAGTTCATGATTGTCGACTTGCCGGAGCCCGAAGGGCCCATGATGGCGACGAACTCGCCCAGTCCGATTTCAATCGAGAGATCGCGCAAGGCATGCACCTTGCTCTCGCCCATCTGGTGGGACTTGCAGAGATTGACGGTGCGGATGAGTGGATGGGGCATTCTCAGAGCCCCCAGCGGAGTCCGAAAAACGTCGATCCGGAGGAGCCGGGCATGGTCGCGACAATGACTTGCCGTCCCGCCGCAAGCATGCCGGCCGTGACTTCCGTCGAGACTGCATCGCTCAATCCTGTCCTGACGGCAACCGGCTTCGGTTCGCCGCCCTCGCTCAGGACCCAGACGACCGAACTCGGCCCTGCGCCGCGGCTCTTTGCATCGTCCCGCAAGACACGATCGGCGTTCGAAGCGAACTCCTTGGGCGGTTGGTAGCGGAGCGCGGCGTTGGGAATCCTGGCCACATTCGCGGCTTCGTCGACCACGATCTGCAAGACTGCGGTCATACCAGGCAGTAATTTGAGATCCGGGTTCTCGGTCGCGAGAACGACGGTATAGGTGACGACGTTCTGCACAACGGACGGGGCCTTGCGGAGCTGAGCTACACTTGCCGTGAAAGTGCGGCCGGGGAAGGCATCGACCGTGAACGTGGCACGCTGTCCGACCGCGATGTGCCCGATGTCGGCCTCGTCAATTCTGGCATAGACTTCGAGCTGCCGCAGATCCTGCGCGATAAGGAACAGCGTCGGCGCCTCGAGGGTCGCGGCGACGGTTTGGCCTATCTCGATGTCTCGGCCGATCACCGTGCCGTCGATGGTGGCACGAATCTCGGTGTGGCTGAGGTCTGTTTCAGCTTGTTCGAGCGCGGCAGCCGCTTGTTTGACAGCCGCCTCGGCGAGCGCCAGATCGGCAGCGGCCATTTCTCGGCTTGCGTTGGTTGACCTGATCGCACCTTCGGCTGCTTCCAACTCGGCCTCGGCGGCGAGAAGATCCGCCTCGCTCGTACTGCTGAAGACTTCAATATCGCCGAGCTGCGCCTGCCCGACCACGCCCTTTGCAACGAGCGCGCTCTTGCGCTCGAACGTGAGCTTGGCGTTTTCGGCTTTGGCCCGCGCGCCCTTCACGCGTGCGTGGGCGTAGTCGACACCACTTTCAGAACGAGCCAGCTCCGCCTCCATTTTGGTCAGAGCAGCGCGCGTGATTGTGACCTTTGCCTTGGCGACTTGCAGCGCGGCTTCAGCCGCCCGGACCTTGGCCTTGAGATTTCTCGAGTCGAGGCGGGCCATGGTCTGACCCTTCTTGACCGAGTCGTTGAAGTCCACGAGCACATCCTCGATCTGGCCCGACAACTGTGAACCGACGCGCGCCGTGACCACCGCCTGAATCGAACCGGTCGCGGCCAGCGTCGTGCGGATACTTCCGACATCAACGGGCGCGGTGAGATAGCGATGCGGCGCGGCGTGGTTCTGACCCAAATTCGCGAAGGCGAAAAACGCGGCAACTGGCACGGCGAAGGCGAAAACCTTCGCTGCGCCTTTCGAGGACCGCAAGCGAGGCGCTTGCTTCGCTCGCCACTGTCTCAGATGGGCAACCATTGCATGGGCAGACCTGCCCACTGCCAGCCAGAGAGCTCGTGCGGCATCGGTCATGGATTTCTCCCGCATATCGTTCGTGTGCCAGCAGCTCGGGAGAACCGCGGCGGCTGGCGCAGAGTGTGTTCCAAGTTTTCCGGCTCGGCGCGAGCCCTCGTGACATAAGGGGCTACGTTCTCTCGTTCACGATGAGCAAGGATGAACCCGACCACGGCTCTATGACGGATTGACTGTGCCGGCTTCGCCTTGGCGACGCTGTATTTCAGCCCAACCACGGGAAAATTGCAGCGCGTTGCTTTGTGCTTCTTGGCCAAGGTACTCAGCTAACTCACGTTCGAGATGAGTGCGCGATGCACAGTATTTGACGCCCCGAGCCACGATCGTGGAAACGGTTGGGTCGATGTCCGCCGCACCAAAGTCCTAGGACACTTTGAATGCTGTAGTGTTTGGCCGGGCCAGAATCGGCACCCCCTGATGTAGGGGCGCCGAATCCTCCAGGCTCAAGTGGCTAACAACGTTAGCCGACATCCTCGTCTCAGGATGGATCAGTCATCCCGCGCGCATCGACATCACGGCGTTTCGTCGGTAAGCGAGCACTGCAGATTCCCGTTCGTTTCCCCTGGCGCAAGAAACTGTCCGGAAACGGGATCGAGAATATTCGCGAAACCGAGCCCGCTGTCGGGGTCATTCGAGTTGTTCACGGCGTGCTGTCCGTTGGCGGCGTTTCCGTGAACACCGAAATGAGGCGCCCCGACGCTGACATTGCCGACGCCTGTGCGGCCGGCGTTGCCACCGTCTTCTTTCACGTTGAACGTAATACCGAAGCCGTTGTCGTCAGAAGCAAATCCGCCGTTGATGTTTGCGGCTGTCGTGGAACGGGAATGCTGTCCGCCTGCGCCGCCGTTGGTCCCCTCGGGTGTTTCCAGTTGATTGAGCTGGCTACGGATTTCACCCCAACAACGATTGAGGGCCGGCGCCGCCGTTGCCGCGCTCGAAGTCACTGCAAGAACCAATGCAAAGCTTGCTGCTGTCGTCAGAGATTTACGCATTGATCTTCCTCCACTATTTTAGGGTTAGGACGCAGTTCGGCCAGCCCGGCTGTTGTTTCGCCGGGTATAAGATTCCTGAAAAATTAGTTTGATCGTTAAGGTCGCCCCCAAGATTGACCGCAACCATTCGGTCAACACTGACTGGGGCTATCGTACAGCCGCGCAGGTTACAGCAGCGGCGGATTTGGCCATCGACGGCCATCGACGGACGGAAAACTATCGGCGCCGCTCTGGCGCCCACCGTCACGGCGAATACCATTGCCAAGGCCGATAACGATGCTGAGCACGATTGCAGGACACACTTACTTCATCGCTATTACTCCTTGTGCGTACGTATTAACCATTACCTGTAAGTAAGGATAATCATTAATACATCTGAAACAGCCAAAGTACAGCATTTTTGCCATGTGCAAGAAATTTTTATTCCCGTTGCGGTGGCGGGTTTCAACGTGGACAGCATGCGCGGCTGGCGAGCGGAGCCGGCACGGCATCGCCCTGCCGCCTCGATCCGAGGTCAAGCTTGCGTTTGGCGTCCGGAGGTCAGTTTTCGACGCTCCATGAGGCGCAGGTCCTCAACAAGGGATGGCGCCGTCAATGCAGCGAGGTCACGACGCACTCATCACTCGGCTATTGTGCTCCCGCACCCGCGACGATCTTGCAGTCGGCATCCGTTCCGCCCCCACTCTGACGAGCACAGAAGCTGGCCAATGGCGGCGATATTCAATCGCGATCCCTGGCGCGGCGATGAGGGGAAGGGCAATTTGTGTCCTACGACAACGCAGCGGCGAAGTGCTGTGCGATGATGTTCCGGCGGGCAAGCCCACTCAAACACGTGCATCGACGCATGCGGCGCCGAATGGCGATCGACCTTCGGTTCGCCGGGCGCCCCGCCCAATTCAGGTGTCTTGAGATGACGTCGAAATCGAACCAGTTTGCCGGACAACGAGCCTATTTCAACTCGCGCACCACGCGGAATCCGTTGGCGGAGTACGGCACGTACGCATCGTAGCGGAATCGCGCGCTCGACTGCACCTGCGCCGCGCCACTGTCGAACGAGCCTCCTCGCAGGACACGCAGATTGCAATCGCCCTCGCGCCAAGCGGTGCCATCGCCGGGTGCGTTTCGATAGCTGTCGTTCCAGCAATCCTCTACCCATTCGGCAACGTTACCCGCCGTATCGAAAAGACCGTAACGATTTGCCGCGAACGATCCGACCGGCCGCGCCCGATCCGACGCACCAGCGCTACAGCCCCGGCAATTGGCATTGTTGACGCCGACCACAGCGCCCCACCAGAACGCCGTGTCCGCGCCCCCGCCTCGTGCCGCGTATTCCCATTCCGCTTCCGACGGCAACCGATAGGTCTGCCGCGTCTTCTTCGAGAGCCAAGCCACGTACTTCTGAGCGTCCGCCCAGCTCACGTTGACGACCGGAATGCGCCCACGTCCCCACCCCAGGTCGCTCGGTCGCTCGCAGGCGCCATCCGCGACGCAGACATCCCATTCTTCGAAGGTCACCTCGTAGCGGCCGATCGCAAACGGGCGGGCAAAACTGACTGTATGCGATGGCCGTTGATACGGTTGGTTCGAGCCCATCGAAAAGCTGCCCGCCGGAACGACCACCAAATCGGGGCAATCGGGGCAATCACGCATCCCTTTTCCGGACTTCGCCCCGTCGGAAGGGCCAGCACTCGCCCCGGAACGCTCGTTCGAACGCTCAGCAGCGCGACTCGATGGCTCGACCGTCTCTCCCGCATTTTTCTGCTCGCGGCCATCCTCTGTGCTGCGGCTCTTCGAAGTCGCGAAGTGGATCTCTTGAGCCAGCGTCGACGTCACGAGAGGAATTTGCGCGCCGTTGGTTTCTCGGGCGACGCCCAAGCGAACCCGATTGAACGCTTCCGTCGCACTGTTCTCCGTGTTGCCCAGCTGCTCCGCGAGTTGCCGGCCGAAAACGCTCTCGTCTGATTTGCCGCTCTCGATGATCTGTCCGGGAGAGGCCGAATAGATCGTCAAGGTATTCACGGCACCGATGTCTGGGACCAGACCCGCGTTCGAAGAGCGGAAACGGCTCTCGTCGGGGAAGCGGCGTGCGCCGTCGATCACGACAACGGTTGCAAGAGTGCGCTTCTTCTCCAGCCAATTCAGAACCGTCTTCAGGCTTATGCTTTCTCCCCAAAGGTCCTTTTCACTGCCGATCTGCGCATCGACCGGAACCATGAAAGTTTCACCGACCGAGCTCAATCCATATCCGCTGAAGAAAACAAACGCGATACTTCCCGCTTCTATGCCATCGGCAAATTCACGGACCGCGGCCCGCATTTCGCTTTTGCGGAGATTTGTCTTGATATCGACTTTGAAATTCTGCTTACGCAGCGTCTCTGCGAGCAGCTTGGCGTCGTTCACAGGTGTTTTGAGCGGGGCGTTCGGATACGACGAATTACCGATCAGCAATGCAAACTTAGCTGTTTCCGCAGCGACTTGAGGCGCGCCGCCGCAGAGGATCGTCACGAACAGCAGACCAGCCAATGCTGCAGTAGCAGACACGATGCGCAATATTTGCTCTCCCCGGTGTTGGAAACAGGTGCTGGAAACATGTGTCCGGTCGGCGCGCCAAGCTCCTAAATCTTTTTCTCTGGGCCTTGACACAGCGCTAGGCTGGATATTTCGACGAACAACTTGATGATTGACGCCTCTCAACGCCGGCAGTAGTCTAAATTACAAATATTGTTAAGTCGAGTGAGCCCCACGCATTCCCCTTCATGCATACGGGCCACTTCATGCACACGGGCTACACCGTGCGCGCGGGCGCGAAGCGGTTTCGCGGCCTGCCTCGGGAAAGATGTGCACGCCATCACGCGCACACTGTCATACGGCGGGTGGTGCGTGCGATTTGCCGGGAGAGTGTTGGCTATGTGGGTTTGTCGAGCATCACGCGGTTTCTCGGTTGGCTCTCTGCCGGTGCTCCTTGCGGTCTTCACGTCCATCGCCCTCTGCGGCCAAGCCCGCGCCGACGACGGCCTCACACCGTCGCCACCCGGTGCCGAGGTGTACTTCATCGACATCGAGAACGGCGCAATCGTACCCGAAACGGTGAAGCTCAACTTCGGCCTCAAAAAGATGGGGGTTGCGCCCGCCCACTCGGACCTCCCTCACTCCGGCCATCACCATGTCCTGATCGATACTCCGCTGCCCCCTTTGAACAGGCCCATACCAGCCGACTTCAATCACCTTCATTTCGGCTCGGGACAGACGACGGCCGAGATCAAGTTGACCCCGGGCCCGCACACGCTTCAGTTGCTTCTGGGCGACAAGGACCACATACCCCATACGCCGCCCGTCATGTCGCCCGTGTTGCATGTCACGGTCGTGCCGCCCGGCGGCCCCACTGCCTCGCCCAAAGATGCGCGGATCTACTTCACGCAGCTGAAAGACGGCGATGTCGTTGCGCCCGAATTCAAGGTGCATTTTGGCTTGAAGGGCATGGGCGTCGCTCCGGCGAAGTCCGACCGGCCCAACTCGGGCCACCACCATCTTCTGATCGACACCGACCTACCGGAACTGGACAAGCCGATCCCGAGCGATTTCAACCACCTTCACTTTGGTTCGGGACAGACGGAAGCGTCGGTTCGGCTGGAGCCCGGCGAACACACCCTGCAACTGTTGTTCGCCGACAAGGACCACATCCCGCACAACCCACCGCTGTTCTCGGAACGGATTCGCGTGGTCGTTGCCCAGCCGAAGCCGCGGTCCCCTTCAGCGAAGAACTCCGAGGTCTACTTCATCGGCCTGAAGGACGGCGCCGTGGTTTCGCGCACCTTCACGGTGCACTTTGGTCTGTCGGAGATGGGCGTGGCCCCCGCCGGTATCAACAAGCCGAACACCGGACACCACCATCTCATCATCGATACCGCGTTGCCGCCGGTCGATCGGCCGATACCCAGCGACTTCCGCCACCTCCACTTCGGCTCCGGCCAGACCGAGGTCACGCTGACGCTGACGCCCGGCAAGCACACCCTGCAACTGCTGCTGGGTGACTCGGACCACGTACCGCACGACCCGCCCGTCACCTCGCCGCCGATCACGATCGAGGTCAAATGATCGCCGCCGCACGCAGCCCTTCGATGAGGTCGTCATGAGAAATGGTGTGTTGGCTACGGTCCTGGCGTTCGGAGTGACCGCGCTGGCTTCGACCGGGCTCATCCAACCCGCAAGCGCGCAGAGCCTGCGCGACTTGGATGCCAATGCCACGCCGGCTCTTTCGCCCGACGCTATTCGCGTCGTCCAGCGCGCCTTGCGCACCCGCGATACCAACCCTGGCTCGCCGGATGGAATTGTTGGCCCGAAGACTGTTGAAGCCATCCGACAGTTCCAGGAGCGCTACGGCATGCGGCCGAGCGGCACGATCGACAACCAGTTGCTCTTTGCCCTTGGCCACGCAGACCTCGTGGGTGGTCCGAACCGATAGGTTCCAGGTTCTGCACCGAGAGTTTCGGCTCCGCGCGTGGTCCCTCGCCTGCCCGGGCATTCGACGCGAACTCCAGCAGGACGTGAACTCTAGCGCGGTGAGACGTGTGCCCGAGCCGGGGGCCGGTCGTAATACCCCTTGCCGACCCCTCTTGGGTAGCCGCGCGACTGACGAAATCGCGCCGAGCCACATCTACTGTTGAGGAAGTTGGCCTATTGTTCCCGAAGGAACCGCCGGGGATTTCGAAATATCGTTCATTACATAGCAAGGCACACGCGGTGAAAACTTGTGACTGCCTCGGTATCACAAGATGCGATCATCGGATCGCGTGGTGCGATGCTTTGCGAACATGTGCGATGAAGAACCGATCGATCCATCACCCATGAGTCGGTTCCCAGTCGCGCGACCTTAATCTCAACCTACGATTTGAGAAGCCAACCCGCCATGGCCTATCAGGAGCCGCTGCCGAAGGACACCTTGCTGCTCGACGAGTTCAAAATCGTCGGGCTGCTCGGCACGGGCGGCTTTGCGAACACCTATCTCGCCCACGACTCCTCGCTCGGCCGCGAAGTCGCGATCAAAGAGTACTTCCCTTCGGAACTCGCGATCCGGGTGCCCGGATCGACGCGCGTCGAGTTCAAGAGTTCAGCGCAAGAGGCCCAATTCAACTGGGCGCTGCGGCGCTTCGTTCGCGAGGCACAGACGCTCGCGAAATTCCGCCATCCGAGCGTCGTGCGCGTATTTCGGGTCTTCCGGTCCAACAACACGGCCTACATGGTCCTGGAATTCATCCACGGATCGGACATGGAGGCATGGCTCAAGCAAATCGCGCGCCCACCGACGCAGACAGAGCTCGACCACCTGCTGCCGCCTCTGCTCGACGCGCTCGACGTCGTGCATGGCGCCGGCATCCTGCATCGAGACATCAAACCCGCCAATGTCTACATCCGTGCGTCCGACCAGCAGCCCGTGCTACTGGACTTCGGCGCCGCGCGCTTCGCCAGCAGCAGCGAATTCGCGAGCAAGACCGCCGCCATCGTTTCCAAGGGATATTCACCCCACGAAGCCTATTCGACCGACAGTCAACTCCAGGGCCCTTGGACCGATATCTACGGCATGGCAGCGACGATCTATCGCTCACTTGCCGGGCGGCCACCGCCCGAGTCGACGATGCGCGCTCTGGAAGATCGCTGCGTGCCGGCCACACAGTTGTCGATCGCGACTGAATACCGGCCGGATTTCCTCCAGGCGCTGGACCACGCCCTGGCCGTGATGCCCAAGGACCGCCCCCAGTCGATCCACGAATGGCGGCGCAGACTATTGCCCAACTCCCCTTCGACGCCTCGCGCCAACCCGAACGCGGCCGATCCCACCACGATGCTGGCTTGGCGCCCGATTTCGCTGCCGCCATCGCATTCGCGTTCGCTCCCGAAACAGACCTTGGAGACCACGCGCCGCCCCGCGTCGGACGCTCCGGCTCCTGCCGCTGCAGAACCACGCGCTCCCGAGCCGACAAGCGCGCCCGCAACGCGCGATCGCAGCATGCCATCCGGCCGCGCGACGCAGCCCGGTGCGGTAGCAGCCCCGCAACGATCAGCCGGCAGCCATCGGACACTGTTGATCGGACTCGTACTGTTCGTCTTTGGCGGCGTCGCCCTGGCGGCGGCGTGGCTCTCCAATCGACCGCCCGAGCTTGCCGTGACCGGACCGGAGCCTAGCCCGGGCACGTCGATTCGCCCCGGTGCAACGCAGACCGACACGAGCGCGCAGAGCGCCCGCGAGCAGGCGCGCGTGCAGGAGGAGAACGCACGCAAGGAGAGAGAGCTCGCCGAGACCGAGCGTCGGAAACGTGATGCAGCACGTGCCGCGGCCGAGCAAAAGAAGCGTGACGAGGAAGCGGCCCGGGCGAGCACCGAAGCGCGACCGGCACCGGGCACAAACGCTCCGGCTGTCGAGACAGAGGACGAGGCCCGCGCAAGGGCTTGGGCCGACCGAAAGGCACGCGAAGAATTCATGTCGAAGCGTCAGGGCGCCGGCGGCTCGCAATAGCGGGAGGCCGAGCACCGGTTGAAACGTTTCGTATCTCTCGGCCGAAGCGCGCGGGCGATCTCGTGCGAACTTCGCTCAGAGCGTGAAGGCCGGGAGCCGGCGGGGTACGGCCTCGTTCTTCAACATGACGTAGCGTGGCAGGCCATTGCGGAACGGCGGATAGTCCTCGCCCTGAATCAGCGGCCCCAAATATTCGCGGCACGCTTGAGTGATGGAGAACCCGTCGTCACTGATGAAGTCCCGCGGCATGTGCTTCTCGACATTGGCAACCTGCGACAGCGGTGCCTTGCCGATCTCCCACGTATAGGGCTTGGACGACGTCCTGACGATCGTCGTCATGATCGAGTTCTCGCCGGCGAGCGCATATTCGACGGACGCCGCGCCCACCGCATACGCTTGCGCGACATCGGTAGCCGAGGCGATATGGCGGGCCGCGCGTTGCAGATAGTCGGCGACGGCCCAGTGCATCTTGTAGCCTAGCCCGCGGCGGATCAATTGTGCGACTGCGGGACCGGCGCCACCGAGCTGGGCGTGGCCAAACGCATCGCGCGTGCCCTGCTCCGCCAGGAACGTACCATCGGCATGGCGCGCGCCCTCCGACACGACGACCGTGCAGTAGTCGTAGCGATCCACCTTCTCCTTCACCTTGGCGAGAAACCGCTGTTCGTCGAACGCAATCTCGGGAAGCACGACGACGATCGGAATGTCATACTCGTCGTCGGCCGCGAGCCCGCCTGCGGCGGTGATCCAGCCGGCATGCCGTCCCATCACCTCGATGACGAGAACCTTCGTCGATGTCCGCGACATGGAGCGCAGATCGAACGAGCCCTCGCGCGTCGAAACAGCGACGTACTTCGCCACCGAGCCGAAGCCCGGACATGTGTCTGTGATCGGCAAGTCATTATCGACGGTCTTCGGCACATGGATCGCTTGGACGGGATAGCCGAGCCGCTCGGAGAGCTGGGAGACCTTGAAGCAGGTGTCGGCGCTGTCGCCGCCGCCATTATAGAAGAAGTAGCCGATGTCGTGGGCCTTGAAGACCTCGATGAGGCGGTCATATTCCCGCTTGCTCGCCTCGAGATCCTTGAGCTTGAAGCGGCACGATCCGAAGGCCCCTGCCGGCGTGTGGCGCAGGGACGCGATCGCAGCATCGCTCTCGACGGAAGTATCGATCAGATCTTCGGTCAACGCACCGATGATTCCGTTGCGTCCCGCGAAGACCTTGCCGATTCTGTCGCTGTTGCGACGCGCCGCCTCGATGACGCCCGCGGCCGATGCATTGATGACCGCCGTCACGCCGCCAGATTGCGCATAGCAAGCGTTTCTCACCATCCTCGATAGTCCTCCTGTATCGTGCGGTCCCGCTCTCGTTGCCAGCGTCGTCCGTGGCGAGCAGCGAGGCGGTCCCATTCGTTGAAAGCCGGCACGCCGCCCGCTGTCGACCTTGGCATCACACCTGCTGTGCGAAGCAATCGCACGCACGAACGCGCCGGTCGAATCCCACGCATCCTCAAGCAGCGCCGAAGCGACGCGCGGCATCGACTGAACCTATTCGTTGTGGGCACGTCGCCGAGCCCGCACTCAGTCGAGGCAGCGGCCACCGGGCGTTCTCACGCTTTCGATGGCCGATGCAATCGACGGGCCGGAACGCGGCACCTGCCAATCTCGATTGTTGCGCAGAAGCATAGAGGCCTGGGCGCGGCAAGCGGCCGCAGTACAATGGGCAGCAACTGCCTCAATCGCGTGCACGCGATGACCGAAGTGCGCTCAGGCCAGCATATTGACAGCCCCCGAACATTGTCGCATCGCATGGATAGCAAGCACCCGAGGGAGCCGACCGTTGAGAATACTGTTCGCCGCTTCGGAGGCGTATCCACTGGTCAAGACAGGTGGCCTCGCCGATGTCGCGGCGGCATTGCCGGTGGCGCTGAACGATATCGGCATCGAGACCCGCCTGCTCCTGCCCGCATACCCCGACGCGATGGACTCGGCTCGCGACGTCGCACGCGCCGCCGAACTCGGCTCACTTCTTGGCGGTCACGGCGCCACACTCTTCTCGGCGCGTATGCCGGACACGGGACTGCCGCTGCTGCTGCTGGATTGCCCCCCGCTCTTCGCGCGGCGCGGCAACCCCTACACGGAAACAGGCGGCAGCGACTGGCCAGACAACCATCTCCGCTTCGCCGCACTGTCGCTCGCCGCGGCACGGATCGCATCGGGCACATCCGGGCTCGACTGGCGCGCCGACGTGCTCCACGCCAACGATTGGCAGACGGGCCTCGCTCCCGCCTACTTGCGCATGTCGGGCGCGCCCAACACGCGCTCCGTCTTCACCATCCACAACATGCGCTACCAGGGCCTGTTCGAGGCAGGTGTTCTCGCCGAGCTCGAGCTGCCGCGCCACGCCTTCGGCATGGAAGGCCTCGAGTTCCACGGCCATGTTTCGATGCTGAAGGCCGGACTGGCGTTCTGTGATCACATCACCACCGTGAGCCCGACCTACGCCGAGGAGATCCGTACGCCCGAATTTGGCTACGGCATGGAGGGGCTTCTCGCCGCGCGCGGTCACGATCTCTCCGGCGTGCTCAACGGCATCGACGAGCGGGCGTGGAACCCTGCGACGGACCCGCACATTCCGGCTTCGTTCAACGGCGACGACCTTTCGGGCAAAGCGGCATGCAAAACTGCACTCCAGCGCGAGCTCGGCCTCGACGAGGACTCCGGCGCGCCGCTCATCTCCATGGTGACGCGCCTGACCGCGCAGAAGGGCGTCGATCTGGTGATCGCCATCCTTGGGGCCTTGGCCGAGCGCGGCATCCAGGTCGCGATACTCGGCGCCGGCGACCCAGGCTTCGAGCACCATCTGCGCACACTCCCCGTGCCACCCGGTCGCATCGCGACACGCCTCGGTTATGACGAAACGCTGGCCCACCGCCTGATCGCGGGCGCCGACATGTTCCTGATGCCCTCGCGGTTCGAGCCCTGCGGCCTGACCCAGATGTACGCCATGCGCTATGGCACGCTCGCGATCGCGCGTCGAACTGGCGGCCTCGCCGACACGATCCGCGACATTGCGACAAGCGACCCGACTTCGGGAACGGGCTTCCTGTTCGACGCCAGCACTCCGGATTCGCTACTCGACGCCGTGCTGAGGGCCGTCCGCCTGCGGGCTGACGGAACGGCATGGCGGCTTGCCCAACGGCGTGCAATGCAGCAGGATTTCAGTTGGACCAAGGCCGCTGAAGCATATCTCAGGATCTACAGCCGGCTGGCGCCGACCGCCGCATCGAACGTTAGGGCGGCAACAATTGAACAGCCCGGAACAGGGCGTGCTGGGGAAAGCTCGTGAGCGAGAAGGTTTGGCGCAAGGCGTTGCGCAAGTTGTCAGGCGCAGGCGAAGGCGAGGATCGTTCCAGGCTTTCGGGAGGCGATGCGAGCGCACGCCCCGCCAGCGGCGATTCCGACGCGACGTTCGACCGCGCGGTGCTCAACCAGCCACTACCGGCGCTGCTCGATCCGCGCTCCCAATCCGATTATCTGGTCGAGCTCAGTGACGCGGCGGCGATCAAGCGTGCGCTCGTCAACTACCTCGTGCACGCGGTCGGCACCGATCCCGCGGAAGCTACGGTACACGACTGGTTCTACGCCCTCTCGTTCCTGCTCCGCGGCGTGCTCTCCGAGCGCCAGATCAACAGCAACCGCCAATCGCGCGCGGAAAACGCCAAGCACGTCTATTACCTCTCGATGGAGTACCTGCTCGGGCGCAGCCTGATCAAGAACCTGATCGATCTCGACATGCTCGAGAACACGCGCGACGCCTTGGCCGATCTCGGGCAAGATCTCGACGCCGTCGCCGACCTCGAGCACGATCCTGGCCTCGGCAACGGCGGGCTCGGCCGCCTCGCCGCCTGCTTCCTCGAATCGATGGCGACCCTTTCGCTTCCGGGCTGCGGCTATGGCCTGCGCTACAAGTTCGGCCTGTTCAGCCAGGCGATCGAGGATGGCCGCCAGGTCGAGCATCCCGACAATTGGCTGAAGGATGGCAACCCGTGGGAGTTCCGCCGTCCCGAACGCACCTTCGAGGTGAACTTCGGTGGGACCTGCCTCTGCGAGACGGGAGCCGACGGGCGGCGGATCTGCACCTGGACCCCATCGCAGAGCGTGCTCGCCAACGCCTACGACTTCCCGATCGCCGGCTATCGCAATGGAACCGTGACGAACCTCCGCCTATGGACCGCGCGGGCCAATGTCGATTTCGATTTGGGCTCGTTCAATCGCGGCAACTACATCAAGGCGACGGAAGAAAAAATTACCTCCGAGGTGCTCTCGAAGATCCTCTATCCCGACGACTCGACGCACGAGGGCCGCGAGCTTCGCCTCAAGCAGGAGTACTTCTTCGTTGCCGCGTCGATTCAGGACATCCTGGCGCAATTCCTGCGCGACAACGACTCGCTCGACGCGCTGCCCGACAAGGCCATCATCCAGCTCAACGACACGCATCCCGCGCTCGCCATCGCCGAGCTGATGCGCCTGCTCGTCGATATCCACGGCCTCGACTTCGAGCACGCTTTCGACATTACCTCGCGCACTTTCGCCTACACCAATCACACGCTGCTGCCCGAGGCGCTGGAGCGCTGGCCGGTCGCGATGATGCGCGAGCTGCTGCCGCGCCATCTCGAGATCATCTTCGACATCAACGTCCGCTTCCTCGAAAGCGTGCGTGCCTTCGCGCCGGACAACCCGGGCAAGACGTATGCGCTGAGCCTCGTCGAGGACAAGGACCAGTCGGTACGCATGGCGCATCTCGCGATCGTCGCCAGCACCAAGGTCAACGGCGTCGCCAAGTTGCACACCGAACTCCTGCGCGACAACATGTTCCCGGATTTCGTGCGCATGTACCCGGGCAAGTTCGTCAACGTCACGAACGGCGTAACGCCGCGGCGCTGGCTGAAGCAGTGTAACCCCGGACTCGCGGCGCTCATCACCGAGCACGTCGGAGAGGAGTGGCCGCGTGATCTTTCGGCGATCGCCGCTCTCGCGCCGATGGCAGACGACGCGGTCTTTCGCCAACGGTTCCGCGAAGTGAAACAGGCGAACAAACGCCGGCTCGCGCGGTTCATCGCCGAGCGCACGGGCATAACCATTCCCGCGGATGCCCTCGTCGATTCACAGATCAAGCGCATTCACGAGTACAAGCGCCAGCTTCTCAACGTGCTCGGTGTGATCGCGCGCTACAACCGCATCCGCGCCGGCGAGGTGCCGGCAACGCCGCGCGTCGTCGTGTTCGCCGGCAAGGCAGCGCCCGGCTATTACATGGCGAAGCTCATCATCCGCCTGATCCACGACGTCGCCAGCATGATCAACGCCGACAAATCCATCGGCGACATGCTGAAGGTGGTGTTCCTTCCCGACTACAAAGGAACGATAGCCGAGATCATCATACCCGGAACCGAACTCTCCGAGCAGATCTCGACCGCGGGCACCGAGGCGTCCGGCACGGGCAACATGAAGTTCGCCATGAATGGCGCGTTGACCATCGGAACGTGGGACGGCGCCAACATCGAGATCGCCGAAGCCGTGGGGCTCGACAACATCTTCATTTTCGGTCTGCGCGCCGACGAGGTCGTGGCGATGAAGGCGAAGGGATACGACCCGCGCGCGCTCTACCGCGCGGACCCGGAGCTGCACCAGGCCCTCGACATGATCGGCAACGGCCATTTCTCGCCCGGCGATCCCGGCCGCTACTCGGCCATCTTCCACTCGCTGTTCGACGGCGGCGACCATTACATGCTGCTCGCCGACTACAAGGCCTACATGGCGGCGCACGATCGAGTGAGCGACCTCTACGTCGACGGCGAGGAATGGACGCGTAAGGCGATTCTCAACGTTGCCGGCATGGGCCCGTTCTCGTCCGATCGCTCGGTGCAGCAGTACGCCGACATGATCTGGAATGTTAAGCCGCTGACATGAGGCATGCCGACCGCCTCATAAACTCTCCGAGGGCGTTTGCGCATGGATAAGTCCGCTGCCGCAGCGATCGCCGCAGGCGACCATCGCGACCCGTTCGGATTTCTCGGGCCGCACGTTGACGAAGAGCACGGCACACTGCTGGTGCGCGCATTCCTCCCGGCTGCGCACGGCGCTGAAGTCGTCACCGAAAACAGTCACGGACCTATCGCCATGCGCAAGGTCCACGATGCCGGCCTCTATGAAGCGGCGCTGCCCGCAACTTCCAAATCCTACAGGTTGCGCATCACGGACCGGACCGGCGTGCACGAGATCGACGATCCCTATAGCTTCGCGCCGGTGCTCGGTTCGCTCGATCTCCACCTGCTGGCCGAAGGCACGCACTACCGAAATTTCGACAAGCTCGGCGCGCACATCATGACCCATGAAGGCGTAGCGGGTGTGCACTTCGCGGTGTGGGCTCCTAACGCACGCCGGGTCAGCGTCGTCGGCGACTTCAACGGCTGGGATGGCCGTTGCCACGTGATGCGCCTGCACCCTGGCGCCGGCATATGGGAGATCTTCATTCCCGGCCTCGGCGAGGGCGCTCTCTACAAGTTCGAGATCAAGGCTGCCGATGGCACGATGCTGCCACTCAAGGCTGATCCCTACGCCTTCGCGATGGAGCCGCCGCCACGCACTGCTTCTCGTGTAACGCGCACCGGCTGCTTCGCCTGGACCGACGGCGACTGGATGGGTCAACGCGCGCAGCGCAACGCCATCGGCGCACCGGTATCTATCTACGAAGTCCATCTCGGCTCGTGGCGCCGCCGTGCGGGAGGTCGCTATCTCTCGTATGCCGAGCTAGCGGACGAGCTGGTGCCATACGTCAAGGAGCTCGGCTTCACACACATCGAGCTGATGCCGGTGAGCGAGTTCCCCTTCGACGGCTCGTGGGGTTATCAGCCGATCGGTCTCTTCGCCCCGACCAGCCGTTTTGGCTCGCCCGATGGTCTACGGCTTCTTGTCGACCGCTGCCATGCTGCCGGCATCGGCGTGATCCTCGACTGGGTCGTCGGACATTTTCCAGAGGACGCACACGGACTCGTCCGCTTCGACGGCACGCATCTCTACGAGCATGCCGACCCACGCCTTGGCCGGCACGCGGATTGGGGCACGTTGATCTATAATTTCGGGCGCAACGAGGTGGTGAACTACCTCATCGGCAATGCGCTCTACTGGCTCGACGAGTTCCACATCGACGGCCTGCGCGTGGATGCCGTCGCGTCGATGCTCTACCTCGACTACTCACGAAAGGCCGGCGAGTGGCTCGCCAACCGTTACGGAGGTAACGAGAACCTCGAGGCCATCGCATTTCTGAAACGGCTGAACGAGACCGTCTATGCCCAGCACCCCGGCGCGTTCACGATCGCCGAGGAATCGACCGCCTGGCCGCTCGTCACGCGGCCGACATCGAGCGGCGGCCTTGGCTTCGGCTTCAAATGGAACATGGGCTGGATGAACGACAGCCTGCGTTACATCGCCCGCGACCCCGTTCACCGCAAGCACCATCACAACGATCTGACGTTCTCGCTGATGTACGCCTTCTCAGAAAACTTCGTTCTGCCGCTCTCGCACGACGAAGTCGTGCACGGCAAGCGGTCGCTGATCGGACGCATGCCGGGCGACCGATGGCAGCGGTTCGCGAACTTGCGCCTCTATCTGTCGTACCTGTACACGCACCCGGGAAAGAAGCTCCTGTTCATGGGCGGCGAGATGGCTCAGGAGCGCGAATGGAACCACGACACGAGCCTCGACTGGCATCTGCTCGACGACGCCGACCACCGCGGCATCCAAGTTCTCGTTCGGGATCTCAACCGACTCTACACCGCGCTCACCGCCCTACACGAGCGCGATTGCGAGGCATCCGGTTTCGAATGGATCGACTGCCACGACTACGAGCAGGGCGTGCTGAGCTTTCTGCGGCGGGGAACGGCATCAGGCGACGTCGCCGTGGTCGTCTGCAACATGACACCCGTGCCGCGCAACGACTACCGCATCGGCGTTCCGCAGCCGGGCGGATGGCGTGAGCGGTTCAACTCGGATTCGTCGTTCTATGGCGGCTCGAACACCGGCAATGCCGGGCGCGTCGAAGCCTCGCCGCGCGCGATGCATGGTCACGCGAATTCGCTCGACCTTACCATACCGCCGCTCGCCGTTCTCGTCATGGTGCCGGAATAAGGGTTCGCTCGGGAATGGATAGCATCGCGCGCTCGAAGCTCTCTGCGGGGCGGCCCTTTCCCCTCGGTGCGACGTTCGAGGGCGATGGCGTCAACTTCGCGCTCTATTCCGCGCATGCAGAGCGCGTCGAGCTTTGCCTGTTCGACTTGAAGGGCGCAATCGAGACCGCGCGCATTTCGCTCTCCGAGCGAACCGGCGATGTTTGGCACGGCTTCGTCCCGGGCCTCGGCCCCGGCCAGCGTTACGGCTGGCGCGTGCACGGGCACTACGCTCCGGAAGCTGGCCACCGCTTCAATCCCAACAAGCTGCTGATCGACCCTTACGCGCGCGAGCTGTCGGGTCCAATCGTCAACCACGATGCCAACTTCGGCTTCGTGCGAGGCTGCCCGCTCGAGGACCTGAGCTTCGATACGCGCGACAACGCGGCCTACATGCCGAAAAGCGTGGTCGTTACGAGCGAACGCGATGATGGCACGGGCATCCCGCCGCTGACACCCTGGCGCGACACGATCGTCTACGAGTTGCATGTCGCCGGCATGACGCGCGGACATCCTGACGTCCCGCCCGCCTTGCGCGGCACCTTCGCCGGCCTCGCGAGCGATGCCGTCGTCGGCCACCTTAAGAGCCTCGGCATCACCGCCGTCGAGCTGCTTCCGGTGTTCGCGTTCGCCGACGAGCCTCATCTCACGGACAAGGGGCTTGCCAATTACTGGGGCTATAACCCCTATGCCTTCCTGGCTCCAGATCCCCGCTATGCGCGCGGCGCGGCGCGTACCGAGATGCGGGCTCTGGTCCGCCGGCTGCACGACGCCGCTATCGAGGTGATCCTCGACGTCGTCTACAATCACACGGGCGAAGGCTGGCATCTCGGCCCGACGCTGAGCCTCCGCGGCATCGACAACGCCAGCTACTACCGCCTGCTCCGCGACGCACCGCGCTACTATGTCGACGACACCGGCTGTGGCAACACATTGGCGCTCGATCGCGATCCGGCGCTGGCGCTCGTCATGGCGTCACTGCGCCACTGGATCGACGACATCGGCGTCGATGGGTTCCGTTTCGATCTGGCGACCACGCTCGCGCGGCGCGACGACGGCGTCGATCTCGACGCTCCGCTGATCCGCGCCATACGCACGGAC
The DNA here is from genome assembly GCA_016793635.1 of Hyphomicrobiaceae bacterium. Taxonomy (GTDB): domain Bacteria; phylum Pseudomonadota; class Alphaproteobacteria; order Rhizobiales; family Hyphomicrobiaceae; genus JAEUMD01. The sequence continues at coordinate 34,267 of JAEUMD010000018.1, forward strand.
CCCGTGTTGTCGCGCGCGAAGCTCATCGCCGAGCCTTGGGACATCGGCCCAGGTGGTTATCGTCTTGGCGGATTCCCGCAGCCGTTCATCGAGTGGAACGACCGCTTCCGCAATGGCGTACGCGCGTTCTGGCGCGGCGACCAAGGCCGTATCGGCGAGCTCGCGACACGCCTCGCCGGCTCAGCCGACATCTTTGCAGGGCACACGCGGGGACCGGAGGCGAGCCTCAACTTCGTCACTGCGCACGACGGTTTCACGTTGCGCGATCTCGTCAGCTACGCGGCCAAGCGCAACGAAGCCAACGGTGAAGAGAACCGTGACGGTACGAACGACAACGTCAGCGCCAATTACGGCATCGAAGGCGAGACCGACGACCCCGCGATCCGCGTTACGCGCGTTCGACAGATGCGCAATCTCCTCGCCACCCTGCTGCTATCGCAGGGCGTGCCAATGCTGCTCGCTGGCGACGAGATCGGGCATTCGCAAGGCGGAAACAACAACGCCTATTGCCAGGACAACGCGACGACATGGATCGACTGGTCGCGGCGCGACACGCATGAAGGCGGCGCGCTGTTAGCGTTCGTGCGCGAGGTGATCGCGTTGCGCGGGCGGATCGCTGCGCTTCGGCAGTCGTCGTTCCTCACGGGCACGCCGCGCGACCCCGCTTCGGACAAAGACGCGAGCTGGTGGTCTCCCGAAGGACGCGAGATGACTGCCGCCGACTGGAACGAGCCGCACGCACGCACACTCGGCCTTCACCTTGCAGCGAGTCCGGGCGCCGAGGGTGAAGACGGAGTTGGCCGCGAAGACGCGCACGTTCTTCTTCTTTTCAACGCAGACGAGCGCGAAGTCGCGTTCCGACTGCCGGACCTGGCGCACGGAAGTGCCTGGACCAAGCAGCTCGACACCGCCGAAAGCACCGCGGCATCGTCCGCCGAAGAACGGTTCGCGGCAGATGCAAGCGTGACGCTCACCCCACGCAGCCTAATCGTGCTTGAAAGCGTGGGGCCGCCTGCCGCCGCCCATCTCTCGGCACCCTCGCCCAGGGTCGATCCTCGAACGCTCGACCTCCTCTCCACGCGCGCCGGCATCGTTCCCTCGTATTGGGATTTGCAGGGACGCGAACAGGTCGCCTCTTTCGCGACGAAGCAAGCGATGCTCGCAGCGATGGGGATCGATACACGCTCCGAGCATGCGGCCCGCGACGCGTTGCATCGCCTCGACACCGATGCATGGCAGTGCGCACTCGGGCCGGTGACCGTGCTGCGCATTGGGCGCGACGCGAGCCTCTGGCGCGTTGTGGTCACGCTACCGGCCGAGGCACTCGCCGCGACGATCCGCTGGCACATCGCATACGAGCACGGCGGATCGCGAAGAGGGGAAGTCCGCGCGCGCGATCTCACATGCCTCCAATCGCGACGGCTCGACGGCACAACGTATATGCGCGTTGCCCTACACGTGCCGCGCGATCTCCCCTGCGGCTATCATCGCCTCGACGTCGAAACTGGAGCCGTCTCCGCCAGCACGTCGCTGATCATCGCTCCGGAACGAAGCTATGTGCCCGAGTGGCTTGCGCGCCGGGAGCGGACGTGGGGCCTTGCCTGCCAGCTCTACGGTTTACGCGCCGCACCGAGCGCATCGACCAGCGGCCGCGATCTTGGCATCGGCGACCTTTCGAGCCTCGCCGAGTTGACGAGCCGGGTCGCGCATTCGGGCGGATCGGCTGTCGGCATCAACCCGCTGCACGCGCTGTTCCTCTCCGAACCCGATCGCGCCAGCCCTTACTCGCCATCGAGCCGGCTGTTCCTCAACCCGCTCTACATCGATCTCTCCGCCGTGCCGGAGCTCCCTCTGAGCATGACGGCGCGCGCGTTGCTCAACCGGCACAGCATTGTCGATGCGCGCGCCGCCAAGCCCGGCGCGGGGGATCTCGTTGCACACGGCGACATAGCGAAAGCCAAGCTTGCCGTGCTCGATGCGCTGCACGCGCAGTTCGAATTCCAGCGCAGGGACGGACACTGCGATGCACGCAGCCGTGCCTTCGACGCCTTCGTCGCCTCACGCGGAGCATCGCTCGAACACCTGACCACATTCCAAGTGTTCGAGGAACGTCTCGGGCCGCCGTCCACTTGGGGCAACGCTTATTCCCGCCCCGACAGCCGCGCGGCCATCGACCTCGCGGATACGCTACGAGACCGGCGCCGCTTCTTCGCGTATCTCCAGTTCGAGGCGGACCGCCAACTCGCCAGCGTCGCCGCCGCGGCTCGCGACGGTGGCATGGCAATCGGTCTCTACGGCGACCTTGCCGTCGGCGCCGCACCCGACGGCGCAGAGGTTTGGGGTGCACCCGATGACTTCGCGCGCGGCTGCCGGTTCGGCGCCCCGCCCGATCCCTTCTCCGACAGCGGGCAGGACTGGGGCATGCCGCCGATGGACCCGCACCGGCTGACCGCAAACGCCTATCGCGCGTTCACCGATCTCCTCGCCGCGAATATGCGCCACGCGGGCGCCCTGCGTCTCGACCACGTCATGTGGCTCGAACGAATGTTCTGGGTTCCAGCCGGGGCGACCGCGCGCGATGGCGCCTATGTCCGTTATCCACGCGACGACCTCCTCGGCGTGCTGGCACTCGAAAGTCACCGTCATCGCTGCCTGATCGTCGGCGAGGACCTCGGCACCGTGCCGGATGGATTCCGCGAGCGCATGCACGCAGAGTCGATCCTGTCGTATCGCTTCATTCGGTTCGAACGGTTCCCCGACGGCCTGTTCCGCCGACCCGACACGTATCCGCGACTTGCCCTCGCGACACCTGCCTCGCACGACCTCGCCACGCTCCGCGGTTTCTGGGAGGGTCTTGATATCGACGCGATGGCGGTGGCAGGGCTCGTGTCCCCGGCCGATGGCGAGAGCATGCATGCGACGCGCGCGATCGAGCGACGTCAGCTCGTCGATGCGCTCGCCGACCAGCAGCTTCTCGATGCCGATTTCCCAACGGCGCCCGTGCTCGATACCGATGCCATGCAATCGCTTGTCGATGCCGTGCACCAGTTCCTGGCGTCCACGCCCGCGGCTCTCGTGATGATCAACGTCGAGGATCTGCTCGACGTCGCGGACCAGGCGAACCTGCCCGGTACCGTCGATAGCTACCCAAACTGGCGCCGCCGCCTGCCGCAGACGGTCGACTCCGAGGCCCTCGATGCACGGCTCCGCGAGACGGCTGCCATCGTCGCCCGCTGCGCGCGCTAGGCTCTGTTCGGTTCATACCTGAAGCGCTCCGCGCTTGCATCGAAAGCGCGAGCCCACGATCGGCCAAAGGCAATGGCAGCGATTCAATCGGTAAGGCGGTCGATCATGTTCTGGGTCACGAGCGAGATGCCGTTTGCCGTGCGATGGAAGCGGGCGGCATCGACCTCGGGGTCCTCGCCGATGACGAGCCCGGTGGGGATGGTGACGCCGCGATCGATGATGACATCGCGCAGGATGGCGTCCCGGCCGATTTGAACGTCGGGCAGGATCACTGCATTCTCGACGCGGGCGAACGAATGCACGTGCACGCCGGTGAACAACAGTGAGCGGCGCACGGACGAGCCAGAGACGATGCAGCCGCCGGAAACCAGCGATTGCACCGCCGAGCCACGGCGCCCCTCGACATCATGCACGAACTTGGCGGGCGGCGTGATGAGCGCGTCGGTCCAGATCGGCCAGCTCTTGTCGTAGAGATCGAGCTCGGGCACCACCTCGGTAAGGTCGATATTGGCCTGCCAGTAGGCGTCGACCGTCCCGACATCGCGCCAGTACACCGGCAACTCGGGCGAAGCGCGCACGCAGGATTGTGAGAAATGATGAGCGACTGCTTTTCCGTTCTTGACGAGGTAGGGAATGATGTCCTTGCCGAAATCTCGCGATGATTCCGGATCGGCCGCATCGCGCCGCAACTCGTCGATGAGGCGCGCGGTCGAGAACACGTAAATGCCCATGCTGGCGAGACACATCCCGGGCCGGCCCGGCATCTCCGGCGGGTTCTTCTGCTTCTCGATGAAGTTGACGATCCTGTAGTCGGCATCGACGGCCATCACGCCAAACCCTTCGGCGTCTTCGCGTGGCACCTCGATGCACGCAACGGTCACGTCGGCGCCCGACTGCACGTGCTGTTCGAGGATCTTGGCATAGTCCATCTTGTAGACGTGATCGCCCGCCAGCAGCACGATGTATTCGGGGTCGTAGCCTTCGATGATATCGATGTTCTGATAGACCGCATCGGCGGTGCCCGCGTACCAGTTCTCCCCCGCGACGCGCTGGCTCGCGGGCAGGATGTCGAAGCCCTCGTTTCGCTCGCGCCGGAAGAAGTTCCACCCGTTCTGAAGGTGGCGGATGAGACTGTGCGCCTTGTATTGCGTGGCGACGCCTATGCGGCGAATGCCTGAGTTGAGCGCGTTGGAGAGCGCGAAGTCGATGATGCGAGATTTGCCGCCGAAGTAGACGGCGGGTTTGGCGCGCCGCTCCGTCAACTGCATCAAGCGGCTACCACGTCCGCCGGCCAGCACGTACGCCATCGAAGCGCGCGTCAACGAACCGACTGCCGAACCGCTCTCCGTCATTCACCCGCTCCCGTTTCGCTTCAGCGCCGTGTCCTGTCGTTGCGATCGACAACGCGCTCGGCCTCCCATCGATCGGACAATCCCGGCAAGCCTCGCGGGTTCCGCCCGAAACGACATTCAACCATAGTGGTCAGGCGAGCTGGCACCAGCATTGCGCGAGATTAAATTTTTTCGCGTTTGTGCGGAGTTCTGCGGTTGCGCGCCGAGCGGAGTTCGCAACCTTCACAGACACCGGAGTGACGGGCAGTTGGCGTGGTTGCCGCTGAATTTTTTGAAGGGCGCCGCGCAGTAGCCTCCGACTGACTTCATCTGACGACCGTAGGCCCGCGCGGGAATGGATCGACCGAACGGCAAGACAGGCCTCATCGATCACACCTACACGAGCTTGTATGCCCTACTATGTAGGCGTTGCTGATCGCCCTAGAACCGCCGCAAGATCGCCCCATGTAAGCTCGTGTTGCCTTGCTGATACATTGTGCATCGGGGCCGCTGATCCGTTTACGGCGTTGGCAGATCGACGTTGGCAATCTGGCCTTCAGACATTAGAACCGATGCATTCGCTCGAAATTTGAGTGTCGCCCGTCGCGCCGGGCATCTCTGCTGGAGTGTTCTTATGGTATTGCGTGCGTCTTCGTGGGGCGGCCTGCTGGTTCTTCTCTTAGGCTTGGCCATCCTCGAAACACCGGCTTCCGCCCAGGGCGCCCAGCCCCGTGCATCGACCCGACCGACGGTCGTCCAGGTCGATAAGGTCCGCCTCAACAGCAACACCGTCGGCATCATGTCGGGCAAGTCCGACAGCGCCCATCTCGCCGCGGTCGAGGATATGGCGTCGGTGCTCGACTCGGGCACCGACCTGCGGATCATCGCCATGATCGGACGGGGCGCTCTGCAGAACGTGCAGGACGTGCTCTCCCTGCAGAACACCGACATGGGCGTGACCCACGCCAACGTGCTTTCCTACCTGCAGAAGACGAACTTGCTCGGTCCTGATATCCGCGACCGGCTGCGCTTCGTGACCAAGCTGTTCAACGAGGAAGTGCACATCGTCGCCAAGTCCAACGTCGCGGACCTGCGCGATCTCAAGGGGCAGCGTGTGAATACCGGCGAGCCCGGAAGCGGAACGGCGCTCACCGCGCAGCTCATCTTCGAGGCTCTCGGCATCAATATCGTCCCGGTCGGCATGGTTCAATCGGACGCCCTGGTCGCCATCCAGAGCGGTGAGATCGCCGCCACCGTGCTGGTCGCCGGCAAGCCCTCGCCCTTGTTCGACATCTTCCGTCTCAAGGGCGACCTCAAGCTGCTGCCGATCCCCTACGAGGAGGCGCTCGAGGCCGAATACCTCCCGACCCAGTTCACCCACGACGACTACCCGACGCTGGTGCCCGAGGGCGAGACCATCGAGACGGTAGCCGTGCCGGCGGTCCTCGCCGTCTTCAACTGGCGCAAGGGCACCGACCGCTACCGCCGCGTCGCGACTTTCACCGAAGCGTTCTTCAGCAAGTTCGACGAGTTCCGTAAGCCGCCCCGCCATCCGAAGTGGCGCGAGGTGACGCTCAATGCCGACGTTCCAGGCTGGACACGCTTCGCCGCCGCGCAGGAGTGGCTCGACCGCAATGCGGCGCAAATCGGCAAGGCAGCACCCGCGGCGCCCGCCGCCGCCAACGTCGATGCCCAGCGCCGTTCGTTCACCGAGTTCCTATCCGCCCAACCGGGGGGCGCCAACGCCAACAACGCCGACAAGGAAGCCCTGTTCCGCCAATTCCTCGACTTCATGCAACGCCAGGGTGGCGGTGCAGCAGCGGGTGCGGCGGCAACTCCGGCCAAGCCAGGCGCGGCACCAGCCGCTGGCGGCGCAGCCCCGGCGCCCGGCCAGCGACTGTGGTGACGCGACATCCGGGACCGGCTCGCGCCGGTCCGTATTTCCAGCGAATTGTTTCGGTACATTCGGAGTTTCTATCGTGATGCGTTCCCCGGTGACCCGTCGACCAGCGGCGGACCCGCGCCGTGCCAGCCGCTTCGTCCCCGGTCGCCTGTCCTCGGTATCAGGCGCGCGGTCCGCGCTCGAGGCGGGCATCGCCGCCGTTGCCCTGGTGCTCGCGTCCTTTGCACCTGCCCTTGCTGCGGTCGACAGCGAGGCCGCCTCACCCGTTACTCGTCCCGCATTTTCCGGACAGAGCGGTCCGGTGAAGGTCGCCCAGGCAACTCCGCCATCGGTCGTCATCGACGGCCCCGTTCTCGCCGCTCCGGGCGATTCTGCGGCCTTACCGGTTCGCATTGCTCCTGGCGCCAAGGCGCGCGGGCGTTATGTCGTCGTGCTGAAATCGCCCGAGTGGCTGAGCTTCCGTGGCGGCGAACAGATCGGCTCAGGCATGTGGCTGCTCGAGCGGGAGAAGCTCGATAGCGTGCGCATGGTCTTCTCTCCGAAGGCAGCCGGAGAGGCCGAACTTTCGCTCGGCGTCGGCGGTAAGACCGGCGCTATCGACGGTGTCGTGGCGCTACGAGTCGCTGTCGGTCCGACGGCGAGCACACCGCCGCCGTCCACCGGGCCCGCCAACGAGCGCAGCGAAGCGATCCAGGCACCGGCCCCCGTCGCGGCGACCCGCGTCGCGCAGGCGGCACCCGCCGATCCACCGGCGCCGACTGCCCCCGGCGGCTTCACGTGGGAAAAGTTGATCGGCGGCGACAAGCCTGCCGCCGCGCCCGCACAGCCTGCCCCCGCCAAGCCGGCGGCGCCGACGGCGGCTAGCGCCAAGTCCGAGGCGGACCTGATCCAGGAAGCCAAGCATCTCGTGCGCGAGTGCACCACCTGCCACAACCTCTACGGCCAGGACGTCGGCATCCCCGTTATGGTCGGCCTGACGGTCGATCGCTTCCTCGACACCATGGATCTCTATCGCCGCGAGAAACGCGATCACAAGCTGATGCAGGTGATCTCGAAGAGCTTGAGCGAGGAGGAGACGAAAGCGCTCGCGTTGTATCTGAGCCGCATCAAGCCCGCTTCGCCGAGCGACGTATCCGGCGGCAGCGGCGGCGCCATGGCGCGGATGCCTGCGGCCGAGACGCAAGTCACCTCGCAGCAGCCGATGACCGTCGCCAAGCGCGAGCTCGACGACAAGACGCGCGACCGCCTCGGCCGTTGGCTGAAGCGCGGCGAGACGATGCTCAACGCCGGCGACATCGCACAAGCCCGACTGCTGCTCGAGCGCGCCAGCGAGTTCGGCGATGCGCGCGCCGCGTTCCTGCTCGGCCAGTCGTTTGACCCCAATGCGCTGCCCTGGCGTTCCAATATCGGCATGGTCGCCGAGCCGCTCAAGGCAAGGCGCTGGTACCTGCTCGCCAAGTCACTCGGCGCGGGTGACGAAGCGGATCAGAGACTGGCGGACCTGCCGGTGCCGCGTTAGCGCCAGCGGCTCCTTTCCACCACGCGAGTTCCGACCGGCTTGCCCGGTCGAGGCTCCAAGACGGCAAAAGCCCCACGACAGCTGAGTACGGCGCGGCCCGGCCCGCCATGGAACGCAACAGCACACGGCCGTCGGGACAGGACGGACTGGGCACGACTGAAGGTAAGGCGGAGGAACTTATGGTGGAGTTCAACAGGCGGCAGTTCGCCAAGCTCCTTGGCAGCGCAGGCCTCGCGGCAGCGTCGGGCACCGGCGCGCTTGCCCAGGTTGCCGCCCCCAACGTGAACCGCGGCGCCAGGGCGCGCATCGTCATCATCGGTGGCGGTCCCGGCGGCGGCACGCTGGCCCACATCCTGCGCCGTGGCTCGCCCGAAATCGACGTGACGCTCATCGAGGAGCAGCAGCTCTACACCACCTGCTTCTTCTCCAATCTCTACCTCGGTGGTTTCCGCAGCTTCGAATCGCTGATGCACGACTACTCGGGGCTCGAGACGGTCGGTGTCCGTATGGTCCGCGACCGCGCCACAGACATCAACACCACCGCCAAGTCCGTTACGCTCCAGAGCGGCCAACAGGTGCCGTACGATCGCCTCGTGCTTTCGCCCGGCATCGATTTCAAGTACGAGGACGTGCCCGGCTACTCCGTCGCTGCGACGGAGGTGATGCCGCACGCTTACAAGGCCGGGCCGCAGACGAAGTTGCTCTACGACCAGCTTCGCGCCATGCCGGATGGCGGTACCGTCGTGCTCGCCGCGCCGCCGAATCCGTTCCGTTGCCCGCCGGGGCCCTATGAGCGGGTCTGCATGATCGCTCACTACCTCAAGACCAGCAAACCGCGCTCCAAGATCGTGTTGCTCGACCCGAAGAAGGCGTTCTCGAAGCAGGCGCTCTTCATGGAGGCGTTCAACAAGGACTACGCCGGCATCGTCGAGGTGCACCTGTCGAACGACATCGACAGCTTCGCCATCAAGAGCGTCGACGCGAAGACGAAGGAAATCGAGACCGTCTCCGGCCTGAAGATCAAGGCCGACGTCGCCAACATCATTCCGCCCCAGCGCGCCGGCCGCATCGCCAGCGTCGCCGGCTGCACCGAGGGTGACTGGTGCCCGATCGTGCCGGATACGTTCGCTTCGGCGAAGGTTCCGGACGTCTATGTCGTCGGCGACGCGACCGACGCCGGCGACATGCCGAAATCGGCATTCTCGGCCAACAGCCAGGCGAAATCGGTCTCCAACGACCTCGAAGCCCTGTTCGCTGGAAAGCCGCGTTACCCGAGCCGCTACCGCAACACCTGCTGGTCGATGCTCGGCCCGGCGAACAGCGTCAAGATCGGCGCCTACTACGAGCCCAAGGACGGCAAGGTCGCCGTGAAACTCGGTTTCGTATCGGATGGCACCGAGGATACCCGCACCCGCGAGAAATCGTTCAAGGAAAGCCTCGGCTGGTACGCCGGCATGATCGCAGAGGTTTTCAACAAGCGCGTCGACAAGATATAGTAGGACGCCATTCCAATGTCGGTTTGATTGGCGACAATTCGAACCAACACGAGGTCAAGGTGCGCAAACCGCCGAGCCCGACGCGGCAAAGCGCCCTAGACACTTCCGCACATGACATGTGGCAGGAGTCGTTCGGTAGGCCGTGCCGTTGGCCGGCTCTCATCGGTGGTAGCGGGCAGCGGGGTGGCACCTCCGACGAACGACCGCAAGACGGGGCAGACAGACTGATGATCGGGAAGCGGATGCAGGCCGCGGCGGTCGCGATGACGGGAATGTGGCTCGCTGCGACCGGGGCCCACGCCGATTCAGAGGGCGACGCTTTGCGCGGCCGCCACGTGTTCCGCAAGTGCGCCGTCTGCCACGTCATCAATCCGGGCTCCACCGCACTTCTGGCGCCGCCGCTCAACGACGTGATCGGCCGCGCCGCAGCGACAACGCCGGGCTTCGAGTACTCCGACATCATGAAGGTTGCGGGCCAGAAGGGGCTCGTCTGGACCAAGGAAGCGCTCAACTACTTCCTCGATCGCCCCGAGCAGTTCATTCCCGGCACCTACATGACGTTCGCCGGACTCGAGGCCCAAGAGCGCGCCGACGTCATCGCCTACCTCAGCACGCTTTCTCGGGCGAATGCCAAGCAGGCGCAGTCAGATGCGCCCGCGAAGGCGCCCGAAGCACCGCAACCCGCACCCGCACCGCCGTCGCGATCGCGGTCCAAGCCCTAAAACGCAATCCACTTCCGATCGGCTCGCGCCAGCCTAACTCGTGGCTGGAACGGCCCTTCCCGGCCTTGCTGGCTCGCGCGCAAGCGGCCATCAAAGCCACCGACGTTCCTGCCTGCAAAAAGCCTTTGGATTCTGCTCTAAGCGCGCTCGACTGTGGGCCATCCGCGTCCAGCTTTGCAGCCGCAGTCGGGCCCTCGATCTGGCGACGTGATCGAGCCGGACCGATCAGAGTTTCGGGCAACCCGCCCCTGAACACTGCACGCGCGCGGCGTCGAAGCTCATCTGGCCGACGTTCGGTGCGACGATCACAAAGGTCTTGCCGTCGAAACTATGCAGCGAGCCGCTGATTTCGAACTCGCTGCCCTTGACGCGCAGCGTAATGTTCTTCCCCGCCGCGTCACCAGCCGCTTTGCCGTCGGTCCCTGGCGACTTCATCGCTGGGTCCATCGTCGGCGGCGCTTGTGACGATGCGGGTTTTCCGGAGGTCTCTGCGGCGGCTGCAGCCGGCACGCCCTGCGGCTGCGGCCGCACCCCTTCCTTGGCCTGACGCTTGAGGACACTGTCGGCCGCGAGCCGCAGCTGTTCCGCTTCCGCCCGCAGCCGTTGGAGTTCACCATCGGCTGCGCGCTTCGACTCCTCGGCAGCGGCGAGCTTGCGTGCCACGTCTGCGAGCGACTGGTTCGCTTTTTCGAGTGCTTCTCCACCGGCCCGCGCGCGCTGGGCTTCCGCTTCGAGCGCCGAGCGCTGGCGCGCGATCTCGGCTTCGGCCGACTTGAGCTTTGCGGCGAGAGCACCGTCGTCGGCGCTGCGCTTGTTTTCCGCGGCGAGCCGCTCGCGCAGACTGGCCGTCTCTGCCTCGAGAGCCGTGACGCGCGATTGAGCGGAGGTCTCGACACCGCGCTTTGCTTCGATCTCTCCGGCGAGACGGAGCCGCAACCCCGTCGCTTCCTCGCGCAATTGGGCAATGAGGGCCACGTCCTGCGGACTGCGAGCCATCTCACCTGTCGCCATCACGTAGGAGGCCACCCCCGCGAGCCCGAGCGCGATGACGAATCCGAGGCCGAATGCACGCTGCATGCGTGAGGTCGGGTGCTGAGAGGGGACGTCGCGTGTCACGACCTGGCGGGCGAGAATTTCCTCCGCCGAACGTTCGTCGCGGCTGCGCCGGGGCTGACCATCCGGGCTCGGCGGAGCGTCCACCGAACGACCTTTCTCCCCGCCGGCAGTTCCGCTCTTCGCCCCATCGGAAACCCCGTGCTCGTTCTTCGCCGCGACGGAGGGAACGGGCGGCGGGGCGGCCGTCGATGCTTCCACAGCGGGCGGCGACGCGGCTTTCAAATGAGGTTCGTCGGCGGCCTTGGCCGGTGCCGGTTCGACCGCGGGAAGTGGCGGCGGTGAAGTCTCACCCATCCCCTCCATTCCGGTTGGAACATCGGCGGTCGGCACCTCGGGCGGCTTCTCCGGCCCCTTCTGAATCAGTGAAGAAAGTGCGAGTTCCACCGGGCGGGCCGCCGCGGCCTGCGCCTTCAGCGCGGGGATGTGCCCGGCAGCGGCGTCGCTCTCCGTCATCCGGCGTGACGCGAGCAGCGCGAGAGCCGCCGCCTCCTGCTCGCGCTCGGCCTCGATGCGCGCCGCCCGGATCCGCGCGAGCTCCGCGCGTTGCTGCTCGGCACGCGCGGCGACGTCGGCGGCGCGCTGCTCGCCGGTGACCACGGCCGTCCCACGTCGGCGCGACTTCGACAGCGTCAGGCTCGGCCAGCGCAACTCGTCACGCACCGAGGCGCCGGGGACCGAGATCACCACCGGCGTACCCGGCAGCAGCCTTGGCGCATCGACCACCTCGGGACCGATCAGCAGCTCGACCCCCTTGGCGCCGACGCGGGTGGAAACCGGCGTCAACTCACCCGCTGGCCAGCCGGGCGATACGGAAGCGGCCAGCTCATCGTCGAGCGGCTCGATGACAAAGACTGTTCGCGACGGTACCTCGAAAACTCCGTCGAGACGGATCACCGCCTCGCCCTCGCGTACGACCTCGACGGAAACGCCGCTCATAGCTCGACCTCGAGATGGCTGATCGGAAGCTGGGCGAGCAACCGCCCTAGGTCCGAGTTATGGCCCGTTGCATGGTGAAAACGTGACGCGGCGACATTCGCCTCGATCATACGGGAGAGTGCTGCGCACCAGCGGTCTGCGAGACGGGTCGCGAACATCGCCGGGTCCTGCCAGACGATTTCCGGCATGCCGCCGGGTCCGACCTCCGCTGTCGCGCCGGGAGCCGCAGCCCCGGCGTCGCTGGAGCCGCCCCCGACCTGCAGTACCTCGACGAAACCGTTGAGGACAGGGCCGACTGCGCTCGCGAACAAGCGCTCGCCGAGGTCGGGTGCATCGGCCGCGTGGCTTGTCCCTGCGGCCGGCTGGAACGGTGCGTCGCCCGCGGCCCCGTCGCCGTTCCCCGAGGCACAGGCAGCAAAGGCTGTCTCGATGGCGTCCGCCACGCTGCGAACGAGGCCCAAACGGACGGCGGCGATCCCGATCTCGTCGATGATATGCTCGATCAGAGGCTCGCCGAGGCCGATCGCGCGGCACAACCTGCTCGATCGCGCCGAGCGGCGCATGGCGGTGTGCCAATGCGCAACCGCCGCCGCAGCCAGACGCAGCGCTCTCGCTTGGCCAATACCGCCCGATGCATCAACCAGATCCGCGGCGCCGTGTTGCAGCGGCAGCGCGGTGAGGTCCAGCACCTGGTCACCGTCCAATTCGTTCGTAACGTTGAAAGATTGGCGCAGACAGCGGCGATAGACGGCGTGCAGCTCCCGGTCGCCGATCATCAAAGCCTTGAGCAGCAGACCGAGACGACCGTTACGCACCACCCGATAGAGACGGTGGTCGATGGTGGCGCCGACGCGCTGTCGCCATTCGACAAGGTCACCATCACCATGAAAGCGCAGAAAACGCGAGCGCAGGCGGCGATGCAGCTCGGCGAGCTGGCGGCGGAGCTGGCGTTGCTTGTTCGACGTCTGGCTGGCTTCGGCGACGGAACGCAGAACCGCGTAGGCACTGGCGTCGTGCGATGCGGTCGAACCCTGCACCGCGCCATGGGCTCCATCTTGTCCGCCGCGCTCTGTGGCCCCGCGAAGTCGGCGCGCGGCCGGCTGGCGCTCGGCGCGCGCGGTTGGCCGCACAGCAACCACGTTGAGGAACGGGCGTCCCGGTGTCCATTCTCCTGGCCACGCTTCCTCACCAGCGACGACGTCGCAGAGGTCCGCCGCCATACCGTTCTCATCGATCAAAGGGCCGCGGTTGGAGCCTCCGTGACCGTTTTGACGGCCGCTCGCATCGGTCGCTACCACGAGGAGGCCGGTGCGGCGCTGCTCGCGCTGATAGGGATCGAAGCCTTGCGCGAAGTCGATCCAATCGGCGATCGCGGGCTGTAGAGTATCGTTGACCGGCGCTTCGGGATCGACGCAGACGACGAGACTCGTCACCTCGTTGCGCTGGCAGGCGCGGTCGAACAGATGGGCCAGCTTGGCATGCGCATAGAGGCGCACGAGCTGATCCCGCGAGCAGCCCTTCACTTGGTCGTCCGCACCGTTCGGCCGGTGAGGCGTCGCGTCGTTGCCCGCGCTCGTGCCCGTGCCCGGGCCCGAACCAAGATCGGCGCCCTGCATGCCGAGGCCGAGCGCGAGCTCGCCCGCAGGCATGAAGCCCGGAAACTCGATGATCTCGGTCGGCTTCATGGCGGCAAGCGGCCCCGAAGCGACGGCCAGCGACAGATCGGAGATGAGTGCGGCCATGGCGGCGCGCGTCACGGTCGATGCCTGGCCATATCGGCCGACGACGTGCAGGGTCGAGCCCTTGTCGTCGCCAAGCCGCGACAGCGTGGCTATGTCGAGGATGCTCTCCTTGTGGGGGCGCAGCCAGCCGGACGTGCCATCGAGCTCGATCAGGGCTTCGCGTGGACAGAACGCCTCCGTCACGAACCCGAGCCGGGCGAGCGCCTCACCGAGGTGCGTGAACAGGTGCGTGATCTGCGCTTCCTCACCCCAAAGAAGCGACAGCACCTTGAGCCGTTCGGCGTCGGGAATGTGGGCTGCGACCTCGGCCAAGTCGTTCCAATAGCCGGCGGCCGAGAGAAGCTTCAGCGACTCCGCTTCGGGGAACTGGGAATCCAGCGTATCGCGGAGCGCGAACACATCGCGGTCCGTGAAACCCGGCACTGTGCCCGCTTGCAGATTGCGCGAGACCTCGTCGTAGATCGCCGCCACGCGGTCGAGCCGGGGAACGGAAACACGCGCCTTCGGGCAGCCCGTGCAGTAGATGCGGGCCATGATCGCAGCGAGATCGGCGAGACCGAGCAGGCCGATACGGAACGGGTGCTCGCGCCCAGCGGCTGCCGAACCGGCCGAGCGGAAGCGAACGGCCGCCGTACAGCGCAAGTCCGGATCGCTGAGCAGGATGTTGCGCAGGATTTCGGGCTCCGAGACACGGGCAGCGTTCGCGTCGATCGCCGACGAGGCTGTGAGCGCGCGCACGAGCTGAGACTTGCCCGAACCCACCTCGCCGATCACGCCGATGGTCGGCGGCAAGTCGATCGCCTGCTGCAACCCATCGAAGCGGCCGAGCAGCGTGCGCAGGGTTTCACGTAGTCCCGCCTCGCCCTCCCCCACCATGCGGCGGTTCTGGTCGAGCCACGTCACGAGCTGGTTCACCCGCTGCGACGAGAGCTTGGCCTCGAGCGCGAGCTTCTGGGCGGGTGTCACAGCCGACCTCCGCCATCCCTGGCGAGGTCGCGAGCACCGCCAGCTAGTCCACGCACCTCGCTGCGCGCCGTCAACAGCGCCAGCTCGCCTTGCCCCGCCCAGGCGAGCCGCTGAATGGCGACGGAGCGTGCGTCGGGCTCTGGCAAGCCCGTGGCGGTCTGCTCGGGCACTGCATCCGCGAGTTGGTCTGCGAGCAGGCCGAAGTGATCCATCGCCTGAGAGCCGCGTCCGCCACCGAGAACGGCGCCGAGGAGCGGCAGCATGCGCGGTCCGATGCGCGGACCGCTCGGCGCGAGATCCTTGACCATTTGACGCCAGCGTTCGCCTACATCGACGACGCGATGGGGACCGAGCGGCAAGTGCTTCAACAGCAGCCGCCGGACATCCGGCAGGCCAGCATGCCGACCGCTCAGCAGCAACAGATCCACGCTGTGGGACCGGATCACGTCCGCGACGCGCTCGAACAGGGGATCGAGCTGGGCGGCGAGGGCCGATGCAACGGCGCGAACACGAATCCTCACCGTGACGTCGGCGAGGCGGAACCCTTTGGCGCCCTCGGTCGCGGCAAGCGCCTCGAACTGGGCCGCTACGTGATCGAGGCGACCGCCGCCGCGCTCCACGAGACGGCCGAGGGCGAGCAATCCCGCGCCCGCTGTCGTCGCCCCCTGCGGCAGCTCTTGGTAGATTTCGAGGAACGCGACTGCGGCTGGGTTCAGCGCCTTGGCGAGAAGCCGCGATGCGAGGTGCGGGGGCACGGGCTTGCCACCCGCGGGCGCCGCACTCGTCACCCGCTCGACCAGGCCATCCGCATGCGGGTGACCGGCATCCGCAAGGCTTCTCGCGATCGCCGGCAGGATCTCCATGCGCAGCACGGCTTCGGCGAGGCTCGCGCCCGCGATAGCAGTACGACCGCCGATCACCGCACGCGGCTCGATATGCCCCTCGCCATCGGCGCGATAGCCGACGAGTGCGAAGCTCGTCGCGCCGCTGGCGATGTCGAGCGAGGCGATGCGCAACTCGTCATCGTTGCCGTCGGCCCCCGACGAGGGAGCCGACCCGCGTTTGGCGCGCGAAAGCGACATGAACTGGCGCGTATTTCCGCCGCAGCGGGTCCGCACCTCGTCGTAAAGATACGCAAGATGTGACGACAGCCCCGGATCGATGCCGAGGCTCACTTGCGGGCGCTCGGGCGCGAGGCCAGTTCCATCTGCTCCCCACCCGCGCGCGGACCACACCAGATCGACCGCCGCCTCGATACGCTCGAGCAGCAACCGCCGCTCGTCCGCCGTCGCCGACAACGGGCACGTGACGATAATGCGGCTCAGCTCCCGCACCTCACCGCTCGCGGCGAGCGTGGCCGGTGCGTTGAGCTGCGAGAGCGAGTGGAGCAGACATTCAGCCAGGAACATGGACAGAAGCGACGAATGGGAGAACCGCGGTCGGATCGCCGGAACCCCGCCCTCGCCCACTGCGCCGATCACCGTGCCGTCCTCGGCGATGTGCTCGAGAATCTGGCCAGACACCATAGCGCCCGGCTCGGAGCCCTCGACGTCACGCCTGCTGAACCGCCACACGCCAGGGCGCGCCTCGGTTTCGACGAGTCCACGAGCGACGCCACTCAGACCGGTCAGGCCGGGCGTGGCGCTGGCACGCTGCGAGAGGCGTTTGCCCTCCTTACCGATCCGGACCAAGCTCGGCCAGTAGAACGCATCCGACCGGCCGCTGCGGCGCGATGCGACGGCATTGCCAAATACAGGCGGGTCGAACTCCGCGGTCGTGCTGAAAGGCCCGTCGTGCGTGCACGTCGGCTCGGCCAGATCGCGCAGCCGCAAGGTTTCGATACGGGGAAGCCGCGAGCCAGCTTGGCCGGCGCGGCGGTCGACGATCACCGCCGCAGTCTCCGTTTCGTCGATATCGATGACGAGATCGACGCCGAATGTGCGCGTCTGCCAGTGGCTCGCGGTGGTATTGACGAAGCGGACCTGCGGGAGCTCGGCGTCGGTGCCGAGAACCTTGAGCAGTGTGATGTAGCGGGCCAGATGTTCGAGCTGGTGGGCGCCGGCGTCAGGCTTCGTTTCCGACGAACGCTGCCGGAACGCGGCGAAGGCCGTACCGACCCAGTCGTCCAGCCACGATTCCCCGAGAAAATCGTCCAAGTCCTCGGGCTCGGGCGCCAGCATGAAAACAGGGCCGAAGAATACGTCGTCGGTGTTCGGCGCTAGGTACTGGTCTTGGTCGACACGGCTGCGCCCGTCCACCTCGGTGTCGAAGGCCAGAACGGCTTTCATCACGTCAGCCTTGCGCAACCCTTCGGCCGGCGGCTCGATGTACAGCCGGGCCCAGTTCGTCGGCCCCTTGTCGAAGCGGCCCTGGTTCGCCTCCTTGCGGCCGACGAAGCGCAGGTACGGCAGGGGAATCCACGTTCCGACGAAGGGCTCCAGCGCCTGATACCCGGTCAGCCATAAGGTGTCCGAGGGTGTGAGCGGCCGTCGCGTCACGGGATGCAGGTCATAGCCATCGACGCGCGCGTCGTCCGGAAGGCGGATCAGCAGCGAGCCGAGCTCGGGATCTTCGTCCTTCAGGAACTTGTTCAGCGTACCGGCCAATGAACGGGTCGAGATCTCGATGTCGATGAATTGCAGGCCCGTGCGGGGAACCAGCCGAACGACCGATGAAAAGAGCGGATTGGCACGGCCGAAACGCCGGTCGGTGCCGGAATCGGGCTCGGCCTGTCGTTCGGAATTCTGCATGCAATACTTACTCGCCACAAAAAATCGTCGGACGCAGCCGTCCTGTCACAGCTTCGGCCAGTCACCGCGCCCGACACCGCGCCCGACACCGCGCCCGACACCGCGACCGGCTTGCGATGCGGCCCTTGGACATCGGACGATACGCACCCGCCGTGATGCTTCAACAGTGATGCATCAACCGTGCCGGGGGCGCCACAAGGACCGTGCACGTCCTTAACGCCTCCGGCCTTAGGCAGGCCGTTCCGGAGGAGGCACTACCAAGACCTGAAACGGCTGGCGCTCGCTCCTGTATCCTGATCGCTTCAACCCGGCGGTTTTAAGCCCGGGACGATGCAGCCCACGCGAAAGCTTGAAGAAAACAGTAACAAGCAATATTCGCCCTGCCAATCGAAGGACTGTCTGCAGCCCGCAACCTGCTGCCAAGGTAGAATAGAGTTCCGCCCGCCCCTCTCAATTGCCACCGCGCCGCGAGAGCCAGAGTGAGACGAGCACGCCGTAGACTGCGATGATTATGAGACAGCCGGCGATCGGTATCGAAGCCGGGAACCCAGAAGCAACGGCCCACACGGCGGCGATCGCCCAGACCACGGTCAACGCAAGCGTGACGGCCCGCAACGGGATCACCCGCACAGGGTGAACCCAGTGGAGCGGCACGAACGTCAACGCCACGGCCAGCAGAATGAGGACCGTTGCCGCCTGCGGACCGACGTCGACCGCGAAAATGTAGAATGCCACGATATTCCAGAGCGCTGGGAACCCGACGAATGCCATGTCGGCACTCTTGCTCGCGACATCGGCGAAATGGAACAGAGACGACAGCAGGATCGCCGTGGCCAGGGGCATGGCCACGGGAGCCGGCAGCCGCTCGGACTCGAGAAGAGCCATGACCGGCACGAAGACGTAGGTGAGGTAATCGACGACGAGGTCTATCCGCTCGCCGCTAAAGCGAGGCAAACGGACCGTGACACCCACCGCCCGAGCGATCGGACCGTCGATGCCATCGACGATCATGGCGATGCCGAGCCAGAAGAAAACCATCTCCCAATTCGCTGCCATGACCGCCTGAACCGCCAGGAGGGCCAGAACCGCTCCCAGGCTCGTCAAAACGTGAACGGCGAAGGCTGCCACATGCATCGTTGCACCCCGGGAAACAGTGGTTCTGGGCACGATAGTCGGAACCAAGACGCCGGCCCCGCGCCACTAGAATCGGTCCAGCTATCGGAGCGAAGCATGCGCGGAAGTCCCACGTACCCAAAACGAAAAGCGGCCAGCCCCAGGGCCAGCCGCTTACGATTTCCAGCGCAACCGCCTCGTTCAGAAGCGATGCTTGACCGTGCCACGAATTCTCAGATCGTCGTCATCCGCCGTATCCGGACGCGCCTCGGGCGCGCGCGATTCGCCGGCCGCTCCGTAAAGCAGCTCGAGGCCGAAATCCATCTTCGGCAGCACGCCAAGCTTGCCGAGGCCGGGAATGCGAACCTCCGTACCGACCGTTCCCTTGGGAGCGTCGGGAGCCGAAAACTCGACGGCCGGCTTCTCGGAAGACTGCGGCGCAGCCTGCTGCTGCGCCTGGGCAGGCGCTGCGCTTCCCTGCTGCTCCTGGAACGCTGCGGCAGCCGTCGCGCCAACAGCGACGACAGCGGCGCACAGGAGCGTTGCTAGTCCAAGTCTCATGACGAATACCCCGCGGTCGGAACGCCCGCACAAATTCAAGAGGGACAATGCTGCTTTGATCGCCGCCTAACAAGCATCAAACGAGCGTAGTTAAGCCCGGATGAACGTTTCGGCATTCGAGTGTTGTTCTGGCGCCATGTGGCATGAGATCAACACTCACTCAGCTTCTTGTGGAGAGCACACGAATGCCACGCTCCGCCCACAATCTCCTTTGGTTGCCGAAGGTTAATTCGCCGCACACCTGACATGTCCCGGCATTCGGAGCGTTGCTCACTGTCTTGGGTCGCAAGTACCGCAGCGACTGCTGCGGTGCGGCGCGAGCAGCGGGGATCGTCGCAAAAGTCCGCGGGAACTAACGGGGTCCCCCAGCACAAAAAACGGAAAAAGGCCGCACCCGGAGGTGCGGCCTTCGTTCGTTCACGATACCCGATCAGAACTGGATGCGGGCGCCCGTGTAGAGAGTGTCGATGTCCTGCGTCGGGACAGCGATCGTCACGTTACCGTCGGACTCAGTGATGTCAGCCTCGAACCGACGCCAGCCGGCGTAGAGTTCCATGGCTGCCGAGTCGATGGTCTGCACAACGCCGATGCCATAAGAGCGGCCGTCAGCATTGTTGTAGAGGAAGCCACCAGTCAGGCCGGTGTCGAAGCCGCCCGAAGCGCTGTTGGAGACCTCAGCATACTCGCCGAAGAGCGAGGTCTTGCCGATCGGGAACCACTTCTGCTGGATGCCGCCGACGAGCCTCCAGTAGAACATCTCGTCGAACGCCGGATTGTCGAGGTCGCGGTGAACCGCGGCAAAGTCGACAAACAGACCGGTCGGAACGTGCATGACGCTGATAGAGCCCCGGATTTCTTCGAAGTCGGGACGCGTCAGGAAAGCTCCGCCGTTGTAGAGCTCGGACGGCAGATTGTAGCCAGCGTCGCCGGTCTGATCGCGCTCGACATGGTAGCCGATGCCGCCCGCGACCTTGATGCCGTTGAACTCACCCGCATAGCGCAGGGCGACGTCCCACATGTCATCCTCACCCCACGAAGCGGACATCGTGAAGCCCGCGATCGCCGGAGAGTCGTAACGCACCAGGTTGGCGCGGTCGGAGTCGAGGAACCCGAAGACGTCGTTGACCTCGAGGGTCGAACCGCGGAACGTCAGCGCGCCACCGGGAGCGACGTTCAGGTTGGCGGCAGCCGAAACGCTGACACCCGCGAGCGAGTAGAGGACGATGTCGTCGGTCGCATGCGACTGCTGGCCGACCGTGATCGTGCCCAGGCGCTTCGACTTCAAGTACCAGTTGGACTGGCGGAGCTGAACGGCGACAGAGGCGTCGTCGTCGGCAGCCGTCGTGCCGGAAACCTGGGCCGAAACGACCTCGATCTCCATGTAGTAACCAGCCGACCAATCCTCGTTGATCTTTGCGTCACCCTTGAAGCGGAAGCGGCTCGAAGTGAAGCCCGAGGTGCCGACGTAGACGTTCGACTCGACGCCGTCGTCGAACCAGTAGACGAGCTCATTCACCTGACCGGAAACGGTCAGTGTGACCTTGCGGTTACCCTTGCGGGCGGTGGTGGCTTCGAGCTCTGCAATGCGCTCCTCGAGGTCGGCGCAGCAGTCTCCGCCAAGGTCAGCAGCCGAAGCGCTCGTCGAGAAGACGGCGGCAGCGGCGGCTGCAATGGCGATCAGGCTGGTCTTCTTCATAAGTCCCCCAATCATGGTTCAGTCTCACTTGCGTGATGTCCGACGGTGCAGGAAGCGCACGCGCGCGGCCCGGCAGTCGATGCCGTGTCTCTTCCGAGCAGCACGCACGCGCGTGAACGCACGCGGCTCGGACCAGACGCGGTACTCGTTTGACGCTACGGAACTGACGCTGGGAACACTGTCGTCAGGCGAGGGTGCCGGGCAAGCTTCCCGCGGCGACTCCCACCGGGGCTGTGGAGCTGGCCGTTTTAGCGGCCGAACCGTCCCGGATGGACCTGGAGTGCACTTGTTGACCTAGAAGGCCACCCACTCGACTCGATGACATTAGCAATTTCTTAGATGAGCCGCGGAGAGCGGGCAATCCGCGATCACCCTGTTGCCGAGCTTTGAGGGGGTGTTGTTGCCGTCGAGACACGAGTTGCCCTGCAACACCTGAAGGAAATTGCCCGATTTTCCACAGGTACTGGCCGAGGACACCAGACTAAGGTCTGCTATGGCTGCGGCGTTGACTGAAGCGCGGCAGAACGGCTGCCTCCACCGAAATTGCCGGGCCTAATTTGCCATGTACGCGAATCGAGCGATCTCCCATGATCGGACGCGATACGTTCTGCGCCCCTCCCCGATTGGCCGAGCCGCGATCGCCGTCACGTTGCAACAGCATCGATTCCAAAGCCCCTCGGGTTGCGAACAATAGGCCCCTGCGCTTGGCGTGTCGCGTTGTCTCGCGGTCGAGGTGTTGAACGCCCTCCCCGCAATTCATTGCAACCGTGTGGATAAGTCGAAGCGAGCGGGAGTGCCGTCCCACAGCAGGAATGATCGCCGACCGACCAACGTTCCGACGCGGCGAGAAGGCGTTGCCGGTTGAGTTGGAAGTGGCGCTACGCGCATTCGTCGGATTGTCGATCGCGCTCTAACCACATGTTTCGGAGTGCTTGGGGCGACGTTGAGAGATCGCAAATGCGAGGCAGTCAATGCCATACGCCTTCGAGCGCTATCCGATCGGGGGAATCGCCTCCGCCCCGCCCGATCGTATGAAAGCCCCCCTAGCACTGGGGGTCCAGAGCATCTTTGCCCGAACGCTCTTCGCCACCGCGATTCCGTGCGGTCGGATGATGCTCGAGGGCCGGAAAGCCCCGAACATCGGCCCCTCAAACGCGAAGGAGCCGCGCGTTTCCGCGCGGCTCCCTATTTTCAGGCTCTGATTGTCAGCTTGCGGCTGTCAGATCAGAACTGGATGCGTGCACCCGAGTAGACCGTGTCGATGTCCTGCGTCGGGATCGCCGCACCGGCGTTGTTCAGGAGATCAGCCTCGAAGTGACGGTAGCCGAGGTACAGCTCCATCGCGGCAGCGTCGATGTTCTGGACGAGGCCGACACCATACGACGTGCCTTCCACCGACGAGATATTGGCAGCAGCGAAAACATTATTGGCGTTGAAGTTGCCGAACACACCAGCAGCTGCAGTTGTATCAGACTCGGCGTACTCGCCGAACAGGGTCGTCTTGCCGAGAGGCGTCCACTTCTGCTGGATACCAGCCCGGACGCTCCAGTAGAAGAAGTCCCCGTAACCAGCCAGATCGAACTCGCGGCTGACAGCAGCGAACTCACCGAACAGGCCGGTCGGCGTGTGCATCACAGAGATAGAACCCCGGATCTCTTCGAAGTCCGGACGGTCGAAACCGTAAAGCTCAGCCGGCAGATTGTAGCCAGCGTCACCCGTCTGGTCGCGCTCGACGTGGTAGCCGATGCCGCCGGCGATCTTGATGCCGTTGAACTCACCAGCGTAGCGCAGAGCGACATCCCACATGTCGTCCTCACCCCAAGAGGCGGACACCATGAAGCCGCCGATCGTGGGGGAGTCGTAGCGAACCAGATTGGCGCGATCCGAGTCGAGGAACGAGAAGACGTCGTTGACCTCAAGCGTCGAGCCGCGGAAGGTGAGACCAGCGCCAGGGGCCGCGTTGAGGTTGGCGCCAGCGAACGGAGCGATGCCCGCGATCGAGAAGAGCACGATGTCGTCCGTCGCATGCGACTGCTGGCCGACCGTGATCGTGCCGAGCGTCTTGCTCTTCAAGTACCAGTTGGACTGACGAATGGTGAGGCCCGTCGTCGGGTCGTCGTCGGTCGCGGTGTTGCCCGAAACCTGAGCGCTGACCGCCTCGATCTCGAGGTAGTAACCAGCAGACCAATCACTGTTGATCTTGGCGTCGCCCTTGAAGCGGAAGCGCGTCGACGAGAAGCCGCTCGTGCCCTGATAAACGTTGGACTCGACGCCGTCATCCCACCAGTAGACCAGCTCGTTGACCTGACCGGAGACGGTCAGCGTCACCTTGCGGTTGCCCTTGCGGGCGGTGGTGGCCTCGAGCTCTGCGACGCGCTCCTCGAGGTCGGCGCAGCAGTCGCCGCCGAGGTCAGCGGCCTGGGCCGAGGCGCCGCCAAAAGCCATACCCGCTGCGATAAGCGCGGCGAGGCTGGTCGTCTTGAACAATCCCCCAAACATGTAAACTCTCCGATCGACAGACGCTACTGGCACGCACAATCCGCTTGATTGCGGTACCGACTAAGTAGTGCGGGCTGAGACTGTGGAAGCGGCACTCCGCCTCTTTCCTCAGCCAGCTTGAGGGTATGTAACCGGACGGACGGCGGATCGTAAACCGCGAATGCTGTCATCAACAGAATTGGACATTGTTGCGTTGCTCATCCGCAACGCGATGATTCGATGCCAGCCACTCCTGATCCAGGTCGGCGGCCCGGATGGACCGATCTGACGCCCGTTCGGTCTGCGGCAAAACCCGTATTGCCGCCGGATGGATTGGCGTTAGATTGTTCGCGGAACAGGAAAATATTCCAATTGAGCCGGATGCGGCGTGCGCGGCCGCCGGGGTGCGGGTCGCGACGTCGCCACCTGTCGCCCCCTGTGGATAAGCGACCACCAGAGCATGTCGCGAACGCCGCCGCGCCCGTGCAATCAGGCCGGGGCGAGCCGCAGGAGACCCGGCAAGCAGGAGACCGGCAAATGGTCAACGATCCGAGTAAAGATGTAGGCGCCACGCCTTCGGGCGATCCGTCCGGCCGCACCGATTTCGATGTGGTCGTGGTCGGCGGCGGCCCTGCCGGCCTCGCGGCGGCCCTGGCCGTCGCCTCGACCGGGGCCAGGACTGCCATCGCAGCGCCGCCCCATCGCCCAGCTGGCGACCGCCCTGACATGCGGACAGCGGCTCTTTTTCCCGGCTCCGTCGCAATGCTCGACCGCATCGGCGTCTGGACGGCGGTCAGCGGCGCCAGCGCCGTGATGAAGGCGATCCGGCTGGTCGACGACCGCGACGCACTGCTGCGAGCACCAGAAGTCCTGTTCGAAGCGAAAGAAATCGGGCGCGACGATTTTGGCTACAACGTCCCGAACGCGCCGCTCGTCGCCGCGTTGGAGGCGCGCTGCCGGTCCCAGGGCTCCGGCGTGACGCTGATCGACACCAAGGGCGTCACCGGCGTCGCCATTGGCGAAACACAGGTGGAGTTGACACTGGCGGAAGGGCGAAAGGTCACCGCCCTGCTGGTCGCCGGCGCCGACGGGCGCCGCTCCGCGACCCGCGCCGCCGCCGGCATCGGAACGCGCGCCTGGGCCTACGGGCAAAGCGCCGTCACGGCTGTTTTCTCCCACTCCCGATCGCACCACGGGATTTCGACCGAGCTGCATCGCGCCGCCGGCCCCTGCACCGTCGTGCCGATGCCAGGAGCCGCGTCGAGCCTCGTCTGGGTCGAACGCCCCGAGGAGGCTGAACGACTTGCCGGCCTCGACGATGGCGAGTTCCGCCGCACGCTCGAAGTCCGCCTCAAGGGCCTGCTCGGGGCGATCGGGACATTGAGCCCGCGCGTCGTATTCCCCCTCTCGGGGCTGACAGCCGAGCAATTCGGGCAACACCGCGTCGCATTGATTGGCGAAGCCGCTCACGTCGTACCGCCGATCGGCGCCCAGGGGTTGAACCTCGGCCTTCGCGACGGCGCCGCCCTCGCCGATTGCGTCCGCGCCGCGCTGGCCGAGGGACGCGACATCGGCGGTCCGGACGCCCTTGCCGCTTACGACAAGGCACGCCGGGCCGATATCGCCTCCCGGATCTGGAGCATCGACCTCTTGAACAAGTCGCTGCTGTCGCCGCTGCTTCCGGTCCACCTGCTGCGAGGCGCGGGCCTCGTGGCGCTCAAGACCATCGGACCGCTGCGCCGCCTGATCGTTCGCGAGGGCCTGCAACCGTCGTTTGCCGAGCCCGAGCTGATGCGCCCGCTGTCTGCCGCCCCTCCCGCTGCGTGACCCACCCCACACGCCGGCGCATCGGGGCGCAGCGCGATGCCGAGCCCGGGGAGCATTGCCGCAGGGCATCGACGGGGTATTGACGGCAGCCGCGCTCTGCGGGGACAAGGGCAGGCTGCATGCGCAATCGGAAACGCTGCTGCCCGACGCACTCCGCCGACGCTCACCCGCTGGTGCCCGCCCCATATGCCCATCCCGACCGAGAAGCCCATCTCGAACACGCGCGACCTCCAGTTCCGGCTGGAGTATCTGTTCCTGCGCGCCGTCGTCGGAGTGGTTCGCATGTTCCCGCTCGAGGTCGCGACGCGGATCTCCGCCCGCGTCTGGCGCTTTCTCGCCCCGCGCATCAACCCGAAGCGCCATCAGCGCGCACTCGACAATCTCGCCATCGCCTTCCCCGAGAAGAGCGACGCGGAGCGCGCAGCGCTTGCCGACGCGCATTGGGGCAACCTCGGCCGCGTGATGGTCGAGACGATGCGCTTGAACGAGATCCTCGACGATACCTCCCGCATCGAGATCCGCTCCGGCAAGGTATTCGGCCGTTACAAGGACAAGCTCGGACCGATCGTTGGTATCTCGCTGCACCTCGGCAACTACGAGCTCGCCATCTGGCCATTGGCGCTCGCCGGCGCGAACCCGGCCGCCGTCTATCGCTCCGTCAACAATCCTTATGTCGACGAGTTCCTGCGCCACATGCGCGACCGGCTCTATCCGGGCGGCCTGTTCGGGCGCGGCGGTGTGGAGGGTGACCATGGCGAGAGCCAGAAGACCGCCCGCGTCATCATGGACTACGTGCGCCGCGGAGGACGGCTCGGCATGGTGTGCGATCTCTACGACAGAACCGGCGTGCCGGTGCCGTTCTTCGGCAAGGATGCGATGACACAAGCGATCGGCGTGATGATCGCACGCCGCGTCGGTGCCCGCATCTGGCTCGCGCGCTGCGTGCGCAAGGGAACCTCGAGCCGGTTCTGGATCGAGCTCGAGGAATTGCGCATTCCGCGCACGCAGGACCAGTCGGCCGATATCCGCGCCGCGATGGTCGAGATGCAGCAGGTATTCGAACGCTGGGTGCGCGAGGTACCCGAGCAGTGGATGTGGTCGAACCGGCGCTGGAGCTGACACGCGATCAGCGCGACCTTGCAGCCGGCCGCCGACGCCCCGGGCCTCACGCTGCTTTGACGGCCTTGCCAGCGATGCTGGCCAGTTCGGCGATGAATGCCCGCACGCCCTTGAGTCGGCGCTCGGCCTGCTCCCAATCGGCCTTGAACACCAAGCGCTGATCGGCCTGGAGCTTGATAAGGCCGCGTGATTTCTGCAGGAAATCGACGAGGCCCGCCGGGTTGGCGAACGCGCTCTTGCGGAACGTGACCAGCGCACCCTTCGGCCCGGCATCGACCTTGGCGACGCCAGCCTGACGGCAGAGCCCCTTGATCTCCATCACATCGAGCAGATGGCGCACCTCGTCGGGCAGCGCGCCGAAGCGGTCGACCAGCTCGGCGGCAAAGGAATCGATGTCGGCGCGGGTGCCGAGACCGGACAGCCGCCGGTAAAGCCCCAGGCGAAGCTGGAGATCAGTGACGTAAGTTTCCGGAATGAGGATCGACGTGCCGAGCGCGATCTCGGGCGTCCATTGTTCCTCGGCCGCGGCGAGATCACCGCCCTTCATCGCCGCGACGGCTTCCTCAAGCATGGTCTGGTAGAGCTCGAAGCCAACCTCGCGGATGTGCCCCGACTGCTCCTGGCCAAGCAGGTTGCCGGCACCGCGAATGTCGAGATCGTGGCTCGCGAGACTGAATCCAGCGCCGAGCGTGTCGAGCGAATGGAGCACCTTGAGCCGCTTCTCCGCGCCCTCGGTCAGCACCTGGTTCGGCGGTGTCGTGAAATAGGCATAGGCACGCGCCTTCGAACGGCCGACGCGGCCGCGCAATTGATACAGCTGGGCGAGGCCGAACATGTCGGCGCGATGCACGATCAGCGTGTTCGCATTCGGCACGTCGAGACCGGATTCGACGATCGCGGTCGAGAGCAGGATGTCGTACTTGCCCTCGTAGAACGCCGTCATCACGTCCTCGAGCTCGGTCGGCGAAAGCTGGCCGTGCGCACGCGCGACGCGCAGCTCCGGCACGGCCTCGGCCAGGAAGGTTGCGACGTCGTCGAGGTCGGCGATGCGCGGCACGACATAGAACGACTGGCCCCCGCGGAACCGCTCGCGGCGAAGCGCTTCGCGCAGGATCACTGGATCGAACGGCGAGATGTATGTGCGCACAGCGAGGCGATCGACCGGCGGCGTGGTGATGAGAGACAGCTCGCGAACGCCGGAAAGAGCGAGTTGCAATGTCCGCGGAATGGGCGTCGCCGAGAGCGTGAGAACGTGCACGTCCTCGCGCAGTTGCTTCAGGCGCTCCTTGTGGGTGACGCCGAAGTGCTGCTCCTCGTCGATGATGAGGAGTCCGAGACGCGCGAATTGAATCTGCTTGCCGAGCAGCGCATGGGTACCGACGACGATGTCGATCTGCCCGCTTTTAAGACCGTCTTTGACCTCGGCGAGATCCTTGGTGCCGACCAGCCGCGACGCCTGCGCGACTCGCACGGGCAGGCCGCGGAAGCGCTCCGAGAAGGTCTTGAAGTGCTGGCGCGCGAGCAGAGTCGTCGGCACGACGACCGCGACCTGGAGACCATTGAGCGCGGCGACGAATGCGGCGCGTAAAGCCACCTCGGTCTTGCCGAAGCCGACGTCGCCGCAGACGAGGCGGTCCATCGGACGACCCGTTCCGAGATCCTCGACCACGGCATCGATGCTCGCCGCCTGGTCCTCCGTCTCCTCGTAGGGGAAACGCGCGACGAACTCGTCGTAGGCGCCCGTCGGCGGCGAGATGGCGGGGGCCTCCTTCAACTGGCGCAACGCGGCGATCTTGATGAGCTCGGAGGCGATCTCCTGCAACCGCTTCGTCAACCGCGCCTTGCGCGATTGCCACGCGGCTCCGCCGAGCTTGTCGAGCTGCGCCGTGCCGTCATCCGTACCGTAGCGCGACAGAAGCTCGATGTTCTCGACCGGCAGGAACAGCTTGTCGCCGCCCTGGTAGGTGATCTCCAGGCAGTCGTGCGGCGCGCCGAGCGCGGTGATCGTCTTCAAGCCGGCGAAGCGACCAATGCCGTGATCTGCGTGAACGACGAGATCGCCGACCGACAGGCTCGTCGCCTCGGTCAGCACATCCGCCGCGCGCTTCGACTTGCGCCGCGGCCGGACAAGCCGGTCACCGAGAATGTCCTGCTCGGCGATGAGCGCGATCTCGGGCGTCTCGAAGCCCTGCTCGATCCCGACCACCGCGAGCGCCGTGACATCGCCGGGCAGCGCCCTCACCTCGTCGAGGCTTTCGATCTTGCGCATCTCGCCGAGACCGTGATCGGCGAGCAGCCCCTGTAAACGCTCACGCGCACCCGGCGTCCACGCGGCAACGACGACGCGGCGTTTGCCCGACTGGAGCTTGGCGATATGCGCGACGACGGCATCGAAGACATTAACGTCGCCCGACTGGCGCTCGGGCGCGAACGAGCGGCCGGTTCTGCCATTCCAGGATCGCACGTTCGAAGCGGCCGGTTCCTCGAACGGCGTCAGGCGGTAGATCGGATGGGCATGGAGCGCCTTGGCCCAGGCGGCGCCGTCGAGGAACATGCGCTCCGGTGGCACCGGCTTGTAGGGCGGCGCTCCAAACGTCTCCTGCTCGCGCGCATCGCGCCGTGCGTCGTAGTGCTCGGCGATCAGCTCGAAGCGCTGGCGAAGCGCGTCGTCGGCCATGTGATCGAAGCTGACCGATGCGCCCGGCAGATAATCGAGCACCGTTTCGAGACGCTCGTGGAACAGCGGCAGCCAGTGCTCTTGCCCGGGGTAGCGCTGCCCAGCGCTCACAGCTTCATAGAGCGGGTCGTCACCGGTGGCGCCACCGAACAGCTCGACATAGCGACGGCGGAAAAGCGCCGTCGCCTCGTCGCCGAACGCCACCTCTGACATGGCGAGCAGCACGAGCTTCTGCACCGGCTTCATGGTCCGCTGCGTCTCGGGATCGAACGTCTTGATGCTCTCGAGGGTATCGCCGAAGAAATCGAGACGGACCGGCGCCGAGCGCCCCGGCGAGAAGAGATCGAGGATGCCGCCCCTGACCGCGTATTCGCCGGGCTCCATCACCGTGCCGGTGCGCTGATACCCGAACAACTGCAAGCGCTCTGTGAGACGCTTGAGGTCGACGCGCTGCCCCGGCGCCACCTGCTTCATGGCCCGGCGAACGAAATCGCGCGGGGGCACGCGCTGCAGAACGGCGTTGATGGTCGTCAACACGATGGTCGGCTGCTTGCGGGCGGCAACCGCGAGCTTGGCGAGGGTCGCCATACGCTCCGCGACGATATCGGAATTCGGGCCGACGCGATCGTAGGGAACCGTATCCCACGCCGGCAGTGACATCACGCGCACGCTGCCCGCGAAGAAAGCAAGCTGCTGACGCAGCGCTTCCATGCGCCGGTCGTCACGCGCAACGTGGACGAGCGTCGAGCCGCCCTCAGTGGTGCTCTCCTGGCGCACGAGATCGGCGAGCACCAGCGCGTCGAGGCCCTCGGGCACGCTCGAGAGAATGAGGTCGCCGCGCGCGGACGCGCCATCGGGCTCTACGACTTTGCTCGGCACGTGTCTTCGATGCTCCTTGGTGTGACGGTGCGGCTATGGCAGCGCAGGTTCTCGACTACGACGAGGCGCGGTCGTCGCCGAGCCCATGGAACGACCTCAGATCCGCCACCAGGTCGCGGAACACGCTGCCCTCCGCCAGCGACGGATCAAGTATCCATCGTTGCAGTTCGACGTCGGACATCTCGAGCATCGCTTCGAAACGGTCGAGCGCCGCGCCATCGAGCTGATCGAGGGTGGCGTCGGCATAGCGACCGACCAGCCAATCCATCTCTTTCGTTCCGCGATGGTTGGCGCGGTAGGCCGCGCGGCGGCGGCGGGTTTCGGTGTCGCTCGTCACGTCCAGCCTCGTAAGTCTGTTGGCAACCCCGGCCCGCGCTTGACGGCCGGGTTCTGGCCCGCTTTGCTCCAGGCCCCGCCGGGCGTGGTATACCGCCCCCGCCCGGTCCGCAAGGTTTCGGGCGCGCCTCCGCTATCCGAGGCGCCACCGGGAAAGGTGCCGTGCTGGTTCATGCCTGCGCTTCTCCGACGCGGGCGGCCCAGTACGAACAGACCCGAGGGATCATCCTGGTTACCATGCGCCCGAGCGAGCTCCAGCCTCTGTTCGCCTCCGCCCAGTCCCTCACGGGAATTGGTCCGCGCATTGCGCTGCTCTTGAAAAAGGCGCTCGTACTGCCGCCTGGAATCGTCGAGGCCCGCGTGCTCGACGTGCTCTGGCACCTGCCGACCGGCGTCATCGACCGGCGCGCCGAACCGCATGTCGCCGACGCTGTCGCCGGCGCCATCGTCACACTCAAGGTCCGCGTGCTGAAGCACAAGGCGCCGCCGCGCGGCAACGCCAAGGCTCCTTACAAGGTGACCGTGGAAGACGATACCGGCCGGCTCGATCTCGTCTTCTTCCACGCCGAGCGCAAATTCATCGAGCGCCAGCTTCCAGAGGGCGAGACGCGCTATGTCTCGGGGCGCGTCGAGCGCTATGGCGACGTTTTGCAGATGGCGCATCCCGACTACATCGTCGCCGAGGACGCGCGCAGCGACCTGCCGTTGCTAGAGCCTGTCTATCCGTTGACCGCCGGCCTCTCCGGCAAGGTGCTGGTGAAGGCGGCGCGGCAGGCGCTCGAGCGCATACCGCCGCTGCCCGAATGGCAGCGTCCCGACTGGCTGGCGGAGCGCGGCTGGCCGACGTTCTCCGAAGCGATCCAGAGGTTGCACAGCCCGACCGACGCCAGCGACGTCTCGGCGGCCTCGAAGCCTTGGCAGCGGCTCGCCTACGACGAGCTGCTCTCCGGTCAATTGGCACTCGGTCTCGTGCGCCGTCGCGTCAAAGCCCAGCGCGGGCGTGCGGTGGCGGGTGACGGGCGCATCCGCGCGAAGATCCTCGCCGCCCTGCCGTTCGCCCTCACCGGCTCGCAGCAGACCGCACTTCGCGAGATCGAGGCCGACATCGCCGCGCCGTTCCGCATGCTGCGCCTGCTGCAAGGCGACGTCGGCTCGGGCAAGACCGTCGTCGCATTGATGAGCATGGCCATCGCAGTCGAGGCCGGTGCACAAGCCTGCCTGATGGCGCCGACAGAAGTTCTTGCCCGCCAGCACCTCGATACTATCCAACCCCTCGCCGACGCCGCAGGGCTCACGGTCGCGGTGCTCACGGGCCGCGAGAAGGGGCGCGCGCGGCGTGAGACGCTCGAGCGCCTCGCGGACGGCGCGATCGACATCGTCATCGGCACGCACGCACTGTTCCAAGAGGACGTCACGTTTCGCGATCTCGCTTTCGCCGTGATCGACGAACAGCACCGTTTCGGCGTGCACCAGCGGCTGGCACTCCAGGCCAAGGGCGGCGACGGCGGCGCCAACGTGCTCGTGATGACGGCGACACCCATTCCGCGCACGCTGCTGATGACGCATTACGGCGATCTCGACGCCTCGCGCCTCACCGAGAAGCCAGCCGGCCGCAAGCCCATCGTCACACGCGCAGTGCCGCTCGACGCCATCGAGCGCGTCATCGAGCGCATCAAGGTGCAACTCGCCGAGGGGGCGCAGGTCTACTGGGTCTGCCCGCTAATCGAGAGCTCGGAGAAGTCTGATCTCGCCGCCGCCGAGGAGCGCCACGCGCATCTCGTCCAGCACCTCGGCGATTGCGTCGGCCTGCTGCACGGCGCGATGGCGGCCGACGCCAAGGACGAGACGATGGCCGCGTTCTCCGCAAACCGCCTCAAGGTGCTCGTGGCGACGACCGTGATCGAGGTCGGCGTCAATGTGCCGAACGCCAACATCATGGTGATCGAGCATGCCGAGCGCTTCGGCCTAGCGCAATTACATCAGCTCCGCGGACGAGTCGGGCGTGGCGCGCGAGAGAGCTTCTGCCTGCTGCTCTACAAGGCGCCGCTCGGCCAGATCGCGGAGCAGCGTCTCGACATGATGTGCGCGACCGAGGACGGATTCCTCATCGCCGAGAAGGACCTCGAACTGCGTGGTGGCGGCGAAGTGCTCGGCGCGCGCCAATCCGGCCTGCCGGAGTTCCGCGTCGCCAACGTGCCGGGTTTCGAGACATTGCTCGCGGTCGCGCGCGACGACGCGCAATTGATCCTCGACACCGATCCGCAGCTCGAAAGCGAGCGCGGCCATGCACTGCGGACACTCCTCTATTTGTTCGAGGCCGACGAAGCCGCGCGGTTGTTCCGGGCAGCGTAAGCGAGATGGATCGATTGCCGTCGAACACGCCTTGGCATGGCAACGCGAAGGCGCGGCCGCATTCGGGGCAACGTGACGCTGCCACCGAAGGGACGCTGGAATGGAAGGAAAAAGTCGGCCTCAAACCGCGCCAACGGCTACGCTTGGTTCAGAAGCAAAGCCAGGGGCCCAAGCAGGTCTTGGGAGTCCCGCCCTTGCAGGCCAACTGCGAGGAGTGACACGTAATCATCGCCGATTCTGTCTTGCAGGTCGTGCGCACCGGTCCCTTCCCCAAGAGACCCCGCCCGGCAAGCGTGTTCTTGAGAGCGTTGGTAGAGAAAAGCACGGCGGCATCGTGGGTGAAGTTCTGTCCCATAGCTGCAACCCTGGTGCAATCAGCGGCATAAGCCGTCGCCGAAAGTGCACACAGCATGAACGTCGCCACCAAACCGGATTTGAACACCTGCATTGCCCCCTCCAACAAAAGAAGTTCAGGCGAACGCTAGTTGAGTGCTTGGCACTTGCCAAGTCACGGATCGTGGCTGTTCGGAAATATACCCGCAAAGCGCTGTCCGTCCTGCTGCGCGGCTACGCGTTCGCTTCCGATTTCGACGTCAGCAACAAATCTGGCCTCATTCGGGCAAAGAGACTCGGTGACGGCGGCACTTGCACGTTCTCGTGCACGGTGATGGCCAGGGTCGTCTGAGTCGACCAAGGCCATGACGACGAGTGATCAAGCCGCGCCCACGCGTGGATCCGTCGCCCCTACCACCCACGAGCAAATTGATGCCGGTTCGATAAGGGAAGAGTTCAGCGAGCGCTGGTGCGCGCTCGCTGCAACGCTCAGGGCTTCCAGCGCTACTTCAAGCTGTCCGCGCGATCACCCAGCTTGAATACGACCGCTGTATGGAGTGTCTGAACGATCGGATCGAAGTTGATACTATTTGCGGCCGGTGACGTGCCCCCACATCCCCCGCAATCTCGTCAGATCGGGCGACCCGTGTCGTCGGTGCGGTCGGACTGATCCTCGAAACGGTTCATGAAGGCCGCCGCTGTGCCGTCGGAGCGAACGGCTATGGTGATGCCGTCGTGCCAGATTCCATTTTCGCGCGCGAACCCGCCGCCAATGATGTCCCCCTGGTTCTGATGCACGTTGTGCAGCCCCTTCTCGTGGGATTCGTCATTGAAGTTCTCGCCCATCACGATCACGCGCACGGCGCCTTGCAACACCGCCTCGAGATCGAGGAGCGCGGCGCCGCTGGTTCCGACGTTCCAAGGCGGACGCACGGCAATCACATGCCCCGCGCTACCGCCGAACCGCATCGGCGTGCTCATGTGAATCTGCGGCTGACCGGCCGGCCGGCGGACGATCCGAGCCGCACTGTCCCCGCCTGCGATGCCGCGCATGGCGCGTCGCTCGCCGACCGAGAACCCGGCGACGGATGCCCCATCCAGTGGACGCCGGTGCGGCAGCAGCTCACCCAGGTGCTCCTCAGGTGGAAACGGATAAGACGGCGGCACGGGCGTTGGAATTTCGGGGAGGTAGATCAGGTCGTAGAGCCGCAGATCGCGGATGTAGTCGGTGCCGCCGTTGCCCGGCACCGCGATCGTCTCCGGTGCGACGAGCTGGTGGCGTCCGTCGGGCAGAGCGAGCAGGTTACTCCACTCGCTGACCCGCAGCGGCTGAATGCGCCAGCGCAGCGGTTCTGAATCGAGGCGCGTGTCGACATCGACGGCACAGCGATAGGAACCTTCGGGTGTACCGACCCAGAGCATACCGTGCCGGTAACGGCCGAAACCGATCGGTCCTTCCGCCTGAAAATCATCGAGGCTGCCGAGGACGACTGCAAATCCATGGCTGAAAGGCATTCGATTTCCCCGAAATATACTAGGCCGTTCGTATTCCCCTTGTTTAACGCCTCGGCCGCGGCTTGTTACGGCGCGCGCGGCGCATGGCCTCTGCGATCTCCGCGGGCGCGGCGGAGCCCTGCGCCCCTGTGGCGCCGGTCATACCCGCCATCGGCAAGTTGCCGCCGCCCGTGGCTCCAGTGCCTGATGTACCGAGACCGGACCCGCCCGCCGCGATCTGCTGCGGCGTCACCATGCCGCCCGAGATGATGATCTTCGCCGCGTCCTCCATCGTCATATTGAGGAACGTGACGTTCTC
Source organism: Hyphomicrobiaceae bacterium (assembly GCA_016793635.1). GTDB lineage: Bacteria > Pseudomonadota > Alphaproteobacteria > Rhizobiales > Hyphomicrobiaceae > JAEUMD01. Next base: position 69,178 of record JAEUMD010000018.1, read on the forward strand.
GCGTGGTACGAAGCAGACGAAGCCGGTGGGGGGCACGATGCCCGTCGGCATGAACACGTTGTAGAACTCCGCGTGTCCACCGGGCTTCGCGGCGGCGATCTCGCCGGCAGTCTCGCCAGTCACGAAGACGAGGCTCCACAGCCCCTTCGAGGGAAACTCGATCAGCCCGACTTTCTGGAAAGCCTGCGTCGGCTCCGTCGCCGATACGACGCTCTCGAAAATCTGCTTCAGCGCGCGATAGACGTTGCGCACGATCGGCATGCGGCCGAGCATCAGCTCGCCGTAGCTGATGATGGTGCGCCCCAACAGGTTCGCGGCGAGCGCGCCGATCAAGGTCAGGCCACCGATGCCCACGATGAGGCCAACGCCTGGCACAGCGAACGGCAGGTAGGTGTCCGGCAGGTACTGCTTCGGCACGAACGGCTTGAACCAGTCGTCGGCGAAGTTCACCATCCACCAGATCAGATAGGCCGTGAGCGTGACGGGCCCGACGATCAGCAGGCCGGTCAGAAAGTAGTTCCGCATCCGGGCACCGAGGTGCCAGGCGCGATCCTCTTCCTCGGCGAGCCGTTTCAAGCCCTCGCGGAGCTGGGCCTCGGTCTCTGAACGGGTTTTCTGATCGAGACGCGGCGATCGCTTTTCGGATGAAGGTTCGGCCATGCGTCGCGCCTGCGAATCCTGCGGAAGGCCACGCAGGAGCGCCACCGCTCACGACGCCCGGCTGCGTGCCGAAGTTGCCTATGCGCCCGGTCGTTCGGCGCTTGCGCGCGACACTGGCGTTGCGACGCTAAAGCTTGGCTCCGTAGTGCGACGAAGTGCGAGACCAAGAGTCAGGAACGGCGGCAACACGAGCATCATGCAGTTGTCAGTGCTCTTATTGATTCTGACATCTGCTCTGCCTGTCGTTGCACCGGGAGACGAATGTCATCCGGACAAGACTAGCATAGTTTTGCGCGCCTTGGGACCGCAGCCGCGCGCTGGGCTGGTGTGCGCCCTGCCCAGCGCCTCAACTCGTCAGAGCGCGTTCCCGGTGAAGGTATCGACCACGCATGGCATGCCCTTCGCCAGCAGGCCCGCGCAGAGCGAACGGGCTTCTGCGTCCCCCGCAACCGGTCCCGCGATAAGTGCGAAGGGCGCCGAGGGCGGGCCACCCGCCACGTAGCGCGGCTCGAGCCCCGTGAGGTCGGCACCGAAGCGCTCGGTCATCAGGCTCCAGCTCAGCCGAAGGGCATCGATCGAGGGGCCGGTGGTAAGGCGAACGCCGACGTTCGGCCGCGCCGCCGGCTTCACCTCGGGTGCACCGAAGGTGATGGGGGTGGTGAACGGGGATTCGGCCTTGGGCTTGGCAGCAGCCGCGGTCGCCGGGCTGGCGACACTGCCCGTCTCGATCGGCGACGACAGCGATGGCCTGAGCGCGGGTGCATCAGGCCGGCGCGACGGCAGCGGCGGATCGACTGCCGCGGTCGTGAGCGGCGCGCCGTCGATGCCGATGGGAGAGGCATTCACGATCTCGATGCCGCCGGCCGTCACGCCCGCAGCTGGAGAAGCAGCATTGCCTCCTGCCACGCGCGGCTGGCGTGCATCGGCAAGATCCTGCTCAAGACCCGAGACGCGAAGCTCCAGTGTCTTGATTCGTGCTTCCCTCTCGGCAACCTGGTTGCGCAAGGCGGCCACGTCGGACGCCGCATAGCGCCCGGCATTTTCGTCGCTGGCCGTCGTTGCGCGCTGCCCCTGGTTGCCTTGGGGGGCGGACAAGGTCCGTCGCGTCATCCAATCCGGCATAAAGTCAGGCTGCACAGAGAGCGCCGCAAGGTAGGCGGCAGCAGCCAGCCCGAGCGCGATCCAGGCGACGATATAGCCGGCGCCAGTGCGCGGGCGGGGGCTCGGAACCGTCATCATGTCGATCATATATTCGCCAACCTGACTTGGGCGGCCGCGCTGGCGGCCGGGAATGCTGCTCGATCGAAGCGCAGTGCCCCTTCATCGATGCGGCGGCGTCCGCAGGTACGGGGCGGCCGTTTGTGAACGGAGTTGCGCTTGCATGTCGTCGGAGCCTGATGCGAGTCGATCCGGCCGGTCAATTCGCGCCCGCCCGCGCCGAACGCGCGGCTGTGGACGGGTGCTCAGGCGCCTCAGCCGCCCCATCGCCCGGCGCACGGAACACCGGGGCTGGGAATGGTGTCGGAAGAAAATGCAACAAAGTTCAACTTGCACGCCGGGTCCGTCCTGGACCTGCCCGGGGGTTGCGGCGCCCCCGCGTTTCTGGCATCGGCTGGTTCCGCCCACCGCGGCCGTGTCGCGATGTGCAGGGTGTCGGCGGGAACGTCGGCGGGCAGCGGCCGTCCAATGATTCCGCGCACCAGGGGAATCACATCAAATTGGCGGCGCCGATTTAGTCGGCATTCGGATCTTTGTGTCAGGGTGCCGGCCGCCGAACGGGAAGCTACCCACACGCTGTCACCTTCAGCGCGCGGGACGGCCCCCGGAGTGGCGAAGCGCGGATGCCCTATCCGCCGAACAGGTCAGACGAGGTTCCTTTGAGCGCAGCTCCCCTCCTCACCGTCGTGCTTGCCGCGGGCAAGGGCACACGCATGAAGTCCGCCATACCGAAGGTCCTGCACGCAGTCGCCGGACGCTCCATGCTCGGCCACGTGCTGGCCCTCGCCAAGGCGTCAGGGAGCGTGCGCACCGCCGTCGTCATCGGCCCCGGAATGGACGACGTGCGCAAGGCCGCCCTGGCGGAGATGCCCTCGGCCGAGGTTTTCGTTCAGGACAACCAGCTCGGTACGGCTGACGCCGTCAAGGCTGCCCTGCCGGCTATCGTGGGCCACCAGGGCGACGTGGTCGTGCTCTACGCCGACACTCCGTTGACGACGCCCGACATCATCGCCGACCTGCGCTCGCGCCTCGCGGCGGGCGATCAGGTGACCGTTCTCGGATTCGAGCCGGGTGATCCGTCGGGCTATGGCCGGTTGCTGACGGGCAGCGACGGCGCGCTTATCGCGATCCGCGAGGACAAGGATGCCACTCCGTCCGAGCGTGAGGTACGTCTCTGCAACTCTGGCGTGCTCGGCTTTCGCGTCGACGACCTCGGGGGGGTTCTCTCGCGCATCTCGAACGCCAACGCCAAGGGCGAGTACTACCTGACCGACGCGGTGGAGATCATCCGCGCGGATGGTGGCCGGGCCGGCGTGGTGACGTGCTCCGCCGAAGCCGTCCTCGGTGTCAATTCGCGCGAGCAGCTCGCCGAGGCCGAAGCGATCTGGCAGCGCCGGCGGCGGAGCGAGGCGATGCGCGATGGCACCACGCTCATTGCACCCGAAACGGTGTGGTTCAGCCACGATACGGTGGTTGGACGGGACGTCGTTATCGAGCCGAACGTGTTCTTCGGCCCGGGAGTAACGGTCGAGGATGGGGCAGAAATCCTGGCCAACTGTTATTTCGTCCAGGCGCGGATCGGGCCGGGCGCACGCGTCGGCCCATTCGCCCGCCTGCGCCCCGGCGCCGACGTCGGGCCGGACGCCCACGTCGGCAACTTCGTCGAGGTCAAGAACGCGACACTCGGGGCTGGCGCCAAGGCCAACCATCTCGCCTATATCGGCGACGGCACCGTCGGCGCCAAGGCGAACATCGGCGCCGGCACGATCTTCTGCAACTACGACGGGTATTTCAAGCACCGCACGGTCATCGGCGAAGGTGCGTTCATCGGCTCCAACTCGTCGCTCGTCGCCCCGGTCAAGGTCGGCAGCGGTGCCTACGTCGGCTCCGGCAGCGTCATCACCAAGGACGTGTCGGAGGGCAGCCTGGCTCTTGAGCGGGCGAGCCAGGAGGAGCGCCCAGGCTGGGCCGAGAAGTTTCGGCAGGTGATGAGCCGGCGCAAGGCTGCTGCCAAGCCGTGAGGGTTGCGCGAGAGCGGGAATCGCGGCCCGTTTCGTGCATCACCCTGTTTTTGCGCTTGGGGCTGTGCGTCCCGTCTCGTAGCGCGTCGAGCAGCCGCTCGCACTCCGGGGGCTGAAGTCGTCACGTCCGCTGGCGCGACGGGGTGAGCAGCACGGGTTTCCGAGTCATGTCGGGTAGGGCGGGCGCATCGCCTGAAGTGCGCATGGTGATCTGATCGGCCGGCCCGCGCGGGCCGGTGGCCAACGTCCAGGAACGGATTGAAAGCACATGTGTGGCATCGTCGGAATTCTGAGCTCAAGGCCGGTCGCGCACGATCTCGTCGACGCGCTGCGCCGCCTCGAGTATCGCGGCTACGACTCGGCCGGCATCGCCACCGTCGAGGATGGCCGCCTCCAGCGCCGCCGCGCCGAGGGTAAGCTTCGCAACCTCGAGACCCGGCTCCTTTCCGAGCCGCTCCAAGGCCACATCGGCATCGGCCACACGCGCTGGGCGACACACGGCGGACCGAGCGAGCGCAATGCCCATCCGCATATGAGCGCCCGCGTCTCCGTGGTCCACAACGGCATCATCGAGAACTTCCGCGAGCTCAAGGCGGAGCTCACCGCGGCCGGCCACGTCTTCGAGAGTGACACCGACACGGAAGCCGTGGTGCACCTCATCACGCACGAACTCGGCAAAGGGCTCGGCCCGGTCGAAGCGGTGAAGGCGTCCTTGAAGCGCCTGCGCGGCGCCTTCGCCCTCGCCATTCTGTTCGCGGGCGAGAACGACATGATGATCGCCGCGCGCCTCGGCAGCCCTCTGGTGATCGGCCATGGCAACGGCAACAGCGAGATGTATCTCGGCTCCGACGCCATCGCGCTGGCCCCGTTCACCGATACCGTGACCTACCTCGAGGAAGGTGACTGGGCGGTGCTGCAACGCACGGGCTCGGTGATCTACGACCGCGACGGCAATGCCGTCGAACGCCCGCCGGTCAAATCCCAGGCGAGCGCGCTGCTGGTCGACAAGGGCAACCACCGCCACTTCATGGCCAAGGAGATCTACGAGCAACCCGAGGTCATCAGCCACACGCTCGCCCATTACATCGACATGAGCGAAGGCCGCGTGCGTATTCCCGATCTCGGCATCGACCTCGCAAGTGTGCCGCGCGTCACCATCTCCGCGTGCGGCACCGCCTACTATGCCGGCCTCGTCGCCAAGTACTGGATCGAGCGGTTCGCGCGCGTTCCCGTCGAGATCGATATCGCGTCCGAGATGCGCTACCGCGAGGCGCCGCTGCCGGAAGGCGGCATTGCGCTGTTCGTGTCGCAGTCGGGCGAGACGGCCGATACGCTGGCGACACTGCGCTACTGCAAGGCCAACGGACAGCGCATCGCCGCCGTCGTCAACGTGCGCACCTCGACCATCGCGCGCGAGGCCGACGTCGTGCTGCCGACGCTCGCCGGCCCGGAGATCGGCGTCGCCTCAACCAAGGCGTTCACCTGCCAGCTCACCGCCCTCGCCTGCTTCGCCATCGCTCTCGGCCGCGCCCGCGGAACCATCGACGAGGCGCGTGAGCGCGAACTGGTGGACGCGCTGATCGAGGTGCCTCGCCACATCACCGACGAGCTCACGACCGAGCCCCGCTACGAAGCGCTGGCACATACGCTCTCAAAATCCCACGACGTGCTCTATCTCGGCCGGGGTGTCAGTTTCCCGCTCGCCATGGAGGGAGCGCTGAAGCTCAAGGAAATCTCCTACCTGCACGCGGAAGGCTATGCCGCGGGAGAGCTGAAACACGGCCCCATCGCGCTGATCGACGAGAACATGCCGGTGATCGTCGTGGCACCGATGGACGACCTGTTCGAGAAGACCGTCTCCAACATGCAGGAGGTCGCGGCGCGCGGCGGCAAGATCGTGCTCATCTCAAACGCTCCGGACGATGCCGCCGGCTGCGCGTTGGCGAATCACATTCAGGTGCCGACCGCCCACGTTTTTACCAGTCCGATCCTCTACGCGGTGCCGATCCAGCTCATCGCCTACCACACGGCAGTGGTCATGGGGACCGACGTGGACCAGCCGCGAAACCTCGCAAAGTCAGTCACTGTCGAGTAAATCCGCTCCCGGAACCCTTCATCGCACAAGTTGCGAGCGCAACTTTCCAAGTGAAAGCGAGATGGGGAAAGGGTGCGCACCGGGCGCTCCAGGAATTGCCTCGATGATGTGCTTGCACTAACGTCGCCTGCCACGAGGTTGGGCAGCCTCCCGGAATCGACCATTAGGTGGGAACGCCATGATGCAAGCCAGTGCAGCGGAACCGTCGTCTGATACCCGCGTGCGCCTGAGCGTTCAGTCGGACGCCAGTTCCATGAGCTGCAAAGCCCTGAGCCTGTCGCGGGTCGCCGCCGGCGCGGCCACTTTGCTGATGGTCTCGACGCTCGCGATGTCCGCCATTGCCGCGCCCAAGGCCGCCCCCGCAGCCGGCCCGCAGCCGAGCGCTGCGGCAGCGCCCGCGGCTCCCCAAACGAACGCTCCACCGTCCGCCGGCGAGCTCGCCATGAAGCGCGGCATCGACGCTTATGGGAAGGGCAACCTCGCGCTCGCCGTCGGAGCGCTGAGCACCTCCATCGCCAATGGCGGGCTGTCCGGTGCCAACCTCGCCCGCGCGCTCTATTTCCGCGGCCTCGCTTATCGCAAGCAGGGCAAGCCGGCGCAGGCGATCTCCGACCTCACCAATGCGATCTGGCTGAAAGAGGGGCTCACCGACGCCGAGCAGGCCGACGCCACGGCGAGCCGTAAGGCCGCCTATCGCGAGGCGGGAATTCCCGAGCCGGGCGGGGTCGCGGTCACGTCGGCGGAACCCGCCACGACGACCGCTACCACCACCGAGGCGCGTCCGGTGAACGTCCAGGCGCCCTTGCCGATTGCGCCGGCCGAGCCGGCCGCACCCGCACCTCAGCGCACCGCGTCAGCAACACCGCCAGCCGCGGCGTCGGCCGGCTACTGGCAGAGCGCGAATTCGCCCGCCGCGCCAGCGGCCCAGCCCGCGGCGCCGACGGCGAGTTCCACATCTGGTTCCTCGGGCGGCATCGGCGGATTCTTCAATAATCTTTTCGGCGGTCTCGGCGGATCGAGCGCGGCGCCTGCGAGCCCGCCTGGCGACGTCACGACCGCATCGACGGGAAGCAGTAGCGCGGCGGTCTCATCCTGGTCCAACGCCACCGAGGTCGCGCCACGTCAGGCCGGTACGACGCGCACGGCCAGCATCGCCCCAGCGTCTCCACCGCAAGCAGCGAGCCCGGCTTCGGCCGACGCCGCGGGCAAGTACAAGCTTCAGGTCGCTATTCTGCGGTCGCGGGCCGAGGCCGACAAGTTGATGGAGGCGCTGCTCATCCGGCATGCCTCGAAGCTCGGCCAGCGCGCCACGCGCGTCGAGGAAGCCGTGCTCGGCAACATGGGCACGTTCTATCGCGTCAACGTCGGGCCCTTCGCCGACAAGACCGAGCCGGAGCGGCTGTGCGGGGCGCTGCGCGGTGACGGTTACGACTGCCTCGTCGTGACCAACTGATCGCCGCGCCTCTAAGCGCTTTCGCAAATCGGCAGATCACAGCGCGCGAATAGACTCCAGCGCTTAGTGCGTCACGCGCAAATGGAAACGCGCCCGGTTGTGTCCGGGCGCGTGCTCATGATCGTCGATCAACGTCCGAGAGCGGCGATCAGCCGGCTCAACCGCGCTTGCCGCACGTGTTGACGCCGAGAATGGAATAAGCCGGGCAATAGCCCAGAATGCCGGTCAGCAGCGGCACGACGCCGATCCAGCCCCAAACCATGGCGGGCTGACCCGGGATATAGCCGAGGGCGAGCGCGACGAGAGCGAGCCCGACGACGATGCGAAGCACGCGGTCGATCATTCCGGCGTTGGCGGTCATGTCTTTCTCCTGGAGTTCCTCGTCGGCGGGCGCTGGCGGACTTTGCCGCCTGGGGAAAGCGCACGGGCGCCGCCGGCACCCTCGACACGCGAAGCACTGAACCCCGAGCGTCGCACGCACCATAGCGCCGATCATCGTTCCAGTCCGTGACAGCGATCACAGAAGGGGTAACGAGACACCTCGCGACGTCTCAAGCCTCGCCGCCGATAATCGAACCGAGCCCGGCGCGATCCAGGATACGGACGCGCCCTCGCTCGAGCGCGACCAGCCCTTGAGTCTCGAATCGCTTCAGGCGTCGGCTCACCACCTCACGCGCGGTGCCGATGTCGAGCGCCAGCTCCTGGTGCGTGCCGGGCACGACATCTTCCTGGCTGGCACGCTGGAGCAAGCGGGCGGCGAGGCGCGCCTCTGTCCGGTGGAACGCCAGCTCGTCGACGAGGCTGACGAGATCGAAGATGCGCCGCGTCTGCACGGCGATCACCGTTTCGCGGAAAGCCTCTGATTGTGCAAGCAGCTCGCGGAACAGGCCCCGGCTGATCGCGACGCCCTCGATATCGCCGTCGGCGATACCCTCGGCCTGATACGGACGCTCGCCCATGAGGCAGGCGACGGACATGACGCACATGTCACCGGGGCGGACCCGATAGAGTTCGATCTCGCGCCCGGTTTCCGAAACCATGCGCACGCGCACCATGCCCTTGGTCAGCAGCACGAGCCGCTCGCACGCCTGACCCGGCTGAAAGACCACCGTTCCGGACGGCGCCGAGACCGGCTCGTTGCGCCCGGCGAGAAGCCTGCGGCCGACCGCGTCGAGCCCCGGAACCTCAGCCAACGCCTTTTCCGTCGCCGCCACGCCGCCTTGATCCTTTCCGTTCGATCGAGTTCGGGAACACTGGAGCATCATCCGACCGCACGGAATCGCGATTGCGATGAGTGGTCGGATTCTGATGCTCAAGAACCCCAGTACTAGAGCGCTATCCGATCTGACGGTACCGCCCGCGGTTCCCTGATCGGATGAAAGCGCTCTAGGGGCGCCGCGCCATCACAGGTCGGATGCCGAGAACGTGTCGCAAACCTGCATCTGGCCGCCCTGGAACCCGCGCTTGAACCAGCGGACACGTTGAGCCGAGGAGCCATGGGTGAAGGCGTCCGGCACGACGTGGCCCTGCGTCTTCCTTTGAATCATGTCGTCGCCGATCGCGCTGGCGGCGTTGAGCCCTTCCTCGATGTCGCCGGGCTGGAGACGATTGTTGAGCTGGTGATTGAGGTTCGCCCAGACACCGGCGAGGCAATCGGCCTGCAGCTCCATCCGAACTTGAAGGGCGTTCGATTCCCGTTCGCCCATACGCTCCTTGAGGCTTTGCACCTTTCCGGCGATTCCAAGCAGCGTCTGCACGTGATGTCCGACTTCATGAGCGATGACATAGGCCTGCGCGAAGTCTCCCGGCGCCTGGAACTTACGCTTCAACTCCTCATAGAAGACGAGGTCGACATAGATCTTCTGGTCGATCGGGCAATAGAACGGCCCCATCGCCGACATGCCGGTGCCGCACGCCGTTCGAGTCGCGCGGTTGAACAGCACGAGGCTCGGCTCCTTGTACTTCTTTCCGAACTGCTCGAACGCCTTGTTCCACACGTCCTCCGTATCGGCGAGCACGCGCTTGACGAACGTCGCCATCTCGTCGTTCGCCGCCGGCACGCGCTGGGCCTGCCCGCTGCCGCCGCCAGGCAGCCCCGGAATTTCGAAGGGGTTTCTGCTGCTCGTCGGCCGCTGACCTTGGTCGATACGAGGAAGCTGCGGAATATCGAAGCCGCCACCGCCCGGACCACCGCGCAGGATATCGAGCGGATTGACACCGAAGAACAGCATGATCGCGCCCAGAATGAGCAGCGTTGTCAGGCTGAAACCGCCTTTGCCGCCGATCGGGATCTGGATGCCGCCACCGCCGGGAAATCCGAAACCGCCGCCTTGACCGCGACGGTCCTCGACGTTGCTGCTTGTCCGGTCGTTCTCGTCGTAGCGCATGTGTCGTGCTCCGCAACAATCCTGGATGGGAGATGTGGCCTTGCTTCGGTCCAGGCGCGCTCATAAGTGCACGCCGAACGCCGCGACACAAGACGTTCGCGGACGAGCGCGGCGCCTGTCAGGCGACTGGAGGCGGCGGCGCAAGTTGTCCGTCGCAAACGACCTGCTCCTGCTGCTACGATACGCTTGGCCGGCCGTCGCGTTCCCGTCAGCAAACACGAAAGCGCACGGTGAGCCATTCGTCGGGCCGTCGGAGTTCTCGCGCAACCTCGCGTGCGAGTCTAAGGGGTATTGTGTGCCTTGCTCCGCTCAATCCGCGCGCCCACGGCACGATGCCTCGCACCCTCTCGGAATGCCTGCGCGATGGCGTAAAAGGCGGGCTTGGGCAGAAGGCTCTCGTCGAATGGCAATGGGCGCGGCGCGCGCGGTTTGGCGCGTTTCTCAGCCGCGGCGACCTCGCGATACCACGTATAGCGGTCCGACAAGCCCCACGTCGTGATGCCGTCGAGTGCGTCGACCTCAATCACCGCACCGAGGAACTCGCGGTAGTGGCGCGCCACGGCCGCGTCCCGCTCGGCTAGCGTTCCGCCTATGCTCGTATCATCGACGTCCAGTTCCGTGATCTCGAGCTTCACGCCGATGGTCGAGAGAGTGTTCATGAAGTCCGCGAAAGCAGGATGGTCGAGCCCGTGCTGCGGCTGTACGTGGCCCTGAAGGCCGACCACGTCGAAGGGCACTCCATCGTCGCGCAGCCGGCGCACCAGCCCGGCGAGGGCCGGACGCACGGCGGTGCCGATCCAGTCCCGGCGCTCGCAGAACGCCTCGTTGAGGATCAACCGGCAGTTCGGGTCGGCGCCCCGTGCCCGCACGAAGGCGCGCGCGACATAGCCCGGCCCGAAGGCCGCGTACCAGGGACCTTTGCGGTAATGGCCGGGCTCGTTGTCCCAGGGAGCGAACGGCTCATTGACGACGCCCCAGGCAGCCACGCGGCCTGCATATCGCCCAACAACCTCATCGACATGCGCATCGAACAGATAGCGCAACTCGCTCGTGCTCTGCGACTTGAGCCATGCCGGCGGATAGTCGTTCCAGAACAGCGTCGCGGCAGTGAACGGCAGCCCGGCGTGCGTCGCGACGCGCAAGAGCCGGTCGGCGTTCGTGAAATCCGCCGTCACTCCCTCGCCCCGCAGCCAATCATATTTGAACGAGTTGAGATTGCCGACGTGCGTCGACTGGCGGAGGATCAGTTCGCCGTATTCCGGCGCGTCCAAAGCCTCTGTGTCGAAGGCCGAGCCGAACCGCAACCCGCACCGGCCTGCGAGCGCGCCGAGGGTATCGGCGGCGGCCCCGGCTGCTTCCGATTCCGTCAGAAATCCGGGCAGAGATCCGGGCAGAGATCCGGGCAGCACGGCCAATGCGGCGGCGCCCCCCATCAACATGCGGCGGCGGTCGAGTTCTCCGATCCCCGGCGAATGCCGCGAGCCGCCCTCGCAGGACCATTCCGCCATGCCAACCTCTATTCGGCGGTCTGTTTGCGGGTGGTGCGCGTTTCCTTCGGCGCCATCAGCAATTTGCGCGCCGTATCCGCCGCCCCGCCCTGCGCCCCTTCGCCCGTTCGCAGCATGCCGCGCACCGCGCGCGACGCCGCCACGGCGCGTTGGTTCGCATAGGCCTCGTGGTTCTTCTCGATCTCCTTCAGGTCATAGCGGTAATTGACCATGACGCCGTGCGCCTGCGACATGCCCTTCTCGGAGACGTCAGCAAGGAAATTGATCCGCTCGAGCCGGGCACCGTTGCCGAGGTGAAAGCGGGCGACGGTGTCGTAGGGCTTGCCGTCGCGTCGCTTGGCCAACAGGAAATAGTGCGCCGCCAGCGCCAGCAGCGGATCGCGCACCGCCGCCGTCGCCCGCTCCTTGGACTGCCAGCGCGACCGCCTCATCAGCCCGAGCGCGGCGTTGTCGGCCTCGCTCATCGCAGCCGCGACAGCCTTGCCCTCCGCACTCGACAGCCAGGCGGCGAAGGTGGGCACCGGTGACAACGTCACGAACGTCTTGAGCGACGGAATCTCGCGGACAAGGTCCTCGACCACCTGCTTGATGAGGAAGTGGCCGAAAGAGATGCCCTTGAGACCCTCCTGGCAGTTCGAGATCGAATAGAACACCGCAGTCGTAGGGTTCTCGATCGCCGCCGGCTTCGGCGGCTCCGTGAGCAAGGGGCCAATGGCGTCGGAGATCTCGTGCGTCAGCGCCACCTCGACAAAGATCAGCGGATCGTCGATCAGCGAGGGATGGAAGAAGGCGAAGCAGCGCCGGTCCTTCGGGTCGAGCCGACGGCGCAAGTCGTCCCAACTCTCGATTCGATGCACGGCTTCGTAGGCGATGATGCGCTCGAGGATGGCCGCAGGGGTCTGCCAGTCGATGCGGCGCAGCACCAGAAATCCGCGATTGAACCAGGAATGGAGCAGGTGGCGAAGGTCAGCATCGACCCTGTCGAGCAGCGGATCGTCACCGAGCATCTCCAGCAGGTCGCGGCGCATCGCGACGATGCCAGCCGTAGCTCCCGGGGCGAGGTTGAGGCGGCGGAAGAATTCCTGGCGCGGGCTCTCGACCGCCTTCTGCAGCCGCGCGAGTGTCTCGACGCCCGGCGCGCCGGCATAATCACTGGCGGCGTGCGCCACCTCGTCGGCGTCGGGTTGCATCGCCGAGCCGAGGAACTCGAAATAGGCCCGCTTGCCCTTTTTATCGAGTTGCGCATAGCAGGCGAGAATTTGGCGCGCGAGCGCGACGCCCGAGGCTTCACCGCGGCCGGAAGCCAGCGCTTGCGAGAGGGCGACGATGTCCTCATCGCCCGTCGCTGCGAACAGCGACTTGGGCAGCAGCGCGCGGCCTTGCTCCGCGACCGTCGTCATCAGCTCCTGGAGGAACGAGACGTTCATGGGGTTGATGGACGGCATGGCGCGATCGGCCTCCGCGAGTTGCCTGGATTCGTGTCGAATATTGGCAGCCTCCCGCCAGCCGACAACCATAACTTCGGTAGATCGTTGCCGCTTTTCCCGCTCACAGCAGCGCGGGCAGCAGCTCCTGCAAGTTACGTGCGCGCGGGTGTGCAGTGCGAAAGGGCCAAAGGTTAATGCGTTGTTAACCAAATCGGGTGACGATTCGGCGTCTGCTTCGCTCCGATCCCGCCGGGGAAAGTCCGCCGCCATGTTCGAGACCGCCGATCCAGGCCGCCTGACCTCCAGTCTCAACGAGGCCCGCAACGACACCGGGCGCATCGCGTTCTGCGGACCGGTGGTGCTCTCTGCCGTCACGGGCTACTCGATCAGCAAGGTCGAGGAGGTGATCCGCGCCGGCCGCGCGCTTCCGGAGGGTGCGCAACCCGTCATCAAGGGCACGCATTCGGAGGAAGTCGGGGCGGCTCTCGCCAAGTTCGGCTATCGCATGGTGCCCGTCGCCACCTTCATGCATATGGAGCGCAAGGCGCGCCCGACGCTCTGGACTTGGATGCAGCGGCCGAGAAACGCCTGGGCGCACTACATCCTGGCCATCCACAAGGGCAAGGAAGGCCACTGGATTCTCGTGAAGGGCGTTAAGATGTGTGACACGTTCACCGACGGTCGCTGGACGTTCGTTTGCGACGGCCCGCACCGGGGCTGCCGCATCATGGAGATCTACGAGGTCAAACGCGACCTCGAGGTTTGATCGCGGGTCAGCGCAGGCTCGACCGCGCGTGACGGCGAGCTTCGAAACGGTCAAAGGCGTCTTGCTCGCGCGGGGAGCACCACAGGTTGCCGTAGTAGCCCCATCGACCATTGATTCGCGTGCAATCCTTGAGCGGCTGCGCGGAATAAACCCGCTCGCCGTGGCGCGCTCCTCCGGCGAACGCCGGTGCGTTAAGTGCGCCGAGAGCCAACGCCGAGAAAGCCAGAAGCGAGATCGCCGGTTTGCTTGTCATTCGTTGTGTATGGGCGCTCGGGCGGACCAGTTCAAGCCGGCGAGGCCGCCCGGCGGCGAAAAATGAAAGCCGCCCGGTGCATCGCATCCGGGCGGCTCGCCAGAAAACTTCTGAAACCCGTGGCTCTTGACGCCCGGCTCGCTGTCAGTCCTTGGCGCGCTCGACGTAGGAACCGTCCGCCGTCATGACGATCACACGGGTACCCGAGCCGATGTGCGGCGGCACCATGATCCGGGCGCCGTTCGACAGTATGGCGGGCTTATAGGACGACGACGCCGTCTGCCCCTTCACCACCGGATCGGCCTCGACGATCTCGAGCGTCACGCGCGGCGGCAGCTCGATCGCGATCGGACGGCCGTCGTGCAGGGAAAGCGTGCACGTCATGCTCTCCTGGAGCCACTGCGCCTGATCGCCGACGACGTCCTTCGAGACGATGACCTGATCGTAGGTCTCGGGATGCATGAACGTGTAGCCCATGTCGTCCTCGTAGAGGTAGTTGTAGTCCACCTCCTCGACGTGGGCGCGCTCCACCTGGTCGGTGGTGCGGTAGCGCTCCGTCACTTTCACGCCGTCGGCGATGCGGCGGAGCTCGAGATGGGTGACAGGCGTGCCCTTGCCCGGGTGGATGTTCTCGGCGTGAATGACGACGGCGAGACGGCCATCGAGATCGAGGACGTTACCCTTGCGCACCGAGCTGGCGATGATCTTGACCACGGAAATCGTTCTCCAGGACCGTAGAGGAATTGCGGGTCCGCGGGCATGCCGGCATCTTGCGCGGGCAGCGGCGATCGGACAGAGTCGGCCGCGTTCATACTCTGTCCCGAACCAAACGCCAAGAGCGGCGCAATAGCATGCCCCTGAGCACCACCTCGATTGCGCGGCCTGCCCGCCGCCCGGCCGTGCCGCGCCCCGGACACGCCGCTGTATGACGCCACCCTCCCCCTGGTGGTCGCCCGGCCGCCATTCCGACCGGCGCGGCCTGCTGCTGGCCCGCAACCGCATCAAGGCGTCCATACGAGCCTGGTTCGAGCGCCAGGGGTTCGTCGAGATCGAGGCGGGCTGCCTGCAGGTCTCCCCGGGCAACGAGACCCATCTGCATGCGTTCAGGACCGAGAGAATTGGGACAGACCTCGCCCGGGATACGCTCTATCTCCACACCTCGCCGGAGTTCGCCTGCAAGAAGCTGCTGGCCGCGGGCGAGGAGCGCATTTTCACGTTCGCGCCAGTCTTCCGTAACCGCGAGCGCGGAGCCATGCATGCCCCCGAGTTCACCATGCTCGAGTGGTACCGCGCCGGCGAGCCCTATGAGCGGTTGTGGGACGACTGCGCCGCATTGCTCGACATAGCTGCCAGCGAGACGGGCCGTAACGTCTGGCAATGGCGCGGCACGGATTGCCATGTGACGGCGGACTATCGATCGACGACGCTCGTCGAGGCATTCTCCCGCTTCTGCGATCTGGCGATTGACCAGTCGATCAGGGCCGACGCGAGCGTGGACCGCGAGGCCCTCGCCGCCCTCGCCTCTGCCCGTGGTTGCAGGGTCGCCCCTGACGACGACTGGTCCGACATCTTCAGCAAGGTGCTGACAGACCGGATCGAGCCGCGCCTCGGCGTGGACCGACCCGAAATCCTGCACCAGTATCCAGAACACGAGGCCGCGCTCGCCCGGCCCCATCGCGAGGTTCAGGGCGTCGCGGAGCGCTTCGAGCTCTACGTCTGCGGCGTCGAGCTGGCGAACGGGTTCGGCGAGTTGACCGATGCCGCCGCCCAACGCCGCCGCTTCGAGGCGCAGATGGACGAGCGCCAGCGCCGCTACGGAGAGCGATACCCGATCGACGAGGAGTTCCTGGCGGCGCTCGCCTCGATGCCTCAGGCTTCGGGCTGCGCGCTGGGCTTCGACCGTCTGGTCATGCTGGCGACCGGGGCTCAACGGATCGACGATGTAATCTGGACGCCGATTGCAAGATAGGTCACCGCTCCCCAACCTTGCCAACCGCATGGGGGGACGGCCCTCCACTTGCACGTCGATTTATGACAGAAGACGGCCGAGGACGCTCTCGAATGGGTGTGGGCCGGCGGACTCGATGCATCGCACATCCGATTCAATCGCAGTCGATGGCACTGTGAGGAGCGGCGCGACCGCCGGTCGATGCGATCATCACGGACGGCGCGCGGAACGACGGGAACGATGACGAAACCGCTTACCAGCATCAAGACCGCCGACGACCTCGTCACCGCGGGGTTCGTGCCGCCGACCGACCGCGCTGCCATCGCCGAGGTGGCGCGCCGCTATGCCGTCGCGATCACACCGACGATGGCCGCCGTGATCGACCCCACCGACGCAGCCGACCCGATCGCCCGGCAGTTCGTTCCGGACGCCGCTGAGTTGCATGCCTCCCCAGGCGAGCTTGAGGACCCGATCGGCGACGATGCCCACGCCCCGGTGCCCGGCATCGTCCACCGCTACCCCGACCGGGCGCTGTTGAAGCTCGCGCGCGTCTGCCCGGTCTACTGCCGCTTTTGCTTTCGCCGCGAGACCGTCGGCAAGGGCGAGGAGGCGATGTTGTCTTCCGCGGAGCTTGAGGCGGCGCTCGCCTACATCCGCGCCACGCCCGCGATTTTCGAGGTGATCGTCACCGGAGGCGACCCGCTGATCCTGTCCCCGCGACGCATCCGCGATGTCGCCAGCGCTCTCGCGGCGATCCCTCACGTGCGGGTGATCCGCTGGCATTCGCGGGTTCCCGTCGTCGCTCCCGAGCGCGTCACGGCGGAACTCGTCGCCGCCCTGGCAGCGGGCGGAGCGGCGGGCGGCAAGGCCACCTATGTCGCTATCCATTGCAATCACCCGCGCGAACTCACCGCCGCCGCGCGTGCCGCAATAGCCCGCCTCGCCGAGGCCGGCATCGGCCTCGTCTCACAGACGGTGCTGCTCAAAGGCGTCAACGACGACGCGGAGACGATGGAGGAGCTGCTGCGCTCGCTCCTCGCGGCGCGGGTGAAGCCCTACTACCTGCATCACGGCGACATGGCGCCTGGAACCGCGCATCTGCGAACCAGCATCGCCCACGGTCAGGAGATCATGCGCGCGCTCCGCGGACGTCTATCCGGCCTCGCCCTGCCGCTTTACGTGCTCGACATCCCTGGCGGATACGGCAAGGTCCCGGTGGATGCCGGCTTTGTCGGTGAACCCGACCCGGAGAGCGGCGAACGCGACGTGCGCGATGCGGCCGGCCGCGTGCACCGCTATCGCGACGCCTGCTCCGACCCGAGCATGTGAGACCCGGCAGCAGTCAATGGACGCCGGCGGCGCTGCGCACGGCGTCGACGATGTTGCCGACCACACGCGAGACGAGAACCTCGTCGTCGCCTTCCGCCATCACGCGGATGACCGGCTCGGTGCCTGACGGACGGATGACGAGGCGGCCCTTGTTGCCGAGCTGCTCCTTGCCCGCGTCGATCGCCTTCATCACGTCGCTGTTGTCGAGCGGCTTGCCGCTGCCGTAGCGCACGTTCTTCAAGATCTGCGGCAGCGGCTCGAAGCGATGGCAGACCTCCGAGACCGGCCGCCCGGATGCGACGGCGACTGCGAGCACCTGCAACGCCGAGACGAGCCCGTCACCCGTGGTGATGAAATCGGACAGGACGATGTGGCCCGACTGCTCACCGCCGACGTTGAAGCCGTGTTTGCGCATGTGCTCGACGACATAGCGATCGCCGACCGGCGTGCGCGCCATGCTGAGCCCCATGCTTTTCAGGTAGCGCTCGAGACCGAGGTTGCTCATCACCGTCGCGACGATGCCGCCAGCCGCAAGCTTGCCGCGCCGGTGCCAGCTTTCGGCGATCACCGCCATCAACTGATCGCCATCGACGATGTGGCCCTTCTCGTCGACGATCACCACGCGGTCGGCGTCGCCGTCGAGCGCGATGCCGATGTCGGCCCGAACCTCGCGCACCTTCTCGACCAGCGCCTCCGGTGCCGTCGATCCGCACTTGTGGTTGATGTTGCGTCCATTGGGATCGACACCGACCTTGATGACCTCGGCGCCAAGCTCCCAGAGAGCGAGCGGCGCAACCTTGTAACCCGCACCGTGGGCGCAATCGATGACGATGCGCAGGCCGTCGAGGCGCAGATTGCGCGGCAGCGTGCGCTTGGCGAACTCGATATAACGTTCCTGCGCGCTCTCGACCCGCGTCGCACGGCCAATCTCGTCGGCGGCAGCCAGCAGTTCGCTCGTGTCGCCCTCGATCAGCTCCTCGATACGCGCTTCCGTCTCGTCGGAGAGCTTGTAGCCGTCGGGATCGAACAGTTTGATGCCGTTGTCGTCGAAACGGTTGTGCGAGGCCGAAATCATGACGCCGAGATCGGCACGTAGAGACCGCGTCAGCATCGCGACGGCGGGCGTCGGCATCGGGCCGAGCAGGAAAACGTCCATACCGACCGAGGTGAAGCCCGACATCAGCGCCGCCTCGAGCATGTAGCCGGAAAGGCGGGTGTCCTTGCCGATCACGACGCGGTGTCGATGGTTGCCGGAGCGGAACAGATGGCCGGCGGCCATGCCGACCTTGAGCGCGACCTCGGACGTCATGGGATGCTTGTTGGCGAGTCCGCGAATGCCGTCCGTGCCGAAATAGCGCCTAGCCATCCTGCGTCCCTCCCGAATGCGCTCCCGAATGCCCCCGCTCCGGGTTGTCCCGGCGGCGCACCGTCCCCGCTCCGCCAGGCCGGCGGCGCGAAACCCATCGCACGGCGCCACCCTGGACGCCAGCACCGCACTGCCCGTCGGCAATGCTCATGGTTTGGCGATCGGGCCGGATAATGTCGCGTCGGATGCGATTCTGCACCTCACGAATTGCATCTCCAAAATGTCGGTCGCGTGTCAACCGACCTAAAGCCCACGTCGCCCTCTCAACCGCCAGGCGCTATAAGGGTCGTCGAATCATAAAGTTGAAAAAGACAGCTTCGGCCACGTCTCGGCGCGCCTCGGTTTCGGCACGAACGTCTGGCAAGGGCATTCTGGCCGCCGGTCGAAGCCGCGATAGAGGGAGTGGGGTCCATGGCATTTTTCCTGGCCGTCGCCAACCGCAAGGGCGGTGTCGGCAAGTCGACGGTCTCCGTGATGCTCGCCCACGCCATGAGCGTGTGGGGCGGCAAGCGGGTGCTGATGATGGACCTCGACTCGCAGTGCAACGCTTCCCTGATCCTCATCGGCGGCCAGGGCTGGAGCGAGGCGCGCAAGGCCAACCGCACCATCGCCGACTATTTTTTCGACCTGTTCGACGGCCACACCATGCAGCCGAAGGACTATCTGCTGCCCGGCGTGGGTGACGTAGCCGGAGCCGACGGGCGCGCGGCGCGGATCTCGCTGCTTCCGGGCTCTCTGCTGCTCGAGGACGTGCAGGGCGAGCTGTTCCTCAAGCAGGCGCAACAGACGAACGACCCCGACATCGTCGCCAGCCGCGTTCGCGGTCGCCTGGAGCAACTCCTGCGCCGCTTCGAGGGCAACTTCGACGTCGTCATCCTCGATTGTGCGCCGGGCCTCTCGTTCGCCGCCCTCGCCGCGCTCAAGACCGCCGACAAGGTGCTGGTGCCGTTCCGCCCGGACTACGTATCGCAACTCGCCGTCGACCGCGTCGCACTCCTGATCGAGGGCCGGCGTAGCCTGAACGATCTCGACGAGATCCCGATCGATCGTCGTCGCTACATCTGCCTCGCCAATTACGTACGCGAGGCGAACGGCCGCGAGCGTACGCTGATTGAGGAAATCGCCCTCGCGCACCCCATCCTGGAAACGCGCATGCCGCAGCGTGACGGCATCGCCAACGCCTTCGACTGGGTGGCCGAGCGCCGCGGCATCGATCAAAAATACGGCAACGCTATCGCCGACGTGAGGAAGCTCTACACCGAGCTCGCGCCGATGCTGGCGCAGAAGGTCACGGCATAAGTCCGTGACGGGGGGCGTCGTTTCTTGCGCCCGCGCGCGATTCGCGCTTGTCATGGACGTGACGCCGGTCCCGGGTTCCCTTCGGGCACGGAACGGCCATCGTGAGGAGATCGGACGGGATGCAAGGCTCGGGGCTCAAGAACCGCGCTGAGAAGGAGGCTTTCTTCCGCGGCGTGCTGCGCACCGGTCGCACGCTCGATACGGAGGAGGTCGACCGCACCGCGAAGGCCCTGGCGCGGCGCACGGGAAAGATCTGGCTCAACGATCGTACGCTCGCCGCCGAGATGTCGGGCGTCCGCGAAGCAGAGCGGCAGCACGCGAACGCGGCAGCCACCGAGGCGGCCGCTGCGCCGTCCCAGCCCGTTGCCCCATCCCAGCCCGTTGCAAAGGAACCGACCCAAGAATCCGTCGCCGAGCCCGCGCCCGCATTCGATCCATTCGCCTTCTCGGCGGTGGTCGTCATGTCACGTCAGGGTCGCGACGGTCTTCTCAGCAGGCTCGCCGAGATCGCCGACATCGCACATCTTCGGCAACTCGCCGACGCCCAGCACCTCGCCTTCGACCGCAGCCTAACCGACGTGGATGCTCTGCGCGAGGCCATCGTGAAGGGCGCCGAGCAACGTATCGCCGACCGGCGCGCGGCTGCGAGTTAGCCGCATACCTTTAGCTATCTCGCCTAAGCTCAGCTTGCGGGACACCTGCGCTTCGCTACACTCCCTGAAGCCGGGCAGCGCATTGCACGCGCCCTCGCAGAAAGGGATTTTCATGAAGCGGTATCGCTGGAGCGGGAAGTCTGGCCGGGGTGGTCTGTTTCTGACCATCGTCGCGATGGCGACGTTGTGCGGAGTTCCGGACTGGACCGGCACCTTGCTCACCGTTCCGGCGGCCGCTCAGGATGCAGGTAAGGAGGCGGCCGAGAAGGAGGCGTTCGAAGCGTCCAAGGAGCTCGGCACCATCGAGGCATGGGAAGCCTTCCTGACCAACTACCCGACCGGCTTCCGCGCTGACCTCGCGCGGGCGTATGTCAAGCGCCTCGCCGACAGCCCTGGCGCATCGCCACCCGCCGCCGGGGTTGCCGCACCACGCTCACCCGCCCCGGATGCGCCCTCGCCAGCAGAGGAAACCTCACTCACATCGCAGACCATCGAGGTCGGCAAGTGGCCGGAACGGGCAGCCTTCGACGGGCGCTCGCTCTGGGTGAGCGAGAGCGGCACGCGCTCGATTGTCGAGATCGACGTACAAAGGCGCCGGATAGGTAACCGCCACAAGGTCGGGCGGCTTCCGGTCGACATGGTCGCCACCGAAAACGGCGTCGTCTATGCGCTCGCCAGAACCGACAACACGATCTTCGCCGTGCCGCCAGATGGAAAGGCCGGCGATTTCGCCGAGGTACCGAGATGCGCCGAGTTGATGAGCTATGCGGAGAACAACCTGTTCGTCGTCTCGAACCTCGACTGTAGCGCGCCCTCGGTGCTGACGCGCGTTTCCCATCTCAATGGCCGCAGTGCCAAGATAGCCGACGTCGCCGCCGGACCGACCGACATGAAGGCCGCCCACTCGCGTGTCTACATTGCCCATGGCACGACGCCGGGACGCGCCCCGTTTGTTTCGGTCTTCGACCCAGCGACCGGCTCGGGGTGGGCGGCGCCCGACCTGCCGATCCATTATCCACGCCTTGCCGCCAACGAAACCGCGGTGTTCGTCGGTGGCGCCCCGCTGAACAGCACGAGTGGCATCGTCATCAAGCTCGACGCGGGCCAATCGCAATATGGCGCCCAGCGTCAGCTCCCCGAGCCCGTCGCCGCACTTGCTGCCGGAAACGGCTATGTCGTCGCCGCCGGCCGCCAGGGCACGCTGTTCGTGCTCGCCGCCGGAAATCTTTCGCTTCTTCGCACCATTCATCCCGACGTCGCGCTGGAGCCGCACGACGTCGTTGTCATCGGTAATACGCTGGCCGTCGTCTCGTCGCGCGGGAACAACGTGGCAAGCGACAACATCGTTGCTTTCGTCGATGGCTGGATGCCGGGCTCGGCCGCAACGTTTGCGCAACCACCGAGGGAAGCCGCACCTGCCCCGAGAACGCCCGACGCACCCCCGCGCCTCGTCTGCGCCAAGGGCTACAAGAAGGTTCGTGGTGAATGCGTGATGCTACAGAATTGCGGCGCCAACGCCTACCGCAGCCCCGAGGGCGACTGCTACTGCAACAACGGCTACGAGATGAAGTCCGGCAAGTGCGTGCGCATCGCACGCAAACAGCCGGTGCGTGACAACTGTCCGGGCGACAGCGTGCTCAAGAATGGCAAATGCGTGAAGGAAAACGAGCCCGGCTACAAGCCTCCGGTGCGCGACAACTGCCCCGGCGACAGCGTGCTCAAGAATGGCAAATGCGTGAAGGAAGCAGAGCCCGACTTCAAGCCGCCGGTCAAATGCACGGGCGGTCAGCTCTACAGCTTGAGCCAGCAGAAATGCGTCTGTCAGGATGGCCTCAAGTGGAACGGACAGCGCTGCTATCTGCCGTGAGGTGGTAGCGCACGCGGCAACGGGTCGTCACGTCGCTCCACTTGGTGCGATCCGTTCCGCCACGTAGGCCTCGAACCGCTTGCGCTCGTCCATGTTGGCGAAAGCATCTGTCGGAACGATCACGGCCGCGCCGGGGTCGGTCCAGAGCAGCAATGTGGCCGGCGCCTCGGTCAGCTCCTCGATAGCGGACCAGTAGGTGATCGAGCGTCCGTTCGGTCCGGAGGACGAGATACCCTCACTCGTGAGCGTGAAGCGGCGCGGGCCGATATAGCTGCCTCCCTCGCGCAACGCCCGCACCGCGTAGGCGCGTGTCAGGCGCTGCCCCACGATCCAGACGTACAGTAGGGCCAGCAACGATCCCGATAAGAAGGCCAGCAACGTGACCTCCGAGGGACCGAGCCAGGCATCCTCGACGAGCGGAATAGCGACGTCGTCTGCGAGCCATTGAAACCCGATGGAGGCAACGAGCACTAGAAGCCCGAGGCCGAGCCACATCAGACGGTTGCCGCCATCCGACAGGCGCTTCTGTACTGTCTTGCTGAAATCGGTGAAGTGCTCGTGCCGCAGCACGGCCTCGAACGTTAGCGTGTCCTCACTCGCCGCATTCGTCATAGCGTCGTCCTCGGCTGTGCGGCAGCCTCGCTACCCATGATCGCGGCCTGCCAGACGCTCACCGCCTGCCGCGTCGCCGCGACATCGTGCACCCGAACGATCTGCACGCCCTGTGCGATCGACGACAGCGCCGCGGCGAGAGAGCCTGGAACGCGCTCCGCAGGATTGTCGACGTTGCAGAGCTGGCCGATGAGTTTCTTGCGCGATGCGCCGAGCAGCACCGGCACGCCGAGGCCGTGATAGAGGCTCATCATCGAGAGCACTGCGACATTGTGATGGAGATGCTTACCGAAACCGATGCCCGGATCGACGACGATTTTTGCATTGGGGATTCCGGCTGCCTCGCACGCCTGCACGCGCCGCTCGAGGAAATCGAAAACGTCGAGCGCAACATCGGTGTATTGCGGGTTGTCGTTCATCGTCTTCGGGTCGCCTTGGGCGTGCATCAGCATCACGGGCAAGCCCGTCTCGGCTGCGGTCTCGAGCGCTGCCGGATCGTGCGTCAGAGCCGAGACGTCGTTCAGGATGTCGGCACCCGCCGCAGCGGCGCGGCGCATCACCTCGGCCTTGCGTGTATCTACGGAGATCAACGCATCGGTCTTGCCGCGCAACCGCTCGAGCACGGGGATCACGCGGCGAAGCTCCTCGTCGAGCGGTACGGCATCAGAGCCGGGGCGTGTCGATTCACCGCCGATGTCGAGAATATCCGCGCCTTCATCCACCAGCCGCAGGGCGTGGTCGACGGCATGACGCGTCGTCGCATGGCGACCACCGTCGGAGAAGCTGTCCGGCGTGACGTTGACGATACCCATGATCGATGGCGCCGAAAGATCGAGCCCGGCGAGGCGCGGGCGCGGCGCCATGATCCGCTCGATCAGATCCGACGCTGTGAGCGTGTGGCGTCCCCAGTCGCGCTCCATGAATTCGCCAAGGCCGACGACGCGGCGTGAAACCTTGTCGCGCGTCCCGCGTTCGATCACCTCGAGCGCAGAGAAGGCGAGATCGAGGCCGGCAAGCTTGAAGCCGCCCCATACTTCGTCCTGATCCTGGCGCACCGGGTAGATGCCGACCGGCCTGACGTAGAGAGTGCGCTGCATGCCCTGTTCCATCCCATCCTTTTGTCCGGGCACTTGTAACGCCGACAAGCCTTTCCGACCACGAAAGACGATCGACGGAAACCCGCCTGCACATGCGTTCTCATAGCATTCACGTCAACGTACCAAGGAGCCCCCCGATGAAACATCTCACTCTCGCCGTATTCGGCGCCGCCGCTTTGATGGCAACGGCAGGTGCGGCTTTCGCCGCCCCGGCAGCCGGCCTCTCCAAGGCGTTCGGCGGTGAGGCTGGCGTCTCCAGCGGCGTCATCCAGGTGCACGGCCGGCATGGCTATTGTGCACTCGGGCCGGGCGGCTGGCACCGCACACCCGCACGCGGCGTCCGCATCGCCTGCCGCCCCCCGCGTCCGCGCGGCGCGTTCTGGATCTGGAAGCACGATGGGCCGCGGGCCGGCTGGTATCACCGCCGTGACCGCCACTGGTCGCGCTAACGCGAATTCGACATCGATGGAAGCCTAGAGTGTTTTCATCTCGAATTATCGCACTCCACCGAACTGACGCGGGGGCGGCACGACGCGCCGCCCCCGTTCTCCCGTGGAACCTCGGACGTCCGACGAGCCGGGCTCGCTTTAAGTCGCGAGCAACACTGAGGACAGACGTCTCTCATCTCGCCGACCAGCGTCACTATTATCGCTTGCAGCCCTTGCGCGCGCCGCTGAGGCGTTTAGCGCACCGGCCAACGTCACACCGTTCCGGGACATTGCACTTGCTGAACGGAACCAAATGGGCAGCCGGCGCGTCTTGCCCCGTCGAATGGAATCGCGACGGGAGCATATGCGATGGCGTCAGATGTGGCGGCTTCAAATCCCGAGGTTGATCCCGATGCGCCGCCTGCAAGGCCCGAGACAGATTTGCGCCGGGCGCTTGTCCGACGATTTTTCAAGGCGTCTCTCGGTTTCTGGTCGCGGCAAAATCCCAAGAGTTATGGGCTTTCGCTCGGCCTGCTCGCGATAATCATCCTTGGGCTCGGCGCTTCCTATGCGATGAACCTGTGGAACCGCGAGATCTTCGACGCTTTGCAGCAGAAGGACGCGGCGCGCGTCAGTTGGCTTTCCGGAGCTTACTTCGCACTCCTCGCGTTCAGCGTCGGTCTGAGTGTCACACAGGTCTATGCGCGCACCACGTTGCAGCGCCATTGGCGCGCCTGGCTCAGCGGCCGCATCATGGACCGCTGGCTTTCCAACGGGCGCTACTATCAGCTCAATCTCGTTCCTGGCGACCACACGAATCCTGAGTCACGCATCGTCGATGACGTGCGCCTCGCGACCGAGTCGCCGGTCGACTTCGTCAGCGGCATCATCCAGGCTTTCCTGTCTGCGGCGACGTTCATGGTCGTGCTTTGGACACTTGGCGGGTCCCTCGACATCAGTATCGGCTCGCTCGAGATGAAGGTACCGGGGTTCCTCGTCATCGCCGCGCTGCTCTACGCTCTCATCGCCAGTGGCGCCATGCTCGTCATCGGCCGGAAATTTGTGCACGCATCCGAAACGAAAAACGAAGCGGAAGCCGAGTACCGCTACACCATCACGCGCCTCCGCGAGAACGGTGAGAGCATCGCGCTCATCCGCGGCGAAGATGAAGAGCGTGCGGGCGTCGATCGCGGGCTGGACAAGGTCGTGGCGTCCTGGCGCGACATCACATGGCAGACGATGAAGACGACGATGGTGTCGCAGACTTCGAGTTACATAGCTCCTGTGCTGCCGATCATCCTGTGCGCTCCAAAACTGCTTGCCGGTACCATGTCACTCGGCGAAGTGATGCAGGCCGCGTCCGCATTCACCATCGTGCAGGGCGCGTTCAACTGGCTCGTAGACAATTATCCGCGCATGGCCGATTGGACGGCGTCCGCGAGCCGTGTCTCATCTTTACTCGTCGCACTCGACGGTCTCGACGAAGCAGAACAGGACGTGGCGCGACGCATCACCATCCGCCAGGAGCCGACGGATGCCGCGTTACGGTTAGAGAACGTTTCCGTCCATCTCAACGACGGGTCGGCCGTCGTCAGCGACACGGATGTCGTCGTCATGCCGGGCGAGCGTGTGCTCGTCGCGGGCGAATCGGGCTCGGGCAAGAGCACCCTTGTGCGCGCAATAGCGGGGCTCTGGCCATGGGGCGGTGGTACCGTGACGGTCAAGAGCGGAGCGAAAATGTTCCTGCTGCCGCAACGGCCCTATGTTCCGACAGGAACCTTGCGCCGCGCTGCGGCCTACCCGGAGGCGGCGGATGCGTTCCCCATCGAGGACATCGCGACGGCGTTTGAAAAGGTCGGTCTCGGCCCGCATATCGAAAAGCTCGAGGTGGTGGCGCCGTGGGATCAAACCCTGTCGGGTGGGGAAAAGCAGAGGCTCGCGTTCGCCCGCATCCTCATTCACAAGCCCGATATCGTCGTTCTCGATGAAGCAACCGCGGCACTCGACACGAAGAGCCAGCTCCACCTGATGGAACTGCTCGTTTCGCAGGACGGCTTGACGGTGTTGAGCGTTGGACATCGCGAGGAGCTCGAGCAATTCCATTCGCGCCGCATCGAGCTCGAGCGGCGCGAGGGTGGCGCCAAACTGGTCCGCGACATCGAGCTTGGGCCGCCGGTACGAGTCGCTGCCTGGCGGCGGCTACGCGGGCTGGCGTCGTCGGGGGCAAAATTGTTGAGGAGAGGTGCGTAGCGGGCGAACCGGTGCTGCCGTGTCACCGTCCAACTCCTGCTCCAGCTCGACAATAACGTCCGACATCGCGCGGATCGCGGCCGAATAGGGAAATTGCGCGGTCGTCGACGAAACCTCGAAAGCAGATAGCCAGCCGAGTCGCCTCGCCTGATGCCTGCGGGCTGTTCGCGTCCCTGCCCTTTTCTGATCTCACCGAGGGGCGCGGAAGTCTTGTGCCAGAACCTCAACAGGCCCCAACCCAGTCTGCGGCGAAAAACAAGGCTCCTGTCGGATCGCGATTTGATCTCAACCCGGCTGGCATGTCAGGAAAGTATCGCGGAGATTGTCACAGCGGCTGAATATACTGGCACCTTCGCAAACTCTGAAAGTTCGGTACTGGCAGCTCGTATTCGCCGGGCAATCGAGCGCCTCGGTGGTCGCACCACACCAGCCGCCGGGCGCTGCAACGCCGCGCCGACCACTGTAATTGATCACGATGGGACCGTACCTCGTCACCATCCCGTTCCCGTTCGCAGCATTCACGGTGATGGTGAAATTCGCAGTGCTACGCTCGTGCGATGGAACGCACCCGTCGCCCGTTGGCCCTGCTACGGGGCCACCGCCAAAGTGCGCGTTACGGAACGTCGCGTAGGGCGGGCTCGCCACGGCGCCGGCAAACTCCTCGTCAGAAGCAGGTGTCATCGTCGCAGTCCTGTGCTGCGCGAGGTCACTCTGGTGATCGGTGCAAGAGTACTGGTATTCTCGGCCCGTTGCGAAAATGCGCGCGACTCCGCTCTCGCTGTCTCCTGCGGTCGCCGCAACGACGAAGCGTCGATCTGGCGCGACGTTGTTGACCGTTATGCCCTGCGGCGGGACGACGGTTGAGCCCACTTGCAAGCCGTCTGCCGCGCGATAGAAATTCAAAGTCACCTGAACGAATGACGGTGCAGTTGTATCGACCGGGTTCGGGGGCGGCGTGTTGGCCAACTGGCAATTCGGATCTCGACGGGAGCCTGCAAGCTTATTCTCGGCCCATACGCGCTCGCGTTCCGCTCCATCGACACAAACGAAATCTCCGGGCCCCGCTTCACGCCAAACGTAACCGAACAGACAGGCGCCAGGGTGCGGGTGATTGATATCGCGCCGTTGGTCCCGCGTCGCATTGTCGGTGGCGACCGTTGCACGGCGATCTCCTGTTACGCAGACGCGGTCGCCGGGAAAAGCTTCGCGCCAGACGAAACCGAAAACGCATTGGTCTGGCCCGTAAGGGCAGGCGCTGGAAGCGGTGGCAATCGAAACGAAACCAAAAAACACAGCGACGAACTTGGAAATTCGGGCGGACATGCGGACCACCAGCAAAAAAACAATGATTAATAAAAATATACCTTTCTTTCCATTCCCACAAGCTGCACTTGCACTTGATGTTCCAAAACAGAAGGGCGGAGACCGCTAGATCTCCGCCCTTGCACAGGGTTTCACTGCAGAACTTGCGTGCCTGGGCTCACTTGGCCTGCTGTGCGGCGGCGACCTGATCGAGAACGCTGATCGTCATCGAGACCGCCGACGGCTCGCACGAGAACTGCATCGTCTTTCCCTCGGCATTGTCGATGCGGGCTGCGCGCGTCGGAATGACCGGGATCGTGACGCGCGTTGCGGCGCCCTTCACCGAGTCGAGCTCGTTCGATTCAGCCATCAGGACCGTCAGGTCACAGATACCGCCCTTGGCGAGATAATAAGCGATGGCATGCTTGCTGCCGACCTCGAAGCTGACGCCCTGCTTCGGCTTCATCGTGACATCGCCCTCACCTGCCATGGCCGGCACGGCGATAGCCAGCGCCAGACCCGCGGAAAACGCTGCGACAACACCCTTGCGCGAAAGGTTCATCATGGTCGTGCTCCTTGTCGTATGAGCCCCATCCGGGGGAGGTCGGGGTTCACTTGGCCGCGGCTTCTGCGTCGAAGGCAACTCACCGTCGCCGTGGCGGCCGTGGCGCTGATGTAGTTCATTGAGGCGCGTAGGAAAAAGGGCGATTATCGCAACGCAGCAATACGCGCTTCGCAGCGCGGAACCGTCACAGCCCGCACGGGTGGGAAATGCATGACCCGATGGTGGCCTGGGAGGCCCCCCGACCACTGCCCAAAAAGGGAGTCTCAGCCAACGGGCGCCGTCGCGTGTAGGCGGCTCAGCGCGGCGATGATGGCGGCACCGTCCTCGCCCAGCTCGGCAAGTGTTCCGGTGACCGAAAGAGCGCTCTCGAACCGCTGATGCGCGGTGTAGGCACTCTTGGTGACAACCGTCGCAAGCCCGGCACCGCGCGCGGACTGGAGGCCGTTGATCGAATCTTCGAGGGCGAGGCAGCGCTCCGCCGGCAGGCCGAGCCGCTCGAGCGCCAGCAGGAAGACGTCAGGCGCCGGCTTCTTCTTCCGCACCATGTCGCCGGCGGCGATCACCTCGAACAGGTCCAGCCCCTCGGGCCCGAGCGTTGCCCGCAGCAGGCTCTCCACGTTCGGCAGGCTGGTGGTGGTGGCGATGGCGAGGCGCACGCCGGCCCCGCGCGCGGCGCGGATCACCGCCTCGACGCCCGGACGCAGCTCCAGCCCGCCCGACGCGACCATCTGGTTGTAGATGTCGGTCTTGCGCCGGTGCATCGCGGCGATTGCGTCGGCCATTTCCCCGCCCGCAGACGCCTTCGGCACCATCGCGGGGCTCGCCGTGGCGATGTAATGGGCGATCCGCTCTTTGCCGCCGGTCACGTCGAGCAGGCGCCCGTAGAGGGACTGGTCCCATTCCCAGTCGAGGCCCATCTCCCGGAACACGTCGTTGAACGCCGCCCGATGCACCTCCTCGGTCTCGGCCAACGTCCCGTCGACATCTAAAATCAGGGCTTCGAGCATTGTTTTGCGGCCTCCTCCAAGACTTTTCGCCATCCGAGCACGCCAAATCCCGATCTGGCAGGTGAACAATCGTCTCACCCCCTGCGAAAGGCCGCGAAGGCGTTGAGACAAGCCCGGTCACTGGCGCTATAAGTCCGCCCGAACAGTATGACCGCCGACCGAGGCTCCAGGACCGGATCATGAGCGACGCAGCCAGCACCACCGCGGCGAAGACCGCACCGACCTCCAGCATCACGCCGCAGATGGTCGCCGAGCACGGCTTCAAGGGGGAGGAGTATCCAAACCTGCTGAAGATCCTGGGGCGCGAACCGACCATCACGGAACTCGGCATCTTCTCGGTGATGTGGAGCGAGCACTGCTCTTACAAATCGTCGCGCTTCTGGCTGAAGACACTGCCGACCTCCGGTGCCAAGGTGATCCAGGGTCCGGGCGAGAACGCGGGCGTGGTCGACCTCGGTGATGGCGATTGCGTCGTCTTCAAGATGGAGAGCCACAACCACCCGAGCTACATCGAGCCGTTCCAGGGGGCTGCGACCGGCGTCGGCGGCATCATGCGCGACGTGTTCACGATGGGCGCGCGGCCGGTGGCGAACCTCAACGCGCTCCGCTTCGGCGCGCCCGATCACCCCAAGACCCGCCACCTCGTCAACGGCGTCGTCGCCGGCATCGCCCATTACGGCAATTGCACCGGCGTTCCGACGATCGGCGGCGAAACCAACTTCGACGCGGCCTACAACAACAACATCCTCGTCAACGCCATGTGCGTCGGCCTCGCCCGCAAGGACAAGATCTTCTATTCCGCCGCCAAGGGCGTCGGCCTACCCGTCGTCTACGTCGGCTCGAAGACGGGACGTGACGGCATTCACGGCGCGACGATGGCCTCCGCCGAATTCGACGACAAGAGTGACGAGAAACGCCCGACGGTGCAGGTCGGCGACCCCTTCACCGAGAAACTGCTGATCGAAGCCTGCCTCGAGCTGATGGCGACGGACGCCATCATCGCCATCCAGGACATGGGCGCGGCGGGCCTCACCTCCTCGACGTCCGAGATGGCGGACAAGGGCGGCGTCGGTATCGAGCTGAACCTCGACCACGTGCCGCAGCGCGAGGCCAACATGACGGCCTACGAGATGATGCTCTCGGAGAGCCAGGAACGCATGCTCATGATCCTGAAACCGGGGCGCGAGGCGGAAGCCGAAGCGATCTTCAGGAAATGGGAGCTCGACTTCGCGGTGATCGGCGTCACCACCGATACGGGCCGCATGGTCGTCAAGCACAAGGGCCGCATCGAGGCCGATTTGCCCGTGCCGGTGCTCGCCAACTCCGCGCCGATGTACGAGCGCCCGTGGTTCCTGAAGCCGCCACCAGCCCCGGTGCTGCCGCAGTGGGTTGCGGCTCCGAACTCGACCCTCGGCGCGCTGAAGACGATGATGGGTTCCCCGCAGCTCGCCACCCGCCGCTGGATCTACGAGCAGTACGACCACATGGTGATGGGCGACACGGTGGTGCGCCCCGGCGGCGACGCCGCGGTGGTGCGCGTCCACGGCACCAAGAAGGGCATCGCCGCGACGACGGACGTGACGCCGCGATACGTGCTCGCCGACCCGGTGATGGGAACCAAGCAGGCGGTGGCGGAAACGTTCCGCAATCTCTGCGCCGTCGGCGCCGATCCCCTCGCCATCACCGACAACATGAACTTCGCCAACCCCGAGCGCCCCGAGATCATGGGCCAGTTCGTCGGCTCGGTGCGGGGCATGGGAGAAGCGTGCCGTGCGCTCGACTATCCCGTCGTCTCAGGCAACGTCTCGCTCTACAACGAGACCAATGGCGTCGGCATCCCGCCGACGCCCGCGATCGGCGGCGTCGGCGTTGTTCCAGATACGGCGCACCTCGCCACCATCGCCCTCAAGAGTGCCGGAGCCCTCCTCGTCGTCATCGGCCGCGAGGCCGGCTGGCTCGGGCAGTCGATCTACCAGCAGATCTTCACCGAGGGCCTCGAGGGCGCGCCGCCGCCGGTCGATCTCGCCGACGAGTTGAAGGCGGGCAAGCTGGTCCGCGCGCTGATCCGTGAAGGCATCACCGATACCGTTCACGATTGCGCCGATGGTGGCCTGCTCGTCGCGGTCGCCGAGATGGCGCTCGCTGGCGGCGTCGGCGTCGAGCTCTATCCTTACGAGGGCAAGCTGCCCGCTCATGCGATCTGGTTCGGCGAGGATCAGGGACGCTACATTGTCGCCGTCACCCCGGACCGTGCCGAGGAGGTGCTGGAGCGTGCCCGTCTGCTGGCGCTTCCCGCGCGCATCATCGGCAGCGCCGGAGGCGATACCATCGCCATCAAGGGCGAAGCCTGGCTCGATCTCTCGGAGCTGCGTGAGAGCCACGAAGGCTTCCTGCCCGCACTGATGGATAACCCGCTGGAGTAGGCGACACCAACCGCCTGCACACAGGCAATTCCCTTGCGGGACCGCCGAAAGCGCCCCGCCCCAAATTCACAACCGCAACTTCAACCGATACGAGGACATCGCTATGCCGACCATGAGCAACCAGCGCCGCCGCAAGATCCAGGCCCGCCAGCGCAAGAACGAGAACCTGGCAAAGCGCGTCGCCAAGGCCGAGAAGAAAGCCCGCAACGAGAAGAAGGCCGGTTGATCGAAAGCCCCGCCTCTAAGGCAAGCCATCCGCAAGCGTCACCAGCGCATCGCGGACGGCCTTCCGCCGAGATCAGGAGACTTCACGTGATCACACGCCGCCGCGCGAATGGCATGTTTGCCATCGCCTCCATTCTCGCCACGGGCCTCGCTTCCGCGATCCCGATGGCCCAAGCCGCAGAGAAGACCATGACCACCAGCGCTTCCGGATTGCAGATCCAAGACACCGTCGCCGGCACCGGCGCATCGCCGAAGACCGGCCAGACGTGCGTGATGCACTACACCGGCTGGCTCTACGAGAACGGCGCAAAGGGCGCCAAATTCGACAGCTCCGTCGATCGCGGCCAGCCGTTCGCCTTCACCATCGGCGTCGGTCAGGTCATCAAGGGTTGGGACGAAGGTGTGGCGAGCATGAAGGTCGGCGGGAAGCGCACCCTCATCATTCCGCCGCAGCTCGGCTACGGGGCCCGCGGCGCTGGCCGCGTCATCCCGCCGAACGCAACGCTGCTGTTCGAGGTCGAACTCCTCGGTATTCAGTAACCCACCGCCGGAGACAATTCGCCGAGGCGTGATCAGCGTCACATCCACCGGCACGGAGCGCCGCTTTGTTCGAAGCGGCGCTCCGGCACGCTTCGCCGCAGCCGCTGGTCTCAGCGTGGCAGAGCGCGCACTGCCGGCAAGCGTGTCCCTATTTCTTCTTCGGCTTGGCCTGTGCGCTGGTCGATGGCGCGGTGCCCCACTTTTCGCGCGCTTTGAAAATGTCCTCCGCCGAGGTGGTCGGCAATGCCGGGCGGCCGGCGACCTCGCTGGCACCTTGCGCTGACGCCGACGGGACCAGCGGCGGCGCCGTGCCGGCCAGGACCAGGGTGGCCAGGGCCAAGAGACTGCGATTCATCATGGTATTTCCTCCGATCTTTTCTTGATTGTCGGCAAGCAGAGGGAACCGTCGGGCCCCGTCTCCAGCCAGCCGTTCGCACCGGCCGCGCGCGGAGTGCCCGGTCGGTCTTTTTGCACGTCGGGCCTCGTCGCTAAATTTCAAGACGATCGGTCGCAGAAAATGCGCCAGATCGGCCCAGATGAGCATGGACGACAACACCCGTGCGCTTTGACGCTCGCGTCACGAACTGTAAACTGCCCCCTGATCCACCCAAGCCGGAGACACCCCCACGATGCCGATGTCCGCGACCGAGATCGAAACCATGATCAAGGCCAAGTTTCCCGATGCCACCATCGAGCTCAAGGATCTCGCCGGCGACAACGACCACTGGCAGGCCCACGTCGTATCCGCCGCGTTCAAGGGCAAGAGCCGCGTGCAGCAGCATCAGCTCGTCTACGAGGCGCTCGGCGGCAACATGGGAGGCGTTCTGCACGCCCTCGCCCTCACCACCGGCGTGCCGAAGGATTGACGTGCGGCGGCGCGCAAATTCCACATTGCGAGCGCGTCATTGACAGAGCCGCGCCGGCAATCCCATCTAAACCGAGTTCCGAATTGTCCGAGGCATCCAACTACGGCGAGCCTCGCCCCAGCCCCAGGAAGGACCCGACCATGAGCCAGCAGGAAGTCCACGATTGGATCCGCAAGCAGATCGCCGACAACGACGTCGTGCTGTTCCTCAAGGGATCGAAGAAGTTTCCGCAGTGCGGTTTCTCCGGCCAGGTTGCGCAGATCCTCGGCTACCTCGGCGTCGACTACAAGGACATCAACGTTCTCGACGACATGTCGATCCGTGACGGCATCAAGAGCTACACCAACTGGCCGACGATCCCGCAGCTCTACGTCAAGGGCGAGTTCGTCGGCGGTTGCGACATCGTCCGCGAGATGTTCCAGGCCGGCGAGCTTCAGCAGCTCCTCGAGGCCAAGGGCGTCGCGTTCGACAAGAACCGCATGACGGCGTGATGTAGGCCCCTAACGGAAGGCTTGCATCGTCATACGGGCACTGATGTTATTGGACGGGGTCGGCAGCAGGGTTGCCGGCCCCGTTTTACGTCGTTCACCCAGTAGCCGCGCGCGAACGCACCACGATGCCGGGGGCAGAAACGAGATCCAGTAGCGGCAACCTCCTTTCGATCATCGGCGTGATCGGCGGGGCTGTGACGCTATTCAGTAATGCCGCGACGATCCTCGATACTTTGGAGATCATCCGGACCGTCATCGATCAATGGCGGACTTGGCTGCACCTCTTCTGGAGCACCCTTTTCGGCTGGATCGGAATTCGGGTGCATCCGTTCTTCGTCATCCCACTTTCGATCATCGTTTTCATGCTCCAGCTCTTGGTCGGCGTTCGCCTTACGCGGATCGCAGCCAATCTCAAGGCACCGAATTGGGACCTCTGTGGCCGCTCCGCGAAGTGCGAAACGCGCGAGATCACCCACGGCGATTGGCTGCGCAACCGCGATCGCTGGGTCGAGGGCAAGTTGCTGGAGCGCAGGGTGGCACTCGGATTGCGCGAGGGAGACCGCGATCAGGGCCGCGGCCCCGCCACGCTACGCTTCACCAAAGAGTACCCCATTCCCGAGCCCACACCGCCCAACTGTGAGTGCATGGGCCTGCTTCGCGACATGACCCGCAACGCTCGGCTGCAACGAGGCGCCGTCACGACAGTGCAGCTGGGCGACATGCAGGCCTATTCGCGCTGGCAGAACCCCTCGATGATGACGGTTCTATGGGCGGCCTACCTGACGATCATCGGCTGCGCCGCCGTCGCGACCTCGAAGAACAGCCTCTTTGGCTATTTCGCTGCGGATTTCGTCGCAATCTTCCTGCTCATGTGGTTCGCTGCGTATGCGATCAAGTTGAGTATCGATACCGCCGCCTACGACTCCTACGAGGCTCTGGCCATCATCTACCGCGTCTACGACCGCATCATTCTTTCCGTGGCCCTTTTGATCGTCCTGATTGTGACGAATTACGGGGCTATCGCGATCAACTACTTCTGGCACTCGAAAGCAGGCACGTAGGACCGGACACATGCGGCTTGGCGGGCGTCGATTTCTTCTCTCACTCGCTATTCTCGGCGCAGCCGTGTGTCTCGCGCTCGGCGTGAGCCTGCCGATCATCAAGCTCACCAAATACGTGTTCTGGACGACGGAGCATTCCCTTCTCTCGACCGTCAACGCCCTGATCCACGACGGTCAGCATTTCCTTGGCGGGACGGTGCTCCTCTTCTCGATCGTCTTTCCGGTTCTGAAGCTGCTCTACCTCCTGCTCGTATCGACACTTCCGGCGAGCGAGA
The DNA here is from genome assembly GCA_016793635.1 of Hyphomicrobiaceae bacterium. GTDB lineage: Bacteria > Pseudomonadota > Alphaproteobacteria > Rhizobiales > Hyphomicrobiaceae > JAEUMD01. The sequence goes on from JAEUMD010000018.1 coordinate 104,570, forward strand.
TCAGCCGTCAGTCTCGCCGCCTAAAGGCGCTCGAGTGGCTCGGCAAGTGGTCCATGCACGACGTGCTGGTGCTGGCGCTCACCATTTTCTTCATCAAGAGCCAGGGGGTCTACGATGCCGCGAGCCTCATGGGCGTGTACTTCTTCACCGCCGCCGTCATGCTGATGATCCTCTCCTACGCGTGGTTGCGTGGGCAGGATCGCGCGGCAGCGGCAGAGATCGTGCCCGTGGAGCCACCGGCCGAGACGCGCTTCTCCGCGGTGCGGAATTTCATCCTGTCGTTCATCATCATTCTCGCCACGGTGTTCTTCGCGCTCGGCATCATCCTGCCCGTCATCCGCTTCACCACCATCTACGTGTGGACCAACGAGCACTCGATCGCGACCATCATCTATGCGCTCTATCGCAACGAGGAGTACTTCCTCTGCGGCGTGCTGTTCGCATTCTCGATCCTGTTTCCGTTTCTCAAGCTGTTCTACCTGCTGACACTGGTGACCTCGCCAGACCTGTCGCCGGAGTTCCGCGCGCGATCGATTTCAACCATGGAATGGCTCGGCCGCTATTCGATGACGGACGTGATGGTGCTGGCGCTCATGATTTTTTACGTCAACTCGAGCGGCTACACGGAGGCGAGCGTGCTTCCGGGCGTCTATTTCTTCGCTGCAAGCGCGCTGATGACGATGCTGGCCTATGGCTGGGCGAACACGGTGCCGGCGGGCAAGCGCCGCCGCGACGCCCCAACGACGGGGCCAGCGGCGCCCCATCCCGCCGCTTCAACGCCAGCCGGCGAGATCGTTCCGATGCCGATCAAGCGAACGCTCTGAGCGGATGCGCCGGCGATCCTCGTCGCATCATGCCGGCCGACACATGGGCTCGCGGGCAACCTGCGGCATAAGCGGGGCTCGGCGTCACAGGACGAAGGCCGCGGCTCCGAGCCCAAGACCGATGACGATCGCCACGAGACCCGCCAGCCCCACGAACCTCGCGATGGCGAAGCGGACGCCATGCTTCGCCGCCGCGCGACCATAGCCCATCCGCTCGGCATCCTCGCGGATGTGACCGAACTGCTCGTTGAGCATGTCGGCGGCCTCCGCCTTCACGTCGAGGCTGCGCCCCTTGCGCACGGCGCGCCAAGCGGCATCGGCGGCGAGTCCCGAAACGTCGTAGCGGGACGCCCAGCGCATCAGCAGTACGCCGACGAGAAGAACGAGGAGACCCGTTCCGAGAAGGATGGGGTGCTGCATGGAAAACCACTCACCTAATCTGCAATCGGTTGCGGTGGACACCTTCGACGATCCACCTATGCCGTGGTTTGCATTCCCAACCGCGTGCGTGGGGCGCACCCGAGCCGGGCCGCTGGCATCGAGCGGAGAGAGATCACGGCGGCGTGGCAAAAGAAAAGCGGAGGCCACAGCCCCCGCTTCCTAAACACATGCATGGAATGGCGAACGACGCCGCCAAAACCAAATCAGCGCGAGTAGAACTCGACCACCAGGTTCGGCTCCATCTGCACCGGGTAGGGCACGTCAGAGAGAGCAGGAACGCGCACCATCTTCGCGGTGAGCTTGGAGTGATCGGCCTCGATGTAATCCGGCACATCGCGCTCGGCGCTCTTGGTCGCCTCGAGCACGAGAATCATGTCACGCGAGCCCTCGCGGACCTCGACGACGTCGCCGACGCGGAGACGGTAGCTCGGAATGGTGACGCGGCGGCCGTTGACCGACACGTGGCCGTGGCTGACGAACTGGCGCGCGGCGAAGACCGTCGGCACGAACTTGGCGCGGTAGACGAGCGCGTCCAGGCGGCGCTCGAGCAGGCCGATGATGTGCTCTGAGGTCGAGCCCTTCAGTCGGTTGGCTTCCTCGAACACGCGGCGGAACTGGCGCTCGGTGATCGAGCCGTAGTAGCCCTTGAGCTTCTGCTTGGCCTTGAGCTGCTGGCCGTAGTCCGACGTCTTGCCGACGCGGCGCTCGCCATGCTGGCCAGGACGGCTCTCGCGTTTGTTGAGTGGGCTCTTGGCGCGGCCCCAGATATTCTCGCTGAGACGGCGGTCGATCTTGTGCTTGGCGCGAATGCGCTTGGTCATTTCTGGCACTCCAGCTTGTTTCGGCCCCGCCACTCGGTGACGGTGGCCATGCGGCTTCGGCCCAGGCGGGCCGTGGAGCGCCCCCTCCTCTGCCGGTCCGCCTTTGATGGCGGCCCGGCCGACAGACACCGCTCCGTCCCGGCTTAGAGCCGGATGCAGGAAACGGGGCCACGGGTGCGCAACGAAAATGAACGCGGGCCCGACTGGGGGCCCGCGTGGACGTTCGGATACTCGGTTCGCCGCCGCCCGTCAACCTCCGGGTGACCGGAACCCCTGCCGGCGCCCCCGTGACGGAGCGGGCGGTTCTGCCCCGCCGTCGCCGGCGATTACTTCTTTTTCGGCTCGGCGGCGGCTTGCGGTGCCGTCGACGCTCCCGTGTCGGACGGATCGGCGACCGTCACCGGCGGAATCGGCGGACCCGCCTTGACGTAGGCGGCGATGACCTCCTTGATCTTCGCTGCCTGCTCCGGCGTGCACGTCTGGTTCGGCGCCTTGCCCTCCTCGATGACGACCATCTTGTCACCCTGCTTCTCGACCAGCTTGATCTTGCCGGTCAGCATCATGACGGTCGTCAGGTGGAGCTGCGAGATGTAGATCAACTGTTGCGGCGTCCACTGCTTCTTGTCGCTCTCGCGCTTCATCATCGAGCGATAGTTCATGACCTGATCGGCCGGCAGGTTGCAAACCTGGGCATGCGCCGAGACGCGGCCGACACGGATGATCTCGCGAGCGAGATCGGCCGGAACCATCACCTCGTCCTTCTTCTTCTTGTCGACCTCCACGACCTCGCCATTCGGCTTGGTGAAACGGGTCGGAACGAGCGACCACGCATAATCCATGAAGGTGCGCACCGACTTCTCGCTCAGCTCCTGCGCCGAGGCGGGCGTCGCCGCCGCTACCGTCACCACCAGCGCCGCGGCCGCCAACGCACGAGCAACGGGCGCCCCAGCCGCCCCGGTCGCGCGCGTCAGTGCCAAGATCCCCAAATTCGCCATTTTCTGCTTCTCCGTCTGACCCGAATGCGCCCTAAGCATCGGGGCCGCCTCGCCTTTTGTTCTGTCCAACGTGGCATTCTTCCAGGTAGAGCCTGGACCGGAGCCACCGGCCGCCGGGCCACAATCGCCGCCGCACGCGATGCAACGCCGAACCATGCCCGCACTCACCACACGCGGAGCGCCGAGCCATGTCAGGGTTGTCCATCACACCAGACTTTGCCGCGGCATCGCTCTGCTCAAAACGTGTCTTGAATATGGCACCCTATGTGGACGACTTGGGACCACCACCCCGCCCACGGGAAAGCGTGGCAACAATACCACGAAGCGTCCGCACCTCCTGCGCCGTGGGCGCCATCCGCGTCAGCATCGTACGCACGTTTCGGACGACCGAAGGGCGCCGGTGCGGCGGATTGAAGAAGCCGCTTTCGTCCAAAGCGCCCTCGAGGTGCCCGAACAGCCCGAGCAATTCCTCCTTCGTCGCGGGGCGGTCGTCACCGAGGTTCAGCCCCTCCTCCACAGGACGTTCGTAGGTGGTCACCCGGCCGAGGCTCTGGCGCGGGTCCGTCCGCATCCATTCGTAGCCGAGGATCAGCACCGCCTGCGCCAGATTGAGAGAGGCGAAGCGTGAGTTCACCGGGATCATGATGAGGGCGTCGGCATTGGCGACCTCGTCGGTCTCGAGGCCGTTGCGCTCGCGTCCGAAAAGCAGCCCGACGCGCTCGCCCGCGCCGATCCGCCGCCGCATTTCCGCAATTGCCGCAGCGGGCGTCATCACCGGCTTTCTGAGATCGCGTTGTCGCGCCGTCGTCGCCGCCAGCCAATTGACATCGGCGATGCTGGTTTCGAGGTTCGCAACGGCGACCGCATCGTCGATGATGTAATTGGCGCCGGACGCGGCGATGCGCGCCTTCTCATTCGGCCAGCCGTCACGCGGGTTGACGAGGCGCAACTCGTCCAGACCGAAATTGGCCATCGCCCGCGCCACCATGCCGATGTTGTCGGCCAGCTGCGGCTCCATGAGGATCACAGCCGGGCTCTCGCCGCTGCCATGGAAGGGGCTGCCCTGAATGTGCGCCCGACGGATGCCGTGGCGAAGCTTGCGGATGACGCGACGCGCCCAAAACCAGTAATTCTCGCCCGACCAAGTCTTCTCGAGTGTCGCGAGGGCCGGCGTCGAAATGGTGTCGCGGCCCTCTCCCATGAGGCGCACAGCCCCGTCACCGACGACGATCTCCCTGTGGGCCCGGACGAAATCGTCGAGCGTCAGGAGGCCCTGGGCCTCCGTGCGGCGCTTGCATTTGGGGCATGTAGCGCCCGCGTCCTCGCAGGCGAGCTGAGCGCAGTAGGTCAGCACAGGTTCCAGCGTGTCGCGATTGAGACCGGGGATGGCGAGCGATGCCAGACCTTCGTCTATCATCTGGTTGTGGCAGGCGTGGACGATCTCAGCGACCGGCCGGCCGGCGACCACCGGCTCGCCGGCAATCGTCTCGATTTCGATGCTCATGGGGCTCCCGCCATCGCCCTCGCGGAGGCATTCCTGCCGGCTTCCATTGTCGTGGCAGGCCGCACGGTGGCGCCTCGACGGGTCATAATCCCTTCCGCTGACTTGTTGCGCTGCGGCAATGTGTCTATGGTTCGCGCCGCTTCACAACCCCGCCGAGATGCACGCAGCAACAGTCCGAGGTCGAGACCCATGAAGAAGATCAAGGTGGCAGGCACCGTCGTCGAGATGGACGGCGACGAGATGACCCGCATCATCTGGCAGCTCATTAAAGACAAGCTCATCCACCCCTATCTCGACGTCAACCTCGAGTACTACGACCTCGGCATCGAGTATCGCGACAAGACCAACGATCAGGTGACGATCGACGCCGCCAACGCCACCAAGAAACATGGCGTGGCCGTGAAGTGCGCGACCATCACACCCGACGAGGCGCGCGTCAAAGAGTTCAACCTCAAGGAAATGTGGAAGAGCCCGAACGGCACGATCCGCAACATCCTCGGCGGCGTCATCTTCCGCGAGCCCATCATCTGCCGCAACGTGCCGCGCCTGGTGCCCGGCTGGACGCAGCCGATCGTGATCGGCCGTCATGCCTTCGGCGATCAGTATCGCGCCACCGATTTCAAGTTCCCGGGCAAGGGCAAGCTCTCCATCAAGTTCGTCGGCGAGGACGGCACCGTCATCGAGAAGGACGTGTTCTCCGCGCCGGGCTCCGGCGTCGCGATGGCCATGTACAATCTCGACGAGTCGATCCGCGATTTCGCGCGCGCCTCGCTCAACTACGGCCTGATGCGCGGCTGGCCCGTCTACCTCTCGACGAAGAACACGATCCTCAAGGCCTACGACGGCCGCTTCAAGGACATCTTCGAGGAGGTCTACCAGGCCGAGTTCAAGGCCGAGTTCGACAAGAAGAAGATCGTCTACGAGCACCGCCTGATCGATGACATGGTGGCCTCCGCCCTGAAGTGGTCGGGCGGCTACGTGTGGGCGTGCAAGAACTACGACGGCGACGTGCAGTCCGACACCGTCGCGCAGGGCTTCGGCTCGCTCGGCCTGATGACCTCGGTGCTGATGACGCCCGATGGCAAGACGGTCGAGGCCGAGGCGGCGCACGGCACGGTGACGCGCCACTATCGCGAGCACCAGAAGGGCAAGGATACGTCGACCAACTCGATCGCCTCGATCTTCGCCTGGACCCGCGGCCTCTCGCATCGCGCCAAGCTCGACGACAACGCCGAGCTCGACCTGTTCGCCAAGACGCTCGAGCGCGTCTGCGTCGAGACGGTCGAGGCGGGCTTCATGACCAAGGATCTCTCGCTGCTCGTCGGCCCGGACCAGAAGTGGCTGACGACGACGGGCTTCCTCGACAAGGTCGACGACAACCTGAAGAAGGCGATGGGCGCGGCCTGAGCCGTTCCGCAGCGCTCACTACATTGTAACGGGCCGGGATCGTTCCCGGCCCGATTGCGTTCTCGCTTGCGCAATAATCAAAAAGCGTCTGCGGACCGTGTGGGCGATAGTAGCCGGCACACACTGAGCTGACCGGGAACGCAACTCCGCCCCACGCAGCCATACATGGCGACGGCCGGACAATCACTGCCCGGCCGTCTGGCATTACTCACCGGCATCGCGCCAGGGGAAGCGCCCGAGCGCACCACGTCGCTCGGTTACACCCGCCCTGCAACATCCGGCGGCACGGCCTCGTCGCGTAGCATGGCGATTGCTTCGTCAAGGCCCATCACCTGGCTCTTGTCGGAGCCGAGACGGCGGATCGAGACCTTGCGCTCCTCCGCCTCGCGCTTGCCGACAACCAGCAGCACCGGTACCTTCTCGAGCGAGTGCTCGCGGACCTTCAGGTTGATCTTCTCGTTCCTGAGATCGATGTCGGTCCGCAGTCCCGCCGCCTTCAGCGCCGCCTGCACCTCACCCGCATAGCCGTCCGCGTCCGAGACGATGGTGGCGACCACCGCCTGCACAGGCGAAAGCCAGAGCGGGAAGTGACCTGCGAAGTTCTCGATCAGGATGCCGGTAAAGCGCTCCAGGCTGCCGAACATGGCGCGATGGATCATCACCGGCGTGCGTTTCTGAGACTGCTCGTCGATGTAGAACGCACCGAGGCGACCCGCGAGGTTGAAGTCCACCTGCGTCGTACCGCACTGCCAATCGCGGCCGATGGCATCCTTCAGCACGTATTCGAGCTTCGGACCGTAGAACGCGCCCTCGCCCGGGTTGATCGCGGTCTTGACGCGACCGTTCGAGCGCTTCGTCACCTCGTCGAGGACGTCACTCAACGCCTTCTCGGCCTTGTCCCACAGCTCGTCCGAGCCGACGCGCTTCTCGGGCCGTGTCGACAGCTTGATGAAGACATCCTCGAAGCCGAAGTGACCGTAGATCGACAGCATCAGATCGTTGATCGCGAGACACTCGCGCATGATCTGATCCTCGGTGACGAAGATATGCGCGTCGTCCTGAGTGAAGTGGCGCACGCGCAGCATGCCGTGCAGCGCGCCGGAAGGCTCGTAACGGTGGACCTTGCCGAACTCGGAAATCTTCAGCGGCAGGTCGCGATAGCTCTTGAGCCCGTGCTTGAAGATCTGCACGTGGCCCGGGCAGTTCATCGGCTTGCAGCAGAACACGCGCTCGTCGGGGAGCGTCGTCGTGAACATGTTCTCGCCGTAGTTCTCCCAGTGGCCGGAGAGCTCCCAGAAGTGCTTCTCCATCATGTCGGGAGAGTTCACCTCCATGTAACCGGCGGCCTGCTGGCGGCGGCGCATGTAGGCGATGAGCGTCTGGAACAGCGTCCACCCCTTCGCGTGCCAGAAGATCGAGCCCGGCGCCTCCTCCTGGAAATGGAACAGATCCATCTCTCGGCCGAGCTTGCGGTGATCGCGCTTCTCCGCCTCCTCGATCTGCTTCACGTACGCGTCGAGCTCGTCCTGCGATGCGAACGCGGTGCCGTAGATGCGCTGAAGCTGCGGGTTGTTGCTGTCACCGCGCCAGTAGGCGCCGGCGAACTTGGTCAGCTTGAAAGCTTTGCCGATAGCGCCGGTCGAGGTCATGTGCGGGCCCCGGCAGAGATCGAGCCAGGCGCCCTGCTTATAGATCTTGATGTCCTGGTCCGCGGGGATCGCGTCGACCAGCTCCACCTTGAACAGCTCGCCCTTGTCCTTGAAGTACCGCTTCGCCTCCTCGCGGCTCCACACTTCCTTGGTGAAGGGCGCGTTCCGGGCGATGATCTCGCCCATCTTCTTCTCAATGCGCGGCAGGTCTTCCGGCGTGAAGGGCTCGGCCTTGGCGAAGTCGTAGTAGAAGCCGTTCTCGATCACCGGACCGATCGTCACCTGCGTGCCGGGCCACAGCTGTTGCACGGCCTCGGCCATCACGTGGGCGGCATCGTGCCGGATCAGCTCGAGCGCTGGCGCATCGGTTCGCGCGACGAAGTTGATCGCGGCATCGCGGGAGATGGGATCGGCGAGATCGGCGAGGGCGCCGTCGAGCTGCATGGCGACGGTGCGCTTTGCGAGCGACGGTGAGATGGACTTCGCCACCTCGAGGCCGCTGGTGCCGCGCGCGACCTTGCGCTGCGCGCCATCGGGAAACGTGAGTGTGACTTCGCTGGCAGATGCGTCGGCCATCGTGCGTGCTCCTTTCGCTCACTCGCCGCCAACCAGGTGCGGCGTAAGACGTGATGTCGGCGCCGTTCATGGCCCCGACCGAGCACCGATGTCAAGATTGGTGGCGTGGCAGCCCGAGATGCGCCGCCGCCACCAATTCGCCCGCCGCAGAATGCATGCGAAGGGCCTTGCCGCGTCTCGGCACGACGAAGCCGCTGCGGCCCCGCCTCAGACTTTGCCGAACAGAACCTGGAGCGCCTTGGCCTCGAGACCGCGATCGCCGCGCGTTGCGCTCGATATGCTCGCGTCGGCGCCACCGAGCGCGATACCGGCCCTCCTCAATTCTTCGAGCACCGTCTCGACGGGCTTACCGGTCAACGGCGCGACGGATTTGACCGGAGCGTTCGCGACCGCTTTCATCGCCAGCACGGGCGGCGGAAGCCCTCCCCCGTCCCGCCCAACAGGCCAGAACGAGCCCGCAAGCACGACGAGGCTCAGAGCAATGATCGCGGCACCTGCGTTACCCGCCGAGAAGTAGCGCTTGAACGGCGCCCAGTTGACGACGACGTGCAGCGCCGCGCCAGCGACCATGGCCCAGCCGGCCCACTCGTGCACGACCTTGTTCAAACCGCTGTCGGCGTGGAAGAACATCAGCACGCCGGTGACGCTCATGATGGCGAAGCTGCCGATCGTGAGGGGCGTTGCGATATTTCGCGAAATGCTCATGGGTCCCTCGGCTGTTGTTTGCGTGCGAGCTCCCGGCTTGCGAGGCTCGCAGGCATGACGTGTCTGGAACGGGAGGAACCCCATGGTCCGTCGGCGCATGCTCCGCGTGTGGCCTTCGGCCGCAAGCTGTCGTTGATCATTGCGCCAGACCGGGTCGGCTGTTCGGACGCCGCTAACCTCGCCTCGTCGCTCTCCGTTAAGCAAAAGCGAATAGGGTCCAACTCGGACGACGAGCGACAATGGCCACGGTGCGGAAGCACGGCCACCAGGGGGCGATTTCGATGCAGGTTCCGAAGCTACTGCTCCGCAAAGGCATCATCACCAGCCAGGGACAGCGCCGCCCCGCCATTCAAATCCTGGCCTCCGTCGATCCCGCCGTGAAAACCAGGCTCGAGGAGAGCTTCCTCACCGAGAACCTGTTCAAGCGCTCCGTCTATGCGCAGGGCCTGCCGGAGGGAACGCCAGCGCCGACGCCGACGCTCGCCCCGCACATCTCGGCGCTCTTCAGGAACGACGCCTGCCCCGAGATCACTGTGAAAACCATTCTCAACGGCCAGCTTTTCCAAGCGCAATCGCTGTGGGAGGTGAAGGCGTTCGAATATGCCGCTTGCCGCGCCTTCGACGCGCTGGTCGACCTGATGGCGACCGTCGTCGAGCTCAACCGCGAGGTGAGCTACGAGCCAGAGGCCGCCCGGCAGCTCGTGGACGCGGTTGCATTTGCGGCCGATTGTGCCGCGGAGGCAGCCGCCGCCCGTGCCGCGGCCGACGCTGCGACCGCGGCAGCGCCACCGGTCGCCAACGCGGCTTGAGCAAGCCCTCGTCGACGAGCGCCCCAATCATCCGCCGAGTCGAGGCCGCGGTCTGACGTGACGTCGCGCGGGCACCGCACGCATGCCTGCATCCGCCTATTCCTGCAAGCCGCCACCGCCGCTCTCGCCCTCCGCCGGGGGCGCGTCGCGCCACACTTGGCCGATGTGCCGGCCGGTCCAGCGCCCATAGCGCCACGGCGCGAGCGGGTGATGCTCGCAGTGGATGTCCGGCGGCGGGTCGTAGCCGGCGGAACCCCATGGATTGCAGCGCAGCACCCGCGACAGCGTCAGCCAAAAGCCACGCCACGGCCCGTTCGTGTCGATCGCCTCCAGGCCGTATTCCGAGCACGTCGGCAGGTGGCGGCATTCGAGCCCCATCCACGGCTTGATGGTCCACCGGTAGAGATGGATCGGAGCCTTGAGCAGCTCCGCCGCGAGTTTCATTCCCAGGGCGTCCCGTCCTTGTGCAGGAACTGCCAGCGGCCGTCCCGCTTCTCCGCTCTGAGATCCTCGTCGGGATATTCGACCCGGTCTTCCTTCGACCGCGTGCCGATCTCGAGGTACGTGGCGGGCCGGTCGCTACGATTGATCAGGCAGTGCCCATTGCGGTCGCCCTTCGGAAACGACGCCGCCTGCGAGACTCGCAATATCCGCTCTCCGTCCTTGGTGACGAGCGTCACCTCACCCTCGAGCACGTAGACGAACTCGTCCTCGTTCTCGTGCCAATGCCTGAGCGCCGAGCGCCCACCGGGCTCGAGTGTCGTCAGGTTGACGCCGAACTGCGTGAGCCCCAGACGCTCCGTCAGCGCCCGCTTGATGCGCCCCGAAACAGCACTCTTGAACGGCTCCGGATAAGTGCTGCCCTCTCGCGGCGGCACGCGCATCGGATCGTCGATCACCGGCATCGCAAACTCCCCCAGCCCCAATATCCCCCCGTGCCCGTCAGGGCTTGCGGGCCTTGATCTCGTCCAGCGCCCTCTCCACGGCCTCGAACACCAGCAGTGTCGAGGTATGCCGGGCCTTGTAATCTCGCACCGGCTCCAGAACCGCAAGGTCGGCCCAGCGACCTCCAGGCGGCGGCCCGCTCTCCTTGAGCATCCGCCGCATTGTTCCGGCCAAGGCCCGGAACTCCGTCTCCGTCGTCCCGACGATTTCGCGGCCGACGACCGATGCCGCCGATTGCCCGAGCAGGCATGCTTTCACCGACTGGCCGAAGTCCGCCACCGTATCGCCGCGCATGACGAGATCGACAGTGATCGTGGAGCCGCACAGCTTGGAATGTGTCGTCGCCGTCGCATCGGGCGCGGCAAGCCGCTCCGTGCGCGGAATGGCCGCCGCCAGCTCCAGGATGCGATTCGAATAGATATCGGAGAGTTGCGTCATGCCTGCCGCCGGCGCCCGCGTGATTGGTTTCTTCTGTCACTCGCTATATAGGGCAGATCGCCCCCGCAACGATACGCTCCGCGCCACCCGATCCATTTTAGCGAAAGTCACGCCCATGTCCGAAGCTCAAAGGCCTGCAGCCACGCCGAGGTTCGCGACGATCGGCGACAAGGACGTGCTCGAGACCGGCGACGTGTTCGCGCCCCGCTTCGACGCCGACGGCCTCATCCCCGCTATCGTGACGGACCGGGGCACGGGCGACGTGCTCATGTTCGCCTGGATGAACGCCGAGGCGCTCCACCTCACTCTTTCAACCGGCGTCGCGCATTTCTGGAGCCGCTCGCGCGGGAAGCTCTGGAAGAAGGGCGAGGAAAGCGGCAACGTTCTCGCCGTCGCCGACATGCTGACCGACTGCGACCAGGACGTCTTGATCGTGAAGGTCGAGATCGGGGGGGCGGGGCGCGCCTGCCACACGGGCGAGAAGAGTTGCTTCTACCGTCGCATCGTCGCGACACCGGGAGAAGCCGGCGCGGCGCGCCTGGAGCCCATCGCCGATAGCGATCTCGCCAAGCGCCGGATCACCTGAACGGCAAGGTGCCCTAAGCAATTCCGTATTCAGCGTCACTTTATTGCGATGCCCCGCGACCATGCTGCGGTGCACATGCCGGGCACCCTCATACCGCGGTGCGGAAACGAATTTCCGCCCCCGTCCGTATTGAGGTAGTGCCACTTTAATTTCCGAGAGCTAGCCTCAATTAATACTAACGACGTTGAGTCGTTCTGTCGCGGCACATCGCTTGCACATCTCGTTTGCTCAGGTGTCGCTGGCGCACTTCGGAAACGACACAGAGGCAGATAGAGGCAGCGCAAAGGGACGGCGCACACGAACGAACAGGCTTAGCCATGGCAGCGAACGGCACAGCGAGAGGCAAGATCGGATTGGCGCTTGGCGGAGGCGCGGCGCGAGGCTGGGCTCACATCGGTGTCATCAAGGCGCTCCATGCGGCCGGTATCGTCCCGGACATCATCGCTGGAACATCCATCGGCGCAGTCGTCGGCGGCTGCTACGCGGCCGGGCACCTCGATCACCTCGAGCGGTTCGCGCGCGAACTTACAGTGCGCCGTGTGTTCGGCTATCTCGACTTCAATTTCGCCGGCACGGGTCTCATTTCGGGGCAGAAGCTCTGCCAGCGGCTGCAGCACGACCTCGGCGACCGTACGATCGACAGCCTGCCGCGTAAGTTCACCGCCGTTGCGACCGAGATCGGCTCCGGCCACGAGGTCTGGCTGTCACGCGGCGGCCTGGTGACTGCCATGCGCGCGTCCTATGCCCTCCCTGGCATCTTCCGCCCCGTGAAGATCGACGGCCGCTGGCTGTTCGATGGCGCGCTCGTCAACCCCATCCCAGTAACCGTCTGCCGGGCGCTCGGCGCACGCTACGTCATCGCCGTCAACCTCAACAACGACAGCTATGCGCGTGGAACCGTGATGCCGCACCTCGAAGCTTTCCCCCACCCGGAGGAGGAAGTGATGGAGGAGGAAGCCCCGCGCGGGCGCGGGAGTGCCGCCATGCGCCGGCTGCTCCAGCGCCAGTTCTTCGGCCGCGGCGACGACAGCCCGGGAATCTCGACGGTGATGGTGGACGCCTTCAACATCGTCCAAGACCGCATCTCGCGCTCGCGGCTCGCCGGCGATCCGCCTGACGCAATGATCTCGCCGCGCACCGACGGCATCGGCCTGTTCGATTTCCACCGCGCCGACGAGCTGATCCGTTCGGGCGAAGCGGCGGCCAAGCGGGAAATCGACGATTTGCTGCATGAGATCGAGTCGCGGCGCACGCACCGCCAACTCGCGCCGCAGCCATCGATGTAACGACGGCATCGGCCGGCTGCGTTTCGCGCTTGCAATCCGCCAGGCACCAATTATTCGCGTGCCCGAGCGATGCAGTCGTTCATGGCACGCACTGCGAACACGCTTGATCGGGGCGCACACGCCTGATCAGGGGAAGCCGCTTGAGGTTCCCCTGATCGATCTCGTGATCGAACAATGATCGCAACCGGCCTCAGCCGGTGGCCAGATACTCGCGCATCGCCGTAACTTCGAGCTGCACGGCGGCGATGTGATGCTTGACCACGTCACCGATCGAAATGATTCCGGCCAGCTTGCCGTCGACGACCACCGGAACGTGACGGAAGCGGCCCTGAGTCATCACGCCCATCATCTCGTCGAGCGAATGCTGCTCCGAGCACGTGACGACGTTCTTGGTCATCAGATCGGAGACGGGACGGCGCAGAATATCGATGCCCTTCTCTCCGATACCGCGCACGATGTCGCGCTCGGAGACGATGCCCTGCACCGCGCCTGCCTCGTTGACGACGACAAGCGCGCCGATGCGCTTGGCAGCAATCTTACGGGCGACGTCCTCAATGGAATCCTCGGCTCTCGCCGTCGTGACGAGACGGCCCTTGGCTTTCAGGATCGCGGCGACATTCATAAAGGCCTCCGGTATTCGGTGCGCAACGCCCGGCGCACGCTGTTGGATAAAAGGGGGGCGGGTTGCCAACGGGTCCAAGACCACCGCCGCGGCGGGTGGCTCGAACCCATCGCTCGCGATCACGGACCATCGCCGGTCCATTATGGTGCGACAAACTGTCAAGCAACGCAAGCGGATGGGTGCCGCCGCGATGATCGCGCCAACCTGCTCGGCAACCGCCCGCCCAGAACCTCACTTACCGGGCAACGGCCAACTCAGTGAATTGTCTCGACCACCCGTAGCTTGGGACGGCGTGGCTCACCCCGGTCGAAAAGGCCGAACGTGAGCAGACCGGCGAAATAACCGCCGAGGTGCGCCTCCCATGCGATGCCGGCGCCGTCCGTGTCGCCGGGCACACCCCATCCGCCCGAAGCGAGGAGGTTGAGGAAGATCAGGAAACCGGTGGCGATCAGGACGCGCCGATCGGTCAGCGCCTGCGCGAGGGGCATCAGCGGCACCGAGCGCGGTGCCACCCGTAGCCGTCCGATGCCGCCGTAGTCCATCGCGGTGAAAATGAAGCGCATGGTCCCACCCATGAGCCCGGCGACCGCACCGGAGGCGCCGATCATCGGAATTCGCGCACCGAGATTGAAGACCAGGAAGGTGGCCGTGGCGAGGAGACCTGTGAAGATCGCGAACATGACGAAGCGGGAAGCGCCGATACGCATGGCGATGGCACCACCGAAGGCGAGCAGCCAGAGGCCGTTGAACATCACGTGCATCAGGTTGCCGTGCAGCAGCATGTGCGTGATCGGCGAGGTGAACATGGCGAGCCTGCCGCCGGGCAGCACATCGGCATCGCCGGAGTAGCGCGAAGGGACGAAAGCTCCCGCGATCACCAGCCAGTTGTCGGTCTCGACCGGCAACAGCAGACGTCCGACATGAACGGCGGCCATCACTGCCAGCAGGGCGACGACGACGCCCGGCACGTTGAACAACGGCTCGGATTTCTGCACGTCATACTCCAAGTCTCATTTCACCGCGGATCGGGAGTGTAAGCGCGCGGCCCGGGCGCCCCTTGCGTCAGGTGCCTCACAGAGCCCGTGCATAGCACGCCCGAAACCGGCTGGGCGCGCATTCTCAATCACGCCGCCGCACCCCGCGCCAGGCCGCCACCTGTCATTGCGCGAGCGTGGCATCCGCAGTGGGCCTTCGTCTGGCCGGACGCCTGCTCATGCCTATCCGAGCCCCGCGATCGCCGCCTGGCCGAGAGACAAGCCGCCATCGTTGGCCGGAACGTGGCGGTGCGTCAGCACCTTGAGCCCCCGGACCGAGAGGTCCGACGAAAGCCGGTCCAGGACCAGACGGTTCTGGAAGACGCCGCCGGAGAGCGCCACCGTGTCGGTGCCGCGCGCCGCGGCGAGCGAGGCTGCGAGTTCCGCGATGCCGGCGGTCAGGCCGCGATGAAACCGCGCCGCGATCACCGTCGGCCGAACACCCGACGCGAGATCATCCACGATTGCAGCGATCATCGGTCGAAACGATAGGACGCAACGGTCGCCGCCGGTCGTCGCGACGGGATAGCCGCTTTCCCTCGCCATGAGCGGTCCCGCCAGCGCCTCGAGCGCCATCCCCGCCTCGCCTTCGAAGCTCTGGCGTTCGCGGCAAACGCCGCTGAGCGCGGCGACCGCGTCGAAGAGCCTCCCGGCAGACGACGTGTGGGGCGTATTGATCGAGCGTTCGATCATCCGCTCGATCATGGTCAGTGGCTTTTGACGCAACCAGGCGAGTTCCGCATGGTCGCCGAGGCGTGCGACATCATCCATGGAGCGGCCCAAACGGAGCAAGGCGACGGCGTTGCGCCAAGGCTCCCGCGCCGCCTGCTCGCCACCGATCAACGGGAAGGGCTCGAAATGCGCGACGCGCTCGAAACGGCGGTAGCCACCGAGCAGAAACTCACCACCCCATATCGTCCCGTCGTCGCCGAGACCCGTGCCATCGAGCACGATCCCGAGCACACTGCCGGCATCGGCTGGGTACCGATTGTCCGCAAGCACGGCGGCGAGATGCGCGTGATGGTGCTGAACCAGCATGAGCGGCACGCCGAGTTCACGCGCGAGGCGCCGTCCGAGCCGGGACGACATGTAATCGGGATGCCCGTCGATGGCGATACGCTCGGGCGTGAACTCGTAGATACGCCGGTAGAGTGCCAGCGTCGCCTCGAACGCCTCGAACGTGCGCACGTCGTGCAGATCGCCGAGATGCTGCGACAACGTCGCGGTACAGCCGCGCAGGATCGCGAATGTCGATTTGAGTTCGCCTCCCATCGCAAGCACACGCGGTGCGCGCGCGAAGTCCTGCGGGAGAGCGAGATGATCTGGCGCATATCCACGCGCGCGTCGCAGATAGGACGGGCCTTGCCGATCGGCGCGCACGACACTGTCGTCGAGCCTGTTCACGATCTCTCGGTCATGCATCACGAACACGTCGGCGATATTGGAAAGCCGCGCCCGCGCATCCTCGTTGGTGATCGCCTGCGGCTCCTCCGAACGGTTGCCCGAAGTCATCACGAGAGGCCCATCGACCGCGCAAAGCAAGATGTGATGCAGGGGCGTATAGGCGAGCATCACGCCGATCCGGCGCTGTCCCGGCGCAACGTCATCGGCGAGTGCCGCGCGCGCTCGGCGCTCGAGAAGTACGATCGGCGCCGATGGCGACAGCAATAGAGCACGCTCCGCCGCGTCTACATGCGCGAGGGCCTCGGCGGCGGCAACATCCGCCACCATGATCGCAAGCGGCTTCACAGGACGCGCCTTGCGCCGGCGCAGCTCACACACTGCTTCCGGATTGCGGGCGTCGCAGGCGAGATGAAAGCCGCCGAGCCCCTTGATGGCGAGGATCGCCCCGGACGCCACGAGAGCTGCTGCCCTCTCGATCGCATCGCCGTCGAGAGCGCGCCCGCCCGCGTCCTCGAGCCACAGCCGCGGGCCACAATCCGGGCATGCGTTCGGCTGCGCGTGAAAACGCCGGTCCGCAGGGTCATCGTACTCGCTCTGGCAGCGCGGGCACATAGGGAACGCGCTCATCGACGTGTTGGCGCGATCATAGGGAATGGCGCGCACGATCGTGAGCCGCGGCCCGCAGTGCGTGCAATTGGTGAAGGCGTAGGCGTGGCGCCGGTTCTCTGGATCGAGCACCTCGGCGAGGCATGCGGGGCACGTCGCTGCATCGGGTACGATGCCGGTCGCGATTTCTCCGCCCCGGCTTTCCTCGATGACGAATTGACCGGGGCGACGGACGAATGACGCGGTCGAGAACTCCAGCGCATCGATGCGGGCGAGTGGCGGGGGCTCGCGTCCCAGCCGCTCGCAGAAGCGCTCGACCGCGGCGCGGGCGCCCGCCACCTCGATCACCACGCCTGCCGCATCGTTGTAGACGCGCCCGATGAGGCCCTCTTCTGTGGCGATACGCCAGACCGTCGGGCGGAATCCGACACCCTGCACATTGCCCGTGACGCGAATGCGTCGCGCAAGCTCCTCGTCTGCGGCCGCCCCCATGTCCGCTCCTCAATGCACGGTGCAGACGAGACAGGGATCGAACGATCGCACGATATGCTGGACGGAAACGGGATCTTTCTCACCCTCTCTCAGCGGTGCCCCGACCAGCGCCTGCTCCAGTGCGCCGGGCGTACCACCAGCATCGCGCGGAGAGAAGTTCCACGTTGTCGGCGCGACGATCTGATACGTCTCGATCCGCCCCCGCCTGATGGTGAGCCAATGGCCAAGCGATCCGCGCGCGGCCTCCGTCAGCCCGACGCCGGTGGCATCGTCTGGAGTCGGCGCGTGCACGCAGAAGGGCTCGCCTGGTTGAAGTGCGGCGACCCAACGCTCCATGGCCCGGACGACGAGAGCGATCTCGACGAGGCGGGCGACAACGCGCGACATCACGTTTGCGCCGCCGCGTTCGACGAGATCGCGCACAAGCGGATGTCCGGCGACGACCTGACGCGCGATCGCGCCGACCTCGACCACCTCGCCGCCGAGACGAGGCGCCTTGCACCATGAATAGGCCCCTCGCCGCGACACGTCTGGAATTGTCGTTCCGACGGCCGGCGGCTCACTCGTCGCGTGGCTCGCGTACCAGGCACATGAAACGTCCTCGGAGATGGCGCCGATGTCGAGCGCCCGCAGCCCCGTCTCCGACCACACACCGGCCGGAAACAACGCCCCGCCGTTACGGCCATAGGCGCCGTAACTCATGAAGCGGTCACTCGCCCTGCCGAGCCTATCGAGAGCGAGCGCGCCGGAAATATGAAGAAACAACCTGAAATCGGAGCTTTCCGGCCGACGCTCCCCAGCCCACGCCAGCAGCTCCTGTTGGCTCGATAGCGTAGAAATACGCTCGAGACTGTCGCCGTAGAGCCGACGCTCCAGGAAGCGGCGGAACGCGGCCAGAATGCCGGCGAGGCGAGCCACTTCGTTGGCCGTCACCGAGCGCGTCGAGCCACCGGGCTGGATCGCGAGTGTGTGCGGCCACTTGCCAGCGAGTACGCCCATGATGTGAAGGAACGCGGCGCGTGCGCGCAGCGTATCCTCCGCCGCAGTCCCCTTGACCGCGGTGAAGCGTTCCGCAACCGCCTCGTACCAAAGCTCGTCGCGATACGTCGCGCGCGCGAAATCGGGCATGAAGAACAGGTAGAAGTGCGTGAGATGGTCGGCGACGTTCTCGGCAGCGTGAACGACATTGATGGCGAGCGATCCGTTCGGGGGCGGTGAGATGCCCTGCGCGGCACCGATGGCATGCGCCGCCGCCACCGACTGAGATACCGAGCAAATGCCACAGATGCGTGGCGCATAGACGAGCGCGTCGGCCGGTACCTTGCCGGCAAGGATCCGCTCGAAACCGCGGTAGAGCGTGGAGACGACGCGCGCTTCCCTCACCGTGCCATCGCCGACCTCGAGGCGGACCTCGAGGTCGCCCTCGACCCGGTTGAACGGGCCAACGATCAGCCTGCTCATGGCCGCGTCTTCTTCTTCTGGCGGTTCGCCGGTGCGATGGTCAGCCGGTCGGAAGTTGCATTGTCGCGCAACCGGGGCGGCGTGGCCGCCTTGGAGAGCGCGGCAAGTGCGACGAACCAAGCCTTCGGCATGTCCGTCGGCAGGCCGATCGGAATGC
The DNA here is from genome assembly GCA_016793635.1 of Hyphomicrobiaceae bacterium. GTDB lineage: Bacteria > Pseudomonadota > Alphaproteobacteria > Rhizobiales > Hyphomicrobiaceae > JAEUMD01. The sequence continues at coordinate 123,332 of JAEUMD010000018.1, forward strand.
CGGAAACCTTCGGGGTCATCGTGAAGGAGTGCCCTGGCTCCTCGAAACCGGGCGCCGTGCAATTGACGCACGGATATCCGCCGTCGATGCAGGAGCCGGAGCCGTTCCACGCGCGGATGTTGCAATCGGCGCGCGCCTGCGTGCCCTTGCAGCCAAGGTTCTCCATCATGCAGCCGAGTTCGCAAAGCTTCTCCGCACTCGCCTTGAACTCGTAGAATTCGTTGCGCGCACATCCATGGTGCACGAGATGCACGGTGTACGCGAGGGGACGCTCCCATTCGTCGAGGTCGGCGACGCCGAAACTCCCCGCGGCGATCTGGTGCAGCGCTTCCGTCAACCATGCTGGGTGGATCGGACAGCCCGCGACGTTGATGACGGGAAGACCGGAGCGTGAGCGGAAATCCGCGCCGAGCAACCCACCGGCTTCCCGCCCCGAATAGACGAGACCGCACGCCTCCACGTGATTGTCGCCGCCCGCAGTGATGCCGCCGAATGCCGCGCAACTGCCGACGGCGACGACGTAGCGCGCGACCCGTGCGAGGTCCTCGATCCAGCTCATCACCGGCCGGTCGCTGCCCGACATCATGTGGAAGCGCCCGCTGCCGTTCGGACCGCGCATCACCGAGCCTTCGAGGCAAAGGATGTCGAACGGCTCCCGTCCGTCGGCCAGGGCGTGCATGAGGTCGATGACCTCGCTGCCGCTCGCCTCGCTCAACGACGGATGCCAGAGAATGTCGATGCCCGCCGCCGCGAAAGTGGTGACCAGATCTGGCCCCTCGGCGCCGATCAGCGACATCGTGCAGCCACCGCAACCGCCCGACTGAAGCCACAGCATCCGCAGGCGCGGTCGTCCATGGTCGTGGTGATCGGCGCTCGGTTCAGAGGCTGTCATTGACGGGCACCGTGAGTATGAAAGTCGCGCCGCCGTCGGCATTGTTGGCGGCGGTCAGGTTGCCGCCGAGCTTCAGCGCCATGCCGTAGCTGATGTAAAGGCCAAGGCCAGTGCCGCGGCCGATAGGCTTGGTGGTGAAGAACGGCTCGAAGATCTTGTCGAAATGCTCGGGCTTGATGCCGGTGCCGTTGTCCGCCACCGCGATGGCGACGAGGCGGCCGTCTGTTTCGCCGGAAATGCGGATGCGCGCGTCGGATCGCCCGGCCAGAACATCGACCGCGTTCTGGACCAGATTGACGAGGATCTGATGGATGGCGCCGCGCCGTGAGGCGATTTCGAACGGTTCGGCGAGATCGAACTCGATGGTCGGCTTGACGCGCTCCGCCTTCACCACCCAGTCCGCCGCCGTGCGCACCAGACGCGACAGGTCGAACAGCTCCGTCGGCTCCTCCTGGTTGCTCGAGAAGCGACGCAAGTCCTGGACGATGTCGCTCACACGCTCCGCACCTTCGAGAGTGCCTTCCACAAGAGGTGTGATGTCGGCCAGGACGTGATCGATCTTCAACTCCCGCCGCAACCGCTGAAGCTCCGGCTCGGGCGCGCGGATCAGCCGGTCGCAGGCATCGAGATAGCGCTTGATCGCCGTGCCGTACCGCTTCAAGGCATGCATGTTGCCGAAGACGAAGCTGATCGGGTTGTTCAACTCGTGCGCAACGCCGGCTACGAGGCGGCCGAGCGCCGCCATCTTCTCAGAGACAACGAGTTGCGCTTGCGTGCGCGTCAGCCGCTGGTGCGCGTCGTCCAGTTCGCGATAGGCGCGGCGCAGTTCGCCGACCGGACGCCCGACGATCACGAAGCCGACCAAGCGGCCTTTGTGATCGTGCCGGGGCGTGCAGTTGACGGCGAGCGGGGCGCCCTGCCCGTCCGCCGAGGCCAGCGTGATCTCGCAATCCGCTAGGTGCTCCTTGAGGCGGACCTTCTCCAAGAACTTCACGACCGGATCGAACGTCGAGGAATGGAACAGCTCGTTCAGTGGCCGCCCAACCAGCTTGTTCGCAGCAAGACCCGTCAACATTTCGAGCGCGCGATTGACCTGCTGGATACGCCCCTGGAGATCGCTGACGATGAGCACATCCGTCATCGCCGACAGAACGGAACCGATGAAGGCCTGAGCCTCCTCGAGGCGCGCGTTCTGCATCTCGAGTTGCGTCTGCGACTGCACCAGATCCGTGTAGACCTGATCCATCTTCTGGATCACGTCGATCCATGCCTGTTCGCCGGTCTCTCCGCCCGCGCCCGTGTCCCACGGCGGGTCCTTGGCTGACCCTGGAACCGAGCCTTTCAATCCCTGCAACATCGTAGACCTCAAGCGCCCGAGCCCGAGGCGCGCCGCTGCGGCAGCGCCTTGACGTTCTCCAGGCCGTAACGTTCGAGCTTCGCGCGCAAACCGACCCTTGACAAGCCCAGCTCGCGCGCCGCCTTGGACTTGTTCCAACGATGGCGGATCAGCGTCTCGCGGACGATGCGTGCCTCGAGTTCGCTCAGCCGTTCCTTGAGCGAGCCCTCGCCGAGATCGACGATCTGGTCGACATCTCCCCCCTCGGCGGCGGACGGCGCCATCAGGATGTGCCGCGAGATGAGCTCCGCGCCGAGTTCGCGATCGCCCCGCGCCATAACCAGCATGTGCTGGATCTCGTTTTGCAGCTCGCGGATGTTGCCCGGCCAGGAGTAGCGCTGCAGGCACTCGACCGCTTCGTCGGTCAGGCCCCTCGCGGGCTTGCCGAGGCGGACACTGGTGCGTTCGAGCAGCGTGCGCGCGATGAGCGGGATGTCACAGGCACGCTCCTTCAACGCCGGCAGTACGATGACGAGGCCGGCGAGCCGGTAGAACAAATCGGCGCGGAAGCGACCGGCCCGCACCTCCTCCTCCAGATCGCGGTTAGTGGCGGCGACCACGCGCACATCGACCTTGCGCGGCTTGCCGCTGCCGACGGGCCGTATCTCTCCCTCCTGCAACACGCGCAGCAGCTTGACCTGGAACGAGGGCGGCACCTCGCCGATCTCGTCGAGAAACACGGTACCGCCATCGGCACGCTCGAAGAGGCCGACGTGGTCCTCGACCGCTCCGGTAAAGGCGCCGCGCTTGTGGCCGAACAGCTCGCTTTCCAGCAACTGGTCGGGCAGCGCGCCACAGTTCTCGACGACGAACGGCTTGTTCCAACGCAAGCTGCGATAATGCAGCGCCCGGGCGGCAAGCTCCTTGCCCGTGCCAGAGCCGCCACTCAACACCACGGGAATGTCATAGGGCGCGACCTGATGCAGTAGATCGCACACCGCGCTCATGGGACTCTTCGCGGTTCGCACGATGCCGTCGTCCACCTCATAGGCGCGCCGCAACGTCGCCCGGCGCTCGCCGACGACTTTGCTCGCCGCAATCGGCGACATCTTGAGCTCGATCGCCAGCAGCTCGTTCTCGCGCTGCAGGGCAAAGAGCCGGCAGGCGTTCTGTAGCGTCAGGATGAGGTTGTCGGGGTGCCAGGGCTTGGTGATGTACTGGAAGATGCCTGCTTCGTTGATCCCGTCGATAATGTCGTGGGCGTCGGTGTATCCCGAGACGATCATCCGAATGGTGTCGGGCCAGCGGGCGCGCACCTGCTTCAGGAAATCGACTCCCGATTGGTCGGGCATGCGCTGGTCGCACAGCACCACCTGCACCCACTCCCGCTCCAGGATCTCGGTGGCAAGCGCCACGGTGCTCGCGGTGCGGACGTCGAAATCCTCACCCAGGATTCGGGCGAGCGATTCAAGCGAGCGGACCTCGTCGTCGACGACGAGGATCGACGGCCGTTCGGTCATGGCAAGACCTCCCTCAGCGCTTTTGTCGACGTTTGCGACGCACGCGTTGCGATGTCCCGATGACGGGCGAGCGTCACCGGAGTGCGTGACTTGGCGACCTTGTGGATGAAGTTGTAGCGGGCGATGTGGTAGCTCGGATCGAAGCCATAGAAATTGCGGCGCATGCGGGCGAGCTCCTCAGCGCGGTAGCTGGCAACAGGCTTTTCCGCCTCGTCCTCCGCCCTGCGTCGCGCCTTCTCCGCGATGCGTGCGTCGATCGCACCATCCCCCGCCAAGAGCCCCGCAAGCTCGGCGACGGTCGCGGCAAACGGTTCATACGTTCCCTCAATCACCCGATCCGCCAGTCCGAGTTCCGCGGCCTCAGTGGCGCCCATGGGCAGGCGCGCTCGCACGATCCGCGCCGCGTTCTCCATCCCGACGTGACGCGGCAGCAGATAGGTCCAAAGCTCCGAGCCGTAGAGGTTGCCCATGTCCTTGTAGTGCGGATTGAGGATGGCGCCGGCGCGCATCCACACCTCGTCGGCCGCCCGCGCGAGAAAGACGCCGCCAGCACCCGCATTACCGGCAACCGCGGCGATGATGATATGGCTCGTCGCCCGCACGATGGCTTCAGCGAGGTCGTCGATCGCGTTGATGTTGTCCCATGAGGCATCCGCAGCGCTGGACGCCGTCTCGATCTCCGTCAAATCAAGACCGTTGGACCAAAACTCCGCACCGCCCGCCAGAATGATCACCCGCGTCGGCCGCTCCAGCGCCACCTTGAAGGCGGCCAACATCCGGCGGCATGCGCTCACGCCCATTGCACCATTATGAAACGGGAAGTGGAGATAGCCGACACCGTCGCTCTCCTCGTAGACGATGTCAGCCGGGCCATCGCGGTAGGGTAGATCGCCGCAAACGTCGGCCAGAACTTCCGCTGCTGGCCGCTTCACCGCGTTCTCGACCCCCACCTGCCGCACATGGCCGATCCAGATCGCACCATCGCACGTGGCCCGCGCTATCGAAGTCGACGAGCGTGCGATGGCCGTTCCTGGTCGCGCGCCCTCGTTGCCGAACCCGGCCGCGCTCGCGTTGTAGAGAAATACATTGCGGCCCAGCATGTGATCGCGGACTCCTGGCGAACCATCGGCCGATGCGATCTTGCGCAGAACGGCCACGGTATCGTCACGGGCCCAGTCGATGGCTCGGTCGGACTGCCTGACACTACCACGCCATCCGCGCGCGGGGTTGGCCGCAACCGGTTCCTGCTCGGAGCGACCTGCCTCGAGCTTGCCGATCGCTTCAATCACCGCGGCGACAGCCGCCTCCGTCACTTCGTTGCGATAGATGCACGACTTTGTCGCCGCGCGCATCGGGAACGACCGCCACGCCCATACCGGCCCGGCATCCATATCATCGCGCGCCTCGAGGACGGTGACACCCCACTCCGCAGCACCCTCGAGAATGGCCCAGTCCAGCGCCGCCGGTCCGCGGTCACCTGGCGGGCCGGGATGCACGACAAGGCAGCGCGTCGCGCACCAGACGGATCGTGGAATCGCGCGTTTCAGAAACGGAGCGACGATCACATCCGGTTCGAACAGGGATACTGCCTCCTCGGTCACAGCGTCGTTGATGTCGAGCTCGACCGAAACGTCGTGGCCGCGTTCGCGCAGCTCCACGTGCATCCGCTGACTGAGCGAGTTGAAGCTGTGACAAAGCAGCAGGACGCGCATATTGCGATCGGCCTCTTCAGCAGATACGGGGCAATTGCTCGCCAGCGAGCCAATCGACGAGGCGCGTGCCGCCGAAACCCGTGCGCATCTGCACCAGGTTGTTCACGTCGGCGGTCACGACACCGATTCGGGCGGCGTCGCGGCCGAGCGGATGCGCCCGCATGACAGCGAGCAGGCGCTCCGCGTCATCCTCGTTGCAAATCGCGATCAGCTTGCCCTCGTTGGCGACGTAAAGCGGGTCGAGACCGAGCAGCTCGCACGCGGCCTTCACGTCGGCACGAAGCGGAATGGCAGACTCTTCGAGACGCATGCCGACGTGCGACTGGTGCGCGATCTCATTGAGCGTGGCGGCAAGCCCCCCGCGCGTCGGGTCGCGCAGCACGGATAGGCTTGGCGCCACCTCGATCATGTCCGCCACGAGCCCGTGCAACGCCGCCGTGTCTGAAATAATCTCGGTTTCGAACTCCAGGCTCTCCCGCTTCGATAGGATGGCGATGCCGTGATCGCCGATCGTTCCCGAAAGCAAGATTACCTGCTCCGGCCGCGCGCGGTCGCCACCGACCTCGACGCCCTCCGCCACGACCCCGAGCCCCGTCGTGGTGATGAAAACACCGTCTCCTTTTCCCTTTTCGACCACCTTCGTGTCACCGGTGACGATCGCAACGCCGGCCTCGCGCGCCGCGCGCGCCATCGAGGCGACGATCCTTTCCAGGTCCGCGAGCGCGAACCCTTCCTCGATGATGAACCCTGCCGTCAGATACAGCGGGCGGGCGCCCATCATCGCAACGTCGTTGAGTGTGCCGTGCACCGCGAGACAACCGATGTCCCCGCCGGGAAAGAACAGCGGCGAGACGACATGCCCATCCGTCGACATGACGAGGCGGCCGCGGGGCACATCGATCAGCGCCCCGTCGTTGCCGGCATCGAGGATCGCGTTGGAGAGGTGGCGTTGAAACACGTTGCGGATGAGCTCGACCATCGCTCGCCCGCCGCCGCCGTGGGTCATGTCGACCGCACCGGCCCTTCCTTGCGTGGTCGTTTCCATAATGTTCATCCGGCCACCTCCGGCATCACCGTCCGCACCTCGCCGCCGACGGAACGAAAGCGGCCGTAGGTCCAATAGGCGGCGCACGCGCCTTCGGACGAGACCATGCACGAGCCCATCGGGTTGTCGGGTGTGCAGACAGTCCCGAACAGTTTGCAGTCGGTCGGCTTCTTCACGCCCCTGAGAATCGCCGGGCATTCGCACGACTTCACCTCGCGCGACGCCTTCTCGCTGATGGCGAAGCGCCTCTCGGCATCGAACTCCGCATAGCCATCGCGGATCTTGAGCGCGCTGTAGGGCACCGTGCCGAGTCCGCGCCACTCGAACGATGCCCTGAGTTCGAACACGTCCGCCACCAGCGATTGCGCCTTCACGTTTCCTTCGCGCGTGACGACGCGGGTATATTCGTTCTCGACCTCGTGGCGTCCCTCGTTCACCTGGCGGATCAGCATGAGCGTCGATTGAAGCACGTCGAGCGGCTCGAAGCCCGCGATGACGACGGGCTTCTGGAACTCCTCGGCGAAGAACTGGTAGGGCTCCGACCCGATCACGGACGAGACGTGGGAGGGACCGAGGAATCCGTCGATGAGGACGGTACCGAGATTGCGCACCTCGGGTGATTGCAGGATGTGCTGGATCGCAGCGGGTGTCAGCACGTGGTTGCAGAACACCGAGAAGTTCGAGAGGCCCTCGGCCGCGGCCTGCCGGATGGCGACGGCCGTCGGCGGTGTCGTCGTCTCGAAACCGATGGCAAAGAACACCACCTCGCGCGATGGATTCTCGCGCGCGATCCTGAGCGCGTCCTGCGTCGAGTAGACCATGCGGATATCGGCGCCATCGGCCTTTGCGCGGATCAGGCTGCGCTGCTTGGTCCCTGGCACACGCATCATGTCGCCGTAGGAGCAGAGAATGACACCGTGACCCTCGGCCAGCTCTACCGCGTCGTCGAGACGGCGCACGGGCAGAACGCAGACGGGACACCCCGGCCCGTGCACGAAGCGCACGTTGCCGGGCATCAGGTCTTGCACGCCGTAGCGGAAGATGGCGTGGGTATGGCCCCCACAAAATTCCATGACGTGATAGGTGCGATCAGGGTGCGCTTCGCGAGCGATGGCAGCGGCGAGCTTGCCCGACAGATCGCTGCGTCGATATTCGTCGACATACTTCATGGCGCACGCTCCGTTATCTCCTCGATCTCGTCTTCGAGGACGCCAGCTTCCGCCATCATCGCAAGCGTGCGCGCCGCCTCCTCCTCACTCACCTTGTGCAGCGCGTAGCCGACGTGCACGAGCACGAACTCACCGACCTCGACATCGTCGAGAAGCGCGATCGAAATCCGCTTTTTGATGCCCTCGAGAGCCACGGTCGCCATGGCTCCCTCCTCGAGCGACACGATGCGGGCTGGAAGCGCGAGACACATCTGCCCTACTCCCCGGCTACGGCATGGGCGACGTCGGCGCCGGCGAGTTGCATCGCCCGCGCGCCCTCGATCCAAGAGACGAAGGACCCGAGCCCGTCGCCCGTGCGCGCGGACACCTTCATGACCTTCACCCCCGCATTCACCTTGCGGACGTTGGCTATGGCCTGCTCGACGTTGAAGTCGAGATGCGGAAGAAGGTCGGTCTTGTTGACGACGACGAGGTCGGCACTCGCGAACATGTCGGGATACTTGAGCGGCTTGTCCTCACCCTCCGTGACGGAAAGGATGACGACACGGTGCGCCTCGCCGAGATCGAATGCCGCTGGGCAGACGAGGTTGCCGACGTTCTCGATGAACAGCACTGATCCGCGTTGCGGCGCGAGCTCGTCGAGCGCGTGCCCCACCATATGTGCATCGAGGTGACAGCCCTTGCCCGTGTTGATCTGGATCGCCGGCGCACCGGTTTCCCGGATGCGCGCGGCATCGGCATCGGTCTGCTGGTCACCCTCGATCACGGCCACGTCACGGGTCGCCTTCATGGCCTCAATGGTTTTGACCAGAAGCGTGGTCTTGCCCGATCCAGGGCTCGACAGCAGATTGAGCGCGACGATGCCGAGTTGCCCGAGCCGCTCGCGGTTGGCATTCGCGTACGCCTTGTTCTTGGCGAGAATGTCGGTCTCGATCTTAATGAGACGCGTCTGGCTCATGCCGGGAACGCTGGTGCCCGCCGGACCGCGGCCGTAGTGGTGCACGTGGCGGTGCAGCTCGCTCTCGTGAACATGGTGATGATGGTCGTGATGGTCGTGACCATGCGCGTGCGCACCGCCGTGCTCGTGAAGCGCACCGTGCCCCGCTTGAGCCTTTCCACCGATGCGAACCTCGCCATCGCTGCAACCACATACCGTGCACATCAGTCGACCTCCAGCTCCTTGATCCGCATCTCTTCGCCCGCCGTCACCTGCAACTGATGCGATCCACATCTCGGGCATGCATCGAAGCGCCGAGCGATCGGCACGGTTTCGGCACACTGCATGCACCACGCCGCAGCGGAGCACTCGACGATGTCGAGCACCGCGCCTTCGGCAATAGATCCTCGCATCACCACATCGAACCCGAAGCGCAGCGCCTCGACTTCCACGCCCGAGAGCGGGCCGATCTCCAGGCTTACGCGCCCTATGCGTTGGAAAGCATGGACCGCCGCCTGTTCCTCCAGCGTCCGGCGAATGCTCTCGCAGATGGCCATCTCGTGCATCAGGCCACCCTCACGTCGAAGCCGACGCAGGGGTCGATCGCGTCGACGATCAGGTTCGCGACCTGCCGCGCGTTCTCCCCGTGGCGATCGAAAAGCCCTGCCAGCGCGCGGCTCGCGACGCCATTCGGCGCAAAGTTCCAACGCGTCGGCGGCACGATGCAATAATGCGCGATGCGCGCTTCATGAAGCTGCACCTCGTGGACGAGCGTGCCGCGCGCCGCCGCGACGATGGCGCACGCAAAGCCGCCACGACGTTCCGTCACCGGCATCTCTGATTGGCCATCGAGAAGCCGTCGCATGCGGGCCGGCAATTCCGAAAGCTCGATCAACCGCGCCAATATCCGCTTCCTAAGCCCCGGACGTCCGGCGGCTAGGCGCGCGTCGGCGCGATGGCGTGAAAGCATGGTCGTCTCGGGTAACGGCGGAAGGAGTACGGTCGAAGCGTCACGGCTCCTCAGCACATTTGCGACGTCGGAGGGGCTCGCGTCCTCAAGCGCGATGAGCGGCACGGCGCCTGAACCGTCCCAACCGTTCGCGGAGACCCTCGCAAGCAAACGCGACGAGGGCGTGGACGTTACTCTGCTCCAGTCGTCGAGGTCGGTTTCGCTGCGCCGCGCGCTCCACACCTCAAGCGGCTCGCCGAAGACGAGCGACCGGACGCATGCCTCGGCCTCAGCGATCACGCCAAGCGCGGCCGAACGATCGGGCATGGCGACAGCACCGATCGTCATCGCGCGTTCCGCGCCGAACAACGCGCGGCTCAGCTCTGGCACGGAACGCATCAACGGCCTGACATCCTCAATCGCCGGCGTCTCGCCAAGGTGCTTCGGCCAGTCGAGCGCGACGCGAAGAGCATTCTCGCGCAGTGTCTCCATCTCGGTGAGACACTGGCGAGCGGCCACCGTCCCACCGCTTGCGACGATACCCGAGGCCGCTTCGAGCGCCGCAGCCGCGGCATGGCACTGCGCGGTGCCGCAGACCGAGTAGAGCGCGGGCATCACCCGGCCCGCTTCCTCGGCCGTCTTGCCCACCAGCAGGCGGGCTACATCGCCCGGCTCGATGTAGCGCACAGCCGCCGGTTCCGCTCCGCGGCGCAACTCGATTTCGACGCGACCCTCGAAGCTCGCCCGCGGAGTCATGTGCCCTCCCGCGCCGAATCTCGCCCACGGAGGAAGCCACGGCGGCTGACGGCCACGGTATTTCCGGCAGGCTTCCGGGTTTCGCCGGCTCCCGATGCGGCAGCACCTTCGGTCTCTGGCGCCGCGGCGGGCTTCTCGCCGCGCCAGATCATCGCCATGCCGTCGTCGTCGGTCGCGACCTCCTTTTCATCACCGGCAAGCAGGGCTTCCAGCGCTGCCGCTGCGGTCGCAACCGCCGTGTCATGATCAGGAAATTCGAACATCGGTGAAAAAAGAGAGCACATGCGATACGTACCGAGCGATGGCTCGTGACCGGTAATGAACTCGAAGCGGCCGGACGGGAAGGCGACGCTCTGCTTTGCTCCGACGGAAGCCGCCGCGGCCACAGAACGATCCGCCTCACCATCGTCAACGCGCGGCATCAGAACGATGCTCATGAACCACGGCGTGACGAGCACACTCAACCACTCGTCTCCCCAAGCGCGCGTGCCGACCGCCGAGACGGCGATGGCGCGATTGAGGATGGGTATCCCCGCCATACGCTCGCTCTCGATCGCCTTGAAGCAGCGCTCGAGCCGGCTTGAAATGTCGCTCGGGGTTTCGGCCGGCATGCGCCTCGACTCCACCTGAGGATTACTCAATCGCCTTCGACCACCATGAAGTCTTCCCGCCGGCCGTCGCAATTGGGACAGCTCCAGTGCTCGGGAAGTGCCGAGAACGGCGTGCCCGGTGGTATCTGCCAATAGTCGCAGCCGACTGCCGGATCGTAGATGTGCCAGCAGATCTTACATTCGAGCCGCGCCGTCGCGTCGATCTTCGCCGCATCACCGCCGTAGGAGCATTCGAAGAGAGCGTCACTCATCGGTAGACCTCCAGGATCTCGCGCAGCCGCGAGGCGGAGTCGCTCATATCCTCTGGTGCCGCGCGCACGACCTCCGGGATTGGCGTGATCTCGATGGTATTGAGGATCAGCGCGTCCTGCGAGTTATAAAACTGCACCCACCACACGTTGCGTGTCATCGTGCTCGATACGCGGCAGTTGCCATAACCGCGCGATAGAACCTTGAGCCAGCCCTGACCGAGCTGCTGGGCAAGCAGGGCGAGATCCTGCTCCGTATGCGGCAGCAGCGACAGGTTGATCACGTGCGGCGCGCGCGCCGCATCCGATCCGGCGATGTGGTCGTTGATCTCGGGAAACAGCGGCGGCGCGTTGAAGACACCGGGGCCGAACGCCTCAGGCAGCTTCACGTGGTCGCGCGCGCCGGCGAATGCGACGCTCGAAACGGTCGAGGGAAAGGCCGCCACCTCGATGACATCGGAGGCGACAACGCCGTCCGACCCGGCCGTGCGGGCCCGCCACACGCCCGCCAGAACCGATTCCTGCGATTGCACCGTCGCGCCACCGATTACCGCCACCTCGCCTTCGCCCAGAGCCTGATCGACGAACTTGAGGCTCGCCGCATCGAGGTGGCCGAGATCGACGACGTTCGCGGCCTCGTCACGCTCGTAGCGCTCGAGCAACGCCAGAACCTTGTCGAGCACCGCGAGCCCTGCACCGATGCCAGCAACCTCCTCGGGCTCGGGCAAGAGTGGCGCACGGTAGGTCATCATGCCGGATGGCATTTCCATGTACGCAAGGCTGGCGCCGTCATCGTCGGCCGGCTGGCTGCCAGGACCGGTCGCCGTGGAAAAGAACGTGCTGGACATGGGCTCGTTGCCTCTGTTGCGTCGGCTGGGGTCAAGCCGGATCAATGATGGTCGTGGCCGTGATGATCGTGATCGGGGTCGAGCTCGGGATCGCGGTGGCGCGCGGCGGACGCCACGGGATCGGGGAGCTTGAACGGCGGCGGCTCGCTCGGCTCGCGGGTGAGGATCTCCGAAATCTCTTCCAGGTAGTCCGACCAGTCGCGGATGCGCGAGATGGCGCCGAGGTACTCGCCGCGACGGAGGAAGACGAGCGAGGGGAACGCGGCGAAACGATACGTGCGCTGTAGAACCCGCTCGTCCTCGCGGCGCACGACGGCGCCGACGATGCGGCCGCGGAACGCCGCGATCAGCTCCGGCAGGACGACGGCGACATCGTCGCTTTCGGCGAGGCGCTCGGCGTCGCCGGCGAAGAAGAGCACCGTATTCTCATGCGCCGCTGTGAAACTGGCGACGTCGCCCGCGGCCAGCACGGGAAAGCCCGTCCGCGAGATGATCGACGAAAGCAAGGGCGAGAAGGCAGGCGGGGCGAGCATGGAGAAGGCTCCTCGGGTTCACGCGGATGGGACACGGGGTGTCGTCGGGATCGTCAGGTGAGCGGGAAGCTCCGGCTCGCGTCCGACGAGATCGGCGAAGAGATCGTCGAAAACGGTCTCGCCGCTCATGGCGCGGCGCAGCGCTTCGAGTGCGTCGATGGAGTGGTGCGCCGCCTCCTCCGTCATCACTTCGCGGGCGGCGCCGAGAAACACCATCAGCCAGGCACCCGGCGGCGGTGTGCCGACCAGCGTCTTGTCGATGGTGTGCTCGCCGTCGGTTGACCGGCAGCGGGCGCTAAATCCCTCGGCTTCGATCACCTGCATGGGCGTGCCAATGCACATCAGGCGCCTCCACCCGGGCTCGATAGCAACCGGCCGATCTCCGCTTCGAAATCGTCCGGGCCTTGCCAACGGCCGTCGGTGAGAACCCGTGCATCGCCGGTCCGCATCGCTTCGGCTTCGTCTGGCCGGCCGGCCTCGTAGCCATCCATGATCGTCTCTGCGGTGGAGATGGTCTCGGCGGGCGGCAGCGGCGCCGCCCGTGCCGCGGCGGCGACACCGCGCGACGCAAGGAACGCGAGCGCGGCGCCGATCGCGGGGCCGATCTGCGCCTTGACTTCGGGGCGAAGGCTGCCGCCGTAATCCTCGAGCTCCACCGGCTGCACGCCGATCAGCAGCAGATCGCGCGGGTAGTCGCCGAGCATCTCTGCCAGCGCCAGGACTTCCTGAAAGCCGGTCTGGTGCAACGAGATCTTCTTGGCACCGAGAAACTTGGGTACTTCCTCGCCCTCGACCAGCTTCATGGTGCCGGGCGCCAGGCCGTAATCGACCGCATCGAACACGATGAGGATGTCGGCCTCGCGGATGTGCTGGACGAGGTAGATGCCCTGCGTACCGCCATCCATGAGGCGGACGTTGCCTGGAAAAATATAGCGGCGATGCAGGTCCTCGACGGCGCGGACTCCGAAGCCCTCGTCGGCCCACAGCAGATTGCCGATACCCAAGATGAGCACCGCTGGCGACGCCATGGTCATGGCCGCCCCTCCTCGTCCGTTTCCTCAGTCGCGGCGCTTCCTGCGCCGTCGTTAACCGTTAAAAAGCAACCTGCGTGCCAACGCGAAGCCTTAGCCGGACAGTTGGAATTGCTAACTTTTTCGATTGCACTCACACCGCATATGGAAACCATCCATCCAAAACGGCCTCAGAATTGGATGCTAACTTGTCATAACGCCGAGAGCTAGATCCGCCCGCCCCGCCAGATCGCAAAGCCGGTTAACGTCCGTGCCGCCTGCGAGCCTGATTTCACCAACGTGGCGCACAAACAAAAATGCGGGGCCCTCGGGCCCCGCAGTCCGGGCAGGTTCGACGAAAATGCGCTTGGAGGATGCCCGCAGCAACAACAAGCCGTCGCCGCTACGACTGGTGGCGCGATGGGATCGGGGCGTCGATCCCATCGCGCGATACGTCACTCTAGCCGTGGCCGTCCTCGGGCGCGCGGCCATCCCGGAACGTCCGCCAGCCCGAGAACATGGAGGAGATGATCGACTGTCGGGACATGATGTCCTCGCGCACCGCCGCGTAGAAGTGAATGATGGCGAAGCAGATGATCAGCCACATGCCGAGATGGTGCCAGGTGTGCACGTCCTGGCTCTGCCCGAACAGCGGGATCACCCAGCTCGAGAACAGCGTGTGCTGCCAGGAGCCCATGCCGGTGCCCTCGCCGTAGAGCGCGAGGCCGGTGACGATCATGAACACGATGCCCCACACGAACATCACGTGCATGACCAGTGTCGCCAGCGGATTGTGCCCCGAGTACTTCATCGGCTCCTTGACGAGCATCGCGTACCACTTCACCTCGTGCAGCAGCTCGTGCCAGAAGGTCGCTTTCCACACCGGCGGCGCGAACACCTGCCGGGCATGCCCGTTGCCGACAAAGGCCCAGTATACGCGCAGCAGGAAGCCGACGAGCAGGATGTAGCCCGACGCGAAGTGGATGTAGCGTATCCAGCCGAACAGGAAGCTGTTCGACGCCTCGCCGCCAACCGCGGGAAGCGGCGAGCCGATGAGATAGCCGGTGATGCACAGCGACAGGATGGCGAAGGCGTTGACCCAGTGCCATAGGCGCACCGGCGCCTCGTAGACATAGACCGCCTCCTCGCGATGGGCCGCGTGGGCCTTGTCGGCGGTGATCGGTTGGGTATCCATGACCGCCCCCTATCCTGCCGCCATCACGGCGCCCGCGGCCGCGATCGCCAGCCCCGCGACGGGCACCGCGAAGCGGATGCGCGAGAGGATCGTTCCAGCTGCATAGCCGCCGAGGTGCAGCACGGCACTCGACGCCATGAAGCCCGCCATGTAGCCGGCGACCACCCCGACCGCCTCGGTGCCGTGAGCGTGGCCATGCAGCAGCGCGAACGCTCCAATCATGGCAAGGCCGGCCGACACGGGAACCACGGGCGCCGTGGCGATCAGCGCGCCGAACAGCACGACCGACGCAAGGATGCCAGGCTCCACGAACGGCACGGCGATGCCGGCCATGCCGATCAGCGCGCCCGCTGCCAGCATGGCGACGAACACGGCCGGGCCGGCCCAGGCCTTCCGCGCCGGCTGAAGCGACGCCCAGACACCGACCGCGGCCATCGCCAACAGATGGTCGAGGCCCGCGAACGGATGGGCCAGTCCCTCGTGGAGTCCCGTCGAGCCGTGTCCGGTGTGCGCCAGCGCCGGGCCGGCAAGCGCGCCGCTTGTGAGGGCGAGCGCGATCATGAGTTTCGTCGTTCTCATCGTCATGTCCTCCTCAGCGCACCTTCACGACCGCCAGCTCTTCGCCGTCCGGCCCCATGACGTGCGTGGAGCAGGCAAGGCAAGGATCGAAGCTGTGGATCGTGCGCAGGATCTCGACCGGCTCCTCCGCCCGCTCGACCTTCGTGTTCATGAGCGAGGCCTCGAAGGCACCGATGTTGCCCTTGTTGTCGCGCGGCGAGCCGTTCCAGGTGGTCGGCACGACGCACTGGTAGTTGTCGATCTTGGTGTCCTTGATGCGGATCCAGTGCGCTAGCGCGCCGCGCGGAGCCTCCGTGTAGCCGACGCCCTTGACCTCCTTCGGCCAGGTCTTGGGATCGAACTTCTCGGTATTGGCAGTCGAGGAATCGCCGGCCTTGATGTTGGCGATGAGCTTCTGGAAGAAGTACTTCTGCTTGCGCGCGCACCACTGTGCCTCGAGCGCGCGTGCCGCGGTACGGCCGAGCGTCGAGAACAGCGCCTCGAGCGGCACATTGAGTGCCTTGAGGGTCTGATCGACCTGCTCCTTGATCTCGGCATGGCCCTGAGCGTAGCCGACGACGTAGCGGGCGAGTGGCCCCACCTCCATCGCATGCCCGCGCCAGCGCGGCGCCTTGATCCAGGAGTACTTCGCGCTCTCGTCGAGCTGGATGATGTTGGTTTTGGTGCCCTGCGCCTTGGCACCGAGCTTGTAGTTCGGCTCGGTGATGCCGTCCCACGGGTGCAGGCCCTTCGACTCGTCGGGATACTTGTACCAGGAGTGGGGAACGAACTCCTGCACCTGCTCGGGATCGCGGCAGTCGACCGGGTGCACTTCCGACAGCTTGCCGTTGATGATGGCGCCCGAGGGCATCATCAGGTTCTTCGGCGAGTAGTCGTTAGCGCGATCGGGAATATCGCCATAGGCGAGCACGCTGGTGCCCGAGAGACCGCCGCCATAGAGCCAGCCCTTGTAGAATGAGCCGATGGCGATGATGTCGGGAATGTAGACGTTCTCGATGAAGTCGATGGTGCGGTCGATGACGCCTGCAACGTAATTGAGGCGCTCCATGTTGAGCGGCGCGCCCGCTGCCAACTCGCCATCCATGTTGATGGCGCACGGCACGCCGCCGACCAGCCAGTTCGGATGCGTATCCTTGCCGCCGAAGATCGTGCGCGTCGTCATGATCTCCTTCTGGAAGTCGAGCGCTTCCAGATAGTGCGTCACCGCCATCAGGTCGGCTTCCGGCGGCAGCAGGTAGGCCGGATTGGTCCAATAGCCGTTCTTGAACGGACCGAGCTGACCGCTCTCGACGAACCGCTTCAGCCGGTTCTGAATGTCGCGGAAGTAGCCGGGCGACGACTTGGGATGGTTCGGCCCCGTTGCCATCTGCAGCTCGCTCGTCGCCTTCGGGTCGGCCTTGAGCGCGTTGACAGGATTCACCCAGTCGAGCGCGTGCAGGTGATAGAAGTGCACGAGATGGTCGTGGATCTGCAGCGAGAGCTGCATGATGTTTCGGATCGAGTTGGCGTTGTCAGGAATGGCGATTTTCAGCGCATCCTCGACCGCGCGCACGGATGTGAGCGCGTGCGTACCGGTGCAGACGCCGCAGATGCGCTGGACGAAGGCCCAGGCGTCGCGCGGGTCGCGGCCCTTCAGGATGACCTCGAGGCCGCGCCACATGGTACCGGTCGAGACCGCGTTGCGGATGATGTTATTGGCATCCACGTTCACTTCGCAGCGCATATGTCCTTCGATGCGCGTGACCGGATCGACGACGACGCGCTTGCCGGAATCGTCGAGTGTGTAGCCATTCGGTGTCTGGATCGTCGGCATCAGACGTCACCTCCCTTTTGACGCGCCCGTTTGACGGCGCTTACGGCGGCGTGTGCGGCAGCAGCGGCGCCGACCACGGTTGCAGCCTTCGCGCCGATCTCGTCCGCATTCGCCTCAACGCCGAAGCCATGCACATCGGTCAGCCGGTCATAGAAGCCGCCCTTGTCCCAGAAGCCGTCCTCGGAGCAGCCGATGCACGGGTGGCCCGCCTGGATCGGGAACGAGAGGCCGCCGTTCCAGCGAACGGTGGAGCAGGCGTTGTAGGTGGTCGGGCCCTTGCAGCCGACCTTGTAGAGGCAGTAGCCCTTGCGCGCGCCCTCGTCGTCGAAGCTCTCGACGAACTGGCCGGCGTCGAAATGCGGGCGGCGGTAGCACTTGTCGTGGATGCGCTGCGAATAGAACATCTTCGGCCGCCCCTGGCGGTCGAGCTCGGGGAACTTGTCGAACGTGAGGATGTAGGTGATGACCGCCGTCATCACCTCGGCGATCGGCGGGCAGCCGGGCACCTTGATGATCGGCTTGTTGGCGAGGCCCGGCACCTTGTGCACGGGGGTCGCGCGGGTCGGATTGGGACGGGCTGCCTGCACGCAACCCCACGACGCGCACGACCCCCATGAGATGATGCCCTTGGCATGCGTCGCCGCGTAGCGGAGCTGCTCCACGAACGGCTTGCCGCCGATGATGCAGTACATGCCGTCCTCGTCGAGCGGGGGGTTACCCTCGACGGCGAGCAGGTAGTTGCCTTTGTAGTTCTCGACGATCTCGTGGACGATCGCTTCGGCCTGCTGGCCGGCGGCCGCCATGATGGTGTCGTCGTAGTCGAGTGAGATCATCGACAACACCACATCCTTGGCGAGCGGATGGGCGGAGCGGATGAAGCTCTCGGAGCAGCACGTGCACTCGAGGCCGTGCAGCCACAGCACCGGGATACGCGGCTTCGTCTCCATGGCGTGCGCAATCTGCGGCGCAAAGTCCGGTCCGAGACCGAGGGCAGCCGCGGTCAGGCTGCAATATTTGAGGAAGCTGCGGCGGGTGATCCCCTGCCGACGCATCACCTCGTAGAACGTTTCTGTCATGGTCTCTGCCGTGCCTCCTTGCTCGCTCTCCCCGAGGACGCCGGTTTTCCCCGTGCGCCGGTCGATTAACCATCGAGAGAAATAGCAAGGCTCGTACCAGATCTATTTTTCTTATGTTTTCCAGTTGCTTGAGTCGATTTTTGCCAACCTTCGCGGCGCACCAATTGAAAGCCTGGAGATACGCTTGCGCGAGCAAGTGCAAGCGAGGCTTCCAGGCGTCTTCTCAGATGATTGCCATCTGAGAGACGAGCGTTGCGGCGTGCAAAACGGCGTGTCGCCGAACGGTGCGGTACTAGAGCCGGTGGAGGCGCCACCGGCGCCCAGCGCCTCCCTGTTCGCCGCGTCCGCGCGAGGGGACGGCGGCGCTATCGCCCAAGCTTAGGCTCAACCGCTGCGTAAACCGTCTTTCGACGAGCCGCCCGCAGCAGAGCTTCGGCGCTCGCCACCACACGCACTGCTGGCACGGAAGCTGCTCTTACCCCGCCACGCAGACGCGACAGCCCTAAATCTGTGCCGTCCGCGGACGCCATCACGAACGCAAGGCCCGGCCAGCGCCGGACCGAGCCTCCCAGCGGGTTGTATCGAGAATGAAAGCCAAGACCAGCCAAGCTCTTTACGCCTACTGGAACGAGGTGCGCCAAGGTCGCCTTGCGCCGCGTCGCTTCGACATCGAGCCGTCGCGGATCACAACCGTGCTCTCCGAGACGTTCATCCTGGAACGCCTAGACGCGGAGACCTATCGATACCGTCTCGCCGGAACGCGCGTATGCGAATTGCTCGGTACCGAACTTCGCGGTTCCAACTTTCTCGAAGGCTGGCATAGCGAGGACGCTCTCTCTCTCGCCCGCCTCATGCAAACGGCAGCGCAGCAGGGCGGCGTGGTGCTGCTCACATTCGAGACGTTCGCCTTCGGCCGGCCAGCAGCCGTTTTCGAGTGCGTGCTGCTGCCCTTGCTGCATACCCGCGAGAAAGTCGAGCGGTTCCTGGGTGGCCTGACCGCCGTGACGATCGCCGATCCGGCCCCAGAGGAACGCACAACCAGCCGCCGTCTGGGCCATGCCGAGATCATCTGGCCGGATGGTAAGCCCCACGCCGTCGTCGCCTCTCTCAGCCGTCAGACGCCCTTCCTGCCCCATATCCGCAACGCCCGCGTCGTGCGCTCCGAGCGCCGCCAATTCCGAGTTTACGAGGGCGGCCTCGGCAAGTCCGATTGCAAAGAAATCTGAGGCCACGCCGGCCCCGACCGTGGCTTTCGCCACCCCGGGCATCCCTTCCCGGAATCGCCGAGACCCACGCGATGCCGTTTTGAGCCTAATCGCGCCCCACGCCATAACACCCTGTCTGCGCGTCGTATTTTTCCATCGAATATTACACGGCTCGCGCCAACCCACCGACAGCCGGACGAGTGGCCTCTCGGTCGCCCTAACTCCGCTGTCTCAAAAACGCCCCGCCCGTTAGTCGATCGTTAAGGGCATGCCCCGATACTGCACGAGGGTCCATCGCTGGACCGTCGGGGCCAACATTGCGGACCCGTCTGAACGGTTCGATGCTCGGCAGGAAATGCGTTGATGCCACCACAAGCTCTCAGCTTCCGCAGGAAAGAATTCAGCCCCCTCCAGCGCTCCGCCGAGGAGCGTCGGCGCAACAAGCGCTATCCTCTGCCGCTCATCGGCCGCTTCATGCGCCCCGACCGTCATGAGTATTCCTGCCGCCTGATCGACATCTCGGTCGGCGGCGCCGCGTTCTCGAGCCCGGTCCAGCTCGAGATCGGCGAGCCCATCATTGCCTACATCGACGAGATCGGCGGCCTTGAGGGCGCGGTCTCGCGCCTGTTCGAAGGCGGCTTCGCCATCAATCTGCGCGCCACGCGCCACAAGCGGGAGAAGCTCGCCGCGCGCATCACCTGGCTCATCAACCGCCAAGAGATCGAAGGCCTCGAGGCGCGTGCCCACGACCGTGTCGCCCCCGGCAACAGCCAGAGCTCGCTCCGGCTCGCCGATGGCGTCGTGGTCAAGTGCAGCCTGATCGACGTGTCGCTGTCCGGCGCGTCGGTCGCAACCGAGGTGCGTCCCTCGATCGGCTCGGAGGTCGTCGTCGGCAAGCTCCGGGCGCGGGTGATGCGCCACCACGAACGCGGCATCGGTGTCCGCTTCCTGGACATCCAGGAACCGGAAGCCCTCCGGAGGTATTTCGGCTGAAGCTGGCCCGCCAGGCGGCCACCGCCGCGCAACGCCCAGGATTCGACGTTACTCTGATGAAAATCGTGAAGGCCGCGGCGAGATTTTCGGGTTACTCTGGCTCTGTCAACACGGGGTATGTGATGTTGCGTTGGTCATTTCCAGTCGCTCTCGTAGCGTTGGCCGGGCTTGCTGTGCCACTTACCGCGCACGCAAATCCAGCTAACAAAACAAAGAGTTACGTCTCGCCGACGTCCGGCTTCATGCGGATTTTCGGGCTGTCCCAGGCGCCCTACGGCTTCGTTCGCTTCTGCGAGACAAATCCGGAGCAGTGCATCAGCCGGGGCAACGAGGATGCTCGCGTCGACGCGACGCCCGAACGCCTCAGCGAGCTCGACGACGTCAATCGCACCACCAACCACTCGGTCAAGCCGATGACCGACCTCGAGCTCTACGGGGTCAACGAATACTGGACGCTGCCGCGTACCGCCGGCGATTGCGAGGACTATGCGCTGCTCAAGCGCCAGCTCCTGATGCAACGCGGCTGGCCTTCGAGTTCCCTACTGATGACAGTCGTGCGCGACGAGCGCGGCGAAGGGCATGCGGTTCTGACCGCGCGCACCGCCCAGGGCGATTTCGTTCTCGACAACAAGACCGACAGCGTGCGCCTCTGGCACCAGACGCCTTACGAGTTCGTGATGCGACAGAGCTATCTCAATCCGAAGGTGTGGGTCACGCTCGAAGCGGGCGATGCCGTGCGTCCGGCGGCTCTCGCGGGCGTCGAACCGCGCCATTGAGGCCGCAGGAGACTGCCGACCCACTCGCGAAACAGCCCGCGAAGGGTTGCAATGCAAATCGGCCGGCCGCGCAAGCGGACCGGCCGATTCCTTTTTTCCTGCCACCAACCACATCCGGGCCGCGCTTGCCCGTGCGTCAATCCTGATCGTCGCGCACGAGCCCGGCGGCGAACCGTCGCCAGTTCTGCACGTAGCGGCCTGCCGCCGCGCTGAACCGCTCAACGTCGGCCTCGGATAGCTCCCGGACCACGCGCCCCGGTGAACCGAGCACCATCGAGCGCGGCGGGATGACTTTGCCCTCGGGGATCAGCGTGTTGGCGCCGATCAGGCAACCCTCGCCGATCTGCGCGCCGTTGAGGATGATCGAGCCGATACCGACGAGGCTGCGGGTGCCAATGCGGCAACCGTGGAGCATCACCATGTGGCCGATGGTGCAGTCCGGCTCGATGTGCATGGGAAATCCGGGATCGGTGTGCAGAACGCAACCTTCCTGGATGTTCGAACGCGCGCCGATCCGGATCTCCTCGTTGTCGCCGCGGATCATGGTGCCAAACCAGACGCTGGAGTCCTCCTCCAGCACCACGTTGCCGACAACGACGGCGTTGGGTGCAATCCAGAACCGGCCCGGGCCGGGCGTGCGCACCCGCACCCCGTCAAGTGCATAGCGTGTCATGCGCCTTCGAGGTCCATCTCCAGGATCGCCATCTGAACCTGATACTCGACCTCGCCGTCCTCCTCGATGCGGTAGAGGGTGGCGACGAAATCGTCCTTGATGAAGATCTCGGCCATGTCCTTCTTGCGCGGCTGCGCACGCACCTCGAGCGTATCGGCGCCGAATGTCTTGCGCAGATACGACTGCAGGCGGGCCAGTTCATCCTTGGTCACGATCGGTAAGCTCCCTCTTCGATTCCGCGCCGCGCAAGCCTCAGGCGCCGCCATCGGCCTTGGAGCCGCAACCGCAATCCTCGGGCGTGAGACCCTGGTCCATGTTGCGCGACGGCTCCGAGCAGCCGGCAGGGCCTACCACCTTGGCGGGGACCCCGGCAACCGTCGTGTTGTGGGGCACGCTCGCCAGAACGACGCTGCCGGCGGCAACGCGCGAGCAGTTACCGACGGAGATATTGCCGAGAATCTTCGCACCGGCGCCGACCAGCACGTTGTTGCCGATCTTGGGATGCCGGTCGCCGGTTTCCTTGCCGCTGCCGCCAAGCGTCACCGAATGCAGGAACGAGCAGTTGTCGCCGATCACCGCCGTCTCGCCGACGACGAATCCGGTGGCATGATCGAGCATGATGCCCTTGCCGAAATGGGCGGCAGGATGAATGTCGACGCCGAAGAACTGCGAGCCGAGGCTTTGCAGGAAATAAGCGAAGTCTCGATGACCGAGCAGCCACAACTCGTGCGCGAAGCGGTGCGCCGTGAGCGCGTGGAAACCCTTGAAGAACAGCAGCGGCTCGAGGAAGCGCTGGCACGCGGGGTCGCGGTCGCGCACGGCCGCGAGGTCGGCGCGGATCACGGCGCCGAGCTCGGGGCGCTTCTCGAGCACCTGGAGGAATCGCTGAGAGATGAGGTGCACGTCGACGTCGGCGTTGTCGAGGCGCCGGGCCAAGCGGTGGCACACCGCGTCCTCGAGCCGGTGGTGGCTCAGGACGGTGGCGAAGATGAAGCTGCCGAGCGCGGGCTCCGCCTGCATCGCCGCTTCCGCCTCGGCCCGCAGCGCCGTCCAAACGGGGTCGCAGCTCTCGACGTTTCTCTTGCTGTCACTCGAAACATGCTGAACCGGCATATCGAATTCTCCTCGGCTCAGCGCCCGCTCGACACCGTTCGCGGCGTCGCGGGCGCCTGTCCTGAAACTTCGGGCGGCGCCCGTTCCGGCACGCGGCACCCAATGCGGCATGTGGTGCGCGTTGGCGACAACGTGAAGGCTGGCCGTTGGCACAACCGCGCTCTGCTGTGGTATGGCACCGCCGTGGCGGCGCAGGGTGCCCTCTCAGGGGGCTTTCGCCACGCAGTCTAGACGAGCGCCGGCCGCAAGGCACGGAAAAGCCGCACTTCCCTCTCGGCACGAAGGTCCAATCTTCGCCGGAGTTCAACCGCCGGGGAGTTCGATGGAAAACACGGCCCATGGTTGCATGCGCGACAGCCGCTACCGGTCTCTCGCCGCTGCGCTTGCCGGGCTGGCGCTCGTGGCAGGCGCGGGAAGCCCCGCCGTCGCGGAGCCAGGGCGTAGCCTGTTGGCACGTTGCTTCAGCCCCGCCGAAATTGCCGCGCGCGCGGGTGAGGAGAAGCCGCTCAAAGGCCAGCATGGTTTCGATCGCGCCGAGCCGGGCCGCGCTCTGCACCCGTTCGAGCCCGTTGCCGCGAGCCAGCGCGGAGCCATCCGCTCGGTCCGTCTTCCTGCCGGCCAGAAGCTGATCGCACTGACCCTGGACCTCTGCGAGCAGCCGGGCGAGATCGCCGGATACGATGGCGCTATTTTCGACTATCTGCGTGCAGAGGGCGTCAAGGCGACACTGTTCGTCGGCGGCAAGTGGATGCGCTCGCACACACCGCGCCTACGTCAGCTCATGAGCGACCCGCTGTTCGAGATCGCCAACCATTCGGCAGGTCATCGCAACCTGCGCCTGCTCTCCGGCGACCGCCTCAAGGAGGAGATCGCCGCTCCGCAGCGGGCGTACGAGTCGATCCGCGAGGCCTTCACCGGCGAGCAGTGCGTCGGCGGCGCTGGCGCAGCCGCGCAATCGATCCCGAACCGCATGCGCCTGTTCCGTTTCCCCTATGGCGCCTGCAACGCCCAGTCTCTCGACGCCGTCAACGACGCCGGGCTGCTCGCCATTCAGTGGAACGTCTCGACCGGTGATCCGTGGCCCGGCCAGTCGGCCAAGGCGATCGCACGAGCCGCACTTGCTGAGGCACGTCCGGGCGCGATCGTCATCGCGCACGCCAACGGGCGCGGGTTCCATACCGCCGAGGCACTGCCTCTGTTCATCCCCAAGCTCAAGGCGGAGGGCTATCGCTTCGTCACCGTCAGCGAACTGCTCGCAGCGGGCACGCCGGAGATCGTGAACTCCTGTTACAACGTCAAGCCAGGTGATACCGACCGCTACGACAATCTCGTCGCGGCTCTCGCCCGACCGGCCGCCACGCGCGCGCGCCCTGGTACGCAGGGTTCCACCACGCCCGGCGGCGGAGGCAGCGGCTGGTCTCCGACCGTCAAGCCACAGGCCACCACGCCCGCGCGCTCGAGGGCGCGGTCTTGACGGCGCGTAACGCCTACCTCACGACGATCACGTCACTCGCGGTCCGCAACGACGCGACAGTTCGGCTCGATGAAGTGACCGGACCGTTCGATGCAGAAACCAAGCGGCGCCTCGCCGATCGATTGGCGGCGATGGACCCGTGGCACCGGTACGGTTTCAGTTCCGAGCGCCTCGTGCGGTTCCTCTCCGCGCCCGCCCCTGACGCCCGCCGCCTCCTCATGATCGATGGCGAGCGCCACGCCGGCGTTGCCGTAGTCCGCACAGGCTGGCTCGCGGGCAGCTATCTCAATTTCCTCGCCGTCATGCCGGAGGATCAGGGCCGCGGCATCGGTGAAGCGTTCCTCGCGTGGCTCGCGGAGGAGGGGCACCGTCTCGGCGAACGCAATCAATTCGTCGCCGCCTCGGCGTTCAATGCCGCGGCCCTCGCCTTCTACGAGCGCCACGGCTTCACCCCCGTCGCGGAGTTGCCCGGACTCATTTCAGACGAGGAGACGGAAATTCTCTTGCGTCGCCGCTTGGCCTGAGTGCTCTCAAGCGCCCGGCGGATCAGACTACCAGCACGACTCGGCCGCGCACCTTGCCGGCGATGATCTCGGGCGCGAGTGCCTGAACTTCCGAAACGGGCCGCGTCACGGTGAGGCCGGCGAGCTTGCCCTTGTCGAGGTCGCGCGCAAGCCTGGACCAGACTTCGACGCGGCGCGCCTTCGGCGCCATCACGCTGTCGATACCGGCGAGCGTGACGCCACGCAGGATGAAGGGGGCGACCGAGGTCGGCAGGTCCATGCCCTGCGCCAGACCGCAGGCGGAGACGCAGCCGCCGTATTTCGTCATCGAGATGGCGTTCGCGAGCGTCGTGCTGCCCGCCACATCGACGACACCGGCCCAGCGCTCCTTGCCGAGCGGGCGTGGCGAGCCGGAAAGTTCCGACCTGTCGATCACCTCTGCGGCTCCGAGACCCTTGAGGAATTCAGCTTCGTCCGGGCGGCCCGTCGAAGCGATAACGTGATGACCGAGCTTGGAGAGCACCGCGACCGCGACCGAGCCGACGCCGCCCGCCGCACCCGTCACAAGCACCGGCCCCGAGGCAGGCGTAACCCCATGCGCCTCGAGCGCCAAAATGCACAACATGGCGGTGTAGCCTGCGGTGCCGACCGCCATCGCCTCGGCGTTGGAGAAGCTTTCAGGCAACTTCACCAGCCAGTCCGCCTTGACGCGGGCGCGCTCGGAATAGCCGCCGTGATGGCTCTCGCCCACGCCCCAGCCGTTCAGGACCACACGGTCGCCCGGCTTGAACTCGGCACTGTCGGACGAAATCACGTCGCCAGCGAAATCGATGCCTGGGATCAGCGGCCAGCGGCGGATGATCGGCGCCTTCCCGGTCAGCGCCAGGCCGTCCTTGTAGTTGATCGTCGTGTGGGTAACGCGCACCACCACGTCGCCGTCCATCAAGTCGTCCGTCCCGAGGTCGGTCCAGGCGATGCCAGATCCCGACGCCGACTTACTCGCGAGAAGGGCTTTGAAACGGCTCATGTCGACTCTCCGCTGGACCGGCCCGCACGGGGCAATAAAACGGCAATTAGCGCGCCCGCCACGCCCCGTCGAGGGGGCGAACGGTTGAGACAGGCGGATCAGCGGCATTCATGGACCGCGCCCATTGTCCGCGCCCTTTGGCGCCAAGACGCTCCCCAAAGCTTTGTCGGCCGGCTCCATCAGCGTCCCGCAACGCAGAAGTGGGTATCTCGCACGCGCGACAAATGCACAGGCCAAGCATTACATGTTCGCAACCACGAATATGAAGTTACTTGGCGCTCAATTTGCGATGGTCAAAGTATATTTAAATAGACACCACCCAACACCATCCTTAAATACACAATTTTATGTGATTATTAAGCATCACAACAATGTGGCAGGCCCGCAATACATCGATCGTCAGCATTTGATTTTGCAGCGCAGCGACGTTTTCGCTTGTGACTAGACCTTGGTCGAAACTATCATCTCAGTCACCACGGCTCCTCCCCCCGGTGCCGTGCTCGCAACCGGCAAGCGAATGCAGGCGAACAAACGCAACGCCGGGCCGTCCGTCAGAGAGGACGAAACTGAATTCGGCTGGAGGCAACGATGGAACTCAAGACTCGTATGAATCTCGTCGCTGCAATGATGTCGTTCTTCTTCGTCACTGCGATCGTGATGGGAATGCTTTGAGACCAGCTTCGAGGAACGCCACGCCCTCACTGACATTTCAAGTGAGTTGGGCTGTGAGGAGAACATGAGGCTGGGAACAAGGATCGACCGTAGCCGACCCATGGTCGAGTGATCGTCTCCCGCCTCGCAGACTGATATTTCGGAAGAAATTTCTTCGAGAGAATGCGACCCGTCCGCTC
Source organism: Hyphomicrobiaceae bacterium (assembly GCA_016793635.1). Lineage (GTDB taxonomy): Bacteria > Pseudomonadota > Alphaproteobacteria > Rhizobiales > Hyphomicrobiaceae > JAEUMD01. The sequence continues at coordinate 150,176 of JAEUMD010000018.1, forward strand.
GACAAAACGAGTTCGGGAGGAGCCCCGGGTCGATATGACGGCGAGGAAGAGGGCCGAGCCAGCGGGAGCCGGCACGGCGCAGTTTCTCCTCCCGGCACGCCACAGCAAGCAAGCCCCAATCGAAACGGGGCGCGACCGTGTCGGTCGCGCCCCGATTTCTTTCGACGGTCCTTCTCGTCATCCGGGCTTCATGCCCTGGCGATGGCCCAGAGGCTGTACATGGCGCAGTCAGCGATTACCAACGACGCGCAGCCATGAAACGCGAGCTATTTGCCCATCGCTTCGCGCGCGGCCTTGAGCGCGAGAATGGCCCACGGCACCGCATGGAAGCAGAGATCGAAAATATCGATCGGTCGCGTCAGCGTGCCCCGGGACAGCATCTTCAGCTTCTCCCAGATGTGCGGCTCTGGAAAAAACGGGGCGAGCCCCAGTGTCAGCGCAGCGATGATCGCGAGCGACCAGGGAATGCGATCCAGAAATTCCATGTTTCTTCCTTCTGCGAAGGTGGGTGCTCACGACCGAGCACCATCACCGTCCAGCCGGCTCGTCAGATCGCCCGGCTCCGCGTCAGCGGCGGAGCAGATAGCCGAGGATCGCACCGACGAGAGGAAGATAAAGAGGCGGGAACTTGAAGGGAATTGCGGCAATAAGCTGCGGGAACAGCATCAGCGCCGCGCCGATCATCGCGCCGATCAGCGCACCAGCGAGCGTGTACGTGCCCGGCAACCGCACATCCTTCAACGCGAACGAAGCGACAAGACCGACGATCCAGACGAGCACCGCATAGATCGCTGCATGAACGAATGTTCTGGGATCGCCTTGCACCGGAATGTAGCGCAACACCATCGGCGCGCCGAAGAACGCCGCGATGAACTGCAGGACCACCAGCAGCATGTAGCCGATCATTGTCTTCCCCCCATTCGCGTCCCGGCAGGGCAGCGTGCCCCCCCGACGAAAGTCTCTCGCTTCGCCCGTAGCACGATCGGCGGGGGGCGTCGATGGCGGCGCGGGAAACGAGCGTGGATTGGCGCGGCGGCGCGCCGACATCGCGCCACCGACGATCATCTGCGCACGCGACGCGGAGCGCAGATCATCTCGCCTATTCGAGAGAGGGCGACTGAAACGTCACGCCACCTTCGGGCGATCCAGACTACGCGGGTCGTAGTTCAGCACAGGCGCCAGCCAGCGCTCTGCTTCCTCCGCCGTCCAACCCTTGCGCATCGCATAGTCCTCGACCTGATCGCGCTCGATTTTCCCGACGCCGAAGTAATGTGACTTCGGATGCGCAAAGTAGAGACCGGAAACAGAAGCAGCGGGCCACATGGCGAAGCTCTCGGTCAACTCGATGCCGGCGCGTTGCTCGACATCCATGAGCTTCCACAGCGTCGCCTTCTCGGTGTGATCGGGCTGCGCCGGATAGCCTGGCGCCGGGCGGATGCCGCGATACTTCTCGGCGATGAGCTCGTCGTTCGTCAGGTTCTCGCCACTCGCATATCCCCACAGCTCTTGCCGTACGCGCAGATGCATGTGCTCGGCAAAGGCTTCGGCTAGGCGGTCGGCAAGCGCCTTCAGCATGATGCGGCCATAGTCGTCGGTCGCTGCAAAGTGCGTCTCCAATGCTTCCTTGTCGCCGATGCCAGCCGTCACCGCGAAGCTACCCACGTAGTCCTTGAGGCCGGTCTCCTTCGGCGCCACGAAATCGGCAAGCGCGGTATGGGCGCGATCACGCGAGGGATCGCGCGCGATCTGCTGGCGCAGAGTGTGCAATGTTGCGAGCCGCGTGTGGCGGGGCTCGCCGGTGTAGATTTCGATGTCGTCGCCGACGCTGTTGGCCGGCCAGAAACCGACGACAGCGCGTGCCGTCAGCCACTTCTCTGCGACGATGCGCTTCAACAGCTCCTGCGCGTCGGCGAAGAGCTTACGGGCTTCGGTGCCGACCTTGTTGTCGTCGAGGATGGCGGGATAGCGGCCCGAAAGCTCCCAAGTCTGGAAGAAGGGCGTCCAGTCAATGGCCGGCACAAGGGCGGCGAGATCGTAGGCATCGAACGAGCGAGGCCCCATGAACGCGGGCTTCGGCGGATCGTAAGTCGTCCAGTCGATCTCGAACTTGTTGGCACGGGCCTGCGCCAGCGTGATGCGCTGCTTGCGCGCCTCGTTGGCGATGTGCGCCACCCGCACCTTCTCGTACTCGGCGCGGATGTCGGCCTTATAGGTAGCGCGATCGTCCTCGGACAGGAGCTTCGAGACGACGCCGACGGCACGGCTCGCATCGAGTACGTAGATCGCCTGATTGCGATGGTAGTTCGGCGAGATCTTCACAGCCGTATGAACCCGGCTGGTCGTTGCGCCGCCGATCAGCAACGGCACGTCGAAACCTTCCCGCTCCATTTCCGCTGCGACAAAGCACATCTCGTCGAGCGACGGCGTTATGAGTCCGGAAAGGCCGATCATGTCGACCTTCTCTTTCTTTGCCGTCTCGAGAATCTTGGCGGCGGGCACCATGACGCCGAGGTCGATCACCTCGTAGTTGTTGCACTGGAGTACGACGCCGACGATGTTCTTGCCGATGTCGTGCACGTCGCCCTTCACCGTCGCCATCAGGATCTTGCCGGCGGCAGGCATGTCAAGGAGCCCCAATTCCTCCTTCTCGGCGATCAGATAAGGTTGCAGATACGCGACCGCCTGCTTCATCACGCGCGCAGACTTCACCACCTGCGGCAGGAACATCTTGCCCGCGCCGAACAGGTCGCCGACCACGTTCATGCCCGCCATCAGCGGACCCTCGATGACGTGCAGCGGCCGCGCCGACTTGGCGCGCGCTTCCTCCGTATCGGCCTCGATGAAATCAGTGATGCCATGAACGAGCGCGTGGGCGATGCGATCCTCGACGCTCTTCTCGCGCCACGAGAGGTCCTTCTCCTGGCGCTTCGCGCCGCTTTCGCCCTTGAAACGCGGGGCGGCCTCGAGCAGACGGTCGGTCGCGTCGGCTCGGCGGTTGAGGATGACGTCCTCGACCAACTCGCGCAGCTCCGCCGGAATATCGTCGTAGAGCGTCAACTGGCCGGCGTTGACGATGCCCATATCCATGCCGGCCTTGATGGCATGATAGAGAAACACCGAGTGCATTGCCTCGCGCACCGGCTCGTTGCCGCGGAACGAGAACGAGAGGTTGGAGACGCCGCCGGAGATATGCACCAGCGGCATCTTCTCCTTGATCTGGCGCGCGGCCTCGATGAACGCCAGGCCGTAGTTGTCGTGCTCCTCGATGCCCGTTGCGACCGCGAAGATATTGGGATCGAAGATGATGTCCTCCGGCGGGAAGCCGACCACCTCCGTCAGAATCTTGTAGGCGCGCTCACAGATGGAAACCTTGCGCTCGATGGTGTCGGCCTGGCCCTGCTCGTCGAACGCCATGACGACGACGGCCGCGCCATAGCGCAGCACCTTGCGCGCGTGCTCGAGAAAGGCGGCCTCGCCCTCCTTCAGCGATATCGAATTGACGATCGGCTTGCCCTGGACGCACTTGAGGCCGGCCTCGATTACGCTCCACTTGGAGCTGTCGATCATGATCGGCACCTTGGCAATGTCGGGCTCGGACGCGATCAGGTTGAGAAACGTCGTCATCGCCCTCTCGGAATCGAGCAGGCCTTCGTCCATGTTGACGTCGATGACCTGCGCACCCGCCTCGACTTGCTGGCGCGCGACGTCCAGCGCCGCCGCGTAGTCGTTCTGCTCGATGAGCTTCCTGAACTTCGCCGAGCCGGTGACGTTCGTTCGCTCGCCGACGTTGATGAACTGCTGTGCTGCGTTGCCGGTCATGTCATTCTCGATCGTTGGAATTCGCGGACGGAGCCCGAAGGGCGGAAGACGTGGGTGCCCGCCACGCCTGCAGGACTAAGCGCGGACGGAGTTAAATTGAAGGGATGGGTCACGGTGCATCGGCCCGGTCGCGCGAAGACCAAGCGCGAAGCGGCGTTCAAATCCGAGAGTGTCGAGGTCTGATCGCACGAGAAATACCGTGCGGTGATGCGCGAACCGTCTAGCGGCGCTCGTCTGGACGGGAAGCCGGACGAGGTGGCGTAACGCGCTGCCTGTCGAGCGATTGCCACGGCGGGCCGACCGCATCGGCGGACGGGATCGCGCTCGGCGCCGGATCGGTTGCCGCTCCGCCGCGAACCTGAGAGGACGTGGCGAAAACGTTCGCTTGCCCCATGCCCTCGGCCGCGCGCCAACCAGTCAAATATGGAACGGCGACCAGCCACAGCAGCGTCGTCGCGGCAAATACGATCGCGGAGAGCACCAGCGGGTCGCGCCACGTGCGCGTGGGGCTCAGCACCGTCACCTTCGCCGCCTTTTCGTTGGCGACGAGCGTGACCTCGGGAACGCGCTGCTCCGTCATCTCGCGTGCAATGTGGCCGAGCACCGGCACGAACAGGCCCCACGCCCGCCGCGTCAGCAGTCCCTGCGGCCAGCGGACATCGGGATCGATGACCCAGATCTCGTTGATGATACCGGAGCGATCTTTCTCCCAAAGCGTTCGCGCGAAGACGGAAAATCGCGACGGAAAGTAACTCGCGGCACGAAAGCGGACGTGCTCGGAGATTTCGTATTCCGCGGCCTGCAAGCGCTGGAGCACGGCCTCGCGCTGCTCGTCGGACGCGGGACTTGAACTGGGATCCTTCGGCTGGACCTGCGACGGCAGCTCGACTCTTATGACACGCATGAGCACTATCCCCCACCCCGTTTGCGGCACCGGATGCCGGCTCGTGCCCGACCTGTTTTGCCCGCGCGCCGTTCCCGGAGGAGCGGCGGCGGAGAGCGGTCGATGTCGTCGAGCGGGGCAGTCGCAGGTGCGCAATGCGACCGTTATGCTGCGACATGGGCTTTGATGTGGCAGATCGGCCGGCACGTGGCAGGTCTGCCACCGCGGAACGCCTCCCCGGTATGTACTGCTCCGCGAGCGCCGCGTCGTCGCCGAAACCGCGGAGATCCTGGTCTTCGAATTTCAGCGCGGCCATCGCGTCACCCGGCGACGAACGGCTCGAGGCCGGAAAGTCGCATCCGCGGTTCGACCTTCGGCAGCGGACGCGGCTTGTGGTGTTTGGCGTGGCTCGCGATGTGGGCGATGTGATCCGGCGTCGACCCACAGCACCCGCCGACGATGTTGACGAGACCATCGGCGAGCCAGGGCTCGATCTTGCAAGCCATGTCGTGCGGGCCCTCGTCGTACTCGCCCATGGCGTTCGGCAGGCCCGCGTTGGGATAGGCCGAGATGCGCACGTTGGCGACATGCGCGAGCTCGGCGATGTAGGGGCGCATCAGCTCGGCTCCGAGCGCGCAGTTGAGGCCGATCGAGAACGGCTTCAGGTGGCGCAGCGAGTACCAGAAAGCTTCAGCCGTTTGCCCCGACAGCGTGCGGCCCGAGCGATCGGTGATCGTACCGGAGATCATGATCGGCAGCTCGATGCCCGTCTCGTCGAACGCCTCGAGCGTCGCAAAACCCGCGGCCTTGGCGTTGAGCGTATCGAACACGGTTTCGATCAGGATGATGTCCGAGCCGCCACGCACCAGCGCCAGCACCTGCTCCTTGTAGGCGATGCGCAGCTCGTCGAAATCGACGTTGCGGAAGCCGGGATCGGAAACTTTCGGCGAGATCGATGCAGTGCGGTTGGTCGGACCGACAGCGCCGGCGACGAAGCACGGCCTCTCCGCCGTCGTGTACTTGTCGGCGGCACGGCGCGCGAGGCGCGCGGCCTCGAAGTTGATCTCGTAGGAGAGGTCCTCCATGTGGTAGTCGGCCATGGAGATGCGTTGTGCGTTGAACGTGTTGGTTTCGATGATGTCGGCGCCCGCGCGCAGATACTTGCCGTGGATCTCTTCGATGATCGCGGGCTGCGTCAGCACGAGCAGGTCGTTGTTGCCCTTTACGTCCTTGGAGTGATCCTGGAAGCGCTCGCCGCGATAGTGGCTTTCGCCGAGCTTGTGCTGCTGGATCATGGTGCCCATGGCGCCGTCGATGATGAGAATGCGCTCGTTGGCGGCTTTCTCCAGCAGGGCGCGGCTCGGCAGGCTCTTCATGGTACACTCGCTGATTGTTGTTCGGGGCGCTCGAGAGCAGCCCCTTCGCTAAGCATGTTCGACAGCGTCCCGCCGCGCGGACCGCGAATGATCAAGGCGACGCGGAACGCCGCCCTTCGACCGTTTCCCTCACGCGCTGGCGACGCGGCGTTTCTCGAGCGGCGCCGTCCGCAGCGGACGCAAGCCGAGCAGATGGCAGATCGCGTAGACGAGGTCGGCGCGGTTCAGCGTGTAGAAGTGGAACTTCTTCACGCCCTCCTCGACCAGCTCCATCACCTGTTCGGTCGCTGCCGCGGCCCCGACGAGCTGCTGCGTTGCCGCATCCTCCTCGAGTCCCTCGAAACGGCGCGCCAGCCAAGCCGGCACCGTAGCTCCCGCGCGCACCGCGAAGCCCGCGACCTGACGGAAATTATGGATCGGCACGATGCCGGGCGTGATCGGCACCCAGATGCCGGCGGCGCGAGCGCGCTCGACGAAGCGCAGGAAGTGCGCGTTGTCGAAGCCGAACTGCGTGATGATGCGGTCGGCGCCGGCATCGACCTTGGCTTTGAGGTTGTCGATGTCGGCCTGCATGGTCGGGCTCTCGGGATGCTTCTCGGGATAACCCGCGACCGAGATCTCGAAATTGGCGATGCGCTTCAGGCCCGCAACCAATTCCGCCGCGTTGGCATAGCCGCCGGGATGGGGCTCGTAGCGCGCGCCGACGCCGCTCGTCGGATCGCCGCGCAAGGCGACGATGTGGCGGACACCGGCAGCCCAATAGGCGCGCGCCACGGCGTCGACCTCCTCTTTCGTCGCGTCGACGCATGTCAGATGCGCGGCAGGACGCAGAGGCGTCTCGCTGACGATGCGGGCGACTGTCGCGTGGGTGCGCTCGCGCGTCGAGCCGCCCGCGCCATATGTCACAGAGACGAACTCGGGAGCGAGCGGCGCGAGGCGCGAGATGGCCGACCATAGCGCGATGTCCATCTTCTCGTTCTTCGGTGGAAAGAACTCGAACGACACGTCGATCTCGCCTGCGGCGAGAAGGCGGCTCTTGCGTTCCTTCTGTTGGTTCATCAGCGTGCCTCTTCGAGCTTGCGAGTTCTGTTTGCGCGCGCGGCCGTCTCACTTGGCCGTACGCCGAGCCATAACGACACGCCGAGCGCCTCCGCCGGGCGTGGCCCAGGCGCCTCGAGCGTGCGCGTCGCACGAGCATCGAGACCGGCGGCGGCGAGCCACTCTCCGACCTGCTCGGCCGGAAAGCCGAGACGTTCATGGGCATGGCTCTCGCGCAGCCCCTCGATCTCGTGCGGAGCGAAATCGACGATCAGCAGCCGCCCTCCCGGTGCCAGGACCCGAGCTGCCTCATGGATCGCCGGCAGCGGATCGGACAGGAAGTGCAGCACCTGATGCATGATGACGGCATCGGCACTGCTGTCGGGCAGCGCAATGTTGTAGATGTCACCATGACGCACCTGCGCTCGTTCCAGACCGGCGCGATCGAGCTTGCTGCGCGCGTAGTTGAGCATCGCATGGCTCATGTCGAGGCCGATCGCCTGCTCGTAACGGTCTGACAGAAGCTCCAGCATGCGGCCTGTGCCGGTGCCGAGATCGACGAGCAGCTGGAAGGGCCCTTGTCCGATCATCTCGCCAATCGCCGCTTCGACCGCCGCCTCTGGGACGTGAAGCGCTCGGATGCGATCCCAGTCCGCCGCGTGCGCCTCGAAGTAGCGCAACGCCGCCGCCTCCCGCTGGCGCTTGAGCACGCTCGAACGGTCGCGGTCGCGAAGGACGACCGCGTCACCGTCATCGAGCATTTCAAGCACTAGGCGCGCCAGCCGGCCGCCGTGCGAGCGGTCGGAGACATGGAAATAGACCCAGCTTCCCTCGCGAAACCGCTCGACGAGCCCCGTCTCGGTGAGCAGCTTCAGGTGCCGGCTGAGGCGCGGCTGGCTCTGCCCGAGGATGTGGGTGAGATCCTTCACGTTCAATTCGCCGTCTGCCAGCAGCCGCAGCACGCGCAGGCGCGTGGGCTCGGCCGCAGCCTTTAAGGCGGCGACGAGCTCGCGACTGGTGAACGTGATGGACATTGGCGCTCCCCCGAAGAGTTGGAGAGAACATATAAACATATCTTTATGTGTCAAGCGCGGTTCAGTCGTAGCCCCTGAAACTTTTTTTGGCCCCCCCGCGCCGAAAAGCCTGACGTTTCGAACCGATCCGTGCGTTTACGCGACAGAAAGCACGTTGCCCCTAAAGTCCTCTCCGCCTCTTTCAACCCGCCGTTGCCGAACAGAGAGCCCGTCCATGCGTCTCGCCCATTTCGATGATATTTCCCCGAGCCTGATCGACACGCCGCTGCCGTGGCGCCAGAGCCAGACCTGCTCGATGCTGCCGCGTGTCCTGGCGCTGGCGGGTCTCGCGGCAGTCGCATTGCTGCTCGTCGTGCCCCTAGCCGTGATCGTCCACCACGTCGCGACGGCGCCGGCCGGGCTCGCTGCGTTGGCCAACCACCCCGCCGCAACCTTCCAGATCGCTCTGGGACTCGCTGTTTCCTCGGCGCTTCTCGGGTTTCCATTCTACCGCATGGCCCAGCGGATCGGAGTGACCCGCCGCGTCGCGATCGAGGCTGGTTCCGTCACCGTCACCGACCAAGGCCTCGCCGGCGATCACACCTGGAGCGAGCCGCTTTCGAGCTATACCGGCATCGCCCATCATGTCCGCACCACCCAGGCCGGCCCCCGTCACGAGCTGGTGCTGGTTCACCCCGACCCACGGCGTCACGTCACGGTCGCCGTCGCTGGACGCATCTCCAAGACCGAGCTCGAGCGCGCTGCCGCGACACTCGCGATGGTTGAGGTTCCAGCCCACCTCCTCTACCGCCTGCCGAGGCTCCCGTCCCTTACGATCAGGCCCGCCGCCACCCCTGCGCATTCCAGCCGGGGCGCCGAGGGGCTGGCGGCGGTCGAGGTGTGAAAATTGTCACGCAAGCCGGCATCCCCCTTCGGGAGCAAATTCGTCAGCTTGCGCGGCGCCCTCATCTGGCCCAGTTTTTGGGCCGATGTGACGACAATGCCGCGTGTGCGAAATCGAGTAGATGATCTATCGAAGGGCCGACCGATGAGACCGAGCTGGGCCGCGAAGGACGCGGGCCAGGGGGTCACGGTGCCGAACGAGCTGGAGCTGAGCCGTATGAGTGCTTTCGACAACGTGGCCGCCATGGCAGCCGTTGCAGACCGACGCCGGACGATCCCGTTCGGCCGCGTCGCCACGACGCTGTCGCTGCTGTTTGCGGCACTCTTGATCGCCGTTCCGCGCGCCAGCGCGGAAAGCGAGCCGCCCGCGCGCTACATGCAGCGCGTCGCCAAGGAGCTCGTCGCCGCCGCCAATTCCGGCTCGCAGGTGGCATTCGCCGATGCCATCCGCAAACACGCCGACGTCACCTCGATCGGCCTCTACTCGCTCGGCTCCTATGCCAATCGCATGGCACAGACCGACCGCCCGCCCTACTACAGCGGGATGATCAACTTCATCGCCCGCTACGCCGCCAAGGAAGCGCCGAAGTATCCGGTCGCCAACGCCATCGTCACCGGACAGACGGAGGAGACCAAGACGGGTGTCTACGTCGACAGCCGTGTGACGTTGCGGGATGGCACCAACTACGACGTGCGCTGGCTGCTCGTTCGGCGCAGCGGAGGCTATAAGATCCGCGACGCCGAGGTGCTCGGCTTCTGGATGAGCCCGTTCCTCAAGAACTTGTTCGAGAATTACATCAACGACAACGGCGGCAACCCGCGTGCCTTGGTCGTGGCGCTAACGCGCTGACGGGCGGCGAAGTCTTAATCGGGTCGGCGGGCGGGCGTGACGGCGGAGGCCGGCGCGCCCGTCTGCTTTTATAGTCCGCTGTCTTGTTGGAGCCGCGTGGGGGGAAGCTCCGCGCGACACCCCTCCCGAACTCAACCGCATCCGCACGGACTGCGACGCCGCACCGTGCGGACGAAGCTTCTATGCGATGCGTCTCAGAGGAACTACGCCTCAGAGACCGTGGCCAAGTGTGTGCGCCAATGCCGGTGCATCGTGCATCTGCCGGCCGTCATTTTCGGGGCCGGCGCTGCGCGCCGCCGCCATCAAGCCACCCATCAGCACCGCGCAGACGGCAGCAACGAGGACCGCGGTTGCAGCAGCCTCGCGGCGGCGATCCTCGAACCCCGCTCCGCGCTGCGCGACATGTGTTTCCCAAGAACTATGCATCGCGGCGTCCTCCAATAAGGCCACCAACATGCACTTGCACATTCCAACAATCGCCTAATTCCACCCCCCGACCTTCTGTGAGCGGGCTTACGCTTTTGCAATCAAGTTGTGAAAGACTCCCCCCATTCGCCGAGGTGCGCGGCCCCGCCGCGCCCCGAGCCATGATGGCTCGAACGGCCCACCCTCCGCTGGTGGGACCGCACTCGGGAGCATGACGCACAAAACCCTGCCCACACCAGTTCGCCGCGACGGCGCCACGCTGCCGCCGACGCGAGCCCGCGCGCCCGGAGGTATGTGCTTTGGCAATGCTCGAGAAGTTCAAGCATCTGGCGGACGGCAATCCGCTGTCTTCGAAAGTTCCCGTGCTCGGTTTCGGAACCGCGCTCATCGTCATCTCTTGGCTAGCGGTGTGGATGCAGATCGCCGCCGAACGAGGCTCGATGGTGCATTCCGCGACCCACGAGACGACCAATCTCGCGCTCGTGTTCGAGCAGAGCGTCGAGCGCACGGCAACCGACATCGACCGCATCATCAAGTACCTGCGCTCGAGCTACGAGCGGAACGGCTACGCCGCCGACTGGCCGAAGCTGGTGCAGGAGGAATTCACATTCAACAAGCAGACCGTGCAGATCGCGATCATCGATCGCGGCGGCATGATGATCACCAGTACGAAGATGCTCTACCCCGATCCTCCCGTCGATCTGAGTGACCGCGAGCACTACAAGGTTCACACTCAGGGCAACCAGGATCGCCTGTTCATTTCGCGTCCGCTGATGGGGCGCGCGTCGCACAAATCGTCGGTGCAGTTCACGCGGCCGTTCCGCGATGCCAAGGGCGAGTTCGCCGGTGTCATCGTCGTCTCGCTCGACCCCGAGTTCTTGATCCGCGAGTACGCATCGCTGAAGCTTGGCGCGTCCGGCGGACTGGCGCTCGTCGGCGACGACGGCATCGTACGTGCCGGTGCCGGCATCTACCAATCACTGCTCGGCAAGGCATACGGCCGCGCCGCCGAGCCAGGCGTGCCAGACGCGCAGACAGGCGTCAGCGTCAACGTCGAGGAAACCCGAAACGGGCCGGTCATCGCCGCCTCGCGCAAGATCGACGCCATCCCCCTCACCGCCGTCATCACCCGCAGCAATCTCCCGCAGTACGCTGCGTGGGACGCAAACAGGCAGACCTATCTCGGCCTCGGCGCGATCATGACGTTCGTTACGGCGCTTGCGATCGCGACGAGCCTGCTGCGCCGGCGCGGCTATGAGCGTCAGCTCAACTTCCTCGCCCGCTACGACGCGCTGACCGGCCTGCCGAACCGCACAGAGTTCTCGAACCGCCTCGCCGAGCTCCTGCGCACGCGCCCTCGCGGCGTTTCCGTGTATCTCGTCGATCTCGACGACTTCAAACAGATCAACGATCACCACGGCCACCCGATCGGCGACGCACTGCTTGTCGCCGTCGGCCAGCGGCTACGGCGAACCGCCGGACGCGACGATTTCGTCGCCCGCCTCAGCGGCGACGAGTTCGCGCTCATCGAGGTCCGCCCGGCAGACGCCGCGCCGTCCATGCTCGGCAGCGAGCTTTGCCGCGAGCTGTCGCGGCCCTACGACATCGAGGGCGTGCGCCTGCAGAGCGGCGCCAGCATTGGTGTCGTCAACGCCAACGAAAACTACGCCGACGAGGACCAGCTGATGCGCTGCGGCGACCTCGCGCTCTACGCCGCGAAGAATGCCGGCGGCAGCACGGTTCGCCAGTTCGAGGAACGTATGCACGAAGAGTCGCGCGAACGGCGCGCCATCGAAACGGGGCTGCGCGAGGCGCTCGCCATGGACCATCTCGAACTGCACTATCAACCGATCCTCGACGTCGCCACGCTCAACGTCACCGGCTTCGAGGCGTTGGTGCGCTGGCGCCACCCTGAGAAGGGGCTCATTCCGCCCCTGTCGTTCATTCCCGTCGCCGAGCAGACGGGCCTCATCGTCGACATCGGCGCCTGGGTGATCCGGCAGGCCTGCCGCGAGATCGCGGCCAAGGCACCCGGCTACAAGATCGCGGTGAACGTTTCGGCGATCGAGTTCCGCGACTCGGACGTCGCCGCAACGGTGCGCGCGGCTCTGGCGGAAAGTGGCCTGCCCGCCAGTCAGCTCGAGATCGAGATCACGGAATCGCTACTGATGAAAAAGGATACCGCGACGCTCGGCCAGCTCGACGCACTCCGCAAGGCCGGGGTGATGATCTCGATGGACGATTTCGGCACCGGCTACTCGTCGCTCAGCTACCTGCAGTCCTATCCCATCGACTGCATCAAGATCGACCAGTCGTTCGTCCGCGCCATCGGCCAGATCGAGAATTCGCGCGCCATCATCAAGGCGATAGCGACGCTCGCCGCAAGCCTCAACATGACGACGATCGCCGAAGGCGTCGAGACGGAAGCACAACTGGCGACGCTGGAAACGGTCGGCTGCAACGAGGCGCAAGGCTATCTCTTCAGTCCGCCCAAACCGATCGACGTTATCCTGAGCTGGATGGCGGAGCGCCATTCGACGCGCGGCGCGGCTGCCCTCAAGAAGCTTCGGACCGAACGTGAGGCCGCAAAGGAGACCGCAGCAGCGTGACGCCCTTTATCGGGCCAGCATGCCGATGCCGGAGGCGAGCAGCACGAGCAGGACGATGGCACGGAAATGCTCGGCGGGAATCAGGCTGCGCAGGCGGCGACCGACCTCGACGCCGGCAACGGCGGGCATAACGGCCACGGCCGACGCGAGCAGCAATTCCCGCCCGACCGCTCCGCTTGCGACGAGGGCCACGGCCAGCGCGGCCGACGAGAGCAGCACGCCGAGGTTGATCGCCTGCACGGATCTCGCGGGGTCCATGTCGAGCGCCATCACATAGGGCACGAGTGGCATCACTTGCGAACCGGTCAGGCCCGTCAGCACGCCATTGAGGAAGCCGACCGGCACTTGCATCGATCGCGCCGCCGCAGGCGTCAGCGACAGATGTGGACGGGCGAGCGCGAACAGACTGTAGGCGACGATGGTGACTCCGAGCACGAGAACGGCATGGCGCGGCTCGCTTGCGAGCAGCAGCCAGATGCCGAGAAGAATGCCAGGCAGCATGGCGAAATAGAGCCGCGAGAATGCCTGCCACGTCTCGCCGAGGTGCCCATTGAAAAGCGCCACTGCGATGTTGGTGGCCATCGCCGGCAGCAGCACGATCGCCATGGCGTGACGGAGCCCAACGGCAAATACCAGGAACGGCAAGGCGCTCGACGCATAGCCGAGCCCCGTCGCCCCCTTGACGACGCCGGCAAGCGTCAAGCCCGCCGCGACAACTCCAATATGACCGAGATCGATGTCACCCATTCGCTGCTGGCCCGCCTCCGGCGCGCTTGGGCTAGGGTCCCGATTTAGAAGTTCGCCATCGCATGGCCGCGAGCGTAACGGCGAACTTATGAATCGAAGGGACCACTAGACCCATAGAGTCACTCGTGTGGTTCAGATCGCGAAGTTGGCTTGGAGGTGGGCCACACGTAGATGCGAACTTGGCGTTCACCACACTAGCCCGAGAGATCCTCGACGCCAGCGAAAGGCCGGCCATCGGCATCGAGGAACCATGGCTTCACGCTCGTCCCGCGCTTCAGCGAGTACATGTAGAAGATGGGCATGGATCGTGGGAAGAGATCGCGGTAGGCGCGTCCGTTGAATGTGACGAAGATGGAGTCGGGGAAGATGGCCTCGACCGCACGGCGCTCGACCATGTTCATGGCCAGATAGCGCCTGGCGCCCTCCTCGGCCGCACCACCGCCGCGATACCACTTGGCAGCGCAGCGCTCGAGGCTGCCGACCATCGCCGCCGACACCTCCGCCTCCGACACCCCGCCATTGCCCCGCGCCGCCCCCGCTTCGTAGGCCGCCACCACCCCGCTCAGACGGACCGTGCGCATTCCGCGCGCGCGCGCCGCGCGGTCGACCTCCGCATAGTAGTTCTCGATAGCCTCCTCGGCGTGGCCGTTGAGGCGGGCGTGCGTATCGGTGAGGCAGATGGTGAAGCGCGCTCCGGGTACGTAGGCGCGTGCGATCTTCTGCCCCATGCCATCGAGATAAGTGAGGCAAGCGAGGTCGGGGGCGGCGACCGCGGAGCGTGGGCCCTTGCCCCAGTAGAGCACGAAGTGGATCGGCCCGCTGGCCGCCCGCCGGCGTTCGATCACCTCGAGCAACACCGCGCGGTCCGATGGCTGCTCTCGCTTGTAGGCCCAGGTGTTGAACGACTGCAGGATCGCCGTCGCATCCCTGTGCGTCGCCCCGTGCGGAACCGCCTCCCGGAGCGCCGCCGCAGCCATCGCAAAGTCCTTACGCATACGCTCTCCCGTCACTGCGAACGCCGTGGCGCTTGCCCGCGCCAAGTCGACTGGTTGAACGGCTGTCAAACCGTCAATCAATTGATCAATTTCCGCAGTTCAATCAGAACAAAATGTTTTATACAATTATAAAGTCTGGATAACTCATGTAAATGATATATGAATACAGAAACTAATACCTGGATCGTCGATCAATACATAACGGAACAACTTCGTATAGCCGGGCCGGTTGATACCGATGACTCTACGAAAATTGTTGCCGCGGGTGACCGTGCCTTGCTCGTCGATTTCCTCCCACCGGCAGAGCCTTCAGCCGCGACGCCCCCCCGCGCTTTCGATCCCGACCGTCATGCCCGCGTGCTGGCGCTCGATGCGGCGGTCACGCGGAACAAGGTTGCCGGCGTCGTCGAGTGCATCGTCGCCTACGCCAGCCTGCTCGTTTGCTACGACCCGCTCGCCACGACACCCGAGGCGTTGGCGGCCACTCTGCGCAAGCTGCTGGGAGAGCAGTCCGGCGCGGGCCCGCGCCGGCGATCCTGGCGCGTGCCCGTCTGCTATGGCGGTTCCCACGGTCCTGATCTGGCGGAGGTCGCGGCGCGATGCGGGTCGAGCGCGGACGACATCGTCGTGATGCACGCTTCCGCCTGCTACACCGTCGCCATGTTCGGCTTCCTGCCCGGCTTCGCCTACCTCGCAGGGCTTCCCGATCACCTCGCGGTGCCGCGCCGCGCAACCCCGCGAACGCGCGTGCCGGAAGGCGGTATAGGCATCGGCGGCGCGCAGACCGCGATCGGCTCCGTGGCGGGGCCGAGTGGTTGGCACCAGATCGGGCGCACGCCGGTTCGTACGTTCGCGCCGTCCCGCCAGCCGGTGACGTTCCTCGATATCGGCGACGAGATTCACTTCGTCGCAATCGATAGCACGCGTTTCGCCCTCATGGCCGCGGCCGCCGAGCACGGCGAACTCGTGGCGGAGATCATCTCGTGACGGCGCTCGAGGTGGTTCGCTGCGGTCCGCTCGCCGCGCTCCAGGACACCGGGCGGCCGGGGCTTGCGCGTCTCGGCATCCCTCGCTCGGGCGCGATGGACCCGCGCGCCCTGTCGCTCGCCAACGCTCTCGTCGGCAACGCAGCCGGAGAGGCGGCTATCGAGTTGGCCTGGAGCGCGATCGAACTCCGCGCAAGCGGTGGCCCGGCCCGGCTGGCGGTCGCGGGAGCTCCGGCCGCGGTGCGCGTCGGCGGGTGCGTCGTCCCCCACCATGCTGCCTTCACCCTCGAGGAGGGCGAGACCGTCATGGTCGCGCGAGCGGACGAGGGCGTCTTCACCATGCTGGCCGCCGCCGGCGGCTTCGACGTCGCGCCCGTGCTGGCGAGCCGATCGCTCTATACGCGCGGGGGGATCGGTGGTGTCGAGGGGCGCGGCCTGAGGACGGGCGATACACTGAAACTCCGGCCGGCGGATCGGGACCCCGGTCCCCTGCTGCGCGCCGCGCCGGTCGTGATCGACAGCTCGGCCGCAGTGCTGCGTGTCGTCCGTGGCCCCGAGCACTCCCTTTTCACGGCTACCGCCTACGCCTGCTTGTTCGGTCAAACCTACCGCCTCGGCGAGCAGTCGGACCGCATGGCCTACCGTCTCTCCGGCGCACCGCTCGAGCGCGAGCGGATGACCGAGATGATCTCGACCGGCACGCTCCCCGGCGCGATCCAGGTGCCGCCCGATGGCCAGCCGCTGGTGTTGATGGCAGATTGCCAGACGATTGGAGGCTATCCGCGCATCGCGATGGTGATCGCGGTCGACCTGCCGCTGCTGGCGCAATGCCGTCCGGGGGCGTCGATCAACTTCACCGAGGTCGGCGTGGCGGAAGCACACCGGCTGCTGCGTGAGGCGGCGTCGCGCCCCGCTGCGACGTGGACGTGGGCTGGAACACCTTCCGCCGAGCCAAGCTTCGCCGCGCTGGCGCAAGACTGCCGCGACAACACCGTCGATGCTCTAAATCCAGCTACCTGGGCCTAGGCATCATCCGACCGCACGGAATCTCGGTGGCGATGAGTGCTCGGATAAAGACGCCCGACAATCCTGGTGCTAGAGCACTTTTATCCGCTCAGGGGAGCTGCAAGCGGCTCCCCTGAGCGGATAGCGCTCTAGCGATCGAACTTGCGGAACTTGATGCGGTGAGGCTCCACCGCGGCATCGCCGAGGCGGCGCTTCTTGTCCTCCTCGTAGCTTTCGAAGTTGCCTTCGAACCATTCGACATGGCTGTCGCCTTCGAAAGCGAGGATGTGCGTCGCGAGGCGGTCGAGGAAGAAGCGATCGTGGCTGATGACGACGACCGAGCCCGGGAAGATTTCGATCGCGTTTTCGAGCGCGCCGAGCGTCTCGGTGTCGAGGTCGTTGGTGGGCTCGTCGAGAAGCAGCAGGTTGCCCCCCTCTTTCAGCAGCTTGGCGAGATGCACGCGGTTGCGCTCGCCGCCTGACAGCATGCCGACCTTCTTCTGCTGGTCGGGGCCCTTGAAGTTGAACCAGCCGCAATAGGCGCGGCTCGGCACCTCTTTCTTGCCACCGAGGCTGATCTGGTCGAGGCCGCCGGAAATCTCCTGCCAGACGGTCTTGTTGTCGTCGAGATGGTCGCGGCTCTGATCGACGTAGGAGAGCTTCACCGTATCGCCGATCTTGAGGCTGCCGGCGTCGGGCGTCTCCTGGCCGGTGAGCATGCGGAACAGCGTCGTTTTACCCGCGCCGTTCGGGCCGATGACGCCGACGATGCCGCCGCGTGGCAGCTTGAACGAAAGGCCATCGATGAGAAGCTGATCGCCGAAGCCTTTCTTCAGGCCCTCGGCCTCGATCACCATTTCACCCAGGCGCGGGCCTTCGGCGATATGGATCGTGGCGCGCCCGACATCCTCGCGGCCCGCCTCCTCGGCAAGCTTCTCGTAGGCCGTGATGCGAGCCTTGCTCTTCGCCTGACGCGCCTTGGGCGATGACCTGATCCACTCCAGCTCGCGCTTCAAGGCGCGCTGCTTCGCTTCCTCCTGCCCCTTCTCGACCTCGAGGCGCTTCGCCTTCTGCTCGAGCCAGCCGGAATAGTTGCCGTGGTAGGGCACGCCGGCGCCGCGATCGAGCTCCAGCGTCCATTCGGTGATGTTGTCGAGGAAGTAGCGGTCGTGGGTGACGAGGATAACGCAGCCCTCGTAGTCCTTGAGATAGCGCTCCAGCCACGCGACCGACTCCGCATCGAGGTGGTTGGTCGGCTCGTCGAGCAGCAGGATGTCGGGTTTCGACAACAGCAACCGCGTCAACGCGACGCGACGCTTCTCACCGCCCGAGAGCTTGGAAACGTCGGCGTCGCCCGGCGGGCAGCGCAGAGCATCGAGCGCCTGCTCCACCTGCGTGTCCAAGTCCCACAGGTTCTGCGCGTCGATGACGTCCTGCAGCTCGGTCATCTCGTCGGCCGTTTCTTCGGAGTAATTGGCCGCGATCTCGTTGTAGCGATCGAGGATCGCCTTCTTTTCTGCGACGCCCTCCATCGCGTTGGCGAGCACGTCCTTGTCGGGATCGAGCTCCGGCTCCTGCGGCAGATAGCCGACCTTGATGCCGTCAGCGGCCCAAGCTTCGCCGACGAAGTCCGTCATCTGGCCCGCCATGATCTTCAGCAGCGTCGATTTACCGGCGCCGTTCAGGCCGACGACGCCGATCTTCGCGCCCGGGAGGAAGGAGAGCGAGATGTCCTTCAGCACCTGCTTGCCGCCGGGATAGGTCTTCGACAGCTTGTGCATGTGGTAGACGTACTGGTGGGCCGCGGCCATGGGGGGGCGCCTCTCTCGGGATCAAGCGTTCTCTAAAAAGCGAACCGCTATGTAGTCGATTGCGCCTGCCCGCACAACGCCGCCGGAAAGCGCTCCGTGGTGGCATCGCGCCCGCCCTGCCGCCGGCTGCACCCGTCTTTCGAGCCCGGAGGCCATTGTGACAATGCCGCAGAACAACGACCATCACGGCGACCACGCGCGATCCGCCATCTCCGGACGCTCGTTCCGGCCTCGCGATCTCGTTGCCCTGGAGACCGTCCGGCCGTCGCTCGCCGTGCGCATCCTCGCCGACCATCCCAACCTGCAACCGGGCGCGCTCGTCTCGCGCGAGGATCTCGCGCACTACCGGCTGCTCGTCGTGCAAGAGCTGCTGCTCAAGGAGCACGGCGAAATCGACGAACTCGACCGCGCGGTGGCCGAGAGCATGTCGCGCGAGGCGTCGCTCGTCGCCAACGTGCAGAACCAGTTCGCGAGCCAGCGGACCTTCGGCGAGCGCCTGTCGGATCGCATGGCGAGCTTCGGCGGAAGCTGGACGTTCATCGTGCTGTTCGCCGCGGTCCTCGGCAGTTGGATCGTGCTCAATATCGCGGAGGGCGGCCAGGCCTTCGACCCCTATCCGTTCATCCTGCTGAACCTCGTTCTCTCATGCCTCGCGGCGATCCAGGCGCCGATCATCATGATGAGCCAGCAGCGGCAGGAGGCAAAGGACCGTCTGCGTGCCCTCAACGACTATCAGGTCAACCTCAAGGCCGAGCTCGAGATCCGTCATCTGCACGAGAAGATCGACCACCTGACGAGCAAGCAATGGCAGAGGCTGCTCGAAATCCAGCAAATGCAGCTCGACATGATGGAGGACCGCGGCCGGCGATAGCCCTTCCTTTGCCTCCCTGGTCGCGAGGTCAACGGCTTGCAACCCTCGCGTCTGTCCACCGCCCGCGTGCGCCGCACGGCGGCCAGCACTTCCCAGGCCGCTTCGCAACTGCGATGGTCGCCCCATGACTCAAGAACCCGAATCCGCCCGCCACCTCGTCTATTTCGCCGACCCGATGTGTTCGTGGTGCTGGGGCTTCGCGCCCGTGATCTCGGCGATCGCAGAGCATTTCGGCGAGCGCCTGCCGATCACGCTCGTCGTCGGCGGGCTCCGCCCCGGCACGACATCGCCGATGTCGGACGCCATGAAACGCGAGATCCGCACCCATTGGGAGCATGTCGCCGAGCGAACCGGACAGCCCTTCGACTTCGCGTTCTTCGAGCGCAAGAACTTCGTCTACGACACCGAGCCGGCCGACCGCGCAGCAGTCGTCGCAGCTCTTCTCAATCCGCGCCTCGCGCTCTCATATTTCACCAGCATTCAGCGCGCGTTCTACGCGGAGAACCGTGACGTGACGGACGCAGCCACGCTCGCCAGCCTCGCCGCGGATCACGGCATGGACGCGGCCCAGTTCAGCGCCGCGCTCGCTACGGAGGAAGCGCGTCGCGCGACGCAGCGCGACTTCGAGATTGCGCGCTCGTCGGGCGTCAAAGGCTTCCCCACCATCTTCGCGGGCGATCCTCAATCGGGCTATGCTCTCGTCACTTCGGGCTATCGCCCGCTCGACGGCTTGACCGACATCCTGGAGGACTGGCTGGCGCAGGCATGACGGCACAAGGCATCGTCGCGCCTGCCCCAAACGCCGATGCTGGCGCTCAACCTTCCAGCCGCTCGGCAATGATCATCATACCGCCGGCCGTCTCGACGATCGCCTCGACGGTGCCGTAGCTCGTCACGGTCTGGGCCAGGGTCCGCACGCCTTCGCCGAGATCCTCCATCGTATCCGGCAGGGACTCGACGAACACATAGGACAGCGCTCGGTTGGCAACCTGTGCCGCGATCTCTTCGCCGAACTCCTGCGCGATGAGCGCGCGCGCCGTGACGACGACGGACGAGCCATTGTCGGCCTGCCAGCTCGTGCACGGACAGCTCATTCCGGTCGAGACGGGAACGAAGCCGAGGGCCGCGAACGCCGCGGCGGCGGCCTCCATGTCGTCGACGACTTGCAGCGGCGTGACGTTGCGAACGTTGATGCTCATGACAGGTTCTCCTGCTTGCGTGTTGTCGCGCGAGCAAGACCCTCGGCCGGATTCTCCGCAATCGCGTATTGTGCCGCTGAGATGAATTGGCGCGCTCTGGATTGATCTGGAGCAGAGGATTCCCGCTGCCCGGCCACCTCTCACCGCAGGTTCGACACTCCCGTGAAGAAGAAGCCGCCGAGGCCAACCGTGAAAACGAGCCAACCCCACAGCGTATGCTCGATCCAGACCGCCCAGAACGAGCGGTTCGCATGATAACGCCACGCGAACAGCATGCCCGTGACGAACGTTCCGGCGACCGCGAGCCAGTTGGCGAACAGGACATGGCCAAAACCGAACAGCAGTCCGTTGATGACGATCAGCGCCACGCTATTGTCGCGGAATAAAGGGCCATAGCGATGGAAGAAGAATGTTCGGTAGGCAATCTCCTGGGGCACGACGGACAGGAACGGGTAGAGCAACATGACGCGCTCCCACACCTCACGCCGTTCCATCATCATGTTGAGGAAGTGCCGCGGCATCAGCTCCGAAACCGCGTAGGCGATGGCGCTGCCGGCAATAGCGAATGACGCGAGGATTGAGAGGAGGGTCCGCAGACGCACGCCACGGCCCAGCTCCCGACGCAAGGAAAAGCCGCGGTCGAGCAGAAGGATGGTGACGAACGTCGCGAGCATCGGCGGCAGTACGGTAAAAAGCGGCAGGCGATAGCTCAGAACGACATGGATGAGGCCGATCGGTACGACAAGATAGAGAAGCACGATCTCCAGCGCGAGCCAGATCGAGCGCCAAAGCCCGGGCTGGCTGACTCCTGGTTTGCGCCGAAGCGTTCCGCCGGCCGCGACCTCGCCTGAGAAGCCGGAGCCAGTCCCAGCCTCCGCGAACGCATCCTCCTCCGATCCGAGCGGCGCATTTGCGCCCGTGCTCTTCATGTCAGTGGCCGTGCATGGCGGGACCGAGGAAGCGGGCGCGGCTCGCCCACCTCCGCTCGATCTCGCGTGCGATCATCTCGGCGGAACGCAGGGGAGGATAGCTCCAGGCGACGTCGAGCACGGTCGCTGGTTCGAGCGGGCGCGTCACGCCCACGGAAACGAGCGCGTCGTGGAAGCGTCGAAACTTGTCGCTGCCGCCGGACGGTCGGAACACGTAGACCGGGCGTCCGGTGCTCACGGCCTCACCTGTCATCGACACGCTGTCGGCGGTGACGACGATGGCATCGGCACAGGCGAGATATCGCAGATACGGGTTCTCACCCTCGCCCCGCCAGATGAGATGGGGAAACGGCGCGAGTGCGGAGGCGACCGCATCGACAACGGCTGGGGGAGTCCTACGCGAGGGGGTGACCAGGAACGATGCTCCCTGGGCGGCGAGCGCGGTGACGGCGGCCGCGAGCCGGGCGATGTCGTCACCCGTATAGCGCCAGACCTTTGAGACTCCGCCGATCGCCAGCATCACCAGCGGGCTTGGCAACGTGGCGATGTCGGACTGTGGCGCTGCGCGAGCCGCCTCCAGAACCTCCGCGCTGAAACGGTTCGGCGGCGTCAGCGTCGCCATGACGTTGCGGCCGCGGCGGCGATCGTGCTCCGGCACCCAGATGAGGTCGGCGACGTTCGCGCTGGTGCGCGGGTCCTGCAGGACGACAGAGAATGTCGATAGCCCAGCGCGGCGACGCACCTCACGCAGGGCGGGGATGGCGGTCCGCCCGACGCCGATGACGATGGCTGGCCAAGGCGGCTCCGGACGGAAGCCGCGGCCGGCCGGCCCCCACGGCGCAAGAAGCCGCGCAAGGCCGGTTGGCGAAACGCGCATCCACGAATAGCGAAGCCCCAGGGCCACCGCGACGCCCTCCGCCTGCGCCTCGTGCCCGGCTTTCCCGTCCGTCACCAACCACGCCGGACGCCCCGCGAGCGGACCTGTCAGCGTTTGCCCCAAACCCGGCTCGGCGGTCTCCACCAGTTCGTCCCTCGTCTGACCCGTCATGGCCTCGCTTGCTCGCCTTGCCCGGACGCAATTCTCGCAAACTTTACAACGCCGCAAGAGTTGATTTGTTGCGTCCGACGCTGTCATAACGGGGGCGACGTCGGTGCAGCGCTAAGCAACGCTTGCCACTCTCCCCTCGCTGACCCTTCTCGGCGCGGCTCGTTTTCATCAGCCTTCGGCCCGATTCGGAAATCATAACGGCAATGCGCGTACGCCTCGACGCAATAGATTGGCGCATCCTGCGCGAGCTGCAAGCAGATGCGCGCATCACCAACGTCGCCCTGGCGAGCCGAGTCGGCCTGTCGCCGCCGCCCTGCCTGCGCCGCGTCCGCGCCCTCGAGGATGCGGGCCTGATCTCCGGCTACACTGTACTTCTCGACGAGCCGGCACTCGGCTTCACGCTGACTGCGTTCGCCATGGTCGGCTTGCATAATCAGGCCGAGGCCGACCTCAGGGCATTCGAGAACCGCGTGATCGGCTGGCCTTCGGTGCGCGAAGCCTACATGCTGTCGGGCGAGAGCGATTACATGCTGAAGTGCGTCGCCCCCGATCTCGCCGGTTTCCAGGCGTTCGTGCTCGACGAGCTGACCGCCGCCCCGAACGTCGCCAGCGTCAAAACCCACCTCACCATCCGCCGCACGAAACGCGAGCCGGGCGTACCGATGCGCGGCTGATTGCTGGCGCCGCTTACTCTCAACCTGAGCCATTGCCCTTGTCGATCGCGATGCGGTCGAGCCGGCGCACGGACGCAAGCTCCGGAAAGAGCCGCGACCAGACGAGGGCCGCGGCGACGGTGCCCATGCCGCCGATGATGACCGCCGGCACCGCGCCGATCAGCGCCGCCATGCTGCCGGCGCGGAACTCGCCGAGCTCGTTCGAGGCGCCAATAAACGTCATGTTGACGGCGCTGACCCTGCCGCGCACCTCGTCGGGCGTGTGCAGCTGGATGAGCGTCTGGCGCACGAAAACGCTGATCATGTCGGCACCGCCCATTACGGCCAGTGCGCCGACCGAGAGCCACACCGACTTCGACATTCCAAACACCGTGATGGCGATGCCGAACAGCACGACGGCGGAGAGCATCGCTCGTCCCGCATGGTCGCGGATCGGCCGCCGCATCAACCAGATCGAGACGGACAGCGCTCCAAGTCCCGCCGCCGATCGCAGCGCACCAAGCCCCCACGGCCCGGTTTCGAGCACGTCACGCGCGAAGACCGGCAGCAACGCCGTGGCGCCGCCCAGCAACACAGCGACGAGATCGAGCGACATGCCGCCAAGCACGATGGGGTTGCTCCAGATGAAGCGGAACCCGGCGAGCAGGCTGTCGGTCGTGACCGGCGGTGGCATGGTGCGGCGTGTGGGCCTGGGGATGGCAAGTGTCATCGCCGACGCGGCGACGAAGAAGCATACCGCCGTGGCATAGGCGACGACCGGGGAAACGCCATAGAGAAGGCCGCCCGCCACCGGCCCCGCGATTGAGGCGAGCTGGAAGCTCGACGAATTGAAAGCTACCGCGCTCGGCAGCGCGATCGGTGGCACTAGATTGGCGACCAGCGACTGAATTACCGGCCCCATGAAGGCCCGCGCGATGCCGAACACCGCGAGCACGACGAACACCGGCCAGATCCGCCCCGCCGCCGCGTCCGAACCCGTCAGCATGAACAGCAACACCAGCGCACACGCAGCCTCGATCGCCAGACACGTCGCCATGATGCGGCGCCGGTTGAAGCGATCGGCAACGGTGCCCGTGACCAGAACGAGCAGCAGCGACGGGGTGAACTGCACCAGTCCGACGAGGCCGAGCAGGAACGGATCACGGGTGATGTCGTAGATGCGCCAAGCCACGGAGACGCTCAGCACCTGGATCGCGAAGGCGGTCAGGAACCGCGCCGCCCAGTAGAGGCGAAAGCCCATGTAGGACAGCGCGAACGCCGAAGGTTCCGGGGGGCTCGCCTGTGCCGCAGATTGGTCGGAGACGCTCTCGCTCATTGGCGCCCCCGCCCATTGCTAGACTTCGATCAACTTCTTGGAGGCGCGAACGCGATCCATCAGATTCGCCAAGAGTATGCTCGAACATGAACCGTGGGCGCGAATGACGCTTAGATGAGCGCGCGTCGCGCTTCACCTCTCAACTGATCGCCCCACCCGGAGCATCATCCGACCGCACGGAATCGCGGTGGCGGTGAGCAGTCGGATCCAGATGCTCTGGACAGCTGGTGCTGGAGCGCTTTCATCCGCTCAAGGGAGCCGCTTGCGGCTCCGTCTGATCGAATAGCGCTCCAGTTGCCCGGCAGGTGACGCCTGCGGCTCCCCACGCCCTGATCGGTGCGGGTGGACAGCCGGTGTCGACAGACAGGCATCGCGAACCCCTGCGCCCTTACGTAACGGAACAAGCGCACCGTTACCGTCGTCGTCGGCAGTCGGGAGCCCGAGCACCACGATCCTCGGTCTCCGGACAGCTGCCGGTCGCCGTATCTGCAACGGAGCCGCTGATCTGGGCGCGGTCCGAGTTCAGCCCGAGCAGGGCGGAGCCGCAGTCCATATCTGCAGCCGTCGCCGCTCCCCGAAGGTCGGCCTAGCGCCACTCGATCTTCAAGACCTCGAAAGAGCGCGACCCCTTGGGCGTGGTCACCTCGACGCTGTCCCCCTTCGACTTGCCGATCAGCGCGCGGGCGATGGGCGAGGAAATCGAGATCTTGCCCTCCTTGAGGTTGGCCTCGAAGTCGCCGACGATCTGGTACTTGACCTTGTCGTCGGTATCCTCGTCGACCAGCGTGACGGTGGCGCCGAATTTGACCGTAGTTCCCGAGAGCTGGCCAGGATCGACGACGTCGGCGCGCGAAAGCTTGTCCTCGAGGTCGGCGACCTTCGCCTCGTTCAGGCCTTGAGCCTCCTTGGCCGAGTGGTATTCGGCATTCTCCGACAGGTCGCCATGCGCACGGGCCTCGGAGATCGCCTGGATGATGCGCGGGCGCTCCTCCGATTTGAGGCGGTGCAGCTCGGCCTCGAGCCGCTTGTACCCCTCGGTCGTCATCGGAACCCGTTCCATCGACATCGCTAATGTCTCCAAGTCGGCCCGGCAGATCTGCCGGCACCGTGTTTGACAAACTCTGTTCATCACATGAAGCGGCGCGCGGACCGAGGTCCGGCGCGCCCTGGAACGATCATGATAAGCGCCCGGCAAGGCGTCCCGCAACGATTGAGGAGTATCGCTCCCCGGCTGAGCGGCGGCGCGACCGCTCAGTCTGCGGACAAGATCAGGTTCCGACGTAACTCTGCAACGGCGCCACTTGAATCCGGCCAGCCTTGAGGGCCTTGATCGCACGGGTGACGGCCACCGCACCGGCCAGCGTCGTATAGTAAGGGATGTGGTTGAGCAAGGCGGTCCGGCGGATGTCCTTGCTGTCGACCAGCGCCTTGGCCCCCTCGGTGGTATTGAAGACGAGCGCGACCTGCCCGTTCTTCATGATGTCGACGACATGCGGCCGGCCTTCCAGAACCTTGTTGACGACACCACATTGAACGCCGTTGGCATTCAGGTACCGTGCGGTCCCCCGCGTGGCGATGATCTTGAAGCCCATCGCCTGGAGATCCTTGATCGGAGCAATCACCGGACCCTTGTCCTCGTCCTTCACCGAGATGAACACGGTGCCGGTGGTCGGCAGCTTCTGGCCGGCGCCAAGCTGGCTCTTGCCGAACGCCATGCCGAAGTCACGGTCGATACCCATGACCTCGCCGGTCGAGCGCATCTCCGGCCCGAGCACCGGATCGACGCCCGGGAACCGTGCGAACGGAAACACCGCTTCCTTCACTGCGATATGGTCGAGCTTCACCGGGCTGAGGCCGAACGACGCCAATGCCCTGCCCGCCATCACCTGCGCCGCGATCGACGCGACCGGCGTGCCGATCACCTTGGCGACGAACGGCACCGTGCGTGAGGCGCGCGGGTTGACCTCGAGAATGAACACCTCGCCGTCCTTGATCGCGTACTGCACGTTCATCAGGCCGACGACATCCAGCGCGAGTGCCAGCTCCTTCGTCTGCCGCGTCAGCTCGTCGATCAGTTCCTGCGACAGCGAATGGGGTGGCAGCGAGCAGGCGCTGTCACCGGAATGGATGCCCGCTTCCTCGATGTGCTCCATGATGCCGGCGACGAACACGTCCTTGCGGTCGGAGAGGCAATCCACGTCCACTTCAACGGCATTGGTCAAATAGCTGTCGATCAGCAGCGGCCGTTTCGCCGAGACGATGAGTTCGGACGGCTTGTCGAGGGTCGCGGAGAGGCGCGCCACATAGCGGTCGATCTCGCCACCGTCGTGAACGATCTCCATGCCGCGTCCGCCGAGCACGTACGACGGGCGAATGACCACGGGATAGCCGATCTCGTCGGCGACGGCGCGCGCTTCGCCGGGCGAGCGGGCGATGCCGCTCTTCGGCTGCTTCAAACCGAGCCGGTCGATCAGCGACTTGAACCGGTCGCGATCCTCGGCGAGGTCGATGGCGTCCGGCGAGGTGCCGAGGATCGGCACGCCGGCGGCCTCGAGCGCGGCGGCGAGCTTCAGCGGCGTCTGCCCGCCGAACTGCACGATTACGCCCTTGAGCGTGCCGGACCGCTGTTCCGCCGTGATGATCTCGAGCACGTCCTCCGCTGTCAGCGGCTCGAAATAGAGCCGGTCGGACGTGTCGTAATCGGTCGAGACCGTCTCCGGGTTGCAGTTGACCATGATGGTCTCGAAGCCGGCCTTCGTCAGCGAGAAGCAGGCGTGGCAGCAGCAATAGTCGAATTCGATGCCCTGGCCGATGCGGTTCGGCCCGCCGCCGAGAATGACGATCTTGTCGCGCGCTGTCGGGCGCGACTCGCACTCGGGCGCACCAGTGAGGCCGCTCTCGTAGGTCGAATACATGTAGGCGGTCGGCGAGGCGAACTCCGCGGCGCAGGTGTCGATGCGCTTGAACACGGGGCGCACGTCGAGCGCGCGGCGGCGTGCCGCGACCTCGGCCTCATCGATCCCGGCCAACCGTGCGAGGCGCGCGTCCGAGAAGCCCATTGCCTTGAGAAAACGGAAGTTGCCGGCGGTCTTCGGCAGGCCGTGCGCCTTCACGCGCGATTCCGCGTCGACGATCTCCTGAATGCGCTCGAGGAACCAGGGGTCGTACTTGCAGGAGGCGTGGATCTGCTCGTGATCGACGCCGAGGCGCATCGCCTGCGCGACCTTGAGAATGCGGTCGGGCGTCGGGCGCGACAGCGCCGCGCGGATGACGTTCTTGTCGTCGCCTTGACCGAGCCCGTCGAACACCATGTCGTCGAGGCCGGTCAGCCCCGTCTCCATCGAACGGAGCGCCTTCTGCAGGCTCTCGGCGAATGTGCGACCGATCGCCATTGCCTCGCCAACCGACTTCATAGCGGTCGTCAGCGTGGCGTCGGCGCCGGGAAATTTCTCGAAAGCGAAGCGCGGAATCTTGGTGACGACGTAGTCGATGGTCGGCTCGAACGAGGCCGGCGTGGCACCACCGGTAATGTCGTTCTCGAGTTCGTCGAGCGTGTAGCCGACGGCGAGGCGCGCAGCGACCTTGGCGATGGGGAAGCCCGTCGCTTTCGACGCGAGCGCGGACGAGCGCGACACGCGCGGATTCATCTCGATGACGACGAGGCGCCCGTCGTCTGGATTGACGGCGAACTGCACGTTCGAGCCGCCCGTTTCGACGCCGATCTCGCGTAGCACCGCGATCGAGGCGTCACGCATGATCTGGTATTCCTTGTCGGTCAGCGTCAGCGCTGGCGCGACAGTGATGGAATCGCCCGTGTGGACGCCCATCGGATCGATGTTCTCGATCGAGCACACGATGATGCAGTTGTCCGCTTTGTCGCGGACCACCTCCATCTCGTACTCCTTCCAGCCGAGCAGGCTTTCGTCGATAAGGATCTGGCCGACCGGAGAAGCGTCGATGCCCGAACGGGCGATCTGCTCGAACTCCTCGCGGTTGTAGGCCACGCCGCCACCCGTGCCGCCGAGCGTGAAGGCCGGACGGATGATAGCGGGGAGACCGACCGCGTCGAGCTGGCGCATGGCCTCGAGGAAGCCTGCCTCACGGTCGTAATTGACGACGAAGCCTTCCGCATTGCGGATCTCGGGCGACGACGCGATCGCCGCACGCGGGCTCTCGAGCCCGATGCGGTCCATCGCCTCGCGGAACAGGCGCCGGTCCTCCGCCTTGTCGATCGCCAGCGCATTGGCACCGATCAGTTCGACGCCGTAACGGGCGAGCGTACCGTCGCGGTCCAGCGCCAGCGCGGTGTTGAGCGCGGTCTGGCCACCCATCGTCGGCAGCACGACCAGCTTGTCGGCTGGGCGCTCGGCTCGCTCCTTGGCGATGATCTTGGCGACCACCTCGGGCGTGATCGGCTCGACGTAGGTCGCGTCGGCGATCTCCGGGTCCGTCATGATCGTCGCCGGATTGGAGTTCACCAGCACGATCCGATAGCCTTCGGCCTTGAGGGCCTTGCAAGCCTGGGTGCCGGAATAATCGAACTCGCAGGCCTGCCCGATGACGATGGGGCCGGCGCCGATGATGAGGATGGACTGGATGTCTGTTCTTTTCGGCATGTCGGGGCCGTCTTCTAGAGGAGCGGACGGCCCTTGGCTATAGGGATGCGTGCATGCCGGCAAGCGGGAAAGCGGGAATTGCCGCCCGGACGCGGAATGCCCCGCGTCCGGCGCCGCCGTCAGGCCGCTTTGCGCGCTTCGGGCCAGGGCTCGCGCCAGGCCGGGAGGTGCATCAAATTGTCATGCCAGCGCTGAATGTGCGGGAAGTCGTCGAGAGGCAACTTCGCCACGCCGGCATCAGGCAAGAAGCAGCCGATACCGAAATCGGCGATCGTCAACTGGTCGCCGACGACATAGGTCCGGTCGGCGAGATGCTGATCGAGCACGCCGGCGAACTGCCGGAAGAACGACGTAGCATCCTTGACCTCGGCGGCGCTTGCTTCGCCGAGACCGAAGGCCTGTTTGACGAAATGTTCCCAGAAAAGCCGGCCCGCGTGACGCGAGAAATGCGCCGTGTCCCAAAGCAGCCAACGCATCACCTCGATCTGGGCCGCGGCGTCCGAAGGCCAAAGCGGCGAGCCCGCCTTGCGTGCCAGGTGGGCCATGATCGCGTGCGATTCCCACATGCGGACATCCCCATCAACGAGGGTCGGCACCTTTCCGTTAGGGTTGATGGCAAGAAACTGCGGCGACTTGTTCTCGCCTTTGGCGAGGTCGATGCGCCGGAACTCGACCGGGAGTTCGAGATAGCGCGCGACGGCGCAAGGTTTTCGGGAGTTTCCCACTTCGAAATAATAGAGTTGCATACAGGAGTTTCCTTCCGTGCTGTGGCCATGTCGGGCACGGGAGAGCCTGCCGGGCGGCATATTATGTTCAAGAACATATTCTGAGAGCTGCTAAGCATCGTCCGGCGGAGGGGACCTGTAAGCGGCCCCGTCGATCATGCAGCGCTCTGCTTCGTCCGCGTGTCGGGCCAGCGACTGCAATGAGCACGATGAGTACGAGGATTGTGCCGATGCCCTATGCTGCGGATCATGTCGCGGAGACGCGACGCCGGATTGTTGAAAGCGCGCGCCGTCTCTTCAACCGCAAGGGCTTCAACGAAGTCTCGATCGACGAGATCATGGCGGGTGCGGGCCTCACCCGTGGCGGCTTCTACCACCACTTCAAGACCAAGGACGAGCTCTATGCGGAAGCCATATCGATCGCTCTGACCTGCGATCCCGTGGCACGCATTTCCGGCAAGCCCACCGACCCGAACCAATCGGCGGACGCCCTCATGCGCCGGCTGATCGAAGCCTATCTGTCGCGCCAGCACCTCGAGAGGACCGAGGAGCACTGCGCGCTGTTCGCGCTTCCATCGGATGTCGCCCGCGCCAGCCCGACGGTGCGCACGGCTTATCAGAACGTGTTCAGTGCAATGGCCGGGCTGTTCGAACGCGGCCTGGGGAACGAGGCGGCAGGGCGTCAGAAGGCCCTCGCGCTCGCCGCCCTCTGCGTCGGCGGCATGACCTTGGCCAATACCGTCGCCGATCCGGCGCTCGCAGAGGAAATCCGCTCCTCCGCGCTGGCGAGTGCGCTCGATCTCTTACCCGAGCCACACGCGCGCGAGTTGCGGCGCGTCGGCTCTTAACGGACTGAGCACATGTAGCTCCGAGCGTGGAGAGAGCGGCGTTGCACCTGCTCGGCTGTCAATTGCCGGTCTGTGGCGGCTCGATCTTGATATCTGGGGTGTAGGTGATGTCCTGTTTGAAGAACGGCCGGTCCGGCTTCTCCGCGGTCGACATCACCGTGCGCACCGGCAGCCCCGTGACCGGATCGACATAGGTGATGCCGATGGTCCCCGAGCCGGGCCCCTTCTCCGGCACCGCGCGGTAGGCGAGCAACTCGCGGCCGTCGACCTGAACCTTGCCGTCACACTCGTACCGGTTGGTCTGCTTCGGCACCTCGACGACGTTCTTCTGGAACTCTTCGGAGAGGTCGAGCGCCTCTTCCGCCGGCAGCACCTGCCAGCTCGAGCCGTTCGAAACCCAGGCACGGTTGCCGATCAAAATCGTCTCGGTCGCGCCAGGATCGATCAGCGCCTTGACGCGCTGGTGCATGCGGTCCGGGAACAGCACGTCCACCGTCATGTCGACAGGCCCCCGCTCGGTGATCA
Organism: Hyphomicrobiaceae bacterium; assembly: GCA_016793635.1. Lineage (GTDB taxonomy): Bacteria > Pseudomonadota > Alphaproteobacteria > Rhizobiales > Hyphomicrobiaceae > JAEUMD01. The sequence goes on from JAEUMD010000018.1 coordinate 181,387, forward strand.
TGCGGGTGTGCTGGCGCATGGCGGAAACGCTGCGCTGCTTGGCGAGGGCGTCGGTGACCTCCTTGCTGCAATCGGCGGCGGCGGCAGGACCGGCCAGCACAAAGGCGGCGATCAGCGCGGTGGCGGGCGCGAGGGACTGGCGTAGGCTCATCTCGTCTCTCCGAGCTCTTGTTGTGCGTGTTTGCCGCCGGAATGCGGGGGCCGGCGGTTGCAACCGTTACTTCGGCGCCCCGATCGGCGCCTCGATGACGAGGTCATTGGGGTAGCTGTAGCGGCCGTCGAACACGGCCGGCTTACCTTCCGCTCCACTCTCGGCGACGATATTGCCGACGGGAAGGCCGCTCGCCGGATCGACGAGGATGGTGCGCGTCAGTTCGGGCTCCGCCGGCGCGGAGCCCTCGGCCGCAGCGCCCGCGCGGGCGACGGTGCGGTAGGCCAGCACCTCGGCGCCGTCCAGCGTCGTCTTACCTTGGCAGGCGAACGTGCCGGTGAGCTTTGGCGGCGCGATCAGGGCCTCGTGCACGTGCGACACCACGGATTGGGCGAACTGCGGCTGGAGCTCCTCCCAGCCGCCGCCCTGCGTGCCCCATGCCCAGCGGCCAATGGCGATGGTTTCCACCGGAGCCGGCTGGCCTGGAGCCTCGACCTTCTGGTGCATGCGGTCGGGACGCACGTAATCGATCGTCATGCGGGTGACGCCACCCTCGGACGGCATCGCGGCGGCGAAGCGGAACGCCTTGGCAGCGTGCTGTTTGCCGAAAGCCTGAACGACCGCTTCGTTGCAGTCGTCGGCGGCCAGCGCCACCGTCGGCGCCAGGAACGCCAATGCCGTCACCGCAAGAGTTGCGCGCTTCCCCATCTCTGTCCTCGTTTCCATGTCGCGTGTCGCGATGGTGTTGTTATCGTTGAACGTGCTGCCTGCCGCGCCCGGAGTTCACCCGGATGTGCCGCTCTTGGAGCGACGGGCAAACGTTGGCTCCGGTTTCCCAAGTTCAAGGCGCGGTTCTCGCTTTCGATGGAAGCGGACGCACCTTATCCCCCCTTGCGCGCCTTCATCTCGCCGACCTGCCGGCGCATCTCCTCGCACGAATCCGCGCGCGGCTGCCGCGGCGTGAAGACGATGTAGTCGGCCATCGGCCGCGCCTCGCCCGCGACGTAGTCGCCGAGGCTCGTCAGATCGCCGCTCACCTCGACGTGCATGACACTGGTGATCTCGCCCTCCGCTATGCCTCGGCGGGTCATGTACCACGGCACGCCGCGATCCTCACGCACATGGCCGTTACCGGCGATCAGGATCGAGCCCTTGTAGGTCCCCGCCTCCAGCATCGCGTCGGCCATGCGCGCATCGCGCAAACGTTGAACCAGCGTCATGTTCCCGAGCGCCGCAGCCGGAAGCATGTCGCAGTGGCTCTTGGCGATCTCGGCGACGAGTGACGCCTGGTCCGTAGCGGCGAGCGGTTTATCGATGGCGAGACGCGCCGCCTCGGCCGCGTCGACCCCGCCGAGCCCCTCACGTCCGATCTTTCGCGTCTCGTCGCGCGAAGGGTTCGCCGGGACGATGACCAGGCGCGCGTCGAGCGCGGCAGCGACGATCGGCTCGTAGAGTTTGTAGTCCGGCCAGCCGAGCGTCTCCCACTTGAGCATGCGGCCGAAGTCGGCGGCATCGCGCTGGCGCGGCACCTTGGCGTTGCGGCCGTAGAAGCGGTCGAGCGTCACCTGTTGCTCGGGGCTCAACATCTCCATGGCGATCGTATCCGCCTGCGGCGCGCCCTCGACGATCCGCGCCCCGCGCAGCTTCGCGATGGTGCGGATCGCCCACGCCTGGAGCTCGTGATGGTCGGCGTTGTCGTGGTTCTCGCCGAGTAGAATGAAGCGCGACTTGGCGAGCGCCATGCCGTAGTCCTGCGCCGAGACGAGAGCATTCGTTGCCCGCGACCAGATCTTGCCCGCCAGCGGGTGGTCGCGCTGCTCGCCCGAGCGCCAGTCGATGGGCATCGGTGGCACGTCGCGGTTATCGGCGGTCGCGGCGCGAAGACCTGCGGTGGCGAGGCCCGCGGCAAGGACTGCGGTCACGAGAGCAGCGCGCAGACGAGGAAAACGGCCGAGGCTCCCGAAATGGGATGGAACCATGACCGTCACTCCCTCGATCTCGCTGCTCAACGCTCCGGCTCCGGCTGGCGGCCGCTGGCGACGCGCATGTGGTTGACGAAGCGGCGGAAGAGGTAATGGCTGTCCTGCGGGCCCGGCGATGCCTCGGGATGGTGCTGTACGGAGAACACCGGCTTGCCGGCGAGACGGATACCGCAGTTGGTGCCGTCGAACAGCGAGACGTGGGTCTCCTCGACCCCCGCCGGCAGCGTATCGCGATCGACCGTGAAGCCATGGTTCATGGAAACGATCTCGACCTTGGCGGTCGTATGGTCCTTGACCGGGTGGTTGGCGCCGTGATGCCCCTGGTGCATCTTGCGCGTCTTGCCGCCGGCCGCCAGCGCAAGCATCTGGTGACCAAGGCAGATCCCGAACATCGGCACCCCGGTATCGATCAGCTTCTTGATCTCGGGCACCGCATAGATGCCCGTGGCGGCGGGATCGCCTGGGCCATTCGAGAGGAAGACGCCATCAGGCTTGCGCGCCATGACGTCGTCCGCGGTCGTCGTCGCCGGAACGACCGTGACCTTGCACCCGGCGGAAACCAGGCAGCGCAGGATATTGCGCTTGAGGCCGAAATCGAGCGCGACCACGTGGAATTCGCCGTCCGGCTTGCGCGAGTACCCCGCGCCCCATTTCCACAGCGCCTCGTCCCAGGAGTAACTCTGCCCGCTCGTCACCTCAGGCACGAGGTCGAGACCAAGCAGGCCCGGCCACGCCGCAGCTTCACGCTTCAGCGCCTCGACGTCGAACCGGCCCGACGGCTCGTGCGCGATCACCGCGTTCGGCATGCCCTTCTCGCGAATGCGCGCGGTCAGCGCCCGGGTGTCGATGCCGGCGATGGCGACGATGCCACGCGCCTTGAGCCACTGGTCGAAGTGCTCCACCGCGCGATAGTTCGAGGGATTGGTGATGTCGGCCCGGAGCACGGCGCCGCGCACGCCCGAGAGCGCCGCGAGGTTGGATGTTTCCGTATCCTCGAGGTTGCTTCCGACGTTGCCGATGTGCGGGAAGGTGAACGTGATGATCTGACCGGCGTAGGATGGGTCCGTCAGGATCTCCTGGTAGCCCGTCATCGCCGTGTTGAAACAGACCTCGCCCACCGCCGAGCCGGTCGCGCCGAGACCGCGCCCCTCGATGACGGTGCCATCGGCGAGCACGAGGCGCGCAGTCGTAACGGCCTCCGTCCAGGGCGGCGGCTCTCTCAGATTGGCGATGTCGGTCATCGATGCTCCAGTGCGTGCCCCATGGCCCGCTCGCAACCCCCGTTTTCCGCCGCGCGGCGACGGTTCGGGGCGGTCTGCGTGCGCCACGCTGGCCGCTCGCGTTTGCGAGACGATTTAGAAGATGCGTCCATCCCGGTCAATCCGTGCGTCACCCGCGCCATTGTCACGGTATACGACGGTACCGCCGCGCCGGACCTGCGGATTGCAGCGCATATGCGTCAAGTGGTTGCCGCTCGCACTCAGTCAGCATAAACCAGTCGCCCGAACATAGGGTGTGCCCGCCGTGGGCCCACGCCAGGAGATACGCCATGCGCGACCGCATCCAGCAAGCCACCAAGGACGCCATGAAGTCCGGCGACAAGCGCCGCCTTTCGACGCTCCGCCTCGTCTCGGCCGCCATCAAGGACCGCGATATTGCCGCGCGCGTCGACGAGAAGGGGCACGCTACCGGCCGCGACCGCATCGACGACGCTGAAATTCTCCAGCTCCTGCAGAAAATGATCCGCCAGCGCCGCGATTCCATCGAGGTCTACACCCAGGGCGGCCGCGCCGAGCTTGCCGAGCAGGAGGCGGCCGAAATCGCGATCATCGAGGAGTTCCTGCCGAAGCAGATGAGCGAGGCGGAAATCAAGGACGCCGCCACCAAGGCGATCGCCGAGCTCGGCGCCGGCGGGCTGAAAGACATGGGCCGCGTGATGGGCGTGCTCAAGGAGCGCTTTCCCGGCGTGATGGATTTCGGCAAGGCGAGCGGCATGGTGAAGGAGCTGCTGAAGTAGCAGTTTTCCCACTCGGCGATCTGCGAGGAGGCCAGCGCGTCATGCCGCCACCGTTCCGCGAGCTGAGCGTGGCGCAATTCGCCGACGAGGTCGCGGCCTATACCTGGACGAGACCCGTCTTTCGGGTCGATATGCACCACACGTTCCATCCCTCACACGCCGAATGGCGCGGGCGCGACAGCGTCGAGGGCATGTGGCGATTCCACACGCTGTCGCGCGGTTTCGAGGACATCGCCCAGCACGTCTCGATCGCTCCGGACGGCGCGATATGGACCGGACGCGATTGGAACAAGACTCCAGCGAGCGTCGGTTGCAACATGAACGCCCAGGCCTTCATGTTCGAGGCGATCGGCAATTTCGACGTTGGCCATGATCTCCTGGACGGCGCACAGCGCTTCGCCGTGGTCGCCGTCATCGACATCGTGCAGCGGCATTTCCGGCTGCCGGTCCAGGCGTTGCTGTTCCACCGTGAGGTGCCGCAGACGCCCAAGACCTGCCCGGGCACGGGCATCGACAAGGGTGACATCCTGCGCGCTGTCGCGGCTCGGCGGGCGCTGGCTTGATCGGAGCGCGCGTCGCCAGCCGCAAGCGCCAACAATCCGGGCCGCCCTGTGGATAGCGGGTATGGCGACGGGCGAGAACAGGTTGTGAACGCGGCCGCGCAGCGAATCACTTTATTGGCTGGACCGATGCGCGCCTCGGAGGATCTCGACCTCCGCCGATGCGCGCGAAGCCTCGTGCACCGCCGATCGCGCGATAGCCTGGAGTTGTCACTGCACCATGCGTTTTCCCCCGCAACTTCTCGACGAGATCCGCGCGCGGCTGCTGGTCAGCCACGTCGTCTCGCGCAAGGTTGCCTTGAAGAAGAAGGGCCGCGAATGGGTCGGCCTTTCTCCGTTCAAGACGGAGAAAACACCGTCGTTCTATGTCAACGATCAGAAAGGCTTCTACCACTGCTTCGCGTCGGGGGAGCACGGCGACATCTTCACCTTCTTGATGAAGACCGAGGGGCTAGCCTTCCCGGAAGCCGTCGAGCGGCTCGCGGGTGAAGCAGGCGTCGCCATGCCGGTTCGCAGTGAGCGCGAGATGGAGCGCGGCGACGAGCGTGAACGTCTCCTCCGCCTGCTCGAGGCAGCTTGTGCCTATTTCGAGGGGCAGTTAAAGACGCCGGCTGGTGCCGAGGCCCGCCGCTATCTGGCGAAGCGCGGGCTTGCGCCCGAGACGATCTCGCGCTTCAGGCTCGGCTACGCGCCCAATTCTCGCTCGGCCTTGAAGGAGCATCTCGCCAAGGCCGGCTTCACCGCCGCCGAGATGGCGACCTCGGGCATGCTGATCGCGGGCGACGACATCCCCGTCGCCTACGATCGCTTTCGCAACCGCGTCACTTTCCCGATCACCGATCTCAAGGGACGGATCATCGCCTTCGGCGGCCGCGCGCTCGATCCCGATCAGCCTGCCAAGTACCTGAATTCGCCTGAAACGCCACTGTTCCACAAGGGCCATGTGCTGTTCAACGCCGCCAACGCCCGCCCCCTCGCCTACGACCGCGGCCGCCTCGTCGCCGTCGAGGGCTATATGGACGTCGTCGCCCTCGACGAGGCGGGCTTCGGCGAGGCGGTGGCGCCGCTCGGCACGGCACTCACCGAGGACCAGGTGAAGCTCATGTGGCGCATGACGGCCGAGCCGATCCTCTGCTTCGACGGCGACAGCGCCGGCCGTAAAGCCGCCCATCGCGCCATAGATACGGTTCTGCCGCACCTGATGCCCGGTCAGAGCGTACGCTTTGCCTTTCTCCCCGATGGTCTCGACCCCGACGACCTGATCCGCCAGCAGGGCCGCGAGGCTATGTCGCGCGTGCTCGACGACGCCCGCCCCCTCGCCGACGTGCTGTTTGAACGCGAATGGGCCGCCGACGATTGGTCGACACCGGAACGGCGCGCGCGCCTCGAGTTGCAGCTCAAATCCCTGGTCGGGCAGATCGCCGACCAGGGTGTGCGCTCGCACTATGAACGCGATATTCGCCGCCGCCTCTATGAGGTTTGGGGAGCTTCCCGCCCAGCTCCCGGCCAGCCGCCCCAGCGCTCCGGCGGCGCGCGCGGCTACCCGACAGGTGCCCGCTCCTACGTCTCCAACGGCTACAGCGCCCAGGCCCGGCCGCGAACCGGCCGTTTCTCACCACCAGACCCTGGCCAGGCGGTTCACGCGGTGCCGAGCTCTGCCCTGCTGAGGAGTGGGCTTGTTGCCGGTGGTACCGCCGTCCCCCCTTACCGGGAGGCGCTGCTCATGCGCACGCTGCTGACGCACCCGTGGCTCATCGAGGAGAACGCGGAAGTCGTCGACCGTCTGACGCTGGTCTCAGAACCGTTGCAGCGGCTCAAGGAGGCGCTGCTATCTGCGCTCGCCCTCGATATTCCACTTGACAGGGCGGAACTCCGCTCCCAATTGGACCGCCAGGGCGCCGGCCGGCTCGTCGAGCTGGTCGAGCGCACGATCACGCACCGTAGCGACAAGTTCGCAGAGCCCGACGCCGAGAGGGACGATGTGGCCGCCGGATGGCGCCATGCCCTCGCGCTCCACGAGCGCCACGTCGATCTGAAACGAGCCCTCGACGCAGCGGAGCGGGAGTGGCAGAGCGATGGAACTGAGACGGCGTTGGCTCGCATCTGCGAGATCCAGCGCCAAATCGCGTGCGTCAACGATATCGGCACGGGCGAGAGCGAGATCGGCGAGGATACGCCGGCCGTGATGACGGGGACGGACGGTCATCGGTCGTAATGCCGGCAAGGAGGAAGACCCGCACGGGGCGTACGCCGGGCGCGGGGCTCCGGATCCGGTGTGTCAGAGGCAGGACGTAACGACGACAGACCTTTGATCGAGTGACGCGAGCGAGCGGCGTGCGCGGCCCTGATCTGCGGTGGGACCCTCTCTCACCGCGCTGAACGGGGCGGTACAGGCCTGATCGGGCAGACATCAGCCAGATTGGCGACTTTCAGAAAGAGCGAACATGGCGAACGCAAAGACCGAGGAAGCCCCAGAGTCCCCCGAGCGCGACAGTCCGCTGCTCGACCTCTCAGATGCCTCGGTCAAGAAGCTGCTGAAGACGGCCAAGGCGCGCGGCTACGTCACCCTCGACGAGCTCAACGCGGTGATGCCGTCGGAAGAGGTCACCTCCGACCAGATCGAGGACGTCTACGCGATGCTCTCCGACATGGGCATCAACGTCGTCGAGACGGAGGAAGGCGAGGAAGCCGCCGAGGCCAGCGAGGAGGAGCTGCCCGACGACGAGGAGAGCCGCGCGCTCGCCACGCAGGCGATGCCGACGCGCTCCGAAACGCGCGCCGAGCCGAGCGAGCGCACCGACGATCCCGTGCGCATGTACCTGCGTGAGATGGGCTCGGTCGAGCTACTGTCGCGCGAGGGCGAAATCGCCATCGCCAAGCGCATCGAGGCCGGCCGCGAAGCCATGATCGCGGGCCTCTGCGAGAGCCCCCTCACCTTCCAGGCCATCATCATCTGGCGGGACGAGCTCAACGAAGGCAAGATTCTGCTGCGCGACATCATCGATCTCGAAGCCACCTACGAGGGCCCGGAGGCGAAGGCGCCGCCGCAGGTCGCGGGTGACGGCGAGGGCGAAGAGGAAGCCGCCGCCGAGGAAGGCGCGCCGCCTGCCCAGGGCGAAGGCGAGGACGAGGACGAGTTCGAGAACGCGCTCTCGCTCGCCGCGATGGAAGCCGAGCTCAAGCCCAAGGTACTCGAGACGTTCGACAACATCGCCAGCACCTACAAGAAGCTGCGCAAGCAGCAGGACAAGAAGCTGGAGCAGCAGGTGGCGGGCGAATCCGGCTCGCGCCAGCAGCAGAAGGCCTACGAGAAGCTGCGTGACGAGATCATCGCCGACGTGAAGAGCCTCTCGCTCAACAACGCGCGTATCGAAAGCCTCGTCGAGCAGCTCTACTCGATCAACCGCCGCCTTGTGGGCCTCGAGGGACGCCTGATGCGCCTCGCCGACAGCTACGGCGTGCCGCGCCAGCAGTTCATCGACGAGTACTTCGGCAACGAGTTGGACCAGACCTGGCTCGACCGCATGGCCGAGAACGGCAAGAAGTGGTCGAACCTCATCAAGAACGAGCGGCCCGGCATCGCGCAGATCCGCAAGGACATCCACGAGCTCGCGACGGAAACGGGCCTCGAGATCACCGAGTATCGCCGCATCGTGAAGGCGGTGCAGAAGGGCGAGCGCGAGGCGCGGCAGGCCAAGAAGGAGATGGTGGAAGCCAACCTCCGCCTCGTGATCTCGATCGCGAAGAAATATACCAACCGCGGCCTGCAGTTCCTGGATCTCATCCAGGAGGGCAACATCGGCCTCATGAAGGCAGTCGACAAGTTCGAGTACCGCCGCGGCTACAAGTTCTCGACGTATGCGACGTGGTGGATTCGCCAGGCCGTGACTCGCGCCATCGCGGACCAGGGCCGCACGATCCGCGTTCCTGTCCACATGGTCGAGGTCATCAACAAGATCCTGCGTACGCAGCGTCTGATGGTGCAGGAACTGGGTCGCGAGCCCTCGACCGAGGAGCTTGCGCATCGGCTCGACATGCAGGCCTGGAAGGTCATCAAGGCCCTCAAGGTCGCGCAGCATCCGATTTCGCTCGAGACGCCGATCGGCGACGACGGCGACGCCACGATTGCGAGCCTCATCGAGGACCGCAACTCGGCAAGCCCGTCTTCGTCCGTAATGCGCAACAGCCTTCGTGACATTGCTTCGGAAGCGCTGTCCACGCTGTCTCCGCGTGAAGCCGAGATCCTGCGTCTGCGATACGGCCTCGACAGCAACGGCGAAGAGCGGACGCTCGAAGAGGTCGGCCGTCACTTCAACGTCACTCGTGAGCGTATTCGACAGATCGAGGGGAAGGCCCTTGCGAAGCTGCGGCATCCGTCGCGTTGCCGCCGGCTCAAGGAGTTCTTCCTCGACGGGGGCCACGGCACGCTTTAGGACGACGTAAGTCCAGATAGCAGAAGCCTTTGTGCCTTTGCGTCTGCACTCGGCGTCTTTGCGGGAAACATTCTCTCGCAAAGGCGCCGAGTGAAGACGCAAAGGCGCTTTGTCTTCGGCAGTCGAAACGTAAAACCGCCAAGCCGCACGAGAACAGGCCCTAC